>CAVPXZ010000023.1:325000-436902 GCA_963709825.1 uncultured Alphaproteobacteria bacterium
GATTCTCCCTCTTGTGTGGCAGGCGTTCGGGGTGCTCGCCGTCGCGTCGGTTGTCGCCGTCAACGTCTATGCGCTTCGTCGTGAAATGGGGACCTGGATTTTATATGCGTTCCTCGTGGTCGGCGGCATCATCCTCGCTGTAGACCTTGCGTCCAAGCACGCCGAACGAGACTCATGGGCGAGCATCTATCGCGAATACTCGCCGCACTTCGCCTCGGAAATCCTGATCACCTTTATCGCCATCGCGCTGCTCGAACGGGTGATCGACCGCCGCGACCGGCGCAACCAAATCCGGCGCGCTGCGGCGGGTGCGTTGCGGTTCTATGTTCACTTTGCGTACAATCGCAACTTCAGATTCTTAGACGGTGATGCGCATCTGCTGGACGACGATATTGAGGCATTCAACAGGCGCAAGGAAGGCTGGATGGATTTGATGTCGCGGACCGAACGAACAAAATTTGAGGAGGCGGCGAAAGCGGCAAATGATTTTGTCGACGCCGTAAGGGCCAACATAAACCTGCCGGAAAACGTGCGCTACACAATAGATGAAAGAGACAAGCTCATCGCACAAATGAACATACTTCGCCCGCTTTATCAGGAAACGCGAGAGCTGCTCTGGCAATCGTCACATCCGGATGAAATCACCTAGCGAGCAGCGAATAGCCCGGATTGAGCGGCAGCGAAATCCGGGATTTGACCGGAAGACTTGCCCCGGGTTTCGTTGCACTCAAACCGGGCTCAATTTACCTACGGCGGGAAACGTCCCCGCTCGGAATCGGGGGCGATTCGCGCAGCGAATTGCGCGGCATAAGTTATCCCGCCAGCGCTCGTGTCACCGCTTCCGGCTCTTTGTCCACGATTTTCAGCAGAATGCGCGCGCTACGCTCGGGCCGGCGGCGCCCCTGCTCCCAATCGCGTACCGCAGAAACCGTGAAGCCGTAGGTTTTGGCGAAAGCCTCCTGGGAAAGTCCAAGCCGGGTGCGGATTTTCCGGACATCGATGCTTTCGGGAACATAAACCCGGTATTTTCGCGTGTCCGCCGTACCGTCCAGGTAGGCTTTGGCGCCGTCCAGACCGGCTTTGATCTTGTCGAATGCGCGTTTGCTCATCGTCCACTCCGATAGCTTCGCATCAGTTCACTCGTCACTTTTGCAAGATTGTTGCGCTCTGCCTGGGACAAATCCGATTTCTCGTTTTTGGCAAAGATCGCGAGCAGAAATACCGGCACATCCACGCCACCGTACAGGTAGACGACACGGGCGCCGCCACGCTTTCCGCGTCCGCTTGCGGCGATACGCAGCTTGCGAACTCCACCTGTCCCAGGAATTATGACGCCGCATCGCGGCTCGGCGGATACGGTGTCGACAATCGTGGCGCGCTCTTCCGCGTTAAGCAGTCGCTCCGCATCGGCAAGATAGGGCGGCGTCTCGACGACCGTGTGCATCGCCGGAGGATACTACGGCAATGCCGTAGTAAACGCAACCGTACCTGTCACTTCCGCATCAGCCCGCCGGCGATCCCAAACGGGAAGAAGTAGCAGCGTAGGGTAGGCAACGCGGAGCGTGCCGACGTCTGCGTTTCAGCGTTCGCTCGGTACTGTGCTTACATCGCCAGCGTGGGCACGGCGCGTTCGCGCCTTTGCCCACCCTACCGATTATCACTTCCGCATCAACCTCCCCGCAATCCCGAACGGGAAGAAATAGACGCTGAGCACGAACAGGACGCCGAGCCAGAGGAGCCAGCGGTCGGGGTCGACGATCAGCGGCAGGAGCGGGAGGCCCGCGGTCATGTGGCTCACCATCGCCATCAGGCTCTGCAGGTAGGTTTCGGCAAGCACGAAGATGGCTGCGCCGAGCACGGCGCCGTAGAGCGTGCCCATGCCGCCGATCACGACCATCAAGAGAATATCGAGCATGATGTCGAAGGACAGCGTCACCGCCGGCCCGGTGTAGCGCAGCCACAGCGCCGAGAGCACGCCGGCCAGCGCCGCGGCGGCGGCGGCGAGGCAGCTCGCGAGCGAGCGGTAGATCACGGTGCGATAGCCGATCGCCTCGGCGCGGAACTCGTTGTCGCGGATCGCCTGCAGCACGCGGCCGAACGGCGAGTTGACCACGCGCAGCAGCAGCAGAAACAGGATCAGCGCGGCGAAGAAGATCAGATAATAAGCGAGGATGCGGCCGCTGACGGTGAACGGGCCGAGGGCGAGATGAAATCCCGGGCGCAACGCTTCCGGCAGGCGGAAAGTGCGGCCGTCCTCGCCGCCGGTCAGCGAGCTCAGTTGCGAGGCGAGGATGGAGAAGGCCGAGGCGACCGCGAGCGTGATCATGGCGAAGAAGATGGCGCGCACCCGCAGCGAGAACAGGCCGATGACCAGCGCCAGCGCGACGGCGAGCACGATGGCGGCGAGCGTGCCGATCAGCAGCGAGGTCCAGGACGGGCCGAGATTGTAGAGCGCGAGCCCCGCGCCATAGCCGCCGATGCCGAAGAACATGGTGTGGGCGAACGAGACGATGCCGGTATAGCCGAGCAGGAGGTCGTAGCTCGCGGCGAGCACGACGAAGTAACAGATCTTGGCGGCGACATTGAGCTCCGCCGTGCCGGGGAACAGCACCGGCGCGAAAGCAAGGCCGAGGAAGATCGCCGACAGCAAGATCGTCAGCGCACGCCCGCGCGGCGGATCGCCCGAAAGAAGAATGCGGACGGCGTTCATCTAAGAGGTCTCTCACTCCCTCTCCCGCTTGCGGGAGAGGGTTGGGGTGAGGCAGCGTAACAACGGAACTCAGAACGGCGGCCAAAACCCCTCACCCGCCGCGCCGTCGCGCGGCGACCTCTCCCGCCCGCGGGAGAGGTAAGCGGACGAGCGGCGAAAGCCGGGCCCCCGACGGACTAAGGCAAACCGTGATTTTAGATGACGCTGTCATCGCTTCGCCACCGGATAAAGCCCGCGCGGGCGCCAGATCAGGATCAGCACCATCAACAGGATGTTCGAGCCGAGCGCGAGCTTCGGCGCCAGGAAGCCGGTGTAGTTGGCGATCACCGCCACCAGCAGTGCGCCGATGAAGCAGCCGCCGACCGAGCCGAGGCCGCCGATGATGACGACGATGAACACCAGCACCATCACGTCCATGCCCATCGCGGGCGTCAGCGCTTCGCGGTAGAAGCCCCACATCACGCCGCCGAGGCCGGCCAGCGCCGAGCCGGCCATGAACACGCCGACGAACAGCCGGCGGATGTGATAGCCGAGCGCCTCGACCATCTCGCCGTTCTCGACGCCGGCGCGGATGAGCAACCCGATGCGGGTGCGGTTGAGCACCACCAGCATGAGCGCGAAGATGACGAGGCCGACGACCACCGCGATCAGCCGGTAGCGCTCGATGGCGACGTCGCCGAACACCAGCGCGCCGCGGAACGCGGTCGGCAGCGGCAGCGTGATCTGCACCGGGCCGAACACCGCGACGATGAGCTGCTCGGCGACAATCAGGCCGCCGACGGTGACCAGGATCTGTTTCAGATGCTGGCCGTAGACCGGCATGATGATGATGCGCTCGAAGGCGTAGCCGAGCGCGCCGGTCACCACCATGGCAAGCACGATCAGCACCGCCAGCGCCAGCAGGTTGGACGGCAGCGAATCCGGCCGCATCAGGAACGCCAGCGACGGCGCCAGCGCCGCGGCGGCATAGGCGCCGATCGAGATGAAGGCGCCATGGCCGAAATTGAGCACGTCCATCAAGCCGAACACCAGCGTCAGGCCCGAGGCGATGATGAAGATGATCATACCCATGGCGAGGCCGGCGAGCGTCAGCGTCACCCAGCTCGAGAACGAGCCGACCAGCGGCAGCGCGGCAAGCGCGACTATCGGCACCAAGAGCACCGGCACGATGTCGCGCTGCCGCAGCGGCAGGGATAAGACGCCGCCCGATTTCATTGGTGCTGGTCCAGATGCAGGCCGAGGAGCTGGTGCTGCAAGTCGCGATTATCGGCGAGTTCGGCCATGGCGCCGGCATGAATGATCCGGCCGTTGTCCATCACGGCGACGGAATTGCCGAGCGATTTGGCAAACAGAAAATTCTGCTCGACCACCAGGATGGTGGTGTCGGGCCACTTTTTGATTTCGGCAAACGCGGCGATGATGTTGCCGATGATCGCCGGCGCAAGACCCTTGGTCGGTTCGTCGATCAGGAACAGCTTGCGCGGCTCGATGATGGCGCGTGCGATCGACAGCATCTGTTTCTGGCCGCCGGAAAGAACGCCGGCGGCGAGAGACCAGAATTTCTCCAGCGCCGGGAACAGGCCGAAGATCCAGCGCAGGCGGGCCTCGTCGATCGGCCCGGAGCGGGCCGCCAGCAGGAGATTTTCGCGCACCGTGAGATCGGAGAAGATGCCCATGGTCTCCGGCACATAGGCGATGCCGGCCTGGGCGATGTCGGGCGTCGCCCACGCGGTGATGTCTTCGCCGTTAAAGCGCACGTTGCCGGCCGAGGCGTGCCACAGCCCCATGACGGTGCGCAGCGTCGTGGTCTTGCCGGCGCCGTTTCGCCCCAGCAGCATGGTCAGCGTGCCGCGCGGCACCACGAGATCGACGCCCTGGAGGATATGATACGGCCCGATATGGGTGTTGACGCCGGAGAGCGTCAGCAGCGGCGCGGCGGCGGCGGCGGGCTCAGACATTCGCCACTCCGAGATAGGCTTCCTGCACCACCGGCAGCGCGATCACGCTCGCCGGGTCGCCGTCAGCGACGAGTTCGCCATTGTGCAGCACGACGATCCGGTCGGCCAACGAGCGCACTACGTCCATCTTGTGCTCGACCAGAAGGATGGTGCGGTCGCCGCCGGCCTTGATGGCCTGGATCAGATCGAGAATAACCGGCACCTCGTCGACGCTCATGCCGGCGGTCGGTTCGTCGAACAGAAAGATCTGCGGCCTGAGCGCGATCAGGATGGCGACTTCAAGCTTGCGCTGGTCGCCGTGCGGAAGGAGTCCGGCGCGCACGTCGCGGCGCGCGGCGAGCCCGACCTGACGGATGACGTCATCGGCCTCCTCGATCAGCTCGGTGTGCTGCCGCCAGGTGTGGAGCAGATCGAGCCCGGCGCCGCGCCGGCTTTGCACCGCCAGCCGGACGTTTTCGTGGACGCTGAGATAGGGAAACAGATTGGTGAGCTGGAAGGCGCGGCCGAGGCCCCGCCGCGCGCGCTGCGACGGCGGCAGCGCGGTGATGTCGATGCCGTGGAACAGCACGCGGCCGGCGCTGGCTTTGAGCTGGCCGGAGATGAGATTGAAATACGTGGTCTTGCCGGCGCCGTTGGGGCCGACGATCGCGGTCAGCGTGCCCGGATAGAACGCGCAGCTCACCGCATCGACGGCGAGATGGCCCCCGAAGCGGATGCTGAGCTCCCGCGTTTCGAGGACTGCCCCCAGATTGCTAGCCATCTCACCGTTTGTTGCGGATCGGCACCGGCAGTTCGGAAATCGGGATTTCGCGGACCAGATCGAGGAGATCCCACTGGCTCTTGCCGTCGGCCTTGACCTTGAACACGTACATCGACTGCAGCGCCTGGTGATCCTCCTTGCGGAAGATCATCTTGCCCTTCGGGGTATCGAACTCCATCCCCTCCATCGCGGCGATCAGCTTCTCGGTATCGGTGCCGCCGGCCTTTTTGATCGCGGTGATCACCGCGCTCGCCACCGCCATGCCGCCGCAGGTGAAGAAGTCGGGCGGCATGCCGAAGCGCTTCTCGTGCTCGGCCACGAGCCAGTCGTTCATCGGGTTCTTCGGGAAGCCGTAATAATAGTAGATGGTGCCTTCCATGCCCGGATACGGCTTGTAGGCCAGCATGGCCGGCAGGATATTGCCGCCCGGCGACAGCGCGATGCCGTAACGCTCGGGCTTGAGATCGGCGATCTTGGACAGCGGACTGGGGCCGGCCCAGAGAATGCCGATGATTTTTCGGCCGGGCTTGTCCTTGAGCGCGTCGAACAGCCGCTGCGCCGGGGCGGTGAAGTCGGTGGTGAAGAACGGCGCGTATTCCTCGAACACCACCTTGGCGCCGCTGTGGGCCTGCTCCAGCGCCGCCTTGAAGGCGGCGACGCCGTCGTGGCCGAAGGCGTAGTCCTGTGCCAGCATGCCGATCGAGGCATCGCCCTTGCCGAGCGCGACCGCGGCGGCGAGCGCGTCCTGGGTGGAGTTGCGGCCAGTGCGGAAGATGTAGCGGTTCCATTTGTCGCCGGTGATCGAGTCCGCCACCGCGGGCTCGACGATCAGGATTTTCTTGGCATCCTCGGCGACCGGCAGCATGGCGAGCGTCGCGCCCGACGACGTGGTGCCGATGGCGAGATCGACGTTGTCGTCGGTATAGGCCTGCTCCAGCAGCGACTTGGCGACGTCCGGCTTGCCCTGATCGTCCTTCGCCAGGATCACGATCTTGCGTCCGTCGAGCATCATGGTGCCGCCGGTCAGGTATTCGAGGCCGAGCGTAAGGCCGGCCTCGGTCTGCTTGGCATAGGCTTCGAGCGGGCCGGTCTTGGAGTAGATCAGCGCGATCTTTAGGTCCGCCGCATGTGCCGCAATCCCGGCCGATGCCCACAGACCCGCCGCCAAAACTGCTCCGGCAAGGATTTTTTTCACACACGCCTCCCAATCACGCTGCGCCCCGCTGGCCGCGGCAACGCTGTCCGAAACGGCCGCGGCCGTTCAAAAGCCTGTATCACCGTTCCGGCAGTACCGCCACCGCATCGATCTCGAACAACAGGCCGTCGATGGCCAGTCTGGAAACGACCAGCAACGTGCTCGCCGGCGGCGCGGCGGTGTTGATGTAGCTGTCGCGGATCTCGCGGAAATCTTTCAAGTGCGCGATATCGACGAGGTAGTTGGTGACCTTGACCACGTCGTTGAACGTGGCGCCGACTTCGGCCAGCGCCGCTTTCAGATTTTCGAACGACTGCCTGATCTGGGCGCGGGCGTCGCCGGGACCGCCGGCGATCTTGAGGCTCTTGTCGATCCCGACCTGTCCGGCGATGTAGACGGTGCGGCCGGGACCGGTCACCTCGACCACGTGGCTATAGCCGGGCGGGGCGAACAAGGCCTGCGGATTGAGATAGCGTACGCCGCTCATTATGCCCTCGCTGCCAGCTGCAGCCCTTGACGTTTCATCGTCACGATCGACATTAAATCCATACGGGCAGCGGAGGACAAGCGGCATGGGCTCACGGCAACTGCGTCTCGGCGCGTTCATGCGGCCGACGACCATCCACACCGGCGCCTGGCGCTATCCCGGCGCGTTCCCCGATGCCAATTTCAATTTCGCCCACATCAAGCGGTTCGCGCAGACGCTAGAGCGGGCGAAGTTCGACGCGTTTTTCATGGCCGACCATCTCGCCGTGCTCAACATGCCGGTCGAGGCGCTCAAGCACAGCCACACGGTGACATCGTTCGAGCCGTTCACGCTGCTCTCGGCGCTGGCGATGGTCACCGACCATCTCGGGCTTGTCGCCACCGGCTCGACCACGTTCGACGCGCCTTATCACGTGGCGCGGCGGTTTGCGTCGCTCGATCATCTAAGCGGCGGCCGCGCCGGCTGGAACATCGTCACCACCTCCAATCCCGACGCGGCGCTCAATTTCGGTATGACCGACCACATGGAGCATGGCGAGCGCTATCGCCGCGCCCGGGAGTTTTACGACGTCGTCACCGGGCTATGGGATTCCTGGGCCGACGACGCCTTCATCCGCGACGCCGAGCGCGGGCTTTATTTCGATCCCGACAAGCTGCATGTGCTCAACCACAAGGGCAAATATCTTTCAGTGCGCGGGCCGCTCAACATCGCCCGGCCGATCCAGGGCTGGCCGGTGATCGTGCAGGCCGGCGCTTCCGATTCCGGCCGCCAGCTCGCCGCCGAGACCGCCGAAGCGGTGTTCACGCCGCCGAGCGACATCGCCGCCGGGCGCGAATTCTATGCCGACGTGAAGGGGCGCATGGCCAAGGCCGGCCGGGCGCGCGACCACATGAAGATCATGCCGGCCTGCTTTGTCGTCGTCGGCGACACTGTGGAAGAGGCGCGCGCCAAGCGGGCCAAGCTCGACAGCCTGGTCTATTACGACAGCGCCATCGCCTCGCTGTCGATCGCGCTCGGCCACGATGCCTCGCGGTTCGATCCGGACAAGCCGCTGCCCGAGATCCCGGAGAGCAATGCCAGCAAGAGCGCCCGCGACCGGGTGGTCGCGATGGCGGCGCGGGAGAATCTGACCGTGCGCCAGCTGGCGCAGCGGCTCGGCGGCTATTCCGGCCTCGCCATGGTCGGCACGCCCAAAACCATCGCCGACGAGATGGAGGAATGGCTCGCGACCGAAGCGAGCGACGGCTTCACCATCATGTTCCCGTATCTGCCCGGCGGGCTCGACGAGTTCGTCGACCAGGTGGTGCCGGAATTGCAGCGCCGCGGCCTGTTCCGCCGCGAATACGAAGGCGCGACGCTGCGCGAAAATCTCGGCCTGCCGCGGCCGGAGAACCGGTTCTTCGAAACGCGCAAAGCGGCGGAGTGAGAGCCATGAAAATCTCAATGAAGGCGGCGCTGAAACCGGCACTTGGATTTTTGCCGTCGCAACGGCGATGATGCCGTCGACGGCACACGCGCGGCGAAAGCCGGGAGCTTGATACGTGCCAGCTCTACGGCTTCGTTCCCCATACGCGCGAATACGCAGCGTGCCGCATGAACGTACGACATTACTGGACCACAGGCCCTTGCGGCGACAGTTTCTTCGCCGAGGCCCATCGCGGCTATTGTCATCTCAACCCACCGCCGTTTCTCTGACAACGCATCGTTGGTTGAACCCCCGGGAGAAACCTCATGGACAGCATCAAACCGCTCTTCACCGCCACGGCGACCGCGACCGGCGGCCGCAACGGCCACACGCAAGCGAGCGACGGCTCGGTCAGCGCCGATCTGTCGGTGCCGAAAGCGATGGGCGGACCGGGCAAGCCCGACACCACCACGCCCGAGCATTGTTTGCCGCCGGCTACGCCGCCTGCTTCGGCGGTGCGCTCGATTTCGTCGCGAAGCAGCACAAGAAGGACGCCACCAAGGCCGCGATCACCGCCGATGTCTCGATCGGCCCGCGCGACGGCGGCGGCTTCGGGCTTGCGGTGAAGCTTCACGTCGTCGATCCGAGCCTGCCACAGGCCGAGCTCGCGGCGCTCGCCAAGGAAGCGCACGAAAAGATCTGCCCCTATTCGCACGCCACCCGCGGCAATGTCGACGTGCAGATCGAGGTCAAGGGCGGGTAGCGGTCACGTAAATTCTGTTTTGGCGACGCCTTGTTCGGCGGCGGCGGCGTCCTGTCTGGCCATGGCGCGCTGAAATCCCTCGCGCTGCTTGAGCGATTGCCAATAGGCCGCGACCGCCGGCGAGAACTTGGCATCGAGGCCGGTGACTTCGGCGATTGTAAAGGCGAAGCCGACGGAAATATCGGCGACCGTGAACCGTCCGGCACAAAGCGTCGGCTGCCGCGAAACAACGGCGTCGACGGCGCGCAGCCGCGAGAGAAACCAGCGGGAATAATCCGCCGCGACCTGCGGCGAGCGGCGTTCCGGCGGCTCCAGCAGCGAATAGCGCAGCACCAGGGTCTGCGGGAACGTCAGCGTCGCTTCGCCGAAATAGAGCCAGTTGAGATAGGGGCCGAAATCCGCCTCGGTCGGCGCCACGGCCAATGGCGTGGGGCCATAGCGGGTGACGAGATATTCGCAGATCGCCGATGACTCGGTCATCCGCATATCGCCGTCGAAAAACGCCGGCACGGTGCCGAGCGGATTGATGCCGAGGTAGTCGGGCGCCAATTGCCGCGGCGGGAACGGCAGCATCTTCAATTCATAGGGCAGGCCCATTTCCTCCAGCGTCCACAGCGGACGGAAGGACCGGGCATTGTGACAGTGATAGAGCGTGAGCATGACGGCGGTCCCGGCAAGATGGAAAGCATACACCAGAAAAGTGAAAAAGGTGCCCATTTCATCGGCAGTTAGGATGCAGACCCAGCGGATGCAGTGTCGAAAGCTCAATAGATTTTTGGATGACTGCGGCATCGTTGACCCACGCAAAGTCGTCCACAGTCTGTGCCATCGAGCTAAGGATCGGTTGCGCGCGGCGAGTTGCCCCTGGAAAGCGCAACGCGAGTTGCTTGGTCACGATGAAAAGACCGTCGCCGACGACTATGGAAAGGGGAGTCCGGTGCCGCTTCTGAAGAAATGGATTGACAGGATCGGATTTTGAGCTCGATGCGCAAGCGGCTCCTTACGCCGAAATTTCAGGCAGTCGAACCGCACGTGTGGGAGAAACATGACGGTCGCTATTCGTTGGTCGCGGTGTTCGCGCCGTCCGGCTTTTCGACGCGGGAGCGGGAGCAATGGCAGGCGATGGTGGCGGCCGTTATGGCGGCACAGCGCGACGGCTTCGCCCTGCCGTTCGTGCCCATGGGTGGGGGCCATGCGGATACGATTTCGTTGATCATGGCTACCAGTGCGCGGCGGCCGGCCATTCTTGATCGTGACGGCGATTTAATCGACCGCACCAGAGCCGATGAATTTTGTCTGGGCTGCTACGCGCGAGCTTCTATCCATCCCTACACGAATTTCAAACTGAAAGCCGTCATGGTCATGCTGTGCAATCTGCAAAAGCTGGTCGATTACAGATAATTCCGCGCCCACTCCTTAGCCCTTCGCTCCACCTCGGCAGCCGTTGGCCCGGACAAGCGCAGTCGAGCGCCCTCGATTTGAGCTGTATTACAGAGTAACTTCCGCTTTGTGGCGCATAACCGACGTGGACGGATTTGCTATTAACTCGACCTAGGTCGCGAATGACCCATGTCCGACATTTCTGCCAATTGTCTGTGACCAATTGGGAATGATAGCTTTCTCGCGCACGGCAATGCGGGACTGCACCATGGGCGAATTGAATTTGTCTCCACCGCAACTGATGGTGCGTTTGCTGATGGGCTTCATCTCAGCACGCGCAGTCTATACCGCGGCCAAGCTCGGCCTTGCAGACCAGATCGATACAACAGGTTCAAGCGAACGTGAGTTAGCGGCCCGGCTGAGAACAGACCGATCAGGGCTCGGCCGGCTACTGCGGTCACTGACAGGTCTCGGTGTATTGCGTGGAGACAACGAGGGCCGGTATTTCCTCACGGAGATAGGCGAGACATTACGTGTCGATTTGCCGAGTTCCATACGCGACTACGCGATCTACGTTCACGAGTTCCTGTATGAGTTGTTCGAGCACCTTCCCGATGGTGTACGCGGCGGCAAACCCATCGTCGAAGCAGCGCTCGGTGCGCCGCTCTTCACTTATCTTCAGCAACACAGGGATACGGCGGCTCTGTTCCATGCCGGCTTGGCCAATCGCGGGCGCATCGAGACACCGGCGATCCTCGAATCATATAGCTTCGGCAACTGCAAACTCATCGCGGATTTGGGCGGAGGCAATGGCGCCTTTTTGTCCGCCGTCATCGCGGCACATCCCGGCGTTTCCGGCATCTTGCTGGACCGCGAGCCTGCGATTGAGGCAGCGCGGCGTGGCGAGGGCGGGCCGTTGCCCCATTGCGAGCTAATCGTGGGCGATTATTTCAAGGCGGTGCCGGCCGGCGCCGATCTGTACGTCTTCAAGCGCGTACTCTTTGATCACAACAGCGAAGAGGTGATCAGGATATTGCACAATTGCCGGGCAGTTATGAAACTGAACAGTCGAATTATTGTTATCGAAGGGCTGGCGGGCGCGCTGAACGAACCGAGCCTTGCCCACCTGATGGACCTGACCTTCCTCCTTGCGACGACTGGTCGAATGCGTACCAGGCAGGAATACGCCGAGTTGCTGAGGACAGCAGGATTAAGCCTACGTCAGTGTCTTCCAACTCGCTCCGATGTTTGGGTTCTTGAAGCGGCTCTAATCTAGGCGAGCAGGTCCGCTCATGGCCCTTCGCGACATTTCGCTGCGCGGTGGAATTTGGTCGCTATTCGGGGGGAATAGCGGACATCGAGCAAGCTACACTAATCGTCCGGGCGCACCTAATCCGACATGACGCGCGCACATCGTCGGACTTCCGATTTTGACGGTTAAAAACCTGTCGCCACCGACTGTCGCCAACGTCGCCAAATTACATTCTAAGTCATTGATTTTACTAGGTGGCGGTCCCGGCAAGACTCGAACTTGCGACCTTCGGTTTAGGAAACCGCTGCTCTATCCGGCTGAGCTACGGGACCGGCAAGGTTCGCCTTCTACACTATCTTGATATTGCGCTGTAGTCTGGCCGCGCAAGGCTTGCCGGAATACAGCCGCGCAACGCGTCGACGCAGCAGCGCCTTCGCCTTGTCGCAGAGAGAGGGCGTGGCCGCGAGATCGAACTCGCGCAGATGGCCCAGCGGGAAATCGCCGCGGTCGAGCATGAGTTCGGCGTCGCTCTGCCGCCGCGCCAGCTTGCGGATGCGCGCCAGCACGGCGTCGCTCTCGACAACGTTCCGCGTCTGCAGGAAGGGCGTCAAATCCCAAAGCGGCGCTCGGCCGCGAACTTGCGAGCGCCGATCTGATACAAACAAAACAAATAAGACAACTTTGCGCTCATGTGGAACGCGCCGTGGGGTCCAAACAAGCGGGATGATCTCTAGCGCGCCACCGCCGCCGGCGCGTCGGCCGGCGCCTCGTCGGTGACGACCTTGAAGCCGGCAAGGGTGCAGGGGCCGAATTCAGTGACGATGGCGACGTCGGTGGCGTCGCGGCCGCGCGCCATCAGGATGCGGCCGATGCGCGGCGCGTTGTGGCGGGCGTCGAAGGTGTACCAGCGGCCGCCGAGAAAGGCTTCGAACCAGGCGGAAAAATCCATCGGCGAAGGATCGGGCGGCACGCCGATGTCGCCGAGATAGCCGGTGCAATAACGTGCCGGCACGTTCATGCAGCGGCACAGCGTGATGGCGAGATGGGCGAAGTCGCGGCACACGCCGCGCCGCTGCGCATGCGCGTCCCAGGCGGTTTTGGTCGGGCTGGCGTGCTCGTAGCCGAAGGTGATGCGGTCGTGGACGTAACTGCAGATTGCCGCAATGAGCGGCCAGCCTTTCGGGACATTGCCGAACTGGGCCCACGCGATCTGGGTGAAGCGGTCGGTTTCGCAGTAGCGGCTGCCGAGCAGATAGACCAGCGTCTCGACCGGAAGCTTCTCCAGCGCATGCTGCTCGGCGCGCGGCGCCACCTCGTCCGGCGCCCCGGTGTCCTGGATCAGAAAATCGCTGGACAGGGTGAGCCGGCCTTTCGGCGCGTGGATGACGTGGCAGGTGTTGCCGAAGCCGTCGCGATACCATTTGGCGGGAATGAAAGGTTCGATCTGCATCCGATCCTGGGTGATCAGGTCGGGGATGCGCGAGGGATGGACGCTCAGCGTCAGGATCATCGGCGTCGGCTGCGGACACTCGTAGGAAATCTGGTAGCCGGCACGAATCTTCATGAGATCACTCTTCGACCCGCGTCAAATAAAATCCCGCCCAACCCGCACTACGAATGCGGCGGCAGAAAGGTTCCATGGTTCGCCGCCGCCTTAACCTTGACCGCGACCTGCATGGCGAGATGATCCGACGCGCTGCCGTACCAGGTGCCTTGCAGGGGAATCGCATCGCGCGGGTGCTCGACGACGGCGACGCGGATGAGGTACTGGTTGCCGACAACGCCGGCCGATGGATCGAAGTCGACCCAGCCCGGACCGGGCACGTAAACCTGGACCCAGGCGTGGGTATTGCCGCCGGTTATTTGATCCTGATTGTCGTGATCATTGTCATCATCCGCGTCGGCCAAGTGCACGTAGCCGGAAACAAACCGCGCGGCGATGCCCCGCCCGCGCAGGGCCGCGATCATCAGCGCCGCCAGATCGCGACAAGAACCGCTGCCGAGAGCCAGCGTGCGGAGCGGATCCTGAATCCCTCTTTCATGGCGTGCCACGTGCTTGAAGGTCTGGCGGATGGTCCCCGTCATGCCGACCAGCAGCGCATGGGTGTCGGCCGATCCGTCGTTGCGGAAAAATTGGTCGCTCCAGCGTTTAAGCTCGGGCCGCAGCACTAGCGGCATGATGAAGCGCCGCAGAGCGGGCAACGCCTCCGCCGTGTAGCTGAAGGGATAGAAGCGGGCGTAATCCTCGATCGCGGCCGCGTCGAAGCCCGCCGGCGCGTGGTCGAGACGGATGCTGCTGACAAAGCGAAGCTCAGTGGCCCGCGCGGCGAAATGCGCGGTCGCGACGTGATTGCCAAAGCCGTCCCGCGCCCAGGCCAGCGCGCGCGGCAGCGGCGTGATCTCAAGCTCGGATTGGAGTACCTTTTGATCGTCGTCGTCGCGCGGACGCAGCATCATCCGGTGCTCGCCGAAGGCGACCGGCTGATGGTAGCGATAGGTCGTCACGTGTCTGATCGACAGAATCGGCATTGCCCTCGCACCCCCGAATATAATCATAACATGCATTTCCCGGGCCAAATATGCAGGTATCTCTGCCGCCGGCCGCAGCGCCGATGAAACAGCCATTGGCAAGCCTGTTGGCCGCCGACGAACCGGCGCCGGTGAGCGTCTACAACGCCGCCGGGGCCTCGCCCTTGCTGCTGGTCGCCGATCATGCCGGCAACCGGATGCCGCGCGCGCTCGGCCGGCTCGGCATTGCCGAAGCGGACTGCAAGCGGCATATCGCCTGGGATATCGGCATTGCCGGCCTCGGCCGGCTGTTGGCGGATGCGCTCGATGCGACGCTGATCCAGCAAAACTATTCGCGCCTGGTCATCGACTGCAACCGCCCGCTCGGCGCGCCGACGTCAATTCCGGAAGTGAGCGAGCTGACCCAGATTCCGGGCAATAAAGGTTTAAGTGAAGCCAGCAAGGCCGCGCGTGCCGACGCGATTTTCCGGCCCTACCACGAGCGCATCGACGCAGAGCTCGATGTCAGGCAACAAGCCGGCCGCCCGACTGCGCTGATCGCGCTGCACAGTTTCACGCCGGTGTTCAAGGGCGCGGCGCGCGCCTGGCATGCCGCCTTGCTGTACCATCGCGACCCGCGGCTCGCCCGGCGGCTGTCCACGCTTCTCAAAGCGGAAGAAGGGCTGATCATCGGCGACAACGAGCCCTATTTCGTCAGCGACGAGACCGACTACACCATCCCGGTACACGGCGAGCAACGCGGCATCCCGCATGCGCTGATCGAGATCCGCCAGGACCTGATCGCGGACGAGAACGGCCAGCGCGATTGGGCCGATCGCCTCGCGCGGCTGTTGCCGCAGGCCCACGCGCTGATGTCTTGATGCCATGGTCGGCTACGGTATTTTGTCGCGATGACGATCCCGACCAAGACCATGGCGGTGCGGCTGTTCGAATATGGCGCGCCGGACAAACTGATCTACGGCGAATACGATTTGCTGCCACTCGGCGATCATAACGTGCTGGTCAAGAATTATGCCGGTTCGGTGTCGCGCTGGGACGTCAAGTACCGCGCCGGCGATCTGGCGCGCTATCGGCTTCCCGGCCGCGCGCCTTTCGCGCTGCCGCAGCAATTGGGCCGCGAGGCGGCCGGCGAAGTGCTGGCTGTCGGCGGCGCGGTGACGCGGTTTAAGCCCGGCGATCGGGTGATCGGCGTGACCCATCCGGAGGATCCGCAGTCGGTCGAAACCGCGCGCGGGCTCGGCAACCTGTCGCGCAATCTTGCCATTCCGGGCCATCAGGCCTTGGGCTCTTACGCGCAACATCTGGTGCGCGACGAACGGATGTGGCTGCCGCTGCCCGACGGTGTCGACTACGAGCAAGCCGGCATCGCTGCTGTGGCCGTTCTCGTCGTCGCACCGCGCGGTGTCCGATCGCATGCGGGTGCGGCTCGGCGACACGGTGCTGATCACCGGCGCTTCGGGCGGCATGGGACAGGCGACGATGCAATTGTGCCGGCTGGCCGGCGCTCGCGTCATCACGACGACGCGCCACGCCGCGAAGGTCGCTGCGTTGCGTGAGCTCGGCGCCGATGCGGCGGTCGTGACCGACGATGTCGAGCGCGCCCGCGCCGAAGTGCTGGCGCTGACCGGAGGCGACGGCGTCGATCACGCCATCGACTACACCGGCAATCCCGACCTGCTGCGCCTTCTCGGCGGCGTCATGCGTTTAGGCGGCAGCATTGTCGTCAGCAGCGAACAGGGGCCGCAACCGGTGCCGTTTACCGCCGCGG
The DNA here is from genome assembly GCA_963709825.1 of uncultured Alphaproteobacteria bacterium. Taxonomy (GTDB): domain Bacteria; phylum Pseudomonadota; class Alphaproteobacteria; order Rhizobiales; family Xanthobacteraceae; genus BOG-931. Next base: position 341,208 of record CAVPXZ010000023.1, read on the forward strand.
ACCTGATCCGGCTTGAGTTGAATTTGCTCGGCATGCGCGGCGCACGGATGCACGACATGTTGACCGTGCTCAAACTCCTCGGCAGCGGCCGGATTCAAACCCGCGTCGCCGCGCGCTTTCCGTTGGCGCGGGTCGCCGAAGCCCACGAGCTTTTGGCGAACTCGCCCGATCTCGTCGGCCGCATCGTCGTGCTGCCTTGGGCCGACTAAGCGTCGGCCAGTTAGGATTTTGGCCAGTTAGAAAAAGTTTGGTCGGCAGGGTGGGTTGGGTGCCTACGCCGCTGCGGCGCCAAATCACGTGACAGCGCGGCACCGTTCGTATGACACTGCACTATCGAAAAAGCTGACAAAGAACGGCTGCCCGGGGAGAATGAGATGACGACGCTGACCCAAAGCTACGCCCACGGCGTATCGATGACGCCGCTCATCGGCGACACTATCGGCGTGCATTTCGACAAGGTGGTGGAACGCTTCGCCGATCGCGTCGCGCTGATCGTGCGCCAGCAGAACATCCGCTGGAGCTATGGCGAGCTGAAAGCCAAGGTCGATGCCTTCGCCGCCGGGCTGCTCGCGCTCGGGCTCAGCCCCGGTGATCGCGTCGGCATCTGGTCGCCGAACAATGCCGAATGGGTGATCACGCAATTTGCCACCGCCAAGGCCGGGCTCATCCTGGTCAACATCAATCCGGCCTACCGGCTGTCCGAGCTCGACTACGCGCTCAACAAGGTCGGCTGCAAGGCGCTGATTACCGCCGACTCATTCAAGACCAGCGACTATGTCGGCATGCTTCGCGAACTGGCGCCGGAAATCGACCGCAGCACAGCCGGGAAATTGCAGGCGAAGCGGCTGCCGGCGCTGAGCACGCTGATCCGCATCGGCGCCGGTGAGAGGCGCGGCTTCCTGCGCTTTGACGACATGCTCGCTATCGGCGGCGAGCGCCATCGCGCCCAGCTTGCGGACCTTGCCGCCACGCTGCAATTCGACGACCCGATCAACATCCAGTTTACCAGCGGCACCACCGGCACGCCCAAGGGCGCCACGCTTACCCATCACAACATCATAAACAACGGCTATTTCATCGGCGAGGCGCAGCGGCTCACCGATCGCGACCGGGTCTGCATTCCGGTGCCGCTCTACCACTGCTTCGGCATGGTGCTCGGCAATCTCGCCTGCATCACCCACGGCGCGGCGATGGTCTATCCGTCGGAAGGCTTCGATCCGCTGGCGAGCCTCGAGGCGGTCGAGGGGGAGCGCTGCACCGCGCTTTACGGCGTGCCGACCATGTTCATCGCCGAATTGGGCCATCCCGAATTCAAGCGCTTCGATCTGTCCTCGCTGCGCACCGGGATCATGGCCGGCTCGCCCTGTCCGATCGAAGTGATGAAGCGCTGCGTCGCCGAAATGAACATGAGCGAAGTCACCATCGCCTACGGCATGACCGAAACCAGCCCAGTGTCGACCCAGACTTCGCATGACGATCCGCTCGAGCGCCGCGTCGGCACCGTCGGCCGCGTTCATCCCCACGTCGAGGTCAAGATCGTCGATACCGAGGGCCGCATCGTGCCGCCGGGCACGCGCGGCGAACTCTGCACCCGCGGCTATTCGGTGATGCTCGGCTACTGGGGCGACGAAGAACGAACCGCGGAAGCCATCGATCGCGCCGGCTGGATGCATACCGGGGACCTCGCCACCCTCGACGCGGACGGCTATTGCAACATCGTCGGGCGCATCAAGGACATGGTGATCCGCGGCGGCGAGAACGTCTATCCGCGCGAGGTCGAGGAGTTTCTGTTCCGCCATCCCCAGATCGAAGCGGTCCAGGTAGTCGGCGTGCCCGATCTGAAATACGGCGAAGAGCTATGCGCGTGGGTGAAGCTCCAGCCCGGCGCCGGAGCCAGCGCCGAAGAGATCCAAAGCTTCTGCCGCGGCCAGATCGCGCATTACAAGATCCCGCGCTACATCAAGTTCGTCGACGCGTTTCCCATGACCGTCACCGGCAAGGTGCAGAAATTCCTGATCCGCGAGGAAATGATCAAGGAACTGGGCCTGAGCGAGCAGAAGACGGCGTAAGGTTCATGGCGCGCCGCAATTTGCCGCGATCCGAAATATCGGCTGTTATGTATGTTTGCCACATCCTTCAGTCGATCGTGCAGATGCAATCTACATTCACTTTGATCGCCCTACCTGCGCTTATTGAAGCCAAATCGGATGAGACAACTCATTCGGACGCGGGAGGGCGCCGTTTTGGATTCCACGTTGGCTATGCCCGAAATCGACGTGCGCGATCTTCGCGTGCTGGTGACGGCGGGCGGCAGCGGGATCGGCCGCGCCATTGCGGAAACTTTCGCGGCGTCCGGCGCAAAAGTCCATGTCACCGATGTGGCCGAAGCCACCCTCGCGGCCGCAATTGACGCCGTGCCCGCGCTGTCAGGAACCGTTGGCGATGCGGCCAACGCTGAAGACGTGGATCGTGCTTTCGCCGATGTCTCGGCGCGGCTTGGCGGGCTTGATGTGCTGGTCAACAACGCCGGCATCGCCGGGCCGACGGGTCTGGTCGATACGCTCAGCGGCCCGGATGTCGATCGCACCATCGATGTAAATCTCAAGTCGCAATTCCATTTTCTCAATCGCTTCATGCCGCTGTTGAAGGCCTCGAAGCGCAATCCGTCGATCATCGCCATGAGCTCGGTCGCCGGACGATTGGGCTACGGCTATCGCACGCCCTACGCCGCAACCAAGTGGGCGATCGTCGGCCTGGTCAAGTCGTTGGCCGTCGAGCTTGGGCCGCTCGGCATTCGAGCGAACGCGATCCTCCCCGGCGTGGTGCAGGGCGAGCGGATGGACCGCGTCATCGCCGATCGAGCAGCAGCCACCGGCGTCAGCTTTGATGACATGCGCGACGACTACCTGCGCAAGATTTCCCTGCGACGAATGGTCGACGCCAGCGATGTCGCCAACCTGTCTTTGTTTCTTGCCTCCAAGCTCGCGCGCAACATCAGCGGGCAAGCCATCAGTGTCGATGGCAATGTCGAGTACCTCTGACCGGCCGCCACGGAGCAAGCAATTGTTTCAGGTTCACCCCATGCTCGAACAACTTTCACTGGATGTCGCGACGCTGCCCGAGGCGCGCAAGACCCCGCGGGCTGCGGGCGCGGCCAAGGTGAGGCTCCGTGTCTGACGTTACCCTGAAACTCCCCGGCGGGCGTCGAAAAGACAGCCTGCTCGAATACGTGGTGATCGGCGTCATCTTAACGGTCGTCCCGCTGTTCGCGGTCTTCATCCAGGGATTCGCCACCCTCGGAAACCTGAAGGTCATCGCATCAAATTCGGCAGCACTGGTGATTCTGAGCTGCGGGATGGGAATGGTCATCATTTCCCGCGGACTGGACCTTTCACTGATCGCAACCATGGTGGCCGGCGCCACCATGTTCGCGCTCGCGTTTGACGCAGGTTTTTCCTGGCCGATCGCATTTGCACTGGCGCTGCTTGCGGTCGCGGCAATCGGCTTCGTCAATGGCTGGCTGATCGCCTACGCCGAAATACCCTCGATGCTGGCGACTCTCGCCTCGGCGATGGTCATTACCGGATTTTTCCGCTTCGTGGTGCTGCGAGGCGAGTTTTTGCTGCTGTTGCCCAAGACCAACCCCGCGGTGGTGTTCTTTTCACGTGACATTGTACCCGGCCTGGCGGCGTCGGTTGCATTGATGATCGCTGCCTGTGTGCTGAGCTGGATCTTGCTGCGCTATACGACTTTCGGGCGCATCACTTACGCGATGGGGGACAATTTTCAGGCCGCCCGGCTGACCGGCCTTCCGGTACGAACAACGACGTTGATGATCTACGTCTACGCCGCGCTGATGGCGCTCTTGGCCGGGCTGGTAACATCGGCGTCCAGCGGCACGGTCGATTTCCGAACTGTCACCAATGGAACGCTGCTGTTCGAAGTCATCCTGGTTGTCGTGCTGGGCGGAATACCGCTGCGCGGCGGACGCGGCGGCATGCGGAACATCATCGTCGGCGCCGGCCTGATTGCCGTGCTGCGCAACGGGATGACGCTCGTCGACCTCACGACCCAGACTCAGGACGTTCTTAAAGGGCTGGTTCTGGTCGTCGCGATCGTAACCGACAACTACTTTAACCCCAGAGACACGGAGACCGATACGGTTGGCGATCTCTGATAGCGAAGTCGTAACAGAAGGAGGAAGACATGGTGTCGATAATGAAAATCGTAAGCGGGCTTGCGATCTGTGCATCGCTGGTGCTTGGCACGAGCGGCGCGCAGGCCAACAGCAACATCGCCGGCAAGAAGGTCATCTTCGTGCCGATCGCGATGGGCATCTCTTTGACCGAGGCCTGGGCGCGCGGCATGAAGCAGCATGCGGCGATTAACGGCTACAGCGTCGACATTCGCGACGCGGCGTTCAACACCGGCGCGATGTCGGAGTTGCTGGCCAAGGCCATCAGCGAAAAGCCGGACGTGCTCGTGGTGCATAATCCGACCGTTCAACTGCTGGCGCGTCAGATCAAGCAAGCCGAATCCCAGGGCATCAAGGTGCTGCAAATAAACCTGCAGTCGAATCAGCCTTCGACCGCCTTCGTCGGGGCGAATTGGGAGCGGATCGGGCGCGAAATCGCCGAGGATATCGTCAAGGAATGCGGCGCCGGCAGCGGAAAGTCGGGTGAAGTCGCCATCATCCCCGGCCAATTGACGGCGGCGGATAGCGTGATCATGAACGAGGCCGCTTTCAAGGTCTTCGCCGGCCATCCGGAAATCAAGGTGGTCTCAAACCAGGCGTCGGATTGGGAACCGGAGAAAGCGCGTCAGATCACGGCGACGGTCATTCAACAGCACCCGAACCTGTGCGCGATCTTCGGACACTGGGACGTGCACACCATGGGCGCGGGAAAGGCGGTCAAGGATGCCCATCTCGAAGACAAGATCATCGTCTATGCGACCGGCGGCGGCGACGACAAGACCTGTCAGGCAGTCGAAGATAAGATCCTCGATCGCGTTTGGAGCTACGATGCCGATGGTCAGGGCCGCGACGCCGGGACCGTGATCGACATTCTTCTCCAGGGTGGGGCAGCCGCCGACCATTCGATGCTGAAAATCGAGTCGCCGATGAAGATCATCAAGCTCGGTCCGACCTACAACAAGAACCTTTGCTTTAAGCTGTAGACAGCGCAGGAAGCTCGGTTAATTCTGCAGGTGCTTCGCGCGCGGGGTCCCTCCGGGACCCCGCGTTGCGAAGCGATGGACATTGACGTTGTCAGCCCAGATCGACTTCGCCCGACTGCCCCGCCAGCGCGTGCCACGCTTCGTGCTCTCGCCCCGCCGGATTTTGTCCGACATCCTGTCGAAGGGCTGGGTTGAGAGCGCGATTCCGTTCATTGCGTTCATCGCCATGGTCTTGGGCGTATTTATCGGCACCAACGGATACTTTACTCCCACCAATCTGAGCAATCTCACTCAGTATGCTGCCGACGGCGGCCTCGTCGTCCTTGCGCTTTTGATTGTCGTCGCCGTCGGCGGCATCGATTTGTCGGTGGGCTCCAACTTCGCCATGTCGGCGTTCGCCGCCCTCTATGGATTCCACATTCTCGGTCTCCCGGTTGTGGCCGTTCTCGGGCTGAGCCTTGCGAGCGGATCGCTGATCGGCGCCGTCAACGGTACGATTGCCGGATTGATTGGCTGCGGAGCGCTGCTGACAACGCTCGGCACCATGATCACGGTGCGCGGACTTTACACGCTGGCATCTCAGGCGCGGCTGGTCGCAATTGCGAGCAGCACCAGGAGTGATGACCTCTGGGATTGGATCGGGTTTGAAAAGCCGTTGGGAATGCCGGTCGGCTTTCTGGCTCTTGTCGGCGTTGCGCTGCTGATTTTTTTTATGTTCCGACAATCGCGGTTCGGCTGGCATATCCTCGCGGTTGGCGGCAACAGAAAGGCCGCACGTCACGGCGGCATCAACGTCAAATGGACCGTGTTCTTCGCTTACGTGGCCGCCGGCCTCGTCGTCGGCCTGGCTGGATTTCTCTTTGCCGCACGGCAGAACAGCGTCGGCTCGGACACCGCCGTTGGTCTCGAGTTCTTTGCGTTGACCGCGTTGGTCGTCGGCCTCGGCGGCTTCGTCCCCGGACGTGGAGCGGTGGTTTCCGTTCTGATGGGGTTTGCGACCATCTACGTTCTCAATAACGTGATGATCAATTCCGGCTTCCGCGGCTATTTCACGCAGTTCGTGCTTGGCTCGATCATCATCGTGATCCTCGCCATCGACGTGAAATTCCGCAAGAACCGGCATCGCCTGTTGGCGTCGACCTATCTCGATCCGGTTGCCTTGGACGTGGACGAGGTGCGCGGCATGGTCGGTCTGATGCCGGGTGCCGTCGCGCCCAAGCTGTCGGGTGCCCGGCTGATCGGATCGGGGAAGATCGACGGACCTGAGGATGTACTTCTCGATGTCGACGGTAACCTGTACTGCGGTACCCGGGATGGACGCATCATGCGGTTTGCGTCGCCGGATCATACCGAGGTCAGCCTGCTCGCCAAGATCGGAGGGCGCCCGCTTGGGCTGGCGCTTGACTCGGAAGGACGCATCGTCACTTGCGTCGCCGGCATGGGTCTTGTCCGTGTGACGTTAGATGGCGAAGTCGAGTTATTGACGGATCAGACCGAGCGCAGTCTCTTCAGCATCCAGGATGACACGATAATCCGCATGGCCGACGATCTTGATATCGCCGCCGACGGAACAGTCTATTTTACCGACGCGACCAAGCGCTACGACATCGGGGACTGGGGTCTCGATTTGTTGGAGGGACGTCCCAACGGTCGGCTTCTGAGCTTCGATCCAAAGTCTCGCAAGACCCGGACGGTCTGTGACAACCTGATCTTTCCAAACGGCGTCTGCGTCACCCATGACGGCAATCATCTGCTGGTGGCGAGCACTTGGACCTGTTCGATTCTGATCTTCGATCTGCGGAACATGGCGGACGGGCCGAGGGTCTTCGTTCGCGGGCTGCCCGGCTATCCCGACAACATCAACCGGGCTTCCGACGGCGGTTACTGGATCGCGCTTGCGGGAATGCGGAACCCGGTGATGGACGAGGCGATGACGATCCCTGGATTGCGCCGCCGCATGACCAAGCGCGTCCCGCCGACAAACTGGCTGTTCGGCAATCTCAATATCGGGGGCGTGCTGAAGGTCGATGGAGCAGGGCGGATTTGTGATGCGCTTTGGGATAAGCCTGACGGACCGCTCTATATGATCACGTCCATGCGCGAACACAGAGGCGCGCTCTATCTCGGCGGCGTCACCAACAACAAAATCGGGCGTGTCGTGCTCAGTGGGGCAGACCCGGACTGGACCGGCCCCGAGAGTTACTGGAAGAAAGCGTGAGCGATGTTCTTCCGGAGCCGGAAACAAGAAACGCTGTCGATGCCCCTGGAAGGCGCATTGGGCCCCAATGGTCGCCTTGACGAGGCCGATGCGTTTCCGCTGGCGGAGCCCGAGGCGATCTGCGTGGACCGCAACGGGCAGCTCCTGGTTTCGTCGGGAGCCGACGTGTTGCGGATCCGGCAATGGGGTCAACAACCCGAACTCTGGGGAAGTTTTGATGCCTCGGTATCGGCGCTTTCTGCAAGCGAAGGCGGGCGCGTCGCGGTCGGTCTCTCGGGTGGACGGATCGTCGTTCGGAACGGGTCCGGCGAACCTTTGTCCGGCTGGACATCCTCGTCCAGCCCGCGTGCGGTGGCCGATTGTCTCTTTCTATCCGAGGACGAATTGGCTGCGGTCGATCACGGCTATGGACCGGAGGAGCCGATCCTTTCGCTGGCGCCTTGGGACCCGGTCCCGCGGGGTCAAGTGATCGGAATTAGCCGATCCGGGGAAACGCGGGTTATCGCGGCGGGGCTGCATTGTCCGATGGGTATCGCCCGCGGGCCTGACGGCGCGCTGGTGCTGACCGAACTGGAGCGGGCGCGCGTCGTTGAAGCGTCGGGCCGGGTACTGCAGGCCGGCTATCCCGCGTATCTCGGCCGGATACGCAAGATCGATAACGGATTTGCACTGGCCTGCTGGTCGCGGCGCGATCCGCTGATCGAGTTTCTTAAGACGGAGCGCGAATTCGTGGCGCGGATGAAAGCCACAATTGATCCGCGGCACTGGATCTCGCCACGCACAACGCCGGAGTTCAGTCATGATTTTCCCATCGAACTCGGAGCAACCCGGCTATTCGGCGAGATCAAGCCTTGGGCTCCGTCGTTCTCCTACGGATTGGTTATCGAGACGGACCGCGCCATGATGCCCGTCGCTTCCGCTCATTCCCGTGCGAATGGGTTTCGTCACGCGATCTCCGATGTCGCCCTGTGGAACGGGAGCCTGATTGCCGTCAGCCGCGCAAGCGAGGAGATCCTCAAATTTGACCCGGCAGGAAATATTCCATGAGCGGCGGTCCGATCATTCGCCTCGAAGGCATTACCAAGCGCTACGGCGGCATAGCTGCGCTGCAAAGCGCCGATTTCGAACTATTTCCCGGCGAAATTCACGCTCTAGTCGGGGAGAATGGCGCGGGCAAGTCCACCCTCTGCAAGTTGATTGCCGGCGTCATCACCCCCTCGGAAGGCCGTCTCAGCATCGACGGCCAGACTGTGCATTTGACGGCGCCAAAAGACGCGGCGCGCTACGGCATTTCGATGGTGTATCAGGAAACCAGCCTGGTTCCGCAGCTGACCGTGGCGCAGAACATGGTTCTCGGGCGCGAGCGCGCCTTCAACTCGGTCCGCAAAGTGCGCAGTGCGGCACGACAGGTGCTGCAGCGTCTCAACTTCAATGTTGATCCATCCCAATTAGCCGGCTCGCTTTCTGCCGCCAAGCGACAGATGGTCGAGATCGCCCGCGCCGTGCTCAATGACGCTCGGATTATCATGCTTGACGAACCTACCGCAGCACTGACGCCTGAAGAGACCGATCATCTGTTTGAGTTGATGAAGTCGTTGCAAAAGACCGGTGTGGCGATGATTTTCATCTCGCATGCGCTGGAGGAGGCCCTCACGCATGCCGATCGCATTACCGTTCTGCGCAACGGTCAATTGGTGAAAACCGGACCGGCGATCGAGTTCGATCGCGACCATCTCATTCGCTACATGATCGGCGACCATCTGAATGTAGAGGCTGCGGTACCGCGAACAGCTCGCTTGGTCCGAACCGCACTTCCGATGCTGCGGGTCGACAACATCCGCATGGGGAATGTCGTCAATAACATGTCGTTTTCGATATTTCCGGGAGAGATCACCGGGATCGCCGGACTGATCGGCTCGGGGCGCAGTGAGGTCGCCAAAGTCATCATGGGACACACCAAGCGTAACTTTGGCGGCGGTCAAATATGGCTGCAAGGGCGCGAGGTTCGATACAGCCTGCCCGCTCAAGCGGTGGCGGCCGGAATTGCATATGTCTCCGAGGACCGGAAACTCGACGGGTTCTTCGAAATGAGGAGCGTAGCGGAGAATATTGGACTCGGGTGGCTCGCGAAATTCGGGCGGAGCACGGTTGTTGCGCCGTTTGCGAAGATGCGGGCGGTTGCGCGCGAGTGGGAGGACCGTCTCTCGATTCGTCGCATCGACGATGGCCAGTCGGCGCTGTATCTCTCCGGGGGCAACCAGCAGAAGGTCGTGATTGCGAAGTCTCTGGCGCAGAAGCCAAAGCTCGTGATCTTCGATGAGCCGACGAGAGGCGTGGATGTGGGTGCCATCGCCGAAATCCGCCGCATCATCCGGGGCTTCGCTGATGGCGGCGCGGGTGTGGTGTTGATTTCATCCTATCTGCCCGAGATTCTCGACCTCTCCGATCGCATTCTGGTGGCGAAAAGCGGCACCATCGTTGCGGAGTTCGCCCGATCGGAGGCCAGCGCCGAGAAGATCCTGCACGCCGCAATTCATTGATCGGCAAGCAAGCCATGCCTACCCCTGCTGGTCGCTACGTGTCCAACGTTCTTATACAGGCTGAAGAGAAACCAGAAACATGACCATTCGTTTCGACGGCAGGGTTGCGATCGTCACCGGATCGGGCGGCGGCCTCGGGCGTTGCCACGCGCTGGGCTTGGCCTCGCGCGGCGCCAAAGTGGTTGTCAATGACCTCGGAAAGGGCGGCGTGGCCTCTGACAGCGCGCTGAAAGTCGTCGATGAGATCCGGGCCGCCGGCGGCGTCGCGACAGCCGACGGCTCCGATGTGGCCAATTTCGAGCAGATCACGGCGATGGTCTCGCGCGCTGAAAAGGAATGGGGCCGGATCGACATTCTCGTCAACAACGCCGGCGTCCTGCGCGACAAGACCTTCGCCAAGATGGAGATGAGCGACTTTGATCGTGTCGTTAGCGTGCATCTGAGCGGCTCGGCGATTTGTACGAAGGCGGTTTGGAACGGGATGCGCGAGCGCGGCTACGGACGCATCGTCTTCACCTCCTCGGCATCCGGCATTTACGGGAATTTCGGCCAGGCCAACTACGGCGCCGCCAAGGCCGCGATGATCGGTCTGATGAACGTGCTGCATCTCGAAGGCGCCAAATACAATATCCGCGTCAACACACTGGCACCGACCGCGGCGACGGCGATGACGGCGGGCCTGCTGCCCCCCGAAGCCGCGGCGCTGCTTTCGCCGGAATCGGTGACGCCGGCGGTGCTGTTCCTGGTCGGCGAGGACGCGCCCTCGCGCGTCATCCTAGGCGCTGGCGCCGGCGTCTTCGCAGTGACCCACATCGAGGAGACACCGGGAGTCTATCTCGACGAGGCGGAGCGGTCACCCGAAGCGATCGCGGCCTGCTGGGACGAGATCTCCCACCGCGAGACATCCCTCCCGCTCGAAGACGCTTTCGCTCAAACCCGGAAGTTCGTCACGGCGGCGAGTGTCGCCAGAAGAGCGGCCTCCTCTTGAGGATCTTTGTGTGGCGCCTTCGTCACTCGCTCTCGTGCCGCGACAGCGCCGGGATCGATCATCCAATCCGCGCGGCACGCGGCGGCAGGTTTGTCATGGCGCGGCGATGATGGAATCGAGGCGCAGGGCCACGTGCAATTCGAGCGCGGATATGGGGTCGTCCCAACCGCCGGTGATTTCGCGAAGCGTGCCCAGTCGTTGGCGCACCGTGTTGACGTGAACGCCGAGAAGTTCGGCGGTCCGCGCGATATTGTGCTGGCTGTCGATGTAACATAACAGCGTCTTCTTGAGCTGCGTCTTCTGACACGGATCCCGCTCCTCGATCGGCGACAGGATCTGCTCGATGTACCGCGCGATGCGTGAGGCATCCCCGGTCTCGAACAGCTTGGCAAAGAGATTGACCTGAGAATATTCAACAAACCAATTCAGCCGGTTCATCTTGCGCAGCACGCGAAGCGCCTGTTCAATTCGGCCGTAATGGATCGCCGCCTGGGTCAGATCGGAGAACGGATTCGACACAATACCGCCGATCTCCCAGCCTTTCCGACGGCGGAGCAGAGTCTGCAGGAGAGCCCGGATCGATTTCTCGGGGCCGGCGGCAAGGTAGGTGTCGTCGATGAGATCGACCAGCAAATTCATCTTTGCACCCGCCGCACGGATCATGGTCGTCTGTGCGGCGCGATCGAGGCCGGAGATCGCGATCAGAGCCAGTACCACCGGCTGATCGGTGTTTATCTTCAGACGGTCCCGAATCGCAGAGACGGTCGAGGTATCGGGCGGGTTGACGAGAATGAGGTGACGCAGCAGGGTCGACGAAGCGATCAACTGTTCGGTCTCATGCTTCTCGCTCCACAACTTGGCGATTGAAAGCGCGACGGTGCTGCGCTCCAGGTTGCGGACATCGATGGGATCCAGTTCGCCCCGGTGACAGATGACTAGGCTCTCGCCGCGTCCCGCGCCGCCATGTAGCGCCATTGCGCGATAGTGCTCGTCGCCGGCATCGAGCATAACGACCGATCGCCCGCTGTGACGCGATTGCGAAATAGCGCTGATGAGCACCGACGAATCGAACTTGCTGTCCTTCAGATCGCCGGCCAATTCTCCACCGAAGGATGCCGAGGTAAATTGCCCCTTAACTGAAAGAGACTCGTCATACAGAATGATCGCACCGTCGATCTGGTCGGCCATACGCTGGATGAAAAGCGGCCACTCCGTGCCCTTGGCCAACAGCGAAGTCATTTCGTCATGAGCGGCGGCGGAAACGTCAACGCGATGAATGTGGTCGAGCAGCGCAATGCGGTTGCGCTCCGCCTCTGCAAGGGCTTCCGACAGCATGGTGAAGGCCCGCGCATTTCGCATGGCGACGCCGGCGTGGAGCGCGAACGAGCCCAGTACGGAAATTTCGCGCCCGGACAGCTTGCGATGATAGCGGTCCGCGACGAACAGGATGCCCTGCAACTTGTTTTCCGAAAGAATCGGGAAGCCGGCAAGCGAGACGATACTTTCAGCGTTGAAAACTCGATCCAGCGCATCGGAGTGCCGGAATCGCTGGTCGCTCAGATAATCCTGCGTGTCGAAGAAACTCTTGGAACTGACAATGAGGCTTACGGCGCCATAACCGACGCGAGCCGTCATCTCCGAGGTGGCTGGGTAGATATGTCCTTCGGCCGTGACGGTCTGCAGGATATTGTGATCCTCATCGAGCAGCGTCAGCCATGCGACGTTGGCGCCGACGAGGCTTCGCGCCCGGCTGACGATCGTCCGCAGTAGGTCCTGCAGCGCCAGAGTGTTGGAGAGATCGTGAGTCGTATCGATCAGCAGGCTGAGGCCGCGCTCGCTCACGCCGCGGTCGCGGATAACTTGGGCGACGGTGTTCAGATGAAGATGCAGCCGCTCAATGTCTTGCCCGTTCGAAGTCGAGGGCGACACATTCCGCACCATCTCGATCATTTCGGCGATTTCCGAATCGTGCGCGCCGAGCACGGTCTTTTCGAGGATGGCCGCAATATTGGAAACAACATTGCCTGACACGAAACTGCCCCGGATCGTTTACGAAGGCATCGAAATCAGAGCGGACGGTGCCGTCAAAGACGACGCCTGTCGCGAGACCGGCGAAGCGTAGCAAGTCGACATAGATAATGCATATCTATAGGCGAAACGCCTACCCCAAATCAGGTCTTTTTCAAATCCGATGGGCGAATACCGAACTTTCGGCGAAACGCCGTGCTGAAATGCGACGAACTATTGAAGCCCAAACGATAGGCCGCCTCGGTAATAGATAAATTACCGAGTTCCGGCCGCGTCAGCACATCGTAGCTGCGCTGCAGACGCCGATCCCAAATCCACTCGGATGCCGACATGTCGGTAAGCTTAAAGAGGTAGTGGAGGTGTCTTACAGAAATCCCATTATGCTTTGCAATTTTCTCCAACGATAAATCCGGATCGGCCAGATGTTCTTCGATCCAGGCCCTGACGGATCGCAAGCGTGCTTGCCGCACCGAGTTGTCCGCTGAAGGCTGATCGCTTTGGCCGGCGTCCAGCGCCAGCGCGATGACGTCCATGAGCTCTCCGCCGAGACGCGCCCTCACCACGGCATCCAGCGCAGAACCCTCGGACGCCAGTGTCGAACAAAACTCCGCGGCTATCCGGCCCAGCCCCCGGCTGGTGCCCAAGGTCGCCGCCACGGGAACGCGGTCATTGGGAAAGCGATCCGCAAACTCCTTGCGCGGCAATTCCAGATAAAACGAGCGAATCTCGCCGACGCATTCCAAGTCGTATGACTCGGTCGCACAAAAGATCGCGCCGGTGCCGGCATTGGTGACAAGCGTGTTGCCTGCCTGCAGCACGTTCATCTTGCCGCGCTGAAGAAACTGGACGTAATAACAATCCTTATCAAGCTGCGCGATATGCCGCTGCCGGCGTGATATCTTCTGTTCGGAAAGCAGCACATCGGTCATGGTGACGGCGCCAAATCGCGCCTCACGAATGAAGCCTCGATAGTCCGAGCGCTGTTCGGAATTCACGTCGACGTGGACGTAAACGTCGCAGATGGCGCCCTGCCAGGCGGCATAGCGCTTGCCCCTTTCAATCGAGTCCGTGGAAAAGACCAAGTCCATCCGCAAGGCTCTTCGTGATGAGCGACAAGTCCACGCGCGGATCTACCCCGGCCGGGACATTGGCTGTAAAAATTCCAGACCGATCAATACTATACGTCAGTTCCGGAGCCGCACAATAGGGTGCCGGATTGCGCTCCCGCGCAAGAACCTTGCACTTTAGAGCAAGCATGCGATCTTAGTGCGGCGTAGGTACTAAGAAAACTGGCTCAAAAAGTCGGCCAAGGGTTCGCCGCGCGAACCCGCGGAGGAAACGTCAAACATGTTTCGGGCGATGCGCCTACGACGCATGCGCGTCGGACAGCAGGAGATTGTCTTCGTCATCTTCGCGGTGCTGTTCGTCGCGTTCTCGGTCCTGCTGCCGGGGTTCCTCACGGCCGACAACATGTTGACGCTGCTGCAGAACGTGGCGGTGCTTGGCATTCTCGGCCTTGCCATGGCGATCGTAGTGATCGGTGGCGGCATCGACATCTCGTTAATCGCTACGCTCGCGGTGCCGCCCGGCCTCGTGTTGCAAATGGTGCAGAATGGTCATTCGCTCACCGGATCGATCGTCACAGCCTTTGCTATTGCGATCGTCTTTGGTCTGATCAATGGATGGCTGATCGCCTTCGCTGAGGTACCCTCACTCTTCGCGACACTTGCCACCGGCATTTTTCTTGCGGGCTTCGGCCAGGCATTTCTATTCCAGGTGGACGTCGTGCAGTGGAGCGACGGCATGAAGGGCTTCGAGCGACTCGGACAGGGCAGCGTACTCAGCGTGCCGATGCCCATTATTTTGTTCGCACTCGCCTGTGTGGTCGTCGCTTTTTTGCTCCGTCGCACGCGTTGGGGTGCTTACATTTACGCGGTCGGCGACAATCATTCTGCGGCCCGCGTGACTGGAATTCCGACCCGTCCGATCATTGTGCTGCAATATGTGCTGGCGGCGCTAATCGGCTGCTTTGCTGGTCTGGTGCTGGCGGCATCGGTTAATTCCATGCCGACCCGAATCTTCAATTCGACGCTGATCTACGATGTCATTCTCGTCGTCGTTCTCGGTGGCATCGGCCTGTCGGGCGGTCGCGGCGGCATAATTAATGTGATTCTGGGCACGTTGTTGATCGGTACGATGCTTAACGGCATGACGATCATGAACATGCCCTATGCCGCACAGAACCTGGTAAAGGGCGTCGTTTTGCTTGCCGCGGTTATCGCGGACTCGTTCCTCAACCCCCGTAATGAGGAGACGGCGCAACAAGGCGATATCTGAACAAGAGCAATCGTAGACTTACAAAGGGAGGAAACCATGACTTCGCTTTCGAAATGGATGCGTGCAGGACTTACGGCCGTGGGTATGGTGACGGCGGCAAGCGGCGGCGTTTTTGCCGCCGAACAAGGTCTCAACGAGCCCTTCCAGGCGCAGTTCCGCCACGACTTGGCGGGCAAGACGGTGGCGTTTGTGCCTGTGGCGATGGGCTTCGACCTCACCGAAGGCTGGTGGGCTGGCCTAAAGAAAGAGCTGAAGCCCTATGGGATAAAATTCGAGCTCCGCGATCCCAATTGGAACACCAACGCGGGAGCACAGGCCGTCACTTCGCTCGTCTCTGAAAAGCCGGCCGTGATGGTGATCCATAATCCGGACGTGCAGACATATGCCAAACTGCTGAAGCGCGCCGAGGATGAAGGCATTTATGTCGTGCAGATCAATATGGGCTCGGCTTATCGCAGTTCGGCTTTCGTCGGGGCAAACTGGATCGAGATCGGCGAAAGGGACACCGAGGCTGTCGTCAATGCCTGCAAAGGCAAGTCGAATAAGATCGCCATCGTGCAGGGCGCGCTGTCGGCCGCTGCGAGCGCCTATACGCTGAGAGGCGTATCGAACGTTCTCGCCAAGCATCCCGAAATCACCGTCGTCTCCAGTCAAGCGGCTGATTGGGACGCGGCAAAGGCCAAAGGGATAACCCAGACGATTCTCAAGCAGAACCCCGACCTTTGCGGCATCGTCGGTTTCTGGGATGGCATGGACATCGGCACGGCAGCAGCAGTCAAAGAAGCCGGCCTGACGGGCAAGGTGTTCCTTGCCACGTCCGGGGGCGGCGAACACAGGGGAGCGTGCGATCTCGTCAAGAGCGGCGCCTTCGACCTCGACATCAGCTACGACGTGCCGACCCAGGCCGCGCAGATGGCCGGCACCATCAAATGGCTTCTGTCCTCGTCCGACGCGAAGCCGGGCGCGGTAAAGGGTTCTGAATATACGACGCTGATCCCGATCACCAAGGCGAACGCCAACTCACCAGCATCGTGCTGGAGCCTCGACGATCTGAAGAAAGAGGCCGGCGAATGACCCAACGCCAGCCGGGCGTAATGCGCCCGGCTGGCTCGCTTCCCCGGCGGTCCGGAGTTCGCGTTTCCGATGCGAGAAGCCATTACCCGCCTGCGCTACCGCTACTGGCCCGATCACTGGCTTGGTGAAATACTTTCAAAGCGCTGGACCGAAACCGCCATTCCGGTTTTCGTGCTGCTGATCGTCGGTTTCTGGCTCAGCCAATCGATCAACAATTTCCTTTCGTTGTCGAGCCTTGCCGACACGGCGCGACAGGCCTGCGAGATTGGATTCATCTCTCTTGGCATGGCCCTCGTGGTCATTGTCGGCGGTATCGATCTGTCGGTTGGTTCGATGTTCGCGCTAACCGACTTTTGCGCACTCTTCACGCTTGACGTGCTCGGCTGGCCGGTGCCGCTGGTCGCACTTGCGACCATCGTCTGCGGGTTGTCGCTGGGAGCCGTGAACGGCATCCTGATCGGCTATCTGCGCCTGCGCGCCTTCATAACGACGCTGATCACGCTGATCATCTACCGTTCGGCCTACGACCTGCTGATCCAGGGTTATTCGAACGACATCGCCGCCGCATTTCCTGACTTTCCGTCCTGGGATTTCCTTGGCAACGGCACGGTATTCGGCATACCGAGTGTTGCGCTGCTCTACATTGTGGTGGCGATTTTCGGCCATATCTTCCTGACCCGCTTGCGTCCCGGTTGGCACATCACCGCCATAGGCGGTTCGCGACGCTCGGCCTATAATTCGGGTATCCCGGTCAGGCGCACGATTGCACTTTGTTACGTTGCCAGCGGCGGGCTGACGTCCATCGGCGCGCTTTTCTTTGCTGCGCGCCTTGGCACCGTCGGCGGAGACATCGGCGTCGGTCTCGAGATTATCGTGCTGACTGCCACGGTGCTCGGCGGGATCACACTTGGGGGCGGCAGGGGCTCGGTCACAAAATCGCTGGTCGGAACGCTGATCGTGCTGCTGATAATCAATGGCCTCACCACGCTCAACGCACGCGGCGGCGTCAATCGTATCGTGCTGGCCGGCATCCTTCTGACCGCGGCGATGATCGACATCCGCTGGCAGAAGAACCGAACGCGCATCATCAGCAAGGTCTATGTTAGCCCGACCTATCACCATCTGCCGCCTCCGCCGACGACGGACGTCGGTAAAGGCGGACCGTTCGAACAGAACGATAGGCTGCGCGACGTCGAACTGATCGGTCTCGGCCGAATCGAGGCGCCCGAGGACGTTATCCTCGACCGCAACGACAACCTCTATGCCGGTTCGCGTCACGGCGACGTGATCCGCTTCTTCCCGCCCGACTACCAGCGGATGGAGGTCTTCGCTCACATCGGCGGCCAGCCGCTCGGCATGGCCTTCGACCGCAACGACAATCTTTACATCTGCATCGGCGGGATGGGCCTCTATCGCATCGCGCCCGACGGGAAAGTGGAAAAGGCGACCGACGAGACGAATCGGAGCCTGCGCTCGGTCAACGACGACAGCCGTCTGCGGCTCGCCGACGACCTCGACATTACCGACAACGGCCTCATCTTCTTCTCCGAGGCGACGATCCGGTATGAGATGGATGAGTGGCCGGTCGACGAACTCGAGGCGCGCGGCAACGGCCGGATCATCTGCTACGACACCAACACCGGCAAGACTCACACCGCGCTGCGTGGCCTCAAGTTTCCAAACGGCATCTGCGTCGCCAGCGACGGCCAGTCGATCCTGTTCGCCGAGACCTTCGGCTGCTCGATCAAGCGCTACTGGTTCGAAGGACCGAACAAGGGCCGTGTCGACGTCGTCATGGATAATCTCCCCGGCTATCCCGATAACATCAATTTGGCCTCGGACGGCAATTACTGGCTCGCGCTGGTCGGTATGCGCAGCCCGGCGCTCGACCTGGCGTGGCGCATGCCGGGCTTCCGCTCCCGCATGGCCAAGCGCGTGCCGGTCGACGAGTGGCTGTTCCCCAACATCAACACCGGCTGCGTGGTGAAGTTCAACGAGCAGGGCCGGATCCTCAACTCGTTCTGGGATCTCAAGGGCGTCAACCACCCCATGATCACTTCGATGCGCGAGCATCGCGGCCATCTCTATCTCGGCGGCATCTCCAACAATCGTATTGGTCGCTATAAACTCGACGGCGCCGATCCCAATTTCGTCCAGTACGAGAGGCGCTGGGGGCGGCTCCCGTGATCGGCGCGGCGTTGGAGTTCGCCAACCGGGTGCTCGGCCGCGGCGACGCTACTATCGCAGTGCCCTCATTCGACGGCGCGCTAAAGCCGAACCAGAAACTCGAGCAGACCGAAATATTGCTCGAATGCGCGGCGCCCGAGGATTTGGCGACCGACGGCCGTGCAATCTATTTGGCTGATGGGCCAAGGCTCCTGCGGCTCGACGGCGGTTCGGCGACGGAACTTCGCGTGTTCGAGCAGCCGATCTCGGCGCTTGCCGCTCTGCCGGGCGGCGGGTTCGCCGTCGCGCTCGCAGGGCGGGAGGTTCGCGTCTTTCCTGAGCCATCTGCGGCGAAGCCGCGCGCAACTTTCGCCACAGGACTAACCGCGGTCAATGCACTCGCGCCGGCGCCCGGCGGCATGCTGCTCGCGACCGACGGCTCCATGACCCGCGGCGTCGACGACTGGGCGTGGGACCTCATGGAGCACGGGCACAGCGGCCGGGTCCTCATGCTCGATCCGGCGACAGGTTCGAGCACGGTGCTCGCCAATGGTCTCGGCTACGCCTTTGGCTGTTGCGCGAAGGACGACGGCGCGTTAGTCGCCGAGAGCTGGCGCCATCGTCTTATCAGCGTCCGGCGCGACGGATCGACGAGCATCGCGCTTGCCCATTTGCCGGTCTATCCATCGCGGCTTTCGCCCGCGTCGCCCGATGGCTATTGGCTGACCGCCTTCACCGCTCGCAGCTTACTGGTCGAGTTCGTCCTGCGTGAGCCCGCCTTTCGCAAGCGGATGATGGCGGAGATCGAGCCGCGCTACTGGATCGTTCCGTGCTTGCGCTCCGGCAATTCGTTCAAGGAGCCGATGCAGGGGGCGCACATCAAGACGATGGGGGTGGTCAAACCCTGGGCGCCGCCGCGGTCGTACGGCCTCGTCATCCGCCTCGGCGCCGACGGCGCGCCGCTCTATTCGCTGCACAGCCGTGTCGACGGCGCTAACCACGGAATCGTATCCGCGATCGAAGTCAACGGCGATCTGATCATGATCGCCAAAGGGCCGGGACGGATCCTGAAGCTTCCCATCGCTCCGCTCGAGGAGGAATCCGGAGCATGAGTGACGACATCATTGTTTCGCTGAGCAAGGCGACCAAGCTCTACGCCGGAGTACCGGCGATCGACGGTGTCGACTTCGATCTCAGACGCGGCGAGATCCACGCGCTCGTCGGAGAAAACGGCGCCGGCAAGTCCACACTGACCAAAGTCATGGCGGGCGTCGTCGCTTTGACGTCGGGAACAATGATCATCGACGGCGTTGAGGTTTTGCCGAAATCGCCGCTTGAAGCGCGTCATCTTGGGATCGCCATGGTGTTCCAGGAAAATAGCCTGGTCCCGACAATGACGGTTGCGCAGAACCTTTTCCTCGGCCAAGAGCGCTTTTACAATCGCCTGCGCGGCATCTACATCGCGGCGCAACAATTCCTCCAGTCGCTAAACTTCGACGTCGCTCCGACCACGACCGTCGGTGCGCTCGGCGCTGCCAAGAAGCAGATGGTCGAGATCGCGCGTGCCGTGCTCCATAACGCCAAGGTGATCATCTTCGACGAGCCGACGGCATCGCTGACGCCGGAAGAGAAGAAGTACTTCTTCGATCTCGTGCGCGATCTTAAAAAGCGCGGCGTGTCGATCGTGTTCATCTCGCACGCGCTCGAAGAGGCGCTGTTGCTGGCCGACCGCATCACCGTCCTGCGCGATGGGAAGAAGGTCGTCACCGATGACGCGGCGAAATTTGACCGCGCCCGCATCGTCCAGGCGATGGTTGGACGCGATCTCTCCAATACGCTTTACGGCGTGCGCAAGACCACCGTGCGCAAAGCCGGCGCGCGCGTGCTCACGGCGCAAAACCTTAAAATGGCGCCGATGGTGAAGAATAATTCGCTTTCGGTATTCGCCGGCCAGATCACCGGCGTGTTCGGGCTCGTCGGCGCCGGCCGGACAGAGACGTTCAAGATCGTCGCCGGCGTGCTTAAGCGCGATTTCTTCTACGGCGGCGAGATCTTCCTGCATGACAAGCCGGTGCGCTTCCGCGTTCCCGCGCCGGCGGTGCGTGCGGGCGTTGCCTACGTGACCGAGGATCGCAAGGTCGAGGGCTTCTTCGAGATGGCGTCGATCGCCCGCAATATCTATGTCGGCCTCGTGTCCAAGTTTCCAGGCGGCCGCGCACTGTTTTCGCGACGCGAGGCCAACAAGGTCGGCAGAGACTGGATCAAGAGGCTGAACATCCGCGCTATCGGCGACGAGGCGAGAGTCGTCGAGCTCTCGGGCGGCAATCAGCAGAAGGTCGTCATCGCCAAATCGCTGGCACAGGAGCCCGACCTGATCATCTTCGACGAGCCGACGCGTGGCGTCGATGTCGGCGCCATCGTCGAGATCCACGAACTGATCAACCGCCTCGCCGACGAAGGCAAGGCGGTGGTCGTCATCTCCTCCTACCTGCCCGAAATCATGGCCCTTTCCGACCGGATACTGGTGTCGCGTCAGGGCAAGGTGGTCGAGGAATTCTCGGCGCTCGAAGCGACCGAGGAGAAGATCATGTATGCGGCGATCCACTGACCGTCGCTGCCAGACAGGGACCAATGACAACGATGGCGCCCGCGCCGAAAACGACGAGGTTCGTCAAACCGGTCAAGACGATCGCGGATATCGAGGCATTGGAGCGCTCGCCTTACGACGAGGCCGTGCCCTCCCGTAACCTTTACCAGGTGTTCGAGGCGACCGCGCAGCTCCATCCCCAGCGGCCGGCGCTGACGGTGATGCCGGCCGGCGCTCCTGAAGAGAGCGCGGTCACGCTGTCGCACAAAGGATTGCTCGATGAGATAACGCGCTCGGCCAATCTTTTTCGGTCGCTCGGCATATCGCCGGTCAGCGGTGCTGTCGCCTTGCTTTGCCCGGCGCTGCCGCAAGTGCCGCCGGCTCTTCTTGGCGCGCAAGTCGCGGGCGTCGCCAGTTCGATAAACTTTCTGCTCATCGCCGACGCCATCGCCGATCTTCTGATTGCCGAGAAGGCGACCGTGCTGGTCGTGCCCAGCGAAGCCCATGATGCGGCTCTTTGGGAAAAGGCCAACGCGGTCATCGACCGCGTGCCGTCGCTTCAGCGGATATTGGTCATAGGCGGCAAGGGCGATCCCGGTCGTAAGATCGTCGGCTACGACGAAAGCCTCGCCGCGCAGGGTGACGCCCTGAATTTTCAGTTGACGGCGGACCGCGACACCGTATGCGCGCTGTTTCATACCGGTGGCACAACGGGACGCCCGAAGCTTGTCCGCCTGACCCATGGCAATCAAATCCACGCCGCATGGAGCTTCGCCCAGGTTCACGGGCTCGATGAGTTCGACACCGCCATCAACGGCTTCCCGCTGTTCCATGTCGGAGGCACGATAACGGCGGGATTGTCGATCCTGGCGGCAGGCGGCCACGTGATCATCCCGTCGCCCCACGGTTTGCGGGTGCCGCGGGTCATCCAAAACTACTGGCGCTTTGTTGAGCGATTTAAAGCGACGATCGTCGGTGGCGTGCCGACGTCCATTGCGGCGCTCGCCGAAGTGCCGATCGAAACCAGCAATGTGAGCTCGGTGCGGATGGCGCTGACGGGCGGCGCCGTTTTGCCCAAGGCTGTCGGCGAGCGGTTCGAGAAGCGCACCGGCATCAGGCTTTTTGAAACCTACGGAATGACCGAGACGGCGGCAGCCATCGCCTTCAACCCCGGCCGCGGCGAGCCGCTTGCCGGCAGCGTCGGCTTCAGGGCGCCTTACGCCAAGACCCTGATTGCCGCGTTCGGCAGCGAGGGCAAGAACCCCGCAAAGTGCGCCCCGCTCAAGAGCGGCCTGGTCCTCGTTCAAGGTCCGCAGGTGTTCCCGGGCTATGTCGATCCGAAGCATAACGTCGGTGTGCTGACGGATGCCGGTTGGCTGGTGACCGGCGATATCGGCTATCTGACCGAGGATGAACGGCTGGTCCTGACCGGGCGCGCCAAGGACCTTATCGTCCGCAGCGGACACAATATCGATCCCGCGGCGATCGAGGACGTCGCCAATGATTTTCCCGGCGTACAAATCAGCTCGGCCGTCGGCATGCCGGACCAATATGCGGGAGAGGTGCCAATCCTCTTCGTGGTGGCCGCACCGGGACAGGCAATCGACATAGACGCCCTGCAAGCCCACCTTGAGCGTAACATCATGGAGCCTCCGGCGAAGCCCAAACGCGTCGTCGTCCTGGAGGGGCTGCCGGTCACGGCGGTTGGCAAGATCTTCAAGCCGGCATTGCGGGATCTCGCCATCAAGGAGAAAGCCCAACTGGAAATCGAGCGTGTGTTCGGCCACGGAGCGAGCGCCGACATCAATGTCGACCAAGACGAAAAGCTCAATACGCGCGTTCGAATCATCGTCGACACGAACGATAAGGCGCGGCTTCGCCAACTCGCGGAGAACCTCGCATCCTTGCCGCAGAGTTATTTGGTCGAACGGCCACCCGCGTAATGGCGGATGACGTATCCTGGAGCGCGCGGACTTTAGTCGGCGTCCTCGAGCATATCTTCCAGCTCGACATGGACGCGCTCCCCGAGCGCGGCATGATGCCCCTCCCCGGACGCCAGCAGCGCTTGCGCTTGTTCCGCGGTTTCGGCCTCGACCCACCAATCCTCGAGGCGGGTGACGAGAAGCGTGGCGTGAAAGGTTTTCAACGCCGGCTTGGGCTTTTGTCTGGTAGCGACGGCAGGCATTACGCAGGTCCCGGTACGAATCACCTTAGGCAATTACTTTACCCTAAAGACACCTGTCGGAACAAACCGTAAACGGCCAATCAGGCGCACCTCCCCGGCGGTTCCGGAACGGGTTATGATGTATTTTCGTTGTCGAATGTTGCTTTAGGCAGGAGTTGACCGTGGCACCGCGCGCATATTGGAAAGGCTATTTACGGCTTTCGCTGGTTTCTTGTCCGATCGCGCTCTACCCGGCTACCTCCGAGCGCGAGAAGGTCAGCTTCAACCAGATCAACCGCGAGACCGGCCACCGCATCCGCTATCGCAAGGTCGACGCCGAGACCGGCGAGGAAGTGCCGTCCGACCAGATCATCAAGGGCTACGAAGTCGCCAAGGGCGAATACGTCGAGGTCACCGACGAAGAGCTCGAGTCAGTCGCGCTCGAGAGCACCAGGACCATCGACATCGACGAGTTCGTGCCGAGGAGCGAGATCGACGAGCTTTATAACATCCGCCCCTATTACATCGCGCCCGACGGCAAGGTCGGCGAGGACGCATTCGTGGTAATCCGCAACATCATCGAACAGATGAAGATGGTGGCGGTCGGCCGCGTGGTGCTCACCAGCCGCGAGCACGTCATCGCCATCGCGCCGCGCGGCAAGGGCCTGATGGGCACGCTGTTGCGCTTCCCCTACGAGGTGCGCGATGCCGGCGAGTATTTCGACGACATCCCGAATGTAAAGCTGACCAAGGACATGATGGATCTGGCGCGGCACATCGTTGAAACCAAAAGCGGGCATTTCCACCCGGAGCAGTTCGAGGATCATTACGAGCACGCCCTGAAGGAGCTGATCGAGAAAAAGGCCAACGGCGAAAAGATCGAGGTGCCGAAGGAGCAGCCGACCGGCAAGGTCATCAATCTGATGGATGCGTTGCGGCGCTCGGTACAGGCCGAGAAGCAGGCCACCACGACACGGCCGGCGCCGGCGTCGGCGAAAAAGGGCCGCAAGAAAGCCGAAGGCCAAAAGGAGATGCTGCTGCCGATTTCCGGAAAGAAGGCCGCAAAGGAAGAAAACGGCAAAGCAACCCGGACGCCGGCCCGGCACCGGAAGGCCGGATAAAATCGGGCCGCTCTGTCGCCCGGCCGCTGCGCGCCCGGGAGGTAAAAATAGCCGCCGCAGTGCTGCCGCATTCGCGCCTTTCGCTGAACCGATGTGGGGCTCGCGGGAGGGGTTCCTGGCCGCGGCGTTCGCGGCAGGACTGACAACCATGTGCGGATGTTTATGCGCGGCGGCGCAAGAACGGCCGCAGCCGGCGATAGCGTGCGGCGGCGAGACCGTCGCCCGCGGCGCCGTCAGCCATGCCATCGATGGCCGCACCTTTGCGCTCGATGACGGCCGCGAGGTCCGTCTCGCTGCGATCGAAGTGCCGCCGCTTCCGATGTCGCAAGAAGCCGGTGCAGCGTCAGGCGGCGCGGCGGCAAGGGACACGCTGGCGGCGCTGCTCGGGCATGCCGAAATCGTCCTCAAGCAGGCGGAACAGCAGAAAACCGACCGTTACGGCCGGCTTGTTGGCTACGCGATCGTGACGCGCGAGGGCATCGAACGCTCGGTGCAGTCAGAGCTGATCGCGGCCGGATTTGCCCGGGTCGCGGCAAGGGTCGGCAATACCGCCTGCGCCAGGGAACTCTTGAGCCGGGAAGGCGCCGCGCGCCGCGCCAAGCTTGGCCTTTGGGCCGGTTCGTATTATGACTCGCTCAACGCCGATAACCCCGCCGATGTGCTGGCCGAGCTTGGCCATTTTGCGCTGGTTGAGGGTAAGGTGGTTTCGGTGCGCGAAAGCGGCGCCACCATCTACGTGGATTTCGGGCGGCGGTGGAGCACGGACTTCACTGTTACGATCCTGAAGCGAAACGTGCGTAACTTCACGGCGGCGGGCTTGGAACCGAAGACGCTCGCTGGCCGGCGGGTGCGGGTGCGCGGATGGATCGAAGAGCGCGGCGGGCCCTGGATCGAGGCGGCACGGCCGGAGCAGATCGAGTTTGCTGACCGCGAGTAATCGCTGCGAGCGAGACCGCGAGTGAAGAACGGGTGGACGCGGTGACCGATTTGGCACCCATGAGAACGGCAGGCTTTCGGGTTGCCCACGCGGGCATCGCCGTGCTGGCTTTTGTGCTGGCCGCCTGTACCGCTTCGCCGCCCGCGATCGGGCCGCAAGCTTCGCCGCCGGCGGCGGCGAAGCCCGCGGAGACGTCGGATATGTCGCCGGCAGCGCTGCGCGAGCATCAGCGCATCCTTGCCGCCTATGGCGGCGTCTACAACGACCCGAAGCTGCAAGGCATCATCGAACAGACCGTCGAGCGCCTGGTGGCGGCGTCGGAGCGGCCCGATCTGCATTACAAAGTCACCATGCTCAACTCGCAATCGATCAACGCATTCGCGTTGCCGACCGGGCAGCTTTACGTCACCCGCGGCCTGGTCGCGCTGGCCAACGACGAGTCCGAGCTGGCGTCCGTGCTCGCCCACGAGATGGGACACGTGGTCGCTCGCCATGCCGCGATCCGCGAGGAGCAGGCGAAGCAGGCGGCGCTGGTCGGCCGCGTCGTCAGCGACGTCATCAGCGATCCGGAAGTGGGCGCGCTGGCGCTTGCCAAGTCGAAGCTCGCGCTCGCCAGCTTCTCGCGGGCGCAGGAGTTCGAGGCGGACGCCATCGGCATCGGCATCGCCGCGCGCGCCGGCTACGATCCCTACGGCGCGGTGCGTTTCCTCACCTCGATGGAGCACAATTCCGAGCTCAAGCCGCAGCAAAGCGGCGCCATCGACCCGCGCGCGCCGGATTTCCTGTCGTCGCACCCGGCGACGCCCGAGCGGATCAGCAATGCGCTCGCCAATGCCCGGCAATATAGCGGGCCCAAAGCCTCAACCGCCGTCGCCGCCATCGGCCGCGACAAGGACACCTACCTCACCGGCATCGACGGCATCGTGTTCGGCGAGGATCCGAGCGAAGGGTTTGTGCGCGGCCGCCGCTTTTTGCACCCGCGGCTGGGCTTCACCTTCACCGCCCCGGAAGGCTTCACTCTCGAGAACACGGCGCAGGCCGTGCTCGGCGTCAAGCATGGCGGCGGCCAGGCGCTGCGGCTCGACGTCGTGCGCGTGCCCTCGGAGCAGACGCTCGCCGGATACCTGACCTCCGGCTGGATCGAGAACATCGACGCCGGCACGGTGGAGGACGTCAGCATCAACGGCTTTCCCGCTGCTAGCGCTGCGGCCAAGGGCGATCAATGGGACTTCCGGCTCTACGCCATCCGCTTCGGCAGCGACGTCTATCGCTTCATCTACGCCACCAAGCATCGCACACCCGAGAGCGACCGCATCTTCCGCGACTCGATCAACACATTCCGCCGCATGAGCCTCGCCGAGATCGAGGACGCCAAGCCGCTGCGGTTGCAGGTGGTGACGGTCGGCCCCGCCGACACCGTCGAGAAGCTGGCGACCCGGATGGCGGTTGCCGACCGCCCGGCGGAACGCTTCCGCGTGCTCAACGGGCTCGAACCCGGCGACCGGCTGAAGTCGGGCAGCGAAGTCAAGATCGTGGTGGAGTAGCGACGCGGCCCTTCGTCATCACCGGGCCGGCGCAAAGCGCCGAGACCCGGTGATCCAACTTTCAGTGCAAGGAAAGATGGATTGCCGGGTCAAGCTCGGCGATGGCGAATTGCGGTATCAAAAATTGATCGCGCGTTTGGCGACGGCGAGCGCCGCTTCTTTCATCGCTTCGCTCAGCGTCGGATGCGCATGACAGGTGCGGGCGATGTCTTCCGATGAAGCGCCGAACTCCATGGCGATGGCCGCCTCGGCGATCATGGTTTCGGCATCGGGCCCAAGAATGTGCACGCCGAGCACGCGGTCGGTCTTGGCATCGGCCAGGATTTTGACGAAGCCATCGGTCGCGAGATTGGCGCGGGCGCGCGCATTGGCGCTGAACGGAAATTTTCCGACCAGATAGTTTACGCCCGCAGCTTTGAGCTCCTCCTCGGTCTTGCCGACCGCTGCGATTTCCGGGCTGGTATAGACCACGTTCGGAATCACCTCGTAGTTCACGTGCCCGGCTTGGCCGGCAATGATCTCCGCCGCAGCGACGCCCTCCTCCTCGCCCTTGTGCGCGAGCATCGGGCCGGCGATGACGTCGCCGATGGCATAGATGCCGGCGACGCTGGTGCGGTAGTGCGAATCGACGATGACGCGGCCGCGATTGTCTTTTTTGACGCCAGCCGCCTCGAGACCGAGGCCGTCGGTGAAAGGCACGCGGCCGATCGCGACCAGGACGATATCGGCTTCTATCGTCTCGGCTGCGCCGCCGCCGGTGGCGGGCTCGACCTTGACGTTGAGCAGCTTGCCCGAGGCGTCGATGGCGGTGACTTTTGACGACAGCTTGAACGCGATGCCCTGCTTCTGCTGCAGGCGGTGGAATTGCCGCGCAACCTCGCTGTCGATCCCGGGCAGGATGTGATCGAGAAATTCGACGATCGTGACCTGAGCGCCGAGCCGCCGCCACACCGAGCCGAGCTCAAGCCCGATAATGCCGGCGCCGACGACGACGAGCTTGTCCGGCACTTTCGGCAGCGCGAGCGCGCCGGTCGAGGACACGATGCGCTTCTCGTCAATGTCGATGCCGTTCAATCGGGCGACGTCCGAGCCGGTAGCGATGATGATATTTTTGGTCTCCAGCGTCTGAGTCTTGCCGCTGTCGTCTTTCACCTCGACCTGGCCCGGCGCAACAATGCGGCCGGTGCCGCGAAACGCCTCGATCTTGTTTTTCTTGAACAGAAAATCGACGCCCTTGACGTTGCTGTCGACGTTTTGATCCTTGTATTTGAGGAGCGCGCCGAGATCGACGCTCGGCTTGCCGACCTTGATGCCCATTTGCGCAAAATTGTGGCCGGCTTCCTCATAAAGCTCGGAGGCATGCAGCATCGCCTTGGACGGAATGCAGCCGACGTTCAGGCAGGTACCGCCGAACGTGGCGCGCTTCTCGACCACGGCGGTCTTCAGTCCGAGCTGCGCCGCGCGGATGGCGCAGACATAGCCGCCGGGGCCGGTACCGATGACGATGACATCGTAGGGCATGGGCTACTTGGATTCGCCTGGAACGGCATTCCGAAGCTTCGTCCGGTCGATATATTTCGGCAGAATTGTATGACTGTCGACAACAGCTTCGGAGAGCTGTCCGATGGTTAAGTTCTTCGCGCCCGAAAGATCAGCGCCGCGCAGGACAGTTCCACGAAGAATAGCACCCTCAAAATCGACGTCGCGAAGAACAGCGTTCGTCGCGTCCGCACCAGCCAGATTCGCGCCGCGGAGCGAAGCACCACTCAGGTCGGCTCGGCGGACAAACGCTCCGTGAATATCGAGAGTCCGCGCAGCGACGTGATCTCGATTCTTAAGCATTAGGCTTCTCCAGTCTATCCCGCAGGAGGCTCACAATCTCCTTGATGTCGATTGGCGGCTCCTCGTCACCGTAGTCAACATTCGCAACCCTTAGATGAGCCTGCAACAGCTCGAAGATCGGGTCCGACAGATCACGAAGACCCTTCGCCACCTCACGCAGCACATAGATCGCCGCCAAACGAACTTCGAGGTTTTGGTCTCGCAGCTGTCCTGCGGCCCATTTAAACAACTCCGTCACATGCGCACGGCGCGCAAGTTCCGCTTGCGTGCTCGCAGCACGCGCCTGGGACGCCGCTGGCGACAACTGACGCCAAGCCAAATAGGCGCCGACGAAAGCTGCAACCGCCAAGGCAACATTGCGCACAATCTCCGACAGCGCTACCCAGTTGCTCATCTTTGCGCCCGATGCTGAGGGGTGGCTCACAAATCGAGCACAAGCCGCGCCGGCTCTTCCAACAACTCTTTCACGCGCACCAGAAACGTCACCGCCTCGCGGCCGTCGACGATGCGATGATCGTAGGACAGCGCCAGATACATCATCGGCCGCGCCTCGATTTTGCCGGCAACCACCATCGGCCGCTCCTGGATCTTGTGCATGCCGAGGATGCCCGATTGCGGCGCATTGAGGATCGGCGTCGACATCAGCGAGCCGTAGATGCCGCCATTGGTGATGGTGAAGGTGCCGCCCTGCAGCTCCTCGATCTTGAGCACGCCGTCGCGGGCGCGATGGCCGAAATCGGCGATTGTCTTCTCGATTTCGGCGATCGATTTCACGTCGCAGTCGCGCACCACCGGCACCACCAGGCCGCGCTCGGTGCCGACCGCGATGCCGATGTGATAGTAGTTCTTGTAGATGATGTCGGTGCCGTCGATCTCGGCGTTGACGGCGGGGATTTCCTTGAGCGCCTGCACGCAGGCCTTCACGAAGAACCCCATGAAGCCGAGCTTCACCGCGTGCTTCTTCTCAAACAACTCGCGGTACTGGCTGCGCAGCGCCATGACGTTAGTCATGTCGACCTCGTTGAAGGTCGTGAGCATGGCGGCGGTGTTCTGCGCATCCTTGAGCCGGCGCGCGATGGTCTGCCGCAACCGGGTCATACGCACGCGCTCTTCGCGCGCGGCGTCATCGGCCGGCGACGGCGCACGAACCTGCACGGCCGCGGCCGGCGTGGCGACCGGCGTCGGTTGCGCCGCCGCCCGCTCGATCGCCGCAAGCATGTCGCCCTTGGTGACCCGGCCGTCCTTGCCGGTGCCGGGCACGGAAGCGGCATCGATGCCGGTCTCGGCCGCAATCTTCCGTACTGACGGCGCCAACGGCACGTCGGCCGCCGGCGCCTTAAGAGCCGCCGCCGGCTTTGGCGGTGCTGCTGGCGGCGCGGCCTGCGGCGCCGCTTCGGCGGGCTTCGCCGCTGCCTTGGCCGGCGCCGCGCCGGCGCCTTCCTTGATCGCGCCGAGGAGGGCGCCAACGGCAACCGTATCGCCGTCCTTGACCGCCACATCGGTGAGCACGCCGGCGGCCGGCGCCGGCACTTCGATGGTGACCTTGTCGGTTTCAAGCTCGACCAGGGGCTCGTCGACCGCGACCAAGTCGCCTGCCTTCTTGAACCACTTGCCGATGGTTGCTTCGGTCACCAACTCGCCGAGGGTGGGCACGCGAATTTCAGCCATGACATCCCCTTGGTCATGGCCGGGCTGGTCCCGGCCATCCACGCCTGTGTTTCGATCGCGCCGTCACGACGTGGCTGCCCGGCACGAGACCGGGCATGACGGCGCCGGAACTAGCTCAGCGCCTCTTCAAGAAAATGCTTGAGCTGAGCCTGATGCAGCGACATCTGCCCGACCGCGGTCGACGCCGAGGCCGGCCGTCCGGCATAGCGGGCGCGGCGGTGTTTGGCGCCGATCTGATTTAGCACCCACTCCAGGAAGATATCGACGAACACCCAGCCGCCCATGTTGCGCGGCTCTTCCTGGCACCAGACGATCTCCGCCTGCTTGAAGCGCGAAAGCTCCAGCATCAGCGCCTTGGTGGGGAACGGGTAAAGCTGCTCGATGCGCAGCAGATAAATATCGTCGATGCCGCGCTTCTCGCGCTCCTCATAGAGATCGAAATAGACTTTGCCGGAGCACAGCACGACGCGGCGGATCTGGGCGTCAGCGACGAGCTTGATCTTCTCGTCCGGCGCGGTCTGCGCATCATCCCAGAGCAGCCGATGGAACGACGTCTCCGGTCCCATCTCGTCGAGCCGCGATACCGCGCGGCGATGGCGCAGCAGGGATTTCGGCGTCATCAGGATGAGCGGCTTGCGGAAGTCGCGCTTAAGCTGGCGGCGCAGGATGTGGAAGTAGTTGGCCGGCGTGGTGCAGTTGGCGACCTGCATGTTGTCCTCGGCGCACATCTGCAGGAAACGTTCAAGCCGCGCCGACGAATGTTCTGGCCCCTGGCCCTCATAGCTGTGCGGCAACAGGCAGACCAGGCCGGACATGCGGAGCCATTTGCGCTCGCCCGACGAGATGAACTGGTCGAACAGCACCTGCGCTCCGTTGGCGAAGTCGCCGAACTGCGCTTCCCACAAGGTCAGGGCACTGGGCTCGGCGAGCGAGTAACCGTATTCGAAGCCAAGCACCGCCTCTTCCGACAGCATCGAATTGATCACCTCGAAGCGGGCCTGGCCCTCGCGCAGGTGATTGAACGGCGTGTAGGGTTTCTCGGTCTCCTGGTCGACCAGCACGGAATGGCGCTGCGAAAAGGTGCCGCGCTCGCTGTCCTGGCCGGAAAGCCGCACCTTTTTGCCGTCCAGCAGCAAGGAACAGAAGGCGAGCGCCTCGCCCGTCGCCCAGTCGATGCCGACTCCGGTCTCGATCGCCTTGCGCCGGTTTTCCAGAAACCGATTGAGCGTGCGGTGGAGGTGAAAGTCCGCCGGCAGCGTGGTGATCTTCTGACCGATATCCTTGAGCGTTCCGATCTCGACGCCGGTTTTGCCGCGGCGCGGATCGTCGGTATCGCCGGCGGTCTTGAAACCGGTCCAGCGGCCGTCGAGCCAATCCGCCTTGTTGGCGCGGTAGCCCTGCGCCGCCTCGAGTTCGGCGTCGAGCCGGGCGCGCCAATCCGCCTTCATCTTCTCGACTTCGCCGGCCGTCACCACGCCTTCGCCGACCAGCTTGTTCTCGTATATTTCAAGCGTCGAGGGATGCCTGGCGATCGCCTTGTACATCAGCGGCTGAGTGAACGAGGGTTCGTCACCCTCGTTGTGGCCGTGACGGCGGTAGCAGAACATGTCGATGACGACTGGCTTCTGGAATTTTTGCCGGAATTCGGTCGCGACCTTGGCGGCGAACACCACCGCTTCCGGATCGTCGCCGTTGACGTGGAAGATCGGCGCCTCGATCATCTTGGCGACGTCGGACGGGTAAGGCGACGACCGCGAATAGCGCGGGCTGGTGGTGAAGCCGATCTGATTGTTGACGATGAAGTGGACGGAACCGCCGGTGCGATGGCCGCGCAAACCCGAAAGCCCGAAACATTCCGCGACCACGCCCTGGCCGGCGAATGACGCGTCGCCGTGGATCAGGAGCGGCATCACCATGGTGCGGTCTTCGCGCGTGGCGCCGCGCTGATCCTGCTTGGCGCGCACCTTGCCGAGCACCACCGGGTCGACGATTTCCAGATGCGACGGATTGGCCGTGAGCGAGAGGTGAACCTTGTTGTCGTCGAACTCGCGGTCGGACGAGGCGCCGAGATGGTATTTCACGTCGCCGGAGCCCTCGATTTCGTTCGGCGTCGATGAGCCGCCCTTGAATTCGTGAAAGATGGCGCGGTGCGGCTTGCCCATGACCTGCGCCAGGACGTTGAGGCGGCCGCGGTGGGCCATGCCGATCACGATCTCACGCACGCCGAGCGCGCCGCCGCGCTTGATGATCTGCTCCAGCGCCGGAATCGTCGATTCGCCGCCGTCGAGACCGAAACGTTTGGTCCCGGTGAATTTCACATCGCAGAATTTTTCGAAACCTTCGGCCTCGACCAGCTTGTTGAGGATGGCGCGCTTGCCTTCGCGGGTGAAGGTGATCTCCTTGTCGGGCCCCTCGATGCGTTCCTGGATCCAGCCCTTCTGCGCGCCGTCGGAGATGTGCAGAAATTCGACGCCAAGGGTCTGACAATAGGTGCGCCGCAGGATACCGATGATCTGGCGGACAGTGCCGAATTGCAGACCGAGTACCTTGTCGAGAAAAATCGGCCGGTCGAGATCTGCTTCAGTAAAGCCGTAGGTTGACGGATCGAGCTCCAGCTCGTTGTACGGCGGCTGCAGACCGAGCGGATCGAGATTGGCGTGGAAGTGGCCGCGGGCGCGGTAGGCCCGGATGAGCATCAGGGCGCGCACCGAGTCGCGGGTCGCGCGTTCGACATCGGCGCTGGAAAGCTCGACGCCTTTGGTCTGCGCGCGCGCCTGCACCTTGGTACCGAGAGCTTTGCCGATCTCGGTCCAGTCGCTGTCGAGCGCCGCTGTGAGCTCATTGCGTTCGGGCCGCGGCCAATCCGTCCGGCGCCAGGACGGGCCGCGGGCGCTTTCGGTCACGTCGCGGGCGTCGTCCTTTAGGCTCTGAAAGAACGATTGCCACTCGGCGTCGATCGACTTGGGGTCGGCTTCGTAGCGCGCGTAGAGGCCTTCGATGTAGGGGGCGTTGCCGCCGTAGAGAAACGAAGTGAGAGCGAAAGCAGCGTTCGCGTCCTGGCGAGACATGGCAAATTCCTGGGGTAGTTCCCGAGCTGGAGGTGGCACCCACCGCCGTCCGAGATAACGGCAGGATGTGAAAATTTCGAATCAACCCGGCCCGGCGCAGGCTGATTGTCTTGTATACCCTATTTAATCCCTCGATGCGGCGATCGAAAGACACAAGAAGTGAATCATGAATTCCATGCTTCAGACAGGGTCTTGCCGAGACGTGCCGGCGACGGTGAAACCTTGATCCCGGCCGATGCCATGGCGGCGATCTTGGATTCCGCGTCACCCTTGCCGCCGGCGATGATGGCGCCGGCATGGCCCATGCGCCGCCCCGGCGGCGCCGTGCGGCCGGCAATAAAGCCGACCATCGGCTTCTTGCGGCCGCGCTTGGCTTCGTCCTTCAGGAACTGAGCGGCGTCTTCCTCGGAAGAACCCCCGATCTCGCCGATCATCACGATCGCTTCGGTTGCCTTGTCGGCGAGAAACATTTCCAGCATCTCGATGAAATCGGTGCCCTTGACCGGATCGCCGCCAATGCCGACGGCGGTGGTCTGGCCCAATCGCTCCTGCGTGGTCTGGAACACCGCCTCGTAGGTGAGCGTTCCGGAGCGCGAAACGATACCGACTTTGCCCGGCTGAAAGATGTTGCCGGGCATGATGCCGATCTTGCATTCGCCGGCGGTCATGACGCCCGGGCAGTTCGGCCCGATCAGCCGCGATTGCGAGCCGCACAGCGCGCGCTTGACCTTGACCATGTCGAGCACGGGAATGCCCTCGGTGATGCAGACGATCAGCGGAATTTCCGCATCGATCGCTTCGCAGATCGCATCCGCCGCGCCGGCCGGCGGCACGTAGATCACGCTGGCGTCGCAACCGGTTTTTTCGTGCGCTTCGGCCACCGTGTCGAACACCGGCAGGTTGAGATGGGTTGAGCCGCCTTTGCCCGGGGAGGTGCCGCCGACCATCTTGGTGCCATAGGCGATCGCCTGCTCGGAATGGAACGTGCCGTTCTTGCCGGTAAAGCCCTGGCAGATGACCTTGGTGTTGTTGTCGATCAGGATGGGCATGAGTCAATGGCTCGTATTTGTTTGATGCACCAGCGTCAGGTACACGCCCGGAATTTTCACCGGCGTTCCGTCGGCCAGCAGCAAGCTGAGGTCGTCGGGGAATTTCCAGACCGTCAGCCGCTGCGCACCGTCCGCCGAGAACGATTGGCGCGACGGCGTGCCGAGCTTCATGGCGTCGATCAGCTCGTGTTTTAAGTCTTCGCCGTCGACGTCCTCGGCGCCGACGCCGCAGCTCGCGAACTCGCCTTTCGGGCCGCGCGCCTCGGAAGCGACCAGTTCGTGCCGGCCGCCGGCGAGCGACACCAGCCAGGATTTTGAACGCGCCGATTGCCCCGGTTGTTGCGGCGCTACCACATCCTTGCGAACGGAAAGTTTCATGGCCGTGGCCCTGGCATCGAGCGCGGCAAAATCCGGAAGTCCCGGCGTGCAAAACATCTGAAACGAGCTCACCACCTCGGCGCTTCGCTCATTTGCATGGGCGGCGCCGGCTGCGGAAACCGAACCGGCGCCGAGGGCCAGAGCGCATACGAACATGGCGAACCGGGGCACCTCAGCCATCCTTCTTCACCGCCTTGACGATCTTCTGCGCCGCATCGTCGAGGTCGTCGGCCGACGTAACGTTGAGGCCCGATTTCTTGATGATCTCCTTGCCGAGGGCGACATTGGTGCCCTCCAGGCGCACGACCAGCGGCACGCGCAAGCCCACTTCCTTCACCGCGGCGACGACGCCTTCGGCAATAATGTCGCAGCGCATGATGCCGCCGAAAATGTTGACCAGAATGCCCTTCACGTTGGGGTCGGAGGTGATGATCTTGAACGCCGCGGTCACTTTTTCCTTGCTGGCGCCGCCGCCGACATCGAGAAAGTTGGCCGGCGTCTCACCGTAGAGCTTGATGATGTCCATGGTCGCCATGGCGAGCCCGGCGCCGTTGACCATGCAGCCGATGGTGCCGTCGAGCGCGACATAGCTGAGGTCGTAGTGCGAGGCCTCGATCTCCTTGGCGTCCTCTTCGGTGGGGTCGCGCAACGCAGCGATATCCGGGTGACGATAGAGCGCGCTGTCGTCAAAGCCGATCTTGGCGTCGAGGCAGACGAGCTGGCCTGATTTGGTGACCACCAGCGGATTGATTTCCAGAAGACTCATATCCTTGGCCAGAAACGCCTGGAACAGCCTGGGCAACAGGCCCTCGGCTTGTTTGGCGACCTCACGGCTGAGCCCGAGCGCGTGCGCGACTTCGTGACTGTGATGGGCCATGAAGCCGGTCGCCGGATCGACCGAGAAGGAGAGGATTTTTTCCGGCGCGGTGCGGGCGACTTCCTCGATATCCATGCCGCCTTCGGTCGAAGCGACGAAGGCGATGCGCGACGTGGCGCGGTCAACGAGTGCGGAGAGATAATATTCGCGCTCGATGGCCGAGCCTTCCTCGATATAGAGGCGGTGCACCTGTTTGCCGTGCGGCCCGGTCTGGTGCGTGACCAGCGTCGAGCCGAGCAGGCGCTCGGCTTCGCGTTTGACGTCGGCGACCGACTTCACCACCTTGACGCCGCCGGCCTTGCCGCGTCCGCCGGCGTGGATCTGCGCCTTCACCACCCAGACCGGCCCGCCAAGCTCGTTAGCGGCCTTGACTGCCTCGTCGACGCTCAGCGCCGGGATGCCGCGCGGTACCGGTACGCCGAATTCGCGCAGCACCGCCTTGGCCTGGTATTCATGGATGTTCATGCGCTGCCCCGCGACGCGTCATTCCGGCCGTGAGCGCGCAGCGAACGAGAGCCGGAATCCATATCCACTGCCCTATCAGTTTCGATCAAAGCGCTGGACATTCCGCCTCGTGGTTATGGATTCCGGGTTCGCCGCTTCGCGGCGCCCCGGAATGACGCGACATTACCCGCCGAGATGCGGAGCGATCTTCTTGCAAGCTTCGACCAAGCCTTCGACCGCCTGTGCCGATTTTTCGAACATCCCGCGCTCGGCGCCGTTGAACTCGATCTCGACCACGCGCTCTACGCCCTTGCTGCCGATCACCACAGGAACGCCGACATAGAGGTCGCGCACGCCGTATTCGCCGTTGAGCCACGCCGCGGCCGGCAGCACCCGCTTCTTGTCGCGCAGATAACTCTCCGCCATGGCGATCGCCGAGGTGGCGGGCGCGTAGAAGGCGGAGCCGGATTTGAGCAGACCGACGATCTCGCCGCCGCCGTTGCGGGTGCGGTCGACGATCGCGTCGAGGCGCGCCGCGGTGGTCCAGCCCATTTTGACCAGGTCGGGAAGCGGGATGCCGGCCACCGCCGAATAGCGGATCAGCGGCACCATGCTGTCGCCATGACCGCCGAGCACGAAGGCGGTGACATCTTCAACCGAGACGTCGAACTCGTCGGCCAGGAAGTAGCGAAACCGCGCCGAGTTCGAGCACACCGGCCATGCCGACCACCATCTGCTTTGGCAGCCCGCAGCATTTCTGCAGCGCCCAGACCATGGCATCGAGCGGATTGGTGATGCAGATGACGAAAGCGCCGGGCGCGTATTTCTTGATGCCGGCGCCGACCTGCTCCATCACTTTGAGATTGATACTAAGCAGATCGTCGCGGCTCATGCCGGCCTTGCGCGGCACGCCGGCGGTGACGATGCAGACCGCGGCGCCCTCGATCGTCTCGTAGGAATTGGTCCCGGTGAATTTGGCATCGAAGCCTTCGACCGGCGAGGCCTGCACGAGATCGAGCGCCTTGCCCTGCGGGATGCCTTCCATGATGTCAAAGAGGACGACGTCGCCGAGTTCCTTGAGGCCGACCAGGTGCGCCAGCGTGCCGCCGATCTGACCCGCACCGATCAATGCAATCTTGTTTCGCGCCATCGCAGAAAAATCCTTGATTGGCAAAAGTCGCCCGGCTGTCGCGGTCATTAACCTTTTCGGGTGACAGGTTCAAGTCGGCTGGCAGCCACAGGCAGTCGCTGTTTCCCAACCGGTCCAACCCCGCGAAAATCGCAAAAACGCGGATCACGGCGGCGGCACGCCGCAGCTCCGATCCGCGCTCGCCGTCAGGTTTCGACGATGCCGGTGGACGCGCCCGACAGTTGCGAATGGGCGGCACCGTGCGGCCGCGCCAAATACGCTTGCGAGCGCATCTCGATCAGGCGCGAGGCGGTGCGCCTGAACTCCTGGGCCTCAAAGCCTTCGTCGCCGCGATAGAGCGCCTCGGGCTCGGCCTCGGCCGAGGCGATGAGCTTCACGTTCATGTCGTAGAGCGTGTCGATCAGGATGATGAACCGCTTGGCGGCGTTGCGCGTCTCGAAGGTCATGACCGGGACCCGGTCGAGAATGATGGTGTGGTACTCGCGCACGATGCGCAAATAATCGCTCGCCGCGAGCGGCTGCTCGCACAGGTCGTGGAACGAGAAACGCGCGACGCCCAACGCGGCGCGTGGCACGTGGACGGTGCGTCCCTTGAGCGGGAGCTCCTGCGCCTCGCCGCGGTGTCCGCGCCCGAGCTGCTCCCAGGCCGCGTCGAGCGCGACATCGGCCGCGGCGTCGGCGGGGACGTACCACACCGGCATGCCGGCGAGCTTCTCTAGGCGAAAATCGGTGCGCGCCTTGAGCGTCACGACATCCATGTGCTGCTCGAGCATGTGGATGAACGGCACGAACAAGGCGCGGTTCAAGCCTTCGTTGTAAAGGTCCGCGGGCGGCACGTTCGAGGTGGCGACCACCACGACCCCGCGCTCGAAAAATTGCGCGAACAGCCGGCCGAGGATCATGGCGTCGGCGATGTCGGTGACGTGGAATTCATCGAAGCAAAGCAGCCAGGCCTCCTGCGCCAGCTCACGTCCCGCAAGCTCGATCGGATCCTCGCCGGCGTGCTCGCCGCGTTTCATCTTCTGCCGGAACGCATGAACGCGCT
Organism: uncultured Alphaproteobacteria bacterium; assembly: GCA_963709825.1. Taxonomy (GTDB): domain Bacteria; phylum Pseudomonadota; class Alphaproteobacteria; order Rhizobiales; family Xanthobacteraceae; genus BOG-931. The sequence goes on from CAVPXZ010000023.1 coordinate 379,611, forward strand.
CGTGCACGTCGATCATGAACTCGTGGAAATGCGCGCGGCGCTTGCGCGCCACCGGGCTCGCCTCGAAAAACAGATCCATCAGCATGGTCTTGCCGCGGCCGACGTCACCGTGGATGTAGAGGCCTTTGATCCGCGATTGCTGTTTCGCCCGGCTGCCGAACATCCAGCCGAGCGACGATGATTTCCTGGCCAGGCGATGCTCGACAATCCGCGCTTCGAGCTGCGCCAGCGTCGCGACCACGGCGAGCTGCGCGGCGTCGCGCTCGACCATGCCGCCGGCGACGCCGGCGGCGTATCGCGCTGTGATGGAGATCGCCATGATCCTGTTAACAGTTGCGGGCGAAAGGTGGCGGGAACGGCGGCGGCTTAGCGACGTTGCACCTCGCATGCCAAGGCGCGGTCGCGAAACAGTGGATGAACTCGGTTACCAGCCATGCGTATAGGCAATGCGGGCATGTTGCTCAATGCTTCGCCTTGCCAAACCTCGGCGGCACCCAACATGATGTTGTTACTGGAGGTGCAGTCTCACGGAGTTTGTTATTCTGCATGCTCGAGCGGAGGACGCTATCAGGAGGGATTTTTTGACGACAACGTCAGGAGACCCTTTGAATGCAGGACTTCCTTCCCGATGGCGGCGTGATCCGCAAGTTGTGGATCGGAGAGGCCGATAAATACCGCGACCATGTGCTGCGGCTTGACCCTGTGAGCCGGCACAACAGGTTTGGCGGCGGCGTATCCGACGATTTCATCCGCGGTTACGTTGATCTGGCTATTTCGCTCGACACTGTGGTGCACGGGTTTTTCCTCGACGGAGAGATGCGTGGCGCCGCCGAGCTGCGGCAGCTCGGCGTGCGGTTTCCACGCCAGGCCGAGGCGGCGATCTGCGTGGAGAAGCAGTGGCAAAGTCACGGCGTCGGCTCGGCGCTTTTGCGCCGCACCCTGCTCATTGCCCGCAACCGCGGCTTCCGGCTCCTGCATATGGCCTGTCTTGCCGATAACCGGCGCATGCAACAGCTGGCGCGCAAGTTCGACGCCGATCTGTCGTTCGATTTCGGCAGTGTCGTCGGCGAAGTGGAATCTTCGCGTGCCAATCCGCTGTCGCTGATGCAGGAATTCATGGCCGACGGTCACGGCTTCGCGACGGCGATGCTCGATCTACAATCGCGGATGTTGCGGGCATAGCAAGCGGGGATCAGCGGCTGTGCGCCATCCGGAGTTCGCTCGCCGCGAGCGGGTAGGCGTCCTCGACGATGTAAGGTCCGCCGCCGACCGACGACCGGGACGAGAACAGGACGAAACGGGAAATCGGAAACGACGACGAGCGATAATGCGCGCGCGCGGTCAGGTAGTCGGCGACCTGCCGGCTCGACGATTCGCGCAACCGCGCCAGCGTGACATGCGGCGTGAATTTTCGCCCTTCCGGCTCGAGCCCAAGCCGCTGCAGCAGCCGTTCCTGCTCCGCCTGCAACTCCATCAGCGGCGCAACCGGAGTAGCGGCGGCAACCAAGGCCCGCGGCTTGCGTCCGCCGAACGATGACAGCCCGTCGAGCCGCAGTTCGAACGGCGCCCGCTGCACCTGCCCGAGCAAGCCGGCAATATCGCGCGCGAGCGCGTCGTCGATGTCGCCGATGAAGCGGAGCGTGAGGTGATAATTTTCCGGATCGATCCAGCGCGCGCCCGGCAGACCGCCGCGCATCATGGCGAGCGACTGGCCGACGTGACGCGGAATTTCAAGCGCTGTGAACAGACGGGGCATGACACCTGCGGTCCAAGTCGGCGAATCGCAGCATCGGCAGCATGCGGATATCGCGGGCTGCGTGCAACCCTTTACGAAGGATGCCGCGTGCGAATGCGCGCAATAAGTTCCTCCATGTTCGGCAGGATACGCGCGACGATGACGTTCACGCCCGCGGCGTTTGGATGCAGGCCGTCCGGCTGCGTGAGGCTTAAGTCGGCGGCAACGCCGTCGAGGAAGAACGGATAAAGCGGCACGCCGTATTTGGCGGCAAGCTCGGGATAGATGCGTTCGAAGGACTTCCCGTAGTCGGTTCCGAGATTCGGTGCCGCGCGCATGCCGCAGAGGAGAACGGCGATATGGCGCTCGGTCAGGCGGCGCAGGATCGTATCGAGCGCTTCCCGGGTCACATCCGGCCTGATCCCGCGCAGCATATCGTTGGCGCCGAGTTCGACGATCACGGCGTCGGTGCCCGGCGGCACCGACCAATCGAGGCGGCCGAGCCCGTCGGCGGCCGTATCGCCGGAAACCCCGGCATTCGCGATCTCCACGGCAATGCCTTTGCTCGCGAGCGCCGCCCGCAACCGCACCACGAAGCCATCCTGTTGCGGGAGGCCAAGAGCTGCCGTCAGCGAGTCGCCGAGCGCCACGATCTTGACCGGCGCCTCTGCAGTCGCAGCAGGAACGGCTGCCGCGGCGATGAGCGCGACGCTACAAAGCGCCGCACGCACGATTTGGCGCAGACTTCTCCCGCCCCCATATGATCGGGCACAAGTCGATGGTGCGGGACGCCGGTCAGCCGGAAACATGAATGACACGTCGGGGCATCCTTTCGCCGACAACGCCATCGCACTGAGCGCGGTCAACCTGTCGCTCGGCGGCGGCGCCGCCCGGCTTCATATCCTGAGAGACATCGGCTTGAATATAAGGCGCGGCGAAGCCGTCGGCCTGCTCGGACCGTCAGGCTCCGGCAAGTCGACGCTGCTCATGGTCATGACCGGGCTCGAGCGGCCGGACAGCGGCGCGGTTATCGTCGCCGGACAGAGCCTGCAGACGCTCGATGAGGACGAGCTGGCGCGCTTTCGCGGCCGGAACATCGGCATCGTCTTCCAGGCCTTCCACCTGATACCGACCATGACCGCGCTGGAGAACGTTGCCGTGCCGCTCGAACTCGCCGGCGCGCGCGATGCATTTTCCCGCGCCGAACGCGAGCTGACCGCAGTCGGATTGAGCGGCCGCCTCGGCCACTACCCGGCGCAACTGTCCGGCGGCGAGCAGCAGCGCGTCGCGCTCGCGCGCGCGCTCGCGCCCAATCCGGCGATCGTCGTCGCCGACGAACCGACCGGCAATCTCGACGAGACCACCGGATCGGAAATCATCGAGCTTCTGTTCCGCGGCCATCGCGAACACGGCATGACCTTGGTGCTGGTCACCCACGATACCGCGCTCGCCGCCCGTTGCGACCGGGTGTTGCACATGCACTCGGGCCGGCTCGCCGAGCGGGCGCCGCAAACGGCTGACAAGTGATGAAGGCGGTCACACTACGTTTTGCCTGGCGCGAGTTGCGCGGCGGCTTACGCGGTTTCGGCGTCTTTGTCGCCTGCATTGCGCTCGGCGTTCTCGCCATCGCCGGCGTCGGTTCGGTGACACAAACCTTCTCAGACGGCCTCGCCCGGGCCGGCGGCGTGATCCTCGGCGGCGACCTCGCCTTTTCGCTGGTCCAGCGCGAAGCAACCGGCAGCGAGCGCGCATTCCTTGCCGATCACGGCACCGTTTCTGGCGTCGCCATTCTGCCGACCATGGCGCGCACCAGCGACGGGCGAACCACGCTGGTCGAGGTCAAAGCGGTCGACGACAGCTATCCGCTGTTGGGGACCGTCGTGACCGATCCCGCCATGCCGCTCCCCGCGCTGTTCGCGCGCCAGGGCGACGCGTTCGGCGCCGCGGCCGATGCGGCGCTGTTCACGCGGCTTGATCTCAAGCCCGGCGACCGCATCACCATCGGCAACGCGGTAATCGAACTGCGCGCGGCGTTGACCGGCGAGCCGGACAAACTCGCCGGCGGGATCGGCTTCGGACCGCGCCTCCTGATCAGCGAGCCGGCGCTACGCGCGAGCGGGCTGCTGCAGCCCGGCAGCCTGGTGCGCTGGCGCTACCGGCTGCGCCTGCCTGCAACCGGGTCGAGCGATCGCGCCGTGGCCGCGATCGAGAAACAGGCGCAAGCGCAATTTCCCAATGCCGGCTGGGAAATCCGCACGCGCAACAAAGCCACCCCGCAGCTCGAACGCAATGTCGAGCGCTTCAGCCAATTCCTCACCCTCGTCGCCTTGACCGCGCTTTTGGTCGGCGGCGTCGGCGTCGCCAACGCCGTTACCAGTCATCTCGCCCGCAAGCGCGACGCGATAGCGACCATGAAGACGCTCGGCGCGACCGGCATCGACATATTCGCCATCTACTGCGCGCAGATCATGTTAGTCGCGCTGTTTGCCACCCTTATCGGCGCCGCCCTTGGCGCGGCGGTGCCGTACGTGCTGGCGTCGATATTCGGCGCGATGATACCGTTTCCGGTCGCGCCTTCCGTCCATTTGCCGGAGCTGATGCTGTCGATTGCGTATGGATTGTTGACGGCGCTGGCCTTCGCCGTGTGGCCGCTCGGACGCGCCCACGACATTTCGGTATCGAGGCTGTTCCGCGACCAGGTCGCCGCGGAGCGGACTTGGCCGCGGCGGCCCTACATGATCGCCACCGCGCTGATCGTTGTCATTTTCGTCGGGCTGGCGATCCTGTTCGCTTACGATCGCCGCCTTGCGGCGATCTTCATCGCGTCCGCCGCCGCTGTGTTCGTCGCACTGCGACTGCTGGCGATGCTCGCCATGGCGCTGGCGCGCCGCATGCCGCACATGCGCTCGACGCTGCTGCGGCTCGCCATCGCCAACATCCACCGCCCGGGCGCCCTGACGCCGAGCGTCGTGCTCTCGCTCGGACTGGGATTGTCCTTGCTGGTGACCGTGATCGAGATCGACGGCAATCTGCACCGGCAGTTCACCGCGGCGCTGCCGGAGCATGCACCCTCGTTCTTTTTCCTCGACATCCCCGCCGCCGACGCCGATCGCTTCGACGCTTTCGTCCACCAGCATGCGCCGCACTCCACGCTCGAGCGTGTGCCGATGCTGCGCGGCCGTATCGTCGAAGCCAACGGCATCAAAGCCGAGGATCTCAAGCCCGCGGAACGTTCGGCCTGGGTACTGCGCGGTGATCGCGGCATCACCTATGCGGCGACGGTACCCGAAGGCTCGCGCATCGTCGCCGGCGACTGGTGGCCCGCCGGCTATGCCGGAGCGCCGCAGGTCTCGCTTGAAGACAAAACCGCCGCGGATCTGAAACTGAAGCCGGGCGATACCATCGCGGTCAACGTCCTCGGCCGCACTGTCACCGCGCGCATCGCCAATTTGCGCGCCGTCGATTGGCAGAGCCTCGGCATCAATTTCATCCTGGTGTTCTCGCCCGGCGCATTCGCCGGCGCGCCGCATCGGGATATCGCTACGCTGACGTTCACCGACGGCGGCACGACGGGAGAAGAAACGGCCGTCATCAAGGCGCTCGCCGATGCTTTCCCGACCCTCTCCGCGGTGCGCGTCAAAGATGCGCTCGACGCAATCGATCGTCTCGTGGGCAATCTGGTGTCGGCGCTGCGCGGGGCGAGCACGGTGACGCTGATCGCAGCAGCCTTGGTGCTCGGCGGGGCCCTCGCCGCAAGTCAGCGCTTCCGGATCTACGACGCGGTCATATTGAGGACCTTGGGAGCGACGCGCAGCCGCCTCCTCGCCGCCTATGCGCTCGAATACCTTCTCATCGGTCTTGCCGCCGTGCTATTCGGCTTGGCGGCCGGTTCGCTCGCCGCCGAGCTCGTCGTCACCCGCGTCATGGAATTTCCCTTCGTCTGGGTGGCGACACAGGCATCCGCGGCGGCATTCGGCGCGCTCGCCGTCACGGTCATGCTGGGTCTTGCGGGCACGTTCACCGCACTCGGCCACAAACCCGCGCAGGTGCTGAGAAATCTTTAGCGGCTCGGCAATTGTGAACGAACTGTAACCTGTCGCAAATATCGCACCGACGCATCTAGCGCCTGCCGGTCTTTCGCACTAAATTCCTGCCACATTTGCGGCCGGCCTACCGGACGCATAGGCCCGGCCAGTGCCGGGATAACTCCAGGGGTATTTTCCATGTCGGACTTCGACCGGAATATCGCGAGCGCCCGGAGCGGGTACCGCACGGATCAGGTAGCAATCGATGCGGGCCTGCGCGCATACATGATCCGGGTCTACAACTACATGGCGGCCGGCGTCGCGCTGACCGGAGTGGTTGCTTGGTTCGCCTTCTCGGCCGCGGTCACGCAGACCGGCGCCGGACTTCAACTCACGTCTTTCGGGCATGCCATCTTCGGCAGCCCGCTGATGTGGGTCCTGGTGCTGGCGCCGCTCGGACTAGTGATGCTGCTGAGCTTCGGCATCAACCGGCTCTCGGCGGGCACCGCGCTGGCCCTGTTCTTCGTCTATGCCGGCCTGCTTGGACTCTCACTGGCGTCGATCTTCATGGTCTACACCCATGAGTCGATCGCGCGGGTGTTCTTCATCTCGGCGGCGACCTTCGGCGCCATGAGCCTTTACGGCTACACGACCAAGCGCGATCTGACCGGGGTCGGCTCGTTCATGTTCATGGGCCTGATCGGCATCATCATCGCGAGCCTGGTCAACCTCTTCCTGCAGTCGAGCGGGCTCTCTTGGGCGATCTCGGTGATCGGCGTGCTCGTCTTCGTTGGCCTGACCGCCTATGACACGCAGAATATCAAGGAGATGTACTCGCCGATGGACGACGGCACCATCGCCGGCCGCAAAGCGGTGATGGGTGCGCTGCGGCTCTATCTCGACTTCATCAACCTGTTCCTGATGCTGCTCCGCCTGTTCGGCGACCGCCGCTGACGGAACAAGCCAAACGATACGGCAACGCCCCGGGCCAAAACCCGGGGCGTTTTTGCTTGTTTGATGAGCGTGTGAGCGATGAGCGACGCCATCATCCGACCGGCCGGACCGGACGATATCGCAGCCATCACCGGCATCTACGCCGATGCCGTCAACGACGGCACGGCGACGTTCGAAATCGAGCCGCCTGATCAGGCCGAAATGGCCCGCCGGCAAACAGGCGCTGCTGGCGAAGGGTTATCCTTATTTCGTTGCCGAGCGGGCCGGCGTGGTCGCAGGCTACGCCTATGCCGGCCCGCATCACGCCCGGCCGGCTTATCGCTGGACCGTTGAAGATACGATCTATGTCGCGCCGCAATTCCACCGCCAGGGGCTCGGCCGGCTGCTCCTGACGCATCTGATCGCAGACGCAGAGGCGCGCGGCTTTCGCCAGATGATCGCAGTGATCGGCAATTCGGCCAATGCCGGATCGATCGCTGTGCATGCCGCTGCCGGTTTCCGCCGCATCGGCACTCTGCAATCCGTCGGCTTCAAGCACGGCCGCTGGCTCGACGCCGTGGTGATGCAGCACCCGCTCGGCAGCGCCGATGCGACACCGCCGTGAGCCGCGGGGCATTCGCGCAGTTGCGAGCTATTCCGGCCGGGGCGTGTGCAAAAACAGCAACGCAACAAACGAGGCGAGACAAAGAGCCGACGACACGACAATGACGGATGGGCCCATGGCGTCGAGCAGGAGCCCGAACAGCAGCGGGGCGAGCGCCTGCGCCGCCCGCGCCGGCGCCCCGAGCAGGCCGGTGCGTTCGCCGTAACCGTGCGGGCCGAAGACGGCGAGCGGGACCGTGCCGCGGGCGATGGTCAGAAGGCCATTGCCGGCGCCGTAGAAAACCGCAAACGCCGCGGCCGAGGCCGGGCCAATCACCGCGAAAATGACGGCGCCGAGTGGATGCAGCAGCGCCGCGACCCGCGCGGAAACCAGCGGGTGGCTCCGGCGCAACAGGAAGAATTCGACCAGACGCGCCGCCACCTGTGCCGGTCCGACCAGCGCCGCGGCGGCAACGGCCTGCAGCGGCGTAGCGCCCGCGCGTTCCAGCAATCCAGGCAGATGCGACGCCATGGCGCCGGTCACGAACCACGCGGCCGCGAACACGAAAGCCAGAAGAAACATCTCCTTGTACGGCTTCCAGCCGATCGACTGTCCGGTGGCGCGTGAAAAATGCGCTAGCCGCGCCGGCTTCGGCAGCAATAAATTCAGCGGCAAGCCGATGACAAGGTTGAGCGCCGCCCAGACCAGAACGGTCTCGCGCCAGCCCACCGCGTCGTTCAGAAATGTCGACAAGGGCCAGCTCACGGTCGAGGCAAAGCCCGCGAACAGCGTGATCCCGGTGATCGGGCCGCGGGCGTTGTGTCCGTAAAGCGCGGTGAGCGCCGCAAAGCCGGCATCGTAAAGTCCGAGCGCCATGCCAACGCCGAGCACGGCCCAGGCGGCGGCCAGCATGACGACGCCGTTGGCCGCCGCCAGCATGACCAAGCCTGCAGCCAGGACGGCGTTCGAGAGCGCCAATACGTTGCGGCCGCCGTGGCGATCGATCACGCGCCCGACCGCCGGGCCGGCGAACGCTGTTATCAGCAAAGCGCCCGAGAAAGCGCCGAATACCCAGGAGCGCGGCACGCCAATACTGGCGCCGATCGGATCGGCCAGGATCGCCGGCAGATAATAGCTCGAGGCCCAGGCCAGCGTCTGCGCGGTCCCGAGCGCGGCGACGACGAAACCGCGCGATCGGGCGGGATTTGCGGTTTCGTGTTCTTCAGCCAAACCGACCCGTTATCTTGATGCACGGCGGCTGGCGCGGCGCCATGCCGACGCAACATCCGCTCGGCGGCGAAAACCAATTGCCGCCCAAAGCGCCTAGCCGGCAACGACGCGGAGCGAGCGGTCGAGTGCGCCCAGCACCCGGTCGAGCTCGTGCCCGCGGCGCAGGATGTGACCGGTCGCCGAGATCACGCTGTAGGCACCCTGGCGGCGACCCAGCCGCGGGTTCTTCTCGATCCGGTAAATCGGAAATTCGCTGGCCCGGCGGAAAACGGAAAACACCGCGCGATCCTTGAGGAAGTCGATGGCGTAATCACGCCATTCGCCGGCAGCGACCTTGCGGCCGTAGAGACTGAGAATGCGGTCAAGCTCGCGCCGGCTGAAGGTGACCTCGCTCGCGGGGGCGGGCGCACGAAGCTCGCCCCCGCGCCACGCGCTCGGTTCGATTTCGCCGAATTCCATGCGGCGCCTCCTTTGTCATTGAAGCTTTACTGTCGCTTCATGATCGCGCCGGACGGATAGGACGGCAAGGGCCTTGGCAGGCGTTTGCAGCTTTCCAGGATTTTGGACGTAATGCCGCAGTTTTGGCTCCAAGCCCGCGGTCATGCGACATTTTCGACCGCCGGAATCACGGATTCGTTAGGCTAATCATAATGCGGCCCCATTTCGGCCCATCACGCGCCAAGCTGGACTGCGAGACACTGGACCGTTGCCTCAAGGCCCGGTCCGGATCGCATTCCGGATTCCTCAGCCCCCCAGCCCCCCGGGGTGTGGACGGACCGGGCCAGAGTTTAGGCGTACGTTCACTTCCCCAGTTTTGTTTTAAAGGCCGGCTCGTCGCCGGCCTTTTTATCGAACGGGGCGCAGGCAACGCCGACAAACGCTGAAGTAAACCGCCACCGTCGGCTATTTGGTTTCGGTTGGCTGTCTTGTGCCTTCTTTCATGCGCCGTCCGGCCGTTTGTGGTCCGACCGGCGTGAGCGCGGCGCCGAGGATGACGCCGGGCTTGTCGCGCGTGCCTTGTTGGAGGATCACAGCGGCTGCATCGATATCCTCAGCCATGATGTTGGCAATCGGGACGCTCCAGGCCGAGTCGGCTCCAGTCCAGTCGCCGAGCTTCAGCCAGCGCCGTATGACGTTGTGGTAGGTCACGGTGCGTCCGGTATTTTCGCCGCGGCCGATTTCGACCGGTACTGATTTCGCCAGCGGACAGAGCCAGACTTCGGCACCGATGTGCTCGTTGCCGGCCGCGATCTTTACATTCAACGCGTTGCCGTCCACCGACACCAGCACCGGGACGGACATGATCGTCGCGTTGCGATCCGTGAGCGCAATCGCTCGCTCGACGGCGGCGCGGTCGCTGCCGAGCACGTGGGTCGATCCGTTGACGACGATTTGCGGCGTATAGACTTGCCGATCGCCGCGCACGCGCGCATAGGCGCGCTGCCGCGCCGAATGCCCGGGAATGGCCAGCGTATCCTTCCAGCCGAGGTAGTCCCAATAATCGATCGGCACGCTCAACGCGACCAGCGACGGATCGCTGGCGAGCTCGCCCAGAAGCTTGTCGGCGGGAGGGCAGGACGAACAGCCTTGACTGGTAAACAATTCCAAAAGCGCGCGCGGCTCGCCGGCATTTGCCAGTCCGCAGCTTGCGATCAACAAGCCGGCAATGAGGGGTGCCGACGCCGGACGGCGACGCAACATTCCGATCTCCACCCCCTCTAGCCCCTCGGTGTCGATTTGGCGACAGTGCATTGATATCGAGCGCTCAAGTCACCCGCCACTCAATTCACGGTGAGCCAAGTCTTTTTAGGTACAGCATGATCTTTCTGGAACACCGGATACTGCTCTCGGATCAAGTCCGAGGGTTGGCGCTTTCCGGATCATGATCAAGCGGCGAGATGGCGCAGCACGTACTGCAATATGCCGCCGTTCTTGAAGTACTCGAGCTCATCGACGGTATCGATACGGCAGATCAGCGGCACGCGCTTGAGCCCGCCATCGGCGGCGACGATCTCGGCGATCAGCCGCTGATGCGGTTTGAGATCGGCGTGCAGTCCGCGGATGGTGACCTGCTCGTCACCCTTGAGGCCGAGCGTCTGCCACGACGTGCCTTCCTCGAATACCAGCGGCACCACGCCCATGCCGACCAGATTGGAGCGATGGATGCGCTCGAACGACTGCGCGATCACGGCGCGCACGCCGAGCAGGATCGTGCCTTTGGCGGCCCAGTCGCGCGACGACCCGGTGCCGTATTCCTTGCCGGCGAAGACCACGAGCGGCACGCGCTCGCTCTTGTAGCGCATGGCGGCATCGTAGATCGTCATACGTTGGCGCGACGGATAATGAATCGTGTAGCCGCCTTCGACGCCCGGCACCATCTGGTTCTTGAGCCGGATGTTGGCGAATGTGCCGCGCATCATCACCTCGTGATTGCCGCGCCGGGTGCCGTACTGATTGAAGTCGATCGGCTTGACCTTGTGATCGACCAGATATTTTCCCGCCGGCAAATCCGCCTTGATCGAGCCGGCCGGCGAGATGTGGTCGGTGGTGATCGAATCGAGAAACAGACCCAGCACCCGCGCGTCGATCACGTCGGTCGGCGCTTCGGGCCGGCGCGACATTTGGACGAAATACGGAGGATTCTGCACGTAGGTCGATTTGCGGTCCCAGGGGAAGGTCAGCGCGCCCTGCACGCTGATCTTGCGCCAGTTGGTGTCACCCTTGAACACGTCGCCGTATTTGCGCGTGAACATCTGTTTGTTGATGTTCTTGCGCATAACCTCGCTGATCTCGCGGCTGGTCGGCCAGATGTCGCGCAGATAGACCTTGCGGCCCTTCTGGTCGGTGCCGAGCGGCGTCTTGGCGACGTCGATCTGCATCGAGCCGGCGATCGCGTAGGCCACGACCAGCGGCGGCGAGGCGAGATAATTGGCGCGCACGTCGGCGTTGACGCGGCCCTCGAAGTTGCGGTTACCGGATAGCACCGCGGCGGCAACCAGATCGTGGTCGTTGATGGCCTTGGAAATCTCCGGCGGCAACGGGCCGGAATTGCCGATGCAGGTGGTGCAGCCGAAGCCGACCAGATTGAAGCCTAGCTTGTCCAGGTCCTTCTGCAGGCCGGATTTGTTGAGATATTCGCCGACCACCTGCGAACCGGGCGCGAGCGAGGTTTTGACCCACGGCTTGACCGAAAGCCCCCTGGCCACCGCCTTGCGGGCGACCAGGCCGGCCGCGATCATCACGCTCGGGTTCGAGGTGTTGGTGCAGGAGGTAATCGCCGCGATCACCACGTCGCCGTGGCCGAGCGTATGGGCGCGCCCCTCGACCGGAACGCGCTTGTCCATTTCGGCGCCCTTGCCGAATTCCTTGTCCATGGATTGAGCGAAGCCGCTCTTGACCTCTTTGAGCGGCACCCGGTCCTGCGGGCGCTTCGGCCCGGCAAGCGAAGGCTCGACCGAGGACAGTTCGAGCTTGAGCACTTCGGTAAACATCGGATCCGGCGTCGTCTTGGTGTGGTACATGCCCTGCGCCTTGGCATAGGCCAGCACCAGCGCGACCTGCTCCGCCGAGCGCCCGGTATCGCGCAGATAACGGATGGTATCGTCGTCGATCGGAAAGAACCCGCAGGTGGCGCCGTATTCCGGCGACATGTTGCCGAGCGTGGCGCGGTCCGCAATCGAGAGGCCGGCGAGACCCGGACCGAAATATTCGACGAACTTTCCGACCACGCCGCGTTTGCGCAGCATCTGCGTGACGGTCAAGACGAGATCGGTCGCGGTGACGCCCTCCTTGAGCTTGCCGTTGAACCGCACGCCGATCACTTCCGGCAGCAGCATCGAATAGGGCTGGCCGAGCATGGCGGCTTCGGCCTCGATGCCGCCGACGCCCCAGCCAAGGACGGAGAGCCCGTTCACCATCGTGGTATGCGAATCGGTGCCGACCAGCGTGTCCGGATAGGCGAGTTCGGTGGCGACGACCTTGTCGGGGAACTTGATCTTCTCTTTCGCCGTCCAAACGGTGCGGGACAGATATTCGAGGTTGACCTGGTGACAGATGCCGGTGCCCGGCGGCACCACGCGGAAATCCTCGAACGAGCGCTGCGCCCATTTGAGAAACCGGTAGCGCTCTTGATTTTGCTTGTACTCCTCCTCGACGTTCTTCTTGAACGCGGTGTTGCTGCCGAAATAATTGACCACGACCGAATGATCGATGACGAGGTCGACCGGCACCAGCGGATTGATTTTTTTGGGATCGCCGCCGAGCATCTTCATGGCGTCGCGCATGGCGGCGAGATCGACGACCGCGGGCACGCCGGTGAAATCCTGCATCAGTACCCGCGCCGGCCGGAACGCGAGCTCGCGATCGGATGACTTGGCCTTGAGCCACTGCGCCACGGCCTGGATGTCCTCCTTGGTGACCGAGCGGCCGTCCTCGTTGCGCAGCAAATTCTCGAGCAGGACCTTGAGCGAGAACGGCAGCCGCGAAATGCCCTTCAGCCCGTTCTTTTCCGCCACCGGCAGGCTGTAATAGGCGTAGGTCTTGGAGCCGACCTTGAGCGGCCTTAAGCACTTGAAGCTATCGAGCGAAGCCATGATTATTTTCCCATCTGCCGGCCCGCCCCGCCGGCGCAATTTGCAGATAATGATTGCCGAAACAGGCACCGGCGGAGCGCCGGCGACCGGACGCGGCAGCCGCCGCCAACACGCCGCTGCCCACGTTCGGCTTATAAGGTCTTTTCAAGGTTTGTGCCACATCAGCAAGAAATGGTCGATAACATGTCGTGAATCGCCCGCTCGCGTCGGCCAATCGAGCGGGTGGCTGCGGCTCTCGCCTTCCGTGCAGGACGTCATCGATGCGGCTTTCCGCCTCTGATCTGGCCTGCCGGCGCGGCGGCCGCGACGTTTTCGCCGGGGTGAGCTTTTCCGTCGCTGCCGGAGAGGCTTTGACCGTCAGCGGCCGCAACGGCGCGGGAAAATCGTCCCTCCTGCGCATGGTGGTCGGGCTCCTCCGCATCGCCCAGGGGCGGGTCGCATTGGAAGGCGGCGACCCGGAATTGACCGTCGGTGAACAGGCCCATTACCTCGGTCACCAGGACGCGCTGAAGCCCTCGCTTTCGGTAGTCGAGAACTTGAGATTCTGGTCGGGCTTTCTTGGCGCACCCGCCGCCGACATCGGCGCGCCGCTGGCTGCCGTCGGGCTTGATGCGCTCGCCGACTTACCCGCCGCCTATCTCTCGGCCGGACAGCGCCGCCGCCTTTCGATCGCGCGTTTGCTCGCTATCAAGCGTCCGATCTGGCTGCTCGATGAGCCGACCAGCACGCTCGACGCCACGGCCCAGCAACGGCTCGGCGAGCTGATGCGCGCGCACCTCGCCAGCGGCGGCCTGATCCTTGCTGCGACGCATGCGGTGCTCGGGCTGGAGGGTGCCCAGGAGCTACGGCTCGATCATTTTCCAACCCCTCCGATGGCGCAAGACGGAGAGCCGAAAGCTCTATGACCCCGCTCGCCGCCATGCTGGTCCGCGACATGCGCATCGCCGTGCGAGTCGGCGGCGGTGCGCTGATGGGCGTGCTGTTCTTCCTGGTCGTAGTGACGCTGGTGCCGTTCGCGCTCGGACCGGATCTCGCGCTGTTGAAGCGGATCGGCCCGGCGATCCTCTGGCTTGCGGCGCTGCTGGCGAGCCTGCTCGCCCTCGATCGTTTGTTTGCCGCCGACCACGACGACGGTTCGCTCGATCTCATCTTGACCGGCCGCGCGCCGCTTGAGCTGGTGGTCGCCGTCAAGGGTCTCGCCCATTGGCTCACCACCGGGCTGCCGCTGGTCATCGCAGCGCCCGTGATCGGCCTCTCTCTCAACCTCGATGCGCGGGCCGCCGCCGCTTTGGTGTTGACCCTTTTCGTCGGCACGCCGGCGCTGACTTTCATCGGCCTGATCGGCGCCGCCATCGCAGTGACACTGCGTCGCGGCGGGCTGCTGCTTGCGGTGTTAGTATTGCCGCTGACCGTTCCGGTCCTCATCTTCGGCGTGGCCGCGGCGAATGCGGCCGTTGTTGGACCGGTGCCGTTCGGAACGCCGTTCACCGTCCTCTGCGCGCTGACGCTCGCGAGCCTGGTGGTGGGTCCGTTTGCGGCCGCGGCGGCGCTACGGCAGGAAATGGAATAGCAATCCTGTTGGTGCAGAAATGAAGCGTATTATTTAGTGGAGCATGATCTATTCGGAAAACCGGCTTCCACTTTTCCGGATCATGCTCTGGCTCGCCGGCGTTGTGCTCACGCGCCGAACTGGATTAGGAAACTGCGATGGCCATCGCCGAATTCGCCAACCCGTCGCGTTTCCTGAAGTTTGCCGACCGTGCGATCCCCTGGCTCGCCGGCCTCACGGTGATCGCTTTTGCGTTCGGCATCAATCAAGCGATGGGCGCGCCGGATGATTATCAGCAGGGCGCCACTGTGAAGATTATGTTTCTCCACGTGCCCGGCGCCTGGCTTGGCATGCTTGGTTGGGGGGTGATGACGGTTGCCGCGCTTGGCACGCTGGTGTGGCGCCACCCGCTCGCCGACGTCACCGCGAAGGCTGCAGCGCCGATCGGCGCTGCGTTCACCTTCATGTGCCTCGTCACCGGGTCGCTGTGGGGCCGCCCGATGTGGGGCGCCTACTGGGTGTGGGACGCGCGGCTGACATCGGTGCTGGTGCTGTTCCTGCTCTATCTCGGGGTGATCGCGTTGTGGCGCACGGTCGAGGATCCGTCGCGCGCCGCCCGCGCCGCGGCGATCCTCACGCTGGTCGGCGCGCTCGATCTGCCGATCATCAAATTCTCCGTCGATTGGTGGAATACGCTGCACCAGCCGGCGTCGGTGTTTCGCTTCGGCGCGCCGACCATCGATCGGTCAATCCTCATTCCGCTCTTCATGATGGCGGCGGCGTTCACGTTGCTGTTCGTGACGCTCCTGCTCGCCGCCATGCGCAATGAAATTTTGCGCCGCCGGGTGCGGACGCTGCGGCTGATGCAGGCGAGTGCCGTGAGCTGACAATGGAAGCGACGCCCCACATTGCGTTCATCGTCGCCGCCTACGCGGCCGCCCTCGCGGTCGTCGCCGGATTGACCGCGTGGGTGGTGCTCGATTACCGGGCGCAATTGCGCAAGCTCGCCGGTCTCGAGAAGCGCGGCTTCACGCGCCGCTCGGCGTCGGCGCGCTCCGAACCGGCCAAAGAACAGGCGAAGGAAAGAGCGTGAGCGCCGTTGCGGACAAGAGCGCGAATGTCGGGCGCCGGCGCCTTATCGTGCTGTTGCCGCTGGTGCTGTTCCTCGGCCTGGTGATGCTGTTCCTGATCCGCCTTTACGCCGGCGATCCTTCACACATTCCTTCGGCGCTCATCGGCCATCCGGCGCCGCAAACCAGCTTGCCGCCCGTCGCTGGACTCGACCGCGACGGCGCGCCGGTTCCCGGCATCGACCCCGCGATCTTCAAGGGCGCTGTTACAGTCGTGAATGTCTGGGCGTCGTGGTGCGTGCCCTGTCATGACGAGGCGCCGTTGCTGATGCAGCTCGCCCAGGACAGCCGCCTGCGCGTCATCGGCATCAACTACAAGGACGAGCCGGAGAATGCGCGCCGCTTCCTCGGCCGCTACGGCAATCCGTTCGCTGCGGCCGGCACTGATCGGAGCGGCCGCGCCGCGATCGAATGGGGCGTCTACGGCGTGCCGGAGACTTTTGTGGTCGGCCGCGACGCCCGTATCGCCTACAAACTGGTGGGGCCGATTACCCCCGACAATCTCGTCAGCGTGCTCAAGCCGCAGATCGACAAGGCGCTGGCGGCGGGATCCTGACGACGTCATTCCGGGGCCGAGCGAAGCTCGGAGCCCGGAATCCATAACCCCCGTCAGCGAATATGGATTCCGGACTCGCCGCTCCGCGGCGATCCGGAATGACTGGCCAATTTACTCCGCCGGTTCCGCCGCGTATTTCTTCAACAGCGGAAACTGCAGCGCGCCGAACAGGAAGGTCAGCGGCAGCACGCCGAACACCTTGAAATCCACCCAGACGTTGGTCGAAGTGTTGCGCCAGACAATCTCGTTGAGCACCGCCAGCGCCAAAAAGAACATCGCCCAGCGCAGCGTCAATTTGCGCCAGCCTTCATCGGTGAGATGAAAGAGCGAGTCGAAGACGACTCCCAGGAACGACTTGCCGAACACCAGCCCGCCGAGCAGTACTCCGCCGAACAGCGCATAGAGGATCGTCGGCTTGATCTTGATGAACGTGTCGTTGTGCAGGATCAACGTCAATCCGCCGAACACCAGCACGATGATCGCGGTGACCACCGGCATGATCGGAAGGTGCCGCGTCAGTATGTACGATGCCGCCAGCGCCGCGATCACGGCGACCATGAAGGTCGCAGTGGCGACGAAGATGCCGTAGCGGGAGTTGGCGAAGAAGAACAGTACCAGCGGGCCCAAGTCGAAGACGAGCTTGAGGAACGGGTTGAGCTGCGGTTTTGTCGTCGTTGTCATATCGGGGCCCGGTCTGTAGCGCGGCTTGGCTTCGGCTTCAATTTAGTTATCGAGGCCGGCTATTGCCCTGGCAAAATCCCGCGCCGAGAACGGCGCCAGGTCGTCAACGCTTTCGCCGACACCGATGAAATGCACGGGAACTTTGAACTTCGCCGCAATGGCGACGAGGATGCCGCCGCGGGCGGTGCCGTCGAGCTTGGTCATGACCAGGCCAGTGACGCCGACGAGATTGCGGAAAACATCCACCTGCGACAGCGCATTCTGTCCGACGGTGGCGTCGAGCACCAGCAGCACGGCGTGCGGCGCAGCCGCATCGACCTTCTTGATCACCCGCACGACTTTCTGCAGCTCGTCCATCAATTCGGTGCGGTTCTGCAGCCGGCCCGCCGTATCGATGAGCAGCACATCGGCGCCGCGCTCCTTGGCCGCGCGCAAGGCATCGAACACAAGGCCGGCGGCATCCGCCCCCGCCTCGCGGGCGATCACTGGCGCGCCGGTGCGGTCGCCCCAGATTTTCAACTGATCGATGGCGGCGGCACGGAACGTGTCGCCGGCCGCCAGCATGACGGTGCGGCCTTCTTCGCGGAACCGTGCCGAAAGCTTGCCGATGGTCGTGGTCTTGCCTGAGCCGTTGACGCCGGCGACGAGGACGACGAACGGCTTCGAGGCTGCATCGATCGCCAGCGGCTGCGCGACCGGCGCGAGCACCTTCTCGATTTCCGCCGCCACCACGGCTTTCACTTCATCCGCGGAAATCCCCGCGTCGTGGCGGCTTTCGCCGAGCGCGGCGGCGATGTGGTCGGCGGTGGCCAGGCCAAGATCGGCGCGGATCAGCACGTCCTTGATCTCCGCAATGGTCGCGGCATCGAGCTTGCGCTTGGAAACCAGATCGGAAATGGCGCCGCCCAGCGCCGAAGACGTGCGCTTGAGCCCGCCGGTGAGGCGCTGCCACCAATTGACCTTCGTTTCAGCCGTGCTGTCGTTCATTTCGGTAACGCTGTCGCCCTTGCCGCGCCCGTGATAGCGGTTCCGCCAAGGTACGGAAACCATGACCCCGCAAGAGATGGTGTCGCGGCTCCTCTACCGCGACGGGCTGATGCTGGTGATCGACAAGCCGGCGGGTTTCGCCGTGCACCGCGGCCCCAAAGGCGGCGAAAGCCTGGAAGATCACTTCGACGCCTTGCGCTTCGGGCTGCCGCGGGCGCCTGCGCTGGCGCACCGGCTCGACCGCGACACCTCCGGCTGCCTGGTGCTCGGCCGGCATCGCAAGGCGCTCGCCCAGCTCGGCCGCCTGTTCAAGTCCGGCGCCATCGACAAGACCTATTGGGCCGTGGTCGAGGGCGCGCCCGAGGCCGACGAGGGCACGATCGAGCTTCCGCTCGGCCGCCTCGATGCGACCCGCGGATGGTGGATGAAGCACGATCCGCAAACCGGTCGGCCGGCGATCACCAAGTGGAGAGTGCTTGGGCGTTATTCCCCTCCCGCTTGTGGGGAGGGGGTGGGGGTCGAGAGGTCGCACCTACCCGTCGACGCCATGCATCGCCTCTCGACCCCCCACCCCACCCTCCCCCGCAAGGGAGGAGGGACGCTGACCTGGCTCGCGCTCGAGCCCATCACCGGCCGTACGCATCAGCTGCGGGTGCATTGCGCTGAAATGGGCTGGCCAATTCTGGGCGACGCGATCTACGGCAATGCGCCGCGCGGCGGCGGTCCTATACTGCATCTGCACGCCCGCGAGATCGTCGTGCCGCTTTACAAGAACCGCGCGCCGATTCGCGTCCTCGCGCCGGTCCCGTCGCACATGCGCGCTGCTTTGGAGGAATGCGGGTGGGAAGGCGAACATCAGGACGCGTTGGGCGGCATCCGCCCCCGCGAAGCGGGGGAGGGGGACCGCCCGAAGGGTGGTGGAGGGGGCCTCGGCCGCGACTAATTCGCCTTCGTCGACAGCCGATTTCTGAATCAGAAGCTTTGTTGTTCGTTGTTGTTGGCTAGTTGCCTATGTTTTCTTCGGCGCCGCACGCCCCCTCCACCACGCTTCGCGTGGTCCCCCTCCCCCGCTTCGCGGGGGCGGAAGGAATTCACGTCGCCAGCAATTGCTTGCCGTCGTGTCCGGCAATTTTCAGATCGAGAATCGAGCCGGGCCCGGCCGGCGTCGCAAGCTTCACTAGCGTGAACTGCTCGGTGCGGCCTTGTTCGTGGGATTCGACCAGCACGCGGCGCCGCGCACCAATTTCGGCGTCGAGATGCCGCCGCAGCGCGAGCGCGCCGTGCGCACGCAGGCGCCGTGCGCGCTCCTTGACGATCTCGCGATTGACTTGCGGCATGCGCGCGGCCGGCGTACCCGCTCGTGCCGAGAACGGAAACACGTGCAGGTGCGTCAGTCCGCAGTCTTCGACGAGGTCGAGCGAGCCCCCGAACATATCTTCCGTCTCGGTCGGAAAGCCGGCGATGATGTCGGCGCCGAACACCATGTCCGGCCGCAGCCGGCGCAGCGTGTCGCAGAATGCAATGGCTTCCCGGCGCGAGTGCCGCCGCTTCATGCGCTTGAGAATGAGATCGTCGCCGGCCTGCAACGACAGATGCAGATGCGGCATCAGCCGGCTGTCCTGCCCGAATGCATCGATGAGGTCGGGGTCGGCCTCGACGGAATCGATCGACGACAGGCGGAGCCGCTTGAGCTCCGGCACGTGCTTAAGGAGTTGCTTGACCAGCGTTCCGAGCTTCGGCGCCCCCGGCAGGTCGGCGCCGTAGCTGGTGATGTCGACGCCCGTCAGCACCACTTCGCAATAGCCGTTGCCGACCAAGCGCCGCACGTCGGCAACGACGGCGCCCATCGGAACCGAGCGCGAATTGCCGCGGCCAAAGGGGATGATGCAAAAGGTGCAGCGGTGGTCGCAGCCGTTCTGCACCTGGACGAAGGCGCGGGTGCGGCCGGACAAGCCGTCGATCAGATGCGCGGCCGTCTCTCTGACCGCCATGATGTCGTTGACGATCGCCTTCGGCGCGCCTTCGATATTGAAGGCGGCGCGCGTCTGATCCCAAGCCGCTGCGCTGAGCTTCTCCGCATTGCCGAGCACACGATCGGTCTCGGCCATGGCAACGAATGTCTGCGGCTCGGTCTGCGCGGCGCAGCCGGTGACGATGATCTTCGCCTGCGGACGCTCCCGGCGTAGCGCCCGGATCGCTTGCCGCGCCTGGCGGACCGCCTCCGCGGTGACGGCGCAGGTGTTGACCACCACAGTGTCGCTCATCCCGGCGCGTTCAGCTTCGCGGCGGATGACTTCCGATTCAGCGGCGTTGAGCCGGCAGCCGAAGGTGACGACGTCGACGCTCATCGCCTTAGGCCGCCCCGGCATCGGCCAACAGGGCGGCATCGAACCGGCCGGCATACTCGTATTCGACCGGACCGGTCATCAGCACGTGATCGTCGGCTTCGCGCCATTCGATAGCGAGGTCGCCGCCGGGCAGCGTGACGGTCACCTTGCGGCCGGTGCGGCCGAGCCGCGCCGCGGCGACCGCCACCGCGCAAGCCGCCGAGCCGCAGGCTTTGGTCAGGCCGGCACCGCGCTCCCAGGTGCGGATCACCAGGTGATCGCGCGAACGCACAGCGGCGAGCGTGATGTTGGCGCGCTGCGGAAACAGCGGATGATGTTCCAGCACAGGACCGATCTTCTGCAGGTCGTAGGCTTGCGGATCCTCGACCCAGAAGATCGCGTGCGGATTGCCCATGCTCACGACCGAAGGCGAACGTAAAGTCGGCGCGCCGGCCGGGTCGAATGAAAGATCGATCGCGCGCATATCGGGCGTTTCGCTTGCCAGCGGAATCTCGTCCCAGCGAAAGCGCGGCGCGCCCATGTCGACGGTGAACAGCCCTTCGCCCGCGCGCCAGCAAGAAACAAGGGCGGCCGAAGTCTCGAAATTCAGACCGGCTTTGCCGGTCTCGGCGCCGACCAGAGCCGCGATGCAGCGCATGCCGTTGCCGCAGGCGCTGGCCTCCGACCCGTCGCTGTTATAAATTCGTATTGACGCATCGGCGCTGCCATGCGCCGGATAGAGTGCCATGAGCTGGTCGTACGGCTCCTGGCGCGCCGCGGCACGGGCCTCGCCCGCCTCGATCGGACTTGGCGTCTCGCGCAAATCGACGATCACGATCTCGTTGCCGAGGCCGTTCATCTTGACGAAATCCCTGCCCGCCAGCGCGCTCATGATAAAGCCCGAATGTGCCGGACTTATATGAGGACTTGGGTCTCGCGCGCCAGTGCTACGATCGGGGGCGGCGGCCGCATCCGGCCATGTTGAAATAGATCAATCGGGACAAAGAGATCACGAAACGGCGCCAACCGCGGGCGCTGGTCTGGATACGGGAGAGTCCGATGTTGCTTCGCTCTGCGCTTTGCATCGCCATGGCGGCCGCGGCCATGGCCTTCGCCGCGCCACTGCCCTCTTGGGCGCAAAAACCGGAATCGACGCCGCCGGCTTCTGCAACCAAGCCCGACGCAGCGCCGGCCGCCCCGGCCGCACCCGCGCCCGCGCAGCCGGGCGATCCGTTCGGCGAAGATACGACGCTCGCGGCCAAGCCGATCGTGTACGTGAAGGGCACAGGGACCTGGGACAACGCCTTCGAGACGATCACCGGCTCGTTCAAGACCCTCAAAGCCTATATCGGCAAGGAGGGCCTCAAGGCTGACGGCCAGCCGATGACCATCTTCACCTCGACCGACGATACCGGCTTTCAGTTCCAGGCCGCCATCCCGATCGCCGAGCCGCCAAAAAATCCGCCACATGCCGACGTCGCCGTGGGCACGTCGCCGGAAGGTCACGCGCTCAAATTCGTCCACCGCGGCTCGTATGACGGCTTGGACAATACCTACGAGGCGATCACCAACTATCTCGATGAGCGCAAGCTCGAGGCCAAGGACATGTTCATCGAGCAATATGTGACCGATCCCTTGTCCACGAACCAGGAGCATCTGGTCGTCAACGTGTTGGTCCTGGTGAAATAGCGCCGGCTACAATTGCCACACCTCGCCGGGCCGCAGTGTGCGGAAACGGTCAGCCGGAATGCCGGCAATCGCTAGCGCATCGGCGAGCGCGACCAGTGGCGCATCGATCGCTTCGTCGGTGAGCTGAAACGTGCCATAGTGATGGCCGAGCGCAAGCTCTGAGCCGCAATCGATGAAGGCCTGCACCGACTCGGCCGGATTCATGTGCTGGTCGCGCATGAACCAGCGCGGTTCGTAAGCGCCGATCGGCAGAATCGCGAGCTTGAATAGTCCATGGTGTTCGCGCGCACGGCGGAAATGTCCGCCGTCGCCATAGCCGGAGTCGGCGACGAAATAAACGCGTCCACCCGGCGTCTCGATCACGAACGACGCCCACAGCGACATGTTGCGATCGGATAAGCTCCGCGCCGACCAATGCCGCGTCGGGATCGGCGTCACGGCGATTCCGGCGCCGATATCCACCCGCTCGCCCCAGTCGTAGGCTTCGGCGGCAATCGCCGGATCATGACTGCGCATGATGGCGTCATTGCCGAGCGGCGCGATCACGCGCGGCCGATGTGCGGCGGCAAGCCGCGACAGCGTGGCAAGATCGAGATGATCGTAATGGCCGTGCGACACCAGCACGACGTCGATCGGCGGCAAGTCCGCAAAGGCGATGCCAGGATCGTTCACTCGTTTGGGACCGACGAAACGGAACGGCGAAGCGCGCTTCGACCAAACCGGATCGAGCAAGATATTCAGGCCAGCCGTCTGAATGAGGAAGCTGGCATGACCGACATAGGAAATGCGCCAGGCCTCGCCTTCGACCCGCGCCGGCGGACGATCGGCACAGGGCGATGGCGCCCAGGCCGGCCACTTCGCCTTGGTCCCGCGCCAATGCCGATCGACAAACCAGCGCAGCAGATCCGGCCGGCCTTTCGGCGGCGCGGCATGCGGGTCGAAGAAGCGCTCGCCGTCGAAGTGATCGGAGACCGGGCCATTGTAATAGCGCGACATTCGGACCCTAATATAGGGCTCGGTTAACCCCAGGCACCCCGGTAATAACGCCACGGTTGACGAGCGTGGGCTGCGCACCTATTTTCCGCCCGCTCTCGCAAGAGACTGAACGTTCTTAATCGCCGACCGACCCGAGAGGCCGGAGGCCCCCGCCCGACAGCGCGATGCGCCCTCGGGCGATTTGACGCTTGGCTCGCCACTGCGTCATTCCGGGGCCGAGCGCAGCGAGGATTCCAGGTTCGCCGCTTCGCGTCGCCGCGGAATGACGAAGGAAGTAGGACAAATGTTCGACAGCCTTTCCGAGCGTTTGAATGCGGTGCTCGATCGCCTGACCCGGCGCGGCGCGTTGTCGGAAGGCGATGTCGATGCGGCCCTGGCGGAGGTGCGACGCGCGCTCATCGAGGCCGACGTCGCTCTCGATGTCGCCCGCGCCTTCACCGAGGAAGTGAAGAAACGCGCGGTCGGGGTCGACGTCATCAAATCGGTCACGCCCGGCCAGATGGTCGTGAAGATCGTGCACGATCAGTTGGTCGAGACTCTGGGATCGAGCGCGCAGCCGATCGACCTCAATGCGCCGGCGCCGATCGCCATCATGATGGTCGGACTGCAGGGCTCGGGCAAAACCACGACCACCGCGAAGGTCGCCAGGCGCCTCGCCGAGACGTTAAAGCGCAAAGTGCTGATGGCCTCGCTCGACACCCGCCGGCCGGCGGCCATGGAGCAGCTTGCCGTGCTCGGCCGGCAGGTCAGCGTCGACACCTTGCCGGTCGTTGCCGGCCTGACGCCGGTGCAGATCGCTAACCGCGCGCTGCAGGCGGCGCGGCTCGGCGGCTACGACGTGGTGCTGCTCGACACCGCCGGCCGCATCACGCTTGACGAAGCGATGATGAACGAGGCCGCCGAGGTGCGCCGCGCCGCTTCGCCGCATGAGGTACTGCTGGTCGCGGACTCACTGACCGGCCAGGACGCGGTCAATCTCGCCCGCAGTTTCGATGAGCGCATCGGCCTCACCGGGATCGTGCTTACCCGGGTCGACGGCGACGGCCGCGGCGGCGCCGCGTTGTCGATGCGCGCGGTGACCGGCAAGCCGATCAAGCTCATCGGCACCGGAGAAAAACTCGACGCGCTGGAAGATTTCGATCCGGCGCGGATCGCCGGCCGCATTCTCGGCATGGGCGACATCGTTGCGCTGGTGGAAAAGGCCGCCGCGACCATCGATGCCGAAAAGGCCGCACGTGTCGCCGAGAAAATGCGCAAAGGCGCCTTCGATCTCGCCGATCTGCGTGAGCAGCTGACGCAGATGCAGAACATGGGCGGGATGAGCGGGCTGATGGCGATGCTGCCGGGCGTCGCCAAGATCAAGAACCAACTGGCTGACCGCAATCTGGACGAAAAAGTACTGAAGCGGCAAATGGCCATCATCGATTCGATGACGCCGCAAGAGCGGCGCAATCCCGACGTGCTCAAGGCAAGTCGCAAGCGCCGCATCGCCGCCGGTTCGGGCACCAAGCCTGAGGACATCAATCGCCTGCTTAAGATGCACCGCACCATGGGCGATGTGATGAAAGCCATGGGCGGCGCCAAGCGTGGCCCCATGGCCGGGCTCGCCAACATGCTCGGCCTTGGCGGCGGTGGCGGCATGCCGAGCCCTGAAGAGATGGCGAAGCTTGCGGCGAAAATGCCGGGCGGCCTGCCGTCCGGCATGCCCGGAATGCCCGGCGCAGGCGGCTTGCCGCCGAATTTTCCGGGACTGCCCGGCGGACTTCCCGGTGGACTTTCAGGTGGACTTTCAGGTCTTGGTCCCAAGCTGCCGCCCGGATTTCCCGGTCTGGGAAAGAAGAAATGATGCACGCGCAGCCGCACGAGCGTTTCTCCGCCCGGTTATCGCTGACACCCGGGGAGACCAGCGCGTTCGCCAACGCCGCCGGCGACCTCAATCCGCTGCATCATGATGCGGACTTTGCGGCAAAGACGCGATTCGGCCGGCTGCTCGCCAGCGGCCCGCAAACGACGGCGCATCTGATGGCGCTGACGGCGTCGCACTTCTCACAGCGCGGCGCGATGCTCGGCCTGGAATTCTGGTTCCGATTCCGCCGACCGATTTACGCTGACGAGACGATCTCGCTGGAATGGCTCGTCGTATCGGTCGAGGACAGTCCTCGTCTCCGCGGCGAAATCGTCGATTTGCGCGGCCGCATCCGCAAGGAAAACGGCGAAACCGCCGTGGGTGCCAAAGGCCGCGTCCTTGTCACCCAACACCTCTGACAACACCGCAAGAAAGGAAACTCAATGCTGACGATCCGCATGGCACGCGCCGGAACCAAGAAGCGGCCGGTCTATCACATCGTTGTCGCCGACAGCCGCAGCCCCCGCGACGGCCGCTTCATCGAGCGCCTCGGCTATTTCAATCCGTTGCTGCCGAAGGACAAGACCGAGCGGCTGAAGCTTGATCTGGACAAGGTCAAGGCGTGGGTCGCCAAGGGGGCGCAGCCTTCCGACCGCGTGATGCGCTTTCTCGACGCCGCTGGCGTGATGAAGCGCGAGAAGCGCAACAATCCGGAAAAGGCGGTTCCACGCAAAGAGCGCAAGGCCAAAGAAGAAGCCGCCAAAGCCGCGCCCGCAGCGGCGCCGGCAGCGGGCGCCGCACCGGCCGCGTAACCGAGGCGACGATGGCCGGCGGGGCTCGCAACGGCGATGCCCGGGTTTGTCTTGGGCAAATCGGCGCCGCCCACGGCGTGCGCGGGGAGGTTCGCCTGCGCTCGTTCACATCTGATCCGGCAGCGATCACCCGCTATGGGCCGATCGAGACCGAGGACGGGCGTGTGCTGGCGATCGAGTCATTGCGGCCGGCCAAGGATCATTTCGTGGCGCGGCTGTCCGGCATTCGCGATCGCGATGCGGCGAGCGCGCTCGCCAATACCAAGCTCTACGTGCCCCGCGAGCGGTTGCCGCCAGCGGAAGAACCCGGAGAGTTCTATCACGCCGACCTGGTCGGTCTCGCCGTGGTCGACCCGGAAGGCAAAAGCCTCGGAACCGTCATCGCCATCCATAATTTCGGCGCCGGCGATCTGATCGAGGTGCGGCCGGACACGGGCGGCGATACGGAATTGATCCCATTCGACGAGACCAACGTTCCGGTCGTCGATGTCGCCGCCGGGCGGATGGTGGTTGAGCGGCGGGAATAGCATGTGGCGGGCGAGCGTCCTCACCATCTTTCCCGATATTTTTCCGGGGCCGTTGCGCGCGAGCCTTGCCGGTAAGGCTTTGGCTGCGGGCACGTGGTCCCTCGACGTCGTCGACATTCGCGCGTTCGCAACCGACAGGCACCGCACGGTCGACGATACCCCGGCCGGCGGCGGCCCAGGGATGGTGATGAAGGCCGACGTGCTCGGCCGCGCCATTGACGCGGCGGCGACCGATCAACGCCCGCGCCTTTTGCTCTCGCCGCGCGGGACGCCGTTGACGCAAGCGCGGGCGGAAGCCCTGGCGGCCGGCGCCGGCGTCGTTCTGATCTGCGGCCGGTTCGAGGGCGTCGACGAGCGTGTCATTGCCGCGCGCGCCCTGGAAGAAGTCTCGATCGGCGATTATGTCCTGTCCGGCGGCGAGATCGCGGCGATGGTGCTGATCGACGCCTGTGTGCGCCTATTGCCCGGAGTCATGGGTACGGCCGCCTCAACCGCCGAGGAGAGCTTCGCCGCGGGCCTCCTGGAGTATCCGCACTATACCCGACCCCAGCTTTGGGACGGGCGGCCGATCCCCGAGGTGCTCACCTCCGGCGATCACGGCAAGATCGCCGCTTGGCGGCGGGCCGAGGCCGAAAGGCTGACCCGCGAGCGTCGGCCGGACCTGTGGGCGAAGCGTCATTCCGGACCGCCGGCCAAGCCGCGGGGCCGAAATGACGAAAAGTGACGCGTGACGAGAAGGTGACAAATCCAGCGCGGTAGCGTAGAAGCTGCGCCAACCCGCTTTACCCCGGCCGAAAAAGCGCTTGCAGCGCAGCCGTGCGCAGCCGTTGGAGAATTGCCATGAACCTTATTAAGGAAATCGAGAACGAACAGATGGCGAAGCTCACCGCCGGCCGGGAAATCCCCGAATTTCAGCCGGGCGATACGGTGGTGGTCAACGTCAAGATTGTCGAAGGCGAACGGAGCCGCGTCCAGGCCTACGAAGGCGTGTGCATCGGCCGCGCCGGGGCGGGGCTCAACGAGAACTTCACCGTGCGCAAGATTTCCTACGGCGAGGGCGTCGAGCGGGTGTTTCCGCTTTATTCGCCGATGATCGACTCGATCAAGGTGGTGCGCCGCGGCCAAGTGCGCCGCGCCAAGCTTTATTATCTGCGCGGCCGGCGCGGCAAGTCGGCGCGCATCACCGAGCGGCAGGATCACAGCGGCGGCGCGCACGCCGGAACGGCTGCAGCCGAGGGAAAAGCGGCGGAGTAAATTTAGTCCGGCGGTTGAGGTGTTGTATTCAGCTCGCCGGCGGAGTTTCGTGACATGACCAAACCGCGCACGCTTTACGATAAGATCTGGGAGGATCATCTCGTCGACGAAGAGCCGGACGGGACCTGCTTGATTTATATCGACCGGCATCTGGTGCACGAGGTGACAAGCCCGCAGGCCTTTGAGGGATTGCGGCTCTCCGGCCGCAAGGTGCACGCGCCGGACAAGACGCTGTGCGTGGTCGATCACAACGTGCCGACAACCGATCGCCGGCAGAAAAACCCCGATCCCGAGAGCGAGCAGCAAATCGCGTATCTGGCCGAGAACGCCAAAGTGTTCGGGCTGGAATATTTCAACGAGTTCGACAAGCGCCAGGGCATCGTCCACATCATCGGGCCCGAGCAGGGCTTTACGCTGCCGGGCGTGACGCTGGTGTGCGGCGACAGCCACACCGGCACCCACGGCGCGTTCGGGGCGCTCGCCTACGGCATCGGCACCTCCGAGGTCGAGCATGTGCTGGCGACACAGACGCTGATTCAGAAGAAATCGAAGAGCATGCGCGCCGTGGTCGACGGCAAGCTGCCGCATGGCGTCACCGCCAAGGACATCATCCTCGCCATCATCGGCGAAATCGGCACCGCCGGCGGCACCGGCTATGCGCTCGAATATGCCGGCGAAGCGATCCGGGCGCTGTCGATGGAAGGCCGCATGACTGTCTGCAACATGTCGGTCGAAGCCGGCGCCAAGGCCGGCTTCATCGCGCCAGACGAGAAGGCCTATGCCTATCTGAAGGATCGTCCCAAATCGCCGAAAGGCAAGGCCTGGGACGAGGCGATACGCTACTGGCAGACATTGCAGACCGACGACGGCGCGCATTTCGATCGCGAAATCAGGCTCGATGCCGCCAAGCTGCCGCCGCTGGTGACCTGGGGAACGAGCCCGGAGCAGGTCGTGTCCGTGACCGGCCGCGTGCCGCGGCTCGACGATATCACCGACGCCCATAAACGCGAGGCCGCGGAACGCTCGCTCGCCTATATGGGATTGAAGGGCGGCGAGAAGATTGCCGACATTACCCTCGACCGCGTCTTCATCGGCTCGTGCACCAACGGCCGGATCGAGGATCTGCGCGCCGCCGCGCGCATCGTCGACGGCAAGAAAGTGAACGCCAATATCAACGCGATGATCGTGCCCGGCTCCGGGCTCGTTAAGGAACAGGCCGAGGCCGAGGGGCTCGACAAGATTTTTCTTAATGCCGGCTTCGAATGGCGCGAGCCCGGTTGCTCCATGTGTCTTGCCATGAACCCGGACAAGCTGGCGCCGGGTCAGCGTTGCGCCTCGACCTCGAACCGCAACTTCGAAGGCCGCCAGGGCTACAAGGGCCGCACCCATCTCGTCTCACCGGCGATGGCTGCCGCCGCCGCGATCGCCGGCCATTTCGTCGACGTGCGCGAGTGGAACTGACCTCGCGGCTTTAGCCGTGACCGCGGGCCTCGACATCACCAGACTGCGGGCGCGGGTTCGCGCCCTTTTCCGTCACCGGCGCGTCCAGTTGGCGCTGTCGATCAGGGTGACGATTGCCGCGCTGGTGGCTCTCGTGCTCGCGGAATTCCTGCATCTTCCGTTGCCGCTGTGGGCCGTCCTGACCGCCGTCATCGTGACGCAGATGAGCGTCGGCCGCTCGCTGAAGGCCACGTTCGATTACCTGGTCGGGACGCTCGGCGGCGCGATCTATGGGGGCGCCATCGCCGTGCTCATTCCGCATACCAGCGAAACCGCGCTGCTCGCGGTTCTCGCCCTCGCGCTGGCGCCGCTGGCCTTCATCGCGGCGTTGAAGCCGCGATTATCCGCCGCGCCGGTCACGGCCATCATCGTGCTGTTGCTGCCGCAGATTACCCACGGCAGCGCGATCGGTTCGGCGCTTGATCGCGTCATTGAGGTCGCGCTCGGCGGCGTTACCGGCGCCGTTGTCTCGGTTCTGTTGTTGCCCGCCAACGCTCATCCATTGGTCAGCGACGCCGCCGCTCGCACACTGGCTCGGATGGCGCGTGTCCTTGGCGAGCTGCTTGCCGGCGCGACGCATGGTCTCGACGTGGATTCGCTGCACCGCGTTCAGGACGGTATCGGTCAGGCTTTGGTACAGTTGAATGCCGTGGGCGCGGAGGCCGAGCAGGAGCGTTCGGCGGGTCTCGCCGCGGGGCCAGACCCAGGCCCGCTGTGCCGCACGTTGCTGAGGTTGCGCCACGACCTTGTGATGATCGGAAGAGCCGTCGTCGCTCCGCCGCCCGAGCCCTTCAGAACACGGCTTGAAGAGCCGCTGCGACAGGCCGGCGCCGCCATCGCCGATTACCTGCGCGCCAGCGGGGCCGCACTGCTGGCTCGCCGGGGGCCTTCATCGCTCAACGCGGTGGACGCGGCACTTGAGACCTATGCCGCGGAGATCGCTGCGCTCCGTCGTGAGGGTCGCACGCGAAGCCTTTCCGGCGAGGAGGCGGAGCGAATCTTCGCGCTCGGGTTCGCGCTGGAGCAGATGCATAACAACCTGAATGATCTCGCACGATGTGTGGCTGAATGGGCTGGATCGCCCAAGGACGCAGGGCGCGACAGCAGTCAGCTCCCATCAAAGTAGACTCACGCCGTCGGTTTCCTGACGAAGGCAAAACGATGATTGGAAGGCGGCGCCTAGCCACGCACCCACCAGCAGTGCTTCTCCGGGAACAGCACCGTCCCGCTCGGGCGATGTTGCACCACATACCAGCTGGTGCAGCGCCGGTAGAGCAACGGTCGCGGGTTGACCTCAACGCGCGGCGGCCCTGCGGGCAGGGAGTAGGATGGCCCGGATTGGATCGGCGTTGGGCTCTGCGCCGCAGCCGGCAACACTGTTGCGAGGGCTGCTGCTGCAAAGAGGGCGGCGGTCACGCCAAGCGATTGTGCGTCCATGAGCGTTTCGCTCCGTTCCCCGCCCGGCCCACCTTGAGGCTCCCCTATCGCGATCCGCGGGTCAATCACGGCGTTGCGCGTTTCCAGTCCGCCGGAAACATTCTAGAAATGGCTCATGGTCGATATGGCATCCGACCCGCTGGCCTGGCGCCGGATGAAAGCGCCCTCGCTGGTCGAGCTCGAAATCCTCGCCGGCGAAGTGTTTCGGCATTTGCCGCGCAAGTTTCGCGATCTGTGCGTCGACCTCGTTATTCAGGTCGACGATTTTCCGAGCGAAGACGTGCTCGATCAGATGGGCGCCGAGAGCGAGTTCGACCTGCTCGGCCTGTTCCAGGGCGTCGGCCTGCCATTCCGCGCCGAGAGCGCGCCGCTGCAGATGCCCAACATGATCTGGCTCTATCGCCGGCCGATTCTGGACTACTGGGCCGAACACGACGAAACCCTCGGCGCGCTGGTCAGGCACGTGCTGGTGCACGAGATCGGCCATCATTTCGGCCTGTCGGACGCCGATATGGCGGCGCTCGAAAGCGCGACTGAAGATTCCAAAGGAGCGACATCATGAAAGTCGACGGCGCCTGCTATTGCGGCCTTATCGCCATTGAAGCCGAGGTCGATCCGGCAAAGGTCACGATCTGCCACTGCACCGATTGTCAGTCAGGCACCGGGTCCGCATTTCGCGTCTCGATCCCGACCGCGGGCAGCACTTTCAAAATCACCGGGCAGCCGACGCTTTACGTGAAGACCGCCGAAAGCGGCAACCAGCGGGCGCAAGCGTTCTGCCCACAATGCGGTTCGCCGATCTATTCGACGACGCCCGGCGACGGCCCAAAGGACTACTACATGCTGCGGGTCGGCATCCTGCACCAGCGCGATCAACTGGTGCCGCGGCAGCAGATCTGGTTCCGCTCGGCCCAGCCATGGGTTACCGGTATCGCCGATCTTCCGAAGAGTGAGACCCAGCAAGGCACCGGCCATTTGCGCTAAGCCGCTCTGCGCCGGCAAAGGGTTGACCCGCGCCCAACGCCGCGCCATTTAGCCGTCACCAAGGCAGCGCAGGCGCTTCCCACAGGATCGACGATGGAAAAGTTCACCGTGCTCGAAGGCGTCGCGGCGCCGCTGAAGATGATCAATGTCGACACCGACATGATCATCCCCAAGCAATATCTGAAGACCATCAAGCGCACCGGCCTCGGCACGGGCCTGTTCGCCGAAAAGCGCTACCGCGACGACGGCAGCGAGAACCCGGATTTCGTGCTCAACAAGCCGGCTTACCGCAAGGCCAAGGTGCTGGTTGCCGGCGACAATTTCGGCTGCGGCTCCTCGCGCGAGCACGCGCCGTGGGCGCTCAAGGATTTCGGCATCACCTGCGTGATCTCGACCTCGTTCGGCGATATTTTCTACAATAACTGCTTCAAGAACGGCATCCTCCCGGTGCAGGTTTCGCCGCAGGACCTGGAGAAGCTGTTCGACGACGCCGAGCGCGGCGCCAATGCGACGCTGACCATCGATCTCGCCAAGCAGGAAATCCGCGGCCCCGACGGCGGCGTGGTGAAATTCGAGATCGATGCGCACCGCAAGCACTGCCTGCTCAACGGCCTCGACGACATCGGGCTGACCATGGTCAAGAGCGACAAGATCGACCGGTTCGAGGACAAGTCGAAAGCGGCGCGGCCTTGGGCGTGAGGCAGCAGCAACCGATCCTTTGCAACGTCATTGCCGGACGAAAGGCGCGCCGCGCCGTCTTGGTGCCTCATTGCCCGGCAATCCATCTTTTTTCTTCTGACACAAATTAAGATGGGTCACCGGGTCAAGCCCCGTGACGACGCTGAGACACAGCAATGACCTCCGCCATTTCCGTCTCGCATCTGAATAAGACCTACGCGTCGGGCTTTGCCGCGCTCAAGGACATCAACCTCGACATCCGCCACGGCGAGATTTTCGCGCTGCTCGGGCCGAATGGCGCCGGCAAGACCACGCTGATCAGCATCATCTGCGGCATCGTCAATCCGTCGAGCGGCCGTGTCCTGGTGGACGGCCACGACATCATCGCCGAGTACCGCATCACCCGCTCGCTGATCGGGCTGGTGCCGCAGGAGCTTGCGACCGACATGTTTTCGACGGTGTGGCAAACGGTGTCGTTCAGCCGCGGCCTGTTCGGCAAGGCGGCGTTTCCGGCCTACATCCAGAAGGTGCTGAAGGACCTGTCGCTGTGGGATAAAAAGGACAACAAAATCGCGACGCTGTCCGGGGGCATGAAGCGCCGCTTGATGATCGCCAAGGCGCTGTCGCACGAACCGCGCATCCTGTTCCTCGACGAGCCGACCGCCGGCGTCGACGTCGAATTGCGCAAGGACATGTGGGAGATGGTGCGAGCGCTCCGCGCCTCCGGCGTGACCATAATCCTGACCACGCACTATATCGAAGAAGCCGAACAGATGGCCGACCGGGTCGGCGTGATCAACAACGGCGAGCTCATCCTGGTTGAGGACAAGGCCGAACTGATGCGCAAGCTCGGTCAGAAGCAGATGACGCTGGAGCTGCGCGAGCCGGTCGGGGCGCTGCCGCCGGCGCTCGCCAAGTATCGCCTCGCGCTCGCCGACAGCGGCAGCAAGCTCGTCTACACTTACGATACCCAGGCGCAGCACACCGGCATCACCGATCTGCTCGAGGATCTCCGCCTCGCCGAATTGCACTTCAAGGATCTGTCCACGACGGAACGGTCGCTGGAGGACATCTTCGTCGGCCTGGTGAGTGAACGGCAATGAATCTACACGCCGTCGGCGCGATCTACATATTCGAGATGTCACGCACGGTGCGGACCTGGATGCAGAGCATCGTCTCGCCGGTGATCTCGACTTCGCTGTATTTTGTGGTGTTCGGGGCCGCCATCGGCTCGCGCATGAGTACGATCGAAGGCGTCGCCTACGGCGCCTTCATCGTGCCCGGACTGATGATGCTGATGCTGTTGACCCAGAGCGTCAGCAACGCCGCCATCGGGATTTATTTTCCGCGCTTTTCCGGGGCCATCTATGAAGTCTTGTCAGCACCGGCATCTGCTTTTGAGATCGTGCTCGGCTTTGTCGGCGCCGCGGCGACCAAGTCGATCGTGCTCGGCCTGATCATTCTGGCGACATCGGCGCTGTTCGTGCCGCTGCGTATCGCGCATCCGGTCTGGATGCTCGCCTTTCTGGTGCTGACCGCGCTCAGCTTCAGCCTGTTGGGTTTCATTCTCGGCATCTGGGCCGACGGCATCGACAAGCTGCAGGTGGTGCCGCTGTTGATCATCACGCCGCTGACGTTCCTCGGCGGCACGTTTTATTCGACCAGCCTGCTGCCGCCGTTCTGGCATACAGTTACGCTGTTCAACCCGATCGTTTATCTGATCAGCGGATTTCGCTGGAGCTTCTTCGATATCGCGGACGTGAATATCGAAATCAGCGTAGCGGCGATCCTGCTGTTTCTCGCCGTGTGCCTGACCATTGTGTGGTGGATCTTCAAGACCGGCTATCGGTTGAAGACTTAAAGCAGGCCTCGGAGCTTCTTCGACAACTCACCGGGAGGTTTGGTTGCGCAGCTCAGCGACGCGTTTGTCGGTGACCTTGCTCTCCTCGCTGCCGAAGCGGCCGGTGACATAGTTGGCGACGGCCGCGATCTCGATATCGGAATAGCTGGCGCCGAAGGCCGGCATCGAAATGACGCCGGGCGGGGCGTGCCGCACCGTGCCGGAGATCACGATCTGGGCGACGTTGGTGGCGGTGCGATCGTTCACCGCGCGCGAACCGGTAATCGTGGCGGCCGGAGAAAGCGGGCTCACCCCGGTCCAGTCGTGGCAGCTGGCGCAGGCCTGTTCGAAGACCCGTTTGCCCAAGGCGTCCGCAGTTGCGCCGCCCGCCTTGGGAGACGCCGGCGCCGGCGGCGCGAGCGTCGCCGGCAAGTCCGGCGAGGCGATCGCCGGCACGCTGCGCAGGTAAGCAACCAAGGTGCGGATGTCTACCGGCGCCATCTGGCTGAAACTCCGATCGACCGCTTCGCCCATCGGTCCCGACGCGGTGCCGCGGCCGTTGGCATGACCGGCCGACAGATAGGCGAACAGCTCATCGTCGCTCCAGGCGCCGATGCCGGAGCCCTTATCGGAGGTAATGTCGAAGGCGTGCCAGCCGGCCGTGATCGCGCCGGCGAATTTTTTCCGATTGTCGAGCGCGAAGGCAAGGTTGCGCGGCGTATGGCATTCGCCGCAATGCGCCAGCGCCTCGGCGATATAGGCGCCCCGGTTCCACTCCGCGCTTTGCGCCGTGTTGGGCCGAAAGCGCGTATCTTCATTGAAGAAAGCCGACCAGATCGCCATCGCCCAGCGCTGATTGAACGGGAAGCTCAACGTATCCACCCGCGCGGCAGATTTAGCCGGGGCGAGGCTGAACAAATAGGCCTTGATGGCCAGGGCGTCGGCGTCGGTCATGTAGGTGTAGGACGTGTACGGCATCGCCGGATAAAGCCGCGTGCCGTCGCGGCGGATGCCGCGCTGCACCGCGTTGAGAAAATCCCAGTCGCTGTAGTCGCCGATCCCGGTCGCCTTGTCGGGCGTAATATTCGTTGAATAGAGCGCCCCGAACGGCAGCGGAATCGCCAGTCCGCCGGCAAAGTCCTTGCCGCCGGGCGCGGTATGGCAGACCAGGCAATCGGCGGCGCGCGCAAGATACTTGCCGCGCTCTACCGCATCCGCTTTGCGCAGACTGGCGGGAACGCCGGTCGGATCCGCGCCGTGATAGTCGGAAAGCGCGACTGTCGATCCTCCGGCGAATGCCATCGGGCCCGGATTGATCACCTTCCAGGCGAAGCCGGCTACGACAACCAAAACGACAATGACGGCAACTGCGATCGCCATGCTGCGTGTGCGCATGACACTCACGCCTTGTTGGCGGCAGTGAGCGCCGCGCGGTCGATCGGCAGTTTGCGCAGCGCGACGCCGGTCGCCGCATAGATTGCGTTGCGCAACGCCGGCGGGCCGGCGGTTACGCCGGTCTCGCCGATGCCGCCGGGATGCTCGCCGCTCTTGATGACGTGCACCTCGATCTTCGGCACCTCGTCGATGCGCAGCATGCGGTAGTCGTTGAAGTTGGATTGCTGCACGCGGCCCCTTTCAACCGTGACCTCGCCGAACAACGCGGCGGTCAGACCGAAAACCAGCCCACCCTGCAATTGCGCAACGATGGTGTCGGGATTGACCGCGATGCCGGTGTCGACCGCGGAGGTCACGTGGCGCAGATGGACCTCGCCGTGATTGTCGACCTCGGCCTCGACGACTGTGGCGATGAAGCTGGCGAACGACGGCTGCACGCTGACGCCGCGCGCCGTCCTGGGCGGCAGCGGCTCGCCCCAATGCGACTTTTGCGCGACGAGATCGAGCGCCGCCCGAAGCCGCGGATTTTTCTCCAGCATGCCGCGGCGGAACGCCACCGGATCCATGCCCGCCTTGCGCGCCAGTTCGTCCATGAAACATTCGATGGCGAAGACGTTGTTGTTCGGCCCGACGCCGCGCCAGAAGCCGGTCCGCAAGCCGCGCGGCTCGGCGCGCACATATTCGACGTGGAGGTTAGGAATGTCGTAGGGGATGTCGACGGCACTATCGACCGCATCGATATCGATGCCGTGCTGGAAGGCGGGCGGAAGCCAGCGCGCGAGCACCGACGAACCGGTCACGCGATATTTCCAGGCGACGATCTTGCCGTTCGACAGACTTGCGGAAATCGTGTCGCGATAGCCCGGCCGGTAGACGTCGTGCCGCATGTCTTCTTCGCGGGTCCACACCACCTTCACAGGCCCATCGACATGCTGGGCAATGCGCACGGCGCTCGCGACCATGTCAGGCTCAAGCCGGCGCCCGAAGCCGCCGCCGATCAGATGGTTGTGGACGGTGACCTTGTCGGCGGGAAGTCCTGCGGCTTGTGCCGCAGTCGACTGGACGCGCGTCATGACTTGGGTGCCGGTCCAGATCTCGCAGGCGCCCGGCGTCAGATAAACCGTACAGTTCTGCGGCTCCATCGTCGCATGCGCCAGGAACGGAAGCTCGTAGGCGGCCTCCAGCGTCTCGCCCTGCGACAGGCCCTTGGCAATGTCGCCGGTGGACTTGGCGACCACGCCGTCCTTTTTGCTTGCAGCGCGCAAATCCTCCCAGATGTCGCTCGAGCTGAGCTGCGCGTTCTGGCCTTCGTCCCAGCTGATGACGAGCGCGTCGAGGCCTTTCTTGGCGGCCCACATGTGATCGCCGACCACGGCGACCAGATCGTCCAGCACCACGACCTGCCGCACTCCGGGAACTTTCTTCGCCGCATTGTCGTCGACATGACCGACTTTGCCGCCCAACACCGGACTCGCGGCGAGCGTCGCGAACTTCATTCCGGGCAGCATCGCGTCGATGCCGTAGACGACCGAGCCATTGGTTTTGCCCGGCGTATCGAGACGCTTCAGCGGTTTGCCGATCAGCGTGAAGTCTTTCGGGTCCTTGAGCGGCGGGTTCTTCGGAACCGCGATGCTGCCCGCGGCTTCCGCCAAGTCGCCGTAGCCGAGCGCACGGCCGCTGGCCGGATGCAGAACTTTTCCGTTAGCAGCGGTGCAGCTTGCCGGGTCGACCTGCCATTGCTGGGCCGCCGCCTGCACCAGCATCGCGCGGGCCGCCGCGCCGGCTTCGCGCAACGGTTTCCAGAACGCGCGGACCGAGTTGGAATTGCCGGTGACCTGGATGCCAAAGACCGGATTGGCATAGAGCTTGTCGTTCGGCGGCGCATGCTCGAAGACGACCTGGGTCCAATCGGCGTCGAGTTCCTCGGCGAGAATCATCGGGATCGCGGTATAGACGCCCTGGCCCATCTCCACTTGCGGCATGACCAGCGTGGTCTTGCCGGCGCGATCAATGCGGATGAAAGCGTTGGGGGCAAACTGTCCGGCGGGATGGTCGGGCGCCTGCTCCGGCTCGTTCACCGCGCGGGCCGGAAGATGGAAGGCGAGCACAAACGCCCCCGCCAGGCCGCCTTTCAAAAGACCGCGCCGCGAGGGGGCGCGCGCGCGTTCTTCGCGGCCAAATTGTTCAGGGGCAAATTCTTCAAGGCCAAATTCTTCGAGTGAATGCATCGCCGGCCTCCTATGACTGACCGTCGCCCGCGGCGTTCTTGATCGCCGCGCGGATGCGTACATAGGTGCCGCAGCGACAGATATTTCCCGCCATCGCGGCATCGATATCGGAGTCGTCGGGATGGGGGTTGCCGGCGAGCAGCGCCGCGGCCGACATGATCTGCCCCGACTGGCAATAGCCGCACTGGATGACTTCCAGGTCGAGCCAGGCTTTCTGCACTTTGGCGCCGGCCGGCGTCACGCCGATGCCTTCGATCGTGGTGATAGAGCGATTGCCGATCGAACCGACCGGGATCAGGCAGGAGCGCACCGCCTTGCCGTCGATATGCACCGTGCAGGCGCCGCATTGAGCAATGCCGCAGCCGTATTTCGTGCCCGTCATGCCGAGCACGTCGCGCAGGACCCAAAGCAACGGCGTGTCGTCCGAGGCTTCGTAAGTCCTGTCCTGGCCGTTGATTTTCAACGTCGCCATGCAAGGCTCCCGCTTGCTATGCGACCCCCACCGTAAAAAGACATGGTGGCACTATCGCGACATCGCAATAGGCCGACGCTCCGAGCCAACGGCTCTGGTTCCCGTGGCTCACGCCGGCTGCGCCTGCGCGATGGCGTCGGCGATCGCCACGGTTCGCCGCGCCATCTCGGCGTGCAGCCGCTCGACCATGCGGCCGTCGACCTGAATGACGCCCTTGGCGGCGTTCTCGGACAGATCGAACGCGGCGATGATTTTCCGCGCCCACGCGACCTCCTCCGCCGCCGGCGAGAACGCCTCGTTGCAAGGCCCGATCTGCTGGGGGTGAATGAGCGTCTTGCCGTCGAAGCCGAGATCGCGCGCCTGCCGGCACTCCGCGGCGAAGCCTTCGGCATTGCCGAGCTCGTTATAGACGCCATCGAGGATATCGAGGCCGTAGGCGCGCGCCGCCGCGATGCAATTCATCAACCATGGCAGCATCGGCGCCCGGCCAGGCACGAGACGCGCGCGGGTGTCCTTGGCGAGATCGTTGGTGCCCATGACGAAACCGGCAAGCCGGGTTTCCGGATCGAGCGATGCGGCGGCGATATCGCGCGCGTTGAGCATGGCGAGCGGGGTCTCCATCATCGCCCAGACCCGGATGCGCTGTTCCTTGGTGACACCGACGAGGTGCTTGGCCAGCTGCCGAAGCTGCTCAGGCGTCGACACCTTGGGCACCAGAATCGCATCGGGCCGCGCCGCGGCGACGGCAAGGTCGTCAAGCCACCAGGCGGTGTCGAGCCCATTGATCCGCACCAAAACCTCGCGGCCGCCGAAGCCGCCTTTCTTCAGCGTCTCGACGATCAGCTCGCGGGCCTTCGCCTTGGCGTCGGGCGCCACCGCGTCCTCGAGATCGAGAATGACGGCATCGACCGGCAGCTCACGCGCTTTCTCCATCGCGCGCGCGTTCGATCCGGGCATGTACAGGACGCTGCGCCGCGGGCGGATGGTCATCGTCGAATCCCTGTGTCGATTGGCCCAAACTAGCGGCCTTGCAGGTGGCGTGCCAATGGTTGATTACAACGTTTGCCGGCGGCAACGACGGCACGATTGAGTGATTTCGACGGGTGTCGTTCAAGGCCAGCATGTCATTTCCGCAACGTCTCATCGAAGGCTATCGCGCCTTCGCCGAAGGCCAGCTTTCGCGCGAGCAGGACCGCTATCGCGAACTGGCGGAAGCCGGGCAAGCGCCGGAAGTCATGGTGATCGGCTGCTGCAACTCACGCGTCTCGCCGGAAGTCATATTCGACGCGCGGCCGGGCGAGCTATTCGTGGTGCGCAATGTCGGCAACATCGTGCCGCCCTACCAGCCCGACGGCCATGCGCACGGCGTCTCCGCGGCGCTGGAATTCGGCGTCGCCGCGCTGAAGGTCAAGCACATCGTCGTGCTCGGCCACGCCCGCTGCGGCGGCGTGAAGGCGTTCGCCGAAAAGGCGGAACCGCTGTCGCCCGGCGACTTCATCGGCAACTGGATGCGGCTGATGGCGCCGGCCGCCGAAAAGGCCGGTCCGCCCGACGGACTTTCGTGGACCGATTATCTCACCCGGCTCGAGCAGGCCAACATCGCCAACAGCCTCGACAATTTGCTGACGTTCCCGCGCCTGCGAAAATTGATCGAGCGCGGAGCGGTCGCGACCCACGGCGCCTACTTTGGCGTCGCCACCGGGGAACTCTCGGTGCGCGATGCGGCAACCGGCCAGTTCTTGCCGGTGGTGGAGAGCGATCAAACAACTCTACGCAGGGCCGTGGCTCCTCATCCTGAGGTGCGGGCGAAGCGAGCCTCGAAGGATGCCGGCTGAAGCGCCCGGGGCGTCGCCCTTCGAGGCGAGCTTCGCTCGCGCCTCAGGATGACGGTTCAGACTTAAGCCGCCTTGCGCTTCGCGGTGATCAGTTTGCGGTTGATCAGGCACTCGGCGATCTGGATGGCGTTGAGCGCCGCGCCCTTGCGCAGATTGTCGGAAACGATCCACATCACGAGCCCGTTCTCGACGGTCGCATCCTCGCGGATGCGGCTGATAAAGGTCGCGTCCTCGCCGGCCAACTCGTAGGGGGTCACGTAGCCGCCCGGCTCGTGCTTGTCGATGACGATGCAGCCCGGCGCGTTGCGCAACACTTCGCGCGCCTCCTCCACGGTGATCGGATTCTCGAACTCGATGTTGACGACCTCGGAATGGCCGATGAAGACCGGCACGCGAACGCAGGTGGCGACCAGCCGGATCTTGGGGTCGAGGATCTTCTTGGTCTCGACCAGCATCTTCCATTCTTCCCTGGTGTAGCCGTCCTCCATGAAGGTGTCGATTTGCGGAATGAGGTTGAAGGCGATGCGCTTGGGAAACTTCTTCGCTTCGACCTCGTCGATCTGGAATACCGCCTTGGTCTGCGAGAACAGCTCGTCCATCGCCTCCTTGCCGGCGCCGGAAACCGACTGATAGGTGGCGACGACGACCCGCTTGATCTTGGCGTGGTCGTGCAGCGGCTTGAGCGCGACCACAAGCTGGGCGGTCGAGCAGTTCGGATTGGCGATGATGCCGCGCTTGCGAAAGCCAACGACCGCGTCGGCGTTGACTTCGGGCACGATCAACGGCACGTCCGAATCGTAACGCCAGCATGAGGAATTATCGATCACCACGGCGCCGGCGGCGGCAATCCTGGGCGACCACTCCTTGGATACGGCGGAGCCCGCCGACATCAGGCAGATGTCGACGCCGGAGAAGTCGTAATGCTCGAGCGCTTTGACCTTGAGCGTGTGGTCGCCATAGGAGACTTCGGTGCCCAGGCTGCGGCGCGAAGCGAGCGCAATCACCTCGTCAGCCGGAAACGATCGCTCGGCGAGAATGTCGAGCATCTCCCGCCCGACATTGCCGGTCGCGCCCACGACGGCGACGCTGTAACCCATCGTCAACTCTCCATCGAAACTTTTGCTCCGGCCGGCGAAACAAGTACCGGGGCGGAAAGCGCTTCTAAGGTAGAAGCTCCGCAAAGACAATCTTGGCCG
Organism: uncultured Alphaproteobacteria bacterium; assembly: GCA_963709825.1. Lineage (GTDB taxonomy): Bacteria > Pseudomonadota > Alphaproteobacteria > Rhizobiales > Xanthobacteraceae > BOG-931. The sequence goes on from CAVPXZ010000023.1 coordinate 420,649, forward strand.
CAGGAGCGCAACGAATCGCTCTTTTCGACCCGGAATATTCGCCGCATCCCGCCGCCAGAACTCTCCGGCATCGCGCCGAAATCGAGGCGCGCCCCGGGCGCTCGTTTACCTAACAATATCAGGGCACTACCTTGATGACTCGTTATTGATCTGTGTCATGGCCGTGTCGAATGCAACCTATGACACTGCGATCGGTTGCCAAAAGGCTAGTGCGGCCGGCGCAAGCCGGCTACATTGCAATTGAACAAAAGCGAGGAGCCATGCGCGGATTTGCCATCGTTGCCGGTCTTACCGCCCTTGCCATAGTTTCGGCTGCGCCGCTGACCGCGTCGGCGCAGACGCCCAACAAGAAGAAGCAGCCTGTGGTGCTGCGGTCCGCGAGCGGAACGGTGATCCAGCCCACGCGTACGATCATCCACAATCCCGACGGCTCTACGACGGTTATCGTCGTTCCCCGACGTTCCTACCTCGATGTCGGCAACGAAGTGCCGCCGGGCTATAACGGCGGCATGGACTACGCGTTTCCGACCGGCGGCAACCCGGGCCAGCCCTATTGGTATTTCGGGCCTGACATCGCCGGCGTCGGCGGCATTCCGCTGGCGCAACCGTTCCTGATTCCGGGATTTAGTCCGGGCTACCCGAGCCCATACTGATCGCGATCGCGTTAGAGACGGCGTAGAGTCGCGCGGCGCCCGTTAGGCGCCGCTTCTGATTAGGCCACGAGCCGCTCCAGCTCGCCGACAATCGCCTCGCCCATCTCCGACGTGCTCACCACTTTCGTGCCGTCCGACTTGATGTCGGCGGTGCGCAGACCCTTGGCGAGCGCGGCGGCGATCGCCGCGTCGATGAGGTCGGCTTCCTTGCTCATGTTGAACGAATAGCGCAGCGCCATGGCGAACGAGGCGAGCATGGCGATCGGATTGGCGATGCCCTTGCCGGCAATGTCGGGCGCCGAACCGTGCACCGGCTCGTACAGCGCCTTGCGCCGCTTGGTCCTGGCATCGAGTTCGCCGAGCGAAGCGGAGGGCAGCATGCCGAGCGAGCCGGTCAGCATGGCGGCGATATCCGAAAGCATATCGCCGAACAGATTGTCGGTGACGATGACGTCGAACTGTTTCGGCCAGCGCACCAGCTGCATGCCGCCGGCGTCGGCCAGCATGTGCTCGAGCTCGACGTCCTTGTATTCGCGGGCGTGCACCTCGCCGACCACCTCACGCCACAGCACGCCGGTCTTCATGACGTTGCGCTTTTCCATCGAGGTGACTTTGTTGCGCCGCTTGCGGGCGAGTTCGAAGCCGACCCGCGCGATCCGCTCGATCTCGTAGGTATCGTAAACCTGGGTGTCGATGGCGCGCTTCTGGCCATTGCCGAGATCGGTGATGGTTTTGGGCTCGCCGAAATAGACGCCGCCGGTCAGCTCGCGCAGAATGATGATGTCGAGCCCCTCCACCACTTCGCGCTTCAGGCTGGACGATTCCGCGAGCGCCGGATAGCAGATCGCCGGGCGGATGTTGGCGAACAGCCCGAGCTCCTTGCGCAACCGCAGGAGCCCGGCTTCGGGGCGCACATCGTAGCCCACATTGTCCCATTTCGGACCGCCGCAGGCGCCGAAGATGACGGCGTCGGCGGCATGCGCCTTCGCCATGGTCTCCTCGGTGATGGACACCTGGTGGACGTCGTAGCAGCAGCCGCCGACCAGCCCCTCCTCGATCGCGAAACTGGCAATGCCCGCCTTGGCGAAGAACGCCAGCAGCCGTTTGACCTCGGCCATCACTTCCGGACCGATGCCGTCGCCGGCGAGAAGAAGGAGTTTGTGGGTGGGCATGAAGGGCGCCTCGTGTGCTTGAAACGAGGCGGATTGCTAATGGGACGCGGGCGCCTTGGCAAGCCGCGCCCGCGCGGCAGCCAACGTGCTACAAGGGGAAACTCAAACCTAGGGGCGAACCATGCGCCGCTTGCGTATTTTCACTGTTGTGCTGCTCCTGGCCGCCGGCAGCCAACAGGGACGCGCCGACGACACGCCTTCGCCCGAGGCCCTGGCGGCCGCCAAGGAGCTGTTCACGGTGCTGTCGCCCGACATGACGGCACAGCTTGCCGGGCGGATCACCAATGCATTCTGGCCCACTGTGGTGGAAAGAGCCCGCGCCGACAAAATCGATGACGCCACGGTCGCCGAGCTGCGCAAGGAGTTTGATCGCATTCAGCAAGCCTTCTTGACCGACGCCATGAAGGAGGCTCCGGCGATTTACGCGCGGCACTTCACGGTCGGCGAGCTTCATGAGTTGACCGCGTTCTATCACACGCCTACCGGCGCCAAGGCGCTGCACGAAATCCCGCAGGTGATGGGAGAGTTCAGCATCCTTCTAGTGCCGCGTCTGCAAGACCTGCAGCGCGACACCACTGAAGCGTTCAACAAGATCCTGCGCGAACGCGGCTATGTGAAATAGCATGTCGGCAACGCCGGCGAGTGCCGATCAGCGCCACGCCGCTCGGGCCTTGCCTCGATCCGTCACACTCGATATCTGATCTCGCGGCGAGGGATCCGAATGCCGCGGGTTCTGATCATTGACGACCACCCCGTCGCGCGGATGGGGCTTCGCGCGATGCTTGAACAAACCCGCACCTTCGAGGTCTGCGGCGAAGCGGGATCCACGGCCGAGGCGCTCCGCCTGCTGGCGTCTGAGCAGCCGGATCTGACTTTGCTCGATATGATGCTCGGTGGCCGCGACGGGCCGGAGTTCGTGGCCGAGTGCCTGCGGGTCCATCCGAAGACGCGCATTCTTGTCCTTTCCCAGCATGATGAAGCGCTTTACGCCGAACGCGCTCTCAAGGCCGGAGCCTTCGGTTATCTGATGAAAGGCGAGGACTTGGCGGGCGTCGTGCACGCCCTCGAAGCGGTGCTGCGCGGCGACATTGTCGTCTCCCCGCGCATGAACGCGCGCATTCTCGCGCGACGATTTCACGGCGCGACCGAAGACCGCTATGCCTGCTTGAGCAATCGGGAAATGCAGATTTTCCTGCTGATCGGTGCCGCCCGGTCCACGGGCGCCATCGCGTCCGAGCTGTGCCTTTCCCCCAAGACCGTCGGCGCACACCGCGAGAAGATCAAGATCAAGCTCGGTCTTGACAGCGCCGCAGCGCTCGAACGCGAGGCCCTGCGCTATGTCGAAAGACTGGGATAAAGAACGGTCTTCGTTCGGTGCGCATCTTTGCGGCCGCAACGCTGAGCGCCTGTATCTGGCGTCGTGCTATTTCGCCGGGCTGATGCTGGCGCTTATCGCGGCCGAGCTGATTGTTGCCGAGCTGCGGTCGACTGAGCCGATCCTCGTCCAAATCGCCAGCGCGCTTTATTTTGGCGGCCTCGCCTGGTTGTGCCGCAACGGCCGCGCCGCGACCTGGCCAATGCCGGCTTTGCCGCTTCTCTTTGGCATGGGCGCCATCGCGACTGGACTTCTGCTTTCGCTCAATCTCGGAGCGCGTTTTGGCGCCACCCCGGCCTACGCCACCACGGTTTTCGTCGCCTGTCTGGCGCCGCTGTGGCCACGCCGCGCCTTGCTGTCGATGCTCCTTCCCCTTCACGGCGTCTATCTTGCGACGGTGTTCGCGGCTCCTTACGACGTCATCTTTAAAACCGTCATGACCATGGGCGGCACTGTTGCGTTGCCGCTCGGCATCGTTACCGCCATCCTCGCCTTCCGGAGCGAGCGGCAGGCCTTTGAGGGCATGGCGGCGATCCGCGCGTTGTTGGATGAGCGCCGCGACATGGTGGCGATGGTCGCCCATGACCTGCAAAGCCCGCTGGCGGGCATCCGGGCGCTGCTGCGGACGATGCAGGGCCCATCGGAGGCCGAGGCGCGCAAGCTAACCGAAATCGCACGCACCTGCAGCGACATGTACGGCGCAGTCAGCCGGCTGGTCGAGGCGCATCGACATGCCGGGACAGCGCCGCTCGAACTTGCCGCTGTTCAGGTCGATACGGTGTTTCAAGTCGCCAAGGCCAAGGCCGCAAACGTTGCGGCCGAAAAACGGATCACCATCGTCGCGGACTCTGCTCCGCTCGTGGTCAGCGCCGAGCCCTCGCTGTTGAGCGCCGTGATCGACAATCTGCTCGCCAACGCCATCAAGTTCTCTCCCATCGGGTCGGTTGTTCGGCTCGCCGCCGAACCGCGCGAAATGCAGGTTCGCCTTAGCGTCGTCGACAACGGGCCCGGAATCGCCACCGAAGAGGTCGCGATGCTGTTCAACAAATTCTCCCGGCTGCGATCGATGCCGACTGCCGGCGAATCGACGACGGGCCTCGGCCTTTACATCGTCCGAACCATGGCGGAGCGCATGGGTGCCTGCGTCGGATTTGCGCCGAACCCGGATAGCGGCAGCGTTTTTTTTATCGACCTGCCCCGCGCGCTCTAAAGACGGGCGGGAACGGCGGCTACACCCTGCGCAGCAGCATGCCGTACCAGACATAGTCGGTATTGTCGGTGAAGGTGTGCTCGCCGGCTTCGCGCGCAGCGTTGAGGAATCCCGGCATACTGGTAAAGCGATTGAGATTGACCAGCACGAAGTCGGAAACGCCGTGCACGATGAGGCGCTCCCTGCCCTCCCAGGAAACCAGTTGATTGTTCTCGCCACGCTCCTTGAGCCGCAGCAATTGGAACTGCGCCCAAACGGCGAACGTCCTCTCGAAAACATAGGGCTGCTCCGGGAAGAAGTTGAACCAGAATATGGAGGCATCGGTCAGCGGGAAATATTGCCCCAGGCGCCAATGATCCGGCGTGGCGCCGAACGGAAAACTGAACGGATAGGCCGACGACTGCGGCTCGACGTGATAGATGCCCAGCAAGACAAAGCTGTTGCCGTTTGCCTTGAGCCGATCGAACGCCGCGGTGATGACGTCGTCTGTCCCGATGGCATAGTGCACGAAGCAGTGCTTGCCCTCCGGAACGCTTTTCTCCCAAAAACCCATGCGCTGATCGAGCATAGTCTGAAACTTGCCGCCGCCGGCCGGCGGCGCGGACAAGCTCTGCATCTCTTGGACGGCCTGGACGAGCTCCGGGATCGACAGCCGCTTGAACAGCGCGTAGGCGGCCGGCATTCCCTCCATCCGTCGCGGCGCGTCGACGTACTCGACGGCCAGCAGGATTTTTTGGGCGTAATCGAATTTTCTATCCACGTTCGCGTTCCCGGGTCCGGTTGATAACATCCGCGCAAGGCGGGCGTTGAGCAGGCAGAATAGCCGGTACCGGCGGATGACCCATCGGCTGCCCAACCCCAATTTCCGCTAGGTGAAAGACCTAGGCTGCACGCGAGCCGCGAATTGCCGGCCCTGCCTTGCAGCGGCGCCCGTAGCGCGGCCGAGGCCGTCCAGACGACAAGAATTTTTATGACCCGCTGAACCAGTTGTAGCCCTGGTTCTCCCAGTAGCCGCCGGCATCGTTGTTCTGCACCCACATGGCGGTGACGTATTTCGGGTTTTTGAAGCCGAGCTTGGTGGGAATGCGGATCTTGATCGGAAAGCCGTAGGCGCGCGGCAGGGTCTGGTGGTCGAATTTGAGCGTCAGCTGCGTCTGCGGGTGCAGCGCGGTCGGCATGTCGATGGTGTTCGAATAGCCTTCGGCGCACTGGAACCAGACATATTTGGCCGTCAGGTCGGCGCCGATCAGCTTGAGGAAATCCGACAGCTTCACCCCCTGCCACGAGCCGATGGCGCTCCAGCCCTCGACGCAGATATGGCGCGTGATCTGCGAGACCTCCGGCAGCTTGTTGAGTTCGGGCAGCGTCCAAGGCTTTTTGTTCTCGACCAGGCCGCCGATCTCGAGCTGCCACTGGTCGCCGTCGATGTCGGGCGCCTCGTCCTCGCTGTAGTAGGCGTTGAACGGGAACGGCCGCGTGATCATGCTCTCGGGATATTCCGGCGCCAGCGTGTTCGGATTGAACAGGAACGCCTGAACACGGTCGTTGAACCGCGAGATGACCCGCAGCGCGTTCTCCGAGGTGGTGCCGTCGATGATGTCGCAGCCCGACAGCGCCGTGAGCGCGCCGAGGCTGGCGGCGCCGCGCAGGAACAGCCGCCGCGACGGCTCCGGCAGAAGCTTCGCCACGTCCTTGATCAGCAGCTTGGGATCGACGCCGGGTGGCGATTCGCGCGATCGGGCCATCGGGTTTCTCCTCGCCTGTCAGCGGCCGACGATCATGGCGCGCAGGCTCTTCGGCACCAGCACGGCGAGCGTCACATGCACGACCAGAAACGCCACGATTGCGGTCATCGCCGCGAAGTGCACATAGCGCGCGGTATCGTAACCGCCGAACAGGCTGGTCAAGGTGTGAAACTGCACCGGCTTCCAGATCGACAGACCGGAGAGCACGATCACCACGCCGGTGAGCAGAATGCCGACATAGAGAAGCTTCTGCACCGCGTTGTAGACCGAAAGATCGTCATGGGAGAGCTTGCCGCGCAGGGCGGCAAAAAGGTCGTGCAGGACATCGCCCGGATAGATCGGAAACAGCTTGCGGCGGAAGCGGCCGGTCGCAATGCCAAGCGCGACATAGACGAGGCCGTTGACCACCAAAAGCCACATCGCCGCGAAGTGCCAGAGCAGCGCACCGGCGAGCCAGTTGCCGAGCGCAATCTGCCGCGGAAACACGAAACCGAACAGCGGCGAGGCGTCGTAGATCTGCCAGCCCGAGCCAATCATCATCAGCATCGCCAGGGCGTTGACCCAATGGGTCACGCGGACCCAGCCCGGGTGGATGAGGGGCCCCGCCGTCATGTCGGGCGTCAGGCGTGTGTTTGCTGTGGCTTCGATGGTCATGGCATCCACTCGCGGTCGCGGACCTCTAGCAAAACCCACGCGCACGCGCGCGTCACATTCCTGTTAGAGAGCCCTCTCCCCGCTGGGGGGCCCGCTGGGGGAGAGGGGCAGCAACATCAGCGTGGAACCGCTCTTACATCGGCAGCAGCACGGTATTGATAACGTGAATCACGCCGTTCGACTGTAGCACGTCGGGGATCGTGACCCATGCGACATCGCCCTTGGCGTCGGTGACGCTAAGCTTGCCGGGGCCGGCCTGCTTGACGATCAGCCAGTCGCCGGAGACGGTTTTCAGTTTGGCCTCGCCCTCGCCGTCCTTCACCGCCTTCATCAGATTGACGGCAGTCATGCGGCCGGGCACGACGTGATAGGTCAGGATCTTGGTCAGCGTGCCCTTGTTCTCCGGCTTGAGCAGCGTGTCGACGGTGCCGGCCGGCAGCTTGGCGAAGGCTTCGTTGGTCGGCGCGAACACGGTGAACGGGCCCGGACCCTCGAGGGTTTCGACCAGACCGGCGGCCTTCACTGCGGCGACCAGCGTCGTGTGATCCTTCGAGTTCACTGCGTTCTGAACGATGTTTTTCGACGGATACATCGGCGCGCCGCCGACATTGACCGTCTTTTCCATCTCCGCAGAAACCGGGGCCGCCGCACCGGCGGTCAACGCGAGAACCGCCGCAGCGGCAATCAAAGCGAAACGCTTGGACATGAGAGGCTCCATTGTTGCCATTAATGACATTTGCGACCGTTATGGGCCGGCGAGCGCCGGCGAGACGCGCAGGATTGCGTCATCGGATCGAGTTACGGTCGCGCCGCGGGCCGGTTTCGCCCGGATGCTCACGGCTGCGTGAACGCACGTCATTTCGCAAAGACCGGCCGACCCTCGAACCCGAGCGCAACGGGTTTTCGGAAATGACTTCCGGCAATTAGCGCCGGCCACGGCCTTTGCGCCGGCGTCATGTTCGGCTATGAAGCGCGCCGAATGCCGGGTTTTCTGACCAAAAGGATTTGCCAATGCCGAAGACCAGTCCCGGCAATTGTTTCGAGGATTTCCGCGTCGGTCAGGTGATCCGGCACGCGACCCCGCGCACCGTGACCACCGGCGATGTGGCGCTTTACAACGGCCTGTTCGGACCGCGCTTCGCGGCGCAATCGTCCGACGTATTCGCCAAGGCGATCGGCTATCCGCGCGCGCCGATCGACGATCTCCTGGTCTTTCACATCGTCTTCGGCAAGACCGTCCCCGACGTCTCGCTCAACGCCGTCGCTAATCTCGGCTATGCCGGATGTTATTTCCGCAAGCCGGTTTATCCCGGCGACACCCTGACCGCGCTTTCCGAAGTCATCGGGCTGAAGGAAAATTCGAGCCGCAAGACCGGTATCGTCTATGTGCGCACCACCGGCTACAAGCAGGACGGCACGCCGGTGCTTGAATATGTGCGCTGGGTGATGGTGCGCAAACGCGACGAAGCCGCGCCCGCGCCCGGCGATCACGTGCCGCGGCTGCCGACCGTGCTCGATCCCAAAGTCCTGGGCGAAGCCTGCCCGCCGATCGATGTGGCGGCTTACGACTTCGCGCTGGCCGGAAGTCCCTACCGCTTCGGCGACTACGAGGTCGGCGAGCGTATCGATCATGTCGACGGCATCAGCGTCGAAGAGGCCGAGCACATGATCGCCACCCGGCTCTATCAGAACACGGCCCGCATCCATTTCAACCAGTATGTCGAAGGCAAAGGCCGCTTCGGCCGCCGGCTGATTTACGGGGGTCACGTCATTTCGCTGGCGCGCGCGCTTTCCTTCAACGGCCTCGCCAACGCGTTTCACATTCCCGCCATCAATGGCGGCCGCCATGTCGCGCCGCTGTTCGCCGGCGGCACGGTGTTCGCGTGGTCGGAAGTCCTGGGAAAATCCGAACTGCCGGGGCGAAGCGATGTCGGCGTTCTGCGGCTGCGCACTATCGCCACGCGCGATCGTCCGTGCGAAGATTTTCCGTTCAAATCCGGCGACGATTACGACCCGGCGGTCCTGCTCGACCTCGATTATTGGGTGCTGATGCCGCGGTGAGAGTGGTTCGAGCGTGGACCCTTAACAGACACCGTGTAGCACGCGCACACTCGATGTCCGCTGTTGCCCGAAATGTGGCGCAGCCCTGATGCGGCGCTGCGCCCGTTTTTCACATTCATCCGCTCGTTTTACGGCTCTTGCGAATCCATCATGACGAACGCGATGCGGCAGGGTTCCTTGCCGTGATTGAGCCAGGCGTGGTTGGTCGCCTGTTGAACGACCACGTCTCCGGCCTTGAGATGGACCGGCCCGGTATCGAGCATCATATCGATCTCGCCTTGCATAATGATGGCGTAATCGACAGTGCGGGTGCGATGCATCAGCGGATTGGTCGGCGGCACGCCCCGCTGGGGCGCATCGGCGCCGACAACCTTCATCATCGTGTCCATCGGCAGCTTGTCGACCTCGGGTCCTACCGGCGGGAAATCGACGATCAGAAACTGCGTCCCGTCCCGCACCGGCGAGAACCCCTTCCGCTGTCCCGAGCGATCGGCATTCCATGAAAAGTCCGCAGGAGCCTTCTGGGTCACCCAGATGGTCGCGACGCCCTCGCCCGCGCCGCCCACTTTGAGCGGAACCATGGAGTTGAACAAAGCGGTCGATTTATTGCTGGCGTCGAGTGCGGTGACGACGCGATGAAGCTGCTGCTCCTCGGCGCGGGCCGCGGTAGCCACGGGGGTGAGTGCCGCACCGATCGCAAGCGAGAACGCCAGAGCTGTTACGGTTTCTCTCATGTTATCCTCCCGGAAATCGATTTCTAGTTGTTATGCCCGCAGTTCGTCGCGGTTTTTCGCCAACTGCTCGCGGATAGTATCCATATTCGAGCACGCGTCATAGACAATCGGCTCGATATCTCGGCCCTATATCAATCCTTGAGGTAGTGCCTTCCGCTGCAAATCCGCTGGCGCCGACGAATAATCGAACGAAGCTTTTAGCAATTTGTCCACCGGCTACCCCGGTGGCGCACGGCATTAGAGACAGATCGGTCCGAACCTGTAGGCCGCTTGCAAGAATACACCGACCTGCTCGACCGCTCCTTTGAAGATCTGCGGGGGCGTAGCCGTAATCGGCAGCCCGTCGTCGACCGTCCGAATAACCTGTCCGTTCGTCGTCCACAACGACCAGTACCGTCCACCCACGCCAAGGCTGAATTCAGGGGTAACGTAGTAGGAGATGAGCGCCTCAAGCTGCACCCCGACGCCCTGGTTCGACGCCTCCGGATTGACGCTGGCGATCTGCCCGGTATTGCCAAAGTAATGATCGTCGACGCCGCTGAAATTCACGTACGGCAGGTAGGCGACGTCCGCGCTGAGCGCCAGCCGATTGATCAATATCGTTTCGCCGCCGACGCCGACCCGCAGCGCCTGCCACTTGTCGTTCTCGGTAATGATCGCCGCACCGGTCGACGGCACGTTGGGAATGCAGTTGATATTGGCTATCGGCTGACAACCGAACGCGCTCATCGCCTGATTGAGGTAGAAGTAGCCGGCGAAAGCCCCGACCTTGTAGCCGGGACCATCCAGGAAATTTACGCCGGCATCGACCGCGGCGTAGGAAATGGTCCCCCCGGTGACGTTGGACACCGTGTTTGAATAGGCCGCATAGGTCCCGAGCAGAGGTATGCCGAAGTCTTCATCGTTCATTTGACCGCTGCCGGTCGAGCCGCCGCCGACATAGCCTTTGACGAAAAGCCGCCACGGGCTGTCGATGCGGCCGAAGACTTCGCCGGAATTCGTTTGCATGCCGGAATAGGTCAGCCGGGAAACGCTGGATATGGCGGGCAACGCCGCACTCGCGAAATTGCCGATATCTTTCTGGAACTGACCCCAGCTGCCGAAGTAACGGAAGCCGCCTTGCGCGTCCCAACCTGAAAGCCAATTCTGCGCCGGCGGAGCCTTGACGACATACGCAGCAGTTGCCGCGTCCGCCCAGTCCAACGGGTCCGCTCCCCATTTGTAGTTCAGACCGATTTTCACCATTTGGATGTTTTGCGAAACCCCGGAGGTGCCCGGAGGAGCGGAGCTCAAGGGGACAGCAGAGGCGTCAAATGTCGAGCTGCCAAGATTTGCAACGTACCGGCTGCCGAAGCTGAGATAGTCGTATTCGGCTTTCAGCGACCAGGCGGGCGTCAATGCGTGTTCAATGCCGAGGCCGACCGTCCAACCCCAAAACGTCGCGTTGGTGCTGTTCGATGCGATGTCAGGCCCAGCGAACCCGGCGAGAGCATTGTTGATCGCCATGTCGATCCGGTCATTGGCGAAAGCCGCCCCGGCTTTGCCGTAGATCAACGTGGCCGATCTGAAAGGGAGGGCGCCGAACGGCGCAATATTGTCTAGTTCGTCGGCCGGACCCATTGCGTAGCCAACGCGGCCGGTGAAGGTTCCGGCGGCCTGCGGACGGACCCGGCACGTCGCATTGATGGTCTGCGCTGAGACCGCGAAGCAAGTGCTGGTCCCGTCAGACGATAGCGCGTCAGCATCGGCTTCGACCCCAAACACCCATTGTGATCCGGCTGGCTGCCAGTTGTAGCCAATCTGGCCGCCCGCGGAAAAACCTGGGCTCTGCACAGTGTTGCCGAAGACGGAGACGCCAAACGGGTCGGCAAAATTTGTGGCACTGAGCGCCAGACCCGCGTGGGCGCCGACATAGAACCCTGTCCAGTCCCAGGCAACGGGCAGTGCACGTGCAACCGGCCGCACGACCCCGACCGGCTCTGCGTAATTTACCGTACGGGTTGAGCGTAGCGCAGGATCGGTCAGCGACGGCGGCACTGTTTGAATGACGGTGTAAGCCGGGACATCGGAACCACGCAGATATCCAAGCTCGTCCGCGACGGCGATGTGGGAAAATCCGAGCACTGCCAGAGGGAATACCCACCGAGACATGCTGCTCGTCCGAGTCCGTTCATTTCAAAATGATCCATTAACCCTAAGAATCCGCTAAGGCGCCGAACGCGCGCCGTAAGCCTTGGTCAAAAGGCGTCCACGAAAGCAGACCTTGCCAGCGCGTTATTAAGTCGGCGCCTGCGCTAACGTTCCGCACGCAAATGCTCGACCAGTTGCCGCGCATAGAGCGGCAGTTCGTCCATGCTCCGCGAGCAGATCGTCAGTTCGCGCACGGCCCACGAATCCGTCAGCGGCACGACCGCGATCGCCATGGTCTTGGACACGCGGTGCGCGGTCGTCTCCGGCACGATGCCGATGCCGACCTTGCATTCGACCAGCCGGCACACCGCATCGAAGCTGCGCAGCTGCACGCGCAGGCGCAGGGGCCGGCCGATGCGCACCGCCTTGCTGGCCAGGAAGCGCTGCAAGGCGCTGGCGCGATCCAACCCGACAAAGTCGCGATCGAGCAGCTCGGCGAAGCCGATCTTCGCCCGTCGCGCCAACGGATGGTCGCGCGCAACCACGAGGACGAAGCGGTCGCGGCGGAACGGGTAGGTCTCGAGCGCGCCGGCATCGACCGTGCCGGCAACGATGCCGAGATCGGCGACGCCCTCGGCAATCAGACCGACGATCTCGTCGCTCAAGCGCTCTTCCAGATCGACGCTGACATTGGGATGCGCGGCAAGAAACGAACTGAGTGCTTCCGGCAGGAACTCGGTAAGCGCATTGGTGTTCGACAAGATCCGGATCTGGCCGGCGAGGCCGCCGCCATAGGCGCCGAGATCGTCGTGCAGCCGTTCCGCCTGACGCAGGATGGTGCGCGCGTGTTGCAGCAGGGTGCGGCCGGCCTGGGTCGGCGTGACGCCTGCCCGCCCGCGGACCAAGAGCGCGACGCCGAGTGCGTCCTCCATGTTGCGGATTCGGGTCGAGGCCGCGGCCAGCGCCAGATTCGCACGCTCGGCGCCATGGGTGATGCTGCCGGCCTCGACGACGTGGCGAAACAGACTGAGATCGGCCAGATCGAATCGCACGGAAGCCGAGCCTTCGCATTTGACGAAGTCAGACTTTGGATAATGCCAATTGCGCTAAGGGCTTTCAACACCTTATCTTTCGCGCGGGGCGAAAGTAGAGTGAACTACAGCGCGCCTGGTTGCCTTGTCGGATTGCGACGCGCACCGGGATTGGATAGGAACGTGCTGATGTTTGGCGCGGGGCGCCGAACGAATTCGGAAGAACACGATGGCCGAAACCAAAGCCCCCGCCGCACGGCCACTGTCGCCCCACCTGCAAATCTACCGGCCGATGCTGACGATGATGATGTCGATCGTACATCGCATCACCGGCTTCGGGCTCTATTTCGGCACCCTGATCCTGGCTTGGTGGTTCCTGGCCGCGGCGTCGGGACCGAACGGCTACGCAAAATTCAGCTGGTTCGCCGGTTCCATCATCGGGCGATTGATCCTGTTCGGTTACACTTGGGCGCTCATCCATCACATGCTGGGCGGCATACGCCATCTGATCTGGGATACCGGGCGCGGCCTCGGCCCGAACGAACGCGAGTGGCTCGCCGCCGCGAACCTGATCGGCTCGATCGCGATTACCGTGCTGCTGTGGATCGTCGGCCTCTTGGCGATGGGAGGATCACGGTGAGCAAGGCTCCGGCAAAGCATATCCGTACCCCGCTCGCGCGGGTGCGCGGCCTCGGCGCGGCGCGATCGGGCACCGATCATTTCTGGCGCCAGCGGCTGACCGCCGTCGCCAATATCCCGCTGACCATCGCCGCCGTGATCATCGTCATCACCTTGCTTGGCCGCAACCAGGCCACCGCGGCGCAGGTTCTGGGCTCGCCGCTGGTCGCCATTATCATGCTGTTGTTCATCGTCTCGATCACCACACATATGAAAATCGGCATGCAGGTAATCATCGAGGATTACGTGCACGACGAGACCGCCAAGCTCGTTTTGATCATGGCGAATGCGTTCTTCTGCGTCGCCGTAGCGCTGGCCTCGGCGTACGGCATCCTCAAGCTTTCGTTCGGAGTGTGAGCATGGCGGCGAACGCAGCCAATGGCGGAAGCGCGGCGCCGGCCATCAACGGGCGCGCTTACCCGATCGAGGATCACGCCTACGACGTCGTCATCATCGGCGCCGGCGGCGCCGGCCTGCGCGCGGTAGTTGGCTGCAGCGAAGCCGGACTGCGGACCGCCTGCATCACCAAGGTGTTCCCGACGCGGTCGCATACAGTAGCGGCGCAGGGCGGTATCGCAGCGGCGCTCGGCAATATGGGCGAAGACGACTGGCGCTGGCACATGTACGACACCGTCAAGGGCGCCGACTGGCTCGGCGACCAGGATGCGATCGAATACATGTGCCGCAGCGCGCCGGAAGCGGTCTACGAGCTGGAACACTGGGGCCTGCCGTTTTCGCGCCGGGAAGACGGCAAGATCTATCAGCGCCCGTTTGGCGGCATGACCACGCATTACGGCAAAGGCACCGCGCAGCGCACCTGCGCCGCCGCCGACCGTACCGGGCACGCCATGCTGCACACCATGTATGGGCAGGCGCTGCGGCATTCGGCCGAGTTTTTTATCGAATATTTCGCCATCGATCTGATGATGGACGAAGACGGCCGCTGCCGCGGCGTCGTCGCGCTCAACCTCGATGACGGCTCGATCCATCGCTTTTCCGCGCAGATGACAGTGCTCGCGACCGGTGGCTATGGCCGCGCCTATGCCTCGTGCACCGGCGCCCACACCCAGACCGGCGACGGCAACGCCATGGTGCTGCGCGCCGGGCTGCCGCTGCAGGACATGGAATTCGTGCAGTTTCATCCGACCGGCGTTTACGGCGCCGGCGTCCTGATCACCGAGGGCGCCCGCGGCGAGGGCGCTTATCTGGTCAATGCGGAAGGCGAGCGCTTCATGGAGCGCTATGCGCCGTCGGCCAAGGATCTCGCCTCGCGCGACGTCGTCTCCCGCGCCATGACCATCGAAATCCGCGAGGGCCGCGGCGTCGGGCCGAAGAAGGACCACATCTTCCTGCATCTCGATCATCTCGATCCGCAGATTCTGGCGGAGCGGCTGCCGGGCATCAGCGAGTCGGCGCGCATCTTTGCCGGCGTCGATCTGACCCACGAGCCGGTGCCGATCGTGCCGACGGTGCATTACAACATGGGCGGCATCGCCACCAACTATCACGGCGAGGCGCTGATCAAGAAAGACGGCAACCCCGATTACGTGGTGCCCGGCATGATGGCGCTGGGCGAGGCGGCGTGCGTGTCGGTCCATGGCGCCAACCGGCTCGGCTCGAATTCGCTGATCGATCTCGTCGTGTTCGGCCGCGCGGCGGCGCTGCGCTGCGCCGACATGCTCACGCCCAACGACAAGCAGCCCGAGCTGGCGAAGGATTCCGCCGAGCGCGCGCTGTCGCGGCTCGACAAATTCCGCAACGCCTCGGGCAGCACGCCGACCGCGCAGCTGCGCAGCAAAATGCAGCACGCGATGCAAAGCAATTGCGCGGTGTTCCGCACCAGCGAGGTGCTGCAGGAAGGCTCGAGGCTCATCCATGATGTCTTCAGCGGCGTCGGCGACATCCGCGTCAGCGACCGCTCGCTGATCTGGAACTCGGACCTGATCGAGACGCTGGAATTCGTCAACCTGATCGAGCAGGCGGTCGTCACCGTGGATTCGGCGCTCAACCGCACCGAAAGCCGCGGCGCCCATGCGCGCGAGGATTTTCCCGAACGCGACGACAAAGACTGGATGAAGCACACGCTGTCGTGGCTCGACATCGCGACCGGCAAGGTGACGATCGATTACCGGCCGGTACACACTTACACGCTGACCAACGACGTGGCTTACATCGAGCCGAAGAAGCGGGTGTATTGAGACCTTGGATACGCCAACTCTCTCAAGAGTCCCAGGCGAACGGTGCGCTACCTAAAGTTGACGCGATTGAAATGAGTGCATGTTGTTCAAAAACATTTATTTGGATTGAGCCAACAACGATGGATCCTAGGCTCATAAACGTCATCGCGGGCCTGCTTGTACCGTCGTTCGGTTCGATCGTTTTCAATGCGTTGAATAATCTCATTGATAAAGGGGCCGCAGCGCCAATTCCTCCGACAGTCTATGATGTCTCCATCGGTTGTGCCTTTACAGTAATCGGGATAGCCGCAACTCAAAAGCAAGCGCAAAAAGTTACGATATATTTCTTGGTGTTCGTGCTATTGTTATTAGTCTTGATGGGCCTAAATATCGTCCTGTTCCACCGCTATCCTGACTATCAAGCTAGCATCATTTGGTTTTCAAATATTCTTTCACTGACGGTTGTGGCGATATCGATTTGGAAATCGTAGAGAATGGAGACGGCCGATGGCTACGCAACTCAAATCGAATGACGTTCGGTCGATAGCGATTGCAGTGCTGACCATAGCCGTAGGATTATACGTCGTCTTTCACGTTCTAAACTCCGTCGCAAACAATGTAGGTACCATTCTGG
>CAVPXZ010000024.1:0-191411 GCA_963709825.1 uncultured Alphaproteobacteria bacterium
TTCTTGCTGCGATTGGTTTGCTCGCATCGATTGGTTGGTTCTACTACAAAGCACAAAGATAAGGCGCATGGTCCAGTTCACGCTGCCAAAAAATTCCAAGATCGGCGAAGGCAAGACCTGGCCGCATCCGGCCAAGGCGAGCGCCGAGCGCGAATTCCGGATCTATCGCTGGAGCCCGGACACGCCCGACAATCCGAGCATCGACATCTATTACGTCGACACCGGCGACTGCGGGCCGATGGTTCTCGACGCGCTGATTTGGATCAAGAACAACATCGATGCGACGCTCACCTTCCGCCGCTCGTGCCGCGAAGGCATCTGCGGGTCGTGCTCGATGAATATCGACGGGACCAATACGCTTGCCTGCACCAAGGCGATGAGCGACGTCGGCGGCGCCGTGCGCATCTATCCGCTGCCGCACATGCCGGTGGTGAAGGATTTGGTCCCGGACCTCACCAACTTTTACGCCCAGCACGCCTCGATCAAGCCGTGGCTGCAGACGGTTTCGCCGACGCCGCAGAAGGAGTGGAAGCAGAGCCACGACGACCGGCAGAAGCTCGACGGGCTCTACGAATGCATCCTCTGCGCCTGCTGCTCGACCGCCTGTCCGAGCTATTGGTGGAATTCGGACCGCTTTCTCGGACCGGCGGCGCTGTTGCAGGCGAACCGCTGGATCGTCGACTCGCGCGACGAGGCGACGGGCGAGCGGCTTGACGACCTCGAGGACCCGTTCCGGCTTTACCGCTGCCACACCATCATGAACTGCGCCAAGGCCTGCCCCAAGCACCTTAATCCAGCAAAGGCCATCGCTGAGATCAAGCGCAAGCTGGTCGAACGGAAGGTGTAAGTTCGCCTCTCCCCGCGTGCGGGGACAGGGAGTACCTGCGCCGCGCGTGCGGAACAACTCGCCCCCTGACGACGTTATTCGGTCGAACCGGTATCCGCCCGCACTATGGGCGAGACTCGAAAGGTGGGCGATGCGATGTGTCCAACAGCGAGCGAACAGGGGCCAAAACAACCGCTTGAAGATTCCGAACTCGGCCCGAAGGGGCCGCGTTCGCCGTACCCGGTCGATGAGCCCATCGATCCGAAAGGCCCCGGCTCGGAGCCCGATTACTTCCCGGGCAAACCCGGCGGCGATTCGCCGAAGCTCCGGCAGATGTCGCATCATCGCCGGCCTCGTGCCCGTCATCGGCGCATCTTGGTGACATGGCACCAGGCGCATTAGAAACGCTGGCGCACCAAACCGCGAAGGCGCGAAACTACCTGTCGAGTTTGAGTTTCCGCTTGCGCTGCCCGAGCGTGCGCAGCCGCAGTGCATTGAGCCGGATAAAGCCTTCGGCGTCGCGCTGGTCATAGGCGACCTTGCCCTCCTCGAACGTCACCAGGTCCTGATCATAGAGCGAATATTGGCTCTTCCGCCCGACCACGCCGACATTGCCCTTGTAGAGCTTGAGCCGCACCGAGCCGGTGACGAATTCCTGGCTTCTGTCGATCGCCGCCTGCAGCATCTCGCGCTCGGGCGAAAACCAGAAGCCGTAATAGATCAGCTCGGCATATTTCGGCATCAGCTCGTCTTTGAGATGGGCGGCGCCGCGGTCGAGCGTGATCTGCTCGATGCCGCGGTGAGCGGCCAGAAGGATGGTGCCGCCCGGCGTCTCATACATGCCGCGCGACTTCATGCCGACAAAGCGGTTCTCCACCAGATCGAGCCGGCCGATGCCGTGCCGCCGGCCGAGCGTGTTCAGCTGCGATAGAAGTTCCGCCGGCGACATTTTCTTCCCGTCAATGGCCACCGGATCGCCGCGCACGAACTCGACCGTCACATAGGCCGGCTCGTCGGGCGCAGCGCCGGGATCGACGGTGCGCGAATAGACGTAATCCGGCACCTCTTCGGCGGGATCTTCCAGAACCTTGCCCTCGGAGGAGGTGTGCAGGAGATTGGCGTCGGTCGAGAACGGCGCCTCGCCGCGTTTGTCCTTGGCGATCGGGATCTGGTTCTGCTCAGCGAACGCAAGCAGCGCCTCGCGCGAGCGAAACTCCCATTCGCGCCACGGCGCGATCACCTTCACGTCGGGCTTGAGCGCATAATAGGAAAGCTCGAAGCGCACCTGATCGTTGCCCTTGCCGGTGGCGCCGTGGGCGACGGCATCGGCGCCGACCTTTTCCGCGATCTCGATCTGCTTCTTGGCGATCAGCGGCCGCGCGATCGAGGTGCCGAGCAGATATTGGCCCTCGTAGAGCGTATTGGCGCGGAACATCGGGAAGACGTAATCGCGCACGAATTCTTCGCGCAGATCCTCGATGAAAATGTTTTCCGGCTTGATGCCGAGCGTCAGCGCCTTGCGCCGCGCCGGCTCAAGCTCCTCGCCCTGGCCAAGATCGGCGGTGAAGGTAACAACCTCGCAGCCATAGGTGGTCTGCAGCCACTTGAGAATGATCGAGGTATCGAGCCCGCCGGAATAGGCGAGCACGACTTTTTTGACGTCGCCTTTGGGCATCGAAGAAGTCCTGCGCAGGGCGAGGAAGAACCGCCCGAAATTCGCGCGGACTATAAGCGCGCGGGGGATCGGCGCAAGCTGTTGCGCCGGCGTAGGCCGTTCCAGTCACTGCGGAATTTACTCAGGAATCAGGAGCGCTGGCTTTGCGCCCGGCGATCCGCCGCGCCAGCCCCGCGAGCGGCCCGCGAAGCGCCCGTCCCGCCCGTTCGAGCCACCACTCGACGCCTGCGTCGGTCAATCGCGTCGGCCGCCAGCGATAGATCAGGCCGTGAAAGGTCCAAACCACCAGGAACATGAACACACCAGCAAAGACGATATCAGTGAAAAAATGCGCGCCGCCAGCCATGCGCAGCACCCCGACCGCAGCGCCGAACGTGAGCGCAGCCGCGTAGGCGAGCGGCCGCCATTGTGGGGGTGAGAGTGCGGCCGGCGCCAGCGTCCAGAATGCGCTTGAGGCTTCGCCACCGATGAATGAGCAATTGTCCGGGCACGGTCCGGTCGGATCCCACCATGCCGTGAAGCGCTCAGTGCCGCCGAACTGGACGACGTCGGTCGGCCGCATCCGCGCCCAGTGATCTTTCAACACCACGTTGGCGAGGATGAATGGCCCAAGCGTCAGCGTGATGCTCAGAAAAAGAGCGGCGCGGCCGGGAATGAGGATGCGCCGCCGCGGCATCACAAGTTTGCCGAGGAGCGCGAGAAACGCCGGAGCAACCAGCAGCGTGATCAGCGCGGTCGCCGCGTCGCGCACATAGGGGACCCAGTCACCCGAGGCAGCAAACGCGTGGGTCGCAGGGTCGTAGAACAACGAAGTGATTTCAAGATCGAGCCGCGGATAGACGCCGAACACAACTCCAACGGCGGCGCCAACAATCAGCGCGATGGCAAGCCCGGTCCAATTCATGTGGCGCACGCCAAAATGCAGGCGAGCGTTCCGCTCGTGGGGCGACAAATGAGCGCCATCAGACCGCGATCAATCCGTCATCGCCATCGCCCGCAGCGCCAGACGCTCACGGGCAGAAAGCTTTTCCGTCGCGCTCTTGAGCTGGCCGCAGGCGGCGAGAATGTCGCGCCCGCGCGGCGTGCGCACCGGCGAAGCATAGCCGGCGTCGAACACGATCTCGGAAAACTTCTCGATCTGCTCCCAGTCCGAGCATTCGTATTGGCTGCCCGGCCAGGGATTGAACGGAATGAGATTGATCTTGGCGGGAATGCCCTTGACCAGCCGCACCAGCGCGCGCGCGTCGGCGAGCGAGTCGTTGACGCCCTTGAGCATGACATACTCAAAGGTAATGCGCCGGGCATTGGAAAGCCCTGGATAATTGCGGCAGGCGTCGAGCAGCTCGCGCAGCGGATATTTGCGGTTGATCGGCACCAGTTCGTTGCGCAGCTCGTCGGTCACCGCGTGCAGTGACACCGCGAGCATGGTGCCGATCTCGGTCCCGGCGCGCGCGATATTGGGCACAACTCCGGACGTCGACAGCGTGATCCGCCGTTTGGAGAGGCTCAAGCCGTTGCCGTCGCCCACGACATTGAGGCCGTCGCGTACGGCCTCGAAATTGTACAGCGGCTCGCCCATCCCCATCATGACCACGTTGGAGACGAGGCGTTTCTCGGGTTCCGTCCCCGCCGGCGCCGCGGCACGCTGCCAATCCGCCAGCCGGTCGCGCGCCAGCACCACCTGGCCGACAATCTCGCCGGGCGTCAGATTACGCACCAGACGCTGGGTCCCGGTGTGACAGAACGAGCAGTTGAGCGTGCAGCCGACCTGGCTCGAGATACAGAGCGTGCCGCGATCGGTTTCCGGAATGTAGACGCACTCGACCTCATGCGGCCGGCCGGCAACTTCGCCCGGGAGCCGGATCAGCCATTTGCGCGTGCCATCAACCGAGGTTTGCTCGGCGGCGATTTCCGGCCGCGCCAGAGTGAAGTGCCGCGCGAGCTCGGCGCGCAAATCCTTCGACAAGGTCGTCATGGCGTCGAAGTCCTGGGCGCCGCGGACATAGAGCCAATGCCAGATCTGTTGCACGCGCATGCGGCGCTGCCGCTCCGGTACGCCGGCCGCGCCGAGCGCGTCGGCGAGCGCGGTGCGCGACAGCCCAACCAGGGACGGCTGCGCCGGCGCGACGTAGCGCTCAAGCGGGCGCTTCTCGATCGCGGCCGTCGCTGTGACGTCCTCAGGCACGGTGGCGGCAAGCGGAGCGGTCATAGTCAATCCAAAAAGCGCCCAGAGCGTTTCATTGTTGCGTCAATGGCCCGTCAGCAAGCCATAAATGGGAAGCACATTGCCGGCCCGTTAGGACCGCTCCCGCAACCTTGGCAGCGATCCCCTACTTGCAGTCCTGGTCGGAGCGGTCGAGAGCCTGGGCGAGACCGCGCAGCGAGAACGTGTCGGTCGATCGCGTGCCCTTCGCCGACATTCCTTTCACCACCGCGCTCTGGCCAACGCGCATACTATCGAGCAGATGGGTTTCATCCGCCGCGTTCTTGATCCAGGCGCCATCCTGCTGGGTATAAAGCACAAACGAGGTCGAGCCGATCTCCATGGTCGCATCAGTGTTCGGTTTGAAGGGATATCCGATGATGACCGACACCTCGTTGCTGACCTTGTCCGCTGGCCGTGACGAAATGAACATGTAGGAAGGGTTGCGCGGCCGGTTGGGCGGATTGGTTTCCGAGGACGTAGGCTTGGCGATCGCGAAACACACCTTCTTGCCGCCGGGCGAGGCGGTATAGGCGCCCCAATCGCCATACTGCCCCAAAAGCTTCGCCTTGGCACCGCCGGCAATGGCCGCGGCTGGCGCCGCCGTCGCCTTAGGCGCGGGCTCGGCGGGCAAGGCAGCGGGCTTTTTTGGCTTGCGGGGCTTTTTCGGCGCGGGCGCCGGCGCTCCGGCGGGAGGCGTCGCGGCAGGGGGCGTGGCCGCCGGCTGTTGGGCAAGCGCCGGCATGGCAACCGCCGCCGCAATCAGCAGCGAAAGCGCGAGCCGCCTTGGTCCATGAGTGCGCATCGGGCCCTCGCGTGGGCGCTGACAATAAATCTAAGGCTTTCAAGTTTAACTCATTTCGGGCCCTGTAGGAAACGAAGTTGGCAATGCGAAGACCGGCCTGTGGGCATCTCGCCGGCCGCCGCTCCGGTCGATTGCCCCTACTTCCCTGATCGACGTGTTTCGTGGTTATGAAATGCAGCCGCAACCGGGCCGCCTCAATCCTTGCCCAACGACAGAACAAGCCCCTCATGAAAGCCATTCTCTGCACGCATTTCGGGACACCCGAGGAACTCGTGCTTGCCGACATCCCAGAGCCTTCCGCAGGCCCGGGCGAGGCCGTTGTGCGCATCAAAGCCGCGGCGCTCAACTTTTTCGATACGCTGATCATCGCCGGCAAATACCAGCACAAGCCGCCGTTTCCGTTTTCACCGGCCTCGGAATTCGCCGGCGTCGTCGCCAGTGTCGGCGAAGGGGTGACCGACTTCGCTCCCGGCGACCGGGTGATGGGCTCTACCGGCTGGGGCGCGGCGCGCGAAAGTCTCGCCGCCAACACCAGGCAACTGGTGAAGATTCCCGACAATCTCGATTTCGACCGCGCCGCCGGCCTGACCGTGACCTATGCCACGACCCTCTACGGCTTAAGGGAGCGCGGCGGATTGAAACCGGGAGAGACGCTCGCGGTGCTCGGCGCCTCCGGCGGCACCGGCCTCGCCGCGATCGAGATCGGCAAGATCATGGGCGCACGCGTCATCGCTTGCGCTTCGTCCGAGGAAAAGCTCGCCTTCGCCCGCTCGCATGGCGCCGACGAAACCGTGAACTACGCCAGCGAGGATTTGCGCGATGCGCTCAAGCGGCTGGGCGGCGCGCGCGGGATCGACGTGGTCTACGATCCGGTCGGCGGGCCGTATGCGGAGCCTGCCGTTCGCTCGCTCGGCTGGGAAGGCCGCTACCTGGTCATCGGATTCGCCGCGGGAGAAATTCCAAAGCTCGCGCTCAACTTGGTTTTGCTCAAGAGCTGCGACATCCGCGGCGTGCTCTGGGGCGCGTGGGCGCTGCGCGATCCTAACGGACAACGCGCGCTGATGACAGAGATCGTACGCTGGTGTTCCGAAGGCAAGCTTAGCGCCCACGTGCACGCGGTCTATCCGCTGGCCGAGACCGCTAAGGCGCTCAAGGCCATCGCCGACCGCAAGGTCATGGGCAAAATCGTGCTGCGGCCCTGACTACGCATCGCCGCGCATGCGTGCAAGCGTGCGCTGCGCCGCTTCGCGGTGGTCGGCGGTGAGATGCGAGGCGACGAGCTTGATGGCGGCGGCGAGCACGGCGGCATCATCGCTATAGCCGATGATCGGCAGGACGTCGGGAATCGCGTCCGCCGGCAGCACGAAGTAAGCAAGCGCGCCAAGGAGCGCCGCCTTCACGCGCAACGGGGTCCGGCGATCGAAGGCGCAATAATGGGCGGCGAGAAGATCTTCCGCGAACGGCAGGCGCGCCGCGAGCCGCCGCAGCTTCTTCCAGAAGCCGCGCCGGACTTCCGCTTCGTCGGCAGCGATCCGCCGCGCCAGCGCCGCGGCGTCCGCCCATGACGCGGCATGGTATTGAAACGACATCGGGCCCTCGCGCCGCTCTGTTGCAATCACGTTAGCCGCCAAAAAGATGGCCACGAAAGGCGGCAACCGCAAGGCAATGCACGTTTCGCGGCCGGGCCGAGTTTAGCCCGCGAACTCAATGCTTAAGCCGGCTGGGAAGGCAATCTCGGCCGGTGTCGCTCTCGTAAATAGAACCCAAAGAGACTACGTAGCTTAACGGCACGAACCCCGCGAGCTGCCATGTCCTGGTCTCTGAACATCGGATCGGTCGCCGGCACGGCGATCCGCATCCACGTCACCTTTGTCTTGCTTCTCGCCTGGATTTTCGGGGTGGAATACCTCAACAAGGGACCGCAAGCGGCGTGGAACAGCCTTCTGTTCATCCTGCTGTTGTTCCTGTGCGTGCTGCTGCACGAGTTCGGCCATATCTTCACGGCACGGCGTTTCGGCGTGCGGACACCCGACGTGATTTTGCTGCCGATCGGCGGCGTGGCGCGGCTGGAGCGCATCCCCGAACAACCGGGCGAAGAATTTCTCATTGCCATCGCGGGCCCGGCCGTCAACGTCGTCATCGCGTTCCTGCTGGTGTTCGTCGGCGGCGCGAAACTGTCCGCCGATCACCTTTCCGCGCTCGAGAGCGCCAATGTCAGCATGATCGACCGGCTGGCGTTCGTTAACATATTCCTCGCGCTGTTCAATTTGATCCCGGCTTTCCCGATGGACGGCGGCCGGGTGTTGCGAGCGCTGCTGGCGTCGCGGCTCGGCTATGTGCGCGCCACCGAAATCGCCGCCATGATCGGGCAATGGGTCGCGTTCGTGCTCGGCTTCCTCGGCCTGTTCGGCAATCCGCTGCTGATCTTCATCGCCATCTTCGTCTATCTCGCCGCTTCTGCGGAAGCGCATATCGTGGCGACCCGCGCCATGTCGCGCGGCGTGCCGGTGACCGCTGCCATGGTGACGCAGTTTGCAACATTGACGCCGGACGAGCATGTCGATGCTGCGGTCGAGACTCTACTGCACACCAGTCAAGCTGAGTTCCCGGTGGTGGACGGCCAGGGGCAGCCGCTCGGCGTGCTCGGGCGCAACGACCTCATCCGCGCCCTGAAAGAGCGCGGGCCGGACGCGCGGGTTGCCGACGCTATGACCGTCCGCATCCCGACCGTGAATAAGAACCGCTGCCTCGACGAGGCCTTTCGGCTGCTGCAGGAGAAATCGGCGCCGGCCGTGGGCGTGGTCGACACGGCGGGCCGTTTGGTCGGGCTGATAACGTCCGGGACCATCGGCGAGATGCTCATGCTGCACGAGGCGCTGCCGACCGGCGTGCGCTTTGGGCCATGGGGACCGTCCGGGCGCAGGGCGGTCTAAGATGAAACCCGCGCGAGCAAATTTCCGCCGCTGCCCGCGATTAACCAAGGCAACGGTTTGGCCCGGCGCGCGCGGAATGGCGTCGTAGAGGCAACATGCCCAAGCCGTGCTAACATTTAGCCATGCCCGCAGGATCATCAAACAGTCTCGCCAAGAAGCTTCTGCTGTTCTGGCGCTTTCGCAGCGCAAGCAAGCCGCATACATCCTCGGCCGCGCCGGGCCATCTATTGGGCAAAGCCATGAGTATCGAGTCGCTGGAACACAGGGTGCGAAATCGGGTCAGGATGTTTCTGCGCCACACCTGGCTCGTGACCATTCTGGGAACCATCATCCTCGCCGGCAGCATCGGCTGGGCGATCTACATCACGACCGCACCGACCGTGATGCGCATCGCCGCTGGGCCAGCCGGCAGCAGCGACGCGAAGTTTGTGCAGATCCTGACCGAGAAGTTCGCGCGCGATCGGGCGCTCCGGCTGGAACTCGTTGCCACCGCTGGGCCGCAGCAGAGCGCGCAAGCGATGGCCGACCGCAGCGCCGATCTCGCCATTTTGCCGAGCACCGTGAACGATGCGCCGAATTGGCCGGTTGTCGCCATCCTGCGGCAGAACGTGACGGCGCTGATCGTTCCGGTGCCTCCGCCACCGCCGCCGCCTACGGTCACGGCAAAGGCGGAGCCCGCGCCCCCTCCGAGTCCGCCGGCGCCAAAGGAGGCGAGCCCTCCCGAGAAGAAAGAAAAGGCCGCCAAGCATGGCAAGGGGTCAAAGGAGACCAAGGGGACCGGTAACGCCAAAGCCGCGAAAAGCGACAAAGACAAAAATGACAAGGCCGATAAGGTCGCGGCCAATGCCAAGAATGCAAACGCCGCCAAGGCCGATGATGCCGATGCGGATGACGACAGCGCCGGTGACACCGCCGATGCCGGGAACAAGGCCGATGCCGGCAACAAGACCGATGCGAGCAACAAACTCGAAAAAGTGTCGCAACTCGCCGGCCACCGCGTCGGCATCGTGACTGGCAATGCGGCGACGCCGGAGTTGCTGAATGTCCTGCTCAGCCACTATGGCGTTCCCGCCGACAAGGTGCAGGTGTCCCTGATCGATCCGAAAAATCTTGCCGACGCCGTCAAGGCCAATCAGATCGACGCGATTTTCGTCGCCGGCCCCGCGACCGGACAAGCCATCACCGATGCCGTCGCCGTGGCTACGCTTAACGGCCAAGCTCCGGGCTTCATCGCCGTCGATCAGGCTGACGGCATCGCCAAGCGCAATCCCGCTTTCGAGTCGGTCGATATCGATGCCGGCACATTCGGCGGCAATCCGCCGAGCCCGGACGACGACCTCAAGGGCCTCGGCTTCGCCGAATATCTGGTGGCGCGAAAATCGCTCGACCACGACCGTATCGCGGCGCTGGCGAAGCTGATTTATACGTCACGGCTGACCCTGGCAGCCGCGATGCCGGGCGAAATCAAGATCGAGGCGCCCAAGACCGACAAAGACGCCAGCGTCCTGGTGCATCCCGGCGCCCTTGCTTATCTCGGCGACGATCAGAAAAGCTTCTTTGACAAATACGGCGATGCCATCTTCTACGGCCTCCTGATCTTTCCGCTGTTCGGTTCAGCAATCGCGGGCGTCGCCAGCTATTTCCACCGCAGCGGCCGCACCCGCCGGCTGCGGCTGCTGCAGCGCCTGATCGATCTGGTACGCAAGGCCCATGCGGCGCCGTCGCAGGAGGCGCTCAATCAGATGCAGGTCGACGTCGAGAATTTGGTGGTCGCGATCATCCATCAAGGCGAGCATGAGGAATACGACCAGACCGAGGGGATGTCGTTCTCGCTGGCGCTCGATCAAGTTCGCTTTGCCATCGCCGCGCGCCGGGCTGCGCTGCTCGACAATCCCGGCGCTGACGCCAAACCCGGCGCCAACGCGGCGGCCGCATAGGCGGAAGCGGTGCAATCGCGCGTTAGCGCGCTCCGCCGGTTATCAGGCCATCATGCCGACTTGCGCAACAATGGCGCGGCTTGTTCGGCAGGCTCGGCTCTGCGCTGAGACTTTTTGGTGGAGTAGAACGAGGCGTTGTGATCGCCGCGCAGCGCCTCGCGCGTGAACTGGATCAGATGATAGGCCATGAAGCCCATGGCCAGCACCGCATCGATCCGGCCGCGGCGCAAGGCGTGTCGCGCGGCGCGCCAGAATGCACGCCGATAGTCGGACTTCAGGCCAACCTCGACCAGCACATTATAGCCGAGCACGGCGCCGCGCCGCAGGTTCGCCCTGGTGAGCTGGCCGCGGGCCGGCGGTTTGATCCGCTTCGCATAAGTAGCGTCGATCTGGTGCCGGAAACGTGCAAACAATCGCTCCGGATCGTTGGCGTAGCCGATCGAACGATGCCAGCTCGCGACCACCTCGTCATAGGGCCGCAGAAAGGCGACGTTGCTTTCACGGTGCGGATCCTCGTCCAGCCGTCCCGCCTTTTTGAGCCGATCCCACAACGCCGTCTTCGGCAATGCCTGCAACAGATTGATGGTCAGCGTCGGGATGTTGGAGAGATCGATGAAATCCTTGAGCCGCGCTTCGGTATCGTCGCTGTCGGTATCGAGGCCGAGGATGATGCCGGAAATGACCTCCAGGCCGTAATCGTTGAGGGTCCGGATCGCATCCATCATCGGCAGCGAATTGTTCTGGCCCTTGCGCATCGCCGTCAGCGCGTCGGCCTCCGGCGTTTCGATGCCGACGAATATGCCGACGAACGCCGCTTCCCGCATCAGCGACAGAATTTCCGTCTGCTTGGCGATATTGAGCGTCGCCTCGCAGGCAAACTGCATCGGATAGCCGCGCTCCTTCTGCCATTCGACGATGTGCGGCAGCATCTCGCGCGCCGCCTTGCGGTTGCCGATGAAATTGTCGTCGACGAAATAGACGCTCGGCGGATGGCCGGCCTGCGCACACATGGCGTCAAGCTCGGCGGTGATCTGCTGCGGCGTCTTGAAGCGCGGCTGCCGGCCGTAGAGATTCGGGATGTCGCAGAATTCGCAGAGATAAGGACAGCCGCTGGAGAATTGCAGCGTGCACATCAAGTAGCGCGGCAGCGGAACAAGATGGTAGGCCGGGATCGGGAAATCGGTCATCGGCAGCCGCTCCGCAGTTTCGAAGCGCTGCTGCGCGCTCGGCGGAGCGCAGCTCTCGTCGATCTGGGCAATGAGCCGGTCGGTGGCGTCGCCGATCTCGCCGATATGCAGGTGGTCGAAGTCCGGGTACATTTCGGGAGCGCTTGAGACCGACGGGCCGCCGAGCGCGGTGACCTTGCCGGCGGCTTTGGCGCGGCGGGCAATATCGTGAATCTGTTGCGCCTGGATGTGCATCCCGCTGACCAGGACGACATCCGCCCAGGCGAAATCGGCTGCGTTCGCCGGCGCGATATTCTCGTCGACAAAGCGCACCGGCCACTGCGCCGGCATATAGGCGGCGATCAGCAGCAGGCCTTGCGGCGGCATGAAAGCGCGCACGTCATGCATCAGCCGATAGGCATGGGAAAATGTGCCGAACGACGGCGTATAGGCCGGGAATACACAGAGGATCCGGCGTGTGCTGGAAATGGACTTCGGGAAACGCAACAGGTCCCTCCAATCTGCCGCCGGCGATCCTCCATAAGGAAAGGAACTTAGTAGCGGCGGCGTTGGCCAGCTACTCTAGCACACCCGATGTCACACTGCCCCGCATTGCGAATGGCCGGCGGCTGACTATATTCCGGGCGATAATCCGGACAAGTCGCGGGCCCCTCGGGGCCCGTAACGATTTAACACGGGCCCTATGAAGCTCCGCAACATTGCCATCATCGCCCATGTCGACCACGGCAAGACCACCCTGGTCGACCGGCTGCTGCAGCAGTCCGGCTCGTTTCGCGAGAACCAGCGCGTCGCCGAGCGCGCGCTCGATTCCAACGACCTCGAGCGGGAGCGCGGCATCACCATCCTCGCCAAGGCAACGTCCCTGCTCTGGAAGGATACCCGCATCAACATCGTCGACACGCCGGGCCACGCCGATTTTGGCGGCGAGGTCGAGCGCATCCTCAACATGGTTGACGGCGCGCTGGTGCTGGTCGACGCCGCCGAAGGGCCGCTGCCGCAGACCAAGTTTGTTGTCACCAAGGCGCTGAAGATGGGGCTCAAGCCCATCGTGGTCATCAATAAAGTCGATCGGCCGGACGCCCGCCCCAGCGAAGTCGCCAACGAGATTTTTGATCTATTCGCCGCCCTCGATGCCACCGAGGAGCAACTCGATTTCCCCATCCTCTATGGTTCCGCCAAGCAGGGCTGGATGGCCGACAAGCCCGAAGGTCCGAAGGACCGCGGCATGGCGCCGCTGTTCGAGTTGGTCCTCCGCCACGTGGCTCCGCCGCAGGTCATGGACGGCCCGTTCCGCATGCTGGGCACCATCCTCGAGGCCAATCCCTATCTCGGCCGCGTCGTCACCGGGCGCATCTTTTCCGGCTCGGTGAAGCCCAACCAGCAGGTCAAGGTGCTCGACCGCAATGGCGAACTCGTGGAAGAGGGCCGGGTCACCAAGGTGCTGGCTTTCCGCGGCCTGGAGCGCACCCCGATCGACGAAGGTTTTGCCGGAGATATTGTCGCCATCGCCGGCCTGCCCGAGGCGTTCGTTTCGCACACGTTGTGCGCACCGGAAGTCACCGAGCCGCTGCCGGCGCAGCCGATCGATCCGCCGACGCTGGCCATGACCTTCCGCATCAACGATTCCCCGCTGGCCGGCACCGAGGGCGACAAGGTGCAGAGCCGGGTGATCCGCGAGCGGTTGCTGCGCGAAGCCGAAGGCAACGTCGCGCTGCGGATTTCCGAGTCGACCGAGAAGGATTCGATGGAGGTCGCCGGCCGCGGTGAATTGCAGCTCGGCATCCTGATCGAGACCATGCGGCGCGAGGGCTTCGAGCTTTCCGTGTCGCGGCCGAAGGTGCTGTTTCAATATGGGGCATCCGGCGAACTGCTCGAGCCCATCGAGGAAGTGGTCATCGACGTCGACGAACCCCACGCCGGCGTGGTCGTGCAGAAGCTCGCCGAGCGCAAGGCCGAACTGGTCGAGATGCGCCCGTCGGGCGGCGGGCGCGTGCGGCTCATCTTCTACGCGCCGACGCGGGGCCTGATCGGCTATCACGGCGAACTGCTCACCGATACGCGTGGCAGTGCGGTGATGAACCGCCTGTTTCATGCCTATGGGCCGCACCGGGGGGAAATCATCGGCCGGCGCAATGGCGTGTTGATCTCAACCGACCAGGGCGACTCCGTCGCCTACGCCATGTGGAATCTGGAAGACCGTGGTCCGATGATGATCGAGCCGGGCTGGAAGGTCTATCGCGGTATGATCGTCGGCGAACATACCCGCGGCAATGACCTCGAGGTCAATGTACTCAAAGGCAAGAAGCTGACCAACATCCGCACCCACTCCAAGGATGAGGCCATCCGCCTCACCCCGCCGATCCGCATGACCCTGGAGAAGGCGCTCGCCTATATCGAAGACGACGAATTGGTCGAAGTAACGCCGAAATCCATTCGGCTGCGCAAGAAGCTGCTCGACCCGCACGAGCGCAAAAAGGACGAGCGGCGCAAGGAAGCGGAACGGGTCTAATCCCCCTTTTTGGGGCAGCCACGCACTTGGTCGGCCAGTCGGGGAAAAATAACAGGCAACCGTGTCGCAACTGCAACAGCCGGCCAGATTGCGATGGGGCCTATATTTTTTTACGCGCGGTGATGGCGCGACCCGCCACATTCAGCTAATAATCCACATCGTTAACGAAGAGTAAATCTCGGCACTTGAAGCCCGCGGGATCGCTTGCTTTGATTGCACCATGAGCACAGTCCTCATCGAAATCCGTCGCGCCAAGCCGCACGATGCCGGCGCGGTCGCTGACGCCCACGATGAAGCATGGCGCACCGCGTATCAGGGGATCATTCCCGGCACCGAACTCGACCGGCTCATCAACCGCCGCGGCCCGGCGTGGTGGGACTCAGCCATCCGCAAGGGCAGCCGTATCGCGCTGCTGCAGTTCGGCGACAAAATCGCGGGCTATGCGAATTACGGACGTAACCGCGCGCGCAGCCTTCACTATGACGGCGAGATATACGAACTCTATCTGCGGCCGGAATTCCAGGGACTGGGCTTCGGGCGGCGGCTGTTCACCGCCGCACGCCGCGATCTGGCGCAGAGCGGCCTCAAATCCCTGATCGTATGGGCGCTGTCGGAAAACGATACCGCGGTCGAGTTCTATCGCGCGCTCAGCGGCAAGACCGTCGCGCGGTCGTCGGAAAAATTCGGCACGCGGGTGCTCGATAAGGTCGCCTTCGGCTGGAATAGCTAAATCAACCGTCCCCGATCATCCGGTCCTGATCATCCGGTTTCAGCTGCGCGTGCCAACGCGGCGACCAGCGCCGCTGGATCGCCAATAACCCCAACTCGCTTCACGCGAGATGTTGCGCCGCCCAAGAGCTTCACCTGACTGGAAGCGACGCCAAGCGCCTTGGCGATAAGGCGGCACAGCGCCGTGTTGGCTGCGCCCTCGGAAGGCGCCGCGCGCACCCGCACCTTGAGCACCATGCGCCCATCGGCGCGCCGCTCGGTCCCGTCAATGGCGTCGCGGCCACCGCGCGGCGTGAGGCGCACATCGACGACAACTCCGTCCGCCGTTGCGGTCCACGGCTCACGCGGCACGACGCTCAGAAAACGTTGGGCAGGATGTAGAGCGCGATCACGTAGCGAATGAAGATGATGATCAGGAACAGGATGACCGGCGAAATATCGATGCCGCCCAGGTTCGGCAGCAGGTTGCGGATCGGACGTAGCACCGGCTCGGTGATGCGGTAGAGAAACTCACCGATCATGCCTACGACCTGGTTGCGCGTGTTCACCACGTGGAACGCCACCAGCCAGGAGAAGATCGCGGCCGCGATCACAATCCAGATGTAAAGCTCGAGGGCAAGATCAATGACAAGGAAGAGGGCGCGCATAGCCGGCTTTCGCGGATGACGATGCCGGAACCTAGCGATTTGCAGCCGCGCTCACAAGCCGATGCGCCGCGTCTGGACGCCGGTGTCGGCGCTTATCCTTGACACTCCTCGGGCTCGGCCCTAAATGGCCCGAACTCGCCTAAAGCCGGCACCAAATCGGCCTGATTGTGCCCGCGGCGGGGGCCGTAGCTCAGTTGGGAGAGCGCCGCAATCGCACTGCGGAGGTCAGGGGTTCAAATCCCCTCGGCTCCACCAGCCTTCGCTCGCTGCGCGAGCTTCGGCTCGGCAGGCCGAGGCCGAGACTTAAGAAGTGGCGGGTAAAATCGAGGCCTGGTCACCGGCCGCACCTCAATATGTCCCCTAGAAATGTCCCCTAGAATGTCGCTCCCCACTGCGGCATCATATTCGCGACCCAATGCCGGGACTTAACTGCCGCAGCAAGGACGACAACCCCATGCGCTCGATCGCCGCTCGACTGGCCTTTGCGGTCCTCTGGCTTGGCTGCATTTCGGCGCCGGCGATGACGGCCTCTGCGCCCTGCGGCGGGGATTTCAATGCCTGGCTCGAAGGCTTCGAGCAGGAAGCCGCGGCGCAAGGGGTCTCCGAGCGCACCATCCAATCGGCGCTCGCCGGGGTGACCTACGACCCGGGCATCATCGCGCGCGACCACGCCCAAGGCGTCTTCCGGCAGAGCTTCGAGCAATTCTCCGGCCGCATGGTGCCGCCGCGGCTGTCGCGCGGCGCAAAGCTTCTCGCGCAATATGGCCCGGTGTTCGGCCGGATCGAGCAGCAATACGGCGTGCCGGGCGCGGTCATCGTCGCCATCTGGGGCCTCGAAACCGACTTCGGCGCCAACTCCGGCAAATTCCCGACCATCCGCTCGCTGGCCTCACTGGCCTACGACTGTCGCCGCCCGGACAAATTTCGCGGCGAGCTGCTGGCGGCGTTGCGCATCGTCGAACGCGGCGACATGGCGCCAGGCGAAATGCGCGGCGCCTGGGCGGGCGAGATCGGCCAAACTCAGTTCCTGCCGTCGTCCTACCTGAAATACGCCGTCGACTACGACGGCAATGGCCGCCGCGATCTCATTCGCAGCGTGCCCGACGTGCTCGCCTCCACCGCCAATTATCTGAAAGGCTATGGCTGGCAGCGCGGCCAGGCCTGGGGCGAAGGCACCGCCAATTTTCAGGTGCTGCTGCAGTGGAACGCGTCGCAGGTCTACACCAAGACAGTCGCCTATTTCGCGCAGCAACTCGCCGGCGGTTCGTAGTGCCGACCCAAACCGCCCGTCACCCGGCGATCCACCGCTCCAGGAACGAATTAAGCCAGGCACGCGCGCTGTAATCGTACACCTCGCGATCGGCAAAGTGCGCGGCGCGCGGCCGCGCCCCCGGCAGTTCCAGGCGCAGGTGGCCGAGCGTCGTCCATTTGTGCATCATCAGGTGCGTGACGTCGGGATGAAATTGCAGCGCATAACTCCGCCCATAACGGAAGGCCTGCACCTCGAACGTGTCGCCCTCGGCCAGAAGCTCGGCACCGTCTGGCAAATCAAAGCCTTCACGGTGCCATTCGTAGACCTGTTCCGGCCACGGATCGACGACGGAGAGCCCGGCGGCGGTGGGCCGGATCGGGTAATAGCCGATCTCGGCATGGCCCGCGGGGTGGGGAAAAACCCGGCCGCCGAGTGCGCGCGTGCACATTTGCGCGCCGAGACAGATACCGAGGAACGGCTTGTCCTCCTTCAGCGGCACGCTGATCCAGTCGATCTCGCGACCGATAAACTCGTCCGCATCGTTGGCGCTCATCGGGCCGCCGAAAATGACGGCGCCGGAGTGGTCGCGCAGCGTCTGCGGCAGCAGATCGCCGAAGCGGGGCCGGCGCACGTCAAGGGCGAAACCGAGCTCCTGAAGGGTCCGGCCGACCCGTCCCGGCGTGGAGTGCTCCTGGTGCAGGATGATCAGGATCGGCTGTGGCATGTCCGCAAGAATCGAAGCGCCCACACATTTCGTATCGTGTTCGCCTGCAAATTCAAGGCTAGAGCGCCAATCGTTTCATATTGAATCGATTGGCGCTCTATCGTCTTGGTGGAGCATGATGTTTTCGGAAAACCGGCTTCCACTTTTCCGGATCATGCTCTAAGTGACGCTTGGCCGCTATGAATCGCGCGCCGCCCAGCGGGTGCCCCAATCGAGCAGCGGCAGCAGCACGGCGTTCGGCACGAAGCGCAGCAGAAACAGCCCGATCCGGTTGCCGGCGCCGGCGACCACGACGCGCTTGCCGCGCATGAAACCGTCATAGCCAATACGCGCGACCCGCTCCGCCGGCAGCGTCATCAATGCGCTCTGCGCCCGCTCGGCCCGCAGGCCGGCGCGGACCTGAAACTCGGTCGGCACCGGCCCCGGACACAACGCGGTAACTCTGATGCCGCGGCGCGACAGCTCCTGGTGCAAAGCCTCGCTGAACGAGAGCACATAGGCCTTGGTGGCGTAATAGACGGCCATGCCGGGGCCGGGCATGAAGGCGGCGACCGACGCCACGTTGAGGACGCCGCCGCGATGGCGTTCGAGGCTTTCCACGAAGGCAAGCGACAGCTCGGTCAACGCCCGCACATTGAGATCGATCATCGCCAGCTGTTCGTCACGACTGATCGTGGCGGCGGGGCCGACTAAACCAAATCCGGCATTATTGACCACGATCTCCGGCTCGAGATCGCGCGCCGAGAGTTCGGTGGCGATCGTGGCGACGGCATCGCTGCGGCGAAGATCCACGCTCAGCACCGCCGGCCGCGGTCGGCCCGCGGCGGCGATCTCGTCGGCGAGCGCGGTGAGCCGGTCCGCGCGCCGCGCCATCAGCACGAGCTCATGCCCGTGCGCGGCAAAGACGCGCGCCAGCTCGGCGCCGATCCCGGCCGACGCGCCGGTGATCAGCGTGATCGGCTTCATGAGGGGCCGGGTTCGCCGGTCTCCGCAGCGCCTCTGGCGATGCGCTGGCGCAGCTCGATACGTTCCCGCTGCGACACGCCGAGCAGATCGGCTGCGCGCCAAAGCAAATTATCTTCGAGCTCGTCGCGCCGGCCGTCGGCATAGACGATCTCCCACATCATTTCGATGACGCGGGCGCGGCCTTCATCATCGAGCACGCGGTTGAGCAGGCTGGTGAAGTGATAAAGGTCGACGGCTTCATGCTCGGCGAGCGTCGCCTTGTCGATCAGCTCGTCGGCGACCGCGTCGTCGAGATTGAAGCGCCGCTTGACCACGGCGTGAAGCATGGCACGCTCGCTCGCCGACATATCGCCATCGATGGTGGCGGCGTGCACCAGCAGCGCTACGGCCGCGAGGCGGTAATCATTGTCGGCGAAATGACTCGGATGTTTCTCGCCCTCGACAAATTCGGCGACGAAGTTCCTGAACGATTCGAACATCAACCCTTCCCGTGCGGCGGGAGCCGCCCCCCGCGCGTTTATATCGCGACGTAGTGCGCATGGTTCAAGGCGGAGCCCGGCGCCCGGCCAGCATGGCCGGCGTTACTGAATGGCCTTGCCTTCGCGGTAGGCCTCTTCGAGCAGGCGCATATTGGCCTGGACATAGGGGTTGGCCGGGTCTCTGGCCTCGGCGTCTTCGAGCTTCTTGTGGGCCCGGGCGTAGTCGCCGCGCAGCATGTAGGAGAAGCCCTGGTTATTGAGGATCTCCACCGTCGGGCCGACGATGCGGATGGCCTCCTGGTAGGCGCGATCGGCGAGGTCAAAACGGCGCAGGCGGTCATAGCAGGCCGCCAGCCCGACCCAGGCCTCGGCCTGGCGCGGATGGGTCTCGACGGCGGTGCGATAGGCCTTCTCGGCCAGGCCGTAATTGTTGCTGCGGAAATATTTCTTGGCGAGTTGCAGATCGTCGTGAGGATCGTCGCCGAGGAGGCCGGGCTTCGCCAGCGGCGCGACCGGCTCGCCGCTCGGCCCCGACTCGGCCGGCTGCACCGCGACGGTGCCGGTGGTGTCGGCGGCTGCGCTCGCGGACGCGTTCGAGGCATCGCTGCCCTTCGGCGACCACAGATCGCTGAGTTTCGCCGATGACGAGCAGCCGCCCAGTCCCATAAGGCACGGCGCCACGACGATCAAGACCCGGGCTAATCGGATGCTCATGACCGGGCTCCGGGTCGCGACCGACCCGGGCAACTCCGTCTCCGCACGAGGATCGCGCCGGCGCGCCGGCGGATCGGACGGCACCGGGCTCCAACGCTAGGCGACGATGGTTAAGGAACCCTCGCCACGGCCCAGCCAGGCTTCGCGCCTGTGCCGCCGGGGAGAAGGGATTAGCGCGAAACTACGCAGCCTTCCGCTGCTGCGGGGCAAGGTTTGGGGGACCACGTGTGGGCGTGACCTCGCTCATTCCGCTGTTTCGGCGCGCGCGTGGCTCTGCGACACCAGCCAGTGTGTCTCAAGCGCATACCAGGCGACTAGGCCGGGTACGCCCAACACCAAGTCGGGAATGCGTTTGACAAACGACAACGTCAGCGCGAACTGGATCGGCAGCCCGAGCAGGTGGCCGATCAGGATGTAGCCGCCCTCCTGCACGCCCCAACTGCCGGGAACAAAGAAAGCGGCGACGCTGATGCTGGCGCCCAGGCTTTCCAGGACGATGGCCTGCTGCACGGTGACCGGCCAGCCGATGAAATGCAGTGTGATAAAGACTTCAAGCGTGCCGATCGTCCACGCCAAGGCGTGCAACAGCAAAGCGGCCACGACGTAGCGCCGGCGGCCATGCCAGATTTGCTCCATCGCCGCATGAAAACCGGGCGCCGTCGCCTGGTCCCGGGAGGCGAGCCGCGCCGAGAGAACCACCAAGGCACGGTCAATAAAACGCGCGCCGGCGTGACGCTGGACGACGTAGAATCCGGCCAGGGCCAGAACCGCCACCGCGACCGCCACGAGCGCCGCCGGCAAGACCGCACTGGGGCCGACAAGCCGGGCAAGGAGCACGACACCGGCAAGCGCAAACAGCACCTGGGCAATTGTTTGCAGGAGCAGATCGGCAACCGCGCTCGCGAACGCAATCGGACCGGGCACGCGCCAAAAGG
Source organism: uncultured Alphaproteobacteria bacterium (assembly GCA_963709825.1). Taxonomy (GTDB): domain Bacteria; phylum Pseudomonadota; class Alphaproteobacteria; order Rhizobiales; family Xanthobacteraceae; genus BOG-931. The sequence continues at coordinate 20,522 of CAVPXZ010000024.1, forward strand.
TCAGGGCGCGCGCGCCGACCAATCCACCGCCGACATAGGCCACCGGGAACAGCACGTCGACGGCCTCGCGCAGCCAGCGCAGAAACACGAAAATTTCGGTGGGGACTCTGGTCAAATGGGCAAGCAATCGGCTCCAGGCCACGCCATTCGTCGCAATCATCGCGGCTCGCACAGCGACGACGGCGATCACGCCCCAGCCCACCTCGGTAAAGCTGCGGAGAATGGCGGACAGGCTCGCGGCAGAGACCAGCCAAACGGTAAAGACCAGGCCGAGCGCCAAAGCGACCAACGGCAAGATCTTCCAAGCCGCCGTGGCGTTGCTCCAACTCATTTGATATCCAGCTGTTGATCCCGTCTGAAAAGCCGTTCGTTGGGCGCGTTCACGATGGATCAGCCCCACAGAATGAGGTGAGCGAAGCGAAGCTGATCCCCGCCTGCGTCTTCAAATCCTGAAACTCCTGTCTTGAAAACTCTCGTCTTGAAACCCCTGTCTTGAAACCCCGGTCTTGAAACCCTCGGGTTCGTGAAAATTCAAACAGATTGCTTAAGCAGTATCGAACGACCTCTAGGTACAACCACCTAGTAAGCGGCTGAAATCTGCATTTTCCAACCAACCGTGGTGAGAGCACAGAGGAACTGACATGCTTAAGCTTGCCTTGCGTTTTGTGAACGATCAGTCGGGCGCCACCGCCATTGAGTACGGCCTTATCGCGGCCGGGATCGCGGTGGCCATTATCGCCGTCGTGAACGGTCTCGGTACCCAGTTGAACACCACGTTCAGCAGCATTTCCACCCAGCTCAAGTAAGCGGATCGGTATTGGTGAAAGCCGACCGTCAGGGCGAGCTTGGCGGACGAGCACCCCCGCCGCCACGCGTGCCTCCAGGCGCGCTGGCGCGCGGGCAACTCGATGCAACGCCGGCATCGCGGTCAGCGGACGTGCGGCCGCCACCATCGTCATCCGGCAGGCCCAGCCCTTCGGCAGCGCTCAGCATCCTGCAGATATCGAAGCAGTTGCGGCGGCAGCATCCGAGCGTCGGCTACGCGGTGGCCTTTGCGACTGTCGGGCTTGCCGTCCTCCTGCAATGGCTGGCCCAGGACCAGTTTGCCGGCGCCCCTTTCCTGACGATCTATCCCGCGGTCATTCTGTCCACTTTGATCGGCGGACTGGGCGCGGGATTCCTCGCCGCGGCACTTGCTGGCGCCTCGCAATGGGCTTTGTTCATTCCGATCCTGCATTGGTTTGCACTGACGTCCTACGTGTTCGACGCATCCGTATGCGTCATGTTGATTGATTTCATTAACAGGACGTTTGACGTACTGCTCGTCAACATCGACCGCGAGAAACAGGCCAAACAACACCAATATATTTTAGCCAAGGAACTGCATCATCGAATTCAGAACCTGTTCACGGTGATCCAGGCGGTCATTCGCTTCAGCCTGCCCGGCGACGAGAAGATGCAAACGTCCGCGATCAGGCAGCGATTGACCGATCGGCTGCAATCGATGGCGGCCACCAATCGGGCGATCACGGATTCGATGGGCGAGGGAGTTTATCTGATCGATCTCATCAACAGCGAAATCCACGGCTTTGCCTCCCAATTCGAGATCAGCGGCAACCCCGGCTTGGTACTGGGTCCGCAAATGACGCAAAACTTCTCGCTGATCCTGCACGAGCTCGTGACCAATGCGCTCAAATACGGCGCCTTGTCCGTTCCGCACGGCCGGGTCGGCTTGCGGCTCGATTGGAGATCCTGGGTGCTGACGCTGATCTGGCAGGAACACGACGGGCCCGCGGTGTTGCCGCCGGAAAGATCGGGGTTCGGAAGCCGGATCCTGGGCGATTTCGCCAAGAGCTTTTGTCAGAATGTCGACGCCTGCTATGCCTCGCGCGGACTTCGCTACACGCTGCAAATCTGTTCCGACGAGAACCGATTCGCCGAGGCCGCGCTGGTTGGGGCCGCGGCACCGGATTCCGCGGTCGTTGCCAGGACGACCGCAAACGCAGGGCGCGCGCCGCGCTCCTGGCTCGATCACATCGCGGAGTTCAAGCAGCAGATGGAAATGGTGCTGCACGACTGGGAGCTGCACCAGGCGCGCAACAAGGAACCAGCAAAATAATGGCGCCCGGACGGCGCGCCGCTATCGAAACGGGAACCGGGCCGGCGACGTCTTGAAGCCCGCCGCCGTCAGCCCAGCAGCGCCTGCAGAAAGATGCCGGGCAGTTTCAGCCAGGACGGCCGATACTGAAACTCAACGAGCCGGCGAGCGATCTTGTCCGCCCGCTTATTAGTGACGAACCAGGGTGGACGCGGCAACAGCGTCATCGAGCCGTGCAACAGATTGCGCGGATATGGCCGAAACGGCGCATAGACCACGGTCCGTTCGGCGCGGTCGAATAGAAGCGTGTTGTGGACGAACCCGCGGCCGCTCTGGATATCGTTGAGCGGATGCCCGGGAAACGCACCCCAAGGCGTCTGCGACAGCAGAAAACCGAGCCCGGTCCAGGCGTTGACGGCGATGCAGCCATAATGCAAATCGGCCACGATCTCCTCGAAGCGGTTGCCGAGCGCGGCGAGCGTGCGCGGATGGATCAGGATGTTGGCACCGAGCGTGCCCTGCAGATTTTCGTTGCAGTACCGGATTGCCGCGCGCAGGTAGCTTTCAGGATCGGGCGCCGGCAGCAGCACCTCGCCGAGCGCCGGCGCGAACACCTCATGCTGCATCGCATAGGCGTCGCCGGCCCCGGTCTTCGGGAACGCGACCACGACGCGCGCGGAATCCTGCCGCGGCGGCGTCAGCAGGGCGGCTTGCGGATAGTGCCCGGCGAATTCGGTTAGACGCTCCTTGGCGCCGGGATAATAGAGCGGACGACCCGGCACACGCGATAGGACGTTACGCAGCTCGGTCTGGAACGCTTGCGTCAGCGCCCAGTCTTCGGGCAGCAGCAGAATCTGGCAAGCGATGCAATTGAAGCCTGAATTGTGCAGCTTCTGGGTCGCGACATGCTCGGCCTGAAAGCGTAAATCCGCCTTGGTCCACGGCCCCGGCACCACAATGGTCGGGCACACGGCGCCGAGTTCGCTGGTGATCGGACGCTTGTTGATGGGCTCGTTGGCGGCTTTGCGACGCCTGCCCTCCGGTCCGGTACCGAAGACGATCGCATCGTGGGACACGACGCTGCCGGTGATATGGATGTCCTCGACGAGTGCGTGGTTGCAGAGGTACTGTCCGACGTCGGTGCCGCCGCGAACGATACGCAGGAATCCGGGACCGATTAGCGGGCCAAGCGCCCGGCAAAGCACATCATACAGATAATCGTTGACCGGATTGAGCTTCAAGATCACCACCGCATGTTCGGCGATGAGCTTGTGCAGCACGTCGAGCGGCGCGATGCTGGAAATGTTGCCGGCGCCAAGCACCAGGCTGACCTTGCCGTTGCGCGCAGCCGCCGGATCGCGGTAGGCGCCGGCCGTGTGTTGCGAAAGATTGTCCGGCGTGACCCCGGACTCCATCCACACATCGGCATAAACGCCGCTCAGCAGCAGCCGGTCGAAAATCGATTGCGGGAAGACTCGCACGATGGTCTGGCCGGAGCGGCCGACGCGCTTCTTCAAGCCGGCGATGTGCCGGCTGCCGTCGAGATGAGCGAGCGTGAAACGGTAATTGTCGAGCGCAGCCAACAGCGCCCAGGGCCCCGAGGTCCATTCTTCGCCGGCGAGCGGCGAACCCTCGGCGATGCCTTTTTTCTCGGCGCCGAGCTCCGCCCAGGTTTCGGCCACCGCGTGCGTCGCGGTCTTGACCGCATCGAGCAACGCCAGCCGCTCGGCGATCGACGCCCGCGCCCAGCCGCGCTTGCGCGCGGCAAGTTCGGCAAGGGCCCGGTCAAGCCCGGCCTGCGGTTCGCTGACGGCGACTGCGGGAATTGCTGCGGTACTGCTCATTGGTACGCTCCCAGCGTTGCGCTTCTTTCCAAACCCGCGCAAGCGCGCATCAAATTGTATCGATTAGTTCCTGGCATTGCACGCCCGCGGCAGACGCCGCTGCAGACAATGTCGGCGACGGACTCGGCCCGTCATGCGCTCGCGGTAAACGACCTAACCGATCAGCGATTTTAGATGCCTGATGATCTCGGCCACATCGTACGGCTTGTGAAAGAACCCGTCATGCTGGGCCCACCCGGCTTCCGACAAATGAGCCGAGGTCAGAATGATCTTGATCGCAGGATATTCCGATCGGATCAGTCGCGCGAGCGCGACGCCATCCATCGCGCCCGGCATGCGGACGTCGCTGACCACAAAGCCCACCGGCGAGGTGCGCAACACTTCAGCGGCTTCGTGCCCATTGGCTGCTTCGATCACCGCGTAGCCCGCGTCGCGCAGCTGGTCCGCCAACGTCATGCGGACCAGCACCTCATCCTCGACCACGAGGATGGTCGAGCGGGCCTGGTTTTCGCTATCCGGACCTGGCTCCCCTCGGGCAGCCCGCATCTTGCTCCCCCGTGCGGTACAACCTCGAATAACGCTTTGATCCGTAATCGGTTCCCGATGTGAAATCGACGCGCCGCGGCCATTTGGCGTGGGTTGCCGCGCTTCCCGATCCTTGGCGTAGTTTTCGCGGCTTTAGCCGTGTAGCGTGAGCACCCGGGCGTATCGGCCACACAGGTTCCTGGAGGCGTCGACGTGTATCTCTCAAATGAAAATCTTTTGGTCATACTGGTGGTTGGGCTCGTAGCCGGCTGGCTGGCCGGCAAAATCGTGCGCGGCGCCGGTTACGGGCTGATCGGCGATCTCGTCATCGGCATTGTCGGCGCGTTCATCGGCGAGTGGTTGCTGCCGCGGCTCGGCATCTTTCTCGGCGTCGGCATTGTCGCAGCGATCATCAACGCCACGATCGGCGCGGTGTTGCTTCTGTTGTTGCTTCGGTTGCTGCGAGGCGGCGGCGGTTGGGGCCGGCGCCGGTGGTGATGCGCGCGCTGGTCGCGCATAGGCCCGACGGAAATACCGCTCACGCATCTTGATAGGTAGTTGTACGCAATAGCGGCTCGCACAATCTGCGGGCATGGAGGAAATCGTCCGCGCCGATACTGATTCGTATTCTCTCCTCAGCCTGCGTGCGCCGATCGGCAGTGTGGCGCGTCTTACGCAGGCAGTGAATGAGTGCCGGTAATCGTGGCGTCGCCGTCATCGAGCGTTTCCCGAAACGGAAGCAATGGGGCACGCGATGCACACGATCGCTTTGGTTTCACGCAAGGGCGGCACCGGCAAGAGCACGCTCGCCGTCGGTCTTGCGATTGCGGCGATGGCCGAAGGCCACAAGGTCTGCCTGCTCGAAGCCGACCCGCTGGGCACCGTTTCGAATTGGCGCCGCCGCCGCACCCAAGAGGAGCCCTCGGTCGAGACCGTCAAGGACGGATACGAACTCGCGCAGTGCGTACCATTTCTGGCGCGCCGCGGGATAGCGGTGACGATCATCGACACCGCCGGCGGCTGGAGCGACGCCGCGACCGCGGCCATCGGGGTCGCCGATCTCTGCCTGATCCCGGCGCGTCCAAGCCCGGCCGATATCGAGGCATCGGCGCCGACGCTCGCCGCGATCCGCGAAGCCGGCAAGCCGTTCGCCTTCGTCCTCAACCAAACGCCGGTCCGCAGCTACCGCATCGAGAACGCCGCCGTATCGCTCGGCGAAACAGCGGCCTCGCTCCACATGGCCGGCGTGCTGGCGCTGCCCTATATCGCGCTGCGCAACGATCAACAGGACGCGCTCGGCGCCGGGCTTGCGGTCACCGAATACGCGCTCGCCGGAAAGTCGGCGGACGAAATGCGCTGTCTCTGGCAGTGGGTGTGGAGCAGGCTGCGCTTGACCTCGGACGCCAATGCCCAGGCCGAGTTGCACGCCGCAACGTTACCGCCCGACGGGCAAGCCGGATTGCGCGCCAGTCGCTGAAAGCTTCGCGACTAATTGCCGACCGGCCGTGGCGGACGCGGCGGGTCGCCATCGGACGCAGACGAGGAAGCGCGCAGCAGGTCGGGGATGTGCTTGATGGCCGACAGCAAGCCCGAAGTCATCCTGAGTGTTTTCTTGCTGAGTGTTTTCTTGCGCGTCCTTTTGATCCGGCGCAGCTGCGGGCAACGCTCCTACGTCGGCGACCGGTCGCGATTTTATCTCGACCGTGGTCAGCGGATCCGGCTGAACCGGCGTCTGCTGCACCGGCTGCGGCGCGAGATCGGCGGTACGCGGCGCTACCTCAACCGCACCAGCGCCGGCGGCAGTATCGGCCGGCGGCGCCGCGACGGCAACCGGCGCCGGCGGGGCGTCGGCCTGATGCAGCGGAGCGGCGGGCGGCATTGGGGCCGGCCGGCTGGCATCGACATTCGCGAGGGCGGCGCGAACCCGGGCTTCGACGGTGTCTTCGTCGCTCGCATTGCTTGCGGCAGCGCTCGTGTCAGTCGCCGCCGGCTTACGAGAAGCAGCGGCCGGAGCGGCCGTCGCCGTCGTCCGCACTGGCGCAGTCGGGGAGCCGGCATCCGGAGCAGAAGCGTGGCGCTTTTCTCCGGCATCGGCAGAAGCCTCCCGGGCCGGTTGGGCGCGCGCGCGTGTGGACGCAGCTTTGGACGTTCCGCCGGTCGTCGGAGCGAGCTGGACGGTGGCCGGCGCCGGCGCGGCAGAGAACAAATAGCCGCCGAGGTGCGCGACCAGATAGCCGCTGACCGCGGTGGCGATGCCGGCGGCGACCATCTCGACGAGCTTGATGGTGAAACGCGAGAAGTAGGAACTCTTGTCCGCCACGGACATCCCCAGGAAAGGCTTCAGGAATAGCTTCGTCAAACCGCCGGCCCACATACAACGGCCAGTATCAGGCGAAATTGAGATCGCCAAGTCACAAGAACAGTCACAAGGTACAGTCACAAGGTAAATGCAAACCCGGGAAGCCGGGGTCAAGCGCCGTGCCGAACAGTCGGGGCCCTCAGCGCAGGCCGGCCTGCACCAGAAGCGGCAGGACCTCGTCGCGGAATCGGGTCAGACCTTCAACCCAGCGTGGCCAAGTCAGCAGAATTCCATCGAAGCCGGCCTTTTTCAGAACCTTTAACCCTTCGACGATTTGTTCTTTGCCGCCGACCAGCGGATAGCCGGCCCACCCGGCGATAAAGTGCTGTTTGAGAAAATCGAGAACCGGGGGCGGCACCAGCTGCGAGGTGACGCCCATGACGTCGAGCATGTTCTGGACGCCGGCCCAGTCCCCGAGCTCCTGCACGGCATGATTCCACAGAGCCTTGCCATCGGCTTCGCTGTCGCCGTGAAAGACATAAGCGTTCGACCAGACCTGGATCTCGCGCCCGAATTCTTCGCGGGCGAAGTTTCGATATTTGTCGACCTTCGCCTTAAGTTGATCGAGATCGTGGCTTTCCGGCGCGATGAAGCAGATGTCGCAATATTGTGCCGCGAACCGGGGCCCGCGATCCGAACCGGCGGCGCTCATCAGCGGCGGCCGCGGCCGCTGGATCGGTTTTGGCGCCAGCTCGGCCTTTTTCATTTGATAGAAGCGGCCGCTGAAATCGAACGGCTCCGGATCGGTCCACAACCGGGTCGCGATCTGCACCCACTCCTCGGCCATCTCGTAGCGGCTGTCATGGTCGAGCAAGGTGATGCCGAACATCTCCATTTCCGGCGAATACCAGCCGGTCACAAGATTGAGCGTGAGCCGGCCGTTGCCGATGTGATCGATCGCTGCCGCTTGCTTGGCGGCAAACAGCGGGTGAACGGTCGGGACGTGCGACGTTGCAAAGACGCTGGAATAGCGCGTTGAGGCGGAAAGCCCGGCCGCCCAGGCAAACACTTCAAAGCCTTCGCCATTGAAATTGGTTTCGCCACCAAATCCTTTCCACCGTCCGACCGGGACGATGGCCTCGAATTTGATGTCGTCGGCGAGCCGGGCAAGCTCGAGCGTGGCCGGCCATTCGGCCTTGAGCAACCCTTCCATCTTCGAAATGGTGCCGCCGCCGCGTAAATTTGTTGAGAAGGTACCGAGCCGAAGCGGGCAGTCGTTGAAAAGCGGATTGGTTGCAGAAAAGGATTGCGCCGTTGCGGCGGTCATCATCTCTCGTCTCCTCACCACGTTTCCCCGATAGCAAAAATGTCGCACGGCCTTGATTGAAGCAGGGCGCCGCGAGCGGTCTCTCGCGCCAAGCGGGGCCGCAAAGCATTGGCATGAGCGGAGGACGTAAATGGCAAGCCGAGTAAATGAGAGCCTCGGTTCCAGACCCGCTATTTGCCCGCCGCCTTGCGCAGCGCGGCGTTGATGCGGTCCTGCCAGCCCGGGCCTTCTTCCTGAAAGAAGTCGAGGACGTCGCGGTCGATGCGCAGCGACACCGTTTCCTTCGCCCCCGGCAGCGACGGCGTTTTCGGCGGCAGCACCGCCGGCTTGGTGGTCGCGGCCTTGAACGCCTTCTCGGCGGCGGTGCGCGGATCGTAGGTCGTTCGCCGTGTCATGCCCGGCTTATAGCACGCGCCCAGGCGCGCTACATCAGCGAAACACCACCAATGCCAGGACCAACAGCACCAGGAAAATGACCACGAAAATGTAGAACAGGATGCGGGCAATATCGGCGCTCGCCGCCGATATGCCGGTGAATCCGAAAATCGCCGCCACCACGGAGATCAGAAAAAACACCAGCGCCCATTTCAGCAATGACATGGTCGAGCCTCTCGGCCGGCCGCCTTGGCCGCCGCTTTCGCGCGGGGTGGTAACTGAAGGACGCGATTTTGGTTCCGCATCGTCAGGTGTGACCGCTTTGCCTCACTCGCTTCGAATCGCGCCGCACCGTGACGCATTGCCGCGCCGTTGCCGCGTTGGCGCCTTCATTGACCCCAACGTGGCGGCGTCTGAACAAAGAAGGAAAGGGTCGTAGCGTGAAGTATCGCATCTTGATTGGAACCGCCGTCGCCGCGACGTTCGCTTTGCCGCTTGCGGCGCAGGCGCAGGGCATTCCCGACGGCGTCGTGCATGGTGCCTATGTTGGAAACAACGCAGCCGGGCCGATCGGTGGCATTGTCGGCGGCGCGGTTGGCGGCGTTGTCGGCGGCGTCGAAGGCCTGCTCGGCATCGGCCCCGTGTACGCCTACTACTCGGAAGGCGCGCCGCGCGTCTACCACCACCGGCATTCGATCCACCATTCCTATCGGCACGTTCATCACAAGCCGGCGGCGAGCTAGGCACGCGCTGGTTACTGCGAGGTGCACAGCGGCGAAGCAATCCGGAAATGGATTGCTTCGCCTGCGATCACGGTTGAGGCTGGTTGCCGAGCGCGATTGCACTGTTCCGTTCTAAAAGTGTGGATGAGCGAAAGTGAAAACCCTCCCACGACCATACTTTCCGAATTGGACGAGAAATACGACATCATCAATCTCGGCGGCGGCGCGCGTCCAAACTCGCGCCCGGTGGATTTCGCGATTGCGAAAAGGGCGAGCCAGCCGCGCCGCGCTTTTTACCCTTGCACCGGCTCGAATCGGTTATGAAGAGCGCGTGGGAAAATCGACGCGCAGACCTGTCCTTGCCGCCGGCGGGATCGTCATTCGCAACGGCCAAAAGCCGCTGATCGCCGTCGTCCAGCGCCGCCGCGACAACGCCTGGGTTCTACCCAAGGGCAAGCTCAAGCCCAACGAGAAGCCGATCGTTGGCGCCAGGCGCGAGGCGACGGAAGAAACCGGCTGCGACGTGCGCGTGCACGAGTTTCTTGGTGTGATTTCCTATCTCGGCAGCAGCGGCCCGAAGCTCGCGCATTTCTGGCGCATGCAGGCCGTGGGCGGCGCCGCCGGCAAGCCGACCGACGACATCAAGATGGTGGAATGGCTGCCGCTGGCGGCGGCGATCGATCGATTGAGTCTGTCGCACGAGCAGATCTTCCTGCGCGGTGTCGGCCACCAAGCGCTGAAAAGGACGCTGAAAAAGGCACGCATCAAGCCGCCGCTGCGGGAAGCAGTGCAGCTGCCGGGCGAGAAACCGCTGCCGGTCGCATCGCCTGGGGCCGCGGCGTCGCACGGCGGCAACGCGCGCCCGCGCTGGGACGTGCTGGCGCGGCTCAAACGCTGGCAGGCCGCGGTCGGCAGAACGGGTGGCCGGACCAGCGTCGCCGCTCCTTCGTCCGGCGCCCGGTAACGGCGCGCCTTCTTACTGCCGCCCTTACGGCCCCGCCGCCTCGCGCTCCCGCACACAGCGATAGCGGGCCTGCTCCAGGGCGGCGTCCAGCACACTCGCGATTTGATCGGGCAGCGCGCACTTGGCCGACGCGTCGCGCGCGGCGTAGGAGGTATCGCAATAGGCTTTGGCCAAATTAAGCTTGGAAAGACAGTTGGCGCGATCCTGCTCTGTTTGATCCGCAAGGCGTTTGCACTCTGCCGCCCATGCCGCGCCGTGGATCGCGGCAGCGCCGCTCAAACAGGCCTGATAGCCGATATCTGCCGTGGCTTTGGTCGCCGACGAGAGTGGCTGCCCGTCCTGTTGTTGCGCGAGCAATAGGCCATACCCGCCGGCGGATGCCGCCAGCAGGGCTGCCGCGATGCCAAGTTCGAGCAACGCGCCGATCCTTGCCGCCAACGCCCCGCCTCCCCTTTCGATCTTCGTTCAGGATAGTTTGCCCGAGGCATGGTTTGCCGAGGCCTTCGGCAAAATCTGCGGATTTCGCCGCCGCCGTCATTTTCCCTTGACGCACGCGCAACAGCAATGCCGCTTTACGCTCCTGCAGGCAACGGCCACGCGCCTTATTCAGACTGCCGTCCAAATCGGTCGCGACCGCCGGCGGCAGCGGGCACGTGGGCAAGCCGTCGCGCGCCCGGTACTGAGCTTAAGAAGGCCGTCGATCTTCGCCGCCAAATGCCGGTCTCCTGCGGTGCCCGAACCGGGGAGGCGAATTTTGCTCCAAGTTTGCAACGCGTAACGGCCGAGCCGCGGGCTTCGGCGGCATGTCCTGCGATACGGTCTGACAAAACAGACCGGCGGATTTGGCAATTAGAAATCGGGTGGTTCGCCGAGCGCTCTTGCCCCATCTCTCCTCCAGACAACAAGGAGGACAGATCATGCACTTTCGCATTCGCGGCTTGCCGGCCGAAACATTCGCGCCTTTATTTGCGCTCTCGGATGAAGAGCTGAAGGAACGGGGCGCGGTGCGGCGGATCGCTGACGCGCGCGACCCCGGCTATCCTTGCCGCGTCAGCCTCACCAATTCGCAGCCGGGTGACGAGCTGATCCTTATCAACCACGAGCACCATGCGGTCGCGTCGCCCTACCGGATGCGTTTCGCAGTCTTCGTCCGCAGAGGCGAGCAAACTTTTGATGAAATGGACGCGGTGCCGGACCAGTTGCGCAAGCGCACGCTGGCGGTGCGCGCGTTCGACGCCGAGGCGATGATGATCGGCTTCGAGCTTACCGACGGCGCCAACCTGGAGGACGCGATCGAACGGCAATTCATCGACCCGCGGGCCGCTTATCTGCACGTCCACTTCGCCGCCCCGGGCTGCTACGCGGCACGTGTCGAGCGGGCGTAGCCGTCTTTAAGACCCTCGCGTTGAGGGAGTTTTTGCGCGGCACTGGCTGCGGGAGGGGGTAGGAGCGCTGTCTTCCGCCCTCGCCCGCCCGACCTGCCGGCACCATTCCCAGATGTGAAGTTCTTGTCGTGCCCAAATTCGTGCTTCACAGTGCCGCCGTGCCGCCACTCATTCAGAATGGCGGAAATCTGGAGGGAAGACCCGTGAGACTTACCACAGCCATCCTGATTGCAGCCGGCTGCGCGTTCACCTGGACGCACGCCGGCGCTGCGACCGCGGATGACGTGAAATGGATCAATCAGTGCATCGCCGACAACAAAGGCGATGCGTCCGCAGACGTCGTCCGCAAATACTGCACCTGCATGAACAACAAGATGAGCGACAACGAGACCCAGTCGATCACCCAGTGGGAAAAAACTCATGTCGCCGAGCGCAAGGCCTGCGACGCGGAAGCGGGCTGGAAATAAATCCGGCGCCGCCGCTTCGCTGGACGGGAATTGTCGGGCGGATCAATGAAAGCCTGATCCGCCTTATGAAAAGCCGGCGAACGGCGGATGATGGCCTTGATCCGCCGTTCGCGCTTTTGGAGCTGCGCAATGAATCCTTCCCGCCGGGCGAAAATAAGATGACCGCAACGCTATCCCACCGCGGCGAGCAAGTGCCCGGTGTCGGCATAGACCAAAATTCCGCCAGCCAGGATCAAAGCCATCATCAAGAGCGGGGTCAGGAACCTGACGTCATTGTTTCGATCGATGTCACGTTGGCTTGGCATGGTATGCGCCTTTCGCAGCCTTTTCGGCTAAACGGGCGGGCGCGAGTTGCGGTTCCTTAAGCAAAGCGCGACACGGGGTGGCAGCGCGGCAACATCCGCTTGCCTTCTGCGGTTTTTCGCTGCCTGCCGATTGACCGTTCCTTAAGGCCTCGCCGCCACGTTCGATACCGGGGCAGCGAGTCTTTTCATGCATCAGATTGTTTATACGAGTACCGCCAATCAGGAGTTTTCCGCCGCCGACTTGAAAAGGCTGTTGGTCGGCGCGCGCATGCGCAACAAGGCACTCGGCGTCACCGGCATGCTGGTATTCCACGGTGGCACGTTTCTGCAGGCGCTCGAAGGCGAGAAGCGCGCCGTCAACGAGATTTTCGCCCGCATCCAAAACGATCCACGCCACAGCGATCTCATCGTCTTGCACCGCGGCCCGGGTCCCGAGCGGCGCGTGTTCGGCGATTGGTCGATGGGCTTTGCGGACTTCAGCGGCGCCGCCGACATCCTCAAAGGCTTTGTGCGCCTCAACGAGCGACTGCCGCTGAAAAATCTCGACAGCGCCCGCGCGGTGGAACTGCTCAGCGCCTGCGCCGGCGACGACGTGCTCAAAGCCGCCGGCGCATGATGCGCGCAAACGGCCGGAACTCGGATCGCGCTTGGTTGGAAATTGCTATTCGCTGCTCCGCAGCTTAGGCGGATGAGCCAGTCGCCAATGATCGATAGCGAGCCCGGCGGCGAGCGCCAGGGCAATGGCGGCTACTGCAACGGCCAGGTTCTCGATCGAACGCAACAGAAATGCCGACCCCATTGCCCATAGCGGTTGTGCTTCCTGATCCCACGACACCGGCATCACGTCCCATAAGAATGCGCGCCGCAACGCGAACGCTGCGGCAAATACCAAAAGACTCAGAACCAGCAGCTTGAGGACGCTGTGCACCGACATTCTGACACCTGAGCTTATGATGGCAGTTTAGGTGAGCTTGGACGACAGCGAATTGATGCGGGTCAAATGCCTCGGCTCCCAAACCCGGAGCGTTGGGGACGTCCTCACATCGCTGCTCAGACCACGGGAACCGATCGGCCCGCACGGACGAAAGCGAACTTCACGCGGTCATTCCGATCTGCTATCACGCCCGCGCAACACAAAGCGGGACGAGAACCAATGACGCACGTCACCTACAAAATCGTCCGCCACGAAGACGGCTGGGCCTACACGGTCAACGGCGTCTTCTCCGAGAGTTTTCCCACGCATGCGGAGGCGCTCGACGCCGCCCGGCTGGCCGCCGCCGAGCAGCGTGCGCCCGGCCGGACCGAAGCGATCGAATACGAGGACGAGAACGGCAAGTGGCACAGCGAACTCGCCCGCGGCGACGATCGCCCCGACACCGACGTTGAAGACAGCGCCTGATCGCAACTCGCTGGCGATCCAGCCGGGGCGGTTCGAGTGCGCGCGTCTTGCCGCTTAGAGCATGATCCGGAAAAGTGGAAGCCGGTTTTCCGAAAAGATCATGCTCCACCAAGATGATAGAGCGCCAATCAATTCAATATGAAACGATTGCGCTCTAGAACGGAAGCCTCACGACCCCGTTACGGAAGTGATGGCATCGGTAGGGGCCGATCACGAGGTCGCGGTAGCATTTGACGACGCCGTGGTGGGTGCGGTGCTCCGCAAATTGCGCCAGTTGCAACGTTGACGCGGTCGTGGCGGCTTGTTTCACGCCTGTCGCGGCGGCCGGAGCGGCGCCCGCGCTTTGACAGCAAAGAAGACCGATACTGGTGGCGAAACTCAAGGCAGCTAATGTCTTGTGCATGGATTCCTCCTGACAATGGCCCCCAAAGCGGATCAACCGACCCGAGCCCATCGGGTTCCATAAAACCTGCATCGTCATTTGCTCAACCCGCCGCACCCTTGCGCAGCACCTCGACCCGGAGCGGCAGCACGGCGCCAAACCAGACTGCGTGCGCGGTGTGATCGCGGTAGTCGTCGCCGGTCTCGGGATGAAGCAGGATGGTCAGACCGTCGCGGTGCAGCATCAGCCAGGGCAGGAATGACGTCAGCAGATCGCTCGGGAAGGCGATCTGAAACATCGATTGGGGATGCGGGCCGACCAGTTCGTCGTGCCAGCGGCCGAGCTTGGCCGGGGGAAATTCGGCGGCCACGCGCTGGCGCAATTGTTCGGCGCGGGCGCGCGTTGTTGCCGGATCATAATAGACGTGCGCGTGATAAGCCGCGATCGACAGCGGATCAGGCTCGGCCGCCGGCGTGTCTTTCAAATCCTCGGGCATCGCGGCGCGGCCTGTCGTTCAGTAGGTATAGTCGAGAATGTCGCCGTCGAAGATGCTGATGCCGGGATCGATCTCCTGGATCAGCGAGCCGGCGACCGGGCCACCATCCGGCCCGATCGGCATCGGCGGCGCCTGCGACGGCTGCACCAGATCCCGATAGTTTTTCATCGCCATCTCATTGCCCAGGAACACGCATTTGCAATAGTCCGGATCGGCGTAGAGGTAGTAGCGTCGCCCGTCCTTGCTGCGCGCGACAAACGTGCGCGGCGGCAACAGCCTGAGCCGATCGATCTGCTGCGGGGTATTCGCCGGGCGCATGACGAAGCCGACGTCTTCGAGCTTCATGTCCTTGCCTTCCTGGCCGTCGGCGACACCGCCAAACAGGCCAAAGGCAAGGACGGCGAGAAAGCGCAGGTCGCCCGAATGCATGGCAATCCTCATGGCTGCGGCGCGCCTTTGCGAACCTTGCCGAAATGATTGGCGAGCCACACCGCCATGACCAGCACGCCGAGCGCGGTGGAGGCGGAAATAGCCGGCGGCGGCGGCAGCGGCGGAAGGAAAATCCGCAGCAAGGCGACCCCGACGGCAAAATTGAAGAACCCCCAGATGACGTTGACGACCGCCGAGGACTCGCCGACGCTCCGCGGCGAGGCAAACGGCGTCTGAAATTTATTGCCGCAAATGCCCTGCACGAAATGCGGAACGCCGTTGGCGAGGAAAGCCCCGGCGAAGAAATGCGTCAGATAGTCGTACCACAGCATGACCCGATCCTTCGTTGTCCCGCCAATAACCGTCAACAAGCCGATGCAGCTTGTGCCTTACTTGACCGTATCAAAGCGCCCAATGCGCCGGTCTTGCAAGGCGTTGGGCGACGCTTCAATGGCGAGCGGAATGCCGCGGGGCAGACGGCGATGATCTCGGACCTGGGCGCGTTCGTCGTTCGCGCCGTCTTCGTCGCCAGCCGCGGCTTTTGAACAGACCTCGCCGACGTCAGGCGGGGTTTCGCTCGGGGTGAAACTTGATGAGCGCGAGGATGCCGAGCACAGCGAAGATCGCAAGCACGACGAGCTCGGTGATCAGGAACGGCGGCTCGGACTGTGTCGGTGCCAGCGGCTGCAGCACCGTTACTTTCGCGAATAGCTGCGCGATCAGAACAAAGACGTTCAGATACAGCACAATGACCGCGCCGCCGGCGTAGATCCAGCGCCGCGCGCCGCGGAGGTGAAAGCCATAGAGCCCGATCAGGGTCGGCACCATGACGACGAGAGTGATGGCGCCGAAGACTTGGCCGGGCGCGATCTTCGTGTTCGGGAAAAAGAAACCGGTGATGCTCGTCAGGGCGGTCGTGAGCAGAAACAGCGCGGTCCACGCCGGCAGCCGCTGCGCGCCGTACAGTCCGCCGAGAACGATTAGCCCGGACACGATGGCGATTACGCTGATGATGACGTGGAGCAGGGTAAACGCCGGAACCGACAGTCCTAAAATCATTGCACGCTCCTTTCAATAATCGCGGGATTTTATGACATCCTCGCACGGCCTGCCACATGCTGGCGATGCAGTAAAATGACGGCGGCATGACGCCGTGGCGTGGCCGGGCCGCTCCGAAAGAGTCGACGATCGGCTAAAGCCGCGCGACGCTCCGCCGCGGATGGTAAAGGCTCGCCAGGAGGACGGCGAGGATGCCGGTGAGAAAAATGCCGTCGAAGGTTCCAGCGCCGCCGATGGAAGCGACCGGCGCGCCCAGGCCACGCACCTTGTCGAGGTTGGTGAGGTCGGCGCCGATCAGCGTGCCCATGCTGCCGGCGATGTAGGCGAGCGGCGCGGCGTTCTCGCGCGACAGCAGCATGGCGACCACGGCGGTGACCAGAGCGGGCAAGAAGACCGGCACCGCAATGCCGATCCCGGGCACCGGATCGGCGAGCCAGTGCAGCACCAGAGCAACCGCGGCGGTCGCGATCGCGCCGTTGATCCACAAGCCGCGGGTGACGAGAAGATAGAGCGACATCAATGCCGGGATGACGGCGCCGCCGACATTGACGGCGATCACCGTGCCCTCCCAATGCTCGACCACCGGCACGTTATATTGCATGCCGAAGAACTCGATCACCCGGTTCGACTCGATGCGTTCCGGCGGCAGCTCGGCGACCGGGATATTGAAATAGCTCCCGACCAGCGAACCGAACAGCAGCAGCATCGCGGTCGTCGAACTGACGCCGAGGTTCTGATAGGCTTGGCGGAGCGCGCTCAACACCAGAAAGATCGACAGGATGAGAAACAGGCCGACCAGAATGGAAAAAAAGCCCGGCGTCAGCGGCAGGTAATGGAACTGGCTCAGATGCATTGGCGCGGCTCCAAAATTTTGGCTAAGCACGATAGCGCAGCGAGCGGAGATTGCCCATGACGGAAGCCGCGCCGGCGCGCGAGGCGACAATGCCGCGGTGGGTGCCGGCGCTGCTGAGCTTTGTCGCCGGTTATGTCGACAGCTATACCTTCCTCGCGCTGTTCGGGTTGTTCGTCGCCCAGGTCACCGGAAGCTTCGTCACCGCCGGCGCCGAGCTTGTCACTCACGACGTCGGCATAGCCGGCAAGGTCATCGCCATCGTCGCTTTCCTGATCGCCGCGGCTTTGACCGCGGGCTTGATCCGGCTGGTCAGCGACCAGGGCCGCGACGCGCTGCCCTGGATGCTCGCGTTCGAAACGCTGCTGCTCGCGATCTTTTGCTTTCTGATGCTCGCCGGCCCGCCGACCGCCGGCGCCAACGACCGGCACGGCATCCTCGCCGGATTGTTCGGCGCCATGGCCATGGGTACGCAGAGCGTGATCGTGCGCCTGCTCATGCGCGGCATCCCGCAAACCAATGTGATGACCGGCAATATGACTCAGCTCGGCATCGAGACGACCGAGCTGTTGCTGGCCTGGCGGCGCCGGGCCCGCGACCCGGGCGACGGCGCCAGCGCGCGGGAATTCGCCGCCGCGCGGTCGCGGCTGTTGGTGGTTCTGGCGATCGCCACAGGATTTATTCTCGGTGCCGCCAGCGGCGCGGTGGCCTTTGCGACCGCCGGTCTGCCCGGCACCCCGCTCGCCGTTGTGCTGATCGGCGCGCTGACGCTGTGGGCAGTCTGGCGCGAGCGGGAAGGTTAACGTCTTAAGAGACGGCCAGAATTAATCGCCGGCGGCGTCCTTCGTCGACCGCGACCGTGTCGTTGACCGCTTGTCCCTGCCCGCATGGGCGCTTGCCGCCAATCTGCGGCCTCGATGCCGCGCATCCTGCGGCCGCAGCGGTGCGCGGCTGTGTTCGTTGTTGAGATGCACGAGCTGCTTCAACATCCGCATGAACGCGCTGCGCTCGCCGACCGGCAGCGGCGCCAAAATCAGCCGCTGCGTTGACGCAACCGTCGGCCCAATGTCGCGGAGCAGCCGGCGGCCCGCTGGCGTGATGTACAGCGACTTGGTGCGCCGATCGACCGGGCCGCTCAGACGTTTGATAAGTTTCTTTTTTTCCAGACGGGCGACCACATCGCCGATGGTGGAACGGTCGAAGGCGATGATATTGCACAGCGCCGTTTGATCGATGCCGGGCTGATTACCGATGGCAAAAATCGCCGCATATTGCACCGGCGTGATGTCGAATGTCCGGTTCTGATCCATGAACAGCGCGAACGAGATCTGCTGCAGGCGGCGAATGAGATGGCCCGGCCTTTCGTCAACCGTGTCATGACCGGGACGGTCGTGCTTCGGCATCGGCAAGCTCGGTTCCGCGCATTGGGTTCGAGCATCACTATCATGCCAACCCGGTCCCGGCCATCATTTTGTCTGTACACTGACCATATCCTTCAGTATGCTGATTAATGTCGCTGGCGCGCGGCCGGTGTGGTTGGCTGACCGCGACGGCAAGATGACGGAGTAAACGATGCCGCAGCATCCCGAGGAGATCATTGCCGGCAAGAAGCGCCCGTTCACCGGCACCGAGTTTCTGGAGTCGCTGCGCGACGGGCGCGAGGTCTACATCTACGGCGAGCGGGTCAAGGACGTCACCACCCATCCGGCGTTCCGCAACGGCGCCGCCTCGGTCGCGCTGCTGTACGATGCGCTGCACGCCAAAGCGACCAAGGACGTGCTCACTTCTCCGACCGATACCGGCTCCGGCGGCTACACCCACAAATTCTTCAAGGTGGCGCGTTCGCGCGAGGAAGTGGTGGCGCAGCGCGATGCCATCGCCGCCTGGGCGCGCATCACTTACGGCTGGCTCGGGCGCAGCCCCGACTACAAGGCCGCGTTCCTCAACACGCTCGGCGCCAATGCCGAGTTCTACGGCAAGTTCGCCGACAATGCGCGCGCCTGGCACAAACGCGGCCAGGAGGCGGTGCTGTTTCTCAACCACGCGCTGGTCAATCCGCCGATCGACCGCAACAAGCCGGTCGAGCAGGTCAAGGACGTCTATATCACCATCCAGAAGGAGACCGACGCCGGTATCTACGTCTCCGGGGCCAAGGTCGTCGCCACCAACTCGGCGCTGACGCAATATAACTTCCTCGGTCAGAACATGGGTCAGGAGATCACCGACCCGAGCATGGTGGTGATGTTCATCGCGCCGATGAACACACCAGGCATCAAGCTGATCTGCCGGCCGTCATACGAGATGGCGGCGGCCGCCACCGGCTCGCCGTTCGACTACCCGCTGACTTCGCGCTACGACGAGAACGACGCCATCTTCGTGTTCGACAATGCGTTCATCCCCTGGGAGAACGTCGTCATTCATCGCGACATTGAGCGGCTGAAAACCTTCTATCCGCAATCGGGATTTTTCAACGGCTTCACCATGCAGGGCTGCACCCGGCTGGCGGTGAAGCTCGATTTCATCGCCGGCCTGCTGTACAAGGCGGCGCGCGCGACCGGCGTCGAGGCATTCCGCGGCGTGCAGGCGCAGATCGGCGAAGTGATCGGCTGGCGCAATCTGTTCTGGTCGCTCACCGACGCCATGGCGTTCAACCCGGTGCCGTGGGTCAATGGCGCGGTGCTGCCGAATGCGCGCGGCTCGGCGACCTACCGGCTATTCATGACCGAAGCCTATCCGGCGGTGCGCAACATCGTCGAGAAGGTGGTCGCTTCCGGGCTGATCTACCTGCCCTCGCATGCGCGCGACTTCAAGAATCCGGAGATCGACAAATACCTGGCGCGCTACGTGCGCGGCTCGAACGGCATCGACTACAAGGAGCGCATCAAGATCATGAAGCTCTTGTGGGATGCGATCGGCACCGAGTTCGGCGCCCGGCATGAGCTTTACGAAATGAACTATTCCGGCAGCCACGAGCTCATTCGCGTGTTCCAGCTGCAGCAGGCGCAGGGCAACGGCACGCTCAAGCAAATGGAAGGGCTGGTCGAGCAGTGCATGGCCGACTACGACGAGGACGGCTGGCGCCATCCGGCCTATACCGGCCCCGAGGATATTTCGGTGCTGGGGAAGGACTAGGCCGCTCGCCGGGACAGCGCGCGCGGCCGTTTTAACCAAGCCTTAACCATACTCGGGCACACGAGCCGCAGGGGCGACGAGACGACACCGGCGCGAATTGCCATGGCCGTTTCGCGCGCACCTCGCCTGCAATCACATCATCCGACCAAACTGCCTGGCGGTTCAGCCGTTGGCGCGGCCATCGTAAGGATCGGCCGCGTTCGCGTTCGTGGGACATGCATGGGGGCGACAACCCTGCATATGAGCGAACGAAATGAACCGCAAAATGCGGAGAGCGCAGAAGCAAAAGCTTCGCGCCGACATGGTCCCGGCGTTCCGCGGCGGGATGCCGGCCGACACGGCCTTCATCGCCAAGCGCGTGGCCTCGTTGTTCAGCGAATCGCTGCGTTGCCTTGCGTCTGGACAAACGGCGAAGGCGGTCGCGCTATGTGATCGGATTCTTTCACTCAAGCCTGACTTGCCTGAGGCGCACTGCAACCGCGGCGTCGCTCTTGCCCAGTTGGGCAAGCTGCATGACGCGGAACAAGCGTATCGCCAGGTCATCGCGCTGCGCCCGGATCATCCCGAGGCTTACAGCAATCTGGGCGAAGTTCTGCGTTGCCTGGGCAGGCTGGATGATGCCGACAAGGCCGTCCGTTACGCCATCGCGCTGCAGCCGCAATTCGCCGATGCGTTCTCGAATCTGGGCAACACGCTGCGGGAGCGAGGCAGCCTGGACCAGGCGGAGGCGGCATACCGGGAAGCCATCGCTCTCAGACCGGGTTTTCCCGAAGCGCACAATAATCTGGGCACTGTCCTTGTTGATCTCGGCAGGCCGCAGGATGCCGAAAGCGCTCTGCGGCAGGCCATTGCGATTAGTGCCGACACGGTGTGCACAGAGTTGGTGAAACTCGGGTTCTCGCGCCAGTCGAACCGCAAGGCGGATGAAGGCTCGAAACATCCCGACCGAAACGCCCAGTTCGAATACATCAACTCGAAAGTCATTGCGGCGCAGGCCCAACAACAACCCGTCATCTCCGTCGATACCAAGAAGAAGGAACTGGTTGGCAACTTCAAGAATGGCGGAACTGATTATCGTCCCAAAGGCGATCCGCAGCGCGTGAACGTGCACGACTTCGAGAACAAGAAGCTCGGCAAGGTCGTGCCCTATGGCGTGTACGATGTGACCGCCAACACCGGATTCGTCAGCGTCGGGATCACCAGCGACACCGCCGAGTTCGCCGTGCAGTCGATCCGCTGCTGGCTCGAACGGATGGGACGACAGCGCTATCCCAATGCACGGGAATTGACGGTCACTGCCGACTGCGGCGGCTCAAATGGTGCGCGTGTGCGCCTCTGGAAGCTCGAACTGCAAAAGCTGGCCGACCAGACCGGGCTCGTGATCCGCGTCCACCACTATCCCCCCGGCACATCGAAATGGAACAAGATCGAGCACCGGTTGTTCTGCCACATCACGCAGAACTGGCGCGGCCGGCCGTTGACGGATCGCCTTGCCGTGGTCGAGTTGATCGGGGCGACGACCACCAAGACCGGTCTGAAGGTCGAAAGCGCGCTCGACACGCGCAGCTACCAGAAGGGCATCAAGGTCAGCAAAGCCGCAATGAACTGCCTCGACATCACCGGCGATCAGTTCCATCCTGAATGGAACTACACAATCAGGCCAAGGCACAACGCAAAATCGTAGCAGCTATTGTTCGGAGTGTCTTAGTCCGCGGTTTGCCGTGGCGTTTTGCAATCTCGGCAATGCGCTGCGGGACCAGGGCAAACTGACGGAGGCGGAAGCCGCGTGCCGGCAGGCCATCGCGCTCAAGCAGCGATTTGCCGAAGCCCACAATAATCTCGCCAATGTCTTGCTCGACCTCGGACAGCCGGAGAATGCCGAGCGGGAGCTGCGCCACGCCATCGCCTTTCATCCGCAGTTTGCCGAAGCCTTCAGCAACCTCGGCAATGCACTGCGAGACCAAGGCAGACTTGCCGAAGCGGAGGCCGCCTGCCGGTGGGCTATCGCGCTCAAGCCGACCCTTGCCGACGCCCACCATAACCTCAGCACGATATTGAAGTATTTCGGTCGCCTGGCTGAGGCCCGCGAAGCAGCGGAACAAGCCATGCAGTTGGGGTCGCGAAACGCCCTGTACCTCCTCAACCTCGGCGAACTCAGACAGTTCGGCGCCGGCGACTGCCATCTGGATACCATGGAAGACTTGGCCCGCAACGTCGCGTCGCGTCCGGTCAAGCAGCAAATCGAACTGCATTTCGCGCTGGCCAAGGCCTACGAAGATGTCGGCCGCCTCGACAATTCATTCCGCGCGCTTGTCGCGGGCAATGCGCTCAAACGCCGCCAGGTCGTCTATGACGAAACTGCAACATCGGCGGTGTTTGAGCGAATCCGGCAGGTGTTCACACCGGGGCTGATGCAGAGATTTCGCGGATGTGGAGAGCCGTCGTCAGTGCCGGTGTTTATCGTGGGGATGCCGCGCTCCGGCACGACGCTTGTCGAACAGATTCTGGCCAGTCACCCGCAGGTGTTCGGCGCCGGCGAACTGCCCGGTCTCGGCAACGCCCTGGACAGCATCCGCCCGGCCGGGGCACGGCGCTTCCGTTGCCCGACCTGATGGCGAACGTGTCGGGCGAGGATTTGCGGCGACTTGGACAGCGCTATGTATCCGAAATCACCCGGCTGGCGCCGGCCGCGACTCGCATCGTCGACAAGATGCCGTCGAATTTTCTGTTCGCCGGTCTCATTCATCTGGTACTGCCCAACGCGCGCATCATTCACGTGGTCCGGGATCCGGTCGACACCTGCGTCTCCTGCTTCTCCAAGCTGTTCGCCGCCGGCCAGCACCATACCTACGATCTCGCCGAGCTTGGCCGCTACTACAGGCACTATCAGGCCCTCATGCAGCACTGGCACCGCGTCTTGCCGCCGGAGCGAATTCTCGACGTGCGTTACGAAGACGTCGTCGTCGATCTGTAAGGCGAGGCGAGGCGTCTCATTGCTCACTGCGGGCTGGAATGGGACACGCGCTGCCTCGCTTTTCATGAAACCCAGCGGCCTGTGCATACGGCGAGCGCGAGCCAGGTCCGTCAACCGCTCTACCGAACCGCGATCGGCCGCGCGCAATGCTACGAGTTGTTCCTTAAACCGCTGCGCTCGGCGTTGTCGGGCGATCCCGGGCCGGATCAATACGGGTCGCTCGCTTCCAGCACATGGTCATCGTGCCGCGCCGAATCCGCGATTGAGCGAGCGTCAGACAAGCAGGAAATTGGCTAGAACTACCGCTCAGCCGCTCCGCCGCCATCAAGGCGGAGCGTCCTTCGGCGGCATGCGCGGCGGCGGCAGCGGCGCAAACACGATGCTTTCGCTTTGGTCGTGCGCAACGCCCGGGTCGAGCGGACCACCCTCCATCGGATCGCCGCCGGCGGTCGTGGTGATCGAGCTTGGCGTGATCTCGCGCGCGGTGACCTGACCCTCGCCGCCTTCGCCGGTACCGTGATCCGCGGTGCGGCCGCCTTGCGGCCTGCCGTCGGCGCTCGCCTTGATGGCGGCTTCGGTTTTTTCCGCCAAGTGGACGTCATAAGGCAGCCGATACGCGCGCGGCACGCCGCTCGGCCGATTGTCGTCGTCGAGCTCTTCGACCCAGAGATGGATCGCCCCCGGATCGCCGGCGAGCGAATGCGGCTCGACAATGCGCGCCTGCAGCAACTTGAAATGCGCCGGCAGCGGATCGACCGACGACCAGCCGAGCAGGCCGCGGGTCGCATAGAAGCTGACGACGTAGAACGCGCTGGTGACGATGACCGCGCCGGCTTTGAGCGGCAACGGCAGCCGCGTGAACAGACAGGCCACGAGCAGCAGCACGCCGATCATCGCATAGGCGATCGAAAGGCCTACGATATCGCTGGTCAGGCTGGTCATAGTTTTTTCATGTAGTGGGTCTTGGGATCGAGGTCGGCGCCGTTCTGATGCACGTTGCGGAAGGTCTCCATCAGCGACTTCTGCCGCGAATTGACATCGATAACCTTGCCGTCGTCGTCGAGGGTGAAGCGCACGGCGGTCTTTTCGTCGCCGGTGTGATCGACAATGACGGTGTTGTCGAAGACCACCTGCGTCGTCGGATTGAGCTTCTGCACCTTGACCGTCGCCGCCACCGGCATACCGGTGATGGCCTGAAAATGCGAGACGTTGACGGCGTACTCGCCGGGGACGATGCCGCGGATGGTGACGATTTCCTCGCGGATCGGCGACGGGATTTTCTTGCCGGCGACGAGAATAAAGTCGTTGGCGCCGCCGCGGTCGTCGCGTTCGAGCACCATGAAGCCGGCTTCGCGGTGCCGGTACCAGGCGATGTTGCCGGCAGAATCCTGCACCATCAGATCGAGGTCGTCGGGATGATTGTCGGGCCAGTCGAGCGTGATGATGAACTCGGCCTTCGAATCGACCTTGCCCTGCTTGGATTCGGGAGTGATCGCCAGCAGCGCGATGAAGAACAGAAAAGCGACCACCTGCAGCGCCTTGAACAACATGACGCTGAACGGATCGAACGGCTCTTCGCGCGGGTAGAGACCGAAGTCGTCAAGCATCGTGATGTTCCAGCGCCGGCACGACATGGGTCTCGGTGAGCCTGACGGCGTGCGAGAACACCCGCCCGGTGGCGGCATCGAGCATGTAGTACTGAACCTTCAGGAGGATCGAGCCGACCAGGCCGGCCAGCGTGGTGTACATCGCCACCGCCATGCCGTCGCCCATCAGCCCCATCGAGGATTTCAGCAAGGTGTGGTCGCCCACATCGAGGCCTGCGATCGGCGCCAGCATGATGATAAAGCCGATGATGGTGCCGAGGAGCCCGAGCTTCATCAGCGTGTCGCTGGCGAAGGCGCCGAAACCGTTGGAGCCGCGCAGCCGGTCGGCAAGCGAACGTAAGAGCAGCGTCTGATCGAGCCGCCCGGCGCCTTGGGTCTGGGCTTTGCGCGCCAGGTCGCGGATGTGCTCGGCGACCAGTCCCGACGGCAATGCGTCCGCGCCTGCGGCGGTGAATTTGACATCGCCCGCCAGGATCCGGCGCGCGGTGCGGCGCGCGGCGTCGCCTTCGCGACCGATGGCGATGGTGCGCCACAGGCAATGCAGCGACGCGGCGATATAGAGTACGGCGATGATCGAGGAGATGTAGGTGCGGTCGGACGCGACCATGAGGCGGATGAGGCCGTAGTGCCAGAGCAGCACCGTCGCGAAGGCGCAAGCGCCGGTGAAAATCATCCAGCGCAGCAGCGGCGCGCCGTCGGCCGCCGAGGCGGCGGGCGCCGGGTCGGGCGATAAGGCGATGACGCTCATGCCGAATGTTCCTTCCGCGAGTTGAGTGCGCAAGCGCGCGCCGGCATTGTGCGGTCTCGGCGGGCGACAGGCCATAAGCCTAACAACCGCGCACCGTCCGCGGCAAGTGAGGCTTTGCACCTGGGCCCAGCAAATTCTCGCGGTCCTTGCGGACCCGAAAAGAAAAGAGCCCCGACGCGCGGCGCCGAGGCTCTGTTCACGCGCAATAGGAGGATCTTGCGCGGTGCGCCGCTTTATGCGGCGAAGCCGGGAGCGGAAAAATCGATCAAGCGGGCTGCGGTTCTTTGGTCAGCGCCGGATAGTCGGTGTAGCCCTTGGGGCCCGGCGTGTAGAACGTCGTGGGGTCCGGCGCGTTGACCGTTGCGCGGGCCTTCCATCGTTCGACGAGGTCGGGATTGGCCAGGATCGGGCGGCCGACGGCGATCAGGTCGGCCTTGCCGGCCTCGAGGTCGCTTTCGGCGCGCGCCGCATCGTAGCCGCCGGAGAGAATGAGCGCGCCCTTGAACGCCTTGCGGAACGTGTCCTTGATCGACTGCGGCACCTTCGGCGCGCCCATCGGCGAATGATCAACCAGATGGACGTAGGCGAGGCCGAGCGCATTGAGTTCGCGGGCCAGATAGGCGTAATCCGCTTCCATTTCCGGATAGGCGGGCATGTCATTGAACGCGCCGAACGGCGACAGCCTGATGCCGACTTTGTCCCTGCCGATCGCGGCGATCACCGCCCTGGCGACTTCAAGCACAAAGCGCGCGCGGTTCTCGATCGCGCCGCCGTAAGCGTCGGTGCGCCGGTTCGAATTCGGGCGGATGAATTGCTCCAGCAGATAACCGTTGGCGCCGTGCAATTCGACGCCGTCGAAGCCGGCCGCGACCGCGTTCTTGGCGGCTTGCACATACTCGCCGATCGCGGTCTTGAGGTCCGCCTCGGTCATTGCCTTCGGCGTTGCGTGCGGCTTCATGCCTTCGGCGTCGGTATAAATCTCGCCCGCGGCGGCGACCGGCGATGGCGCCACGACGGCCGCGCCGGCCGGCAGATTGTTTGGATGTCCGATCCGCCCGGTGTGCATCAGCTGCAGAAAGATCTTGGCGCCCCTGGCGTGCACGGCGTCGGTCACGCGCTTCCAGCCGGCGACTTGCGCGGCGGAGAATGCGCCGGGTATGCGCGGATAGCCGAGCCCGTTCGGCGACGGCGAGGTCCCTTCGGTGATGATCAGCCCCGCGGACGCGCGCTGCTTGTAGTACTCGACCATCAAATCGTTCGGGACATTGCCGGTGGCGCGATTGCGGGTCAAAGGCGACATGACCAGGCGATTTTGCAGCGTGAGCGGACCGAGCTTGGTCGGCGAAAAGAGCAACGACATTGATGACCCTCCAATGATGACGGCGGACCCGGCGATCGAAGGGTACATGGTGCGTGCACAACACCGCACAAGTGCGATGACAAACACCTGTGAACGGTCCACCGCGCTGCGGGTAGCGTCTGCAATGAGCTAACAAAAGCGTTTGTCCTGATTCATACGAAAATCAGAACGATCTTCTCTTTCAGAGGCCGATTGCACGACCGGCGCGCCGCGCGCACCAACTCAGGTCGCGCGCTCGCGCATCTGCATGGCAGCACTTCAATTCTTGCCAAGGCTCACGCGTGTTACCGCTCAGGCTCACGCGTGTTACTGGCCAGTCTCCAGCCACTTCTGCTCGCGGGCATAGAAAGTCTGCAGCAGATCGGGCCGATCGTCGCCGAGCAGCTCCGAATTCAGCGCGTAGCCGCGCTTGATCTGGGTGTAGCCCATGAACTTGTAGGACGGCCGCAGCGTCGCGATGATGGTCCAGTCCACCGGCAACGGATTGCGCGGATCGACCGTCTCGAGCCGGTCGCGCTGATAGATGCCCTCGAACGAACCGAGCTTCCAGCCGTCCGCGGTTTGGACGACGCGCGAGAAAAACCGGCAATACTGAAACATGTCGAACTCGATGCCGTCAAACGTCAGCCGGTCGAAGATGCACGCCGGCAACTCCACCAGCGCGCGGCCGTCCTTGATCTCGAGCCGCGCCGGCATGATCCAGTGCTTGGCCTGGCTGCTGCCCGACGACATTTTCTGCCGCGAGGCTTCGGCGAAATCCTCGACGGTGCCGTCGAACCAGGACGTCCGCACCGGCGCGTTCGGCACATAGCAGGCGATCATGCCGGCAAAATCGCGCTGGTCGCGGCACAGCCGCTCGAAGCGGACCAGGTCGAAGATTTCGGTGCGGTCGAGCAGACGCGTAAGCCGCGGCTGCAATGCAGCATCCGTCATTGTGGTGTCCCCCCTCCCTTGCGCAAAGCGTATCCTCCTGCAAAGAAGGCCAAGAAGAAAGCCGGTCGCGGCACAGCGGCAGAACCGGCACGCCAGCATCAAGCATAGGGAGCCCGCCGATGCCCGACGCCGTCATTGTGTCCACCGCCCGCACGCCGATCGGCAAAGCCTATCGCGGCGCCTTCAACATGACCCACGGCGCCGATCTCGGCGGTCACGTGGTGCGTCATGCGGTGGAGCGCGCCGGCATCGCGCCCGGCGAGGTCGAGGACGTCATTCTCGGCTGCGCGCTCCCCGAACGCGCCACCGGCCAGAACATCGCGCGGCAGGCGGCGATCCGCGCCGGGCTGCCGGTCACCGTCGGCGGCATGACGGTGAACCGCTTCTGCAGTTCGGGCTTGCAGGCGATTGCGCTTGCGGCGCAGCGCATCATCGCCGGCGAAGCTGAAGTGATCGCCGCCGGCGGGCTGGAGAGCATCAGCCTCGTCCAGGACGGCAAGAGCCTGCCCGCCCCCGATGAATGGATCGTCGAGCACAAGCCCGCGCTTTACATGCCGATGATCGATACCGCCGACACCGTTGCCGCGCGGTACAAGGTCAGCCGCGAAGCCCAGGATGCCTATGCGCTGGAAAGCCAGCGCCGCACCGCGACAGCGCAGCAGGCCAAACGCTTCGACGACGAGATCGTGCCGCTGCCGACCACCAAAAAAGTCGTGGACAAGAAGACCAATGCCGAGAGCCTCGAGCAGGTGACGCTCAAGAGCGACGAGGGCAATCGTCCCGACACCACGCTGGACGGTCTCGCCGGACTCAGGCCGGTGCGCGACGGCGGCTTTATCACCGCCGGCAACGCCAGCCAGCTGTCGGATGGCGCCTCCGCCTGCGTGGTGATGGAGGCAAAGCTTGCCGAGCGCCGCGGCCTCAAGCCGCTCGGCACTTTCCGCGGCTTCGCCGTCGCCGGCTGCGAGCCTGACGAGATGGGCATCGGGCCGGTGTTCGCGGTGCCCAAGCTTTTAGGCCGTCAGGGGCTGACGATCGACGACATCGATCTTTGGGAACTGAACGAAGCCTTCGCCAGCCAGGTGCTGTATTGTCGCGACCGGCTCGGCATTCCGCAGGCGCGGCTCAATGTCGACGGCGGCGCCATCTCGATCGGCCATCCCTACGGCATGAGCGGCGCGCGCATGACCGGCCACGCGCTGATCGAAGGCGCCCGGCGCGGCGCCAAATTCGCCGTCGTCACCATGTGCGTCGGCGGCGGCATGGGCGCCGCCGGCCTGTTCGAGATTCACTAGGGGGAACGCCCCATGGACCTTCGCTTCACGCCGGAAGAAATCGCATTCCGCAATCAGGTGCGGGCGTTCATGCGCAGTTCGCTGCCGCCAGCGATCCGCAGCAAAATGATCGAGGGCCGGCGGCTCGCCAAGGACGACCTCGTCGTCTGGCAGCGCATCCTCAACGCCAAGGGCTGGGCGGTGCCGCACTGGCCGAAACAATGGGGCGGCACCGGCTGGGGACCGGTCGAGCTCTATCTGTTCCGGGACGAGATGCAGCAGGCGCCGGCGCCGGAGCCATTGCCGTTCGGCGTCAGCATGGTCGGGCCGGTCATCATTGCGTTCGGCAACGAGACGCAGAAGCAAAAATATCTGCCGCGCATTGCCAATCTCGACGACTGGTGGTGCCAGGGCTTCTCCGAACCGGGCGCCGGCTCCGATCTCGCCTCGCTGAAGACATCGGCGAAACGCGCCGACGGCCACTATGTCGTCAATGGCCAGAAGACCTGGACCACGCTTGCGCAATATGCCGACTGGATTTTCTGCCTGGTGCGCACCGATCCGGCCGCCAAAAAGCAGGAAGGCATTTCGTTTCTGTTGATCGACATGAAGACGCCGGGCATCACCGTTCGCCCGATCCAGACCATCGACGGCGGCCACGAAGTCAACGAAGTGTTTTTCGACGACGTGAAGGTGCCGGCCGAGAACCTGGTCGGCCAGGAAAACAAGGGCTGGGACTACGCCAAGTTCCTTCTCGGCAACGAGCGCACCGGCATCGCCCGCATCGGCATCTCCAAGGCCCGCATCCGCCGGCTGAAGGAACTTGCCGCCATCGAACAGGCCGGCGGCAAGCCGCTGATTGCCGACGAGCGCTTTCGCGCCAAGATCGCCGCCGTCGAGGTCGAGCTCAAGGCTCTGGAAATGACGCAGCTGCGCGTGGTCGCCGCGGCGGCCGCGGCAGGCTCCCGCAGCAACAAGCCGGATCCGGCGTCGTCGATTCTCAAGATCAAGGGCTCGGAAATTCAACAGACCATTACCGAGCTGCTGCTCGAGGTGGTCGGTCCCTACGCCCTGCCCGATCAGATCCCGCATGACGAAAGCGAGCGCTGGAACGAGCCGCCGATCGGTCCCGACTGGGGCGGCCCGCTGGCGGCGCAGTATTTCAACAATCGCAAGACTACGATCTATGGCGGTTCGAACGAAATCCAGAAGAACATCATCGCCAAGGCGATCTTGGGGCTGTGAGCTGACATGGACTTCGCACTGACCGAGGAGCAGGAGCTGTTGCGCCACAGCGTCGAGCGCCTGTTCGCCGACCACTACACGTTCGAAGCGCGCCGACAATTCGCTCAGGAACCGCGCGGCTGGAGTCTTGGCCTGTGGAAGCGCTATGCGGACCTCGGGCTCCTTGGACTGCCGTTCGACGAGCAGCATGGCGGCTCGGCCGGCGGGCCGGTCGAGGCCATGATCGTGATGGAACAGATCGGCCGGGCGATGGCGCTTGAGCCGTATCTCGGCACCGTCATTCTCGCCGGCGGCCTGATCCGGCTCGGCGGCAGCGAAGCGCTGTGCGCCGATCTCATCCCGCAAATCGCGGCCGGCGAGCTCAGTGTTGCTTTTGCCCACGCCGAACGGCAATCGCGTTACGATCTCGCCGACGTCGCCGTAACCGCGCGCCGCGATGGCGGAGCCTACGTGCTCGATGGCGCCAAGAGCCTGGTGCTGCATGGCGACAGCGCGGAGAAGTTCGTGGTTTCGGCGCGCCTATCTGGCGGCCAGCGCGACCGGGACGGTATTGCGCTATTCCTGGTCGACGCCGATGCGCCCGGCGTGGCGACGCGCGGCTATGCCACCGTTGACGGGCAGCGCGCCGCCGAGGTGACGTTGGCCGGCGTGCGTGTCGATGACCGCGCCGCGATCGGTGCGCCGGGCGAGGCCTTTCCGCTGATCGAGCGGATCGCCGACATGGCAATGGCCGCGCTTGCCGCCGAGGCGGTCGGCGGCATGGCGGCGATGCACGAAGTCACGGTCGACTACATGAAGACGCGCAAGCAGTTCGGCACCACCATCGGCAGTTTCCAGGCGTTGCAGCACCGCGCCGCCGAAATGCTGATCGCGCTCGAACAGGCGCGTAGCATGGCGATGCTGGCAACCATGATGGCGGCGGCGGACGACGTCCGCGAACGGCGCCAGGCGATCTCAGCCGCCAAAGTGCAGATCGGCCGCTCCGGCCGCCTCATCGGCCAACAGGCGATCCAGATCCATGGCGGCATCGGGATGACCATGGAGGCCAAGGTCGGCCATTACTTCAAGCGTCTTACTGTGATCGACGCCTCGTTCGGCGACGCCGACCACCACCTCGGCCTCCTCGCCGAAAGCGGCGGCCTGATCGCGGCGTGAGGCTCGGCGCCGAGCGCCGCGCACCTCAGGCGACGCGATCAGCGGCCGCGGCGGAAAATCACGCTCAGATTATTGACCGGCATCGCCACGGTCTCGATCAGGGTAAAGCCGCTGCGCACGGCCAGAAGCGTCACGTCGGTCAGATCGCGAATGCCCCAGGCCGGGTTGCGGGCGCGCAGCGAAGCGTCGAACGCTTCGTTGCTCGGCGCGGTGTGGCGGCCCTCGATCCGGTAAGGACCATAAAGAAACAGAACGCCGCCGGCCGGCATGATACGGCTTGCGCCGCGCATCAGGCCTTCGGTGACCGCCCACGGCGCGATATGGATCATGTTGTTGCACACGATCGCATCGGCCTGGGCGACCGGCCACGGTTCCGCCGTCGTATCGAGAAAAAGCGGCGCCAGCAGATTGGCCACATCTTCGGCGGCGCGGTGCGCGGCGATACTCGCCAGCGCGCCGGCCTCGACATCGGTCGGCTGCCACGACAGCGACGGCAATCCGCCGGCAAAGAACACCGCATGCTCGCCGCTGCCGCTGGCGATTTCGACTACGACGCCCTCGCGCGGCAGCACGCGCTGCAGCACGGCGAGGATCGGCTCGCGGTTGCGCGCGACATGGGCGTGGTAGAGCCGCGGATCGGATGCCGCCGACATCCTGTTACTTTCCGTTTGTTCCCCTTGGGGACGCGGGATCAATACCTATGTTCGCCAAGGAGCTTTTTCACCGCAACGCATAAGCCGACCGCGCCGCCTGTAATCTAACGCCAACGCCCCCCGTCCACCACCAATTCACCAAGCCCAAGGATCCATTCCATGCCGCAATCCATGTCTCAGGCCTCGCTGCCGAGCTTCGAAATCAGCCTCAATGCACTCTCGGCCGTGCTCGACAAAGCCGCGGCTTTCGCCGCCGCCAAGAAAATCGATCCCGCCGTGCTGCTGCATTCGCGCCTGTCCCCCGACATGTTCGATCTTACGCGCCAGGTGCAGATCGCGGCGGATAACGCCAAGAACGGCTCGGCGCGGCTCGCCGGTGTCGACCCGCCGCGCTACGAAGACAATGAGACCACGATCGATCAGCTCAAAGAGCGCATCGCCAAAACCGTCGCCTTTCTGAAGACGCTGGACCGCGGCAAGATCGATGCCTCGGCCGATCGCCAGATCACCTTTCCGCTCGGCCCCGCCAAGGGCAACATGAAAGGCGACGATTACCTCAACCATTTCATGCTGCCGAACTTCCATTTCCACGTCACCGCCGCGTACGCGATTCTGCGTCATGCCGGCGTCGACATCGGCAAGCGCGACTTTCTCGGTGCGATCCCGATCAAGATGACCTGAAGCCGGCGCGGCGCGACCTTTCACCGCCATACCGTTCACGTCAATTTAGGACGCATCCGGGATAATGCGCGCAGGAATCAATCCACTCAGCATTAGGAAAGACGATGGCCAGCGATAGCAAAAGCCCCAAGGCCGATCGCGCTCCGAAAAAGGAGGCCGCTGCAAAGACCAAGAGCGCGGCGGGTGAAGCCGTCGCCAAGGCCGGGGGCGGCGACGCCGTTGCCAAGGCCGGGGGCGGCGAAGCCGTCGCCAAGGCCGATGGCGGCGAAGCCGTTGCCAAGGCCGGGGGCGGCGACACCGCCGCCGCACCTTCCAACTACAGCCGGGGCGAAGGCCAAAAACCGGTCACTGCGGCCTACAAGGAAAACTGGAACGCGATTTTTGCCAAGAAGAGCGCAAAGAAAAAAGCAAAGAAGAACAAGCGATAACTCGCGCGGGGAACGGCCCGCTCAATGCGCCATGTCGAAGCTGACCGTGATGCGCACCTGCAATGTGTCCTCGCCGGCGGCGATCGGCGCGCCCGCCGCCATCGCGCCCCCTGTCCGCATCGCCATCGGCATCGGCGGGGCGTATCCGGAATCTTCCGTGATCCAGGTGACGCTGCCGAGAGTGAGGCCGGCAGCACGCGCATACAATTCCGCCTTGCGCCGCGCGTCGGCGACCGCGGCCTCCCGGGCCGTATCGAGCGTCTTGGAAACATCGGAATGCAAAAATTCGACGCTGCCGACATCCGTCGCGCCCGTCGTCACCAGCCGATCGAGAATATCACCGACTTTGCCGATCTGCCGGATCGTGACGTTGATCTGGTTTGAGACGCTGAAACCGGTCAGTTTCTGTTCGCTGTTGGGCGGATGCAATTCGTAAATCGGCTGGACCGAAAATCGCGACGTCTGAATGTCCTTTTGCTCGATTCCCGCGCTCACAAGCATTGCGATGATCGCCACCATCGCCTTGGCGTTCGCGTCGGCCGCTTCTTTGGCGGTCTTGGCCCTGGTGGTCACGCCGCTTCCGATCCGGGCATAGTCGGGCGCCACGCTGACGCTGCCTTCGCCGATAACAATCACTCCCCGTACCGGCGACAATGGTAACTGCTGCGCCTGAGCGGGCAGATTCGTAACAATAACGGCTGCGGCAACGATAGCGGCCGCAGCGACGTCGAAAACCGTGTTCGCAATGAACTTCATGATTGTCCTCCCGATGATCGGGCCCTTTTGTTCGTTCTTTGCGGGGTCAATATGGCGGGCGCGTCACAAGGCCCGACCGCGTCAACGCCCGGCGACGGGTGGGGTGTGCGCGATACCGACGCGGATCTGACGTTTCGGCCATCCTGTCTCTACTTCTCGGGGTTAATCCGACAATGGCCGCCTACCGGCGCAATGCGCGTCCCTATTGCGCCCTATGGCTCTGCGCCTCTCGCGGATAGTGGCGTAAGGTAGGCTGAGCCAGCGGGTTGCGGCCGAAGTGACCGGCTACCCATCGCGCTCACGAGTTATTGCGATCCGGTGATCTTTGGTAGTATCAAAGAATCAACACTCTATCGGCAATATCAAGAAGGCTGCCGACCAGAGGGCAGCGGCGCTTTCATTTAGAGGAATTGTCGTGCGGGATTGCGACGTGAGGGAAGCGCTGCACCGCAAGGTTTTAAAAGAACACCACGGCGACGCGAACACTCTGGTGCTCGACGAACTCGGCCTTCGTCACGGCACCTGTCGCGTCGATATCGCCGTCGTTAATGGCTATCTGCACGGGTTCGAGATCAAGAGCGACGCGGATACACTCGAGCGCCTTCCTGCCCAAGTAGAGATTTACGGCTCCGTGCTCGATCGCGCCACCCTCGTTGTAGGCGAACGACACGTCGAAAAGGCCTTGAACAAAATTCCTGATTGGTGGGGCATTAAAGTGGTCAGTGCTGGCCCGCGAGGCGGAATCATATTCGAAAACTGCCGCGCGCTAAAAATGAATCCGACGATTGATCCTGTTGCACTGGCGGAGTTGCTGTGGAAACCCGAAGTGATCGACATTTTGAAGGAGCGAGGCACCCCGGCGACCCTGTTGCGAAGACCGCGAGGTATTCTCTACCAACACCTCGCGGCGACTACAGGACTTAACGAGCTAAGGGAGATTATTCGGCAGCGATTGAAAGCCCGTGCAGGATGGCGAGATCATCGACCACCTTTGTTAGGTGACGGTTCGTCGACACCCAGACCCATGTAGACAAATTACCAGTGGGAACTCTGCCAGCCGCACAGTCGGCGATATAAGCATCCCCAGCTGAAAACGCTGCGCCGCTGAAATAGGGTTGCGCGACAAGGGTGGCGCACATTTCTTGATATTGGCCGAAACCATGCGTCCTAACGGGCGTGCCTCGACCGATATGCCAATTGTCGTCGATGGTGTAGCGCAGCTTCGCGAACGGCTTCACCATCCGCATGTCCATTTCGACCAAATCTGGATGAGCAACGGCATAGTCGCCGAACGTTGGTATTCGTGCCTCTCGGCCAAGCGACGCGACAAAAGCGCGGTATGCTTGCCATTCTAGGCGCGGAATAATGCGGAAGGGCCGCGCAATATCAGCCACCGACTGCGGATAAGAAGTGCCGACGACGGTCAGTGTGCGCCAACGGTTGAGTACCGGGACCAGCCCTAGCAAACTCGCCATCGTCCGCACATAGATGGCAATCGGAACATAGTTCGGTGCCCCTAGGTCGATCACGAGATCGGCCTCGCCCCAGCCGCCCACAAGCGGCCGTAATAGATTTTCGATGTCTGACGTTAGGGCCGGCCGATCGAAATCCGCGAGGGTGAGACGGAAACAAACGCCGCGGCCGTCCTGACGGATTACTCCCCCTACAGCGGTAAGGAACGCAACATCGTTTGCAAAGCTCACTACTGGGATCGCGGCGCAACCCTCAGCCCGCGCGGTCTCGAACAC
This sequence comes from uncultured Alphaproteobacteria bacterium, assembly GCA_963709825.1. GTDB lineage: Bacteria > Pseudomonadota > Alphaproteobacteria > Rhizobiales > Xanthobacteraceae > BOG-931. The sequence goes on from CAVPXZ010000024.1 coordinate 56,142, forward strand.
AATATCAACGTAATGGCGGCCGCCGGCCATGCGCGTATCAGGCGGGAGATACTTAAGATCGACAAAGCAAGGTCGCGCTTGCCATTTCGATTTCAGGCGCCGGCCGAAATCGCCGAGGTGATCATCAGGGCTCTCTTTGTGTCGGCCCGCTTCAAAATCGAACCCAACGGGGGGAATTTCTAGCAATGGTGTCAAACTACCCTTCAGCGCGTTGGCTAAGCGATGAAGGGCTTGATATTCGCCCATTTTCCACTTCAAAACTGGTACGTAATGTCGGTGATTGAACATAGAGATGGCCCTTTGCGGTTCGTATTTTCAAAAACAACCATATCTACTGCCATTTTTGCCATGGTTTTTAATGCGATGTCAAGTTTGGTGCCAATTCTGGCACTGATTTTTCACTAGCTTGTAGTTGTTCTCGTTTTGTTCTATGGTCCTCAAACTGCTGGTAGTTGTTGCCATCCCCAATACAACTCCCATACTCCGTGAGGGGTTTGGAGGACGGGGCATGGCGGCACCAAGGATCGTACTCGGCGTGCTTAACATCTCGGCGGACCCTCACCCGGCTGGAATTTATCGTCGATTATTCGAAGAGAATGCCGAGAGGGGCATCAGACTGTGGGGCAACGACTGGGCGAAGATCACTCGTCCCGTTAACCGAGAGACAGATCCGCCGAGCTTTTATGGGCGTATTTTGGTTTGGACCGAAATAAACAAGGACGGCAAGTGGCTCGATCAAAACACAGACAAGGAAGCGACGGCATCTGAAAAGGACAAGATCGCAATTCCAGATAATCTCGATCCAAACTTCAGATCGTTCAATTTCGTTTTCCTGGAAGAACGACACCTTCTAATCCTGGAGTACGAAAACGAGCTAAGGGAACACTTTGGACCGCAGCGCGCGGAGCGGCTTTTTGTTAGAGCCGATCCAAGAAGATGTTGAGTTGGATGAGTTGGTTGTGATTCCTTGATGGGCGCCTTGATTCGCACAGGAGCGCCCGATGTGGAAGCCCGAACACCGGCAGGCTGCCGAGCGGCACGGCCTTCGTTACCCGAGTGACCTCAGCGACGCCGAATGGGCGCTGGTTGAACCGATGGTTCCACCGGCCAAGCACGGCGGCCGGCCGCGGGACGTGAATGTCCGCGAGGTGCTGAACGCGATCTGCTACGTGCTGTCGACTGGCTGCCAGTGGCAGGCCTTGCCGAAGGACCTGCCACCGAAGAGCACAGCGCACTATTACTTCATGCTGTGGGACTGGGACGGCACGCTGGCGCGCATCCACCACTCGCTCTACGTCGCGACCCGCGAGCAGGCCGGACGCGAAGCAAGCCCGACGGCGGCGATCATTGACAGTCAGAGCGCCAAGGCCGCTCAAAAAGGGGCTCTGCGCTCGACCCGCAGGGGTTCGATGCAGGCAAGAAGGTCACGGGACGCAAGCGCCACATCCTCGTCGATACGCTCGGCCTGCTGTTGAGCGTGATCGTTCACCCTGCCGACGTGCAGGATCGCGATGGCGCCCGCCAAGTGCTGCGGACGGCGCGTCGTCTGTTTCCCTTCATCGAATGCATCTTCGCGGATGCCGGATATCAGGGGCCGAAGATGGAGAAGGTCATTGCCGGCACCGGGTGCTGGACATTGCAGATCGTCAAGCGCCGCGATGCCCACCACTTCGTCGTCTTGCCCAAGCGATGGATCGTCGAGCGCACAATCGCATGGATCAGCCGCAACCGTCGTCTGGCGCGCGACTTCGAGCGCTATGCCAGGACCGTTGCCGCCTTTGTCCGCCTCGCCATGATCCGCATCATGCTCAGACGCTTGACCAGACCAACCCTTTGCTCATGAATCCCAACTTCTTGGATCGGCTCTTAGACTTCTAAATCCTCAAATATTCGACGGTCCAGAGGTCACCGTAACGGTGGTTCCGTCACAAGAAGCGTTAGAGGCGATTTATGCGATTCCGAGGTTGCGGACGCTAACGATTTATGTTCGGCGACCGAACCCAGACGATCTGACGCCTGACGCCAACAGAATACTTGACCGCCTAACAGCCCAAGGAGCGAAGGCGCAGACCGTAGAGTTGGAAAAACGGGCCAAGATAAAGACCCTCACGCCCGACGCGGAAACAAAAGCTCTTGCAGAAATTGCGGCGACAAATGGCTACGTTACGGGTTCAGGAAAATCCACAGATGGAAAACCCATCACCGAGTCCACGAAAGACCATCCAAGAACCGAGGTCGTGGAGGTCGAAGGCACCAATTCTATTGGCGCGTTTTTCGGCGCCCTTCGGCTATTTCGCTAATTCGTGGAAAGGTCAGATCGAAACGATCTCTCGATATTGGACCATCTACGGTGGCGGCCTTGCGCTGCTTAAGTCGCCCTATCTGCATCTGGCATTGGTTCTGACCGGTATATGCATTTTGTTTTGGGCTAAAAACAATCATTTGGAATACGCGGCAAAGGCCTCAGATATTGCGATTTCCGCCATTCCTAACCTACTCGGATTTACCGTTGGCGCGCTGGCGATTGTGCTGGCGTTTTCGTCGGCCCAGATATTCAAAACCTTGGCCGAAGAAGGCGAACCGCAGTCGTTCTTTATGAAGCTAACGGCCAATCTCGTGCATTTCATTCTCGCGCAGGTGCTTGCCCTTGTCTCCGGCATTGTGGCAAAAATTATCGACTCTCGGGTTTTGGATGTCGTAACGCTTGCTCTTTTGCTGTATGCCGTCCTTGTAACGCTGGCCACGGCGCTACAATTGTTTCAGACCGCGATTATCTACAATGCCAACGCGAGCTTAGGAAATGACGATGGCGGAGGTGAAGCGCAGCGTTCAGATCCTGTCGTGTTTCGAACGCCTATCGCAGTCGAGGGCTGCCCAACAAAACGTAGGGTACGCCTAGCGCGGCGAAACCGAATTTGCGCCGCCCGCAACGAATTAGAAATGTCCCCGTTATAGCGACCGTCTCTTGACATTCGTCCCTATTTCCGCTACAAACACCGCATCGAATCTCGCTCGGTGAAGGACGCCTTCGGCCGAGGGTACTCCCGAAAGTGGAGCGAGTGCGGTGCCCGCGTGCGGAACGATACAGTCCGCTCCCGGGCAGCTTCGGGCATCATGTTGGCCGGCACTACGACCGGTCCGGGAGGTGCTTCCCTGGACTGGGACAGGCGGGCGCGGGTAACGCCCGTGGAACAGCGCGAGGCCTGCGCCCCCCGGTTGGGGCGCCCGTACAGGGCCGGACGTCCTGCCCCGTCCCAGGAAACCTGGCCTGGAGTTGCGCCGAACGGGCGAGAGCCCCGACGGTAAGAGCCGCGGTGGAACGCCGACAGGCGAGCGCGCTGTGTTCAGCGCGCGCCGCATCGCAAGATGCGGAGGTTAGGAAACACGTTTGTCGGCGTTCCGCCTCTTTCTTCTGCCGGAAGCGAACCTAAAGAAACTTCTTTCGTAGTCTGGTCTGCGAAACAGGTTATACGGCTCGCTTCGCATTGGTTCGTTGTGGTGAGCAAGACTCGGGCGCGAAGGCGCCGCGGGAACGAGTTTGTTTGTTCACCTCTCCCCGCCGCGCGGGGAGAGGTCGGAGTGAGCCAACGGGTCCGGCCCAAAGTGGCCGGCCCGATGACAGGCTCCGCGAGCGAGGGTGAGGGGGCCTCTCCGCGATTCTGAGCGCCGCAAGTCTAAGCCCAGCGGAAGCGCCCCCTCACCCCACCCTCTCCCCGCACGCGGGGAGAGTGAGTCACGAGCGTGACGCCCGATAGTCTTTGCGGCGGAGCGTCCAGTGGCGGCGTAGCGAGGCGAGCGCCCGGTCGCGCCGCGCGACAAACCAACTCCAGATCGCGGCGAACCATGGCAGCGTGAGGAGCTTCGGCTTGACGACGGCAAATATCCGTTCGGTGACGAACAGGCTCACCGTGTAGGCGCCGATCAAGACGAACGTGCCGGTGAGCCAATGGCCGTCGCCGGCGACCAAGAGGGCCGCAAGCTTGAGCGGTTCGACGATCGAAAGCGGCACCGCCACAACGACGAGAGAGGGATACGGCGGAAGCCTCTCCAGGAAGCGACGCATGGACCGCATGATGTGCATGGCACTTGGCCGGAGCTTTGGGCCCTCGCCACCAACGCCATGGGACGTAAAAACGTTCACCGCCGTCCTTGCCTGCAATTGACCCGCCGCGGCCTTTCGTGTCACGTCGCGCGGCTTTAAATACCTGGAAACACCTGCGAAAGCTTACGGAAACCACTGCAAATCCGATGGCAACCGACCGCTACAACGCCGCCGAGGCGGAGGCCCGCTGGCAGAAAGTCTGGGACGAGCGCGCGATCTTCGCGACACCGAACGCGCACGCCAAGCCGAAATACTACGTGCTGGAGATGTTCCCCTATCCGTCGGGGCGCATCCATATGGGCCACGTGCGCAACTACACCATGGGCGACGTAGTGGCGCGGTTCAAACGCGCGATGGGCTTTGCCGTGCTGCATCCGATGGGCTGGGACGCCTTCGGCATGCCGGCGGAGAACGCCGCGATGGAGCGGAAGGTCCATCCCAAAACGTGGACCTACGACAACATCGCGGCGATGAAGGCGCAGCTCAAGTCGATGGGGCTGTCGCTCGACTGGAGCCGCGAGATCGCGACCTGCGATCCGGCCTATTACAGGCACCAGCAGAAAATGTTCCTCGATTTTCTGCGCGCCGATCTTGTCGAGCGGCGGAAATCGAAGGTGAATTGGGACCCGGTCGATCAGACCGTGCTGGCCAACGAGCAGGTTATCGACGGCCGTGGCTGGCGCTCCGGCGCGCTGGTCGAGCAGCGCGAGCTGACGCAATGGTTCTTCAAGATCACCGACTACGCCCAGCCCCTGCTCGACGCGCTCGATAGGCTGGAGCGCTGGCCGGAAAAAGTGCGGCTGATGCAGAAGAACTGGATCGGCCGCTCGGAAGGGCTGCTGGTCCGCTTCGCGCTCGATCGAGACACGACGCCGGACGGCGAAAGCGAGCTGGAGATTTTCACCACGCGGCCAGACACGCTGTTCGGCGCGAAATTCGTCGCGGTTGCGCCGGATCATCCGCTCGCCGCCGCGGCGGCGAAGAAGAATCCCGCGCTCGCCACCTTCATCGAGGAGTGCAAGCACCGCGGCACGGCGCAGGCCGAAATCGATACCGCCGAGAAGATGGGTTTCGATACCGGCATCAAGGCGCTGCATCCGTTCGATCCGGCGTGGACGCTGCCGGTCTATGTCGCCAATTTCATTTTGATGGACTACGGCACCGGTGCCATCTTCGGCTGCCCGGCGCACGATCAGCGCGACCTCGACTTCGTCAACAAATACGGCCTCGGCAATGTTCCGGTGGTGTGCCCGCCCGGGCAGGATCCGAAGACCTTCGTCATTACCGACACCGCCTATGACGGCGACGGCCGCATGATCAATTCGCGCTTTCTCGACGGCATGACGATTGCGGAGGCGAAGGAAGAAGTCGCCCGGCGGTTGGAGAAAGAGAAGCGCCCCCTCCCTAACCCTCCCCCGCAAGCGGGGGAGGGAAGGGTGGGGGCCGTGGCGCAGCGCCAGGTCAATTTCCGGCTGCGCGACTGGGGCATTTCGCGGCAGCGCTATTGGGGCTGTCCGATCCCGATCATCCACTGCGAAAGCTGCGGCGTGGTGCCGGTGCCGGAGAAGGATCTGCCGGTGACGCTGCCGGAGGACGTGACCTTCGACCGGCCCGGCAATCCGCTCGACCGGCATCCGACCTGGAAGCAGGTCCGCTGCCCGCAATGCGGCGCGCCGGCGACGCGCGAGACCGACACCATGGACACCTTTGTCGACTCGTCCTGGTATTTCGATCGCTTCACTGATCCGTGGATCACGACCGCGCCGACCGAGCGGCCGGCGGTCGACGCCTGGATGCCGGTCGATCAATATATCGGCGGCATCGAGCACGCGATCCTGCATCTGCTCTACAGCCGGTTCTTCACGCGCGCGATGCGAAAGACCGGCCATGTCGGGCTCGACGAGCCGTTCGCCGGCCTGTTCACGCAAGGCATGGTCGTGCACGAGACCTACCGGCTCGCCAACGGCGATTGGGCGGCGCCGGCGGAAGTGAAGATCGACGGCGCCGACGCCAACCGCCGCGCCAGCCTGATCTCGACCGGCGAGCCGGTCGAGATCGGCCCGATCGAAAAGATGTCGAAGTCGAAACGGAACACGGTCGATCCCGACGAGATCATCGGCAGCTACGGCGCCGACGTGGCGCGCTGGTTCATGCTGTCGGATTCGCCGCCCGAGCGCGACGTGGAGTGGACCGAACGCGGCGTGCAAGGCGCCTGGCGCTTCATGCAGCGGCTGTGGCGGCTGGTCGGCGAGGCCGCCGAAATCGCCCGCGCGGCGCCGGCCGAGCGGCCGGCAGCGTTCTCGCCGGCGGCCGCCGCGCTACGCAAGGCGACCCACCAGGCCCTGGCGCGGGTCACCGATGACATTGAAAAGCTACACTTCAATGTTTGCGTGGCCGCGATCTACGAGTTTGCCAATACCTTGAACGCAACGATTGGCGACATCGGCGCGGATGAGCCGGACAGCCCCTCCCCGACCCCGGATTTTCATTGGGCCATGCGCGAAGCCGTCACCGTTCTGGTGCAACTGTTCCATCCGATGATGCCGCATCTCGCCGAGGAATGCTGGGCCACGCTCGGCCATCACAGCCTGGTCGCGGAAGCGCCCTGGCCGCAGGTCGAGCGCGATCTTCTGATCGAGGACACGCTGACGCTGCCGGTGCAGATCAACGGCAAGAAGCGCGCCGACGTGACCGTGGCGCGCAATGCCGGCGCCGCCGAGATCGAGACTGCCGTCCTCGCGCTCGATGCGGTAAAAAGGGTGCTGGACGGCAAACCGCCGAAAAAGGTGATCGTCGTGCCGCAACGGATCGTCAATGTGGTGGCGTGAGCTTCGCCTGGAATCGCTGAAGCTCGTGCGATCTGAAAGGCTGTCAAACGATGGTTGCGGTCAAAGCTTCTGAGGTCGAAGCTTTCCTCACGCGCCCCGATCCGGCGCGGACCGTCGTGCTCATCTTCGGCCCGGACGCCGGCCTGGTCAGCGAACGCGTCAACGCCATGATCAAGGCGTCGGTCGACGACGTCGGCGATCCGTTCGCGCTGGTGCGGCTCGAAGGCGAGGACGTCGCCGGCGATCCGGGCCGGCTGGTCGAGGAGGCGCAGACCATCCCGCTGTTCGGCGGGCGGCGCGCGGTGTGGGTCAAGGCGGGCAGCCGCAACATCGCGCCGGCGGTCGAGGCGCTGCTGGCGCTGCCGGCGAGCGAGTGCCGCGTCGTCATTGAAGCCGGCGACCTGCGCCGCAGCGCGCCGTTGCGGACGCTGTGCGAGCGCGCCAAGAACGCCGTGGCGCTGCCCTGTTATCCCGACAGCGAGCGGGATTTGGCGCGGCTGATCGACGCCGAGATGCGCGAAGCCGGCTTGGTGCTCAAGCCCGACGCCCGCGCCATGCTCGTGCCGCTCCTCGGCGGCGACCGGGTGGGCTCGCGCAACGAACTCCGCAAGCTTGCGCTCTATGCGCGCGGTCAGGCCGAGGTCGGCGTCGATGATGTCACCGCGGTGGTGTCCGATGCTTCCGCGCTGGCGCTCGACGATCTGGTCGATACCGCGTTCGCCGGGCGTCCGGCCGATCTCGAGGCGCTGTTGGCAAAGGTGCGCGCCGCCGGCAGCTCGGTCGGCTCGATCTTCTTTGCCGCTCAACGGCAGGTCGCGCAGCTGCACAGATGGCGCGCCATGATCGAAGAGGGCGCGCCATTTTCGCTCGACCGGCTGCAGCCGCCGCTGCACTTCCGCCGCAAGAGCCTCGTCGAGGCGGCGCTCAAGCAGTGGAACGCAGCACGGCTTGCCGCCGCCATGGCCGAACTGGCCGAAGCGGTGCTGGCGTCGCGGCGCATGTCAGCGCTCGCCGACACCATCGCCGAGCGCGCGCTGCTGGCGATCGCGGTCAAGGCGCGGCGCAGCGCCGCTGCTTAGCTCGTGAGGAAACCCGTCGGCTCGTCCCGTAGCTTACGTCGGATTTTCGAGGCTGAAGGTCTGCGAATCGTCGTCATAGGCGAACGCCTCGGCGTAGCGGCCCCAGGCGGTGACCGAGCGCATCGTCTGCTCCGCGTCTTCGGTGCTCATATGGTCTTCCAGTTCGTCGAAGAAGCGGCTTTTCGGCGCCACGTGGTTGGTGCGCTCCTGCAACACACGCCGGATGTGCGCGGCGAGCGGCACGAAGGACAGAAGCTGACGTTCGAAAATCTTCTTGCGATTGTCGGTATCGGCGTCGACGAATTGCTTGCCGGTGTCGGTGAGCTTGATGTCGCCGCCTTCGATTTCCACGAGATGCAGCATCTGCAGCGCATCCGAAACCGGAAAGAGGTCGTCGCCTTCCATGTGCAATTCGTCGGCAATCACCGGAAGATCGGCCTTGCCGTTAAAAGGCGCGGCGGCGAGCGCTTCCAGCAGACCGGACAGCAGATTGGCGGAAACCCGCGGCAGAATCGTATCGATGCTTATCACCGCCGCACTGGGCGTCGACCCGATCCACGGCGGCGGCTGCGTGCGCGCCGTCATCGCTGCATAGATCTTCTCGACCAGGTCGTGGAACTGGGGATCGAGGCGATTGCGCGGCTGTTTGAGGTCGACCGCGATCTCGCGAATGATCCGTCCCGGATTGGACGCGAACAAAAGAATGCGGTCGCACATCAGCACCGCTTCCTCGATGTTGTGGGTGACCAGAATGACGCCCTTGATCGGCAGCTTGCCGTCGCCCCAGAGCTCGAGGAAATCCGTTCGCAAGGTTTCCGCGGTGAGCACGTCGAGCGCCGAGAATGGCTCATCCATCAACAGGATGTTGGGATGGACGACGAGCGCGCGGGCAAAGCCGACGCGCTGGCGCATGCCACCCGACAATTCGCGCGGATAGGCGGATTCGTAGCCGTCGAGCCCGATGAGATCGATCGCCGCGAGCGCGCGCTTCCTGATCTCCGGCTCGGGAAGCCCGAGCGCTTCGAGTCCGAGCTGGACATTCTCCAGCACGGTCAGCCAGGGGAAGAGCGCGAAGCCCTGAAACACCATGGCGATGCCCGGCGCCGGCGCAAGCACCGGCTGGCCGAGATAGGTGATGGTCCCGCCCGAGGGCGGCATCAAGCCGGCGATCGAGCGCAGCAACGTCGACTTCCCGGACCCGGTACGGCCAAGGAGCCCGACGATCTGTCCCTGCGCCAGATCCAGCTCGATACCGTCGAGCACCAGAAGCTCGCCGCCATCGGCGCGCGGGAAGGTCTGACGGAGCGCATGAATGTTGAGAAGATCGCTGCTCATGTGAAGCCCTTAACCCAGCCGGAACTTGCGTTCCGCGTAAAAGTACAGTGGGCGCCAAAACGTACGATTGAGGAGAACGACGAAAAAGCTCATCACGGCAATGCCGAGCACAATGCGATGGAAATCGCCCACCGCGGTCTGATGGGCGATATAAGCGCCGAGCCCCTTCGCTTCGAGGTGTTCGTTGCCCCAGGTCGCGACCTCGGCGACGATGCTGGCGTTCCACGAGCCGCCGGACGCGGTGATGGCTCCGGTCACATAATATGGAAAGACAGCGGGAAGCGCGATCCGGCGCCACCACAGCCAACCGCGGACACGGAAGTTCACACCGGCGGCACGCAGCTCGGCCGGGATCGCCGACGCTCCGGCAACGACATTGAACAGAATGTACCACTGCGTGCCGAGGATCATCAGCGGGCTCAACCAAATATTGGGATCGAGCTTGAGCGCGACGATTGCCGACACCGCAATCGGGAACAACAGATTGGCCGGAAACGCGGCGAGGAACTGCGCCACCGGCTGAACCAGATTGGCGACATGCGGCCGCGTCCCGACCCAAACGCCCACCGGCACCCAGAACACGCTGGCAACCGCAATGAGCACGACGATGCGGCTCAAAGTCGCCAGGCCTAGGAGAAACGCTGTGCCAACGTCGGCAAGCGTGATGTCTTGCGTGACAAACAGTGCGACCTGCCATAACGCGACCGCCGCGAAGGCTGCGACGACCACGGCCCATTGAAACGTGACCCAGTGGTGCTGCTTCTGCGGTTCTTGCTTTGCCGGCTCGGTGTTCCTGGACCAGCGCGCCACCAGCAAGCGCCGCCACATCGAAGCAAACGGCTGAGTGATCCGGTCCACGAGCCGTGAGCGACGCAGGACGTCAAGCACCCACGAACGCGGCAGCTCGGCTCCTGGTTCCTGCTCGAAGCGGAAGCGATCCGCCCACGCCACCAGCGGCCGGAACAGAACCTGATCGTAGATCAGGATCACGATGAGCATGGTGAGGATCGCATAACCGACCGCCGCAAGATCCCGTTGTTCGATGGCGAGCGCGATATAAGACCCGACGCCGGGCAGCGTGATCGTCGTATTGCCGACGCTGATCGCTTCGGCGGCGACAACGAAGAACCAGCTTCCCGACATCGACATCATCATGTTCCAGATGAGCTGCGGCATCGCGAACGGCACGTCGAGCCGCCAAAACCGCATCCACGGGCTTAACCGGAAGTTGCGCGACGCTTCCACGAGCTCGGTCGGCACCGTGCGCAGCGATTGATAGAAGCTGAACGCCATGTTCCAGGCTTGGCTGGTAAAAATCGCAAACACCGCGGCGAATTCGGCGCCGAGGACGCGCCCCGGTGCGAGCGCCATGAAAAACACGATGGTGATGGAGATGAAGCCGAGGATCGGCACCGATTGGAGGATGTCGAGCAGTGGAACGAGCAGCCGTTCGGCCCGCTTGTTCTTGGCCGCGAGCGTCGCATAGGTGAAGGTGAAAAGCAGCGACAGCAGCATGGCGATGAGCATGCGGAGCGTCGTGCGCGCGGCATATTCGGGCAGATTGGCGGGATCGAGCGACACCGGCTGGAGCTGCAGCTCGGTCAATGGCTGGAGCAGGTGCCGGCTTGCTTCAGCCAGGAATACCAAAAGCCCGAGGACCAGCAGGACCGCGAGCACGTCCCAGCGGGTGAAGAAGCGGCCCCACCCGCCGACTGAAATTGGCACGTTCAGCCGCATGTACCGATGCCCGATCCGCTTTTGGTGCTGTCACAAGATGTTCACAAAAATCGCGGCCTTGAGCGTATCCGCGGCCGCAACTCTGCCGCGATCCCATAACATCCGCGCCGCACCGTTCAAGCATTATTGCGCGCACTACCTGCGCAGTAATTTGAACGCCGCCGTGGTCCCGGCCAGGCGGTCATTCGTTATCTTCCGGCCTGCGGCGAACGGGACCCCAACGCCGCCGCGATCCCGTCAGCCGAGACCTGGACCGCGTGTTGATCGACACAAATACGCGGCCGCCGGGGCTTCGTGTGCTGCCGCGGCATCGAGATCGGTTGCGGCGCCGTCTGTCGATTACGGCGGATCGGCGCTGCTGCGCAACGAATTGTCGAAGCCAGCGTAAAGGCCTGAGGAAGACGGCGCCGGCGCCGCCGGTGTTGCAACCTTACGCGGCACCGCGCCGATGAGCCGGGCGGCCAGCTGCACGCGCTGAAGTGCCAAAATGACGATCCAGCTTATCGCCAGTGTCACGCTAAAAACGATTGGGCCCTTGATCACGGCAAACAAAGCGGAACCAAGGAGCGCGTATTGTAGCCAGACGACAAAAACATAATGCACGAGATAAAGGCTGTAGGCATTGGCCGACAGGTAGGCCCGCGCCCGCGAACGCCGCAGCCCGAAGCGTAGCGCCGCAGCAAGGAGGAAAGAGCAACCGGCGGCGCAGGCCAGCACAAAGCTCAGATCGGACGCGATCTCGATCGGGATAGGCGCCGGACCATCGAGCGTCAGTGAGGTCAGACCCATCCAGAGAAATAACGCAGCGACGGCGCCCGCCAACCACAACCACCAGCGCTGCGCCAATCCGCCATCGGCCGCCACGAGTCCGTTATCGATGCCGCCGGCGCCGATTCCGACTCCGGCAAAGAAGTAGACCGCGTAAAGAAGCGGCCGCGCAAACTGGATCGCCAAGGGTCCGGAATCGGACCAGGCCCAGGGCGTAAAGGCGAGCGCCAAGGGTACATAGGCCAACGCGGAGGCCGCGATTAGAGCGGCCAGGTAGATCGAAGGGCGTCGGCCCAACTCCGCCGACCAGCGGCCGAGCCCCTTGATCGCGTTCGGTGCGACCCAATTGACGCCGACGACAATGATATTGAGGGCCAGGAGCTGCCAGAGGAACCAGAGCTGTCCGTTGGGCCAGAATGGCAACGCAAGGTAATCGCGCACATAGCCGGCGACGCTCGGATCGGCGACGGTCACGCGGTACGCCGGATATTCGGCGATGGGAACGAGAACAATAACGCCAAAGACGAAGGGCACGCCGAGTCTTAGCAGCCGATCGCGAACAAAACCCCAGCTTTGCTTGCGAAGGAGGCTCGACCACACGAACAGGCCCGAGAGCAGAAACATCAGCGACATCAGGTAAACGTCTTGCCAGGCGCAAAACAGGTCGAAGCCGAACCAGCGGTGGCTATCCAGAATCGGAAATGCGCGCCAGCCGTATGGTGGCTCGTCGAAGCCGGACGAGCGCGACGGAATCCAACGGACGTAGGCCAGCACCGAATGGAATGCGAGCACAATAAGGATGACAACCGCCCGCAAGTTGTCGAGCGCCAAACTGGAGCGTGACATCGCGACAGGACGCGCCATGAACGTCAGATCCCAACCACCCGAATTGATCCCGGGGCCCCCGATCCGATCATTGAAACACGCCGGCGCCGTTGCAAGCGAGAAAATAAGATAAAGGACCAAGCCTTTGGCGGTTTCATCCTCGATCGATCGTGACCGCCGCGGGCGCGACGACGGCTTGCTTCGAAGTCACACTGGCACATTTTCGGGTTCCCGGGGGCCTCGCCACGGGCACGACGGCGTCGTTAAATCACCGCATTGTGGAACGAATGGTTCTGCGCCATCAATGATGGCCGATTGATTCTCGCCGCCGCGAAGGAATGGAGGAACAGTTTGGCCGTGCGATTGACAACGCTGGTGATAGCGGGCCTAGCCGCACTTCTCGCCGCCAGTCAGCCGCTCGCCGCGGCGGAGCCGTCAGTGGCTGGGCTGTGGCAAAAGATCGACACCGAGACCGGGAAGACAGTCATCTGGTTCCTGTTCGTCGAGAACGGTGGCGCTTACGAAGGTGTCGCCGCCAAACTGTATCCGCCGCCGAACGGCGAGCCGCCGCCGACGGTATGCTTGAAGTGCAAGGACGATCGCAAAGGCGCCCCCATGCTCGGGTTGCCGATCATCCGGGACATGAAGCGGGTCGGATTGAAGTATCAGAACGGCAACATCCTCGATCCGCGCGACGGCAATATCTACAGCGCCATGATGACGCTGAGCCCCGACGGCCAGACTCTGACGGTGCGGGGCTATCTTGCGTTCGAGTTTCTTGGACGCAACGATATTTGGTACCGGTTGCCCGACGACGCCGTCAAAGAACTCGATCCTATCGTCGTGGCCAAGTACCTGCTGGGGCGGGTGCCGACGACGGCCTCTATCCGACGTTCGCAAAGCACCGCCAAGTCCGCAAATTCCATTCGCTAGTCCAGCACCGCGCGAGGCCATGCGTGCGCCGCCGCACGCACCGTCAATCGGCACCGATGCCGAATTCGCAGCCTGGGGCGGAATACCGATAGCGCGCGACGCCGTAACGGTCGTGCTCGACGACAGGATGGCAGCGCGCGAGCCATTTGCGATCGCGCTCCGCAAGTTGCGCCCTTTCGGCCTCGCCGAGAGCTTCCGGAACGGCCCTTAGATAAGGATCGCCCGCCGTTCCCAATTGCGCCGCGCAGTTGAAGTTGTTGCGGGCGCCGACGCAACTCAGGTCGACCACCGTGCCGGCATAGGCTGAGCTCAAGGTCAGCACCGACAGTGTAATTGCGGCACCGATCTGCGCGGCCGACCACGACGCCGCGGACTTTTCGGCAGGATGACTGGTTAACACCGCTCTCTCCCCGCGAGCGTGTCCCGACTGAATTAGTCGAACTACGCTCTTGTTTCGACCTTGCGCATCGTTTTCGGCGGCGGATTCCCACTCTTGGAACATGCGCCAAGGTCGATCGGAGGTGAGCAAGCCCAGTGCCAGCCAATCTGCCCTGTTTTGGTACAGGGAGCCATTGCTGCGCCGTTAGGGTTACTGGAACGACGACAGCGCGCCGCGCAAGCGCCGCCACGCGGATTCGTTGGCCGGCAAACCAAAGCGCAGCCAAGTCGCGTCGTTGGGGAAGGCGCGCACAAAAATCCCGGCACGCCCCAGCTGACGAAATAAAGCGGCTGCTGCCGGCGTCTGCACCAACCGGAACAGCGTCGTGCCGCCGACGATGTCGAGTTCCGATTCGGTCAGGACCGCATCGAGCCTCTTTGCCGCCTTGGCGAGCCTGCCGCGTGTCCGCTCCGCCCAGGCAAGATCGGCGAGTGCTTTGGCGCCGACGGCGAGCGCCGGTCCGGACACCGCCCACGGCCCGAGCTGGGCGCGAAGCTGCATGGCGAGCGCCGGCGCCGCGAGGGCAAAACCGAGCCTCATCCCGGCGAGCCCGAAAAACTTGCCGAATGAGCGGAGCACGATGATATTGCCGCACGATACGTCACCCGCAAGGCTCGCGGCGGGCGGCCCCACGTCCATGAATGCCTCGTCGACCACGAGCAGGCCACCGCGGCGGCGCAGGTCTTTGGCCAGTGTGAGCAACTCGTTTCGTGGCAGCACTCTGCCATCGGGATTGTTGGGGTTGGCGGCAATGACCAGTGCGGTGTCAGCGCACTCATCGAGCTTGCGCGCCTTTTCGACGTGATGTCCGGCGGACATCGCGGCACGGGGATATTCGGGGTAGGTCGGCGCCAGAACCGCGGTTCGTCCGGCCGGTACTAGACCGGCGACGAGAGGCAGCAAAATCTGCGTCCCCGGCGCAAGCACAACATGCGCCGGCGAAAGAGCGCCATAGGTGCGCGCCGCAGCCGCGGCGAGCGCCTCAGCAGCTGCAGTATCAGGCAACCGGGCGAACAGTCCGGAAGAAAGACGCGGCAACGGGTAGGAATTGGGATTGATCCCGGTCGACAGGTCGATGAAAGGTTCAGGCGCGCCCGGGAACAGGCGCCGGGCGACGCCGAGGTCGCCGCCATGCCGCAGCGGCTCGTCTGCGCCGTCGGTAGGAATCATGTCGGTCGCACTTGCACTCATCGCCATGCTGCTCGAACTCTGTCTCGGTTACCCGGAACAGTTGCTGCGCGCGATCGGCCATCCGGTGACGTGGATCGGTCGCCTGATCGGAGCGCTCGACCATTGGCTCAATCGCGAAGCGGCCGGCGAAACAACACGGCGCGCTGGCGGCGTTATCGTGGTGTTGATCATTCTCGGCGTCGTCGGAGCTGTCGCCCTGGCAGTCGAGCACGCGTTGATGCGGCTTCCCTTCGGCATTGTGGCCACGGCCTTGCTCGCCAGCACGCTGGTCGCGCAAAGAAGCCTGCACCGGCACGTAGGCGACGTCGCTCGGGCGCTCGACGACGGCGTCACGTCCGGCCGCGTTGCCGTGTCGCGCATCGTCGGCCGCAATACCGAAGGGCTCGATGCCGCCGGCATCGCGCGAGCGGCCATCGAGAGTCTGGCGGAGAATTTTTCCGATGCGATCGTCGCGCCGGTCATCTGGATGGCCATTGGCGGGCTCCCTGGCGCCGCACTCTACAAGGCGATCAACACCGCCGACAGTATGATTGGCCACCGCACACCGCGCTACGCGGCCTTTGGCTGGGCGGCCGCACGGCTCGACGACCTTGTCAACCTGCCAGCGTCGCGTTTTTCCGCGCTCCTTCTCGTCGCGGCGGCGGCGCTGAGCAAAGATGCTTCGGCGCCCGAAGCGTGGCGTGCCGTATGGCGTGACGCGGCACGTCATCGCTCGCCCAATGCCGGCTATCCGGAAGCGGCCATGGCGGGAGCGCTTGGCCTGTCGCTCGCCGGCCCGCGCGTGTATGGCGGCGTGCGCGTCGATGACGCGCTCATGGGCAACGGCCGTCGTGACGCCGATGTCGCCGACATCAGTCGCGCACTCGCCCTTTATCGGCGCGCCGACGCGATCCTGATCGCCCTTCTCGCCGCCGCCACTGCGCTTCTCATTGCGCCAATGTGAACAGCCGATCGAGGTCCAGATGGGCCGTGAGGTGTGCCGCGAGAGCGTCGAGCGTCCGCTCGATCAAGCCTTCGTACGCGACGTTCGCAGTCCCCGCAGCCAGGTGCGCAAGCCATGCCGCACGTTGTCTGTCGTCCGCGAACAGGCCGTGCACATAGGTGCCGATCACCCGGCCGTCGGGCGAGACCGCGCCTTCCGCCGACCCGTCGGCAAGGCGCGCGAAAGGCCGTGCGCGATCAGGGCCCGCGGTCACTCCCATATGCATCTCATAACCGGCAAACGGCGCATCGTCTTTGGTCGTGCCGCAGACCTTTTCAAGACGCTTCTCCGCTGACAGCGTAGTTACGACATCGAGGAGGCCAAGACCCTCAACCGTGGCAGGCGGACCTTCGATGCCGTCGGGGTCCGTGATCGTTCGGCCGAGCATCTGGAAGCCGCCGCACAGGCCCAGAATCATTCCGCCCCGGCGCCGATGCGCGGCAATATCGATGTCGAATCCGGCGGCGCGCAGCACCGCAAGGTCGGCGATGGTCGCTTTCGAGCCGGGCAGCACCACGAGATCGGCGTCGCCGGGCAGCGCCGCACCCGGGCGCACGCGAACGAGATCGATGTCGGGCTCGGCGTCGAGCGGATCGAGATCGTCGAAATTAGCGACATGCGGCAAAATGGGGACTGCGATACGCACCCGCGCTTGCGGCTTCGACGGCCGGCTTTGCTCCAGCGCGAGCGCGTCCTCCGCCGGCAGCAGGCGGGCGTCGGCAAAGTAGGGAATTAAGCCAAGCGATTCCCATCCAGTTGCCTGCGCGATGCGCTCCATTCCGACGACAAACAACGACGCATCGCCGCGAAATTTGTTGACGATGAAGCCTCGAATCAACGCCGCATCCTGCGGCGCGAGCACGGCCTTGGTGCCGACTAGGCTGGCGATCACGCCGCCGCGGTCGATATCGCCGATCAGCACCACCCGCACATCGGCGGCGCGGGCAAATCCCATATTGGCGATGTCGTTGGCCCGCAGATTGACTTCGGCGGCGCTGCCGGCGCCTTCGACCAGCACAAGATCGGCCTCGCGGCGCAGGCGCGTAAAGCTATCGAGCACGAACGGCAGCAGATCACGCTTCATGTGCTGGTAGGCGGCCGCCTTGGCGCTGCCGTAGACGCGGCCCTGCACCACGATCTGCGCACCGATCTCGCTTTGCGGCTTTAACAGCACCGGATTCATATGAACGCTGGCCGGCGTGCAGGCCGCACGAGCCTGCAAGGCCTGCGCGCGGCCGATCTCGCCGCCGTCCGCGGTTACGGCCGCATTGTTCGACATGTTTTGCGGCTTGAACGGCCGAACGGCGAGCCCGCGTTTCGTGAAGGCACGTGCCAGCCCGGCAACGATCAAGGATTTACCGACGTCCGAGCCGGTGCCCTGGAACATCAGCGCAGGGGCCACCATGCTTCAAAACTCGATGCCCGGCTGGGCTTTTACGCCGGCGGCGAAATGATGCTTGATCAGCGTCATCTCGGTGACCAGATCGGCGGCGGCAAGCAGCTCCGGCTTGGCGTTGCGGCCGGTCACAACGATGTGCAGGCCCGGCCGCCGACCGGCGAGTGCGGCAATGACCTTGTCGAGGTCGAGATAATCGTAACGCAGCGCGATGTTGAGCTCGTCGAGAACGACAAGTGCGAAGCTTGGATCGGCCATGAGTTCGCGCGCTTTCGACCATGCGCGTTCGGCTGCGGCGACATCGCGCGCGCGGTCCTGTGTCTCCCAGGTAAAACCTTCGCCCATGGTGTGCCAAACGATCTGATCGCCGAATTTCAGGAGCGCGTCGCGCTCGGCCGAATGCCAGGCTCCCTTGATGAACTGCACCACACCGACACGCTGGCCGCGGCCTAGCATGCGCAGGGCGAGGCCAAACGCGGCCGTCGATTTTCCCTTGCCGGTACCGGTATGCACGATCAACAAGCCCTTCTCGACGGTCTTGCCGGCGACCTCCGCATCCTGCACGGCCTTGCGCTTCGCCATCTTGGCGCGATGACGTTCGGCTTCGGCCTTGTCGATCGGCTGGGTCATGGCGCCTTCTCCAAAGTGTCTTTGATGACGAGCGGCAAGCCCGCGACCATGAGCACGACGCGGTCGGCGCGCGCGGCGACGCACTGGTTGAGCACGCCCTGCAGATCACGGAATTTCCGGCCGAGCGGATTATCCGGCACGATGCCAAATCCCACTTCGTTCGCCACCAGAACGACCGGTGCTTTGCGGGCCGCCAATGCCCGCTCCAGGCGATGGATTTCCTCCTCGATATCCGCGACCGCAAGCATGAGATTTGACAGCCATAGCGTCAGGCAATCCACCAGCACCGGCATGGTCTGGCACGCCGCGAGCGCCACCGGAAGCGCGCGCGGCGCTTCGATGGTCCGCCAGGACTGACCGCGGCGGTCGCGATGGACCTTAATGCGCGCCGCCATTTCTTCGTCACCCGCTTCCGCCGTCGCCACATAGGCCCAAGGCGGCCGCCAGATCGGCGGTAAAGCGGCGATCAAGCTCTCAGCATAGCGGCTCTTGCCCGAACGTGCGCCGCCGATGACGAGCGTCAACGGAATGCTCACAGGCCGTCCTGCATGATCGAATTCGTGTTCATCGACTATGATCTGTCATCATCGCAGCCTGCCTTTGTTCGGATCACCCTCAAGATGACGGAACCGAGCGCCATTGACAAAGGCTCGTCCGCGACCGTTAACTGGTGTCATCGACGGTCTCTCGTTACGAGAGCGAACAGGGAATGCGGTGCGGAACGCGAGTTCCTAATCCGCAGCTGCCCCCGCAACTGTAAGCGGGAAGTCTCGTCCGCATAAGCCACTAGCGGCCGTCTTGCCGCCGGGAAGGAAGGGCGAGGCGCCGATCCGCGAGCCAGGAGACCTGCCGTCGGCCAAAGTCGACGCGACAAACACTGGTCGGGGTGTACCGGTGGATGATCCGAAAGACGCAAGTCTTTTGGTCCTCGCTCGCGCCGGCGGCTGGTTACGCGAGGACACGTCGTGCTCACTTTTCTGAAGACGACGGTCGATGATGCTTCGGCCGATCAACGCGCCAAGATCGGCGCGATCTACGCCTTTTTGTTTGCGGGGAATACTCTGGTCTGGACCTGGGCCGTGATCGCCCTGGCGGACCGGCCGGCGCTTATCGGCACCGCGGTCCTTGCTTACGTGCTCGGCCTGCGCCACGCCGTCGATGCCGACCACATCGCCGCCATTGACAACGTCGTGCGCAAGCTGATGCAGGAAGGCAAACGGCCGGTCTCGGTCGGACTGTTCTTCTCGCTTGGCCATTCGCTTGTCGTCGCGCTCGCGGTCGCCGCGATCGCAACCGCGGCGTTCGCGCTGCGGAGCCACTTTCACGAATTAAAATTAATCGGCAGCGTCATCGGCACCGGGGCTTCCGCCTTCTTCCTGCTGGCAATCGCGGTCATCAATCTGGTCGTTCTGCGCGGCGTTTGGCACAGTTTTCGCCGCGCGCGACGCGGCGAGGTGGTCGCCGAGCAGGAGCTGAACCTGCTGCTCTCCGGCCGCGGCTTCCTCGCCCGCATTTTCCGGCCGCTGTTCCGCATGGTGTCGCGGAGCTGGCAGATGTTTCCCATCGGCTTTCTGTTCGGGCTCGGCTTCGACACCGCGACCGAGATCAGCCTCTTCACCGTGGCCGCAAGCCAGGCATCCGGCGGCGTGTCGTTGAGCACGATCATGATCTTTCCGACGCTGTTCACCGCCGGGATGACGCTGCTTGATACGACCGACAGCGTGCTCATGGTCGGCGCCTATGGCTGGGCGTTTCTCAATCCGATCCGGAAGATTTGGTACAATCTGACCATCACCGCCATTTCCGTCGTCGTCGCTCTTCTGATCGGCGGGACCGAAGCCCTCGGCCTGATCGCCGGCAAGCTTGGCCTCGAAGGCGCTTTCTGGCATGTGATCGGTGATCTCAACAGCGGGCTCGCCAATTTCGGCTATCTCGTCGTTGGCATTTTCCTCGTCAGCTGGGCCGTCTCTTATCTGATCTACCGCTGGCAGGGCCTCGACCGGCCGCTGGCTAAACGCGTGGAGGCATGATGACAACCTCCGCCGGCGAAACTGTTACGACAAAAGCGGCGCTGCCCGCCGCCCCGGTCATCTATGTTTGCGTCACCTGCCGGCCGGTCGGTGAGCCCGACAGCTTGGTGCGGCCCGGGGCGATCCTTGCCACGGCGACCGCCCAGGCCGCCGCCGGCACCGAAGTCGAAGTCCGCCCGGTGCGCTGCCTCGCCAATTGCACGCGCGGGCCGAGCGCCGCCATGCGCTGCAATGGCTCGTGGACCTACGTGTTCGGCGGACTTGACGTGACCTGCGCCGAAGCCCTGGTCGACGGCGCGCGTCTGCTAGCGCGCGCGGCCGACGGGATTCTCCCCTGGCGCGGCCGCCCGGCGCCACTCAAGCGCGGACTGATCGCACGCGTTCCTCCCATCGGCTTTCAAGAGATTGATGAATGACCGGCTCGCTCGCGCGCATTCCCTGCACCATCGTCACCGGCTTTCTCGGCGCCGGCAAGACCACGCTCATCCGCCATGTGCTGGCCAATGCCCAGGGCCGGCGGCTCGCGGTCATCGTCAACGAATTCGGCGACGTTGGCATCGACGGCGACATTCTCAAAGGCTGCGGCAATGACGCCTGTCCCGAAGACAACATCGTCGAACTGGCCAATGGTTGTCTCTGCTGCACCGTCGCCGATGAATTCGTGCCGGCGCTCGACGCCATCCTTGCACGCGCGGGCGTTGAGCACATTGTCATCGAGACCTCCGGGCTAGCGCTGCCGAAGCCGCTGGTGCAGGCATTCCACTGGCCGGCAATAAAAAGCCGAGTCACCGTGGACGGCGTTGTGGTCGTCGTCGATGGCGCCGCGCTCGCCGATGGCCGCGTAGCGCATGATCTCAATGCGCTGGCGCAGCAGCGGGCGACCGACACCGCGCTCACTCACGACGATCCAATCGAGGAGGTTTTCGAGGACCAGATCGCCTGCGCCGATCTCATTGTCCTCAACAAGCGCGACCTGATCGACGCGGACGGCGTCGAGAAGGCGCGGGCCGCAATTGCCGAGGTGCTGCCGCGCAGCGTGAAGGTCATCACAGTCGCCGACGGCAAGGTGGATGAGGCGCTTTTGCTCGGGCTCGGCGTCGGCACCGAGGACGACATCGCCAACCGGCGCACCCGGCACGATGCGGAGGAAGAGCACGACCACGACGATTTCGACTCGTTCGTCGTGCCGCTGGGCGAAGTGGCCGATCCATCCGTACTGGCCGCGCGCGTCGCCGCGTTGGCTGAAAATTTCGATGTTCTCCGCGTGAAAGGTTTTGCCGCCGTAGCCGACAAGCCGCTGCGGTTGCTGGTCCAGGCGGTCGGCGCCCGCGTGACGCATCAATACGATCGGCCATGGGGCGCCGCCCAAACGCGTGAGGGCCGGCTCGTTGTCATCGGACTGAAGGGGCTCGATCGCGCGGCGGTGACCCGCGCGCTGGTGGGATAAATATGCACCTGCTCACGACGACCTCGACCAATCTCGACGAGATCGTCGAAGCCATCGACCTCGGCCAGACGCCGGGCGACATCGTCGTGCTGTCTTTTGCGGACAGTGACCTAGCCGCTCTCGCCGCCGCCTGGGCGACAGAGCGCGCTGTACTGCCGAGCGTTCGCCTCGCGCACCTGCGCGATCTGCGCCATCCGATGTCGGTCGATCTGTGGATCGATCGCGTCGGTGCGCATGCCAAGGTGATCGTGGTGCGCCTGCTCGGCGGCCTCGACTGGTGGAAGTATGGCATCGAGCGGCTGTCGTCGCTGTCCCGCGCGCGCGGCATCGCGCTCGCCGTACTGCCGGGCGAGGACCGCGACGACGCCCGGCTTGCCGCGGCTTCGACATTGCCGCCGCAAGAGCTCGACGCGCTGCTGCGTTTTTTCCGCGAGGGCGGCGTCGAGAATCTGCGCGCGTTGCTGCGCCGGCTCGCGCGCCACGCCGGACATACTCTCGAAACGCGCGAACCGAATCCCGTGCCGCGCCTCGCCGGCTATCTGCCGGGGGAGGGCGCGGTCGGCCTCGATCGTCTTGCTGCCTCGCTTGATCCCGGCAAGCCATTGGTGCCGATCATTTTCTACCGGGCGCTCTTGCTCGCCGCCGATACGGCGCCCGTCGATGCGCTTTGCGCGGCGCTTGCGGCGCGGAGACTGGCGCCGGCGCCGCTCATCGTCACCAGTCTGAAGGACGGCGACGCGGCCACGTTCCTGCGCGAGGCGTTCGCGCGGCTTGATCCGGCGCTTATTGTCACCACGACCGCATTCGCGGCCGGCGGCAACGGCGGCGAGCCAAGCCCGCTCGACGCATCCGAGGTTCCGATACTGCAAGTCGTCAGCGCCACCACCCGGCGCGCCGCGTGGCGCGACAGCCCCCGCGGACTCGGAGCCGCCGATCTCGCGATGCATGTCGTGATGCCCGAGCTTGACGGCCGCATCCTTGCCGGCGCCGTCGCGTTCAAGGAGCCGCTGCCGGCGCAAGAGGGACTTGCGTTTACCGCGCTGGCGAGCCGGCCCGAACCGGACCGGATCGCCATGGTCGCCGACCGCATCGCCGCGTTCGTCCACCTCCGCGCGCTGCCGCGCGGCGAGCGCCGCGTCGCCGTGCTGATGCCCGATTATCCCGGCGCGCCGGGCCGCACCGGTTATGCAGTCGGCCTTGACGTGCCGGCGAGCGTGGTCGCGCTTCTCGATGACCTCGCCGCCGCCGGCTATGCCATCAGCGACGCGCCTAAAACATCGCGCGACTTGCTCGACGCGCTTGCCGATGGCGCCGATGACGCGCAGCTGACCTTGGCGCAGTACAAAACTCTGCTGGCCCGACGGCCTGCCGCTGCAGTCGCGCGCCTGCATGAAGCCTGGGGCGAGCCGAAGAATGACCCCGATTTCCGGAAGGGCAGTTTTCATTTCCGTGCGGAAAAATTCGGCAAGCTTTGGGTCGCGTTACCGCCCGATCGGGGCCGCGCCGCAGAACGACGCGCCGATTATCACGATCCAGTGCTGCCGCCGCGGCACGCGTTGGTCGCGTTTGGCCTGTGGCTGCAACACGCGGTGAAAGCCGATGCGCTTCTGCACATGGGCGCGCACGGCACGTTGGAATGGCTGCCGGGCAAGGCGGTTGCGCTCACCGCAGAGTGTTTTCCAGAGATCCTCACCGGGCCCTTGCCGGTGACCTATCCCTTCATCGTCAGCAATCCGGGTGAAGCCGCGCAGGCGAAGCGACGCATCGCCGGCGTGACGATCGGCCATCTGCCGCCGCCGCTCGTCGCCGGAGGGCTTTCCGGCGATGCGCGCGAACTGGAGCGTCTGGTCGACGAATATGCCCAGGCTGACGGCCTCGATCGCCGCCGGCGCGAACGACTGGCGAAGCTCATCGTCGAGACGGCGCAGCGGACCGGATTGGCGCGCGAGGCCGGAGTCGAGAGCACAAATAATCCAGACGACGCGCTGCGCCGGATTGATGCCTGGCTGTGCGATCTGAAGGATCTCGCCATCAAGGACGGCCTGCATATCTATGGCCGCGCGCCCGTCGGCATCGACGATCCACTGTGGCAGGCAAGCGCCGAGGGCGAACGCGCGGCGGTGCTCACGGCGCTCGACGGTCGCCGGATTGCGTCGGGCCCAGCCGGCTCGCCGACCCGCGGCTGCCGCGACGTGCTGCCGACGGGCCGCAATCTTTTTACCGCCGATCCGCGAACGCTGCCGACGCCAACCGCAATGGACCTCGGCCGCATCGCCGCCGACGAAATCTGGCGCACGCATTTGCAAGCGCATGGCGAGGCTTTGCGCGCAGTCGTCATCGACCTGTGGGGCAGCGCAACATTGCGCACCGGCGGCGAGGAGATCGCGCAGGGATTTGCGCTGATGGGCTGCCAGCCGATTTGGGAGCACGCGAGCGGCCGCGTTGTCGGAGTCGAAGTCTTGCCGCCCGCGGCGATGGGGCGCGCGCGTGTCGATGTCACCTGGCGCATTTCCGGCCTGTTTCGCGATCTCTTCCCGGCACAGATCGCGCTGATCGACGCTGCCGTGCAGGCGGTCGCCGCGCGCGACGAGACCGACGACGACAATCCGCTCGCAAGCGCGCGCCGCGTCGGCGGCGCAGCACGGCTGCATCGCATCTTCGGCGCCGCGCCCGGCGTCTACGGATCCGGCATCGAGGATTTGTTTAGCCGCGACGCCGACCCTGAGACGATCGGCGCAGCTTATCTCGCCGCCGCCTCACACAGCTATGGCGGCGCGGCCGGCGAAGGCAGCGCGACGCCCGGCGCCTTCGCGCAGCGCGTCGCCGGGGCCGATATCCTCGTGCATGCGAGCGATGATCCCGGCCGCGATCTTCTTGAAGGCGCCGAGGATGCCGCCTTTGTCGGCGGTTTTGCCGCCGCGGCAAAAATGCTCGGGCGCGCGGTCGATCTCGTCATGCTCGATATCACCGATCCGCAGCGGCCGCGGGCGCGCACGCTGTCGACCGCGTTGGCGCGCATTGTGCGCGCACGCGCGATCAACCCGCGCTTCATCGCCGGGCAAATGCGCCACGGTCCGCGCGGCGCCGCCGAGCTTGCCGAAACCGTCGACCGGCTCGTCGCCTTTGCCGAAACGACAGACGCGGTCGCAAGCGAGTTATTTGATCTGTTGCACGAGGCCTACATTGCCGACCCCGGCGTGCGCGACTTTTTGCTGCGCGAGAACCCGCGGGCTGCGGCCGCGATTGCCGAGCGCCTCGATTTCGCCCGCGGGCTCGGCTTCTGGCATCCGCGCCGCAACGACGTCGATGCCGGCCTCGCGGCATTGCGCGCAGAGGTGCAGCCTATTCCCTCCGCCCTTGTGGGGGAGGGGAGGGATGGGGGTCGGGAGGTCGTGTGATGGCGTCGATGCTTGCGCAAAACCTCCCAACCCCCAACCCCTCCCCACAAGGGGAAGGGGAACATGGGCGGCGGCGCGGCGCCTGTCCCGGACTTTCGGCGCCGATGCCGACCGGCGACGGATTGCTGGTGCGGCTCATGCCGACCGGCACCATGTCGCCAGCGGCCTTCGCGGGGCTGTGCGCGGCGGCACGGGAATACGGCAATGGCGTTATCGAGATCACCGCGCGCGGCAGCATTCAGGTTCGCGGCTTGAACGCCGCATCGGCGCCGCGCTTTGCCGATGCTATTGCCGCGCTCAATATCGCGGCGGCCGACGGCATTCCCGTACTCAGCAACGCGCTTGCCGGACTAAATCCCAAAGAAATTCTGGATGCCGGCGTGCTCGCCGCCGATTTACGCCGTGCGCTGGTAGAGACGTCGCTCCCCTCAAGGCTTGCCCCCAAGCTCTCCGTCATCACTGATGGCGCCGGCGCGCTCGACCTCGATGAGGTCGTCGCCGATTTGCGGTTGCGCGCCGAGTTGTGTGATGGCGATGTGGTGCTTCGTGTCAGCGTTGGCGGGGATGGCGCGAGCGCGATCCCGCTCGGCGCCGTCGCGCACAGCGATGGCGCCGAGGCCGCCGTGCGCCTGCTCGAAGTGGTCGCGCGGCGCGGTCGCGATGCGCGGGCGCGCGATGTGCTCGCGAGCGAGGGCACGGCACCGTTTGAATTGGCGCTTCAGTCATGCCCGATTTACGCTTCGAAAGAAACCAAAGACGTGGATGGCCGGGACAAGCCCGGCCATGACGCTGTGCGTATCAGCGGCCACGTGATTGGTGTGCATGGATTGCGAGATGGATCGCTGGCCTACGGTATCGGTCTCGCTTTCGGCCATGCCGATGCGCCGTCGCTGGAAGGTTTGACCGAAGCGGCAAGTGCGGCCGGAGCAAGCGGCGTCCGCGCCGCAGCCGGCAGGGCGCTCATGATCATCGGCCTTACAGACGAGACGGCGCCCGCGCTCGCCGCCGACGCCGAGCGACTCGGATTCGTTGTCCGCGCCGACGATCCGCGCCGGTACGTTATCGCCTGCGCCGGTGCGCCGATCTGCTCATCTGGGTACCTTGCCTCCCGCGCCATTGCGCCGCTCGTCGCTGAGATCGCCGGGACCCATCTCGACGCTGCATTCAAGATCCACATTTCCGGCTGCGCCAAGGGTTGCGCCCATGCCGGAACGGCGGCGCTTACCGTGGTTGGCTCTGCCGCGGGATGCGCGCTCATCGCCGATGGCTCCACGCATGACATTCCGTTCACAGCGATCGCAACCGATAAGCTGCCCGCTGCCATTGCGGGATTTGCCTGCGAAGCAAAACGCGACGCAAAGTGCGAGAAGCGTCATGTCTGAGCGCGCGGCCTATCTGCGTGACGGCACCGCGATCTATGAGCGCTCTTTCGCAATCATCCGCGCCGAGGCCGATCTGTCGCGCTTCTCGGCGGAAGAAGCCGAAGTCGCGGTGCGCATGATCCACGCCTGCGGCGTCGTCGAGGTCGCGCAAAGCATTGTGTTCGGTCCAAATCTCGTCACGGCCGCACGTAACGCCCTTGTCGGCGGCGCGCCGATCCTCTGCGACGCCGAGATGGTCGGTCGCGGAATCACGCGCGCGCGCTTGCCGGCTCGCAATGAAGTAATCTGCACCCTCAACGATCCGCGTGTGCCGCCTCTCGCCGCAGAACTCGGCACCACGCGTTCGGCCGCGGCGCTTAATTTGTGGATGGAGCGCCTCGCCGGCGCCGTCGTTGCCATCGGCAATGCGCCGACCGCGCTATTCCGCCTGCTCGATCTCGTCGATGTGGGTGCACCAAAGCCGGCGGCGATTGTCGGCATCCCGGTCGGCTTTGTCGGCGCCGCGGAAGCCAAGGCGGCGCTCGCCGCCGATCCACGCGGCGCGCCGTTCCTGACCGTGCGCGGGCGCATGGGCGGCAGCGCCATGACCGCGGCTGCCATCAACGCATTGGCGAGGGCCGGGCTGTGAGCGCGGCGAAACTTGCGGGAAAGCTCTTGGGCGTTGGCGTCGGGCCGGGCGATCCCGAACTGATGACGCTCAAGGCGATGCGCGCGCTCGGCGAAGCCGACGTGATCGCCCATTTCGCCAAGGCCGGACACGTAAGTCACGCGCGCACTATCGCGGCTCGGCACCTGCGCAGCGATGTCATCGAGTTGCCGTTACTCTATCCGGTCACGACCGAGCTGCCGAAGTGCAGCAATGGCTACCGTGACGCGATCGGCGATTTCTACGAGGCGGCCGCTGCCAAGATTGCCACGCACCTCGAGGCCGAACGCCTGGTGGCCGTAATCTGCGAGGGTGACCCGCTGTTCTATGGCTCCTACATGCACCTGCATACGCGCTTGGCGCCGCGCTTTCCGACCGAGATCATCGCCGGCGTGACCGGCATGTCGGGCTGCTGGTCGGCGGCGGGTATGCCGATCGCGCAGGGCGACGACATCTTTACCGTGCTTCCCGCGACCCTGCCCGAAGGAGAACTCGCGCGCCGGCTTGCCGACGCGGACGCCGCCGTCGTGATGAAAGTCGGACGGCATTTGCCGAAAGTGCGCCGCGCGCTCGAAGCGAGCGGCCGCCTTCCGCGCGCCATCTATGTCGAGCGCGGCACCATGGCCGACACGGTGATGGTTCCGCTCAGTGCCAAGCCGGACGACGAGGCGCCTTATTTCGCGGTCGTATTGGTGCCGGGCTGGGAGCAACGGCCGTGAGCGGACACCTTGCCGTCATTGGGTTGGGCCCGGGCGACGCCCGCTATCTCACGCCGGAGGCCGACGCGGCGCTCGCCGCCGCACACGCGCTTTATGGTTACGGGCCCTATCTCGATCGAGTGCCGGTGCGCCCGCGCCAAAGCCGCCACGTTTCCGACAATCGCGAAGAGCGCGCGCGCGCGGCCGCGGCACTCCGTCATGCCGCGCAAGGCGCCCGCGTTGCCGTCGTTTCCGGCGGCGATACCGGCGTCTTTGGCATGGCCTCCGCGATCTGCGAGGAAATCCAAGCCGGACCGGAAGATTGGCGCACACTCGATGTCAATATCGTGCCCGGCATCACGGCGATGCTCGCGGTCGCGGCGCGGATCGGCGCCCCGCTCGGCCACGATTTCTGCGCGCTCTCGCTGTCCGATAATCTCAAACCGTGGCACCTGATCGAGCGGCGGCTCGATGCCGCGGCAAGCGCCGGATTCGTGATCGCGATCTATAATCCGGTCTCGAGGGCGCGGCCGTGGCAGCTCGGTACCGCGATCGAGCGGCTACGGGCGCATCTGCCGCCGGCGACGCCGGTTGTTTTCGGCCGCGCGGTCGGGCGGCCCGACGAACAGGTCAGCGTCGCAACACTCGACGGCGCCGACGCGTTCAAGGCCGACATGGCGACGCTGGTCATTGTCGGCACCCGCGAGACGCGGGTGATCACGCGCACCGGACGCGCGCCGCTGGTCTACACGCCGCGCGCCGCCGTAGAGGTCAGCGCATGATCGAGCCAGGCGAGCGCATCTTCCATCGTTTCGACAGCGGGCGCCGCCGGCCCCGGCCGCCGGCGCACCATGATCACGTCGATGCCAAGCGCACGTGCCGCGGCAATCTTGCCGTAGGTCGCGGCACCGCCGCTATTCTTGGCGATTACCGTCTCGATCTGATGCGCGATCATGAGCGCGCGATCGTCGGCTTCGCTGAAGGGGCCGCGGCCGGTCACATAGATCACATGCGGCAACGGCAATGGCGGATCGACGGGATCGACGCTGCGGATCAGATAATGGTGCTGCGGCGCGTCCTTCAGTACTGCGAGCTCATTGCGGCCAAGCGCGACGAACGCGCGGCAGGGCGTCTCTCCGAGCCCGCGCACCGCTTCGGCAACGTCGTTCGCGTCCGTCCACCGGTCACCTGCAACGGCAACCCATGGCGGCCGCCGCAGCGCGACCAACGGCACATTGGTCTCGCCGGCGGCCGCGAGAGCGTTGGCCGAGATGATGCTGGCGTAGGGATGCGTGGCATCGATGACCGCGTCGATCCGCCCGCGCACGAGATAATCGGCGAGGCCCGTAGCACCGCCAAAGCCTCCGCTCCGCATCGCCGCCGCGTGAGGTGCGGGCGAAGCGGTGCGGCCGGCGAGCGACACGGTGACTTCCAAGTCGACGCGACCCGCCAGCCGCTCCGCCAACACCCGCGCCTCCGCGGTGCCGCCGAGAATGAGGACGCGTTTCATGGCGGTGCCTGATCCAATCGAGCGCGACACTGCCGCATCGCCGCGTTGGCTGTCCATCGTCGGCATCGGCGAGGATGGCATCGATGGCCTGAGCGCTTCGGCGCGCGGGCTGATCAGCGCGGCCGAGATCGTATTCGGCGGCCGCCGTCATCTTGGTCTCGCAGCGCCGCTCATTCGCGGCGCTACCCGGCCGTGGCCGAGCCCGTTCGACGGCGCCGCCGATGACGTGCTCACTCACCGCGGACGCCAAGTCTGCGTGCTGGCTTCGGGTGACCCGTTCCACTACGGCATCGGTGCGGTGCTGGCGCCAAAAATCGATGCCCGTGAAATGATCGTCATCCCGGCGCCGTCGGCTTTCAGTCTCGCGGCGGCGAAGCTCGGCTGGTCGTTGCCGCAAACGGTGCTGATCTCAGTTCACGGCCGCAGCCTCGATCTCATTCGCCCGCATTTGCAGCCCGGTGCGCGCATTTTGGCATTGACCTCCGACGGCGAAGGGCCGGCTGCCTTGGCCCGGCTCCTCTCGCAATCAGGTTTCGGCGCCTCGCGGCTGACGGTGCTCGAAGCCCTTGGCGGGCCGCGCGAGCGCGTCCGCACGACGACGGCGGCAAGCTTCGACGGCGGCCCGGTCAATGCTCTCAACACAATCGCGATCGAAATCGATGCGGCGCCGAATGCGCGCGTGATCGCGCGCGCCCCAGGCCTTGCCGACGATCTGTTCGAACACGACGGCCAAATCACCAAGCGCGAGGTGCGCGCGGTGACGCTGTCGTCGCTCGCGCCCCGCCGCGGGGAATTTTTGTGGGACATCGGCGCCGGTTCGGGCTCGGTGGCGATCGAATGGATGCTGGCCGATCCGCTCGTTATGCGCGCGGTGGCGGTGGAGCGGCGCGCCGACCGAGCGGCGCGCATTCGCCGCAACGCAGCGGCATTCGGCGGGACGACGCTCGAGACTGTAGAGGGCGCCGCTCCAGCCGCGCTCGCGAGCCTTGCCCCGCCAGACGCGATCTTCATCGGCGGCGGAGCCAGCGAACCCGGCCTGCTCGACGCCGCGGTTGCCGCGCTGCGCCCCGGTGGCCGCCTCGTGGTCAACGCGGTGACGCTGGCCACCGAGGCCCTGCTCATCGGCCGCCACGCCGCGCACGGCGGCGACCTTATTCGCATCGCCATCGCGCGCGCCGATGCCGTCGGCGAAAAAACCGGCTGGCGCGCGGCGATGCCGGTCACTCAATGGGTTTGGACAAAACCATGATCGTCGCCGGTATCGGATGCAGACGCGGCGCGCCGGCGCCCGATATCGAAGCCGCCATCCGCGCGGCACTCGCCCGCGCTGGTGTCTCGGCTCATGCGCTCGGTGTCATTGCCACGATCGCAGCAAAGCAAAACGAGACCGGCATTCAAGCCGCGGCAAAGAAACTCGGAGTCTCTGTTGTGCTTGTGGCGGATGCTGATTTGCGAACGGCAGGGCAGCACACAAAGACGCGGTCGGAGCGCGTGCTCGCGCTGATGGGCGTGCCTTCGGTCGCGGAAGCAGCCGCGCTCGCAGCGGCCGGCCCGACGGCACGGCTCCTCGGCCCGCGTCTCGTCATGGGCGCCGCCACCTGCGCATTGGCCGCTTCGGAAGCGGAAGACGCACCATGACTGTGCATTTCATCGGCGCCGGGCCGGGTGCGGCCGACCTCATCACTATACGCGGCCGCGATCTCATCGCGCGCTCCCCCGTCTGCCTCTTTGCCGGCTCGATCGTGCCGCGCGAATTGTTGATGTATTGCCCACCGGACGCCCGGATCGTCGACACCGCCCCGCTGTCGCTCGACGAGATCGAAGCCGAATTTGCATCGGCGTACGCGACTGGTCTCGACGTTGCGCGGCTGCATTCCGGCGATCTCTCGATCTACTCGGCGCTTGCCGAGCAGCTGCGCCGGCTCGCGCGCCGCGGCATCCCCTATACGCTTACGCCGGGCGTGCCGGCTTTCGCCGCCGCTGCGGCAGCATTGGCGTGTGAGCTGACCGTGCCGGAGATCGCGCAAAGCGTCGTGCTTACCCGCGTGCCAGGCCGCGCCTCGCGCATGCCGGAGACCGAAACGCTCACGACGTTCGCCGCCAGCGGCGCGACCCTGGTCATCCATCTCGCAATCCACGCCATCAAGATCATCGTTGACGAGCTGACGCCGCTTTACGGCTCCGACTGCCCGGTCGCTGTCGTCGTGCAGGCGAGCTCTCCGGCGCAGCGCATTGTGCGCGGTACGCTCTTCGACATTGCGGCAAAAGTCGCTGCTGCGCACATCGAGCGCACCGCCCTCATCCTCGTCGGCCGGGCGCTCGCCGCGCAGGATTTCCGCGACAGCGCGCTTTATGACGCCGACTATCGCCGCCGATTCCGCGGAGGCGTCAGTTGAGCAGGACCTTAGCCAGCTTTGAATGGTGCGCGGCCGACCAGTACGCCGTCGCGATCGAACACAAGAATCTCGATGGCGATATCGCGCCCGGCGACAACGCGCTCGGCGGCCTTCTTCGCGGCGCGCGCCACCTCGTCGCCGAGCGCGATGTTTTCGGATCGCGCGATAGCGAAAGCTTCGGCGGCATTGTTTGCATCCATGATGTGGGCGCCAAGCGCCGCCGAACCGCCCACGGCGCGGGCAAATTCCGCAAGCAGCGCGTGGTCGACGGCGCCGCGCTTGGAATGCAGATCGGTCAGGCCTTGCGCGAGCTTGGTCATTTTGCCGACGCCGCCGGCAATGGTGACGCTCGTCACCGGATGCGCGCGCAAATATTTGAGCATGCCGCCGACGAAGTCGCCCATATCGATCAGTGCGATCTCAGGCAGATCGTAGAGTTTCTGCGCCGCTGCTTCGGAACTGGCGCCGGTGGCGCCGGCGATGTGGGTGAGACCCGCGGCCCGCGCCACATCGATGCCGCGATGGATCGAATGAATCCAAGCCGAACACGAATAAGGCACCACAATTCCAGTAGTGCCGAGGATCGACAGGCCGCCGACGATGCCGAGCCGGCCGTTGAGCGTCTTAGCCGCCAGTGCTCCGCCGCCGGGAATGGCGATCTCGACATCGGCATCCGCGGCACAGCCTGCCGCGGCGGCAACTTCGGCGATGGCGTCGCGGATCATGCGCCGCGGCACCGGATTGATGGCAGGCTCACCCGGCGGAACGGGGAGGCCAAGCCGGGTGACGGTGCCGACGCCCTCGCCGGCGCGAAACGTGACGCCGGCACCGGGCGCGCCGCGACGCACCGTCGCCAGAATGAGAGCGCCGTGGGTAACGTCCGGATCGTCGCCGGCGTCCTTGATCACGCCGGCAGTCGCGGCGCCTTCGTCCTGCCGCGTCAATGCCAGCGCGAAACCCGGCCGCTCGCCGCGCGGCAGCGTCACTTCGACCGGATCGGGAAATTCGCCGGTTGCGAGCGCGGCAAAGGCGGCCTTCGCCGCCGCAGCGGCGCAGGTGCCGGTGGTCCAGCCCCGGCGCAAGGGACCTTTCTGGCGCTCCATGCGCCTTCCTTTAGTCCCGCACACTGCGATCGTCACCACGGGAGCGCACCGCCATGACGGCTTGGGATGCGCTCGCGGCAAGACGCGCCGGCGTCCCGGTGTTTGCCCCGGGACACGTCTGGCTTGCCGGCGCGGGCCCGGGCGATCCCGGCCTCCTGACCCTCGACGTCCTCGCCGGCCTGCAGCAGACCGACGTCGTCGTGCACGATGCGCTGGTCGATGCCCGCGTGCTCGCGCTTGCTTCCGGGCAGGCGCGACTCGAATACGCCGGCAAGCGCGGCGGCAAACCTTCCGCGGCCCAGGCCGACATCAGCGAGCGGCTAGTGACCCTGGCGCGCGCCGGGCAGCGCGTGTTGCGGCTCAAGGGCGGCGATCCGTTCGTGTTCGGGCGCGGCGGCGAAGAGGCGATGGCACTTGCCGCCGCCGGTGTTCCCTTCCGCGTGATCCCCGGCGTCACCTCGGGGCTCGCGGCGCTGGCCGCGGCGGCAATCCCGGCGACGTTGCGCGGCGTCAATCGCGCCGTCATCTTCGCGGCTGGACACGGCGCCGACGAGGATTTCGACTGGGGCCCGCTCGCGCGTGCCAGGCAGCCCATCGTCCTCTACATGGTGATGCACAATCTCAAGCAGATCGCCGCCGCCTTGATGGCGGGCGGGCTCGCGCCGCGGACACCGGCCGCCGTTATCGCTTCGGCGACCACGCCGAAGGAGCGTGTCCTAACATCAACACTTGAAAAGCTCTCCGCCGACGCGCTGGAGCAGAAATTCGAGCCGCCGGCGATCGTGGTGATCGGCGAGATCGTGAATTTACGCGCGATGCTGCGCGGAGAGACGCTAACGGTCAAGAGCGAAGGGAACAAAGAGGAGTGACGGCGCGCGGGCTCATCATCGCCGCGCCGCATTCCGGGGCTGGCAAAACAACGGTCACGCTCGCGCTCCTGGCGGCGCTGAAGCGGCGCGGTGTCGTGGTGCGCTCCGCCAAAGCCGGTCCCGATTACATCGATCCGGCGTTCCATGCTGCGGTCACCGGATTTGCCAGCGTCAATCTCAATTCCTGGGCCATGTCGGCGAAGCTCCTCGACACGCTTGCGGCGCAGGCGGCGGACGGCGCTGATGTCTTCGTCATCGAAGGCGTGATGGGGCTTTTCGACGGAGCTCCCGGCTTGGCCGGCCGAAGCGGCGCGACGGCAGATCTCGCCGTTCACTTTAACCTGCCGGTTGTGCTCGTGCTCGATGTCACCCGTCAGGCGCAGTCGGCCGCCGCGCTGGTGCGCGGTTTTGCCGGGCACGATCCCGCGGTGCGCCTTGCCGGCGTCATCCTTAACCGTGTAGGCAGCGAAAGGCATCGTACGCTCGTCGCCGACGCCATTACCGCGCTCGACATTCCGGTACTCGGTGCACTACCCCGCGCCGCTGCGCTGGCGCTGCCGGAGCGCCATCTCGGCCTCGTTCAGGCCGGCGAGCATGCTGATCTTGCGACCCTCATCTATCGCCTCGCCGCGACGGCCGAGCGTCATTGCGATCTCGATGCGATCATGGCGAGCGCCGCGCCCCTCACGATCGCTGTGCGCGGCGACGGAGCCGCACCTGCGCGCACCGTGCCGCCGCCCGGCCAACGGATTGCGCTCGCCAGCGACCGCGCCTTCAGCTTCGTCTATCCACATGCGATCGACACTTGGCGTAATGCCGGCGCCGAGATTCTGCCATTCTCGCCGCTTGCCGACGAGGCGCCGCCGGAAAACGCCGACTGCTGCTGGCTGCCGGGCGGCTATCCGGAACTGCACGCCGAGACGCTCGCTGCTGCGCGAGCTTTTTCAACGGGGTTGCAGCGCTTCGCCGAGACCCGTCCCGTGCACGGCGAGTGCGGCGGCTACATGGTTTTGGGCGAAAGCATCGAGGACACGGGCGGTCGCCGCCACGCCATGACCGGATTGCTCGGCCACTCCACGAGCTTCGCCAAACGCAAGCTCCATCTTGGCTACCGTACTGCGCGGCTTCTCGCCGACACTGTTCTCGGCGGCCGCGGAACCATCGTCCGCGGCCACGAATTCCATTACGCCTCGCTCACGTCCGCCGGCCAAGATGAGCCGTTCGCCGCCATGGCGGACGGCGAAGGTCGCGCGCTTGAACAAACCGGCGGACGGCGCGGCCGCGTCACCGGCGCGTTCTTCCACGCCATCGCCATGGCGGAGAGCTGAAGCAATCTTCGCTACAACTTAGTGCGTCATTGCCGCCGCCGGCTCCTGGCCGGCAGACGCCAAATAGCGGTGCAAAGCCGCCATCACCTGGGCTCCCTCGCCCACCGCCGCGGCGACCCGCTTGATCGAACCGGAGCGAACATCCCCGATGGCGAAGATGCCGGAGCGGGTCGTTTCCAGCTGCCTGCGATCGGCACCGGCGTCAGGGCCGGTGAGCACGAAGCCCCGAGGGTCGAGCGCCACTCCGGAGCCAGTAAGCCAATCCGTGTTTGGTTCAGCGCCGATGAACAGGAACAGGTGGCGAATTGCGCGCTGCGCTTCCTCGCCTGAAGCCTGACGCCAGCGAATGGTTTGCAACGTTCGTTCGTCGCCTTCAAGACCAGTGATCTGGGTGTGCGTCAGAACTTCCACGTTGGCGAGCCCCCTGATGCGGTCGACCAAATAGCGCGACATATTCGTCGCCAAATCCGCGCCGCGCACAATGAGCCAGACCTTGGCCGCCTGACTTGCCAGATAGACAGTCGCCTGGCCCGCCGAATTGCCAGCGCCCACCAACGCCACCTCCTGCCCGCCGCAAAGTTTCCCTTCGAGAGGCGATGCCCAATAGTGCACGCTTGATGACTCGAATGCCTCAAGGTTTGGAAGTGCCAGCCGGCGGTATCGCGCGCCGCTCGCGATCACGACCGCACGGGCGCGCGCACGTTCGTTGTTGGATAAATTCAGGACGAAATGCTTCTCCGACGATCCGTCGGCCGCCTCAAGGCTTGCCACTTCGTCCGGGATCGCCATTTCGACCCCGAACTTCTGCGCCTGGTTGGCGGCGCGCGCCATCAAGGCGAGACCGCTGATGCCGGTCGGAAATCCAAGATAGTTCTCGATCCGCGAGGAAGCGCCGGCTTGGCCGCCCCTGCTGCGGCAGTCGAGCACCAGAACTGAAAGGCCTTCCGATCCGGCGTAAACCGCGGCCGCGAGGCCCGCGGGTCCGGCCCCGACAATGGCCACGTCATAAATCCGATCCGGATCGATCGGCCTCACCAAACCGAGACACCGCGCCAGCTCGTCTTCGCTCGGATTACGCAACAGCTGGCCCTGCGGACACAAAACGATCGGCAACTGGCCGGGATCGACATGGAACCGATCGATCAACGCTTTCGCTTCCGAGTCGGTGTCGGGATCGAGTGTTTGGTGCGGATGCGAATTACGGCGCAGAAAGTTATCCAGCCGGAGCACATCGCCATTGTCGGCGCGACCGACGATCACGGGTCCGCCGCCGCCGCTCTCAATCAAGCCGACGCGGCGCAGGATCAGCGCCCGCATGATACGTTCGCCGAGCTCCGCCTCGGCGATCAACAAGGCGCGCAGCCGATCCGGCGATATGATCAGGGCTTTGGCCGGTTCGCGGGCATAAGCATCCACCAGCCCCGGCCGGTCCGCCAATTGCGCCAGTTCGCCGAGGAACGCTCCGGGCCCTATCGTGACGATAGGCGCCTGGCGACCGCCGGCGCTTTGCTGAAGGGCTTCGATTTGCCCTTCCAGAATTATGCTCAGCCCATAGCCGACGGCGCCGGCCTTCTCCAAGGCCTCGCCGGAAGCGAACGCGCGCACAGTACCAAAACGCCGAACGCGCTCGATTTCGGATGCCTCCAGAACCGGGAACATCTGGTCGTGTCGTGTTTCGACGATCGAAGGTTTCGCTGGAGATGTCACTTTGCGTGCTCCGTGTGCAGCATAACGTCGGCACGTGGATCGAGTTTGCGTCCGGGTGTTACGGCTTTACCCGGACGATCTCCTCCTCGACGTCGCGCAGCCGGTCCTTGCCGAAGAAGATTTCGTTGCCGACGAAGAAGGTCGGACTCCCAAATGTGCCGCGCGCGACCAACTCCTGCGTATTGCGCAGCAAGCGGTCCTTAACCTCGGGCTCCTGGGTACGGGCGAGCAGCGCAGCGGCGTCAAAGCCCGAGGCTTCCAGCGCCGCGCGCACCACCTCGGGATCGTCCATGTCCTTCGGCTCGACCCACATGTGGCGAAACATTTCGTCGACGTAACGCGCCAGCACGCCTTCGAGCTGCCC
Source organism: uncultured Alphaproteobacteria bacterium (assembly GCA_963709825.1). Lineage (GTDB taxonomy): Bacteria > Pseudomonadota > Alphaproteobacteria > Rhizobiales > Xanthobacteraceae > BOG-931. The sequence goes on from CAVPXZ010000024.1 coordinate 93,265, forward strand.
CACGATCGCGCCGCGCATGATTAAGATCGTGTTGACCGGAAAAAATGGATTCCACGTGAATTGCGAGATGCCGTGGCGCCGGACGAAGCGCTTCAGCTCCAGTTGTTCGTATTCCAGCCGGTTCTTGATGCCCGCCATGTTCTCGGCTGGCGAGCGGTTGTTGGTGAGCTTGAACACGCCGCCCAGCAGGATCGGCACGTAGTCGAATTGAACGCCGGTGCGCCGCTCGACCTCGGGAATGACCAGGTGGGCCAGATAAGCGTTGGGGCTGCCGAAGTCGAAGTGAAATTCCACGCGCGCCATCTCACCAGACCTCCCGATAGGGCCGCACATCGAGCTCGAAGGTCCAGGCGTCGCGCGGCTGCCGGTAGAGTTGCCAGTAAGCCTCGGCGACCGAGGTCGGATGCATGAGCTGATCGGGGTCGAGTTTCTCCAACGCCTCCGCGCCGGATTGCTGCCGGATGCGCTCGCGCACGAACGCGGTGTCGACGCCGGCATCGATGATCAAATGCGCGACATGAATGTTCTTGGGACCGAGCTCCCGCGCCATGCTCTGCGCCACGGCGCGCAGGCCGGACTTGGCGCCGGCGAAGGCCGCATAGCCAACGCCGCCGCGGACGCTCGCGGTGGCGCCGGTGAAGAAAATGCAGCCCTTGCCGCGCGGCAGCATCAGCCGGGCGGCTTCGCGGCCGGTCAGGAAGCCGGCATAACAGGCCAGTTCCCAGACTTTGCGAAACACCCGTTCGGTCGTGTCCAGCAGCGGAAAATTGACATTGCCGCCGACATTGAAGATGCAGACTTCGAGCGGGGCATGCGCATCAGCTGCGCGAAGGAAGCCGGTGATGTCGTCCTCCTTGCGGGCGTCAAGGCCGCGCGCCACGATCTCGCCGCCGGCGGCTTCGATATCGGCGACCAGCGGCGCCAGCTTGTCGGCATTGCGCCGGCCCGCAAAGATCACAAACCCTTCGGCCGCAAACTTTTTGGCAATGGCGGCGCCGATGAAATCGCCGGCACCGATCACCGCTGCCGTGGCATTTCGCTTCGCCAAATTCCTGCTCCTGCACGCCCTGCGGACCGCGCATGGCATTGAACGGCCGGGCATTGCAGTATTATGCGCTGCTCTTCCGGCCCGCGAAACGGGGATGTGCCCGCGAGCCTGCGACCAACTTCCCAACCGCCGCGCTTGCCCGCACCACATTGCATCGAAAACTCCCAGCACGGACAGTTATGCTGTAATGAGTGTAGAAACCGGGGCTTCGTAAAAATCGTGCTGGGCGAAGACAGTCAGATTGTAGCCGATACGGCGGCGCGGATTCTCGCGGACCTCGCCGATCCCCAGGCCATAAACCAAGCAAAGAACGGCGCCTGGAAGGAGCCGCTTTGGCAGGCGCTCACGGACGCCGGGCTACCGCTCGCCTGGGTCCCGGAGCGATTGGGTGGCTCTGGCGCGAGCCTGGCGGAGGGCTTCGCCATTCTCGGCGTCGCCGGACGCTTTGCCTTGGCCGTGCCGTTGGCGGAAACGCTGGCCGCCGGCTGGCTGTTGGCGCAAGCAGGTCTTGAGGCGCCGGCGGCACCGATCACTGTAGCCCCTGCGCGTCCGCATGACCGCGTCACAGTCGACGCCGACGGCAGGCTGAGCGGACGCGCGATCGGCGTGCCGTTTGCGGAAGACTGCCAACATATCGCCGTCCTTGCCGCTGGCGCGGAGCGTCCGCTGGTCGCGCTGGTCGACATCAAAGACTGCCGGCTGAGCGAACATCGCAATCTGGCCGGGGATGCCGCGAATGTCGTCACGTTCGACCGCGTCAAACCGCTCTCCAGCGCGCCGGCGCCGCACGGTTTCGATCAGGCGTCCTTGCTGCTGATGGGCTCGACCATTCGCGGCATCGAAACGGCCGGCGCGCTGGAAACGATCCTGTCGCTCAGTGTTGCTTACGCCAACGAGCGCATCGCCTTCGAACGGCCGATCGGCAAGTTCCAGGCGGTGCAGCAGAACCTGGCCCGGCTAGCGGGTGAAGTGGCCGCAGCGCTGGCGGTAAGCGGATCGGCGGCCGATGCCATCACGCAAGCCAACATGTTCGACGAAGCTGTTTTCCTGGAGGCGGCGTCCGCCAAGATCCGCACCGCCGAAGCTGCCGCGGAGGGCGCGGCGATCGCGCATCAGGTTTTCGGCGCTATCGGCTTCACGCAGGAGCACATCCTGCACCGCTTCACGCTGCGTATGCTGTCGTGGCGCGACGACTTCGGCAACGAGAGCTACTGGGCGGCCAAGCTCGGCAGGCACGTCGCCCGCCGCGGCGCCGACGAATTCTGGCCTTTGGTTGCTTCGCGATGACGGCCGAGCTGCATTTCGATCCGATCCGCCTGCCGCCCGAATGCGAGTCGTTGCGCACGGAGGTGCGCGCGTTCCTGGCCGAAGAAATCGCAGCCGGCACATTCGACCCGCACCAGCCCGGCCATACCGACGCCTACAACCGCGCCTTCAGCGGCCGCGTCGGCGCCAAAGGCTGGATCGGCATGACCTGGCCAAAGCGCTACGGCGGACATGAACGCAGTCAGCTGGAGCGCTACGTCGTGACCGAAGAGTTTCGCGTCGCTAACGCGCCGGCGCACTTGCACTTCGTCGCCGACCGCCAGAGCGGTCCGATCCTGCTCAAATATGCCGCCGAGCATATCAAACGAGACATTCTGCCGCGCATCTGCCGCGGCGAGCTGTGCTTTGTCATCGGCATGAGCGAGCCCGGCTCGGGCTCCGACTTGTTCGCCGCCAAGGCCAAGGCGACGAAAGTTGAGGGCGGCTTTCGCATCACCGGCAGCAAAATCTGGACCACCAGCGCTCAGGTTGCGGACTACATGCTCGGGCTGTTCCGCACTTCGCCCTCGACCAAAGAGAACCGCCGGCATGGCCTGACGCAGTTTCTGATCGACATGAAAACGCCGGGCATCACAGTGAACCCGATCCATCAGATGACCGGAAAGCCCGGCTTCAACGAAGTGGTGTTCGACGAAGCGTTCGTGCCCGCTGATCACGTCATGGGCGAGATCGACGGCGCCTGGAAGCAGGCGACCAGCGAGCTTGCCTATGAGCGCAGCGGACCGGAGCGCTTCCTCGACACGTTCCATACCTTGCTGGAGCTGATCCGCGCCCTCGGGCCGGAGCCCGACTTGCGCGGCGCCGAAGGGCTCGGACGGCTGGTGGCGCAACTGCACAGCTTGCGGCGAATGTCGGTGTCGGTCGCCGGCATGTTGCAGGCCGGCAAGGAGCCGGTAGTCGAGGGCTCGATCGTCAAGGACCTCGGCACCGTCTGGGAGCAGAAACTCCCCGGCCGGGTGCGGGATCTCGTGGCGTTCCTCGATCCCGAAATCATGAACCGCGCCACGCTGGAGGATCAAATCGCCTACTCCACCACGATTGCGCCCAAGCTCACCATCCAGGGCGGCACCACCGAAATCCTGCGCGGCATCATCGCGCGCGGGCTTGGGCTGCGCTGAGGGGCGAACGGGCGTGCCGGACATTGGAAAATTGCTGTGGCCGAAATCGCTGGCAGTGGTCGGCGCCTCGTCGGATTTGCACGGCCTGCGCGGCCGGATTCTGGAGATCATCCGCAGTCATCCGTTTGCCGGCCGGGTCTATCCGGTCAGCCGAAGCGCGGCCGAAGTTCAGGGCTTGAAAGCCTATGCGTCCGTCGACGCGCTGCCCGAGGTCGTCGATCTGGCGATCCTCATCGTTCCCGCCGTCTATGTGCCGGCAGAGCTCGAACGCTGCGGCCGGGCCGGCATTAGCGCCGCGGCTATTCTCAGCTCCGGCTTTGCCGAAGAGGGTGAGGCCGGCACCCGCATGCAGCGCGAGATCGTCGCCACCGCGCGGCGCTACGACATGGCGGTGAGCGGGCCGAACTCCGAAGGCTTTTCCAATATCGCGGCGGCGCTCTGCGCCAACTTCAGCCCGGCTTCAGACAGGAGCGCGGGGCCGCTCATGCCGACGCGACCGCTTGGCAGCGGCCAGCTGGCGGTAATCTCGCAGAGCGGCGGCCTCGGCTTCGCGTTCTTAGATCGCGCGCGGCCGCGCAATCTCACGTTCCGCTACATCGTCACCACCGGCAATGAAGCCGTGCTCGAGATTTCCGACTTCGTCGATTACATGCTCGATGAGGACAAAACAGACGTTTTTCTGCTCCTGACGGAAGCGGTCAAGACGCCGGAGAAATTCAAGCGCGTGGCGGAGAAGGCGCTTAAAGCCGGCAAGCCGCTGATCGTCGGCAAGATCGGCCAGACTGAACCGGGCCGCCGCGCCGTCGCGTCGCATACCGCCGTGCTTGCCGGGTCGCAGGCCGCCTACCGCGCCGTGTTCGAGCGCTACGGATTGATCGAAGGGCGCGACTTCGACGAGATGCTCGACCTAGCCGTCGGCTTCCTCGCTTGCGGTGACCGCGTGCCGGCGGGACCGCGCGTCGGCATCTGTACGGCGTCCGGCGGCGCCGGCATATGGATGGCCGATGCCTGCGCGGCCGCCGGGCTTGACGTTCCGGTTCTCGACGACGCGACGCGCGCCGCGCTCGACGAATATGTGCCTCCTTATGGCTCCACGCAGAACCCGGTCGATTCCACGGCTCAGGGCGTTCAGAAGCTCGGCTACGCAGAGTTCGCCCGTTTGGTGGCGCGCTCGCCATCGGTCGATAGCGTCATCGTAGTGATCACCGCGCGCCGCTCGGCCTTCCTCGAAGCCGATTTGCCGAAACTCAAGGAGCTTAAGCGCGAATCGACCAAACCGGTGTTCATGTGGACCTATACGCTGCCGTCCGAACGCACGGTCGAGATCCTCAACGAGGCCGGCTATCCACTGTTCACCGTCGCACACGGTTGCGCCCGCACGATGCGCAAGATGCTCGATTACCACACGCTGCATGCGCGCATGCTGGGCGCGACCAACATCACCGCGGCGCGGGCGCCGGAGCGCGCGAAAATCCGCGCCATGCTTGCGGCCTCGCCCTCGATCTTGTGCGAATACCGGGCGCGGCCGCTATTGTCCGCCTACGGCATCGGTTTTGAGAATGCCGGCCGGTTGGTGCACGCACGCGAGGAAGCCATTGACGCCGCACAGGCGATCGGACGCCCGGTGGCGCTCAAGGTTCAGTCCGCCGAAATCCCTCACAAGACCGAAGCCGGCGCCGTCGTCTTGCATCTCGCCGGAGCCGATGCGGTTGGCGCGGCTTACGATCGCGTGCTTGCCGCCGCCAAACGCCATGCGCCGGCCGCTCACCTTGACGGCGTGCTGGTGCAGCCGATGGCGCCGCCCGGCCGCGAGGTTATTCTCGGTATCCACCGCGACCCGACGTGGGGGTTGTTGCTGATGGTCGGTCTTGGCGGTGTTCTGGTCGAGGCGCTTGGCGACGTGGCGCTCGCCCCGGTGCCGCTTGATGAAGCGACCGCCCTCGCCCTCATCGGCCGCCTCAAGGTCGCGCCGGTGTTCGAGGGCTACCGCGATGAGCCGCGCGCGGATACCAAGGCGCTCGCCAAGCTCATGGTACGGTTGTCGCAGTTTGCGGCTGATCATGCCGACGATATTGCCTCGATCGATCTCAATCCGGTGATCGTGCATGCGCAGGGCGATGGCGTGTCCGTCGTGGATGCGTTGATCGTCAAGCGCGATGCCGAGTTCTCGAAACGTTGCGGCGTGACTGAATAACGGCATTTGGGGAAAAGCGCGTGGGTCCCTTCAACGACATCGGTGTGGAGAAAAGCGGCCATGTTGCGCTGGTGGAGATCAGGCGCCCGCCGAATAACTTCTTCGACGTCGCTCTGATCAAGGAGATCGCCGACGCCTTCGAGGCGCTCGACACCGACGCCGAGTGCCGCGCGCTGGTGCTGGCCGCGCAGGGAAAATCATTTTGCGCTGGAGCAAATTTCGGCAATGACGACCGCGACGGCGGCGAACTTCTGAGCGGGCCGAGGCCAGGAGCGGCACATCTCTATATCGAAGGCACCCGTTTGTTCCGGACCAAAAAGCCGATCATCGCCGCGATTCACGGCGCTGCAATCGGCGGCGGGCTTGGCTTGGCGATGGTCGCGGATTTCCGCGTCACCTGTGCCGAGGCGCGGTTCTGCGCCAACTTCACCCGGCTCGGCTTCCACCCCGGCTTTGGGCTGACCGTTACCTTGCCCGCCGTTATTGGCCCGACCAAGGCGGCGCTGATGTTCTACACCAGCCGGCGCGTGCCCGGCGATGAGGCCCACGCTATGGGTCTCGCTGATGTGCTGGTGCCGCAGGATCAGGTGCGCAGCGCCGCGCTGTCGCTTGCCGCCGAGATCGCAGAGAATTCGCCGCTTGGCCTGATTGCCACCCGTGCCACGCTGCGCGGCGATCTGGCCGACCGCGTGCGCGCGGCGACCGAACGTGAACTTGCGGAGCAAACCCGGCTGCGTAAGACCGGCGATTTCAAGGAAGGCGTGAAAGCGATGGCGGAGCGGCGGATGCCGATTTTCACCGGTCGGTGACGTTGCGCGGCGCACTTGCAGCAAACAATCATCTCGAGGAGAAAACCGTATGGCAGTCAGAGTTGAGAAGAATGGACCCGTGTGGACGGTCATTCACGATCGGCCCGAAGCCCGCAACGCTATGGACCCGGCGAGTGCTGACGCTTTGACCGTAGCCTTTCTTGAATTCGACGCCGACGACGATGCGGCCGTTGCGGTGTTCTATGGCGCTGGCGGCGCGTTTTGCGCCGGCTGGGATCTCAAATATGTCAGCACACTGAATGCCGCCTATCCGCTCGGCGAGCTCGATATCCCGCCGGCAGGGCCTCGCGGCAATGGCGGTGAAATTCCGCGCGGACCGATGGGTCCTTCGCGGCTCGAATTGGACAAACCTGTGATCGCGGCCATCGAAGGTCCTGCCGTCGCCGGTGGCATGGAACTGGGACTGTGGTGCGATTTCCGGGTGATGGCGCAGGAGTCCTATTTCGGCGTCTACTGCCGGCGCTGGGGCGTGCCGCTCATTGATGGCGGCACTGTGCGGCTGCCGCGGATCGTGGGCCAGGGCCGCGCGCTGGAGATTATTCTGACCGGGCGCAAAGTGCCTGCGGAAGAATGCTTGAACATCGGCTTGTGCGAATACGTTACCGCGAAAGGCGGCGCCCGCCACAAGGCGGAGGAGCTAGCGCGGGAGGTAGCGCGGTTCCCGCAGGTCTGCGCGCGCGCCGACCGGCGGTCCACCATCAAGAGCCACGAGCTTGGCGTGCGCGAGGCGCTCATTCAGGAATGGTACAACGGTCGCGAGGCGCTGATCGCGGACGGCGTCGCCGGCGCAGCCCGCTTCAAGGAAGGCCTTGGCCGTCACGGCGATTTCGAGACAATCAGATAAAGCGATCCCGAGGTTTTCGGGTGAGATACTCCCGCCACGTGGCCGTAGGCCGGCGTGGCGTTCTTTGTTACCGTCAAAGCGCCAACGGTCCGGGCGAACGCGAGGGGGGACAATGACCTCATTGCTGGGCAAACGGGCTATCGTGGTCGGTGCAGGGATGGGCGGTCTCGCCGCAGCCGGCGCATTGGCCGACCATTTCGAGCGTGTGATCGTGCTTGAGCGCGACCGGCTCGCAGCGGACGCCGCACACCGCGCCGGGACGCCGCAGGCGCGGCATGTCCATGTACTCCTGGCCGGAGGCTTGCGCGCTCTTGAAACGCTATTCCCCGGGGTCACCGCTGCGTTTTTGGAAGCCGGCGCGGTCCCCATTCGCATGGCTCTCGATACCCGTTCTGAACTGGAGGGCTATGACCCATTTCCCCAGCGCGACTTGGGTTGGGACAACTATTCCATGTCACGGCCGCTCGCCGAATATGTCGTGCGGAAAGAGCTGACAAAGCGCTCGAACGTCGAGCTGAAAGAGCAGTGCCGCGTCAACGCGATTGTCGCCGCGGCGAGCGACGCCGCCGTCAACGGGGTCCGGGTGGCCGGCCGCGACGGCGAAGGCGAGGTTTTGCCGGCCGATCTGGTCGTCGATGCCTCCGGTAACGGCGCTCTGACACTCGCCGCACTCCAATCGACCGGTAGACCGCTTCCGGAGGAGACGAGAATCGGCGTCGAGATGGCCTACTCGACGGCTATTTTTTCGATCCCCGACGACGCGCCCGGCGATTGGAAGGGTGTTTTCACCTTCCCGAATCCCCCGGCGAGCAGTCGCGGCGCGTTGATGATGCCGATTGAGGGGCGCCGCTGGATTTTGAGTCTCGGCGGTGCGCATAGCGATGCGCCGCCTGGAGACTTCGACGATTTCCTCACCTTCGCCGGCCAGCTCCGAACTGCGACGATCTCTCACGCGATCAAAGCCGCCAAGCCGGTGAGCGACGTCGCCCGCTTCGTGTTTCCAGACAGCATTTGCCGGCATTTCGAACGGCTTGCCTCCTTCCCGCCAGGGCTTGTTCCTTTGGGCGACGCCGTCTGCCAATTCAATCCGATCTACGGGCAGGGCATGAGCGTTGCAGCGCAGGAGGCATGCATTCTACGGGACATCGTGGCCGCTCGCACCGCGGCACCCGATCCTCTCGAGGGATTGCCGCAGGCATTTTTTGCGGCCATCCAGGAGGTGATCGATACGCCCTGGACGACCTCCGCCGTTCAGGACTTCGCCTATCCGCAAACGCGCGGCGAGCGTCCTGCGGACATCGAAAACACCCTCAAGCTCGCTGTTGCGCTCAACCGCGCCGCCGCCCGCGATGCCGCCGTGCACAAACTGGCGGTCGAAGTCCGCCAACTGCTCAAACCCCGCAGCGCCTATCGGGATCCGGCTTTTGTCGCGAAGGTGTTTGCATCGATGAGCGAATTATAAAGGATCATTGCGAAACGCCGCGCGGTCGCGCCGGGGACGGCAACAATATGCATAATCGTTTGCTAACGCCCTTGAAGGGGTTCGTTAACGTGATTGTGGAGCGGGAAGCCACGCAATTTACTCGGTAGAGAGACTTTAATCGTATTACTCGTATGCAATTTTACGACCTTTGCAACGTCCGACGGTACGAGTAATGCGTTTCGCGCGCCTCCTGCGTCGATCTGGCTGGAAACACGAAGTACTTCCGGCGGAAATTTATCTGCCCCTGGTCGATTCGCTTTATCAGGACGGGCGGACTCTGTTTGTCGGAACGATTTTCGTAAGTGCGTCTATTTTCATCACCTATTGGAAGACAGGCGAAATTCTTCTGCTCTACTGCATGCTCGCCGTCATCGCTGTCGCTTGTGTGCGCGGATTGACGATGCGCGCCTATTTCCACGCGCGCTCTTCCGTCACCACCACGGAAGCCGCGCGCCGATGGGAGCATCGCTACGTTGCGGGAGCCGCGGCTTCTGTCGCGTTGCTTGGAATCTGGTGCTACATCGCCTTCACGCGCACCGCGGATCCTTACGCCGATCTCGTCAGCTTTACGATGACGATCATCTATGCCGGCGGCATTTTCGGACGCAATTTCGGCAATGTCCGTTTTGTGGTCATGCAAATCTTGTGCGCGTGGGTACCGATGACCGCGGCGCTGGTATTTTATGGGACGCCGTTCCACTGGATTTTCGCCGCTCTGCTGGCTCCGTTCTTTCTGGGAATGAAATTCATAGCAGAACGATTGCGCCGTACTTTGCTCGATGCCGTGATTGTGTCGCGCGACATGTCGCTGCTGGCGAAGCGGTTCGATACGGCGCTCAACAACATGCCGCACGGTCTTTGCATGTTCGACGCCGAGCGACACATCGTCGTTGCCAACCAAAAGCTGGGCGAACAGCTCGGGTTGTCGCCGGATACCGAGCTGAAGGGCTCGACGGCGCGCGACCTGGTCGACAACGTGGTCAAGGCGGGTCTGCTTTCCGAGGTCAATGCGCAGAGCATCATCGAGCTCCTGGACGCACGGCTCGCGGGGAACGACGAGGCCCCTTTTGGAGTGGAGACGCTGAAAGGACGGACGCTCGAATTTACGGTCCAGCCCATGGAAAACGGCGGCATGGTCGTTCTGGTCGAGGATATCACCGAGCGAAAGAGCGCCGAAGCCAAGATCAACCAGCTGGCGCAATTCGACGCCCTGACCGGCCTCCCCAATCGCACCGTTCTGCGCGACCGCATGGAACGCGCCCTCGGTCGATGGCGGCCCGACAACATGTGCGCCATCCACTTCATCGATTTGGACCAGTTCAAACAGGTCAATGACACGCTGGGGCACACAAGAGGCGACATGCTGTTGGAGGCGGTCGCCGAGCGGTTGCGCGCCAATATCCGGGACGCCGATGTTATTTCGCGCTTCGGCGGCGACGAATTCGTAATCTTGCAGGCGCCGATCCGGTCGCTCGAGCAGGGCGAAGCCCTCGCCAGCCGTGTTTTGAACGCCATCGGCGGCACCTATGACCTCGACGGGCACAAGGTTGTCGTCACCGCCAGCATCGGCATTGCCGTCGCCAAGAACCGGATTGATCCGGAGCAGTTTTTGCGCAACGCCGACATCGCGCTCTATCAGGCGAAAGCCGACGGCCGCGGCACTTGGCGCTGGTTCGAGGCTAAGATGGAAGCCAGCGCGCAGGCGCGCCGAACCCTCGAATTTGATTTGCGCACCGCGACCGAGAATGAGGCTTTCGAGCTCTACTATCAGCCGCTGTTCAACCTGAAAACCAAACGCATCGAGGCCTGCGAGGCGCTGCTGCGATGGCCTCATCACGAACGCGGGATGATTTCCCCGGCGGAGTTCATTCCGGTGGCCGAGGAAATGGGACTGATCGTCGAAATCGGCAACCAAGCGCTCTACAAGGCCTGTCTGGAGTGCCGGCGGTGGCCCGGCGAAATCGCCGTGGCGGTCAACCTGTCCTCGATCCAGTTCGATCGTTCCAATGTCCCCGCGCTGGTGCGCGAGACGCTCGCGGCGACCAATCTCCCGGCCAGCCGGCTGCAGATTGAGATAACGGAATCAACTTTGCTGCAGAATACGAAAAGGACGCTCGCCGATCTGCATAAGCTCGCCGAATTCGGCGTGAGCATTTCCTTGGACGATTTCGGCACCGCCTATTCGAGCCTCAGCTATTTGCATAGCTTTCCGTTCCACAAGGTGAAGATCGACCAGTCGTTCCTGCGCGGCCTTGCCGACGATGAGCGCAGGGTGACTTTGCTGCGCGGCATGACGCGCTTGAGCGCGCAACTCGGACTGCGTGTCGTGGTCGAAGGGGTCGAAACCGAAGAGCAGCTCGAATTGCTCGCCGCCGAGGACAGCATCGACGAAGTTCAAGGGTACCTTCTCTGCCGGCCCATGCCGGCCGCCGACCTGCGAAAGCTGCTTTATGCATCCTACGTCGCTCCCGCTCAGACCTCCTCGAGGCCGGCATTGCTTCGGAACGATGCAGCGTAAGGGTTGAATAAATACTATTCAGGGTTGTATATTGGTTGTTTTGGGCGAACAACCAAGTTAACCCTGCCACGTCGTGAAAATTGTATTCGTGTTGGCAAACTGTTAACCTACTTTTGCTGGCGCTTGGCGCCGCCAAGGAAAGTGGGCGGATGGGTTGCGTCGAGGAGTTTCCGTATCAGTCGCCTTCGGCTTTTGAGGACAGGTTTCCCGATCGCGTCGCGCGACTCCTCGACAGGATCGATTGCCGGCTCGCGAGCACCGAAAAGGAACGCGAGGAAATTTTTCGGCTCCGCTATCGGGCGTATCTGCGCGACGAAGGGATTTCACCAAACTCCTCGGAAATTTTTTCAGACGCCTATGACGAGATGGGCGACGTTTATCTCTTTGGGTTGTACCTCGACGGCGAGCTGGCCAGCTCAATCCGTATTCATGTGGCCTCAAGAGAGCATCCCGAGTTTCCGACCGGCGAAGTGTTTCCCGAAATTCTGCAGCCGAAGCTGGATGCTGGCAGCGTAATGATCGACACCACGCGCTTTGTCGTCGACGAGAAGCTGGCGCGGCTGCATCGGGTCCTGCCGTATGCGACGCTCAGGCTTAGCGGCATGGCGGCTCATCAATTCCATGCCGACTATCTGCTTGCCGCAGTGAGGGTCGAGCATCAGGCGTTTTATCGGCGGGTGTTCCGCTATGAGCTGGTTGGCGCGCCGCGGCCTTACCCAATGCTGGCAAAGCCAATTTGCCTGATGATGGTCAATTACCCGGCTTTCGTTGAACAGGTCCATCGACGATATCCGTTCTTCCGCTCAACCTTCGTCGAGCGGCGGTTGTTGTTCGAGCGACCCTCCGCCAATCCCATGCCGGCGGCATCGCAGAAGCCAGCGGAGTCGCCAGGAGCCGCGCCGCCTCTTACTGACTTTGACGCGTCCTACGCTGCCGAGTGATCACGGGATCGGCTCTTTCTGGTTTAATTTGCCACGCCCAGCAGCGGCTATTTGTTTTCTCGCTCAAATGAGTTGTCGGCAAGCTCGATCCCAGGCTGAGCTCGTTGACTGCGGATTGCCTGAACGAGGCAATTGGTTAGCGAGACTTCGATCCAATCCATAGAGTTTGACGGGTCCTCTTCGAGGACTGTTGTCGCGCATCGGGTATAGACGTTTCGATGCGGCAGCGTTCATTTTGAAACAAGCAACCTCGGCAAGCGATCTCGAGCGATCATCGATCACCCATGGATGCCCAGCGACTCCACACGGCTTTGCCGGCGCAAATCGCGACCTGTCCGAGGTGCCGCGCGCAACTGGCGTTCTTCAGGAGCGACACCCCTCGCATCGACACCTGCGGCTTTGAAAGCTACAGCCTCGAATGTCGGGAATGCGGCGCGCCGGTCGCCGGCATCATCGACCCATCCGATGACACTTTGCTGCTCTCGGATCTGGCGGCCTGAAATCGGACACCGTCGCCTTTCACTGCCGCAGCGCCCCGCCAATCAACCCGCAAATCCATCCTACAACTTCAGCGCCGCTTGGCGACCCGCCGTTGAATGAGTAGTCATGGCGTCGATAAGCACGGATAAGGGAGGGGGCGGGCATGTCGAACAGTCTCGATGACTACGCCGTTTTCATCACCGGGGGCAGCACCGGCTTGGGTCTTTCGCACGCGCGGGTGCTCGGCGGGCGCGGCGCCAAAGTGGCCATTACGGATTTCAGGCAAGACAACCTCGACCAGGCAAAGGCCGCACTGCGGCAGGACGGCATCGCGGTGCTTTGCCTCAAGGCCGACAATCGCATCGTCGCCGAGGTTAAAACCGCCATCGCAGCGGCCGAGAAGGAATTTGGCAAGATCGACGTGCTCGTCAACAATGCCGGCATCAGTGGCATGATGGCGCCAATCGAGCAAATCGACGAGACCTTCTTCGACAGTCTGTTCGACACCCACGTCAAGGGCGCGTTCTTCGCCGTCCAGGCGGTCGTGCCGGGAATGAAGAAACGCAAGTTCGGCCGCATCATCAACACCGCCTCGACATTCGCCATGACCGGGGCGCCGGCGATGAGCCACTATACCGGCGCCAAGGGCGCACTCACGGCGCTCGCGCGCGCTTGGGCGCGCGAGTTCGCCCCCTTCAGCATCACCGTCAACACCGTCTCTCCCGGCTTCACCGACACGCCGATGACACGCGCCGATGCCACGCCCGAGATTTTCGAGGAGATCGTCGCGGGCATGGCGCTAAAACGTCAGGTGCGCCCGGAGGAGATTTCCTATGCCGTGGCGTGGCTGGCAAGCCGCGAAGCCGACGCCGTGACCGGCCAGAACATCAGCCCTAACTGCGGCCAGGCCATCGTCGGAATCTGAGCACGCCTACTGTTCAAATCGTCCGCGGTCGTGCGGCACCGAAAAATTCAGTTCCGGTCCGAGTGGCACGATGCGGGTGGGATTGATGGCGGTCATGCTCATGTAATAGTGGCGCTTGATGTGATCCAGATTCACCGTGTCGGCAATTCCGGGCACCTGATAGAGGTCGCGCACGTAATTCGACAAATTCGGGTAATCGATGATCCGCCGCAGATTGCATTTGAAGTGGCTGTAATAAACTGCATCGAAGCGAATGAGCGTCGTGAACAGCCGCCAATCGGCGTCGGTCAAGCGGGCGCCGGCGAGATAGCGCTGACGCGAGAGCAGGTCTTCGAGCCAGTCGAGCGCCGCAAACACCGTGCGGCAGCCTTCTTCGTAGGCATTTTGCGCGGTCGCGAAGCCGGCGCGATAAACGCCGATATTCACGTCGCTGTAGACGCGAGCATTGATGCGGTCGATCTCGGCGCGCAGGTCGGCCGGATAATAGTCGGCGCGGTCATTGGTCAGGGACGCGAACGCCGAATTGAGCATGCGGATGATTTCCGGCGACTCGTTATTGACGATGGTGCGCCGCTCTTTGTCCCACAGCACCGGAACCGAGACGCGGCCGGTGTAGCGCGGATCGGCGAGCAGATAGATCTCGCCCAGGCGATGCTTACCGTTGATCATATCGGGCGTCGTGCCGGGACCGCTGCCGAATTGCCAGCCTTGGTCGCCCATGACTGGATCGAGGACGGAGATCGAGATCACGCTCTCAAGTTCTTTGAGCTTGCGGAAAATCACCGTGCGGTGCGCATAGGGACAGGCCAGCGACACATAGAGGTGATATCGCCCGCGCTCCGCAGCAAAGCCGCCTTCTCCGGACGGCCCGGCGCTGCCATCCGGGGTGACCCAGTTGCGAAAGACCGGCTCGGCGGGCACGAACCGGCCGCCGGTGGTTGCGCTATCATACCATTCGCTGTGCCACACCCCGTCAACAAAAACCCCATGCGCCATTGCGATCTCCTATCCCGCCAGTGTAGCTCGGATCGAACCCAGTCTATAGGATGGCGCGCGCACGAGGCGAACCCATGAAAGCGGCTTTTATCGAACGATTTGGCGGTCCGGAGGTCCTGCAATACGGCGACTTGCCGGTTCCGGTAGCGTCAGCGGGGGAGGTCCTCGTCGATGTGGTGGCGGCGAGCGTCAACGGCGCCGATTGGAAGGTGCGCGCCGGCCAGTATTCGCAAGCGACGTTTCCCTTGGTCCTCGGGCGAGATTTTTCCGGCATAGTCGCCGCGGCGGGCGCCGACGTCGACGATCTGAAAATCGGCGATGCGGTCTTTGGCGTCCTCGAGGCCGGCCGCGAGGGCGCCTACGCCGAGAAGCTCGCAATCAAGGCCGCGATCATCGCCGGGAAGCCCGAGGCGCTCTCGCACATCGACGCCGCCGCGCTGGCGCTTACCGGGCTCACCGCGGTCATCTCGATCGAGACGACGCTCAAACTTCAGCGCGGCGAGACCATCCTCGTTCAGGGCGGCGCCGGCGGGGTAGCGAGCTTCGCCATTCAGCTCGCCAAGTATATCGGCGCCCATGTGATCACCACGACCAGCGCAGCAAACATGGACTATGTGCGCAGCCTCGGCGCCGATGCTGTCATCGATTACAACGCCCAGGACTTCACCAAAACGGTAAACGGTTGCGACGCCGTGCTCGACACCGTCGGCGGCGAGGTGGCGCAAAAATCGTTTGCGGTGCTCAAGCCCGGTGGCCGCGCCGCCTTCATCGCTTCGGGCGCCCAGGCGCCAAAGCCCGACCGCCCCGACGTGACTTCGCTGCGGCCCGCAGTTGGCCGCGCCCGCGCACCCCTCGAACGCATCGCGCAACTGGTTACAACCGGAGCCGTGCAGCCGCCCGAGATCAAGCTCTATCGTTTATCGCAGGCCGCCGAGGCGCAGCGCGTCAGCGAGTCGCGCCACTTCCGCGGCAAACTCGTCTTTCAGGTCCGATAAGCCGGCAATTTACGCGCTCACTTCCCTGCGATGAGAGCCCTTTTCGCAGCAGCCTTCAGCTGCTCGAAGGCGCTCCGCGAAACGCCCGACTCGGAGGAATAGATCCAGAGCGTCTCCTCCTGCGTCGCGCAGAATTGAAACGCCAGTTCAGCTGCGGAGTTCTTGCTCGGAGTTCGTCTTTCGTAGGTCTCGTATGAGTGTCTGAGGCAGCGCTTCCATTGATCCTGCATGGATTTTGCCAGATCGGCAGCTGACTGCGCGGCGCCGGGACTTGGTGTTTGCGCAATGCAGATTGCGCCGGCCAACATAATCATCCGAGCGATCTCCGATTTTCTCCGCACCGGAGCCTCAGGCGGCCTCAACAACATCGACACGGCGTGACCTCCCTCCCAAGAGATGACGTTTGATGACGTTTGTCGTCCGCAGTGTATCATCGGCTCGGACAAAGCAAGCGGCCCCGCGAGAGCAGAGCCACAGTCGGATCAACGCTTTAGGCCCAGGCAAAGAGCGCATCGTAGACTGTGAAACCACGGGGGGTGGGCTTGCGCGAGATAACCGAAGCGGCTTGGGTAGGGTGCGGAAAATCGGCCAATGAACAAAGGGCGGGAAACAAAAGGAGCGACCAGGCTCGGCGGCAGACTGCTCGTCGCCGCGGCAGTCATCGCCGTCATTGCGCTGCTCGTTTGGGGCTTCTTTACCGGCCGCAACGAGGCGGCTGTCGAGGCTGAGCGCGAGCAGCCGGTCGAGGCGCCGCTGCGAGTTGCCACCAAGAATGGCGCCCCGGTCATCACGCTCGACGCCGAGACGCAGGAGCGCAGCGGCATCGAAACCGAGGCGCTGCCCGCCACGCCCTATCAGGAGCAAATTCGCGCCTATGGCATGGTTGTCGATGTCGCGCGGCTGACGGCACTGAGCAACAATTACGCCACGGCCAAAACGCAGGTGCAGACCGCGCAGGCGAAGCTTTCGATGTCGAAACCGGCATTCGAGCGCGCCCAGAGCCTCTATGAGGATCAGCGGGCGGTCTCACAGGCGCAATTGCAGTCCGCACAGGCGACTTTCGTTACCGACCAGGCGAGTTTGGCCGCGGCGGAGGCGCAGGTACGCACGCTCGCCGCAACGGCCTTTCAGGAATGGGGTTCTGTGCTCGGCAAATCGCTGGTCGAAGACGCGCCGATGATAACGCGGCTGATCGAGCGGCAGGTCTTCCTGGTGCAAATCACGCTGCCGCCCGGCGTATCGCTTGCAGTCCCACCGTCCATCGCAGCCATGGAGACCGGCCGGGGCGCGCGTGCGGGAATTAGCCTTGTCTCGACAGCAACGCGCATGGACCCGAAGATCCAAGGGTTGAGCTTCTTCTACACGGCGACCGCGGCAAGCGGGGTATTGCCCGGTATGAACGTGCTCGCCTTCCTGCCGACCGGCAAATCCGTTGACGGTGTCGCCGTGCCCGCATCGGCGATTGTTTGGTGGCAGGACAGAGCCTGGGTCTATCGCCGCACCGGCGCGGACACGTTCACGCGCGACGAGATCGCGACCGACCAGCCGGCGGAAGGCGGCGGTTATATCGTCAAGGATGTGCCGCACGATGCGGAGATCGTCACGAGCGGCGCGCAGCTCTTGCTGTCCGAGGAATTCCGTTCGCAGATTCAGGTCGAGGTCAAGCAGTGAGCGCGGCGGCTCCCTCTGGACCGCAGGCCGCGATCATAGCGTTCGCAATCCGCTTCCGCGGGATTGTCATCGCGCTTGCCTGCATACTCTCTGCCTATGGCGTCTATTCCCTCGGCAGCGCCAAGTACGACGTATTTCCGGAGTTTGCGCCGCCGCAGGTCAGCATCCAGACCGAAGCCGTGGGTCTGACGCCGGAGCAGGTCGAAGTCCTGGTGACCCGTCCTATCGAGAACGACATCAACGGCGTGCCCGGCGTGCAGACCCTGCGCTCCAGCTCAATCCAGGGCGTCTCCGTGGTGACGGTGTTTTTCGATTCATCAAGCGACATCTATCGGAACCGGCAGGTCGTCGCCGAGCGGCTGGCGGCGGCGACCCAGCAGCTGCCGCAGGGTGTCGCGCCGCCGATCATGACCCCGCTTACCTCGTCGACCAGCCGCATGCTGGTTATCGGTCTCACCTCGCGGACCCGCTCGCTGATGGAAGTGCGCACGGCCGCTGAATGGACCGTGCGGTTGCGGCTCCTGGCCGTACCGGGCGTCGCCAGTGTCACGGTGTTCGGCCGCGACAAGCGCTCGATTCAGATCAAGGTTCATCCCGACGACCTGATCCGCTACGACCTGACGCTCGATGACGTGGTCGCCGCGGCGCGCCGATCGACCGGTGTGCGCGGCGCCGGCTTCGTCGACACCAAGAACCAGCGCATTGTGTTCCAGAGCGAGGGACAATCGCTCAAGCCCGACGACATCGCCCGCACGGTGCTGCTGAGCCGGGAAGCGGCAAGCGTCACGTTGGCGAACGTCGCCGATGTCGTCGAGGCGCCCGAGCCGCCGATCGGCGGCGCCGGGATTCAAGGTGGTCCCGGCGTAATCCTCAATGTGGCGGAACAATATGGCGCCGACACACTGGTGGTGACAAACAAGCTGGAGGCGGCTCTCGAAGAGCTGCGGCCCGGGCTCGCGGCAGACGGCATCACTATCGAGCCCGATCTTTTCCGTCCGGCGAACTTCATCACGACGGCAACCAGTAATATCCGGGATTCACTCATCCTTGGCGGCGTGCTGGTGATCGTGGTCTTGGCTCTCTTCCTGTTCGACCTGCGCACCGCGGCGATTTCCTGCACCGCCATCCCGCTGTCGCTGCTTGCCGCGACCATGGTGCTCGAGCGGCTAGGGGTGACGCTGAATACGATGACGCTGGGCGGCCTCGCCATTGCCATTGGCGTCGTGGTCGATGACGCCGTGATTGACGTCGAGAACATCGTTCGCCGGCTCCGCGACAACGCCCGATCAGCGCAGCCGCGGCCGTTCGCCCGCGTCGTCCTCGATGCCACGCTCGAAGTCCGCAGCGCCGTCGTTTACGCGACCTTCGCCGTGATCCTGGTGGTCGTGCCGATTATGACGTTGTCCGGATTGACCGGGCGTTTGTTCGCGCCGTTGGGGCTGGCTTACACGCTGGCGGTTTTGGCCTCGCTCGCCGTAGCCCTGACCGTGACGCCGGCGCTGGCGGTCGCGCTGCTACCGGGACGCGTGCCGCCGCGCGATCCGCCCGTGGTCCGCTGGGCGCGCGTCAGCTACGAGGCGCTGCTGCGCCGCCTCTCCCAGCGGCCGCGCACGCTCATTGCCGCAGCAACCCTGTTCACCATTGCCGGCTGCGCCGCGTTGCCTTTCTTCCGCGGCGAATACATCCCCGAACTGAAGGAGGGGCATTTCGTCGTCCATATGTCCGCCGTGCCCGGCACGTCGCTCGATCAATCGCTGCGCATCGGCGCCCACATTGCGGACGCGTTGCGCAAAATGCCCGCAGTGCGCTCGATCGCGCAGCGGGCCGGTCGA
Source organism: uncultured Alphaproteobacteria bacterium (assembly GCA_963709825.1). Classification (GTDB taxonomy): domain Bacteria; phylum Pseudomonadota; class Alphaproteobacteria; order Rhizobiales; family Xanthobacteraceae; genus BOG-931. The sequence continues at coordinate 112,466 of CAVPXZ010000024.1, forward strand.
GCGGAGCAGTCATCCGAGGATACCTGGGGTCCCCACTACAGCGAGTTCGAGGTAGATTTGCGGCCGGGCCTGTCGGGCGACGAAGCCGCGGCGACGCAGGTCGAGCTGCGTCGCGCCTTCGCCGGTTTCGTCGGCGTAAACTCCTCGGTCATGACGTTTCTGATGGAGCGCATCGAGGAAACGTTGTCGGGCTATACCGCCGCCGTGGTGGTCAACGTCTTCGGCAATGATCTCGACGTTCTCGACCGGAAAGCGCAGGAGATCGCCCGCGCGCTCGGCGAGGTCCACGGCGCGACCGACGTGGCGGTCCAATCGCCGCCTGGCCTGCCGCAACTCACCATCCGCTTGCGCAAGCCCGATCTCGAGCGCTGGGGTTTTGATGCGGTCGAAGTGCTCGACCTGATCCGCACCGCTTATCAGGGCGACGTTGTCGGACAGACTTATGAAGGCAGCCAGGTCTTCAATGTGATCACGATCCTCGACGACGAAAGCCGGGACAACATCACAAAAATCGGCAGCTTGCCGTTGCGCAGCCCGAGCGGTTCGTATGTGCTGCTCAAGCAGATCGCCGACGTGTACGAGGTCGCCGGCCGTTATCAGGTCCTGCACGAAGGCGCGCGCCGGGTGCAGACGGTGACCGCCAACGTCGCCGGCACTGACGTCCCCTCTTTCGTGCAGGCGGCCAAAGCCGCCATTGCTGCGAAGGTGGAGCTGCCGTCGGGAACCTACGTCCAGTTCGCCGGCACGGCGGAAGCGCAAACGCGGTCGCGGCGCGACCTCGTCTTCAACTCGCTGATCGCGGGCGTCGGCATCATCGTGCTGCTGTCGATCGTCACCCGGAACTGGCGCAACCTGCTCCTGATTCTGGCCAACCTGCCGTTCGCGCTGGTCGGCGGCGTTCTGGCGGTGTTCGTCACCGGCGGGCTGTTGTCCTTGGGCGGGATGGTCGGCTTTGTCACGCTGTTTGGTATCACGCTCCGCAACTCGATACTGATGATCGCGCATTACGAACATCTGGTCGAAGTCGACGGCATGCGCTGGGAGTTGAAGACCGCGATCAAGGGCGCGGCCGATCGTTTAACTCCCATCCTCATGACGTCGATCGTGACCGGGCTCGGCATTTTGCCGCTTGCCATCGGCCGCGGCGATCCCGGCCGTGAAATTCAAGGACCGATGGCAGTGGTCATCCTCGGCGGATTGCTGTCGTCGATGGCGCTGAACTTACTGGTGCTGCCGACGCTGGCGCTGCGCTACGGGCGCTTCACGCCGGCGAGCGACGAATTGGTGCAATTGACGAGCTGACGGCTCCGTCCGGCACCTACTCGACCTTGCCGCCGGCTTTCTTGCACGCCGATCTGAATTTTTTCCGCGCGCCGCCGTGCAGGCCCTTCGCATTGGCCTGATCGGTGCAGGATTTGGAAATGGCCTTCTTGTCGGCCGCGCTCATCTTGGATGACATCGCGGGCTGATCTTTAGCCGCCGCTGGCGGCGGATTCTCCGCCCAAGCCGTTCCTATGCCGGTGACGAGAGCAAGGAGCGATGCAGCAACAATCGACGATCTGATCATGGTTTTCTTCTCCACAGCCCGATTTTAACAGACTGAATTCGTACGCGCGGTTCGCGAGCCCATTCGCCAAATCCACTAACACGCTCGACCGAGCGTAACGATGGCAAGAGTACATTCCTTTACGCGTCTGGACCAGGGCCATAGGGTCCTTTAGGCGTGAGGAATCCTGGAAACAGCGTTTGATTTTGGTCAAGGCGCGCACGCGGCGAGTAGCCATTGGTGCTTTGCCATGAAAGCCGAGGATTTCATCATCGCTGGGCGCCCGAAACTGGCGGCGGTCACCAATCATCCCAAGACGGGGCTTGCCGATTACGAACGCAGCCTGCGATCGATGCAGAGTGTCATGCAATCGATCCAGCAAGCCTATCTCGGCACGCGGGAGCGGGCCGTCGTCGTACTCGAAGGCTGGGACACCGCCGGCAAGGGCGGCGTGGTTCGCCGGCTCGGCTGGGCGTTGGACCCGCGGAGCTTCAAGGTCTATCCGATCGCCGCGCCGCTCGAGCATGAAAAAGGCCGCCACTACCTGCAACGCTTTTGGCAGAAGCTCCCAGACCCCGGGCAAATCGTGATGTTTGACCGCTCATGGTATGGGCGCGTGCTGGTCGAACGGGTGGAAGGGATTGCCGGCAAGAAGGAATGGCGCCGCGGCTACGAAGAGATCAATCAATTTGAACGCATGATGGTCGAGGACGGCATTCGGCTGGTGAAATGCTTTCTGCATATTACGCCCGCGGAGCAAATTCGCCGGTTCAAGGATCGTCTGGCCAATCCGCTCAAACGCTGGAAGCTCTCCTATGAGGACTTTCGCAATCGCGCGCGCTGGGCCGAGTATGAGGTTGCGATCGAGGACATGATGGAGAAAACCTCGGTTAAACAGGCGCCGTGGTACTTGGTGCCGACCAACGACAAGCTCTACGGCCGGCTTGCCGTGTTCACGATCCTGATCGATGTTTTGGGAGCGGGGCTGAACCTGAAGCCGCGCCCGCTGGACGCCAAGGTCGCGGAAATGGCCGGCCAATTATTTGATCTTACGTAGCACGGCGTCTCCGAAACGCGGAAACCGCCAACCGTGGGCGTCCAGCTAGCCGCCGTGCGCGAAACGAAATCCAGCTAATTTTGCTTGATTTTGATCCTTGATTTTGGGTCAAAGACGCAGCCCGCCTGCTCGCGCAAGCTGCAAGCATGCTGCCGAGAGTATGGCTGACAAGTTTCGTCGTTTTGATCGGGTTCGTAAACCTGCCGTCCCCCGGTCGGCCGGCCGATCCGTTCGGTGGCGATACTATTATCGTGTCTGAAGGTCCTCTCGTCGAAATCTGGAAAACCGTGCGAGCACAATTTATGCAGGACAGACTGCTGGTAAATTCCTGTCGCGATGATGAAACCAACGACTGCGATCCAGTGCTCAAACTCCTGAAGGTTGTCGCGGAGGCCAGCGACTATCAGGACAAGGCTTTGCTCGGCCACCTCAACAGGTCGATCAATCTTTTGATCAAGCCCGTACCCGGTAATTGGGCAAGCGCGCTTGAGTCGGTGAAGCTGGGCACTGGAGATTGCAAGGCCTATTCGATTGCCAAATATCTGGCGCTCCGGGAAGCCGGCGTCTCGCGCGAGAACGTCAGGCTGGTGATCGTGCGCAACCGACCGCGTAATGAAGACCATATGATTGTTGCGGTGTATCAGAACGACCAATGGCTCGTCCTCGACGAACTGACGATGCTGCTGCTGCAAGATTGGCAAGAGCAGAATTACGTACCCTTGTTCGTGTTGGATAACCTGGGCGTCCGTCGCTACATCGCTCCGGTCCCAGTCAGTTAAACGCCGGCCGATCGGTCCGCCCCTGAACACGGCAAAAAGGGACGGCAAGGCCTCATCGTCAGTTGGGCTGGCGGAATGGGATCGGCGTGACTAACTCAACAAAGCTAGTGTCCTTAGCCAGCGCCGTTTGCAAGCGGCCGGAAGAAATCTCATGTCGCCCTTCTCCCTCCTGCTCAACCTGCTGTGGATTTTCTTTGGCGGCCTGTGGATGGCCATCGGCTGGCTCATCGCCGCTGTGATCATGGCGATCACCATCATCGGGCTGCCTTGGGCGCGAGCCGCGGTCAATATCGCGTCCTATACGTTGCTTCCTTTCGGCCGCAAGGCGGTCTCACGCAAAGAGTATCTCGGTGAGGACGTTGGTACCGGGCCGCTTGGCCTGCTCGGTAACATCGTCTGGCTCATCCTCGCCGGCTGGTGGCTGGCGCTTGGTCATCTCATCACCGCCATTCTCCTGGCCGTCACCATTATCGGCATCCCGTTCGCCTGGGCGCATCTGAAACTCGCCGGGCTCGCACTTTGGCCGATCGGCAAGATGATCGTCGATGCCGACGATGCGCCGCTGCGCTATCCGCGCAGTCAGGAAAGGTACTGAGGGCGCAAGTACCGAGCCTGCGCCGCGCCTCTCCGAAAATCGCGCAAGTCAATCGCCTGCGTGCTATCCTCTCCGCCATGAAGCGCGAAAGCTTTGCCATCGCCGACATCTACGTCCCGGTCAAACGCCGCGCCACACTCGAGCAAACGCGCGTCGACGAAATCGCAGCCAGCATGCTTGAGCGCGGGCAGCAGACACCGATCCTGGTGCGGCCGGACGGCGCGCGCTTCGTCCTGGTCGAGGGCCTGCACCGGTTGGAGGCCGCCAAGGCGCTTGGCGAAAAAACCATCGTTGGCTTCCGGGTCGATGCACGCAAGCATTGAACGGCCGAATCGCCGCCGGGCGGCTTGCAGGAAGTTCGGATCACCGCACTGGCGGATTACACCCGAATCCCCTACATAAGGGCTTCCCCCCCACAAAGGAGCAGTGAATGGCCCCGCGCCAGATCAAGATGCCTGTGAAGGACGATTCCGAAAAGTCTGAAAAGGAAGTCGAGGAGGTGTTCACCCAACGCAAGCGGCCCGAGAGCGGCCGGTATTTGCTCCAGGTGGACCGGCAAACCAAGGGCTCCTACAAGACGTCGGAGGCCGCTCAATCGGCGGCGCTGCAAATCAAAACCGCTCATCCGATCGTGCAGGTGTCGGTGTATGACAGTGTCGATAACACCCACACGCTGGTGGAGCGACCGGCCGCGGTATCGTGATAAGCGCGCGATGGGCCATGGCGACATGGGCCCCGAATGTCGCCTTCGCTCGCCGAGCGAGCGGAGGTCGGGGCGCCGGACCCGCGCTGCGTTTACTGACCGACCAGGCGTGAAAGGGGCCCAGTCACGAAAGAATGGGCTGTTCTGACGGCGAAGCACGCACGCAGCGAGCTTCAAATTTTATTTTCAATGTCCGGTGTTCCGGTCTCATTTTGCAGCGTTTTGTGATAGCGTAGCTTGTCATGATCGATCATCCCGATTTTTCCGTAGTCGTAAAGCTCCGGGCGCCGCCGCCGAAATCATGGCGATGGGAAATCTATCGTGCCGGCAGAACCAGCCCGATTGAGCACTCCGAGATTCTTTTCGAATCCATGACGGAAGCCAACCGCGCAGGAAAAGTGGCACTAAGCCGGCTGCTAAGCGAACACCCTGACTAACGGCGGTATCCCGGCGCCCCAATTCAGATCGGGGCCGCAGCTAGCCGAGCGAACCGAGGCCGATCGCGTTCTCGGCCTGCCGCGCTGCTTTAAAGGTCTTCAATCTCGTCTTTCCACGGCAATTGATCGAATGGCGGCTGGTAGCCGCGCGCGCGATAGCGCTCTTCGGCCAAGTCGAGCTCTTGATGCTCGTCGTATTTGACGTGAGCGCTGTGTTGAGTGTCGTCCCAGCCGTTGCGTTCGCGATAAATGCCACGTGGTTCCATGGCCGATACAATATAGAACCGGGAGCCCCCACGCCAGCTTTGCCATACGCAAAGCTGCTTAGCGCGCGCCAGCGATCGACGCGTCCGGCTCATCGATGGACCAGCACCGGAATCTTGCAACGGGTGAGAACCTTGATCGTCGCTGCCGAGCACAAGCTCCGAAATGCCGTGACGGCCGTGCGAAGCCATGACGTCAGCGTGCCTGCACGCAGGATAGGTATGCAGATATAATATGCGGGCGGCGTTGAGCCAACGTCTCGACGCGAAACGCCGCAGCGGCGAGCTGCGCCTAACTCGTCATTGAATCAGAAATCAGATGGCGACGGGCTTCATTCCCCCCAACTCAAGGCGCTGAAGCTAAACAGAAGGAGAGAAGGAAGTGGCAAACATCGAAGAGAAGGAATTGGAAGGACATCGCGATGCCATTATCGCCGATGTGAGAAAACTGGTCGAAAAATATCGTGCTATATTCGATTGGGATGTGCCGGATATCGATCAAAGAGCGGCCGATAAGCTTATCGTTGCCGAGGTGCGCAAGGCCCTGGATGCACTTGAGCAAAAATTGTTGGGCTGATGTTCGCATGGACCCCGAGTTCATCCGCGAACTGTTCTCGCCATTCCGGCCGGTGGCGATGAAGCGCATGTTCGGCGGCGCCGGTCTCTATGCCGACGGCCTGATGTTCGCGCTGGTTTTCGACGGTGCGATCTTTCTCAAGGTGGACGACGCCAGCATCCCGGAGTTCGAGCGCGAAGGCAGCCGGCCATTCGTCTATACCCGCGCCAAAAGCGCCGGCCGTATCGGCCGCCATTCGCTGTCCTATTGGCGCCTGCCCGAGCGGCTCTATGACGACCCCGATGAGCTTGCTGTTTGGGCCGCCCGCGCGCTGGCGATCGCAGAACGCAAGAAACTCGCTCCCCGGCCGCGGACGAAACCAAAGAATTCTCCCGCCCCCGGGCGCGGCAAACGAAAGCCGTCGTCAAGGGGCGCCGCCCGATGACACGCTGCGCGAAAACCATCATTCGATTGAGGTCGCGGTGCAATCGACGAGGACGACAGAAGCATGATCGAGCGATATAGCGACCACGCCGCAAACGAGCGCACTTTTCTGGCCTGGGTGCGCACGGCCATTGCGATCATGGCCTTTGGCTTCCTGGTGGAAAAATTCGACCTGTTCCTGGAGATTGCGGGTCAAACGCTCGCCCGCCGCGCCTTGTCGCCGGGCGGCCAATTCGTCGGCAATGTCGCCGGCTTGATTCTCATCGCGCTCGGTACCGGCACGATTGTTCTGGCGATCCTGCGCTTCCGCAAGACGGCGATCGAAATCGACAGCGCGGACACGTTGCGCGGCTCCGGCCAGCGACTGGACGTGGCGCTCGCCGGCCTCCTGGTGATGCTCGGGGCGGCGTTATTCGTCTACCTGTCCTACACGGTGATCAGCAGTCTTTGAACGTGCAAATATTCGCCGGGATTTCGCTGCCGAGTGGGTCCGCTTTTGATGAAAACCATAAGTTTCGCATCGGCGGGCGACTTCCGGGCTTGGCTTTCGAAAAACCACTGCCAAGCCGACGGCATCTTGCTGCGCATTTACAAAAAGGACTCCGGTACAGGCACGGTCACTTATGTGGAAGCCCTCGATCAAGCGCTTTGCTTCGGCTGGATCGACGGCCAGAAAAGACCGTATGACCAGCAATCGTGGCTGCAGCACTTTACGCCGCGGCGCCGCAACAGCGGTTGGTCCAAGACCAACACCAAGCATGCCGAGCGCCTGATTGCGACGGGCGAAATGGCTCCCGCCGGACTGCGCGAGGTGAACACCGCCAAGGCTGATGGCCGCTGGCAAGCGGCCTATGACTCCTTTGGCAAGGCCACAGTACCGGATGATTTCCTGAAGCGAATCGCGCGGAATAAAAAAGCCAAAGCCTTCTTCGCAACACTCAACAAAACCAACCTTCATTCGATCGTTTACCGGCTGCAAACGGCGAAGAAGCCGGAGACCAGAGAGAAGAGAATGCAGGCGATCATCGAGAAGTTAGCCCGGGGCGAGAAGTTTCACTAAAGGATAAATGCAAAGGGTTGTCGCCGCGCATGGATGGTCCCTATAATCTGCAACGTTTTATCGACGCCCAAGACGGCGTTTATGAGCGGGTCCGTGCGGAATTGCGCGACGGCAAGAAACGCGGGCATTGGATGTGGTTTATCTTCCCGCAGATTAAAGGACTTGGTCAAAGTGCGTTGGCCACCAAATTCGCAATTTCATCTCGCGCGGAAGCCAAGGCTTATCTGAATCATCCCGCATTGGGGCCAAGGCTGCGAGAGTGCACGCGGCTGGTCCTGAAGTCGCCGATGCACGCGATCGAACAAATCTTCGACTATCCCGACGATCTGAAATTTCAATCTTCGATGACGCTTTTTGCTGAAGTCGCCGCGGACAAACAAGATTTTATCGATGCCATCGAAAGGTTTTATGCGGGAAGGTTTGATCGTTTGACGATCGAGCAGTTAGCGCGGATTGAGGGATAGGCGAAATCCGCGCTTAAAGCGGCGGATCGATCACGCTATCTCTTCTGAACGCGAGGCTCTCTTCCTCAAGGTCGAGCTCGCGTTCGATGCGCCGGCGCGCTTCGTCGGTGATTTTCCCGTCCTGCAGCAGCTGGTAGATGTATTCCCGCTCGGCGGCGATCAGCTCGGCCCGCAACTCCGCCGCCGTCGCAACGGCCTTAAGCCCATCCGCCGCGTTTTTCGGCAGCTGTCCGGCGCGATGGTCGTGGCGCGCCCGCAGCAGCGCCAGCACCTCCGGCTCCACTTCGCCATCGGCGGCGAGCCCGTCCAGCCGGCCTTGCGCGACGTTCAAAGCTTCGAGCCGTGCCATGATCTCGGCATCCTGTTCGCGCCGACGCTCGTCCTCGGCGTCGTGCGGCAAAGCAAGCCAGCGCACGATAGCCGGCAGCATCAGGCCCTGGACGATCAGGGTGACGACGATGACGCCGAAGGTGACGAGCAGAATGAGATCGCGGTCGGGAAACGACTCGGCGCTCATTGTCGTGAAGGGAATGGCGAGCGCCGCGGCCAGCGAGACGACGCCGCGCACGCCGACGAAGCCCAGCAGGAAGGACCATTGCCACGGCGGCAGTGGATCGCGGCGGCGCAGCGCCGGGCTCAGCCAGCGCGGCAGATAGACCGACGGATAGACCCAGACAAAGCGCGCGATCACGACCACCGCCACGGTCAGCAGCAAGGCCACGGCGAGTTCGTGCAGCGAGACCGTATTGCTGCGATCGAGCAGCGCGCGCGTCTCCATGCCGGTCACCAGGAACACGAAGCCTTCGAGGTAATAGACGATCAGGTCCCAGAAGAAGATGCCCTGCAGCCGCGTCGCCGCCGGAATGAGCAGCGGCCCGTTCCAGCTCACGAACAGGCCCGCCGCAACCGTTGCCAATACGCCCGAGCCTCCCAGATGCGCGGGTACCAGAAACGCCACGTAAGGCGTCATCAGCGACAGCGTGATCTCGACGCGCGGATCGCGCGCCCAGCGGCGCAGGCGCAGGCTCGCCCAACCGACGGCGATGCCGTAGGCGATTTCGCCGACGACAATCAGCGCGAAGGTTCCGGCCGCCTCCTTGAGGGAGAACAGGCCGGTGGCGACCGCGGCGATGGCAAAGCGGTAAAGGATCAGCGCCGTGGCGTCGTTGGCGAGACCTTCGCCATCGAGCACGACAAGGAGCCGGCGCGGCAAGCCGAGCCGGCGGATGATGGCGAGCGGCGCGACCGCGTCGGTCGGCGCCACGATGGCGCCGAGCACAAAGCCGACGGCGAGCGGCATGCCGAGCACGACGTGCATGACCGCCGCCACCGCGCAACTGGTGAAGACGACGCAGCCGAAGGCCAGCAGCGTAATCGGGCGCAGGTTGAAACGGAATTCGCGCCAGCTCATCGCGACGCCTGCCGAATAGATCAGCGGCGGCAGGATGCCGAGCAGCACGAGTTCCGGCGCCAGCTCGATCCGCGGCAGGCCGGGCAGCAGCGCCAGCCCGATGCCGGCAACGACGAGAAGAATCGAGGGCGCGGTATTCAGCCGCCGGGCGACGAGGGCGACGACCACCAGCACCGCGAGCAGGAACAGTATGGTCTCGATGGTCGCGGTCATGGATTGGACCGTTTTACGTCATATGATGTCGCTCTTGGAAGTAGTCCTTGGAAGTAGCCCCCCAACAAAAGCCGGCCGATCAGGACGGCGATTAAAATTGGAGACGATTGCCATGAACCCCGGTGATGCCGCATCACGACGAACTGCGTCGATTAATCCTCCGACCGATCTCGGTGCTGACGCGACGCGCGACATTGCCGCCGCGCTGACGACACTGCTCGCCGACGTTTTCTCGCTCTACATCAAGACCAAGAACTTCCACTGGCACATATCCGGCCCGCACTTCCGCGATTATCACCTGATGCTCGACGAGCAGGCCGAGCAGATCTTCGCAATCACCGACGATATCGCCGAACGGGCGCGCAAGGTCGGCGGCACCACGCTGCGCTCGATCGGCCAGATCAGCCGCCAGCAGCGCCTGCTCGACAACGACGCCGACTACGTGACGCCGGATGACATGCTCGCCGAGTTGCGCGACGACAACAAGCAGCTCGCGGCCGCAATGCGCGAGACCCACGGACTGTGCGACGAGCATGGCGACGTGGCGACCGCAAGCCTGCTCGAAAACTGGATCGACCAAGCCGAGCGGCGAGTATGGTTCCTGTTCGAGGCGACCCGGCGCGGATAGCCGGGTTTCGCAGGTGCTGCCCCATGCGACGCGCTACCCGTTTCACGTTGCGCAAACGTTTCGCGTTCAATGCGACGCGCCGCGTTTGGGAGCGGAACGAGCGCGCCGCGGCTTCACAATCCGCAACCGCCGCTGCCGGCCGTGTGGGATCGACGCCGTTGCCAGCCAACGCATGACGCTACCGCTGTGCAGGAGCGGCAGCACATCTTCGGCCGGCAACGGCGCGGCAAAGTAGAATCCCTGCGCTTGCCGGCATCCCCACTCGTGCAGCAGCCGCACCTGTTCTGCGGTTTCCACGCCCTCGGCCAAAACGCCAATTCCGAGTTCGCGCGCCAAGCCGATCGACGCCTTGACGATGGCCGTGTCGTTGGGCTCGATGCCGATATCCCTGACGAATTCTTGCGCGATTTTGATCCGATCGACCGGAAAGCGCCGAAGGTAGAGCAGCGACGAGTAGCCGGTGCCGAAATCGTCGACCGAGATCCGGAGCCCGCGGGCGCGCAGCCGCTCGACGACATTGTCGTGCCCGCTTGAAGTTCCCATCAGCGCGGTTTCCGTCATCTCGATTTCGAGCGATCCTGGCGGCAGCCCGGTCTCCGCCAGCGCCGCATCGATCTCCTTTTCCAGCTCGCGCGGCGCTTTGAACTGAAGCGCCGAAACATTCACCGCCACCGGAGGCAGCGCGACTCCCGCTTCTAGCCATTGCTCGGCCTGCCTGCAGGCCGTACGCAATACCCAGTTCCCGAGCATCACGATGAGCCCGCTGCGCTCCGCTACCGGCAGGAACTCGCCAGGCGAGAGCTCACCCCGGGTCGGATGATTCCAGCGCACCAGCGCCTCCAGCCCGACCAACCGGCTGGTCTCCATATCGACCTGGGGCTGGTACACCAGGAACAGTTGGCCAGCCTCAATCCCCGCCTGCAGCTCGGATGTCAGCGCCACCCGCCTGCGCACTTCCGCATCCATGGCGCCGGTGAAGAAGCGATAGGTGTGCCGGCCTTCCGATTTTGCCCGATAAAGCGCGACGTCGGCGTGGGCGAGAAGCGTTTCGGCTTCCGGGGCGTCCGGCTCGTAGGTCGCGACGCCGATGCTGACTCCGGATTGGATTTGGTTGCCGCCGAGCAGAAACGGCTTGGCCATGATTTGCAAAAGCTTGTCGGCGAGCACTCCGGCATCGGTGGGATCGCCGACGTCTGCCATCAGCAAGGCGAACTCGTCACCGCCGAACCGGGCAAGCGTGTCGATCGTTCTCACATTCGCCTGCAGCCGTTCGGCAACCGAGCGGAGCAACTGGTCTCCGATCGGGTGTCCCAGCGTATCGTTGACGTCCTTGAAATGATCGAGATCGAGATAAAGCACCGCGAAGCTGCGCTCGCCCCGCTGGGCGCGCTCGATCGCCCGGGTTACCTCGGCGACGAACACGCCGCGATTGGGCAATCCGGTCAGGAGGTCGAACTGCGCCATCCTCCTGAGCTGACCTTCCGCCTCCTTGCGTTGTGAAATTTCGCGGGCGGTCGCGAGCAGGACATCGCGTCCGCCGAAGGCGGCCCGGCGCAGCGAGATCTCGACCCAGAGCAGCCGCCCATCCTTGGTCTTGCCGCGCCAATCGAACGTCTGCGGCGTCCCGGATCGCGCCTTCTGCATTTCGGGCAACAGGTTCTGGACCGTGTAAGGCGGCTCGTTCGCCGAGATATCGCCGATGTTCCGCTTGAGCAGCTCGTCGCGGGTAAAGCCGAGCATCTCGCAGGCGCTGCGATTGACCTCGATAAAATGCCCGGTTTCGAAGTCATGCACGAATATGAGGTCATTGACGGAGTCGAAGATGGTGCGGAAGCGCTCGTCGCTTTGCCGCAATGCCAATTGTGTTTGCTTGAGATCGGTGATGTCCATCACCGCCCCGATCAAGCCGGTCACTTTCCCCGATTCGGAACGGAACGGAAAGAAATTCGCCAGCCAATGACGCTGAATGCCCGGAGACGTAGGAGCTACACCGTGAAGCTCCGCGTTCAGGACCGGCACGCCGCGCTCGTAGATCGGCCGGTACAGCTCCATGATCCCGTCCGCGAGTGCGGGAATGACCTCGCGCAGAGTGCGGCCGATATGGGCGCTGACCGGCAATCCATTGATCTCCGCCATGTGCTCGTTGATCCGCACGTAGCGGTAGTTGGTATCCATGAAACACAGACCGACCGGCGAATACCGGTAGATCTGCTCGATTTCGTTGAGCACGGCCTTGCTCTCGGCGACGGCGGCCTGCAGTTTGCTGTTGGCGGCGGCCTGGTCGAGCCTCAACCGCACGGTCTCGCTGATCCAGCGGTTGATGTAGCGTCCCATCAACACCACGACCGCGACATACATCGCCAGCATCAGGCCCATGGCGATCGAGGTCCGGTCCCCCTTCGCCAAATAACAAACGACTTGTGGAACGGTGGCGGGAAGCGCGTAAGCGAAAAAAGCCGGCAGATAGGCCGATTGCTGGAAAACCGCGCCGACCGTCATGCCGCCGAGCACGAACGTGACGACGACATGAGCGACCGGATCGGGCGATACGAAGACCACCGATCCGGCGAAACCCCACAGCAGACCCGTCGCGGCGGCGCCGATGACGAAACGCCTGGCCCAAGCAACCTCATGCAAGCTCTCGTGCGGTTCCCGCAGATAGCGCGCCCGATCGACGAAGCGCACGCCGACGACAACGCAGAGCAGTGCGATCCAAAGGAGAAGCACCCACGCCGGGTATGCCGGCCACAGCACCACCGCGAGGATCGCTGCGTTGATCGGATTGATCAGCATGATCGGCGGCGCGTGATAGATCGCCTTGATCTGCTCGGCGTGCACCGCAGCCCGAAACTCCGGATGGAGCGGAGGAGACAGGCCAGGCTCGGAAACGACTTCGTTGTGCATAAAATTCATGCATGCTCGCGGCGTGCTGCGTCCGGCCGTTACGGGCGGACCGCGCAGACAACCGGTCATTAGACAGAAGCGTAGTTATTGTTGCGAGAACGGGAATTGAGCAATCTATCTGAGCGCCATCTTATAGTTTACGAACGCTGTTATAAAAAAATCGAATTAAGCATGCCGTCGGAGCAGCCATCTTGAGGCTGGCTCGCCGGCTCGCGACGACGCCCATTCCCGCGACGCGACCCGCGCCCGAGTTGTGCCAACCACAACAAAGCAAATGCGAAGCGAGCGGTATAACCTATTTCGCAGACCAGACTACGAAAGAAGTCCTTTTAGGTTCGCTTCCGACAAAAAAGGAGGCGGAACGCCGGCAGACGTGTTTCCTAACCTCCGCATCTTGCGATGCGGCGCGCATCCGGAAGGATGCGCTCGCCTGTCGGCGTTCCACCACGGCTCTTACCGTCGGGGCTCTCGCCCGTTCGGCGCAGCTCCAGGCCAGGTTTCCTGGGACGCGGCAGGACGTCCGGCCCTGTACGGGCGCCCCAACCGGGGGGCGCAGGCCTCGCGTTCTTCCACGGGCGTTATCCGCGCCCGCCTGTCCCAGTCCAGGGAAGCACCTCCCGGACCGGTCGTAGTGCCGGCCAACATGATGCCCGAAGCTGCCCGGGAGCGGACTGTATCGGTCCGCACGCGGGCACCGCACTCGCTCCGCCTTCAGGAGTACCCTCGGCCGAAGGCGTCCTTCACCGAGCGAGATTCGCAGTGTTATTTGTATCTGATTGAGAGACGAAAGTCAATGAAAACGTGACGCGCGTTGAAGCCGTTCCCACGGGGGTGCAGCGGCCGCGGCGTCAGTCGGTCCAAACCGAGACGCGGCGGCCCTGCTTGTCCTTGAAATGGCCGACGATGATGACAATGAAATCGACGAAGGTCCAAATACCCAGGCCGCCGAGCGTGAATATCTGGAGGATGCCGGTGCCGATCTTGCCGACATAGAAACGGTGGGCCCCGAACAATCCCAGGAACCAGCACAGCAACAGCGCTACCAGCCGGCTCTTGGGACTGGCGTCCGGCGGGCGCACCGCCATCCCGGTCGGCGCGCCGCAGTGCGGACACACCGGCGCCAGACTCGAAATGACCTGACCGCAGCTCCGGCAGAACTGCTGGTTGGCGCCCAGTGTCGGCATGGTTTGAGACATGAGACGACCTTGGAATTGGTCGCATCAGCATGGATGGTTCGCGGCCGGGCGGCAACCGCGAACATTGCGTCCGCGTCGGATCGCGCACAGCCAGCGGCCCGGATTGATCTGCGCCGTGGCCGCCTTTTGCTTGCTCGAGTTGCATACAAGTTATAGTAGAATAGTGAACGTCGATTCGGCAGATCCACGATAGCGCCATAGCCGCCATGCCTGAAACCCCAGCGGATGTCGAACTGGAACACGCCCGTTTAAAGTTCGAGCAGGAAAAATGGGCAGCCGAGTATTCTTTGCGTTGTGACGAGATGAATTTGAAGCGCCAGGAAGCGGGCCAGTCGCGTTGGGTCAATCCGCTCGTTCTTGCCATTTTTGCGGCCGCAGCCGCAGCGGTCGGTAATGCGGGCGTGACATTGATCAGCGGATATCAGCAGCGGCAGTTGGAGGAGAGGCAAGCGGCCGATACTCAGAATCTGAATTCGACACAGTCCCGCAATACATTGCAATTAGAGCAGAGCAAAGCAGAATCGGCGCGTATTTTGGAGGTTGTAAAGACAAATGATCCAGACAAGGCTGCTGCAAATCTGAAGTTTCTGATAGAGATCGGCCTTATAACAGATGCAAATATCAGTGGCCCAATCAAGGCTTACTTAGACAGGCGACAGCCCGGCGAAGGGATTTCATTGCCATCGCCGGCGAGCGGCGCTTTAAGTCCGGGAACGTGCGCGTTTTCCGGGGGCGGTAAGACGTTCATGGTTGGAGCAATATCTGAAGGCGCCTGTAAAGCCATAGCGGAAGCTAATGGTGTGGCATACAAGTGGAATACCGACGGCCGCTAGTGCTCGCTTCGCTCAATCCCGGCTACGGACCCAACAAAAAAACTCTGTGGGTCGACGCCGATGTTGAATGTGCTACGTACTTCACGGCTTCGGCGACACGCGCGTCCAGAATTCATCGAAATCCCTGGTGTCGAAGAATGCGGTCGCTTTCACGACCTGCGCGTCCTTCATCTGAAAGTACCATGTGCAGGTTTAACTCAACCCATTTTTACGTGCTTGCTATATCAGCCTCATCTCAACAACGTATCGCCTTCCTTCAGCGGTCAATCCCCAATAAACGTGCCCATGTACATAGTTGCCTCCCGTCACCTCTGCCAACCCTGCGTCCGATAATCGATCAAGGTGGTACTGTAATACCCCGCGTTCCATTTCCAATGCAGTCGCGATAGCGCCCACATCTCGGTCATCAAGTTCCGCCGCCCTAAAAACGTAAACAAGCACGCGGGTTGTGTCGGTCGCTAATTCGCCCGCTGGCTCAGACGGTATCTGCGCCCGAAGAGCCTCGATTTCTTGTTCGAGATCTGCGATTCGCTTCTTGCAATCCCGAACCTCCTTACTTGCACTGTCGAATTTTTCTTCGGCAAGCACGACGCGCTCTCTGAGAACGCTTGAGAGCGGCACCTCCTTTAGCAAATCTTGTAACCAACCCATTTCCTAGCTCGAAGCTATCCTCGAAATCCATACCGATACCGGTTGATATTTTACCATATAGATCAGTATGAGTTCATTTGGACGCAGCTTTAGCGGCCGCCATTCCCCTCTCAACTCGTTTTGTAAGTACAAAAATAAAGTATCCAAGAGCCTCCGCAAATTCCACCGACTGTCTTGCCTCGTCGACACTCACATGCGGATGTTCTGCGTCTGCATGACGAGGACGGTTGGCACCTAACCGTACTTCGTGCGCCCAAGTACCCATACCCTCGGTGAGCTTGTGATCCTCGACCGCCCTCTTGATCCGATCATATACACTGCCGTCCTTATAACCGAGTTCCTTTAGCATTGCATCTACCGCGCTACCCGCCATCACGGCGGCGGCGTCCGGCGCATGGAGTGTTTCGAATGCTTGTTGTAGAAAATGTCGTGCAGTTTCCGGAATGTCCTCGTGCGCCTTTTTTGGTGCGGGCATCACTTCAGCGACTACCGCGTTTGCAGCATTCGCATTGGGCGCACCTTTTGCTAATACAACCCCGCCACAGCTCGTACAGCGAAAAGTTGCCCATAAATGCGTCGCACCAGGCGTTGCTCTTGGCACCAACCCTTGGCTTTGCCAAAGTCGTTCGAGAGTCGGATTAGCAATCGAACAGTATGGGCATCTTGCAACGCCCGTTAAATGATGCCCAAGCTGTGCCATTTTAGACCTCAAGAGCCATGACGGCCTCGTGCGTTATTGGCAAGAATGCAACCTAAGCAATTCTCGGCCTACTCAACAGAGACGTGCGGTACCCGGCGCATAAGCATTTATCGACCTTGAACGTGGGAAATTTGATCGACAACGCTGTGCAGACCGAGGCCGAGTCCAACAACAGAAATCGAATGTGACCTCCTCGAGGTAGCTATAGCAGTAACCCCAAAGGGCAGCATAACTGACGCCGCTAATGCCCCAGAGGAGCCAGTTACCGGACTTAACAGCAAAAAAATTGGATGGCTGCGACTACGACCACGTTGCGCATGAGGTCGAGCCACCATTTGTACAAGGAACGCATGAACGTATTTTGAGCGTGAAACTTCTCGTCGAGATAAATTTTTCGCATTTGTTCAGCTCCGTTTAATGACCGACTGTGCCTGGGCTAAGCCCCTGCGCCACTACAAAAAACTCTGCGGGTCGACGTCAATGTCGAGCTTGAGGCTCCCCTTCGCCTTCGGCGCAGCGTGTAGCCAGTCTCGTAAGTAAGCCGAGAGATCGAAGGCGCGCGGCGCCTTGACCAACAAACGCTGGCGATGGCGGCCGCGCACCAAAGCGAGCGGCGCGTCGGCGGGGCCGAGCACGCGCACATCGTCGTCGAGCGGTGCGGCGCGCGCCAGCGCCCGCGCATAGCCCGCGGTGTCGTGCTTGTCCTCGCCGGAGACGACGATACTGGCGAGCCGGCCGAACGGCGGATAGTGCGCGCTTTCGCGCATCGCGATCTCGGCGGAGTAGAACGCCTCGCGGTCCTGCGCGATCAGCGCGCGCATCACCGGGTGCTCGGGCTGGTGGGTCTGCAGATAGCCGCGCCCGACTCCCGCATCACGTCCGGCGCGGCCGACCACCTGATGCAGGAGCTGAAACGTGCGTTCAGCGGCGCGCGGGTCGCCGTTGGAGAGGCCGAGATCGGCGTCGACAACGCCGACCAGGTTGAGCTTGGGAAAGTGATGGCCCTTGGCCACGAGCTGCGTGCCGATAACGATGTCGAAGCGGCCTTGGGCGACGTCGTCGAGCTCGGCGCGCAGGCGATCGACGGTGGCGACAAGATCGGAGGACAGCACCAGCACCCGGGCCTGCGGGAACAGCGCGCGCACTTCTTCTTCCAGGCGCTCGACGCCCGGGCCGATGGCGGCGAATGAATTTGCCGCCTGACATTTCGGACATTCGGCCGGATGCGGCATGGCGAAGCCGCAATGGTGGCAGACGAGCTGGCGGCGGAAGCGGTGATCGACCAGCCAGGCGTCGCAGTTCGGGCAAGAGAAACGGAAGCCGCAGGCGCGGCACAGCGTCAGCGGCGCATAGCCGCGGCGGTTGAGAAAAAACAATGCCTGCTCGCCGCGCTCGATCGCGATCTGCACCGCGCCGGCGAGCGTCGGCGCGATGAAGCGGCCCGGCGGCGGCCGCTCGCGGCGCAGATCGATCGCCTCGACCGACGGCATCAGCTGGCCGCCGAAACGCTCGGGCAGCGCGAGCCGTTTGTAGCGGCCGCGGCGCGCGTTGACTTCGGTCTCGAGGGAGGGCGTCGCCGACGACAGCACCACCGGGATGCGGGCGATGTGGCCGCGCACCACCGCCATGTCGCGGGCGTGGTAGCGCACGCCGTCCTCCTGCTTGTAGGCCTGGTCGTGCTCCTCATCCACGACAATGAGCCCGAGATCGGCATAGGGCAGGAACAAGGCGGACCGCGCGCCAACGACGACGGCGACTTCGCCGTCGGCAACGGCTCTCCAGGTGCGCGCGCGTTTGCGCGGCGACAGTTCCGAATGCCATTCCGCCGGGCGCACGCCGAAGCGCGCGGCGAAGCGGTCGAGAAACTGGGCGGTGAGCGCGATCTCCGGCAGCAGAATGAGGCTCTGCTTGCCGCGGCGGATGGTGTCGGCGACCGCCTCGAAATAAACTTCGGTCTTGCCGGAGCCAGTGACGCCGTCAATGAGCGTCACCGAATAACCGCCGTTGGCGAGCGTCGCTTTCAGCTCCGCGGCGGCGGCGGCCTGGTCGCTGGTGAAATCAGTCTGCGTAAAGTCAGGATCGGGCTTTTGCGCCACCGGCTCCGGCGGCAGCACCAGGGTTTCGAGCGTGCCTTCGTCGATTAAGCCGTCGACCACGCCGGCGGAGACGCCGGCTTCGCGCGCGGCCTCGCTTTTGCCGCGCACCATGCCGTCGGCGAGAAGTTGGAGCACCCGCTCTCGCGCCGCGGTCATCCGCTGCGGCGGGGAGCCGGCGAGACGCACGCCGACGCGCTCGCGCTCGGCGCCGAGATGCTCGCCCATGCGCAGGCACATCCGCAGCACCATGCCGCGCGAGGCAATGGTGTAGTTCGCGACCCAATCGACGAAGTCGCGCAGTTCGGGCTTGAGCGGCGGCAGGTCGAGCTTTTCCTCGACGTCCCTCAGCCGGTTGTCGAGCCGCGGATTGGGCTTCGGGTTTTCCGCCCACACCACCGCGGTGGCGTCGCGGGCGCCGAGCGGCACCGAGACAATATCGCCGGGCGCGAGCTCAAGCTGGTCGGGAACCCGATAAGAGTACGGCTTATCGAGCGCGACCGGAACCAGGACATCGACAACGCGTCTGGCCATGACAATCTTTAGTTGAGCATGATCTTATCGGAAAACCGGCTTCCACCTTTCCGGATCATGCTCAGGTTGTCCCGATTCCGGGGGGTTTAGGAAGAGGAAAGGGCGGGGAGGCTAAGGTGAGAGTAGCGTAGCCCTTCATCCGCCCCCGCGGAGCGTAGCGCAGCGGAGGAGGGGGACCATGCGATGCATGGTGGAGGGGGCATGCAGCCTGGAGGGAATCCTCATCGCCGACGCCCCTTCCACCGCCCTCCGGGCGGTCCCCCTCCCCCGCTCCCACGGGGGAGGAAAATTTGTGGCCCCCAAGGTCGCTGCCGAGATCGAGGGTTGGCTCCGCCATCTCGGCGACGAGCGCCGCTATTCGCCGAAGACGCTCGAAGCCTATCGGCGAGACGTTGTGCAATTCCTCGTCTTCCTCGCCGAGCATCTCGGCGGCGCGCCGTCGCTGAAGGAACTCGCCGCGTTGGCACCAGCCGACGTGCGCGCCTTCCTCGCCGCGCGACGCGCGGACGGGATCGGCAGCCGCTCGCTGATGCGCACGCTCGCCGGCCTGCGCGGCTTCGCGCGTTATCTCGAGAGGAACGGCAAGGGCAAGGTCGGCGCGCTGGCCGCGGTGCGGGCGCCGAAACTCGGCAAGACCTTGCCCCGCCCGTTGCCGGCCGCCGCCGCCAAGCGCGTTGCCGACGTTGAGCTTGCCGCCGGCGACGAGCGCGAACCTTGGATTCATGCCCGCGACGCCGCGGTGCTGGCCTTGCTCTACGGCAGCGGCTTGCGCATTTCCGAAGCGCTCGGTTTGAAACGCGCCGATTTCGGCGACCGCGACGCCATCACGGTGACCGGCAAGGGCCGCAAGCAGCGCATGGTGCCGGTGCTGCCGCAGGTGCAAAACCTCGTCGCCGATTACGTCGCGCTCTGCCCGTACGATCTGCCGCAAGACGGGCCGCTGTTCGTCGGCGCCAAGGGCGGCCCGTTATCGGCCCGCGTCATCCAGTTGGCGATGGCGCGGCTGCGCGGCGCGCTCGGCCTGCCCGAAACCGCCACGCCGCACGCGCTGCGGCACTCCTTCGCCACCCATCTCCTCGCCCGCGGCGGCGACTTGCGCGCCATCCAGGAACTGCTGGGCCACGCCTCGCTCGCGACCACGCAGATCTATACCGAAGTCGATGCCGAACGCCTGATCGAGGCCTATCGCAACGCCCATCCGCGCGCGTGAGAAAGGTTCATGCTATGCGTCATTCCGGGGCGCCACGAAGCGGCGAGCCCGGACTCCATATTCGCAGACAGTGGGTGCAGACAGGGTATGGATTCCGGGCTCCTCGCTTCGCTCGGCCCCGGAATGACGAGCAAGGGGGCGGAAATCATGTCCGACGCACACGAACAACTGGAACAAGCCGAAACCGCCAAGGAGATCTCGCGCGAAGACCGCAAGATCGCGCTGGTGATCGCGATCCTGGCGCTGTTTCTCTCATTCTCGGAAACGCTGGGCAAGGGCGCGCAGACCGAGGCGATCAGCTTCGACGTCGAGTCGGCGAATTCGTGGGCGTTCTTCCAGGCCAAGACCGTGCGCATGACCACGGTGCGGGTCGCCGGCGAAGAACTCAAGCTCCAGGCCGATAGCGCCGCCGATCCGGCGGTGAAGGCGGCGATGCAAAAGCAGATCGAGGCCTGGCAGAAGACCGCGGCGCGCTACAACTCCGAGCCGGAGACCGGCGAAGGCCGCAAGGAGCTTGCCGAGCGCGCCAAGAAGGAACAGGAGGAGCGCGACCTGTCGCTGGCAAAATATCACCACTACGAAATCGCCTCCGCGGCCTTTCAGATCGGCATCGTGCTGTGCTCGGCAGCGGTGATCACCGGCATCATCGCGCTGGTCTGGTTCGCGGGTTTGCTCGGGGTTCTCGGGGTCGCCGTGTTGTCGCTCGGCGTGTACGCGCCGCATCTCCTGCCGCTGCCTTAGATCCGGAGCCCCGATGATCTCGCGCGGCAAGGCGGACAAGCAGGCGGCGCGTAGCGCGCGGCTGTCCGCGGCCTTGCGGGAAAACCTCAAGCGCCGCAAGACGCAAGCCCGCGGCCGCGCGGAAAACCGCGCCGACGACGAGCCTTTACCGGCGCAAGACAAAGTCGAGCCGCAAGCTCCCGACTTTCGCCGCAATCAGGGGCGCGATTAGCCGCTCGTTTTCGGAAGCGGGCCGCGGGGATTATTCATGGATCGCATTCGCATCGTCGGCGGCCAGCGTCTGAACGGCACGATTCCGATCTCGGGGGCAAAGAACGCCACGCTTCCCCTGATGATCGCGAGCCTTCTCACCGACCAGACGCTCATCCTCGACAATGTGCCGCGGCTGGCCGACGTGGTGCAGCTGCAGCGCATTCTCGGCAATCACGGCGTCGACATCATGGTCGGCGGCAAGCGCTCCGGCGAGACCGCGGACCACGGGCAAAGCCTGCACATCTCCGCCGCCCGCATTGTCGATACCACCGCTCCGTACGAACTCGTTTCCAAGATGCGGGCAAGCTTCTGGGTGATTGCGCCCCTGGTCGCGCGCATGGGCGAGGCCCGGGTCTCAATGCCGGGCGGCTGCGCCATCGGCACGCGGCCGGTCGATCTTCTGATCATGGCGATCGAGCGGCTCGGCGCCAAGATCGACATCGAGGGCGGTTACGTCGTGGCCCGGGCGCCGAGGGGCTTGAGAGGCGGCGAGATTGTCTTTCCCAAGGTCACCGTCGGCGGCACCCACACCGCGATCATGGCGGCATCGCTCGCACACGGCACCACCGTGATCGAGAACGCCGCGCGCGAGCCCGAGATCGTCGATGTCGCCGATTGCCTCAACAAGATGGGCGCGCGCATTTCCGGCGCCGGCACCGAGCGTATCGTCATTGAGGGCGTCGCCAAGCTTAACGGCGCGCGCCACAGCGTGCTGCCCGACCGCATCGAGACCGGCACCTATGCCATGGCGGTCGCCATGGCCGGCGGCGATATCCTGTTGCAGAACGCGCGGCCGGAATTGCTGCAGGCCGCGCTCGACGTATTGCAAGCGACTGGCGTCACGGTGACGCCGACCAATCAGGGCATCCGCGTCGCGCGCAACGGCGGCGACCTGAGACCGGTCGAGGTAACGACGGCGCCGTTCCCGGCCTTCCCGACCGATCTGCAAGCCCAGCTCATGGCGCTGATGACGCGCGCCCACGGCACCTCGCACATTGTCGAGACGGTGTTCGAGAACCGCTTCATGCACGTGCAGGAACTGGCGCGGCTCGGCGCCCGGATTCATCTCGAAGGCGAACGGGCGACGATCGAAGGCGTCAAGCGGCTCAAGGGCGCGCAAGTGATGGCGACCGACTTGCGCGCCTCGGTCTCGCTGGTCATCGCCGGGCTTGCCGCCGAGGGCGAGACCATCGTCAACCGCGTCTATCACCTCG
Organism: uncultured Alphaproteobacteria bacterium; assembly: GCA_963709825.1. Taxonomy (GTDB): domain Bacteria; phylum Pseudomonadota; class Alphaproteobacteria; order Rhizobiales; family Xanthobacteraceae; genus BOG-931. Next base: position 134,950 of record CAVPXZ010000024.1, read on the forward strand.
ACCGCGGTTTCGAACGGGTGGAAGACAAGCTTGGCCGCTGTGGCGCCGCCATCGAGCGGCTGGCCGGCTAGCTGAAAAGGGATCCTGGCTCGTCATGCCGGCCTTGTTGCCGGGCATCCACGTCTTTGGGGCAATGCGATAAGGCATGCCATGACGGTACGGGAAAATTGGAAAAACAAGCGGCCCCGTCGCCTTGGGGAGCGCGATGCGGGGCCGCTCTTTGCAGAGGATCGTTCACCTTGCGAGACGGAATTTAGGCCGCCGAACGTTGCCGGCTGCCTAACGGACGGATACGTGGCAATACGGCACGGCATGGCCTATCTCTAAGCCGAAACGCCTCGAAGCCAAGAAGAAGACCGGAGTTCCCGCATGGCCTCTGCCCCCATCTCGCTGGTCGATCGCGCCGGGCTCGACCGGCCGAACCTCGCCAAGATCATCTCCCGCAGCCTCGATGGCGCCGACGACGGCGAGCTTTATCTCGAGTATCGCCAGGCCGAAATGCTGGTGTTCGACAACGGCCGGCTGAAGCAGGCGACCTATGACACCTCGCAGGGTTTTGGGCTGCGCGCCGTGAAGGATGAGGCGGTAGGCTACGCGCACGCGTCGGATGTTTCCGAAGCGGCGATCGCCCGCGCCGCCGATGCCGTGCGCGCGGTCAAGGGCGGCTATTCCGGCCACTATGCCGGGCCGCCCGCACGTACCAACGTCAAGCTCTATGGCGAGGACAGCCCGCTCGCCAGTCCCGGATTCGAGACCAAGGCGCGATTGCTCGAAACCATCGATGCCTATGCGCGCGCCAAGGATCCGCGCGTTCGCCAAGTGTCGGTCAGCCTTGGCGCCACCTGGCAAGCCGTCGAGATTGTCCGTGGTGATGGCGAGACTTATCGCGACGTGCGCCCGCTGGTCCGCGTCAATGTCTCGGTGATGGTCGGCGATGGCGACCGCCAGGAGACCGGCAGCGCCGGCTATGGCGGCCGCGAAGGCTATGAGCGCTTCATCATCACCGACACCTGGCAGCACGCCGTCAACTCAGCCGTCGACCAGGCGCTGACCAATCTCGCAGCCGTCCCGGCGCCGGCCGGCGAGATGGACGTCGTGCTCGGGCCCGGCTGGCCCGGCGTCATGCTGCACGAGGCCATCGGCCACGGGCTCGAAGGCGATTTCAATCGCAAGAAGACTTCGGCGTTCGCCGGGCTCATGGGCCAGCGCGTCGCCGCAAAGGGGGTCACTGTCGTCGACGACGGTACCATGGCGCTCCGTCGCGGCTCGCTCTCGATTGATGACGAAGGCACCCCGACCAGCCGCACCGTGCTGATCGAAGACGGCATTCTGGTCGGCTACATGCAGGATCGCCAGAACGCGCGGCTGATGGGCATGAAGCCCACCGGCAACGGCCGCCGCGAGAGTTTCGCCCATGTGCCGATGCCGCGCATGACCAACACCTACATGCTGGCCGGCACGCGCGAGCCCGATGAAATCATCGCTTCAGTGAAGAACGGCATCTACGCCGTGCACTTTGGCGGCGGCCAGGTCGACATCACCTCGGGCAAATACGTGTTCGAATGCACCGAGGCGTATCGCATTGAGAACGGCAAGCAAGGCGCGCCGATCAAGGGCGCCATGCTGATCGGCAATGGACCGACCGATCTCAATCGCATCTCCATGGTCGGCAACGACCTCAAGCTGGACGACGGCATTGGCACTTGCGGCAAGAACGGCCAGGGCGTTCCGGTCGGCGTTGGCCAGCCGACGCTGCGCATCGACCGCATTACCGTCGGCGGGACCGGCGGATAAAATCGTCCGATCGCAATGTTCCACCGGAGGTGTTTCGCATGCATCGCTGGACCGATGTCATCGTCGATACCGTCGCCATCCTTGTCGTTGTGATCGCGGCAAAGACGGCGATCGCCGAGCCCTATTACGTGCCTTCCGGCTCGATGGAGCCGACGCTGCAGATCGGCGATGAGCTGCTGGCTACCAAATATCCTTACGGCTACAGCTCCGCTTCGCTGCCGCTCTTTGTTACGCTTCCCAACTCGCCGCGTGTGCTGGGCGCATTGCCACAACGCGGCGACGTCGTGGTTTTCCGCTGGCCCGGCGACCGGGCGCAGATTTGGGTGAAGCGGGTGGTCGGGCTTCCCGGCGACCGCATCGCGCTGCGCAATGGACGCTTATGGATCAACGGCGCGCCGGTCGGCCTTGAAGCCGACGGCATGGGACAGGCCGAAGCGGACGACGGTTCGCAGCAACCGGTTGCCCGATTCACCGAAACGCTTCCCGACAACCGCCGGCATACGATTTTCAAACATCCCGCCGTCGGACCGCTGGACAACGTGGCCGAAGTCGTGGTTCCGCCGGACCACTTGTTTGTGATGGGGGACAATCGCGATAACTCGGCGGATAGCCGCATCGCCGTCGATTCCGGCGGCGTTGGACTGCTGCCGGTCGGCGACCTGGTTGGCCGTGTGGAGGGACTGGTCGGATCGTGGGATTTGTCCGTCAGGCGGCAGCCGCTGTGGAATTGGCCGTCAGGATTGCGGCTTTCGCGGTTCTTCACCCCGGTTCGATGACAACGGTTAACTCACAGTCGGATCAGCGCACGACGCCCGAAATGCAGCACGGCTTGTGCCGCGGCGGCTTGATGACCTCCTTGAGGTAGCAGCGCGCGGCGGCGGTGCCGTAGCCGGGCCGCCGATAGGTCCAGGCCCGGCAATGAATGTCCGCCTGGCATGCCGCGGCGCAGGCTTTGCCGCGCGAATCGGGTGCCATCTCAAACGACCGGAGGTCGCCGCCGACGCGATCGATCGAGTATTCGATTTCGCCGAGCCGCGGCTCGATGACGCCCGCGCCGCGCACACCCGACACACAACAGCTTGCCTCAATCCGTGGCATCACCTCGCGTTTGAGCCGGCAGATGGCCTGCTCGCCGGACGTCGACGGATAGGCAAAACTCCAGGAGCGGCAGCCCCTTTCGCGCTCGCAGCGCGTCGCGCACACCGCCGGGTCGCCACTCGCGACCGGGGCGCTGGCATAATCGCCGCCCGGGCGGTCGTAACCCGATTGCGCCGCGGCCGGCGAGATGCCAGTAGCGGTTCCCAGCGCAGCGGCAAAGGCGACGGCAAGGCTCGCAATGAGTAGTCGCATGCGCAGCCCCTGGCGTCGCCTCGCAATGCCGGTACCCCCTCCAGCAGAAGACCGCCCTTGCCGACAAAATGCCACAAGAATTTGCGCCGTGCGGCCTGATTTGCCCGCGTTTCGCCAAGTGATCGCGCGCGCCCCCTCCGCTAAGGTTTATGGATGCTTGCCTTGACCGCCACGCGGCTCGTTCCCCGGCTTCTCGCCACGATTGTTCTGCTGCTGCCGGCTTTTTGGAACGGCTTCCCGCTCCTGGAGTACGACACCGGCGGCTACCTTGCGCGCTGGTTCGAGGGTATTCTCGTCCCCAGCCGCTCGACCACCTACGGACTTTTCCTTGCCGCCGGATGGCCGCTTGATTTTTGGCCCACTGTCATCCTGCAGGCGGCCGCGGCGGTGTGGATTATCGGCACTCTGCTGAAGGTGCACCGCTTCAATCTCCACCCCGCCGGATTGTTGGCGGTGGTAGTGACGCTGGCGGCGACAACCGCGCTGCCGTGGATTGCGAGCGAACTCCTGACCGATATCTTCGCCGGCCTTGCGGTGCTCGCCCTGCATGCGCTGGCCTGGCACAGGTACTGGATCGCACCGGGCCGGCGCGCGGCGCTCATCCTCTTCATTGCCTTTGCGGTATCGACCCACAGCGCCACCTACGCCGTGCTGCTTGTGCTGAGCGTCGCGGCGTTCATCGTCTCGCTGTTCAATCGCAAACTCGTTCCGGGCGCCGCGGTCGCCGATGCCGCCCTTGCCTTGGTGCTCGGCGCCGCGCTCCTGCTCGCCGGAAACTACATCGTGGCGAAGCAGATCGCCTGGACGCCAGGCGGCTACGGCATCGCGTTCGGCCGCATGCTGCAGGATGGGATCGTCGCCCGCTATCTCGACGACCATTGTCCGGATGCACGGCTCAAGCTCTGCCCCTACCGCAACGAGTTGCCGCGCGATGCCGATGATTTCCTGTGGGGCGGCGGCCCGTTCGACCAGCTTGGGCGTTTTGAAGGGCTCGGCGGTGAAATGCGCACCATCGTGCTCGAAAGCCTGCGCGATTATCCGCTCCTGCAAATTCGAGCTGCGCTGACCGCGACGGGGCGGCAACTCGTCGCCGTCAGCACCGGCGAAGGGGTCCGCACGGATATTTGGCATACCTACGGCATCATGGAACGCTATGCACCTTCGGTGCTGCTGGCGATGCGCGCCGCACGCCAGCAGCACGGTGAAGTCGGCTTCGCCGCAATCAACGCGGTCCACGTGCCGGTAGCGTGGGCCGTGATGGCGTTGCTGCCGGTGCTGATCATTCTCGGATTTTACAGCGCCGATTTCGCCGATCTCGGGCGCCTCGCGGCGACCGTCGCGCTCGCGCTTCTCGCCAACGCCGCGTTCTGCGGCGTGATCTCCAACCCGCACGACCGCTACGGCTCGCGCATGGTGTGGATTGCGGCGTTCGTCGTCGTGCTAGCGGTATGGCGCGCGTTCGATGTCGCGCGCGAACGACGCGGACCATTAACTGCGGAAGTGCTTCGATAATTTGAGTCCCTGCGCCTGATAGTTCGAGCCGATGCCGCTGCCGTAAAGCTGATGGGGCCGGGCCAGCATCTTTTCGTAGACCAGCCGGCCGACGATCTGGCCATGCTCCAGGATGAACGGCACTTCGCGCGAGCGCACTTCCAGCACCGCGCGGGCGCCGAGCCCGCCGGCCCCGGCATAACCGAAGCCGGGATCGAAGAAGCCCGCATAGTGGACGCGGAATTCGCCGACCAGCGGATCGAACGGCACCATTTCCGCGGCATAATCGGGCGGTACCTGCACCGCTTCGGTCGAAGCGAGAATGTAAAACTCGTCCGGATCGAGGATCAGGCTTCGGTCGGCGCGCGCGGCAATCGGCTCCCAGAAATCGGCAACGTCATAAGCGGCCCGGCGCTCGACCTCAATGACCGCGGTGTGACGCTTGGCGCGATAGCCGACGATGCCCTCTGCGCTCCGCACGCCGCCGCCGGAAAGGTCGACGCTCACCGCGACACCCTCACCCATGACGGCCTCGGCGCGGTCGACGAGCCGCTCGTGTGCATGCAGCGCGCGCAGCGCCTCGCCATTGAGCACCGCATCGCCGTGGCGAAAGCGGATTTGCGACAGCCGCGAACCTTCGCGCACCAGCACGGGGAAAGTTTTGGGGCTGATCTCGGCATAGAGCGGCCCATGATAGCCCGGCGCGACACGATCGAAGCCGCGGGTCTCATCGGCGATCACGCGGGTAAAGACGTCGAGGCGTCCGGTCGAACTTTTCGGATTGGTGGCAGCCGCGATATCCGCCGGCAGCGCCAGGCGCTCCAGCAGCGGCACGATATAGACGCAGCCGGTTTCCAGCACGGCGCCCTCGGTGAGCGAGAACTCGTGCAGCTTCAGTTCAGCGATGCGGCGGACGACGGCGGTGCCGGGGCCGGGCAGAAAGCTCGCGCGCACGCGATAAGCCACGGCGCCAAGGCGCAGGTCGAGACTGGCCGGCTGGATTTGGTCGGGAGCGAATGGGCGCCCGGCCGCAATCGCGCCGTCCTCGGCCAGCGCCGCGATCATGCGGTCGGGCAGGATTCCCTTGTCCGAAGTTGTAAACGAGAGCAGCACGGATCGATCTAACCCGACGCCCGGCTTGACGGAAAGTCGCGTCGGGCGTATGAGCCAATTTATCCCGTGGTCATTTGAGCCGGCCGGCTTGCAGCCACGTAAAACAACTTGCTAAAAGGCCGGGGACGCGTGAGCCCGGCCCGAGGATTAGTCCTCCCGGCCGGGTTTTGTTTTGGCCAAGTAGGAGGGCCTTAATGACCGCGTCCGCACCCGATCGCTATCGTCCCGAGACCCGTCTCGTCCATTCCGGCACATTGCGCTCGCAATTCGGCGAGACCTCGGAGGCGCTGTTCCTCACCCAGGGCTACGTCTACGAGAACGCCGCCCAGGCCGAGCGGCGCTTCAAGAACGAAGAGCCCGGCTTTCAGTATTCGCGCTTCGCCAATCCGACCGTCGCGATGTTCGAGACGCGCATGGCGGCGTTCGAAGGCGCCGAAGCCGCGCGCGCGACCGCAACCGGCATGGCGGCGGTGACGCTGGCGCTGGTCGGCCAGCTCAAGGCCGGCGATCATGTGATCGCGGCCAAGGCGCTGTTCGGCTCCTGCCGCTACATTGTGGAGGATTATCTGCCGCGCTACGGCGTTGCCTCGACGCTGGTCGACGGCACCGATCTCAACCAGTGGCGCGACGCGGTGCGGCCCAACACCAGGACGTTCTTTCTGGAAACGCCGACCAATCCGACGCTCGAGGTGATCGACATCGCCGCGGTTGCGCAGATCGCGCACGAGGCCGGCGCGACGCTCGTCGTCGACAACGTCTTCGCCACACCGATCTTCCAGTCGCCGCTGGCGCTCGGCGCCGATTGCGTCGTCTATTCGGCGACCAAGCACATCGACGGCCAGGGCCGCTGCCTTGGCGGCATCATCCTCGGCTCGGAGGCCTTCATCCAGAAGCACATTCATGTGCTGCTCCGTCAGACCGGGCCGTCGCTGTCGCCGTTCAACGCCTGGGTTCTGCTCAAGGGACTGGAAACCCTGCCGGTGCGGGTGCGGCGGCAGACCGACAGCGCCGCGACGCTCGCGGTCGCGCTGGTCGAACATCCGAAGATCGCACGGCTGATCTATCCCGGCCGCCCCGACCATCCACAAGCCAAGGTGGCGCAGAAGCAGATGCGCGGCGGCTCGACGCTGATCGCCTTCGACATCAAGGGCGGCAAGAAGGCCGCGTTCCGCTTCCAGGACGCGCTCAAGCTCGTGCGCATCAGCAACAATCTCGGCGACGCCAAGAGCCTCATTACCCATCCGTCGACGACGACGCACCAAAGGCTGACCCCGGCGCAGCGCGCCGAGCTCGGCATCACTGACGGCCTGGTACGCCTGTCGGTGGGACTGGAACATCCCGACGACATCGTCGAGGACGTGCTCGCCGCCTTGGAAGCGGTGTAGACTTGCTGCGATGACTAACGACGCCGATCGCCTGGTTACCCGCGGTGTCTCCGTGCGCGTCCAGCGCAGCGGAACAGGCGCGCCAATCCTGTTCCTCCACGGCGCCGGCGGCTGGCCGGCGCGGCTGCCGTTCTTCGATCGCCTGTCGCAGCGTTACGCATTGTCGGTTCCCGAGCATCCCTGCTTCGGCGCATCCGACGATCCGCCATGGCTGCGCAGCGTGGCGGAGCTTGCCATGCATTACCTCGACGTTCTGGATGAGGTTTATTCTTCGCCGGTCCATGTGATCGGCCATTCGCTCGGCGGCTGGATCGCGGCCGAAGCGGCGACCCGCAACACCCGTCGCTTCGCCAGCCTGACATTGCTGGCGCCGGCGGGCATCCGCATCAAAGGGATTCCACCCGGTGACATTTTCATCTGGTCGCCGGAAGAGTTCGCGCGCAATCGCTTTTACGACCAAAAGTTCGCCGCGGCGTCGATGATGGCGGGGCCCCGAAGCGAAGCGGACGTCGACATCGATCTGCAGAACCGTCTGGCCGCGGTGAAGTTCGGCTGGGACCCGCGTTTGTTCAATCCCGACCTGGAAAAATGGCTGCACCGGATCACGGTGCCGACGCAGGTGGTGTGGGGACGCGAGGACCAAATTCTCCCCAGCGCCTATGCGCGGCTATGGAGCGAGCGCGTGCCCGGCGCGCAGGTTTCGATCATCGAAGCGTGCGGGCATAGCCCGCATGTGGAGCACAGCGATCTCGTCGCTGACACGATTGTCGCTTTTCTCGAGGGCGTGCGGGCATGAAGTTCGTCTGCTTTCATCTGATGCCCTATCGGCCGCTCGATCTCGAAGCGGCCAAGGACTATCGCTCCGCCTGGGTAGTGCTGCCCAACAGCTTCTATGATCCGAAAAAAGGCGCCGCCGAGTACGATTCCTATCTCGACCAGCTCGTCTATGCCGAGCAGCTCGGCTTCGATGCCATCGGCGTCAACGAGCATCATCAGACCGCTTACGGCCTGATGCCGGCGCCGAATCTGATCGCAAGCGCGCTCATTCAACGCACCAAGACGGTGCAGGTCGCCATCCTCGGCCGCGCGCTGCCGCTCGTCAGCAACCCGATCAACATCGCCGAGGAGTTCGCGATGCTCGATGTGCTGTCGAAGGGCCGCATCATCGCCGGCTTCGTGCGCGGCATCGGCGCCGAATACCATTCGACCGGCGTCAATCCGGCGTTCTCTCACGAACGGTTTCACGAAGCGCACGATTTGATCATCAAGGCGTGGACGACGCCCGGCCCGTTCGAGTTCGACGGCGACCATTTTCGCCTTCGCTACGTCAATTTGTGGCCGCGCCCCTACCAGGCGCCGCATCCGCCGGTCTGGATCCCCTCGATGGGCTCGCGCGAGACCGTGGTCTGGGCCTCGGCGCCGGAGCGCAAATATCCGTTCATGGTCACGTTCAGTCCCGAAAGTGCGGTCGTGCGTTATCACACCATGTATCGCGAGGCTGCGCAGGCCCACGGCTACACCGCCGCCGGCGGCCAGCTCGGCTGGGCCGTGCCGATCTATGTTGCCGAGACTGATGAGCGTGCTCGCAAAGAAGCCAAAGCGGGAATTGAATCGCTGTTCAACAATTTCCTGCCGATGCCCTGGGAGATGCTGCTGCCGCCCGGCTACACCTCCAACGCGTCGCTCAAAGTGACGATGAAGATGCGCCCGGCGCTCGGCTCGCGGCCGCGCGCGGTAGCGGTCGACGATCTCATCGCCGGCGGCACCGTGATCATCGGCAGCCCGACGACGGTGCGAGAGAAAATCGAGCGCGTGCGCGATCAGACCGGCTTCGAGATTCTGATCAGTTTGTTGCAGTTCGGCGTCATGTCCGACGAACTGGCGCGCCACAACATGGAAATGTTCGCCAGCGAAGTGATGCCGAAGCTGCGCTGAGCGTTCAGCGCGCGGAACGCGCCGCGGCAGATGCGATCGGCCGCGTCGCCGCCTCGCTGATCGCGGCGGCGAGAAGCTTCGCCACGCAGGCATAGCTCCAGTCGTTCATGTGCAGTCGATCCGGCGCGACGAAGGCGTCGAACGGGATGTGCTGCACTTCGTACCAGTTGCGCATCAGCGCGAAGCGATTGAACAGATCGACGCTCGCCTCTTTGGCGGCGAGTGCGATCTGATCTTCCATCCCTTGCGTCTCGGACTTGACCAGCACGCGCGGCGCAAACTGCATATCCATCAGCACCACGTCGGCGCCCGCTTCCTTGAGTTGCGCGATGCCCTCGTGCAGCAGGACGGAATGCGGCCTGAGCGGATGATCGCGCAGCACGGAATTGGTGCCGACCTGCCAAAGCACGAGATCGGGATGCGCGGCGATGACGTCGGTAGCGAACCGCGCCATCATCTGTTGGGTCTCTTCACCGCCGACGCCGCGATTGAGCACGGTGATGTCGCGCGCCGGAAAGCGTTGCTTGAGCTCGACGCCGAGGCGGCTCGGATAGCTGGCCGCGGGCGAACTCGCGCCGACCCCGCTGGTCGAGGAGGAGCCGACCGCGACAATAGTGAGCGGCTCGCCGCCCGCAATGCGCCGCGCGGTGTGCCGCAGCGGGTAGCTGAGCCGCACGAATTCCGGCGGTCCGCCGCAGGTGAACATCGACGCGAGCGGCGAAGCAGCCGCAGGCGGCTGAGCCGGCGGTGGGCCATTGGGCGGCGGGACTACCGCGGCAACCGGAGGTGTGACAGGCATTTGCGCATGGGCGGGCGTGAGCGTCGCCACAGCCGTCGCCCAGAGCACTGTGCCGGCGATGCAACTGATCGCCGCTTTATCGTTGGCTGATATCAACGCGTCGTCTGCATACTCGCGGCGTCGAGATGACCGGCATTGATGATCTGCGACGCCAGGGCCCGGCCAATGCACTCGTGAACTCGTCGCGCCATAGCATAGCCGTTGGTGGCCGCATAGAGGTCAAATGTGCCTTCATCGCTCCAGTAACGCATGATGGATAATCGATCGAATAGCGGAATGCCGCGCTGCTCGGTGACCCAATGCATGACATCCGCGTAAGGGGTAACACTGAGCATGGATTCGGTGCGCGGACTGTATTGCATGTTCATCAGGATGGCATCCGCGCCGGCAGCCGTGATCGCATCGAGGCCTTGGTCCAGATTGGTGCGGAAATCCTCCGGCTCGACGCCGCGCAAGGCATCGACGGTGCCGGCCTGCCAGATCACCAGCGCCGGCTGGTCGTCGGCCAGGATTTTCGGCAGGCCAGCAGCCATATCCGCCGTGGTCTGCCGCGACGGAACGTGCGCCGTGACCTTGATTTCAATGCCGGGCAGCCGCTCTTTGAGCGCCTGTTCCAATTGCGCCGGATAGGCAAAGCGGGCCCCGTCGGGGCCGGACAGCGCCGAGGATCCGGAGCCGACGACGCTGATATCCAGCCGGTGCCGATCCTTGATTGCGTTGCTGACCCGCGTCAGATCGCTGTTTGCCGCGATGAGCCATTCCGGCACGTCGCAGCCCTGCACCGCCTCGGCCGCGGCGGCGCCGTTCACGAATGCGATGGCCGCGACGGCGGCGAGGATCAGCGTCATGCCTCGCCTCCCGCGAGATCTGCGTCCGGAGGTTTGACGCGGGCCACAGGGCTTCGCCCTTCGATGGCCTTGTACCATGATATGAGGTTCGCCGTAGCAATCATGATAAAAATGCCTAACGCGCTGATTGCAGTCTGCAGCAGCGGGCCGCCCGAAGATTCCGCGATGATGAATTGAGCGGCGAAGGCGAGAAACACGCCAAGGCAGAAAATCTCAAGCGAATGCTGGCCGCAGCGGATCGCGGGTTGCAGAATCGGCGATTTCAATCCGGACCAGTGGCGCGGGATGAAGCGGACTGTCACCGCGGCCAGCGCCAGGAAATGCGCAAAGCGCAGCACATCGAGATTGGTCTTGTCGATGGGATACATCCAATCCTTCAGCAAACCCGGCACGAAACGGTCGAGCGACTCGAAATGCCACGTCAGCGTTATGGCGAAGGCAAAGACCAGGTAGGCGATGGCGACCCCGAGCGCGATACGCGAGCGCAGCACGCCGGCAAGCCGTTGCGCGCCGCCGAGCGCACACCAGGCGCCGAATACGAACAACAACTGCCAAGCAAACGGATTGAAGAACCAGACGCCGTTCGGATAGGCGGACAAGTTCCAGTCGAACTTCCACGCCAGCGCATAGACCACCGCGGATCCAAACAGCGCCACGTTCGGCCGCCACCGCAGCAGAAACAGCATGGGGGGAAACAGCAGCAAAAGGACGATGTAGAGCGGCAGAACGTCCATGTTGACCGGCTTGAACTTCAGCAGCAGCGCCTGAAAGATGGTGATATCCGGCTGCTTGAGGAAATCGAGAATTTTCATTTCCTCAGCATAGAGCGGATTGTCGAAGGTCGCCGCGACATAGGCGATCTCGGCCATGAAGATCGTGAACAGAAAGATGTGCGCCACATAGATTTGCCAGGCGCGGCGCAAGATGCGGGCGCTCGACAGCAAAAAGCCGCGTTCGTGCATGGTCCGTCCGTAGACGAAAGCCGCGGTATAGCCGGAAATGAAGATGAAGATTTCGGTGGCGTCGCTGAACCCGTAATTACGAATGGTGAACCAGTTCAGGATGTTTTCGGGAATATGGTCGAGAAAGATCAGCCACAGCGCGATGCCGCGGAACAGATCGAGTTGCAGGTCGCGTTCGCTCGCCAGCGCTTGGGGCGGAGAGGCCATCGCCATGGATTCTGCAACCATTGCCGGTCGCCGTGGCCGACGCGCGAACCGATCCGCGAACGTCGCCGATCTATCTAGTGCCCCGATTCCGCATTTCGCAAGCGATTGTGGCACGCTTTCACCCAAACGTCGGATCAAACCGACCGCGGCTTGAGAAAGCGCCGGGATTACGTCAGGATTTGCGCCGAGGAGCGCACCATGTATCGGGCCGTCACTCGTAACATCGAGGTCGTGGTGACCCCGCGCTTCGTCGCCGACCGTTCCTCGCCGGACAACAATTATTTCTTTTGGGCCTATACGATCGCCATCACCAATCATGGCGACGACACGGTCCAGCTCAAGACCCGGCATTGGCGCATCACCGATGCGACCGGCCGTCGCCAGGAGGTGCGTGGCGCCGGCGTCGTCGGCGAGGAGCCGGTCCTCAAAGGCGGCGAGTCCTTCGAATATACCAGCGGGGTGCCGCTGCAGACGCCGTCGGGTTTCATGGTGGGAACTTACGGCATGGTGACCGCGAGCGGCGAGCACTTCGAAATCGAGGTTCCAGCGTTCTCGCTCGACAGCGGCAACAGCAAGCGAACGCTCAATTGAAACGGCTTTGCACTGACCAGCCAAGTTCTCGTCCGCGGCAGACGGGATTGACTTTTGCGGACGTTGGAACAAAATAAGAACGGCATCTCCATCTTACGGAATCAGGCTCGAGCCAACGATGCAAAGAGCGGGAAGCGCTGATCTGCCGCTGCATGGCGGGCACGTACCAAAGTGGCTCGCGGACCGCATGACGCGGCTCGGCGCCGTGTTGAGCCAGGCGATCGTCCATCATTGCGGTCGCGATGAATTCCTGCGCCGGCTGGCCCATCCGTTCTGGTTCCAGTGTTTCGGCGCCGTGATGGGAATGGATTGGCACTCCTCGGGAATTACCACGAGCGTGCTCGGCGCGCTTAAGCGCGGTCTGACACCGCTCAGCAGCGAGCTTGGACTTCACGTCTGCGGCGGGCGCGGAAAGCATTCGCGGCAAACGCCGCTCGAGCTTGTCACCATTGGAGACCGTGTCGGCTTTGCGGCAGCGAGCTTGCCACCGCGAGCCGCCTTGTTGCCAAGGTCGACAGCGCCGCCGTCCAGGATGGTTTCGAGCTTTATCTGCACGGCTTTGTTGTCACCGACGACGGGCACTGGGTCGTGATTCAGCAAGGACTGAACGGCGACAAGCGCCAGGCGCGGCGCTATCACTGGCTGTCCGAGGGCCTGAAAAGTTTTGTCAACGAACCGCATGCCGCCATTGAAGGCCGGGCTCAGGGCAACATCATCAATCTTACCGATCGCCGCGCCGCGGATTCCCGGCGCACGCAGCTTGATGTTCTTGCCGCGTTGGGTCCTGACGGCATCACCCGTGAGCTTGCTGCGATCACGGCCGCCGGCAGCGAAACGCCGCCGCAGGCATCATTGCCAAATCTCACCCTGCCCGCGCATCACGATGTCCGCCCCGCCGACGTTCATCTGCGGCGACTGCATGGCAATCTCGCCGCAGCCGCAGAACGAGGCCCGGTCGACTTTCCCGATCTGCTGCTCACACCCGGCGTCGGCGCCCGAACCGTGCGCGCCCTTGCACTGGTCGCCGAAGTCATTCACGGCGCGCCTTGCCGCTTCAGCGATCCGGCGCGTTTTTCGCTGGCGCATGGCGGCAAGGATCGGCATCCCTTCCCGGTACCGATTAAAGTCTATGATGAGACTATTCGGGTGCTCCGGTCCGCAGTTGAAAAGGCCAAGCTCGGCCAGGATGAAGCGCTCCAAGCTCTGCAACGGCTCGATCGGGAGTCGCGGCGGCTTGAGCGCGCAGCAAACGGCCCGACGGTGGACGCGCTGATTTCGCAAGAGCGCGAACAATCGTATCGGTATGGCGGCCGCAGCGTGTTTGGCTGGGAGCAATCCCCGCTGCACGCCGCCGATCACGAACCGAAGGCGATACGGTAAAAGTAAATCTGTCTCGCCGGTTTGAATTCGGGCGATGAGCTCTACGACACTCCGGAATCCGCGGGCGCTATTTCGTCCGGGGCGAACACGTAGGTCGAACTGCAGAATTCACAGGTTACGGTGATCTTGCCGTTCTCGACCATGTCGTCGCGGTCTTCTTGCGGGAAACTCTGCAGCATGGTCTCGACGCTCTGGCGCGAGCACGAGCACTGCGCGTGCACCGGCGCGGTTCGGAACACGCGGACACCGCGTTCGTGGAAGAGACGGTAGGCCAGTCCCTCGCTCGACAGCGCCGGATCGATCAGTTCGATATCGTCAACGGTAGCAACCAGCGAACGGCCCTCGACCCAGGCGTCGTCCTCGGCCGGCAGGTAAGGCTCGATGCCGGGCGGCGCATCGCCCGGATCGAGGTCAGCCTGGCGCGCGCGCTCCGCCGCCTTGGGCAGGAATTGGAGCAAGATGCCGCCGGCACGCCAGCGCCGGCGCGCGCCGTTTTCGCCGCCGCGGAACTCCTCGGCGACGGCAAGCCGCACCCGGGTCGGAATTTGCTCCGAGCGCAAGAAATACTCGTGGGCGGCGTGTTCGAGGTCCTTGCCCTCGAGCGGAACGAGCCCCTGATACCGGCTCATGTCGGCACCCTGGTCGATGGTCATGGCGAGATGGCCGCGGCCGAGCAATTGGCCCGGGTCAGCGGCGTCGGCGGCGATGGCGGCGGCAATCTGTTCGGCGTCAAAGCGCGCGCAGGCGCGCACCTTGCCGGGCGATGTGAAATCGACGACGAGCATGCGCACCGGTCCGTCGCTCTGCGTCTGCAGGATGAAACGGCCCTCGAACTTGAGCGCGGAACCCAGCATGACGGTGAGCACGATGGCCTCGCCCAGGAGCTTGGCCACCGGGAGCGGATAGTCGTGGCTGCTCAGGATGGCATCGACCGCCGGCCCCAGCCGCACAATGCGGCCGCGCAGGTCGAGTGCGCTCACTTCAAACGGCAGGATGGTGTCATCGGGACCGGTTCGCGCCGGCTCCCGAACCGGGATGTTCACAGTGGGATTGTTCATTAAATCGAATATAAGCGGTCACCGACAAATTGTGAGCCCGCTGCGCCGGCTCACGCAGCCGCGGGTCACCGGCCGTTCGCCAGACACCAGGTCAGAATGCCCTTCTGCGCATGCAGCCGGTTCTCGGCCTCGTCGAACACGACGGAATGCGGGCCGTCCATGACTTCGTCGGTCACCTCTTCGCCGCGGTGCGCCGGCAGGCAATGCATGAAGATGGCGTCCGGGCGGGCTCGCGCCATCAGCCGCGCATTGACCTGATAACGCTTGAGCAGGTTATGACGGCGCGCGCCGTTGCGGTCGCCCATCGAGATCCAGGTATCGGTGACGACGCAATCGGCGCCCTTTACTGCCTCTTCCGGATCGGTGCCGATCGTGATCGCGGCGCCGGAGGATTTGATCCAGTCGATCAGCGGTTTCTTCGGCGCCAGCTCCGGCGGGGTGGCGACGCGCAGCCGGAAGGCGAAGCGCTCGGCGGCGTGCATCCATGAGGTCAGAACGTTGTTGGCGTCGCCGCTCCAGGCCACGGTGCGGCCGCGGATCGGACCGCGATGCTCTTCAAATGTCATCACGTCGGCCAGCACCTGGCAGGGGTGCGAGCGCCGCGTGAGCCCGTTGATCACCGGCACCGTGGCGCAAAGCGCGAGCTCGGCCACGTCCTTGGGATCGAGCGTGCGGATCATGATGGCGTCAATATAGCGCGACAGCACCCGCGCGGTATCGCTGAGCGTCTCGCCGCGGCCAAGCTGCATTTCCTCCGCGGTGAGCACGATGGCGTCGCCGCCGAGTTGGCGCATGGCGACCTCGAATGAAACGCGGGTGCGCGTCGACGGCCGCTCAAAGATCATCGCCAACGTCTTACCGGCGAGCGGACGATCGTGGCGCGGACGTTTTGCCTTCATGGCGTGCGCGCAATCGATCATCTTGCGCAAATCCACGGCCGGTACATCGATCAGGTCGAGAAAGTGGCGGACCGCGCTCATCGGGCCGCCTCCTCCTCGAGCGGCGCCTTATGGGCGCGGCTGAGTTTCGCGCAGGCGCGGTCGAGGCGGGCAATCCCCTCGGCAATCTCCTGTTCGCTTATGATCAGCGGCGGCAGCAATCTTACGACGTTGTCGCCGGCGGACACCGCGATCATTTTCTCGGCGCGCAGCGCGTCGACAAGTTCGCCGGCCGGGACCAGGGCCCGCAGGCCGATCAGCAGCCCTTCGCCGCGCACTTCGGCGATGACGGAGGGGTAGTGATCCTTGATTTCGGCCAGCCGCTGCTTGAACAAAAGCGCGGTCCGCCGCACGCGGTCGAGAAAGCCGGGCGCAAGCATCACGTCGAGCACCGCATTCGCCACGCTCATCGCCAGCGGATTGCCGCCGAAGGTGGAACCGTGAGTGCCGGTCGTCATTCCCATTGCCGCCTCGCGCGTCGCCAGGCAGGCGCCGACCGGAAACCCGCCGCCAAGAGCCTTGGCCAGCGCCATGATGTCGGGCGCGACGCCGACGCGCTGGTAGGCGAACAACTCGCCGGTGCGGCCCATGCCGGTCTGCACTTCGTCGAACAGGAGCAATAAGCCGTGCCGGTCGCAGAGTTCGCGCAAAGCCCGGAGGAATGCCGGTTCGACGACGCGTACGCCGCCTTCGCCCATGATCGGTTCGATCAGGATTGCCGCGGTTTCATCCCCGATCGCGCGCTTGGTCGCCTCGAGGTCGGCGAACGGCACCTGATCGAAACCCTCGACCGCAGGGCCGAAACCTTCGAGATATTTTTTCTGTCCGCCGGCGGCGAGCGTCGCCAGCGTGCGGCCATGGAATGCGCCTTCGAATGTGATGATGCGGTAGCGTTCCGGCGCGCCGTTTGCCGACTGGTATTTGCGCGCCGTCTTGATCGTGCATTCCATCGCCTCGGCGCCGGAATTGCAGAAGAACACCACGTCGGCGAAGCTCGCTTCGCACAGCCGCTCTGCGACGCGTTCGGCCTCCGGAATCTGATAAAGATTGGAGACGTGCCACACCTTCTGCGCCTGCTCGGTGAGAGCAGCGACGAGCTGCGGGTGCGCGTGCCCCAGCGCATTCACGGCAACGCCAGAGGTGAAATCCAGATAACGATCGCCGTTGGTCGCGATCAGCCAGGCGCCCTCGCCCCGCTCGAAGGCAAGGTTGACACGCGCATAGGTCGGCAACAGATGCGATGTCACGGCTGAGCCCGCGCACGCTGCGCAGCGTCAATCTGCGCGGCTGAAATGAAATGTGCCGCCTCTCCGGGCGGCACTGCATTGACATCTTATTTGCTCAGGCCACGCCGGTCAACTCGATTAATATCGCGCGAAAGGCCGGGTTGTCCCCACATCGTCCACATCGGCACAGGAATTTGTGGACGCGTGTCGCACGGACTCTTGCGCCCGACTCCCGCCATATTGTAGCCTTTTGATTGTCAAGTACGACATCTCGTGCGGCGGACATCTTTCTAAAGCGTTGGTGATGAGTTGCGTGTTGGGCGGCAAGCGCTGCCTGGCCCGATAGCGGATTCCGCCAAGCGGTTTCTGCCGAGGCTTAGGCCCCGCAGCTTTGAGGAGGACTGGGCATGTCGTGGACTGACGAGCGGGTCGAGCTCCTGAAGAAGCTGTGGTCGGACGGTCTTTCTGCGAGTCAGATCGCGGCCGAACTCGGCGGCATTACCCGTAACGCGGTGATCGGCAAGGTTCACCGGCTGGGGCTTTCCGGGCGCGCCAAGAGCGCGTCGAGCGCGGCGCCACGCGCGCGCAAGGCGCGGTCGTCGACCCATATGCTGCGCATGGGCCGGCCTTCGATCCGCGGCAACACCGCGCTTGCTCACGCCTACGAGATCGAGGCGGAAGCCGAACCGGAATTGATCGACAACATCATTCCCATCGGTCAGCGCCGCACCATTCTCGAACTGACGGAAAAGACCTGTCACTGGCCCGTCGGCGATCCCGGCAGCAGCGACTTCTTTTTCTGCGGCGGCAATACGATCGACGGCCTGCCCTACTGTGCTTATCACTCCAGGGTCGCCTATCAGCCGGCCGGGGATCGCCGCCGGGACCGACGCCCGGTGCGGTGAACGGATACGCCTTAGCTCGCCTTGCCGAAGCGATCGTCGAGCGAATAGCCGGCGCCGCGCACGGTGCGGATCGGATCGGCGCCGTGACCGCGGTTGAGCGCCTTGCGCAAACGGCCGACATGCACGTCGACGGTTCGCTCGTCGATGTAGACGTCGCTGCCCCACACCCCGTCGAGTAGTTGCTCGCGGGAAAAGACCCGGCCGGGGCGCTCCATCAGGAATTCGAGCAGGCGGAATTCCGTCGGCCCGAGATCGACCGGTCGGCTCGAACGCGAGACGCGCTTCTTCTCCCGATCAAGCTCGAGATCGCCGATGGCCAATACCGTGGCGACCCGTTCGGGGCTGGTCCGGCGCAGCAATGCGCGAATGCGCGCCAAAAGCTCCGGCACCGAGAAAGGCTTGACGATGTAGTCGTCGGCTCCGGTCGCAAGGCCCCGCACGCGTTCGCTTTCCTCGCCGCGCGCGGTCAGCATGATGATCGGCAATGACTGTGTCTGCGGCCGCGTCCGCAGCCGGCGACAGAGTTCGATGCCGGACAATCCGGGCAGCATCCAGTCGAGTACGATCAGATCGGGCGTAGTTTCGCGCAGACGGGTGTCGGCCTCATCGCCGCGGGCCACGGCGTCAACCTCGTAGCCTTCGGCTTCGAGGTTGTAGCGCAACAATGTGGTCAGCGGTTCTTCGTCCTCGACGATCAGGATGTTCGCTCCCATCCTGGCCTCCTATGATTTTTGCAGCACTGCTGCTCCAAAGCTCGTGGTATCGCCTTTCGGGCGCTGCTCGGTGATCGGCCGACCTTCAATCATGTAATAGACGGTCTCTGCGATGTTGGTGGCGTGATCACCAATCCGCTCGATGTCTTTCGCACAAAACATGAGATGCATGCAGAACGTGATGTTGCGCGGGTCCTCCATCATGTAGGTGAGGAGTTCGCGGAACAACGCGGTACAAAGCGCGTCGACCTCTTCGTCGCCGTTCCAGACGACGAGCGCCGCGGCAACGTCGTGGCTCGCATAAGCGTCGAGCACCTGCTTGAGCAGACTCGATACCATGGAACCCATGCGCTCCACGCCGCGGATCAGCTTTTGCGGATGGAGGTCGAGGTCGAGCGCAACGACACGCTTGGCGATGTGCTTGGCGTGGTCGCCGACGCGCTCGAGGTCGTTGCAGACGCGCATGGCGCCGACGATCTCGCGCAGATCGACGGCCATCGGCTGCCGCCGGGCAATCGTGAGGATCGCTTTTTCTTCGATCTCATGTTGCATGGCGTCGACGGTGGGATCGGCGGCAATCACGTGTTCCGCGAGATCCATATCGCGCTCCATCAGCGCGCGGATGGCATCCGCAATCTGCCGCTCCGCGAGCCCGCCCATCTCGGCGACCTTGCGCATGAGTTCCTGCAGATCGGCGTCGAATGCCTTGAGGGTATGGTCTACTCTGGTGGTTAGGTCGGTCATTGGGTCACCCGAAACGGCCGGTAATATAGTCCTGCGTCCGCTGATCGCGCGGCGCGGTGAACATCTTGCTCGTCGAGTCGAACTCGACCAGCTCGCCGAGATACATGAAGGCGGTAAACTCGGACACGCGCGCCGCCTGCTGCATGTTGTGGGTGACGATCACGATCGTATAATCGTCAGTCAATTCGTCGATCAGTTCCTCGATCTTCGCCGTCGAGATCGGATCGAGCGCCGAGCACGGCTCGTCGAACAGGATGACCTCAGGGCGTACCGCGACCGTGCGCGCGATGCACAGCCGCTGCTGCTGGCCGCCCGACAGGCTCAGTCCATTGGTGCCGAGCTTGTCCTTGACTTCGTCCCAGAGCGCGGCGCGCCGCAGCGACGTCTCCACGCGACCGTCGAGCTCGGATTTGGGCAGTCGCTCATACAGCCTGATGCCGAAGGCGATATTCTCGTAGATCGTCATCGGAAACGGCGTCGGCTTCTGGAACACCATGCCGATGCGCGCGCGCAACAGATTGAGATCCTGCTTCGGCGACAGGATGTTGGTGCCGTCAAACATGACTTCGCCGGTGGCGTGCTGATGCGGATAAAGGTCGTACATCCGGTTGAGCACGCGCAATAAAGTCGATTTACCGCAGCCTGACGGACCGATGAAGGCGGTCACCTTGCGCTCGTAAAGCGGCAGGGTGATCGACTTCAGCGCCCGGCTGTCGCCATAGAAGAAATCAAGGTCCCGGATCGTGACCCTTTCGGCAAGGCCGGAGCGGTCGGTCGGGGCGGCGGCGACGGAAGGCACGGCAACGGAAGGAACGGCGACGGAGGTTAAAGTCATGACTGTTTACTCGATGAGACCAGGCTGCGCGCGGTGATGCTCAACGCCAGCACCGCCATGGTGATGATGAGCGCGCCGGTCCAAGCCAGCGATTGCCAATCCTTGTAGGGGCTGAGCGCGAACTGGAAGATCACGACCGGCAGGCTCGACATCGGCGCGTTGAGATTCGGGCTCCAGAACTGATTGTTGAGCGAGGTGAACAGGAGCGGCGCGGTTTCGCCGCTGATGCGGGCGACGGCCAACAGCACGCCGGTCACCATGCCGGCGCGCGCCGCGCGATAACAAATCCGGGTGATCGACATCGAGCGCGGCAGGCCTATCGAGGTGGCGGCCTCCCGCAGCGCGTTGGGAACCAGCGTCAGCATGTCCTCGGTGGTTCGCACCACCACCGGTATGACCAGCACGGCGAGCGCGACGCCGCCGGCCCAGCCGGAGAAATGCCCCATCGGGGCGACCATGATTTCGTAGATGAACAGCCCAACCACGATGGACGGCGCACTCAACAAAATGTCGTTGATGAAGCGCACCACGCTGCTCAGGCGGTCGTAGCGGCCGTATTCGGCCAAATAAGTACCGGCAAGGATACCGATTGGCGTGCCGATTGCGACCGCGAGGACAGTGAGAATAAGACTGCCGACGATGGGATTGAGCAGACCGCCGCTCGAGCCGGGCGGCGGCGTCATTTGGGTAAACACCGCAAGCGAAAGCCCGCTGAAGCCGTGCCAAAGAAGCGAACCCAGGATCAGCGCCAGCCAGCCCAGTCCAACTGCTGTGGCGCCCAGCGCCATCACCGTGGCGACGGCATTGGTGCGGCGGCGGGAGGCATAGCGACCTTGCAGTCCTTGACCAAACATGAGTCACCCGATCCGGCGCTCGATGCGCATCAGCATGTAACGGGCCGCGGCGAGCACGATGAAGGTGATGACAAACAGGATCAAGCCGAGCGCGATCAGCGCGGATGTGTAGAGATCGCCTACCGCTTCGGTGAATTCGTTGGCGATGGTGGCAGAGATGGTGGTGCCGGGCGCGAGCAACGAGGCCGAAATCCGGTGCGCATTGCCGATGACGAAGGTCACGGCCATGGTCTCGCCCAATGCCCGGCCAAGGCCGAGCATCACGCCGCCGATGACGCCGACCCTGGCGTAGGGCAGCACCACGTTGCGCGCCACTTCCCAGGTCGTGCAGCCCACCCCATACGCCGCCTCCTTGAGCACCGGAGGGACCGCTTCGAAGACGTCGCGCGAGATCGATGTGACGAACGGCAGGACCATGATGGCAAGGACGAGGCCTGCCGTCAGCATGCCAATGCCGTAGGGCGGACCGGAAAAGAGCGGC
This sequence comes from uncultured Alphaproteobacteria bacterium, assembly GCA_963709825.1. GTDB lineage: Bacteria > Pseudomonadota > Alphaproteobacteria > Rhizobiales > Xanthobacteraceae > BOG-931. The sequence goes on from CAVPXZ010000024.1 coordinate 156,559, forward strand.
GCAATCCCCGGCACGTTGCCGAGCGTATCGATCAGGAACGGCTGCAACGTTTGCTGCAGGAACGGAGCGAAGACGAAAAGTCCCCAAATTCCGTAGATGATACTCGGAATACCGGCGAGCAGTTCAATGGCAATGCCGATCGGCCGCCGCAACCATGGCGGGCACAGCTCGGTCAGGAAGAAGGCAATCATTAGCCCCACCGGAACCGCAATCAGCATCGCAAGGGCGGAGGTCAGGACGGTGCCGTAGATCGGCGCCAGCGCACCGAATTTCTCAGTGACCGGATTCCATTTCTCGACGGTTATGAAACCGAAGCCGAAAGCCCTGAGCGCCGGAATCGAGCCCGCGATCAATGAAATGATGACGCCGGTGAGGAGCAACAGCACGGCGACCGCCGCGGCGCGGGTCATCTGGTGGAAGGCGAGATCGCCAAGGCGCAGCCGGTCGAGCGCTCTGGCGCGCGATCCGGCCTCGATGGACGCCACCGCCCCCTCCTGCTGCAGCGCTATGTCAACCACGGATCGCCTCCGGGCCGGGTCCATCGCGGCGCTCCTTCATGGGCATCAGGAGCGCCTACTCAAACGATCTACCGGCCCTCGCACAAGATACCCGTGCAGCAGACCGGCCATTAAAACAAGGCGCGAGGCACCCCCAGTGACGGCGGCGCCTCGCCGGTTGCAGCGAAGCTAATGCGCCATGCTGCTGGTGCGGAGCGGTTTGCCGCTGGAGTCCTTGATTTCGCTACCCCACATCTTTTCGATTGCACTAACAACCTTGTCGGGCATCGGTACGTAATCGAGCTCCGCGGCCATCTTGTCGCCCTTCGCATAAGCCCAGGCAAAGAACTTGAGGGCCTCGCTGGCCGCGGCCGGATCCTGCGGCTGTTTGTAGATGAGAATAAATGTAGCTCCTGCAATCGGCCAGGAGGCCGCGCCCGGCTGATTGGTGAGGATAACATAAAAGCTATCCGCTTTTTCCCAATCCGCGTAGGCCGCAGCGGCCTGGAACGAGGACGAATCCGGAGTGACGGTCTTACCGTCCTTGTTGATCATGCTCACCGTCGTCATGTGGTTCTGTTTCGCGTATGCGTATTCCACATACCCAATAGAACCCTTGGTGTTAGCGACGTTATTGGCGACGCCCTCGTTGCCTTTGGCCCCGATGCCTGCGGGCCATTCAACCGAAGTATTCGCCCCGACATCGGATTTCCACTTGGCATTTACCTTCGACAGATAGTCCGTCCAAATAAACGTCGTACCGGAACCGTCTGATCGGTGAACCACCACAATAGCCTGCGCCGGGAGCTTTGCGTCAGGATTGAGCTTTTTGATCGCCGCGTCGTCCCATTTGGTGATCTCGCCAAGGAAAATCCGCGCCAGCGTATCGCCGTCGAGTTTGAGAGTATTGGAACTAATGCCCTCGAGATTGACCACGGGCACATCACCGCCAATCACCGTGGGGAACTGAACCATGTTCCATTTCTTCAATTCCGCCGGCTGCAGCGGCATATCGGAGGCACCGAAGGTCACAGTCTTGTTTTGGATCTGTTTGATCCCTCCGCCGGAGCCGATCGACTGATAGTTGAGGCCGACGCCGGTCTCCTTTTTGTAGGCGTCCGCCCATTTGGCATAGATCGGATATGGAAATGTGGCGCCGGCGCCGGAGATATCGATGGCGGCTGCGGGAAGAACGGTCGCGGCCAGAAAGCCGGCGACGGCGACCATTGATGTCAGATGCTTCACGGATTTTTCTCCTGTTTACGAATTTCAGACGAACGGAGTCGCGGACACGCGCTCGACTATCGTCCCCAGTGGGGAGCCTTGCTGTCCTGTTCGACGGTCTTGAGCGAACGCGCTGCGGAGGATCATTCGATCCAAGCAAGCCCGCAGCTGCGGAATGCTTATGTTGGGCACGTCAAAGTTCTATGAGCCGTACATGACAATTAGATGACGGTAGAACCAATTGATAATTAAGGCGATTTCGGTGCAAAGAGCCGCGGCGGGACAGATGAGCGGCGGAACGACAGCATGCGGGGTGCCCCTCCGGTCCCGGCAGGCGGATCATGCGTATCGAATTCTGCTGATTTGCCGCGGCTCGTTCGCGCGGTAAAGCGCGAGGCCGCAACGTGGTGTGGTCCTGCGATCCGACGCACGGCAATGCCATCAGCTCCATGACCGGCTACAAGACCTGGCTTTTCGATTAAATCCTCAAGGAGGTACGAGCCTTTTTCAGGTGCGTGCGGCCGAAGGTACCTATGCCGGCGGCGTGCATCTGGAAATGACCGGGCAGAACGTCACCGAATGCACCGGCGGCGCGCGGGCGATCGGCGAGGAAGACCTCGACGATCGTTAGCATATGGCGTGCGATCCCCGGCTTAACCGAGCAATCGCCCGACCTGGGCATCTGCTGCGCGACCTGCTCAAGGAAAAGCGTGGGACTGTAATATTCCCCGACAACGGATCAGACTAGAGGTTGCGCTTTGTCACTTCACCAGCGTGTCAACCTTGGGCCTTCTCGTTCGCCAAGCGCTGGCGAACGCTGGTGCCGGCTTCATACCAGTCGCGGGTGTTGTTCACGATCTTCACCACCGAGAGCATTACCGGAACTTCGATCAGTACCCCCACCACGGTCGCAAGCGCCGCGCCGGAGTTGAAGCCGAATAGACTGATCGCGGCAGCAACGGCCAGTTCGAAGAAGTTGCTGGCGCCGATCAACGCCGACGGGCACGCGACACAATGCGCTTCGCCGGCGGCCCGATTGAGCACATAAGCAAGCCCGGCGTTAAAGTAGACCTGGATCAAGATTGGCACCGCCAGCATTGCAATGATCAATGGCTGGCGGAGAATCTGCTCGCCCTGGAAACCGAACAGAAGCACCAACGTGGCAAGGAGCGCCATAAGCGAAATCGGCTGCAGCACAGAAAGGATCTGCCGAAGAGCGTTGCTGCCGCCGCTCGCGAGTACGCCGCGCCGAACGACCTGTGCAATGATGACCGGCACGACGATGTAGAGCGCAACCGAAAGGAGTAAAGTCTCCCACGGCACGGTGATCGCTGAAATGCCAAGCAGGAGGCCTACGATGGGGGCAAAGGCGAACACCATGATCACGTCATTGAGCGCCACCTGGCTGAGCGTAAAATGCGGCTCGCCCTCCGAAAGGTTGCTCCAGACAAACACCATCGCCGTGCATGGCGCGGCCGCGAGCAGGATGAGACCGGCGACATAGCTGCTGATCTGATCCGCCGGCAGATAAGGCTTGAACAGCCAGCCGATGAAGAGCCAGCCCAGGAAGGCCATGGAGAAGGGTTTCACCGCCCAGTTGGTGAAGAGCGTGACCCCGATGCCTCGCCAATGCTCCTTGACCCCCGACAACGCCGCGAAATCGATCTTCATGAGCATCGGGATGATCATCAACCAAATCAGCACTGCGACCGGCAGATTGACTTTGGCGATCTCGGCCGAACCGATGCTGTGAAACACGGCGGGAAGGAAGTGTCCAAGCGCGATTCCAACAAGGATGCAAAGGGCGACCCAAATGGTGAGGTAGCGTTCGAATGTGGACATGATCGGACTCAGCCGTCCTTTTTCTTGCGGGTTGCGCGCTTTTGCAATTGACCGCGGCTTCGAAACGAAGACAAAGACGCGTCGTTCATTCGGCCACCGACGCGGGTTTGTCGCCACCATCTTTCATCTTGCCGATCGCATCCAGCTGCTTTTGCAGCGTCAGCAGGTCGAGCGATTTCATCGGAAGACTGACGAAGATATTGATGCGGTTCGTGAGCATGCGCATGGTGTCAGCGAATGCGTAACGAATTTCCGCCTCGGTCCCCTTCGCGGCCGAAGGATCGGGCATGCCCCAATGCGCGGTCATCGGCTGACCCGGCCAGACCGGACACGTCTCCGCGGCCGCGTCGTCGCACAGCGTAAAGGCAAAATCGAGCTTGGGTGCATCCGGGCCGGAGAACTCCAGCCAGCTTTTCGACCGGACTGCGCCGACATCATAATTCAAGCGTCGTAACAGATCGATGGCACAGGGATGTACGTGCCCCTTCGGCTGGCTTCCTGCCGAGAACGCCCGAAATCTTCCCTGTCCGGCACGATTCAGAACAGCTTCCGCCATGATCGACCGTGCCGAGTTTCCGGTGCAGATAAACAATACGTTGAACACCCTGTTCTCAACTATTTTTATCATATTCGCGTCCTCCCGCAGGCCGATTCGCCCCCTGGCATCCTGATGCATCCGCGAACGGCGACGACGCGATTATGAAACGCGCTGGCCGCCGCTATCGACCACCGGTTCACCATCCTCTTTTTGGAACGCGCCACGTTGGGGGCATGGCAGCAAATCGAGCACGGTTTCCGAGGGCCGACACAGTTTCACGCCGAGCGGCGTCACCACGATTGGTCGATTGATCAAGATCGGATGAGCGATCATCGCGTCGAGCAGTTGATCGTCGATGACGCTCGGATCATCCAGCCCAAGGTCGTGATAGGGCGTGCCCTTGACGCGGACGACATCGCGAACGGAAGCCCCGATGCGGGCGATGAGCGATCTCAACATTGCGCCGCTCGGCGGGCATTTCAGGTATTCGATCACATGGGGCTCGATGCCGGCATTGCGGATGAGCCCGAGCGTGTTGCGGGAGGTGCCGCAATCCGGATTGTGATAGATGATAACGTCGTCCATTGCCGCGCTCTCGTTACCTACGTTTGTCCGAGAAAGCTGACCTCAGCTTTTACCAGCCCGGTGCTGGTCAATGCTGTGTTTCGCGAAACCCACGGCCATCGTTACGAGGGCGCCCGCAGCAAGCCCCATGAGCGCTTGCAGCAGAAATTGCGTGACAGGGTCGGCATCTTGCTGCACTTCGCCGGTCGAGTTGACAACCGTCCCGGCCACTGTTTGCAGGAAATAGCCGCTGAATGCCCCCGCGACGGCGCCGGCGATTGTGTGCCCAATCACCCCGAAAGAGTGCTCCTTCACGGCAGCCGAAATGGCGTGCGCGCCGATAATTCCGGCGATGATCTCGATGACCAGATTGGTGACGGTCCAGATCATCGCGCCTTGCTCCTGCGTTTCTTCTTTTTCTGCAAAGCCGGAGCGCAACCGCATTCCGCTTGTTCAGCTTGAACCGGCAGGCCGCACAGCTCGGGACGCCCATCGCAGCAATCGGTGACAAGAAACGCGATAAGTGCGCTCATGCCCTCAGCATCGGCGCGATAGGTAATTGTCCGGCCTTCGCGAATGCCTTTCACCAGGCCGGCGCGGGCCATGATGGCGATGTGGGTGGAAAGCGTGTTGTGGGGACAACCTACGGCGTCGGCGAGGACTCCTGCGGACAGGCCGGTCGGCTCCTTCCGCACCAGCAGCCGGAATATTTCCAGACGGGTCGGCTGGCCGAGCGCGGCGAGTGCCGCGAGCGCGTGCGGTGCCGCCATGGCTCCGCCGCCGAACCCGGGGCCGACATGGCCGACCACCGCCAATGAGTTCGTCCGCATAAAACCTCCGTAATCTTTGCACCGAACCCATCGCGGGATTGTCACAAACGAATTATATAGTTCTGGAATTCTCGACATATTGACTTTTAGCGATCTGCGCCGGGAAGATCAACATGCATTTGAAGCTTGGCGCGGCCGTACTTGCCGCCTGCGTGATTGCCGCACCAGCTGCAATTGCGCTGGATCAAAGCCTCCCCGCCTATCAGGCGACAGCTGGGGTCTCGGGTCGTATCAAATCGGTCGGGTCCGACACGCTCAGCCGCGAAATGAGGTTGTGGGCAAAGGCATTCGAAAATCTTTACCCCGATGTGAGAATGGAAATCGAGGCGAGAGGGTCGGCGACGGCACCGCGGGCGATGCTCGACGGCACGGCGCAGTTCGGCCCAATGTCTCGTCCGATGACCGTGGAAGAGTCGGCAGCCTTTGAGGGGAAGTACGGCTACAGGGTTTCCAGCTTCCGCGTTGCAGTTGATGCGTTGGCGGTTTACGTCAACAAGGACAACCCTGTCCCCTGCCTGACCCTTCCGCAGATCAGCGGAATCTTCTCGTCAAATCGCAAGGCCCCCGGCAGCGCCGACGTTAGGACATGGGGCAACCTTGGCCTGACCGGCGATTGGGCAGCACGGCCGATCACCTCTACAGCCGCAATACTCTTTCGGGAACTTACGAGTATTTCCGGGAAACAGCTCTCTACGGCGGAGATTACAAACACGACGTCAAACTATTGCCCGGCTCGGAGGCCGTCGTGGACAGCGTAGCCGGGGATAAATTCGCGATCGGCTATTCCGGCATCGGCTACAAAACCGACGGCGTCCGCACCGTCCCGCTGGCCTCCTACTACGGTGCAACCTGCTACGACGCCACCGCTGAGGCGACCCTTTCCGGCAAGTATCCGATCGCGCGATATCTGTATGTCTACATCAACAAGAAGCCGAACCAGCCGCTCGATGCGCTGCGCGCCGAGTTCATCAAATATATCCTCTCCAAGGATGGGCAGGTTCAAACCGAAAAAGGCGGTTTCTATCCAATCACCAATGAAATCCGCGAGGCTGAATTGAAGAAGCTGGGAATTTCGACGCCCTAGTTTCGGCTCTCGTCCTCGACCCACCGAGACGTTCACTCACGGCATCCATCACTCGCAGCACGCCGAAGCAGTCGCCGGCACCACGGATTCCGTTGGCGCACAGCAGGCTTTGGCGTTGGCTATGCGTGCCTCTGGCTCGCCGGTGCCATCGCCATACTCGGTTGATTCGCCGGTCGTGTGGAACGTCTCCCATGAGATGCCGGCCGGATCGTCGATCCAGGATTTCTCCGACTTAGCGTAGCAGCAGGCCGTTTCGCCCTGCTCGATGACGGTTCCACCGGCCTTGCGCAGGCGAGCGTAAACCTCGTGCAGCTCGATCTTGTCCTCGACCTGGATGCCGAGATGATCAAGGCCGGGCTCGCGCCCACGCGTCGAAATCGCGAAATTCACGCGCGGGTCATCGAGCATCCATTTGGCATAATCCGGTTTCACCACCGCCGGATTCGCATCGAACAACGCGGAGTAAAACCCGATCGATTGGTGAAGGTTTTCGACAGCAACGTGAACATGCATGCGCTTCATTTGAGTACCCTTTTCAAGCTGGAACTTCGCTGCGCTTTGTGCGTGCCGGTTTGCAAGTGGAAGCACGCTGCTCGGGCGCACCGCAACAGCAGTTCTTGGTAAGGAACGAGATCAAGCCGTTCATCGCCTCGTAGCGCGCCGCGTAGATCATCGAGCGGCCTTCTCGGCGCACGGTGACGAGCCCGGCTCCACGCAAGCGGTCGAAGTGAAAGGTGAGCGTGTTGGGCGCGAGCTTAAGCGCGCTGGCAACTGCGCCGGCAGACAGTCCTTCCGGTCCGGCCTGCACCAGCAGCCGATAGACGTCGAGACGATTGTCCTGAGCAAGCGCGGCCAGGGCCGCTACGGCATCTGAGTTTTCCATATTTCAACGAATATAGAATCTTTGCCGCGGTGTCAAGATTTATTTCGATAAGGATTGAAATTTAGCGGACTGTCACTTTTCGAAACCGCGGCACGCACCTGATACATCAAACGATTTTCTCTTCAGCCCGCTGGCTGGCTGGGTAAATGCACGGTGAAGGTGGCGCCGGCGCCGACCGTGCTGGCAATCGATAATCGGCCGCGATGCCGGTTGAGGATATGCTTGACCAGAGCGAGCCCGAGCCCGGTACCGCCCTGGGCGCGGCTCTCCCTGACATCCACGCGATAGAAGCGCTCGGTCAGCCGCGGCAAATGCTCGGGCGCGACCCCCGGCCCGTAATCGCGGACGCTGACCTGCGCCTCCGACTCGCCTTCCAGGGACGCGGCCTGAGTCAGCACAATGTCGACGCGCTGGCCGGGCGCCCCGTATTTAAGCGCGTTTTCGACCAGGTTCTCGAACACCCGGACCAGCTCATCGCGGTCGCCGGGGACTGTCAGCGTGCGCACCGCCTCAATATCGACAGTCACACCGCGGTCGCGCGCCAGCGTTTCCAGACCATCCACGACCTGGCGGACGATCGGCACCAGGTCGACCGGAGTATCGGGGCGGCGGTGCGCGTTGAGCTCGATGCGCGACAACGACAACAGATCGTCGATAAGACGCGCCATTCGCCGGGCCTGCTCCTGCATGATGGCGAGGAAGCGCTCTCGCGCCTTGGCGTCGTCCCGCGCGGAGCCCTGCAAAGTCTCGATGAAGCCGGAAAGCGCCGCGAGCGGCGTGCGCAATTCGTGGCTGGCATTGGCGACGAAATCCGCGCGCATCTCCTCGACCCGCCGCAGCGGCGTGAGGTCGTGAAACGTCATCAGCACCAGATCGGGTTTGCGCGGGCTCGGCAGACGCTTGACCGGCATCACGATGGTCTCGAACCAGCGGTCGAGCGGCACCCGCTCGGAGTACTCGACGCGCTGCTCCTCGCCGCTGGCATAGGCGCGGCCAATCGCCTCGATCAGCTCGGGCATGCGCAGCGCCAGCGAGACCGGCTCACCCTGTCGGAGCGCCGGCGCCAGCGAACGAGCGTGATCGTTGAGCGTGAGCACGCGCCCGTTGCGATCGAGCGCGATCACCGGATCCGGCAGACCGGCCACTACGGCTTCGAGCGGCTCACCGGCGCGTTCGGAAACAGCGACCGGCCGCGCCAGGCCGCTGACCTCCTCGGCGGCGCGCATGGCGAGCAGCGCCGCCGCCGCGATAATTGCAAAACCGGCGACCGCGTAACCAGGCGTCAGGGCGTTGATGATCGCCAGGCCGGCGAACACCAGCGCCGCCGTCACGGTCACCAATCGTAGGCGGCGCCACTCGCTCCTTCGCCGCGCTAGGCGATCTTCATTCAGGGTCATCGGATCCGTCCCCGTGCAGACGCCCAGTGGTCTTTCGAAATCAAGTCACATTCGATTTTTCCCGCACCAGCCCACTTACGGTGCCCACCGGCGTCGACGCAGCAACCGGAGGCGCGAGACGCCGTGCGGCGCGACTGAGCAGCGCTTCACGCGTTGCGAGGATCGCAAGCGAGATAACGAACGGAACGACGTAATAAAGCAGACGGAACAACAGCAGCCCAGCCAGCAGGTCTTCCTTGTCGAACTGCCACAGTGCGATCATCATAGCGGCGTCAAAAACGCCAAGGCCACCCGGGGCGTGGCTGGCAAAGCCGAGCAGCGTTGCAGCAACGAAGATCACGGCAACCGTGACGAAGCCGAGATTGGGCTCGTCCGGCACCAGCATGTACATGGCGAGCGCGCAGCACGACAGATCGACGATACCGATCGCGATCTGAACCAGCGTCAGCGGGCCGCCGGGCAATGTCACCTGCCAACCGTCGCGGCCGATAACGCGCGGCCTGACCCAGACCCACGCCACATAGGCGCTAAGGACCGCAAGTACGGCGAGTGCGAAGACGCGATTGAGCCAGAGCGGCAATTGGTCGATGGCGCGCGCCGCTTGCGGCGCATCGAGCACGCCAAGGCCGAGCACGGTGGCGTTACCGAGCCAGAAGGTGAGCCCAGCGACGAAGCAGATCTTGGTAACTTCGATGACGCTCAGGCCCCAGGCGGAATAGACGCGGTAGCGCACCGCACCGCCGGAAAAGACGCTGGCGCCGACATTGTGCCCGACTGCATAACTGGTGAAGCTTGCCAGCGCCGCGACGCGATACGGCACCTCGGAGCGGCCGATCGTGCGCAGCGCGAACAAGTCGTAGAACGTGAGTGTCAGATAACCGGCAGCGACGAAGCAGCCGGCAATGCCTAGGGTTCGCCAGTCGGTCGCCTCCAGCGCGTCAACGAGTTCGTCGACATCGATATCGTGCAGGATGCGATAGAGCACCACCAGCGCGACGATGACGATGGCGAGGCTGAACACCACACCCAATCGACTGAAGCCGACCTTTCGGTTGAAGAAGTGCGCGGAGGCGCGCAGTTTCTTCAGCATCGTGCGTTCCAGACCGGTGGTTTTTGCATCAATCGACCGTTTCGTTCCGGCATCCGGCGCAAGTCGGTCCCCACGTAGCAGATGTAACGTCCGGGCGCGAGTATAGTGCGCGGAGCCTATAAGCGCGCTGTTTGGCCACACCCAGGAATGTGGGGGGCGGATAGCGAGCGGGTGAGGAGGAGCGCAGCGAATTAATGCGAACGGATTTCCCATTCGCCATTCGCCAGTCGCCCGTTACGACGGTAGGGGTTTGCCCTTAGTCTCCGGCAATAACGGCGCGACGCAGAAGCCGAGGACGTAGATGAACGAGAAGATCATGGCGGTGCGGCTGTAACCGCCAAACGAGACAATCAAAGTTCCGGCAAACAGCGGACCGAGGAAAGCGATCAGCCGCGGCGCGTTGAAGGCGAACGCAATCCCGGTCGCCCGCGAGCGGGTCGGGAACAGCTCCGGCAGCCATACCGGCATCCAGCAATACTGACCGAGCGTGAAGAACCCGTTAGCGGCGGCGGCCACAAGCAGCAGACTTAAATCCTGGGTCCACAGGAACAGCGCCGGTGTGAGCAAAAAGGCGCCCGCATAGTAGATCATCGTAATCGGCTTGCGTCCGAAGCCGTCGGCGATGAACCCGAAACTGACGTAACCGAGAATGGCGCCGACATTGTAAGCCATGCCGGCATAGCTTGCCCATTGCTGCGCCGGCAGGTTCGCTTTGGCAGCGATCGATGCGATGTAGGGCGGCACCCAGGACGAGATGCCCCACCACGCGAGCGTCGTTGCGAGCGACATCAGAAATACCAGGATGGTTCGCCGGCGGGTCTCCGGCTCGACGAACAGATCGGTGACCGTGAACCGCGTCAGTGCGCGGTCGTCCGCTGCGAGGGTCGCCCCGCTCTGCTTGCGCCCGAGCGCTTGGCGCCGTCGCGCATTGACCTCTTGCCAGGCCGGCGACTCCTCGATCGATGACCTGATCCACAGCGTCAGCAGAGCCGGAAGAACGCCGACGAGAAACATGTATCGCCATGCACCCGGTCCGTTACTGCCGACAAAGAGCCAGACCAGCGACGCCAGGAAGAAACCCAGGCCGAGACCGCACTGCATCAGTCCGGCGCCTTTGCCGCGCGCGCTCTGCGGCCACAGCTCGGCCATCATCGACGACCCGGTCGCCCATTCCGAGCCGATCGCCATGCCGACCAGAAAGCGCAGCAGCGCAAACGATATCCAATTGAACGACAGCGCGGTCAGCCCGGTCAGGATCGAATAGGCGAGGATGGCGTAAATCATGGTCCGCTTACGCCCGATATAATCGGCCAAAATGCCGCCGCAGAGGCCGCCGATGCCCCAACCGAGCAGGGTGATCGCCACCACCGTGCCGGCATAGGCGGGTATCTGCGAGAACTGCGATGGCTCGAGCAGCGTGCGCATCGCCGGGCCGACGGTGAGAAACAGCGCGTAGGCTTCGAAGCCGTCGAACAGCCAGCCGAGATTGGTTGCAATCAGCGTGCGCCACTGGCCGGGCGTGAGTTCACGATACCAGGGTGCCGCACCGGCGACGGTATCCGCCATGTTGTCCTCCCTCGGCGCGACGTCCGGCAGATTGCTTCCGCTCAAAACGCGATTCGCGCGCCGCTGCGGCGGCGCTTGTTCTTAAGCCTAGCCCAAGCGGCCGAGCAGGTCACGGCGCTTGGGATCAATCCCAATGCGGGTCAGCCGGTAATTTTTTGCAGTTGACGAGGCGCGCGGTCCCCGCTTGGTACTGCCAACAGTGCTCCGAGGAGAAACGTCCAATGACCAGAAACAAGCCGCCATTTCGCGCCGACGTGGTTGGCAGCCTTTTGCGCACCGCGCCTTTGAAGGAAGCGCGCGCGAAACACGAACAGGGCGCGATCAGTGCGGCTCAGCTCAAGGAAGTCGAGGACCGCGAGATCGAGAACATCATCAAGAAACAGGAGGCGGTCGGGCTGAAGGTCGCCACCGACGGCGAATTCCGCCGCTCGTGGTGGCATTTCGACTTCTACGGCATGCTCGATGGCGTCGAAATCTACGAACTCGACCACGGCATTCAGTTCCACGGCGTGCAGACCAAGCCGCGCAGCATCCGCATCAAAGGCAAGCTCGGTTTTTCCGCCCATCCGATGCTGGAGCACTTCAAGTTCCTCAAGGCGCACACCCGCGTCATGCCGAAAATGTGCATACCAAGCCCGGCCACGCTGCACTTCCGGCTCGAGCCGAACGCCGTCGACACCAAGTTCTACGCCGACCGCAGCGCCATCTTCGACGACTTGGCAAACACCTACCGGCAGGCGATCCGCGCCTTTTACGATGCCGGCTGCCGCTACTTGCAGTTCGACGATACCGCCTGGGCCTATCTGTGCTCGCCGGCGGAGTTGAAGAAGGCGCGCGAGCGCGGCCTGAACGCCGAGCGTCTGGCGGAAGACTATGCCCGTGTCATCAATCAAGCGGTGGAGGGAAAGCCCGCCGACATGGTGATCACCACACATGTGTGCCGCGGCAATTTCCGCTCGACCTGGATTTCCGAAGGCGGCTACGAACCGATCGCCGAGATCATGCTGGGAACGTTGAACTACGACGGCTATTTCCTCGAATACGATACCGAGCGCGCCGGCGGCTTCGAGCCGCTGCGGTTTCTGCCCAAAGGCAACAAGATAGTCGTTCTCGGCCTTGTCACCACCAAGACCGGCACGCTGGAAAAGAAGGCCGACGTCAAGCGGCGCATCGAGGAAGCGACCAAATATGCTGCGCTCGATCAGCTTTGCCTGTCGCCGCAGTGCGGCTTTGCCTCGACCGAGGAAGGCAACGCGCTCGCCGAGGACGAGCAATGGGCGAAACTGCGCATGGTCGTGGAATTGGCCGACGAGGTTTGGGGTTGATCAACAAGCGCCTGGTTCTCAAGCACACGCGGGCTGCGCTTCGACGAATTAAACCTAGGAATTAAAACCGCGCGACGGTTTGCGCACCGGACGCAAAAAAATCCGGCTGCTTGGAGCCCACCGGCGATGTACAAAACGCATGCGCTGACGTACAACTACATGGGCGGCTTGTGGTCAGTAGTGGAAGAGGGGCAAACAGATGTCATCGACAGAACACACGATGCCAGACGCTAACCGGCTCTATATCGGTGAAGGCGTCACCATCAAGGGTGAAATCTCGGTACCGGATACGCTGGTAGTATGCGGCGTCCTCGAGGGTGACGTAACGGTCGGCAATTTAGTGGTCGGCGAAACCGGCGCGATCAAGGGCAGAATTACTGTCGCCGAGAACGCCGAGATTTCAGGCAAGGTGTTCGAAAAGCTCGACGTCAAATGCCTCTTGATCCTGCGCTCGACCGGCCGTGTCGACGGCAACATCAGTTACGGCTTGCTGCAAATCGAACAGGGCGCGAGCATCGCCGGCGGACTTTCGTCCACCGATTACCGCCCGGAACAGAAGCCTCCGAAGGTCGATCTGTACGGCAAGAGCGACTCCAAGCCTCAGCCCCAGCCTGTGAAGCAGGATGCTTCGCGGACACCGAAGCAGGTTGGCCTGTCGGCTTTGGAGCCGCTGCCCGCGCCGACGTCCACACCCCCGGCGCGGTGAATTTAACTCTGCCGCAATTCAACTGGGGTTCAGCCGGCGCGCATTCAGACCTAGGCACGCCGGCGACACCCGAACTCATGGTTTACCCAAGTCGTCACGCCTGGTGCGCTGCCATTTTGCGCTCGCCAAGCCGCTTGTGCACGTGCACCATCAGCGACATGGCGAAGAGTGGCGTCGCCAGATTGACGACCGGGATCGAGACGAAGGCCGCGATCAACAGTCCGCCGACATAGACGGCCCCGGCATTGCGTTTGCGCAACGCCTTCGCCTCATCCGGCGGTCGGAAACGCATCGCGGCGAGCTCGAAATATTCGCGCCCGAGTAGCCAGGCGGTCGCAAGAAAGAACATCACGGCGCCGACGCCCGCGAATAATAGGAACGGCACCGCGCAAATGTAGACCAGAACCGCGAGCAGCGCCGTCTGGCCCCCTTCAAGCATCGAACGCCATAGCGGCAGGGCCGCGCCGGGCGGATCGGCCGGATAGTGCACGCGCTCGACCTCGTCAGCGATCTGGTCGGCGAATAAGCTCGCCACCAACGCGGTCACCGCCGGCATCAGCAACACGCCGCCGGCGATAATCCCCAAGCCGGCAGCGATCGAAAGCAGCCACGCAGTCGCATTTGCCGGAACATGGGCATGCGGACCGAAGCCGTTCTCCACGGCAGAACTGCCGGCGCCGATCAGCCAGATGATCAACCGGTCGATCGCAAGGGCGAGGATGATGATGAGGGCGAGCGCAAGACCGATCGACTTCCACAACAACGCGCGCAATGGCGGTGAGAATATTTGGGTGAGGGCTTTAACCGCATCGTCCAGCATGATTCCTCCGCGCCATGGGCAGAGGTAGAGACATCGCCCGGCCGGCACAAGAGCGCGTCAGGCGGCCACCACGCCGGCGTCCTCGTCCGCCGCCGCAGCCCGCGCGGCCAGCGGAATTTCGGCCCCGTCGACCGGCTGCGGAAACCGGACGCCCGCGCGCTCCGTTTGATGTTCGATCGTGTGGCGCGGATCGGCCCAGTGCAGCGCCTTATAATTAAAGCCTTTGGCGATGGTCGGCTTCACGACGTTGAAATAGGGCGAGATGTCGAAATCGCGCGGACAATAAAGCGAGGAATGCCGAATCTCCAGAAGCTGCTCGATCGCCTGCCTGCTGCGCGTCAGCTTGATCTTGGGCAGGATCGGATAGTGCACGGCCCGGAACGCTTCCGCGATCAGCGCCGAACAGATGAGCCGCGACGGATCGCCCGAACCGAGCGCAATCCATCGGCGGCGCCAGCGTTGCGGCACCGGCAGCGGGAACAGATAGCGCATCAGGTCGATAATGTTCTTAAGATCATAGGCGAAGCCGATGCGCGCGACCGCGTAGTCACACACCGCGGCGCAATCCCCCTGGGTCAGCCCGACCGGTCGGCAGATGCGGGTGTGAAACTGAACATACTTCGACAGCGGCGCCGACACCACGCCCTCGCCGACATTGGCCTCGATGAGCACGTGCGGCTCGCCGTCTTGCTCCAGCCGGCCGCCGATCGGGCCGACATAGAGCGCCGAATGCGACCAGGTCGACTGGGTCAGATACTTGATGACGCCGGCGATATGGTTGTTGCCTTCGACCAGAAGCACGTCGCCGGGTTCAAGCGAATGACGCAGCGAATCGGGATCGCTCGGCGTGAACGGCTCGTAGCCGGCCACGGGCTTCTGCAGGTAGTCGGCGATCAACCGCCCGATGGCATCGAGCATTCTACTCATAAGGCCCCCCAATGCAGCACGCGACTTTGGTCGCGTCTTCTTTGTCTTGTTTTTAATCGAAGGCCCTTGCGATTTGGTTCATACGATTGCCTGCATTCTTTACTGAAGCTCAACCGTGACGTTTGCGCGCCGCGCACCGTTCGGGCAATCTGACGCCAAGCTGCAACTATTTGGAAACCATGCCGCGACTGAGCCGCCGCTCTTTCCTCGCTGCCTCGGCAGGGCTTGCCGCACGGCCCGCGGTCGCCGCGGTTACGCCGGCTGCGACGGCCGTCGACGTGGTGATCGTCGGCGCCGGTGCGGCCGGTATCGCCGCCGCGCGCCGGATCGCCGCGGCCGGGCGAAAATTCGTGCTGCTCGAAGCCGCCGACCATATCGGCGGCCGCTGCATTACAGAGACACGCACCTTCGGCGTGCCTTATGACCGCGGCGCCCACTGGATCCACATGCCCGATCTCAATCCGGTAACCAGGCTGCAACTGGGTCGCGGCATTGAAGTCTATCCGGCGCCGGCGAGCCAGAAAGTGCGGATCGGCCGGCGCTATGCGCGCGAAGGCGAGCTTGAGGATTTCCTGGCTTCGCAGGCGCGCGCCGATCGCGCCATTGCCGACGCCGCGCGCAAGGCGGACGTGGCGTGCGCGCAGGCGCTGCCGAACGACCTCGGCGACTGGCGGCCATCGGTCGAATTCGTGCTCGGCCCATTCGGCTGCGGCAAGGAGCTGGCGCAGGTGTCGGCGGCGGATTTCGCGAAATCCGCCGAGCGCAATACCGACGCTTTTTGCCGTCAGGGTTTCGGCGCGCTCATCGCCGCGCTCGCCGAGGGGATCGCGGTCAAGCTGTCGACGCCGGCGACCGCGATCGACACCAGGCGCAATGTCGCGGTGGAAACTCCGAAGGGCACGATCACGGCGCGCGCCGCCATCGTCACCGCGTCGACCAATCTGGTCGGCTCCGGCGCCATCACATTCACGCCCGAGCTGCCAAAGCGCCAGCTCGATGCTTTCGCCAAACTCTCGCTTGGCAGCTACGACCACATTGCGCTCGAACTCACCGGCAATCCGCTCGGCTTCGAGAGCGACGATCTGGTGTTCGAAAAATCGGCTGACGCGCGCACAGCGGCGATCCTGGCCAACGTCTCCGGCACGCCGCTTTGCCTGATCGAGGTTGCCGGTACGTTCGGACGCGATCTAGCCGCGCACGGCGAAGCGGCCATGGTCGATTTCGCCGCCGATTGGCTCGCCGGCCTCTACGGCGCCGACGTGAAGAAGGCGATCAAACGCTCACACGCCACGCGCTGGAACCATGAGCCGTTGGCACTTGGCGCGTTTTCGGCCGCGGCGCCGGGCGGGCAAGGGGCACGCCGTGTTCTCATGGAGCCGGTGAACGAGGCCGTCTGGTTTGCCGGCGAAGCGGTCCACGAGACGTTGTGGGGCACGGTTGGTGGAGCCTGGGAGTCGGGCGAACGCGCCGCCGATGCGGTGTTGCACCGGCTCGGACCGGTGAAAGAAGCCCCGCCGGCGCGGGCGCCGGTAGCGGCAAAGCGCAAGCGGAACCGCGTCTACACGCGGTGAACGACGGGCGACGCCCGCAACACGCCGACGATTGAAACGGACTTGATTTTTTATCGCTAATCGCGATATTGGCGCATGAAGCCGATTGTGTTTACGGCTGCAGGCACTCGACAGTGGGTTAAGCTCGCGCGCCAGGTCCGCCAACGCATCGATGCTCGTTTGAGGGAGTTTGCTGCCAGCGGCAAAGGCGATGTGAAGCGGCGCAAAGGCCGTGAAGGGTCGCGGCTTCGGGTCGGTGATTGGCGCGTGATATTTTACGAGGAAGGCGGCTCTATCGTTGTCGTCGCAGTCGGACACCGGCGAGAAATATATGATTGAGGAAAATCCATGAACGTTCGTTTTCAGAAGACGGCGCGTGGAGAAGTCGCGATCCTTCCCCGCGAGGATTACGAAGCGCTAGTCGCCAAGGCTGCGGAGACCGACGAGGACGCCGGCACGGCACGTTTGGTCGCCCGCGCGCGGCGCGAGATCGCGGCAGGTGGCCCGTTGCTGCCAAAGCACGTCGTCGATCGCTTGGCCAAGGGCGAAAATCCGGTGCGGGTGCTGCGCGAATGGCGCGACATCACGCAGCTTTATCTGACGTCCAAGACCGAGCTCAGCCAAGGCTACATATCCGATGTCGAAACCGGCCGCCGTAAGGGAACAGCCGCCGCGCTCCGCCTCATCGCTGATGTCCTCAAGGTGCCGCTCGATCTTCTTGTTCCGGCGTGATCGTCTTTGGCACTCCGATTGTCGCTGAACCTACTCCCGCAACACGCCGCCGGTCCGCTTGCCGACCTCGGTGACGATTTTTGCCGCCAGCGCCTCGATCTCGGCGTCGGTCATGGTCTTTTCGCGCGGTTGCATGGTAACGGCGATCGCAATCGACTTCTTGCCCGGGTCGATGCCCGGGCCTTCGTAAGTATCGAACACAGTCACGCCGGCGATCAGTTTGCGCTCGGCCGACTGCGCCGCCCGCACGATGTCCGCGGCCTTGACGTTACGCTCGACCACAAAAGCGAAATCGCGTTCGACCGGCTGGAACGCCGAAAGTTCGAGCACGGGCTTGGCGCGCGTTGCTCTCGTCTTCGGTTCTGGAATCCGCTCCAAAATGACCTCGAAGGCAACGAGCGGGCCTTCCGCATCAAGCGCCTCAAGCGCGCTCGGATGCAGCTCGCCGAAATGGCCGAGCACGTTCTGCGGGCCGATCTGGATCGTCCCTGAGCGGCCCGGATGAAACCAGGCTGGGCCGCCCGGCGTGATTTGCAACGCCTGCGCTGGCGCGCCGGCCGCCATCAGAACCGCAAGCGCATCGGCCTTGGCGTCGTAGGCGTCGACCTCCCCATCCCGCTTCGACCAATGGCGGCCGAAGCCGGTGGGCTTGGCCAGCGCGCGCCGGATGCCACCGGCGGCCGTGAGTTGATCCCCCGCCGTGTCGCCGCGAAAGATCTGGCCGACTTCGAACAGACCGACATCGGGAAAGCCGCGATCGGCGTTCTTTTGTGCCGCAGCGGCTAACCCGGGAATGAGACTTGGCCGCATGTCGGAAAGTTCGGCTGCGATCGGGTTGGCCAGCGCCAGCTCCGGCTTGCCGCCGCCGAACCGCGTGGCTTCATCCTTGGAAATAAACGACCAGGTCACCGCTTCGACCAGATTGCGCGCGGCGAGCGCGCGTTTGGCCTTGCGCGTGCGCACCTGGATCGGCGTCAGCACCGGTTTGCGCGGCGCTTCGCCGCGGTCGAACGGTGTCGCCGGCACGCGCTCGACGCCAAGAATGCGGACGATCTCTTCGACGACATCGGCCTTGCCTTGAACGTCAGCCCGCCATGACGGCACCGCAACCTTCACGCGCTCGCCTTGGCCGGCAACAAAGAAGCCTAGGCGCTCGAGCACGCGGCGCATTTCGGGCAGCGGCGCCGCGAGGCCGGCCAAGCGCTTGGTCTCGGACAACGGAAAATCGATGACGCATTCGGGCGCTTGCGGGCTGCCGGCGACGGTTATCTCCGACGGCGCGCCGCCGCAGAGATCGAGCACCATGCGCGTTGCCAGCTCGAGCCCCGGCAGCATGAAGGCCGGATCGACGCCGCGCTCGAAGCGGTAGCGGGCATCGGAGTTGATGCCGAGCTTGCGTCCGGTCTGCGCGATGTTGATCGGAGTCCACAGCGCCAACTCGATGAGTACATCCGCCGTCGTTTCCGAGCAGCCGGTTTTTTCACCGCCCATGATGCCGGACAGGGATTCCACGCCATCGTCATCGGCGATGACGCACATCGTTTGGTCGAGCGTGTAGGTTTTGCCGTCAAGCGCGACGACGGTCTCGCCGGCGCGCGCGCTGCGCACCGCAAGATTTCCCCGCACCCTCGCAGCATCGAACACGTGCAGCGGCCGCCCGCGGTCGTAGGTGATGAAGTTGGTGATATCGACCAGCACGTTAATCGGGCGGAGCCCAATCGCCGTGAGCCGCTTTTGCAGCCAGTCCGGCGACGGGCCGTTCTTCACGCCGCGAACGAGACGCAATGCGAAGGCGCGACAAAGCTCCGGCGCTTCGATTGTCACCGCGACCGGACAGGGAAACTCGCCCTTGATCGTTTTGACGCTCGGGTCTTTGAATTTGCCCATGTCGGCGGCGGCAAGATCGCGGGCGATGCCATGCACGCCGGTGCAATCCGGCCGGTTTGGCGTCAGGTTGATCTCGATCACCGGATCGTCAAGGCCGGCCCATTGCGCGTAGTTCGCGCCGACCGGCGCGTCATCGGGCAGTTCGATGATGCCTTCATGGTTGTCGGAGAGTTGCAGCTCGAATTCGGACACCAGCATGCCGCGGCTCTCGACGCCGCGGATGGTGCCGACCTGCAGGGTCACGTTCTTGCCGGGGATGAAGGCGCCGGGCGGCACGAACACGCCCTTCATGCCGGCGCGGGCATTGGGCGCGCCGCAGACCACCTGGATCGGATCCCCGCTACCCGTGTCGACCATACAAACGCGAAGCCGGTCGGCGTTCGGGTGCTGCTTGGCTTCGGTGACGCGCGCGACGATGAACGGCGCGTAAACCTTCGCCTTGTCTTGGACGCGCTCGACTTCAAGCCCGATCATGGTGAGCTTGTCGGCGATTTCGCCGAGCGAATGATCGGTGTCGAGGTGCTCCTTGAGCCAGCCGAGCGTAAATTTCATCATGACCGCGTCTGTCCGTCCGCTCGCTCCTGGCCGTCAAACCCTACCCCCGCAAGCGGGGGAGGGGAAATTTAAGAGCTTAATCCCCCCGCCAGCGTCGGCAGATCGAGCGGGCGGAAGCCGTAATGCGAGAGCCAGCGCACGTCAGCCTCGAAGAACGCGCGCAGGTCGGGCATGCCGTATTTGAGCATGGCGATGCGATCGATGCCCATGCCCCAGGCAAAGCCCTGATACTCGTCGGGATCGAGCCCGCAATTTCGCATCACGTTCGGATGCACCATGCCGCAGCCGAGAATCTCCATCCAGTCGTCGCCTTCGCCGAAACGGATTTCGCCTTTGTCGCGCCGGCACTGGATGTCGACTTCCAGCGACGGCTCGGTGAATGGAAAGAACGACGGCCGGAACCGCATCTTGACGTGATCGACCTCGAAGAACGCCTTGCAGAATTCCTCCAGGATCCACTTCAGGTGACCGAGATGCGACTGCTTGTCGATCACCAGGCCTTCGACCTGATGGAACATCGGCGTGTGGGTCTGATCGGAGTCGCAGCGATAGGTGCGGCCGGGAATGATGACGCGCAGCGGCGGCTTTTGGCTCAGCATGGTGCGCACCTGCACCGGCGAGGTGTGGGTGCGTAACAGGAGCCGCGAACCGTCCGGCATCGGATTGAAGAAGAACGTGTCGTGCATGTCGCGCGCGGGATGGTCTTCCGGGAAATTGAGCTTGGTGAAGTTATAGTCTTCGGTCTCGATATCCGGCCCCTCGGCAACGCCAAAGCCCATATCGGCAAAGATCGCGGTCAGCTCATCGATCACCTGGGTGATCGGATGGACGCGCCCGGCCTCGAACGGCGCCTCGCGCACCGGCAACGTGACGTCGACGCTTTCGGTATTGAGCCGCGCCTCGAGCGCCAAGGCCTTGAACGCTTCGCGACGCGCCATGAGCGACGCATTGACGCGATCTTTCAGCCCGTTGATCAACGGACCTTCGGTCTTGCGTTGCTCCGGCGGCAGCGTGCCAAGAGTTTTCAACAAGGCCGTAACGGAGCCGTTCTTGCCCAGCGCCGCCACGCGCACCGTTTCGAGCGCTGCTTCGTCGCCGGCGGCGGCGACTTTGGCGAGGATGTGTTGCTCAAGCGGCGCGGTATCGGACATGACAGCGGTCAATCCGGCATGACCGGCAGATCGGTATCGTGCGGCCTGCCGCCGGCCTGCGTGAGCATGCAATGCACCTGGCCGCGATGATGGGTCTGATGATTGAACATGTGGGTGACCAGGAGCCAGCGCGGCCTGGTCCATTCGCGCTTGGTCGCGGCGGAATAATAGGTCTGCTCCACCTTAAGCCAAGGGTCCTCGACGGCATCGGCCCAGTCGATGATGGTCCGATCGAACCCCACCCGTTCAGTCTTTAATCTCGCCCAGTCCGGATAAAGCGTAACCAATTCCGGAATTCCCGCCGGTGGCTTCGGGATATCAGCGAAACGGCTCATCCAGATCTGGTCGGCCCACAAGAGATGGCTCAGCGTCTTGTGGATCGAGCCGAAGAAGGCGCCGCGCTCCTTGGTGCGCTCCTCCGCAGACAGCCGGTCGGCAACGCCGTACAGGTTCTCGTTCTGCCAGCGGTTATAGCGCGCCATGCGCTGCACATAGGCACGGTCAATCATGGGCGCGGCCGATCATGCTCACACCGCGAGCGCGGACTTTGCCTGGCCGACGATCGCCTCGAAGGCCGCCGGCTCGCTGATCGCGAGGTCGGAAAGCACCTTGCGGTCGACCATGATGCCCGCCTTGCTCAGGCCGGCGATAAACCGGCTGTAGTTGAGGCCGAACGGCCGCACCGCCGCATTGAGGCGCTGAATCCACAGGGCGCGGAACGTGCGCTTGCGCCGTTTGCGGTCGCGATAGGCGTATTGGTTTGCCTTCTCGACCGCCTGCTTGGCGACGCGGATGGTGTTCTTGCGCCTGCCGTAATAGCCCTTGGCAGCCTTTAGCACCTTCTTGTGCTTGGCATGGCCGGTGACGCCGCGTTTGACGCGTGCCATAGCTGATCTCCTTTCGATGGCGAAACACTGGGATTGGACGGCGGCCGCAACCGGCCGGCCGTCAGCCGTTCGGCAAGAAATACTTCTTGATGTTGTCGCCGTCGGTCTTGAACAGCACGCTGGTGCCGCGCAATTGCCGGATCTGCTTTTTTGAGCGCTTGATCATGCCGTGGCGCTTGCGCGACTGCGCATAGAGGACCTTCCCCCCAGCCGTCACCTTGAAGCGCTTTTTGGCGCCCGATTTGGTCTTGATCTTGGGCATTTGGTTCTCCTTGGCCGCAAGCCCCCTCCCTACCCTCCCTCGCAAGCGGGGTAGGGTAGGTAGGGGGTGGCCGAAAAATGCTCATTAATGAGCGGGTGTGCTTGGAGCACATCACCGCCGCCACGGCAGCCCTTGATCAGCCGGGCGGCGGGAGGGCGCGGTTATGGCAGAGACAGTCTAAATTGGCAACCACCGGAGGGCTCGCCGGGGGTGCCAGCGCCGTCATCCTCGGCGCCGCCTAGCGCGGCGCCAAAACCATAACGACCTGGCGGCCCTCGAAGCGCGGCTCCTGCTCGATCTTAGCGATTTTGAGCGTGTCGCCTTTGACGCGGTCAAGCAGTTTATAGCCCAGCTCCTGGTGCGCCATTTCGCGGCCGCGGAACCGCAATGTGACCTTGACCTTGTCGCCCTCCTCGAAAAAGCGCTGCATCGAACGCATCTTCACGTCGTAATCGTGATCGTCGATCATCGGCCGCAGCTTGATCTCCTTTATCTCGACGACCTTCTGCTTTTTGCGCGCCTCGGCGGCTTTCTTTTGCGCCTGATATTTGTATTTGCCGTAATCGAGGATTTTGCAGACCGGCGGGACTGAATTCGGCGCGATCTCGACCAGGTCGAGCCCGGCCTCCTGCGCCATGGCCAGAGCGGCGCTGATCTCCGTGGTACCTTTGTTGGTGCCATCCTTGTCGATGAGCTGGACCTCGCGGACGCGGATCTCCTCGTTAATGCGCGGACCCTCCTTGGCGGCAGGCTGCGCGGTTCTGATCGGGCGACGAATGGTTATTTTCTCCTCAGGTCGTTGCAACGTGCCGTCGGCATCGATAACGCGGACCATGATGGACATGATCCGCAATGCTGATCGGCGAAGCGGGAAGATCGGGAGTTTTGAGGTCTAAGTCAACGACAATGCGACGGCTCTCCCTTGCGCGCGTACGCCGTTTGCGGCGAAACATGGCGCAGCTATTCCTTTGATTTGGGCCCGGCCTTGCCCGCAAAGACCGATTGCATGGATGATAACAGTCTGAAATTCCTGGAAATTGGAACGGGCAACGAGTGCTGCAGTATTGCCGTGCGCGAGCATTCGGGCGCTTCCCCCGGCCTTTTTTGGCTGTCCGGCTACAAATCCGACATGAATGGCACCAAAGCCGTCGCGCTCGCGCGCTGGGCGGAGCAAGCCGGCCGCGCCTGCGTCCGCTTCGATTATTCCGGCCACGGAGAATCCGGCGGCGCATTCACCGACGGCACCATCGGCCGCTGGCTCGCGGATAGTCTTGCCGTATTCGACGCCTGCTGCCGCGGCCCCCGGATTTTGATCGGGTCGTCGATGGGAGGCTGGCTGGCGCTGCTGATGGCCCGCGCCTTGCGGCAGCGGCCACCGCCCGTCCCTCCCCCGCAGGCGGTGGAGGCATCGGTCGCCGGCATGGTCCTGGTCGCGCCGGCGGTCGATTTCACCGAAGAGCTGATGTGGAAGCGATTCACGCCGGCGATCAAGCGCGAACTGGAAGAGAACGGCGTCTGGGAGCGGCCGTCGGAATATTCGCCGGAGCCTTATCTCGTCACCCGGCAATTGATCGAAGAAGGGCGCCATCACCTTTTGCTCGGCGGCATGATCGAAACTGGATGTCCGGTGCGCATCCTGCAGGGCGTTGAGGATCCCGATGTGCCGTGGCGACACGCGGTGGAACTGGTTTCGCGGCTCGCCAGCGATGACGTTGTTCTGACGCTCGTCAAGGACGGCGATCACCGGCTGTCACGGCCCGAGGACATCGAGCGGCTCATTCGCGCCGTGGCGGAATTTGGAGCATGATGCCGAAGAGTGGATGGCGGTTTTCCCTCACGATCGCGCTCCACTAAAATCTAGCTTTGCGCTGCCCGCTCGGCGGCGGCAAACGTCACCCCGAGCTTGTCCCCGGTGCGCCAGACCACGCGGCAAAAGCGGCGCGTGCGGCCGTGCTCGAAGGTCAGATCGAACGTCTCGGGTAACCCAAACGTATTGGCGAACTTCAGGCACGCCCCGCCGCCGGTGATATTCTGCACGGTGCAGTGAATGACCGACGAGCGCCGCGGCACGATGATTTTGGCGCCGCGCAGGACGCGCGTGCGCTGTACCGCTCTACGGTCGTCGCTTTCGGGGTCGTCGACCATGACGCGGCCTGCCTGGCTTTCGCGCTCGATTCGAGCGCGAGGTGCCCAGCCCTTACAGACCAAGTCTTACGGATCGCCGAACGCCGCAACCCGCAGGAGGTTAACGGGGCGGAACTATACGCCCCGTGAAGGCCGCGGCGGCCGCGCTCTTAGCTGGCCGATCAGGCCTTTTCGCCGTCGACGCTGAGGGCGCCGGCACCATAAGCCACGACGTAGAGGAAGCCGCCTGCCATGGTCAGGTTCTTGTAGAAATTGACCATGTTAGCCTGATCGCCGACTGGCAGGTGCACACCGAAGCCGGTGACCAGGCAGAAGATGGCGAGCACGGCCGCGACCCAGCGGGTCTTGAAGCCGACAAGGAGCGCTATACCGCCGATCAGCTCAATGATGATGGCGACCCAGACTGCGACGCTGGGGACCGGGATGTGCACGTGCTCGAAATACTGCGCCGTGCCGCTCGGATTGATCAGCTTATGATATCCCGCCCAAATGAACAGGCTGGACATCAACAAACGTCCAAGCGGAGCCAGGTAGGTTTTCAGATTGTCCATGGTGCATTTCCCCGTCTTTCCTCAGCGTTTTAGATCGCCGCCGGAAGATTAACAGCCAGACGAAAAACCGACAATCACAAACCCGCGTGGCAATGCTCCCATGAATATTCCAGTGATCCGCCAAAAACCGCGATTGTTTCAGGAACGTCGCCCACCGCGGAGCAGGTACGAACGCTTCCTGTGCGCATTCCGAACATTCGGAGACGCGACTCAATTCGTAGACGACAGCCGGCAGGAGGATCAGGACAAGAACTGCTGCACCGCATCCACGGCTTCGCGTTTCTCGTCGAGGACGAGGTGGCCGGCGCCTTTGAAGATCTTGATGTCCGCCTTGGGAACGAACCGGCGCCAGATCTCAGCCTGTTTCACCGGGATCAGGCGATCATCTTCGCCCCACACCAGCAGGGTCGGCATGGTCAGCCGGTGCAGATAGCGCGGCAATTTGGTGTCGTAGGGATGCTCCCACAACAGGCGCGCCAGCGTGCCGCCTTCGCGATAGCGGTCGCCCATGAAATCGATATCGTTGGGCTTTTCCGGCAGATACGGTTTGATCACGTCGAAATTCGACACCAGCATCGCCGGGATTTGTTCCGGCGGCAAGCTCAGCACGTCGCCCGTGGGACGGGTGTCGCCGCGCAGGCCCGCCGGACCCACCAGGACCAGCCGCTCGACCCGGCGGCCGTGCTCGACGGCGAACTTCGCCGCCAAGAGCCCGCCGAGCGAGAATCCCACCAGCCGGAGCTTGTCGATGCCCAGCGCATCGAACAGGTCGAGATAATGCATGACGTAGTCGTGCATGTCGCTCAGGGCCGGATCGTCGCCGGATTCGGCGAAGCCCGGGTGGAAGGGAATCAAGACGCGGAACTTCTCCGCCCACGGCAGCGCGAAATTGAATCCGTGCCAGGTGCCGGCGCCATGCAGGAACACCAGCGGTTCGCCGTGTCCCGCCGTCAGGACGACGGTTTTCACGCCGTTGATGGTGTGAGTTTCGCGTTTGAATCCGGCCGTGGGGTCGGGGCGGGCCATTACTTCTGCTCCTTCGCTATTCGGCCGCGGCGCGGCGGGGCACGGCGGCGCGGGCGCGCATTCGCGGCATGACGTCCTGCGCCAGCAGGCTCAGGCTCTTCACCACCTTCCAATGGGTCATGTTGCCGACCGCCCCGAGGATGTGGAAGTGGTTGGTGCCCATCATCTCGCCCCACTCTTCGAGCTGCTCGACCACCTGGTCGGCGGTGCCGACGGCGACGAAGAACAATTCGTTGATCGCACCGAAATTAAAGCCGCCGTGCAGCTTGTCGGCGAGGGCGGCGCGCTTCTTCAGCTGATCGACCGAGAGGTAGCCGGGCGGCGCCAGGAACCGCGGCGTGGTGCGCAGCGCATCCTCGAAGAAATAGCGGATGTGCGGGATCGCCTCTTCCTCGGCCTTTTCCTTGGTCTCCGCGACATAGGCGATGACGCCGAGCGGAAGCTGCTCCGGCTGGATCTGATGGCCGTATTCTGCGGCGCGCTTGCGCAGCTGCTGATTGAGCTCGACTGCGCGCTGCTTGGTGACGAAGACCGCGGAATAACCGAAGCCGAGCTTCGCCGCGAGCTCGATGGTCTCCGGACTGCCGGTGCCGACGATGTAGCAGGGCGGATGCGGCTTTTGATAAGGCCGCGGCCACGGATTGAGATAACGATAGGTGTAGAAATCGCCGTAATAGCTGGTCGGGCCATCCTGCGTCCAAGCCTGCAGAATGATCTGGATCGATTCCTCGTGGCGCTCGCGTGCGGTCGCCGGATTGATCGGATTGGCCCAGTATTCCATGCCGGTACCGAGCGGGAACGCCACCTCCAGGCGGCCTTCCGAAAGCACGTCGAGCATGGCGTATTCTTCGGCCAGGCGATTCGGATATTCGAGGTTAGGCGGGGTGCCCCACACGCAGATTTTGGCGTTCTTGATCTGCGGAATGATCGTGGCGGCGATCAGGTTCGGGGCCGCCATCATGCTGTACGCCGTGTTGTGATGCTCGTTGACGACGACCGCATCGAAGCCGAGCCGGTCGGCAAGCACCAGTTCGGCAATGTATTGCTCGTACAGCTTATGCCCGCGCTTGGCGTCGTAAAACTTGTTCGGAAAGTCGACCCACAGCGAGTGGAATTCCTTTTGGTTTTCCGGCAAGTGAATGTACGGCATGAAATGCATCAGGTTGAAACGGACGTTGCCGCTCATTGAGGCCTCCCTGAAGCCGCGCGGGGCAGCTGCCCCGACCGGCAGTTTAAGTGTTCCGAGTTGCGGCAGGTGCTGCGGCCGCAGAAGTTTGAATGGGTTCTTGAACTAACCAGAGGTTATGAGGTCGCGTGTTGGTGTCAAGCTCTGCCAAGTTGAAACTCCCGAGCCGGCAAGTTCGCAAACCGAACAAGCGAAAGGTAGGGCGGCGCCAAGGCCGTCCGTCGGCTTCTGACAACGGGATTGGCCGGCAGCGGCTTGTCGATGTGGCGCGCATGCTGTTGCGGACGCTGCCGCCTGCCAAGCTCACGTCCAGCCACATTGCCGCCGCCGCCGGCGCCGATCGCGGTTTGGTGCGTTACTATTTCGGCACCATGCCGGAGCTGCTTGCCGAAGTAGCGCGGCAATTGTCGCGCGATCTGGTTGTTTCGCTCGGTAGTGCATCGGCCGGTCCGGGCACGGCGTCGAAGCGGCTGCGGCGGCGCATCCGCGAATTCGTCCACTACGAGCTTGCCAATCCAGCGCTGCACCCGCTGTACACCGAGCAGATTCTCAGCGGTAAGGCGCGCGCCGCCGCCGAGACGATCAAAAACACCGCTGCGGTCGGCCACGCGAGCTTTCGCGAAATTATCGAACTTGGGCGGCGCAGCGGCGAGTTCCGCGGCGACTTCGATATCCGGCTGCTCGACATCGCCATCATCGGTCTGTGCGAATTCGTCGTTGTCGGTCGACCCATCCTCGAGGGGTGGCTCGCCGACGAGGAGGATATCGCGAGCCTGCTCGCCCGCTACGGCGATTTCGTTGCGGATCTGGTAATCGACGGGATCATCAGGAAAAAGCCGGCAAGACGCGGCTAAGACGCCCGCAACCGAATTCGGCGGAATTGGATAAGGCGGCTCCCGCCCGATACGGATGCCCACATACACCACCGCGGCACTCCCGCGCCTTCGCTCGGCTGTTACAGAAATTCTCGGCAAGGAGAATTACAACGAAGGCGCGGTCAGCCGCAAGCGGCGGATCTGTCCAGACCAATCCGCCGTGCCCGCCGTCGCAATGGCGGCTGCGCATCCGGCGATGACGTGTGGAGCATTCCCGCGTAATCCAGTCGAGACGAGCCCGCCAGGACTTGCCCACCAAAACACCCGTAGATGGTGGGCGAGACGCAACAATGCTGACACTGAGCAAAGGCGGTTGTAGGATCGCCCACGGGGAAACGTTCAATCATGCGGCGGAGTGCCTACCGATGAACATTGGTTGGCGTTCGACATGAAGTACCTTCCATTCATCGCGTCCGGAATCGGCCTGGGCGCCATTTATGCCCTCTCCAGCGTTGGTTTGGTCATCCTCTACCGGGCATCGGGCACGCTGAACTTCGCCTTCGGTGCCTTCGGCGGCGTCTCCGCATTCCTGGTATGGCAGCTGACGCAGGACGGCGTCCCGTTGCTGATCAGTGCGATCGTGGGCGTCGCCGCATCGACCGGCATCGCTTATGGCTATGGCCGCGTTTTCGCACCCCGCTTGGCGCATCGCGATAGGGTCGTGCGCGCCATCGCGACGCTTGGACTGGCCCTTTTTCTGTTTGGCGGCATGGCCTGGTATTGGGGCGTCGGCGTGGCGCGACGCCTCGTCCTGCCGACCGATTTGAATTTTGTACTGCTGTTCGGCGTCAGGTTGTCGCTGACGCGGCTCATTGCCCTTGGCGTGGCGCTGGCGATGGTTGTCGGCGTCGGTTTGTTGTTGAGCCGCACGCGAATTGGCCTCGGCATGCGCGCGCTCGCAAGCGATCGCCACATCAGTGCCGCCATCGGCGTGCGCGTGACCCAGATCGACTCCCTGGCTTGGCTGGTTAACGGCATGTTTGCCGGAATCGCGGGCATCCTTTTGGCGAACATCAACCGGCTCGACCCCGGCACTTTGACCTTTCTGGTGATTCCGGCGATCGCTGCCGCGATTATGGCGCGCCTGTCGTCACTACCCGGCGCTTTTATCGGCGGCATGGCCGCGGGCATCATCGAGGCCCTGCTCATCGCTACCTCTCCCGAAATTGCCAACCTGCGCAGTGCGGGCCCCTATGTCGCCGCGTTGATCTTCTTGATGATCGTCGGTGCCGGTCAGGGAGTCGGAGCGCGCGAATGACCGAAGTCAGCAACGCGGACACTATCCCGCTGCCGGCACCTCCGGGGTCAGAAATTACGCCTCAGCTTCGTGCGATCGCGATCGTCGTGGTGGTCGGCGTCATTTCCGGCATCATTGCGCTGACCTGCGGCGGCTATTGGCTGTCGAATTTCACCCAGGCGTATTGCATGACCCTGGCGGTGCTCGGTTGTGCGCTGCTGTACGGCCAGCTCGGCCTGGTCTCGCTCTGCCAGTGGGCGCTGGTTGGCGTCGGCGGCTGGGTGAGCCTGCGCGTCTACCACTACATTCATCCACCCTTCTTCGTGACCATCCTCGCCGGCGGCATCGGCGCCTCGGTGATCGGCATGATCTGGGGGCTGCCGGCGCTCCGCATGCGCGGGCTTTATTTGGCGCTCGTCACCCTGATGCTCGCGGGCGCCTTTCAAGTTCTCGTCACGGTCACGAGCTTTCCAGTGGGCGGCCCTGGATTTCTCGGCCAGGTCGGCGCCAGCGGTAATGACCGCATCAGCATGGCGCGGCCGATCTTTGCCCAGAGTGATGCCGGTTACTTTCTCTATGTCGCCGGCGTGACCGTGCTGTGCATTTTTTTGGTCGAGGCCCATCGCCGGAGCAAGCCGGGACGGGCCTGGGCTCTGATTCGCAAAAACGAGCAGATGGCGATCGCGGCCGGCGTCCGGATCGTGTTCTATAAGGCATGGGCGTTCGCGCTGTCGGGATTTGTTGCCGGCGTGGCCGGGGCGCTGTTGGCGGGCCTGTTCGGCCAGCTCGACGGTTCAGCGTTCCCGGCAACGACTTCGATAGTGATTTTTATCGGGACGCTGTTGGGCGGATACGAAGTCTGGCTGGGCTCGTTCCTGGGCGGCCTTTTGACCCGCTTCATTCCGGCGCTGCTGATCGACCTCAACGTCAATACCAATGTCGGGTTCATGATTTTCGGCGCCGCGCTGTTGTTCGCCTTGCGCGATCCGCTCGGGCTTGGCGGCCAACTCACCGTCCTCGCCGAACGTCTCTACGAAAAATTCCGGGCCCGGCGCGGATCATGATCAAGATCGAAGCGCTGACGGTGCAATTCGGCGGCATCAAGCCGCTGGATGCGCTCGACGCCCAGTTCGCGGCGCCGATTTGCGGGCTGATCGGCCCCAATGGCGCAGGCAAGACGACTTTGCTCAACGTGCTGTCCGGTTTCGTCGCCCCGATCCGGGGCACGATCCTGCTGGATGACACCTTGCTGCTGAAGCTTTCGCCGCGCCGCCGCGTCGGCATCGGGCTGCGCCGCACATTTCAGCAGGAACTCGTGGTCGATCAATTGACGGCGATGGAAAATATCCAGGCGGTTGCCGATCATGTCTCGGGGGACCGCCCCAGTGCACGCCGCGAAGTCGGGTTGGCGCTTGACTTTGTCGGTCTGGGCGAGCGGCGCAATACGTTTGGCCGGCAGCTCAATCTATTTGAACGCCGCATGGTGGAGATCGCCAAGACTCTGATCGGCCGTCCTCGGGTCATACTCATGGACGAGCCGGGAGCCGGCCTCAACGAAGCCGAAACGGAACGGCTGCGTCGGTTGCTGGTCGAAATTCCTTCGGCATTCGATTGTCAGCTTGTGCTTATCGACCACGACGCCGATCTCATTGCCTCGGTCTGTATCGAGACGTTGGTCTTGGATTTCGGCAAACGCCTCGCCTTGGGCCCGACGCGGGTGGTGCTGAACGATCCAGTCGTGCGCCGTGCGTATCTGGGACGCGAGTGAGCCGATGGCCGAATCCGACCTGACGGTACACAATCTCTTCGTCGCGCGGGGCGGCCGTCCGGTGCTGCGCGATGTATCGATCAGCGTGGCGCCCGGTGAAATCACCGCGCTGCTCGGCGCCAATGGCGCCGGCAAATCAACTCTCGTTCTGACCATCGCTGGCGTATTGCCCGCGCTGCGCGGCAATATTTCCTATGGCGCCGTGCAACTTCTGGGGCAATCACCCGACGCGGTGCGGCGGCACGGCGTGGCTCTGGTGCTTGAGGGACATCCGGTTCTCACCGGCCTCTCGGTGCATGACAATCTCGCAGCCGCCGCGCTGATGCACCCGCGGCGCGACGCCGACCGCGAGATCGAGGCGGCGCTGGAAATCTTTCCGGAACTGCGCCAAAGGCTCGCGACCGCGGCGCAGAATCTGTCAGGCGGCCAGAAGCAGATGGTGGTGATCGCGCAGGCGATGATCTCGCGGCCGCGTTACCTCCTCATTGACGAACTGTCCTTCGGCCTGGCGCCGGCGATCGTGAGCCGGCTCGCCGAAACTATTCAGGCCATCGCCCGGCGCGGCGTCGGCATTCTGTTGATCGAGCAATTCACCACCTTGGCGCTAAGCCTGACCAAGCGCGCTTATGTGATGGAACGCGGCGCGGTAGCATTCGCCGGCAGCAGCGAGGAGTTGCGGCGGCATCCGGAGATCCTGCACGGCGCTTATCTGGCGTCCGGCCAAGCCGCGGCGGCGGCGGCGGCGCCAGCTTAGACTAGAGCGCCGATCGGCTCGATCTGAACCGATGGCGCTCTTAAGACCTGTCTTGCCGAAGGAGCGAGCCGCTCCCGTTACTGGGCCATGTCTTACTGGGCCATATCTTGCTCGGCGATGCCTTACTTGGCCATGTCGGAAATCTTGATGCCCAGTTTCTTCTCCATGGCCTCGATGTTGGCGAGGCCCGGGTCGGGATCGTTCATGCAGCCCTCCACGTTTTTCCATTTTCCGTCGTGGATAGTGACGGTGCGCGTCACGTGGTTGGCGTTATGCTCCGCTGCCGCCGGACCGCCCCAATACCACGGCTGGCAGAGAATGTCGGTCTCATAAGGCGGCATGTTTTGAATCGCGGCCGTCACCGTGTTGCGGTTGACGTCGTCCGGGTTCTTGATCGTAAGCATGGCATTGACTGCGATCCGCCCGGCGATGTAGCCGGCCTGCGAGAACGAGTCCCGCAGCACCTTGCCGCCGTAAGCATCCATGACGGCGACCCAGTTCTGATTATCCTTGCCTTTGCTGTCGAGCGGCGCCAGCTCGGCGTTCACCCATAGGCGATCGTTCCAATATTTGGTGTCGATCGCCTTGGGTATCCGCACCGTGTAGTACGAGGTCGGCACCGTCCACTTCATCTTGGCGGCGCCGTCCTGCTGCTCAGCGGCGTCAAGGATACGCGCGCCGGTATCATCGGTGCCGTAAACCATGATGGCATCGGCGCCGGTCGCCAGGAACTGCAAGACCAGCGAATTGTAATCGGGCGAAACCGGGTCGGAGTAGATGCTCGTGACCTTGACGCCGTATTTCTTGCCCCATTCCTCCAGTCCGTTGCAGCTATAGTCGGAGCCGGGGAACTTGGGAATCGAACAGACCAGGCTCTTGGCCCCGAGCACGCGGCGAGCGTAATCGGCGCCGCCGATGCCGCTTTGCCGCGGGCCGGCGTTGATCTCGGCGATGTTCTTGGACTGATAACACTGCGCCGGAATCCCCAGCCCGATCTCGAGCACGTTTTCCTTGGCGTAATAGCCTGCGTTCGGGATGCACTCGATGAAGCTGGTGCTCCCGATCATCACATAGGCGCCTTCGTCGCCGACCAGCTTTTTGGCGGCCTGTGCCGCGACGTCGAGTTGACTTTGATCGTCCTCGTCGTGGTAGCTGATTGGCCGGCCATGAATGCCGCCATTGGCATTGACGCAATCGAAGTAAGCCCTCGCGGCGTCGTCGGCTTCCTTGAAGCTGCCGATGCCGCTCATTGAGGTCACGGCACCGATCGGAATGGGCTTACCGGTCGCCTTCTGCCCGGTATTCTCGCCGCAATCCGGCTTGGCGAAGGCGGGCGCTGCACCGAGTGACAACCCGAGCAAAAGTACCCCGGTCAAAAGCAAAAAAATCCGTTTCATGCGTCCCCTCCCTGGGTTCGTTTGGAGAACTTTCAGCTTTTTCTTTTTAAGAGCTTGCAGCTTAGAGAACTTGCAGCGCGCAAGCGCCGCTGCAGTTCGCCAGCTTGCGAATTTTACGTTCAGGGCTGAGAACGGTCAATCAGCATGCCCTGCCCGCGGTGACGCAGCGGTGGCCGTGGACGCAAACTCTTGAGCTCTAAGTTGGGCGCCAGCCCCAAGACAACGCCTCACCCCTCATGCTAGCTTGCGCCCCCTCGAACCAAGGGAGGAAGCGATGCACAGAGTGGCATTAGGGGCAGTGGTGTTCGCGTTCAGCGCGTTGAGCGCGTCTGCGGCCTTCGCGCAAATGAAAGTCACCAGTGATGACATCAAGAACGGCGCCGTCGGCACCAAGGCCATGGAGGCCAACGTCTTTGGCTGCGACGGCAGCAATACTTCGCCGTCGTTGAAGTGGACCGGGGCGCCGGAAGGCACCAAGAGCTTCGCCATCAATCTGTACGACCCCGATGCGCCGACCGGCTCAGGCTTCTGGCACTGGGTGGTATTCAACATTCCGGCATCGACGACATCGATCCCGAAGAACGCCGGCGACGTCAAAGCCAAGCTGATGCCGGAGGGCGCGATTCAGAGCCGCACCGATTACGGCTTCGACGGTTACGGCGGCATGTGCCCGCCGAAAGGCGACAAGCCGCATCACTACACCTTGACGGTGTACGCAGTGGACGAAGACAAGCTGCAATTCGCCAAGGATGACATGATCTCGCCGGCGGTCGTCGGCTTCGAACTGCATTTCCACTCGAAAGCCAAAGCCGCGATTCACTGGACCTACGGCCGTCCCAAGTAGACGGCGCATTTTCCTCAAGCGAGCGCAGGGCGGCTTTCCGCCGCTCTGCCTTTCCTTCAACGCCGCGACGATGTCCTATACGCGCCCGCTCTTAAGCCCAGGGTGCGCGGCCGAGGCCCATTGCAGTTGACGCCCGCCGCGATCACACTTCGGCCCTTGTCAAAGGCGACACAGGAAAGGCCGATGCAAAAGCAGCACATCAATCCGCCGGAGGTGTTCAAGCACCCGGCCTACACGCGCATCATCACCGTCACCGGCCCGAGCAAGCTGATCTTCATCGCCGGCCAAACGCCATCGGACGAGAACTACAAGCCGGTCGCGATTGGCGACATGCGCGGCCAGTACATTCGGGTCATGGAGGCTTTGACGATCCAGCTCAAGGCCGCCGGCGCCAGCTGGGACGACGTCGTCTACCGCCGGCTGTTCGTGCTCGACATGGACGCGTTCCTCAAGGTGCAGACCGACCCGACCATGACCTTCCCGTGGCATCCCGACCGGCGGCCGCCGAGCACGCTGGTCGGCGTGACACGGCTGTCGCATCCCGACTTTTTGATCGAGATCGACCTGATGGCGGTGACGAACGGGTGAATCTGATCATCAAGAAAATTCCGGCGGCGCTGGCGCGTCGCCTTCGGACCAAAAGTGTTTACCTATGTCTCCGGTACAAACCGTCACCCATGTGTCCGGAATGGACCCAACGAATACTGGCGCGCCCGAAGGGATTCGAACCCCTGACCTCTGCCTTCGGAGGGC
>CAVPXZ010000025.1:0-12780 GCA_963709825.1 uncultured Alphaproteobacteria bacterium
CCATGACGACGTTAGCAGGATCATTTCAGCCGCTTCGCCGCCTCTTCGACCAGGCTGAGGTCCGACGCGCCGCGGACATTAACGCTCGCATTGATGAAGCCGAGCGCCTTGGTGATGTCGACGTTGCGCTGGAGCACATCAAGATCAAGCAGCAGGTGGATCGCGATAATAGTCGCTCTTGGTGAATACCCAGCCGACCTGTCGGCGGGCTGTTTGGTCAGCCGCGCGGCGATCTCGGCGACCGCGCTGTAATTCACTGGATCGGATACCAGTGGACGATGCGCAGCGACTCCTCAAGGAAATCGACCAGCGCCGCGCGATGCGCCGCGATGAATGGCTGGCGCGCGGTCCAGATAATAAACTGCGAGACGCCGAGCGCGTCCTTGCTGGTGAACAGCGGACGCGCGATCTTCTTAAGCTCGGGGTCGAGTGAGAACGGCAGCACCGCCGAGACCAGATCGACTTTCTTCTCCGCCAGCATCGCGCGCATGGCGGGAAACGGCGCCTCGATGATGGTGTAGTCGCGGTTAGCCTCCAACCCGTGCTGGTGCAGCATGGCGCGCATGGCGACGTCGACCGCGCTGCCGGCGGAGTTGATCGCAACGATCTTGCCTTTGAGGTCCTCGACCTTTTGGATCGGACCATCGGCGAGCACGTCGAACTCGTTGGAGTAATAGCCGTCGACGCCGTCGCGGAAATCGTCGGCAATGACCCTGATGTCGTCCATGCCGGCATTCTTGATCGCGATCGGCAGGGTGGAATAAGCCAGCGCGCCAATTTCCAGCTCGTTGGCGGCGATCGCGGTGATCATCGCCGGCGTGCCGCGGTAGCGGACCAACTCGACCACATACGACTTGCCGTAATTGCGGGCGAGGTCCTTCTTATCCAGCCAGATCGAGGCCCAATCGGACAGTGGCGCGACCCAGGCGAAGCGGAGCTTGACCGGCTCGGCGCGGGCTAATCCGACGCCGAGCGCGAACAGAAAGACGCTTGCAAGTCCGATCTTGATACGCATGGTCGCCTCTCGATCCAGTTGACGCCGGCACGGGACTTCCGCCGCCGCGACCACACGATTGTGGGCGGAGCGGGCGATCGGACGCAAGCCTGCTGTTTGCCGCGGTGCCTGCCACAAAAACCAATCGAGCCCCATGGCCGTGCGAGCGCGGACGCCTACATTTGAAGGGTTGCGACGGAGGCGAGCCATGGACCAGGTTTATGTCGAACATCAACCTGTGGGCGGGGTGAAAGAGCCGCCCAAGTTACCGGGCCAGGTCGTCCTGGTGTTTCAAGGCGGCGGCGCTCTCGGCGCCTATCAAGGCGGCGTCTATCAGGCGCTGCATGAAACCGGCATCGAGCCTGACTGGATCGTCGGCACGTCGATTGGAGCCATCAACGGCGCCATTATCGCGGGCAACGAAGCCGGTTCGCGGCTCGAGCGCCTGCGCGAATTCTGGAGTCGGATCGAGCGGAAACCGCTCTGGGAAGGCACGCCTTTCGGCCAACTCGCCGGCAATGCCGCGGCTTACATGCTCTCAATGTTCAACGGCATTTCCGGATATTACGCCCCAAACCGCGCGATCGCCTGGGGCGGGCTCAGCGCCCTGGTCGGCGTCGAACAGGCCGCCTTCTATACGATCGACGACTTGCGCAAGACGGTGAGCGGCCTGGTGGATTTCGAGCGCCTCAATGCCGAGCGCACGCGCTTGACGGTCGGCGCAGTCAACGTGCGAACCGGCAAGATGCACTATTTCGACAGCCGCAACCTCCCTATCACCCTCGATCACGTTCTTGCCTCCGGTGCCTTGCCACCTGGATTTGCGGCGATCCGCATCGACGGCGACCCCTATTGGGACGGCGGCCTCTGCTCGAATACGCCCATCGAAGTGGTGTTCGACGACAATCCGCGGCGCAACTCGGTCGTGTTCTCGGTGCAAATATTTCCCATCGCCGGACCGGAGCCGGAGTCGGTCTGGCAGGTCTTAAGCCGGCAGTTGGACATTCAATACGCCAGCCGCGCCGACAGTCACATTCCGCGCCAGGAGCACATTCATCAGCTTCGGCATATGGTGCGCGAACTGGTACGCATGTTGCCGGAAAGCCAGCGCCAGACGCCGGAGGTCAGGGAGATGGCCGGCTACGGCTGCGGCACCTTCATGCATATTGTGCGGATCAACGCCGCGCCGCTCAAGAATGAAGACTACCTGCGGGAGATCGATTTCTCCCGCGAGGGGATTATGAGGCGCTGGCAATCCGGCTATGCCGACACCATGCGCACACTGGAACGGCGGCCGTGGGAGGTTCCTATCGACCCGATGGTCGGCGTTGCGGTCCACAATTCCGACGCACCGGATTTGCCGAGCAGCCTGGAGAAAGCCAGCTAGGGCACGAGGCGGGATCAGGCGCGGTCTTCCGCTTCCGGATGCCAGGCGAGCAGGCGGCGCCGGACCAAAGACATCGCCCTGATCAAAACATAGCCGACGATCGCGATCTCGACGATGCCGGCGAACACGCCGCGGGAATCGGCGAAGCGCGAGGCGCTCATCATCGCGGCTCCGAGCCCGTAGCCGCCCATCGCCATCTCGACCACGATTTCGACAATCAGCGCGATCGGCAGCGCGACCTGCAGGCCGGTGAGGATTTGCGGCATCGCCGCCGGCAGCGCGATCTGCCACATCAGCTCGCGCTCGCTGGCGCCCATGTTGCGCGCCGACCAGATAAGCTGCTTGTCCACCGCGGCAAGGCCCGCGACCGTCGCCGTCACCACCGGGAAGATCGCATCGAACACCACCATCGAGATTTTCGACACGTCGTAAATGCCGAGCCAAAGCATGATGATTGGCAGGAACGCGATTTTCGGCATCGGAAATCCGACCGAGACGATCGGATCGAAGAACCAGCGCATGAAGGCGACGCGCGACATCGCCGCGCCGAGCGCAATGCCGCCGCAGGCGGCGATGAGAAAGCCGGCGAGCGCCCGATAGAGCGTGAGGCCGAGGTTGAGCCAGAGATGGCCGGAAACGGCATCGGTATAGACGCGCACAACCACGGCGCTGAATGGCGGCAGCATGAAGGGAGTGACTTTGCCGCTGCGGGCAAGCAGCTCCCAGGCGACGAGCAACAACACGATCACCGCGGAGCGCGCCGCGACCCGCAATGCCGCCTCGATCGCGCTTGCCGGCTGCGGGTCGGCCCCGACCGGCGCCACCACCGCGGATCGGCCCGCTACGCGCGCCATCGCAGCAGCCGTTGCACGAGGAGCTGATAAAGGCGGTCGGCGGCAAAGCCGAGGAACGCGACCGTGAGCACGACCGCGAACATGCCGGCATAGGAACCGGTGTCGCCGAGATAGCCGATCAGATAGCCGAAACCGCGTTGCGCAGAAATCAGCTCGGAGCTCACCAAAAGAATAAAGGACAATGCCAGCGCCGTGCGGATGCCGTTGAGCAATTCCGGCAGCGCGCTCGGCACCACAACGTCCCACAGCGTGCGCATGCCGCGCGCACCCATGCTGCGCGCCGACCACAGCAGCGCGCGGTCGCTGCCGCGCGCGCCGTTATAGGCGCCGATGGTGACCGGAATCATGCAGCCGAGAAAGATCAGGAGGATCTTCGAGCCGTCGCCGAGGCCGAGCCACAGCACGGTCACCGGAATCAGCGCCGATTTCGGCAGCGGATAGAAAAGCTCCACCAGCGGCTTCAACAAGAGATCGACCAGCCGCCACGACGCCATCGCCACGCCCAGCCCGCCGCCGACGATGACCGCGAGCAGAAATCCGGCGGCTCCGCGGTAAAGCGAGATGAGCCCATTATCGAGGAGCTCGCCATCGCGGAGGAGATCGACCCAGGCGTCTGCAACATGGCTCAATGACGGCAAGGCGAGGGAAGAAACCAGATTGAACCGCGCGGCGGCCTCCCAGGCGAGCGCCAGGATCACGAGCGGCAAGTAACGTAGCGCGGTCCGCGTCATGGCGCTGCGTTCTCCTGCGCCTTGATGGCCTCGATGCGGACCAGCTCCCAGATTTCATCGACTTTTTCGACGAACTCCCTGCTGCGCCGGATGCTCGGATCGCGATCGCCGAACCGGGTCTCGACGATCGCCTTGATACGGCCCGGCCGCGCCGACATCACCGCGACGCGGTCGGCGAGATAGACCGCCTCCTGCACGTCATGGGTGACGAAGATCACGGTCTTGGGCGTGCGCTGCCAGATGCCGAGCAGCTCGGTCTGCATCAGCGCACGGGTCTGCGCGTCAAGCGCGCCGAACGGCTCGTCCATCAGCAGGATGCTGGGATCGAAGGCGAGCGTGCGGGCGATCGCCGCGCGCTGCTTCATGCCGCCGGAGAGCTGCGACGGATAGCTCTCCTCGAAGCCGTTCAAGCCGACCAGATCAATGAACGCTTGCGCCCGCCGCGACCGCTCCGCGCGCGGCATGCGCTGCCGTTCGAGACCGTAGAGGACGTTGGCGCGCACCGTCTTCCACGGAAACAGCGCGAAATGCTGAAAGACAATGCCGCGATCGGGCCCGGGCGCCGCGACCGGCTTACCCTCGACCACGATCCGGCCGGCCTCGATGGGAAGAAATCCGCCGACCAAATAGAGCAAGGTGGATTTGCCGCAGCCCGAGGGCCCGAGCAGCGCGAGGAACTCGCGCGGGCGGATTTTCAATGAAACGTCGGTGAGCGCGAGCACGCTGCGCCCATGGGCCGGGCGGTAGGTGTGCGTCACCTGGTCGATGACGATTTGCGCCTGCCCGTCCATGGGATCTTGCGTTCAGCCGGTTCGCAAAAAGGACTGCATAGGTAGCTTCTTCGTTGGGCCGGAGGCAACATGGCGTCCGAGGGAACAAAGCTACCGGCGTTGTCATTTTTCTCAAAGCTTGGCGCAATAATTCAGCGAGATGGAATTGGCCTATGGCGCGAACCATGACGCGACCAAAAACCGGCCGCCGAAATCCGACCCGGCAGAAAGCGGCCGGCTCGAAATCGACGCGTGGCAAGAGCATGCGCTACTGGTCCGGCCGGGTGACGCGAGACAGCGACGCGCTCGATCTTAAAGCCGGTGTCTTCAGCTTGAACGACCCCAAGCGCATCGCCGCATCGCTGAAACGCTCGGCAGAGCAGAGCCACCGCCGTAAGGCGGAGCCCTATCGCTCGGCACTGTCGATGCTGGTGTTTTACATCAACCGCGCCGGCAAGAAGTTGTCGGCCAGGCGGCGGCGCACGTTGGAGCAAGCGAAAATCGAATTGCGCAAGCAGTTCGGGCGTAAATAGCACACGCGACTGGCGAATTTCCCCTCGCGCGCCGTAATACTTTACCGTGAATTAACCAGGGCGACCAATCATGCCGCGGGTTGCCATCAGGGCCGGTTCATGGCCGTTTACGACTTCTCCATTCGCACCAAGCTCGCCATCTGGGCCGGAGTCGGCGTGTTGCTGGTGGCCGGAATGCTGGCCGAGCAGCAATACGGGGACTACTCGGCCGCACGGCACCGTATAGCCGCCGACAGCAAACAGCTTGCCGCGCTCGAAGCGCTGCGCGCCGCCGACGATCTGCGCAGCATGCAGCTTGAGACCCGCGAAATTCGCCTCTCCGTGGCGCCGAGCGAATACGATCGCGCGCTCAACCGGCTCACCGCCGACGAAACCGCGGCCGCCGGGCATATCGAGATCGCGCTCGAAATCACCGACGATCCGGCCGACAAGGAGCGGCTGGAGAAGCTCGCCGAACTTGTCAAAGCCTATGTCGGCGTCGTCACCGAACTCGTCGGTGCGGCGAAGGAGTACGGCGATACCGTCGACAAGATCAAACGCAGCGGCGAGCTCGGCGCCGAAATGAATGCGCTGATCGAGTCGACGACGACGGCATTGATCGCCGCCGCCGACCAGCGCAAGGCCCAAGCCGTTGAGGAGACGACCCGGGTGAGCCGGGTCGATCTCGGCATGGGCCTGTTCGTCATCGCCGTGCTCGCCGGCATCGCCGTATTCGGTGCCGTCACCATCAGCGGTCCGATCCGCCGGGTCGGCGAAGTGCTGCTGGAGCTGACCCGCGGCCACAAGAATGTCGAGGTTCCCTATACCGGGCGCCGCGATGAGGTCGGCGACGCCGCGCGCGCAGCGCAGACCTTCAAGGAAAAGCTCATCCGCATCGAGCAATTGGAGGCGGCCGAGAAGGAGACCGCGCGGCGCACCGCCGAGCAGCGCCAGGCCGACATGCAGGCGCTCGCCGGCGCCTTCGAAAGAACGGTGGCAAGCGTCGTCCGCTCGGTGTCGTCGTCATCGACCGAGCTGGAAGCGGCGGCCGAAGCCTTGAGCGGAACGGCGGGAGCGACCCAGGATCTGTCCGGCAAGGTCTTGTCGGCATCGGCGCAAGCCTCCGAGAACGTGCACTCGGTGTCGCTCGCCACCGAACGGCTGATCGCTTCGGTCGGCGAGATCAGCCGGCAGGTGCAGGAATCGACCCGGATTGCCCGCGAGGCCGTGGCGCAGGCCGAGAAGACCGACGGCCGCATCACCGAGCTGACCCGCGCGGTCGGCCGCATTGGCGACGTGGTCAAGCTCATCACCGACATTGCCGAGCAGACGAACCTCCTGGCGCTCAACGCCACCATCGAGGCGGCGCGGGCCGGCGAGGCCGGCCGCGGCTTTGCCGTGGTGGCGCAGGAGGTCAAGGCGCTGGCGGCGCAGACGTCGAAAGCGACCCAGGAAATCGGCGTCCACATCGCCGGCGTGCAAGCGGCGACCCAGGACTCGGTGACCATCATCAAGGAAATCGGCGCCACCATCGGGCGCATTTCGGAGATCGCCGCCGCGATCACCGCCGCCGTCGACCTGCAGGCGGCGACCACCCAGCAGATCGCGCAAAATGTCCGCGCCGCCGCCGGCAGCGCCGCCCATGTCGCCGCCAATATCGCCGAAGTCAACGACAGCGCCGCCGGGATCACCTCGGCGTCCGGGCAGGTGCTGTCCTCGGCGCAGACGCTGTCGCACGACGGCAGCCGGCTGTCGGCGGAAATGGAAAAATTCCTCGCCGCCGTCTGCGCGGCGTAAAGACGGCGCTCAATTCCGTCACCAACGCTGCGGGGTATCTTGTGAGCGCGTTGGAACAGCGAAAGCCGACGGCCATTGACAGGCAGAAGGCCGCGCAATGTTCCGCGGCCTCAACCCGCCACTGGATGCGTTACCGGGTC
The DNA here is from genome assembly GCA_963709825.1 of uncultured Alphaproteobacteria bacterium. Classification (GTDB taxonomy): domain Bacteria; phylum Pseudomonadota; class Alphaproteobacteria; order Rhizobiales; family Xanthobacteraceae; genus BOG-931. The sequence goes on from CAVPXZ010000025.1 coordinate 7,186, forward strand.
ACATTCCAATGCGCCTGCGACACCGTCATTGAACGAGTGGAAAACCGGCCGATCGCACCCGGCGCAACTCGGCCGGTCGACCAACCCGTCCGGACCAGGAGGACCGCAATGGCGCGACCCCACCAGCCAGGCGAGGCGGTTTTCAGATCGATTTTGCCTGAAGACATCGAGTGGAAGCCGTTCCCGGCGTTCCCGCCGTCGGCCCGCCTTGCCGTCGTTGTCGGTCAGCCCTCTGAGCCCGGCCCCTATCTGATCAGGGTCAAAGTGCCCGAGGGCGTGAAGCTGATGCCGCACAGACACCCGGAGGACCGGGTCTACACGGTCATATCCGGCGTGTTCTACATCGGGCTGGGCGAACAGTTCGACGGCGACAAGGTGGCGGCCTATCCGCCAGGCAGCGTCATCGTTCTGCCCGGGAATACGTGGCACTTCCACTGGGCAAAGTCCGGCGAGTACGTCACCCAGGTAACGGCCATTGGCCCGCTGGGCCTCGAATATCTAAATCCGCGTGACGATCCGCGCGAGCAAGCCAGCAGCCCGAATGCGCGGAACGGCACGCAAAATCAACGCGCGGCGAGATAAGCTCCGGAATATCGTCCGCTCATCCGAGCTACGCTTGCCGCGTCAGCGATCGGCGCTCTTCCTCAAAATGCCGCCTTGCGGATTGCGTCCATCAGACCGTCGTTCTTGCGGCGCTTGCAATACTTGGTAACCAGCTTTTTGTTGGTTTCAAATCGCTTCAAATCCACCATCGGCTGGTTTTTCGCGGCATTGAAATAACCGCTCATCCAGGCGGCAATTAATTCCTGTCGTTCGGGATCGGCCGCCATATAGTCTTTGCAGGTCAGCAACGACATATCGAGTATCAGCTGCGCCGATGCGGGCCGATACGAAGTCGCGGCCAGAACGGCGGCGGCGACGATCATGGAGCGCGCAAGCATGGTTGATTTTTTCATGTCACTCACTCATTTCGCCGCAGCGCGTTGCAGACCCGTCATGACCAGTTCCGCCGGATTGGCGGCGCACCAGGCCTTCACGTTCTCCACGTTTCTGGCGTAGGCGTTGAGATTGATCCAGGCGTACCCGGTCTTCTGATTGAACCATCCGCTCATCCAGGCGGAGAAAACCCGCGACTGGTCCGGCGGCATGGCGAGATATTGCGCGCAGGTGATCAGCGACATGTTGACCATCAATTGCGCCCGTCCGACCGACGGAACAACGATCGCAGCACCCGCCAAACACCCGACGAGCATGCCAAGTCGAAGTTTTTTCATGTTCTCACAACCCGGTTGATACAGTTTCACACTGACAATTTAAACATCCGCGCACCACCCTGGACGCCCGGCATTTCATACAGCTTCAAGCGCGTTCAGCCAAGGACGCTTTGATCTAGATCAATGGAGGCGGGCCCGGCAAGAGAGGCCATCCAAAACTGAACAGCTTGGGTCAGTCTGCCCGGTCGCTTTCCAAGCGGTCCAAGCGGCGTTCCAATTTTTCAGGCAAGTGGCGACCGCCGAGGTAGCGCAGCCGAGCAGCACGATGGCGCCGTTGCCAAGCACGATGCCCATATCTTGAGGAAGCAAATCCTGAAATCGGGTGATGGAGTAAGACCGCTGTGCCAACAGGCCAAAGGCCAGGATGATGCAGCCAAAGATCTGGATCGGGAACGAACATTGCTTTGGCAGTCTCCTAACGTGACCGCATTCATGAATGAAACCTCGGCAGAAGTTATCATACTCACCGTCAACGCCCTCGGCGCAGGTGTCCTGCTTTTTATCGCCGGCGTCCTGCAAAAAAATGATGAACGACCTGGATGAAGCCGCGTTCAAGCGATTTTTGAACGCGTTGGGCAAGACGGCGATGAGCAGTCCTTTCGCCGTCACTGTCGCGACGCTGCCGATTATTGCCGCGGTTGCGTATTTCCCGGTCTATGGTTTCGGCTAATGGTGGTTTACCGCGGGTTTTGTCTGCTGGCTGATCAGATCGGCCATCGCCAAAATTACCAATATGCCCGTTTACACGTGGGTTGCGGACCCGAACAACAACGATCCCGAAGAGCTGAGGAAGAAGCGGCGCACCCTGCAGCTTGGCAACAATTTGCGCGCCTGGCTGACGTTCGCCTCCGTCGTTCTCATGGCTTGCCAGTTCGGCGTCCGAGCGGTCGCGATCACCATAGCCTTGAGTGTCGCTATCTCCTTCCCGCTGCTGTGGTGGGCGCGTCGATACATACCCAATTCCAGGCGCGTAGGGCGAGTTAGCCGCAGGCGTAACCCGCCGTCCGGAGCCCGCCAAATTGGCGGATTACGCTGCGCTAATCCGCCCTACGGGCTGACCAACAAGCAACGACTGTCGCGTTGCTAGCCGCCGAGCTATAATCAGCGTCAACACTGAGTCGTAAGCGCGTGAAAGGATTTCAGATGCAAACTTCTTACGATCGAGCGACCACACTTGAAGCCCTTCAAGTAGGGCATCCGTTTCGTTTCTACTTCCGCAACGAACCGGGCATTGGGCTTAAAGCGCAATTCGATCGCGGACGCGGCAGCGGGGCCGCATTAGTGCTGACCTCAACTAAGAACGGCTTAGAGCCGGGCGCCCTTCTTTCCAGCTACGATGTTGGCGGCGTAGTTGAGTTGGCCGATGCGACAATCGTTTCTTCAACGACGCCCGGTTCGGTAACTCCCGGTGCAAATCATTTCGCGGAGCCGGGCGAAATCGAGCTTCACAGCGGGCGCTTATTCTTTGTTAGCAAGCCGCACGGCAACGGTCTTAAGTATCGTATCGATCTTCAATCCGGCGAGATCACGCGCGCAAGCGGCACCGCACCAATTGAGATTTACTCCGAATGGTCTGTAATCCGCGATGAAGAAGTATGTATGAGCACAAGCCGTCTCCACAGGACGCAGGGTCGGTGACGGTTACCGTTGAAAATGTGCAATGAGCGCGGCGGTTGACAAAAGGACAGCGGCAATTCCCCAGGCTGGAGGCTCTACCAATGGCCGAGACAAGCAAAGGCAAGAAACTCGTCAAAGTGAAACCGTACACCAGGGTACTGGGTGGAAAGAAAATTAGGGTTCGCGCGTTTGACCGTTCAACGCCCAGAACCTCAAAGGGAAAGAAGAAGTAGGTTGCGAGGCGCCTACTTGTTCCGCGGCGGGCGGTTTCGGCGTCGCGCGCGCGTGTTAACGTTGCGGCACGCGGAAGCCTCTATGCCCCGCGGCTGAATGTTTGCACGGCTGAAGTCGGGTGGATGACTCGACCACGAAGCGGTCATAAGAGGCGACCTTGGCGGTCGTATCGCTGGAGCCGCATGTATGGATTTGTTCGGGCGCGACAGCTCGATGGCACATTGGAAAGAGGTTCGAGGCACGGCAGCTATTGCTTGACCGCAGCAAGTAGCCCGCATGAGCGAAGCGACATGCGGGATAGCGCTTAGGGAAATAGACCCCGGATATCGCTTCGCTCATCCGGACTACATCCGCCCCGGCCGATGCCCTTGCGGCGTCCCGGCGCTCGGCTATGCTGACGCCAGTGCGGGCGTAGTTCAGTGGTAGAACGACAGCTTCCCAAGCTAAAATAAACCCTATCCGCACATCGACTATTGCATAAAGGCCCGTAAAACCTAGATTTCCTACATAAGCCCAGCGCAAGTGCTCGTGCCGTGGGGGATTGGCAAACAAACTGGCAAACAAGTTGCAGGGTGCCGTGATGGCAAAGGACTTCCGCGACTTAGCAGACGACCACACTTTGCTGATCTAATCAAATCGAGCCGCGAGGATCTTGAGATGGGCAGCATCGATTCGCCCGTGGTGGCGATCCGGAAACCGGCGAAGTTCGAGCCGGTGATCCTTTGGGACCAGCAAGAGCAGGGCTTGCGCCTCTACATCGGCGACGCGCGGCGACTTGGCAGTGGTACTCGCAATCGCGCGATCACGGCGATGCGCAGGCAGTATTCCGCACGCTCGGGAAGTTCGATCAGGGCTACGACGTCGGCTCGGGCATCAATCCAAACAAAGACGCGTGGGAACCGCCGATGCATCGAGCGAAGTGGCACATGAGGATGCGATGACGCGCGCCGGCAGGCCCGCATTCTCTGGCAGGCAAGATTGAGGAGGGCACGGCGGGCACCAATGCGAAGGAAGGCCCGACCTTCCGCCAAGCATTTACCGGCGGCTTTAAGAACGCGGACGGCGACGCCATCACGGGCTATCTGGAATATCTGAAAGCGACCAGCAAGAGCGAGCAATGGGCTTACAACGTTGAACGACTCGGCGAGCAGTTCCTTTTGCCGAAGTGGGGCGACTGGTCATTGATCGAAATGGGCAAGCGCGCCCCGGCCTTCAAAGAGTGGTACTTGCGCATGCCGACACTCCGACAGCGCGGAGCATTGCGCACGTATCGTCCGCGCTCTTTATCGGCGAGCGGCGGCCCATGACCATCGGTTGCCCGCGCGTGATCCTGTCGCCGTCATCGGCAAGAAAGAGTGGCACAAAGAGCGCGGCGAACAAAAGGGCATGAGCGGGCGCGGCCTGCGCAGGTGGTATACCGAATGGCAGGAAATCCCAAACCCAACGCATCGGGCATTGGCTTGGTCGATCTCTTAATCGGTGCCCGAGCCGGGCGAGCTTGCCGCGCCCGCTGGCGCGATCTTGACACCAAGGCGATGCTATTCACGATGCCCGACGCTAAAAAGGAAAACGACATTGAGATACCGATCACGCCTGAGATTGTCGCCGCATTCGAGCTTGCCCGAAAAGACAAGGCGCGGCCGAACGACGTAGGCACCGGGCCGGATGATTTGATCTTCCCCGGATGCTTGAACAACCCGACGCGCGACAAGCTTCCGGCTCGCGGCCATGCGTTGCGGCGGACCTACAAGACGATTGCCGAGGACTGGTGCAAGGTGCCGCCGCAAATCAGCGAATATCTTGAAGGCCGGATGCCGGAAGGCGTGAAGGGCCGTTATTTGCTCAAGTGGGCGCGCAAGGAAGGCCCGGCGATCATCGAGGCGCAGCGCAAGATGTCGCGGACCATCATGGCGCTGTGCAGGGAAAGCTGAAACGGGCGGCCTAGCCCGCGTGAAGCGGCTCGGCATTGACGTGTGGGATTAGCGGCCCTCCACGCTGGATTGTCACGCAGCTAGGCCGAGCATAAAGTGCCCGCCGGGCAAAGGGCGGGATCAATGCTTTACATAGTCGTTCCTCTGGCCGTGCTCATCGGCATCATTTGGATGCTGGTTGCTTTCCCTTCCTTCCGCGTCGTCGCCCTCATCCTCGTCGTGTTGGGCACCGTCGCTTATTATACATTGAGCGAAAAGGCGGAGAAGGAGCAGAAGCAACAAGAGGCCGTCAAAGCGCAAGAGGATCAGCAGGCGCGGACCAAGCATGAAGCCGACCAAAAAGCCTACTGCCAAGCCGAGCAAAAGCGATGGACCATTGTGCCAGCTTCTCAGATTGAAATTCGCAATCCGTCGCTTACCCCGGAGCAATTCTACGGCAGCATAAACAGCGATTTCACGTTCGCAGCGTCAGCCAAAAACAAATCGAAATACAAAGTGACCGCGCTGCGGTTGAATGTCACCGCGCTCGATTGTCCAAC
>CAVPXZ010000026.1:0-728356 GCA_963709825.1 uncultured Alphaproteobacteria bacterium
GTTTGACCGTTCGTTCGGCACGATGCTACCAAGCGTTCGACGTATTTGTTGCTGCGGTTCGCAGTGGACATTGCCGGCCATGAAATTACCGCCCTTCGAATACGCCTGTCCGACGAGCCTTGCCGATGCGGTTGCGCTTCGGCCGCCCATGACGGCGAGGCGAAGCCGCTTGCCGGCGGCCAGAGCCGGTGCCGATGCTGGCGTTCCGCGTCGCCGCGCCTGCGCTCCTTGTCGACCTGGGCAAGCTCGAGGAATTGCGGCAGATCGCGATCTCGACCAAGGCGTGACGCTCGGCGCCATGGTGCGCTGGTGCGACATCCTCGACGATGCCGATGCGCACGGCGCATCCGCTGCTCGTCGCCGCCGTCGAGCACGTCGCGCATTATCAGATCCGCAACCGCGGTACCGTCGGCGGCAGTCTGGCGCACGCCGACCCGGCCGCCGAAATGCCGGGCATCGCCGTCACTTGCGAGGCCGAAATCGCCGTCGTCGGCAAAGCCGGACCGCGCATCATCGCGGCGGCGGACTTTTTCCGTGGCCCGCTGATGACGGCGCTCGAGCCCGACGAAATCATCAGCGAAATCCGCCTGCCGCGATGGCCGGCCCGCCGCCGCTTCGGCTTTGCCGAATTCGCCCGACGGCGTGGCGACTTTGCCCTGGCGGGCGCTGCCTTGTTCTATGATCCGGACGACCGCGGAATGGCCCGCAACGCCCATGTCGGCGTAATCGGCGTCGCCGACCGGCCGCTGCGCCTTGCCGCCGTGGAGGACGCCCTTAACGGCCGCGCGATTAACGGCGAAACCGTCGCGGCCGCCGCCGCCGCGGCGCGTGCCGCCGTCGATCCGGCGGACGACATTCATGCCGGCGGCGCCTATCGCCGTGCGCTCATCGGCACCATGGTCGAGAGAGCGCTCACCGCCGCGGTCTGATCGATCGCGCAGTACCCTGACTCGTCATGCCCGGCCTCGTACTGGACAAGCCCGGCCATGACGACGTTAGCAGGATCATTTCAGCCGCTTCGCCGCCTCTTCGACCAGGCTGAGGTCCGACGCGCCGCGGACATTAACGCTCGCATTGATGAAGCCGAGCGCCTTGGTGATGTCGACGTTGCGCTGGAGCGCATCAAGATCAGGCAGCAGATTGGGATCGCGATAATAGTCGCTCTTGGTGAATACCCAGCCGAACCTGTCGGCGGGCTGTTTGGTCAGCCGCGCGGCGATCTCGGCGACCGCGCTGTGATTCACTGGATCGAGATACCAGTGGACGATGCGCAGCGAGTCCTCAAGGAAATCGACCAGCGCCGCGCGATGCGCCGCGATGAATGGCTGGCGCGCGGTCCAGATAATAAACTGCGAGACGCCGAGCGCGTCCTTGCTGGTGAACAGCGGACGCGCGATCTTCTTAAGCTCGGGGTCGAGTGAGAACGGCAGCACCGCCGAGACCAGATCGACTTTCTTCTCCGCCAGCATCGCGCGCATGGCGGGAAACGGCGCCTCGATGATGGTGTAGTCGCGGTTAGCCTCCAACCCGTGCTGGTGCAGCATGGCGCGCATGGCGACGTCGACCGCGCTGCCGGCGGAGTTGATCGCAACGATCTTGCCTTTGAGGTCCTCGACCTTTTGGATCGGACCATCGGCGAGCACGTCGAACTCGTTGGAGTAATAGCCGTCGACGCCGTCGCGGAAATCGTCGGCAATGACCCTGATGTCGTCCATGCCGGCATTCTTGATCGCGATCGGCAGGGTGGAATAAGCCAGCGCGCCAATTTCCAGCTCGTTGGCGGCGATCGCGGTGATCATCGCCGGCGTGCCGCGGTAGCGGACCGACTCGACCACATACGACTTGCCGTAATTGCGGGCGAGGTCCTTCTTATCCAGCCAGATCGAGGCCCAATCGGACAGTGGCGCGACCCAGGCGAAGCGGAGCTTGACCGGCTCGGCGCGGGCTAATCCGACGCCGAGCGCGAACAGAAAGACGCTTGCGAGTCCGATCTTGATACGCATGGTCGCCTCTCGATCCAGTTGACGCCGGCACGGGACTTCCGCCGCCGCGACCACACGATTGTGGGCGGAGCGGGCGATCGGACGCAAGCCTGCTGTTTGCCGCGGTGCCTGCCACAAAAACCAATCGAGCCCCATGGCCGTGCGAGCGCGGACGCCTACATTTGAAGGGTTGCGACGGAGGCGAGCCATGGACCAGGTTTATGTCGAACATCAACCTGTGGGCGGGGTGAAAGAGCCGCCCAAGTTACCGGGCCAGGTCGTCCTGGTGTTTCAAGGCGGCGGCGCTCTCGGCGCCTATCAAGGCGGCGTCTATCAGGCGCTGCATGAAACCGGCATCGAGCCTGACTGGATCGTCGGCACGTCGATTGGAGCCATCAACGGCGCCATTATCGCGGGCAACGAAGCCGGTTCGCGGCTCGAGCGCCTGCGCGAATTCTGGAGTCGGATCGAGCGGAAACCGCTCTGGGAAGGCACGCCTTTCGGCCAACTCGCCGGCAATGCCGCGGCTTACATGCTCTCAATGTTCAACGGCATTTCCGGATATTACGCCCCAAACCGCGCGATCGCCTGGGGCGGGCTCAGCGCCCTGGTCGGCGTCGAACAGGCCGCCTTCTATACGATCGACGACTTGCGCAAGACGGTGAGCGGCCTGGTGGATTTCGAGCGCCTCAATGCCGAGCGCACGCGCTTGACGGTCGGCGCAGTCAACGTGCGAACCGGCAAGATGCACTATTTCGACAGCCGCAACCTCCCTATCACCCTCGATCACGTTCTTGCCTCCGGTGCCTTGCCACCTGGATTTGCGGCGATCCGCATCGACGGCGACCCCTATTGGGACGGCGGCCTCTGCTCGAATACGCCCATCGAAGTGGTGTTCGACGACAATCCGCGGCGCGACTCGGTCGTGTTCTCGGTGCAAATATTTCCCATCGCCGGACCGGAGCCGGAGTTGGTCTGGCAGGTCTTAAGCCGGCAGTTGGACATTCAATACGCCAGCCGCGCCGACAGTCACATTCCGCGCCAGGAGCACATTCATCAGCTTCGGCATATGGTGCGCGAACTGGTACGCATGTTGCCGGAAAGCCAGCGCCAGACGCCGGAGGTCAGGGAGATGGCCGGCTACGGCTGCGGCACCTTCATGCATATTGTGCGGATCAACGCCGCGCCGCTCAAGAATGAAGACTACCTGCGGGAGATCGATTTCTCCCGCGAGGGGATTATGAGGCGCTGGCAATCCGGCTATGCCGACACCATGCGCACACTGGAACGGCGGCCGTGGGAGGTTCCTATCGACCCGATGGTCGGCGTTGCGGTCCACGATTTCGACGCACCGGATTTGCCGAGCAGCCTGGAGAAAGCCAGCTAGGGCACGAGGCGGGATCAGGCGCGGTCTTCCGCTTCCGGATGCCAGGCGAGCAGGCGGCGCCGGACCAAAGACATCGCCCTGATCAAAACATAGCCGACGATCGCGATCTCGACGATGCCGGCGAACACGCCGCGGGAATCGGCGAAGCGCGAGGCGCTCATCATCGCGGCTCCGAGCCCGTAGCCGCCCATCGCCATCTCGACCACGATTTCGACAATCAGCGCGATCGGCAGCGCGACCTGCAGGCCGGTGAGGATTTGCGGCATCGCCGCCGGCAGCGCGATCTGCCACATCAGCTCGCGCTCGCTGGCGCCCATGTTGCGCGCCGACCAGATAAGCTGCTTGTCCACCGCGGCAAGGCCCGCGACCGTCGCCGTCACCACCGGGAAGATCGCATCGAACACCACCATCGAGATTTTCGACACGTCGTAAATGCCGAGCCAAAGCATGATGATTGGCAGGAACGCGATTTTCGGCATCGGAAATCCGACCGAGACGATCGGATCGAAGAACCAGCGCATGAAGGCGACGCGCGACATCGCCGCGCCGAGCGCAATGCCGCCGCAGGCGGCGATGAGAAAGCCGGCGAGCGCCCGATAGAGCGTGAGGCCGAGGTTGAGCCAGAGATGGCCGGAAACGGCATCGGTATAGACGCGCACAACCACGGCGCTGAATGGCGGCAGCATGAAGGGAGTGACTTTGCCGCTGCGGGCAAGCAGCTCCCAGGCGACGAGCAACAACACGATCACCGCGGAGCGCGCCGCGACCCGCAATGCCGCCTCGATCGCGCTTGCCGGCTGCGGGTCGGCCCCGACCGGCGCCACCACCGCGGATCGGCCCGCTACGCGCGCCATCGCAGCAGCCGTTGCACGAGGAGCTGATAAAGGCGGTCGGCGGCAAAGCCGAGGAACGCGACCGTGAGCACGACCGCGAACATGCCGGCATAGGAACCGGTGTCGCCGAGATAGCCGATCAGATAGCCGAAACCGCGTTGCGCAGAAATCAGCTCGGAGCTCACCAAAAGAATAAAGGACAATGCCAGCGCCGTGCGGATGCCGTTGAGCAATTCCGGCAGCGCGCTCGGCACCACAACGTCCCACAGCGTGCGCATGCCGCGCGCACCCATGCTGCGCGCCGACCACAGCAGCGCGCGGTCGCTGCCGCGCGCGCCGTTATAGGCGCCGATGGTGACCGGAATCATGCAGCCGAGAAAGATCAGGAGGATCTTCGAGCCGTCGCCGAGGCCGAGCCACAGCACGGTCACCGGAATCAGCGCCGATTTCGGCAGCGGATAGAAAAGCTCCACCAGCGGCTTCAACAAGAGATCGACCAGCCGCCACGACGCCATCGCCACGCCCAGCCCGCCGCCGACGATGACCGCGAGCAGAAATCCGGCGGCTCCGCGGTAAAGCGAGATGAGCCCATTATCGAGGAGCTCGCCATCGCGGAGGAGATCGACCCAGGCGTCTGCAACATGGCTCAATGACGGCAAGGCGAGGGAAGAAACCAGATTGAACCGCGCGGCGGCCTCCCAGGCGAGCGCCAGGATCACGAGCGGCAAGTAACGTAGCGCGGTCCGCGTCATGGCGCTGCGTTCTCCTGCGCCTTGATGGCCTCGATGCGGACCAGCTCCCAGATTTCATCGACTTTTTCGACGAACTCCCTGCTGCGCCGGATGCTCGGATCGCGATCGCCGAACCGGGTCTCGACGATCGCCTTGATACGGCCCGGCCGCGCCGACATCACCGCGACGCGGTCGGCGAGATAGACCGCCTCCTGCACGTCATGGGTGACGAAGATCACGGTCTTGGGCGTGCGCTGCCAGATGCCGAGCAGCTCGGTCTGCATCAGCGCACGGGTCTGCGCGTCAAGCGCGCCGAACGGCTCGTCCATCAGCAGGATGCTGGGATCGAAGGCGAGCGTGCGGGCGATCGCCGCGCGCTGCTTCATGCCGCCGGAGAGCTGCGACGGATAGCTCTCCTCGAAGCCGTTCAAGCCGACCAGATCAATGAACGCTTGCGCCCGCCGCGACCGCTCCGCGCGCGGCATGCGCTGCCGTTCGAGACCGTAGAGGACGTTGGCGCGCACCGTCTTCCACGGAAACAGCGCGAAATGCTGAAAGACAATGCCGCGATCGGGCCCGGGCGCCGCGACCGGCTTACCCTCGACCACGATCCGGCCGGCCTCGATGGGAAGAAATCCGCCGACCAAATAGAGCAAGGTGGATTTGCCGCAGCCCGAGGGCCCGAGCAGCGCGAGGAACTCGCGCGGGCGGATTTTCAATGAAACGTCGGTGAGCGCGAGCACGCTGCGCCCATGGGCCGGGCGGTAGGTGTGCGTCACCTGGTCGATGACGATTTGCGCCTGCCCGTCCATGGGATCTTGCGTTCAGCCGGTTCGCAAAAAGGACTGCATAGGTAGCTTCTTCGTTGGGCCGGAGGCAACATGGCGTCCGAGGGAACAAAGCTACCGGCGTTGTCATTTTTCTCAAAGCTTGGCGCAATAATTCAGCGAGATGGAATTGGCCTATGGCGCGAACCATGACGCGACCAAAAACCGGCCGCCGAAATCCGACCCGGCAGAAAGCGGCCGGCTCGAAATCGACGCGTGGCAAGAGCATGCGCTACTGGTCCGGCCGGGTGACGCGAGACAGCGACGCGCTCGATCTTAAAGCCGGTGTCTTCAGCTTGAACGACCCCAAGCGCATCGCCGCATCGCTGAAACGCTCGGCAGAGCAGAGCCACCGCCGTAAGGCGGAGCCCTATCGCTCGGCACTGTCGATGCTGGTGTTTTACATCAACCGCGCCGGCAAGAAGTTGTCGGCCAGGCGGCGGCGCACGTTGGAGCAAGCGAAAATCGAATTGCGCAAGCAGTTCGGGCGTAAATAGCACACGCGACTGGCGAATTTCCCCTCGCGCGCCGTAATACTTTACCGTGAATTAACCAGGGCGACCAATCATGCCGCGGGTTGCCATCAGGGCCGGTTCATGGCCGTTTACGACTTCTCCATTCGCACCAAGCTCGCCATCTGGGCCGGAGTTGGCGTGTTGCTGGTGGCCGGAATGCTGGCCGAGCAGCAATACGGGGACTACTCGGCCGCACGGCACCGTATAGCCGCCGACAGCAAACAGCTTGCCGCGCTCGAAGCGCTGCGCGCCGCCGACGATCTGCGCAGCATGCAGCTTGAGACCCGCGAAATTCGCCTCTCCGTGGCGCCGAGCGAATACGATCGCGCGCTCAACCGGCTCACCGCCGACGAAACCGCGGCCGCCGGGCATATCGAGATCGCGCTCGAAATCACCGACGATCCGGCCGACAAGGAGCGGCTGGAGAAGCTCGCCGAACTTGTCAAAGCCTATGTCGGCGTCGTCACCGAACTCGTCGGTGCGGCGAAGGAGTACGGCGATACCGTCGACAAGATCAAACGCAGCGGCGAGCTCGGCGCCGAAATGAATGCGCTGATCGAGTTGACGACGACGGCATTGATCGCCGCCGCCGACCAGCGCAAGGCCCAAGCCGTTGAGGAGACGACCCGGGTGAGCCGGGTCGATCTCGGCATGGGCCTGTTCGTCATCGCCGTGCTCGCCGGCATCGCCGTATTCGGTGCCGTCACCATCAGCGGTCCGATCCGCCGGGTCGGCGAAGTGCTGCTGGAGCTGACCCGCGGCCACAAGAATGTCGAGGTTCCCTATACCGGGCGCCGCGATGAGGTCGGCGACGCCGCGCGCGCAGCGCAGACCTTCAAGGAAAAGCTCATCCGCATCGAGCAATTGGAGGCGGCCGAGAAGGAGACCGCGCGGCGCACCGCCGAGCAGCGCCAGGCCGACATGCAGGCGCTCGCCGGCGCCTTCGAAAGAACGGTGGCAAGCGTCGTCCGCTCGGTGTCGTCGTCATCGACCGAGCTGGAAGCGGCGGCCGAAGCCTTGAGCGGAACGGCGGGAGCGACCCAGGATCTGTCCGGCAAGGTCTTGTCGGCATCGGCGCAAGCCTCCGAGAACGTGCACTCGGTGTCGCTCGCCACCGAACGGCTGATCGCTTCGGTCGGCGAGATCAGCCGGCAGGTGCAGGAATTGACCCGGATTGCCCGCGAGGCCGTGGCGCAGGCCGAGAAGACCGACGGCCGCATCACCGAGCTGACCCGCGCGGTCGGCCGCATTGGCGACGTGGTCAAGCTCATCACCGACATTGCCGAGCAGACGAACCTCCTGGCGCTCAACGCCACCATCGAGGCGGCGCGGGCCGGCGAGGCCGGCCGCGGCTTTGCCGTGGTGGCGCAGGAGGTCAAGGCGCTGGCGGCGCAGACGTCGAAAGCGACCCAGGAAATCGGCGTCCACATCGCCGGCGTGCAAGCGGCGACCCAGGACTCGGTGACCATCATCAAGGAAATCGGCGCCACCATCGGGCGCATTTCGGAGATCGCCGCCGCGATCACCGCCGCCGTCGACCTGCAGGCGGCGACCACCCAGCAGATCGCGCAAAATGTCCGCGCCGCCGCCGGCAGCGCCGCCCATGTCGCCGCCAATATCGCCGAAGTCAACGACAGCGCCGCCGGGATCACCTCGGCGTCCGGGCAGGTGCTGTCCTCGGCGCAGACGCTGTCGCACGACGGCAGCCGGCTGTCGGCGGAAATGGAAAAATTCCTCGCCGCCGTCTGCGCGGCGTAAAGACGGCGCTCAATTCCGTCACCAACGCTGCGGGGTATCTTGTGAGCGCGTTGGAACAGCGAAAGCCGACGGCCATTGACAGGCAGAAGGCCGCGCAATGTTCCGCGGCCTCAACCCGCCACTGGATGCGTTACCGGGTCACATTCCAATGCGCCTGCGACACCGTCATTGAACGAGTGGAAAACCGGCCGATCGCACCCGGCGCGACTCGGCCGGTCGACCAACCCGTCCGGACCAGGAGGACCGCAATGGCGCGACCCCACCAGCCAGGCGAGGCGGTTTTCAGATCGATTTTGCCTGAAGACATCGAGTGGAAGCCGTTCCCGGCGTTCCCGCCGTCGGCCCGCCTTGCCGTCGTTGTCGGTCAGCCCTCTGAGCCCGGCCCCTATCTGATCAGGGTCAAAGTGCCCGAGGGCGTGAAGCTGATGCCGCACAGACACCCGGAGGACCGGGTCTACACGGTCATATCCGGCGTGTTCTACATCGGGCTGGGCGAACAGTTCGACGGCGACAAGGTGGCGGCCTATCCGCCAGGCAGCGTCATCGTTCTGCCCGGGAATACGTGGCACTTCCACTGGGCAAAGTCCGGCGAGTACGTCACCCAGGTAACGGCCATTGGCCCGCTGGGCCTCGAATATCTGAATCCGCGTGACGATCCGCGCGAGCAAGCCAGCAGCCCGAATGCGCGGAACGGCACGCAGAATCAACGCGCGGCGAGATAAGCTCCGGAATATCGTCCGCTCATCCGAGCTACGCTTGCCGCGTCAGCGATCGGCGCTCTTCCTCAAAATGCCGCCTTGCGGATTGCGTCCATCAGACCGTCGTTCTTGCGGCGCTTGCAATACTTGGTAACCAGCTTTTTGTTGGTTTCAAATCGCTTCAAATCCACCATCGGCTGGTTTTTCGCGGCATTGAAATAACCGCTCATCCAGGCGGCAATTAATTCCTGTCGTTCGGGATCGGCCGCCATATAGTCTTTGCAGGTCAGCAACGACATATCGAGTATCAGCTGCGCCGATGCGGGCCGATACGAAGTCGCGGCCAGAACGGCGGCGGCGACGATCATGGAGCGCGCAAGCATGGTTGATTTTTTCATGTCACTCACTCATTTCGCCGCAGCGCGTTGCAGACCCGTCATGACCAGTTCCGCCGGATTGGCGGCGCACCAGGCCTTCACGTTCTCCACGTTTCTGGCGTAGGCGTTGAGATTGATCCAGGCGTACCCGGTCTTCTGATTGAACCATCCGCTCATCCAGGCGGAGAAAACCCGCGACTGGTCCGGCGGCATGGCGAGATATTGCGCGCAGGTGATCAGCGACATGTTGACCATCAATTGCGCCCGTCCGACCGACGGAACAACGATCGCAGCACCCGCCAAACACCCGACGAGCATGCCAAGTCGAAGTTTTTTCATGTTCTCACAACCCGGTTGATACAGTTTCACACTGACAATTTAAACATCCGCGCACCACCCTGGACGCCCGGCATTTCATACAGCTTCAAGCGCGTTCAGCCAAGGACGCTTTGATCTAGATCAATGGAGGCGGGCCCGGCAAGAGAGGCCATCCAAAACTGAACAGCTTGGGTCAGTCTGCCCGGTCGCTTTCCAAGCGGTCCAAGCGGCGTTCCAATTTTTCAGGCAAGTGGCGACCGCCGAGGTAGCGCAGCCGAGCAGCACGATGGCGCCGTTGCCAAGCACGATGCCCATATCTTGAGGAAGCGAATCCTGAAATCGGGTGATGGAGTAAGACCGCTGTGCCAACAGGCCAAAGGCCAGGATGATGCAGCCAAAGATCTGGATCGGGAACGAACATTGCTTTGGCAGTCTCCTAACGTGACCGCATTCATGAATGAAACCTCGGCAGAAGTTATCATACTCACCGTCAACGCCCTCGGCGCAGGTGTCCTGCTTTTTATCGCCGGCGTCCTGCAAAAAAATGATGAACGACCTGGATGAAGCCGCGTTCAAGCGATTTTTGAACGCGTTGGGCAAGACGGCGATGAGCAGTCCTTTCGCCGTCACTGTCGCGACGCTGCCGATTATTGCCGCGGTTGCGTATTTCCCGGTCTATGGTTTCGGCTAATGGTGGTTTACCGCGGGTTTTGTCTGCTGGCTGATCAGATCGGCCATCGCCAAAATTACCAATATGCCCGTTTACACGTGGGTTGCGGACCCGAACAACAACGATCCCGAAGAGCTGAGGAAGAAGCGGCGCACCCTGCAGCTTGGCAACAATTTGCGCGCCTGGCTGACGTTCGCCTCCGTCGTTCTCATGGCTTGCCAGTTCGGCGTCCGAGCGGTCGCGATCACCATAGCCTTGAGTGTCGCTATCTCCTTCCCGCTGCTGTGGTGGGCGCGTCGATACATACCCGATTCCAGGCGCGTAGGGCGAGTTAGCCGCAGGCGTAACCCGCCGTCCGGAGCCCGCCAAATTGGCGGATTACGCTGCGCTAATCCGCCCTACGGGCTGACCAACAAGCAACGACTGTCGCGTTGCTAGCCGCCGAGCTATAATCAGCGTCAACACTGAGTCGTAAGCGCGTGAAAGGATTTCAGATGCAAACTTCTTACGATCGAGCGACCACACTTGAAGCCCTTCAAGTAGGGCATCCGTTTCGTTTCTACTTCCGCAACGAACCGGGCATTGGGCTTAAAGCGCAATTCGATCGCGGACGCGGCAGCGGGGCCGCATTAGTGCTGACCTCAACTAAGAACGGCTTAGAGCCGGGCGCCCTTCTTTCCAGCTACGATGTTGGCGGCGTAGTTGAGTTGGCCGATGCGACAATCGTTTCTTCAACGACGCCCGGTTCGGTAACTCCCGGTGCAAATCATTTCGCGGAGCCGGGCGAAATCGAGCTTCACAGCGGGCGCTTATTCTTTGTTAGCAAGCCGCACGGCAACGGTCTTAAGTATCGTATCGATCTTCAATCCGGCGAGATCACGCGCGCAAGCGGCACCGCACCAATTGAGATTTACTCCGAATGGTCTGTAATCCGCGATGAAGAAGTATGTATGAGCACAAGCCGTCTCCACAGGACGCAGGGTCGGTGACGGTTACCGTTGAAAATGTGCAATGAGCGCGGCGGTTGACAAAAGGACAGCGGCAATTCCCCAGGCTGGAGGCTCTACCAATGGCCGAGACAAGCAAAGGCAAGAAACTCGTCAAAGTGAAACCGTACACCAGGGTACTGGGTGGAAAGAAAATTAGGGTTCGCGCGTTTGACCGTTCAACGCCCAGAACCTCAAAGGGAAAGAAGAAGTAGGTTGCGAGGCGCCTACTTGTTCCGCGGCGGGCGGTTTCGGCGTCGCGCGCGCGTGTTAACGTTGCGGCACGCGGAAGCCTCTATGCCCCGCGGCTGAATGTTTGCACGGCTGAAGTCGGGTGGATGACTCGACCACGAAGCGGTCATAAGAGGCGACCTTGGCGGTCGTATCGCTGGAGCCGCATGTATGGATTTGTTCGGGCGCGACAGCTCGATGGCACATTGGAAAGAGGTTCGAGGCACGGCAGCTATTGCTTGACCGCAGCAAGTAGCCCGCATGAGCGAAGCGACATGCGGGATAGCGCTTAGGGAAATAGACCCCGGATATCGCTTCGCTCATCCGGACTACATCCGCCCCGGCCGATGCCCTTGCGGCGTCCCGGCGCTCGGCTATGCTGACGCCAGTGCGGGCGTAGTTCAGTGGTAGAACGACAGCTTCCCAAGCTGTATGTCGTGGGTTCGATTCCCATCGCCCGCTCCAAGGTTTGCTAAAGCCAACAAAGTTCAAGCGGGGGACGGCCATGGATCAGCACAGCGGCAGCAGTCAGCGGCGCGGCGGGTGGAGCTGGTGGTATCTGCTGTTCGTCGTCCAGCTCGTCGCGGTGATCTGGCCGCCGTTCTACAATAAGGTGGATCCGACCTGGATCGGTATCCCGTTCTTTTATTGGTACCAGCTGCTCTGGGTGATCATCGGCGCGGTGCTCACCGCGGTCGTGTACTTCGCCACCGAGGATTAGAGCAGAGCTCGCCCGGGCCGTCGTCGATCAAACAAATGAAAAAATTCGGGGGGATGCCGTGCAGGACGTGAACTGGACCGCGCTGATCATCTTCATCCTGCTGTTCGGATTCATCACCTGGCTCGGCTTTGCCGCCGCGCATTGGCGCAAGGGCGACCTCGACCAGCTGCACGAATGGGGGCTCGGCGGCCGGCGCTTCGGCACCGTCATCACCTGGTTCCTGGTCGGCGGCGATCTCTACACCGCCTACACCTTCATTGCTGTCCCGGCGCTCGCCTTCGGCGCCGGCGCCATCGCCTTCTTCGCCGTCCCCTACACCATTCTCATCTACCCGATCCTGTTCCTGGTGTTTCCGCGGCTGTGGCACGTCTGCCACACGCACAACTACATCACCGCGGCGGATTTCGTGCGCGGCCGCTTCGGCAATCGCTGGCTCGCGCTGGCGATCACCATCACCGGCATCGTCGCCACCATGCCGTACATCGCGTTGCAGCTGGTCGGGCTCCAGGTGGTCATCGGCGGCATGGGCGTTTCCGGCACCGGCTATAGCGGCGATCTGCCGTTGATCATCGCCTTCATCATTCTCGCCGCCTTCACCTATTCGAGCGGGCTGCGGGCGCCGGCCTCGATCGCCATCGTCAAGGATATCCTGATCTACCTCACCGCATTCGCCGCCATCATCGTCGTTCCGATCCAGATGGGCGGCTTCGGCAAAATCTTCACCGCCGTGCCGACGCAGAAGTTGTTGCTGGCAGTTCCCGCAGCCAGCAGCACCGGCTCCTACGGCGTCTACGTGACACTGGCGATCGGATCGGCGCTGGCGCTGTTCCTCTATCCGCATTCCATCACCGGCATCTTGAGCGCCAGCAGCGGGCACGCCATTCGCCGCAATGCCGCGCTGCTGCCGGGCTATTCGTTCATGCTCGGTCTGCTGGCGCTGGTCGGCTTCTTCGCCCTTGCCGCGGGCTTGAGCGGTGTTCCCGAGTTCGCGGCAGGCTTCAAGCAGTTCGGTAACAATTTCGCGGTGCCGGCGCTGTATCTGCACAGCTTCCCGTCGTGGTTCGTCGGCATCGCTTTCGCCGCCATCGGCATCGGCGCGCTGGTGCCGGCGGCGATCATGTCGATTGCCGCGGCCAATCTGTACACCCGCAATATCCACCGCGAGTTCATCAATCCCAATCCGACCGACAAGCAGGAAGCCCAGATGGCGAAATGGGTATCGCTGATCGTCAAGTTCGGCGCGCTCATCTTTATCGTGTTCGTGCCGTCGCAATACGCCATCTACCTGCAGCTTCTCGGCGGCATCCTGATCGTGCAGACGCTGCCGGCGGTGCTGCTCGGCGTCTATACCCGCTGGTTCAACGACTGGGCGCTGCTGATCGGTTGGCTCGTCGGGACCGCGACCGGCAGTTGGATGTTCATCGCAGCGAACCTGACCCCGAATTATCCGCTGCACTTCGCGGGCTACACCTTCCCGGGCTATACGGCGCTCTACACCGTCGTTCTCAATCTCGTCATCGCGGTGGTGCTGACGCCGGTGTTCAATGCATTGCGCGGCCGAGCGGCGCCGATCGACGTCACCGTGCCAAGCGACTATCGGGCCTAACGCCTCGCAATCAGTTCGTCCCCGCCGGGGGTATCCCGTCGCCGGCGCGATGGGATACCCCGTAAGCGGGAGTGAGTTTCCCAGGATTGATTAGATCCGCGTCACCCGCACATGCAGCAGCACCGAACGGCCGGCGCGCACTTCTTTGGCGCAGCGCGCCAGGGCGGCCGGGACCTCGGCGGGATCGGTGAGCTTCTCCGCATAGGCGCCGAACGCCTCGCCGATCTTGGTGAACTCGACCTTGGGCGCGAGCTCCGCCTCGAACTCGTTGGCGGCATTCGCTTCGCCCTCGGGGAACACGCGCAAGGTCGAGGCCTTCACCGCACCCCAGCCGTAATTGTCGAGCACAATCGAGAAGATCGGCAGCTTGTACTGCTGCGCAACGGCAAAGATCGAGCTCGGGTTGTTGAAATAAAAGCTGCCGTCGCCGGCCACTTGCACCATGACCCGGTTCGGCTCCGCGAGCTTGGCGCCGAGCGCCATGCCGCCCGACCAGCCGAGCCCCGCGCCATTGGTGTTGAATGCCGTGTTGGGAAGGCGACGGGGGATCTGCATCAGCACCGCGGGCGTGTTGGTGACCGCTTCGTTGAATATGATGTCCTCGTCATCCAGCACCTTGCCGAGCTCCGCCATCAGATAATGCGGGTTGATGGCGCCGGGCTTGCCCTTGTCGGCCGCAAGCTTGGCGGCGCGGGCGAGACGCGCTTCGCGCGCGGCTTTCAGCCGATCGAGTCGCGCCGCGGCGGCGGCCTTGAAGCGCGGCGTTGCCTTGGCTTTCAACTCCGTGAGCAATTGGTCGAGGATGCGGCCGGTATTGCCCTGCAAACGAAGCTGGCTCGGGAAGGTCCACAGCGGCGAGCCGAGCTTGAGAACATCCACGTCGATGTGCGCCCAGAACGCTGTTTCGTTCGGCGTCACTTCGGCCGGGAACCACGGCACTTCGACATCCACCAGCATCCCGACATCGACCTCGGGAACCGACTCGTCCGGCACAAAGCCGGCGAAGCACGGACTCTCGTATGAAATGTTGTCCTTCGAGTTGGCTTCGAAAACCGGGATGCCGGCAAATTCGCCAAGCTCCACGATCTTCTGCGCGGTCAGCGCGTCCATGCCGCCATAGCCGGTGATCAGGATCGGATTCTCGGCCGCGACGAGCCGGTCGGCCAGTTGCGCAATCAGCTTCGGATCGGCGCCGCCGCCGGCGAGCGGGCCGAAACGGTCGCCGGCATAACGGCGAATCTCGTCGACGTCCCAGTGCTCAGTCAGCGTCTCGCGCTGCATCATCAGATAAACCGGGCCGCGCGGCTCGCTCTGCATCACGGAATACGCCCGCTGCAGCGCCTCTTTGACGACGACGCCGGACGGCAGCGTCCACTCCCATTTGGTGTAGGGGCGCACCAGGCTGCCTTGATCGAACGGCTCCTGCACGAAATGCACGTGGGTGTCGCGGGTGCCGACCAGTTCGCCGTGGGTCGTATAAGGCGCCCTGCCCGCCATCAGCAGCATCGGCAGGCGGCTGCGATACGCGTTGTGCATGCCGTTCGCGGCGTTGGCGGTGCCGACGTCGACATGCACCAGCACGCCCTGGCCGCGCCCGGTCACCAGCGCGTAGCCCGCCGCCATATGCGCCGCGGTGTTCTCGTGCGGACAGCGCACGACTTTCGGCATCGCCTCGCCGCGCTGGCGGCGATGCGCCATTTCCTCGATAATCGGCGCGTGATCGGTGCCGAGATTACAGAACAGATATTCGATGCCGATCTCGTTGAGGCCCTCGAGCAGATAATAGGCGGTGGAAAAATCGGTAACGTTGGTTTTGCGTGCGACTGACGTATCCATGGGTGCAACTGGCCGTTCCTTGGTTTTGAGCGGCCGGACTATAGCATCGCCGGGCCCGCTTGCGCCCGCCTGGCGAAGCCTTTCCCGCCGGCTTTTGCGCGGGCCTTTGGCGCGGTCGGCAAGGGACGGTCCGCTGCCGAAAGTTCCGCCGGCCAATATTCGGGCCGCGGACGCCACCTCATGATCCAGGCTTAACGAACTGTCGCCACAATGGCAGGATTGTCTGCGGGTGGAACGGGGAAAGGTTCAAACATGAAATGGCAGGCAGCTTTGGCCGGCGCGCTCGCGTCGGCCCTCGTCACCAGTGTGGCCTCTGCAGACGTGCGCATCACCAATGATCCCGGCGGCGAAATTACCGCTTATCTCAGCAAGTTCCAGGAGATGCGCGCCTCGGGCGAGCGCCTTGTCATCGACGGGCCCTGCCTTTCGGCCTGCACGCTATTCACCGCGCTGATCCCGCGTAACAAGGTTTGCGTGACGGCGCGTGCGGTGCTCGGGTTCCATGCGGCGTCCTACTATGACGACGCCTCCCGTTCGCTGGTGCCAACGCGTGCCGGCACGCGGCTGGTGATGCGGCTCTATCCGCGGGCGATCCGCAACTGGATTGTGCGGCATGGCGGCCTGACGCCACGGATCATCGGGCTCCGCGGCCGCGAGCTCGCGTCGCTCTATAACACCTGCCGATAGGCGGCTCGCCGCTCCTCGGCGCGGTTGTCGGCGACGGCATTCCGGCCTATCTACGGCGTGGTCCCCTCCCTTTCGTCCCCCGACTGCAAGGGAGGGTGGAGAGGCGAAATGCGCGAGACTGTCGCACCGCGCGTTATGTCGCGGCCACTCATTTTGGCGGGCGCAGTGATTACACTGGCGCTCGCGGGCACGGTGTGGCTTTGGGCCCAGTATGGCGCGACCGTGTTCTTCGAGACGATCCGCGCCGGCTTTGTCGCCTGCTTCGGCTGACCTGATGCGGTTCGAGCTTTGAGCATAACAACATCATCCTCCCGCCTTTTGCCGGTGATCGGTGCCTTCCTTTGCGGGCTGGTGTTGGTGTTGGCCGGCATCGTCTACTTCGCCGGCCATTCGCCCTCGGCGATCGGGCCGGCGATGGCTGCCGTCGGCGGGCCGTTTCACCTCGAGGATCAGAACGGCAAAGCGGTCAGCGACCAAGACATGAAGGGACGTCCGTTCCTGGTGTTTTTCGGCTATACCCACTGCCCCGACATCTGCCCAACGACGCTGTTCGACATTTCGCAGGTCATGCAGAAGCTCGGCAAGGATGCCGACCGCGCCGGCGCTTTGTTCATCACCGTCGATCCGGAACGCGATACGCCGGCCAAGCTCAAGGATTATCTGTCGAGCTTCGACCCGCATCTGCGCGGACTGACCGGCGACCCGGCGGCCATCACCGCTGCGCTCAAAGCCTATCGGGTTTACGCCAAGAAAATTCCGCTCGACGGCGGCGACTATACGATGGACCACACCGCCGTCGTCTATCTCATGGACAAGGACGGCCACTTCGTCGCGCCATTCAACCTAAAGCGCACCCCCGAGGCGGCCGCTGACGATTTGCGCCGCTATCTCTGAGGACGTCTTCGGCCGAGACGGCACGATCGTCGCAGCGGCACTCGGCGGCTCTCAGAAAATCTAACTTTGGAGATTCTCCGGGCCCGGGGTCCCAGTCTCGTAGGCGATGGCGCGCCCGGGTTTGTTCTCGGCCTGCTCGGCGAGCGTTACCCATGCTTGGGCCATATCGAGAAGCGCGAGCTTGCGTGCAGAATCCGCGAGATCTTGGGCAATCCCTACGCAATGCGCGGCGTACAGCCGATACAAGGCCCCAATTTCCTTTGGAGGCATTTCACCTTCCCGCCCGTCATTTGACGTGAAGATAAATCCATGGGCGCAGGATTCGTTCCGCACAGCATCGCTTGAAAAGTGCCGGACCCCCGAACCCGCGGCCATTGGTCCACCGTAGTCCTGCAGCGTCAGTCAGCGATCCTTCCCAGGGCATAGACGGCCTCCAGCAGAACCCCGGGACGCGCGCCGAAGAACCACCTTTCAAACAATTCAACCATCTGTCCGCTGCGGAAAACCTGCGCCAACCCGGTGTTCACGGCCAAGCGGAATGCCCAGTCGCCGCGCGGCAGCACGATCGCATATTGCTCGATCGACAGGTCGTCGGGGAGCATTGCGAAAGCGTTCGGATTCTTGAACTGGGCGCCGGCCAGCAGCAGCTTGTCGCTGGCAAAACCGTCAACCTTTCCGGCTTCCAGAGCGGCGATGCCCTTATCGCGATCCTTCACCGCGACGAGCGTCACATCGAGTTTTTGCCGGCGAACCTGATCCGCCACGGCGCGTTCGTTGGTGGTACCGGCGACAACTGCGATCTTCTTTCCCGCCATCTCGGCAAAGCCGTGGATATTCGATGCCCGTGCCACCAAGACGCCGGTGGATTCGACAAAGGTGAAAATGGAAAAGTCGACCTCCTTCATGCGACCGAGGGTGACGGTCGAGGAGCCGCATTCAAGGTCGGCCTGGCCGCCGGCGACCGCGGAAAACCGCGTCTCGACCGTTACCGGCACCCACTGGATCGCCAGATCCTGCAGCCCGAACTGCCGCGCGATCGATTTGCTGACCTGCTGGCAAAGATCGACGGTGTAGCCGAGCGGCTCCTTGGCGTCGTTGACGAAGGCAAACGGCCGCGCGTCGGCACGGTAGGCGATGCGGATCGTCTTGGTGGCGATGATGTTCTTCAGGCGGCTGTCGGCAGGCACCTGCGTCTGTGCCGACGCGGCCGCAACTGACACCAAAAGCGCACAGCAAGGAGTAACCCACCGCACCAGTATCTTCGTTATCCAGCCGTCAGAACCATTGCCCCGCATGATCACACCGTCGGTTGTTGCTTCTCAAATGAACAGACCGGCGATCTTAGGCGTCGCCGCCGGACGGGGGAAGCCACCCTTCCCTGCCGACACGGACCGCAGCCGGGTCACTCTTCCCAATCGGACGCCGCGGAAAGACGCGAAGTCTTGGCCAGCCCATGCTCGGTCTTCTCCCAGCGCTGCGGATCGCAAACAAGCTGGTACAGGGCGCGCCAGGCGGCGAGCGAGAGCAGCAGCCAGTAAAGAGGGGTCAGCAGCAGCGCCCAGGCGTGAGCCAGAAGTCCGCGCCGCCGCAGCCCGATCAGATCAATCGCAATGGCGGAGGCATAGCCGCCGAGAAGGGTGGCGACAAACACAGGCGCAGCATTCATGGTTCCGATCAGCTGTAGCGGCGACGACGCCAGCAACGCGTAGCCAAGTCCGGCCATAAAGACGGGGTGGACCAGAGCCGCCAGCACGTTGCAGGCGAGAAACAGCTGAAAGGCAAGGGCACCGGGCAGCGTGAGTTCGCGCACGAGCCGCGCGGGGTCGCGCATATGCACGAGCCAAGTCTGCATCCAAAAGATTACCGTCTTCCGGCATCGTTCGCGCTCGTTCGCCTATGTTCGGAAAGCTTTTTAAGAACAAAGGGTTACGCTTTCGCCGCGTTCGCCGACATTCGTCTGACGCCGCGCCAAGCCGCGCAATTTGTTGCGATGGCGTTGCGATGGAAAGGACCAAAGGCTGATGTCAACGATGGCCAAAGGGGCGACCCGTGATAAGTCCGCGCTCACCCATCGCGGCGTCGAAGCTCTCAAACCCGACCACGTCGCCTACCGCATCCCCGACCTGCGCTGCCCCGGCTTGGCCGTGCGCGTGGCGCCGAGCGGCCTCAAGACCTGGGACGTCGCCTACCGCATCCGCGGCTCCGGCCAGGGCCGCCGGCTTTCACTCGGGCCGTTTCCAGCCATCGGCCTCGAAGCCGCGCGGGAGCGAACCAGTGCGCTCACCAAGGCCGCGAAGGCCGGCCGCGACCTCCTCGCCGAAGAGCAAGCGGCAAGGACAGCCGCGGCAGGCCGAACGATGGTCGGGCAGCTGGTCGAGACTTACCTCAATCGCATGGTCCATGGGCGGCTTCGCACCGGGCCTGAGATCGAGGTCCGGCTCAAGCGCACGCTCGCGCCGCTGAACGACCGTTACGCCGACGATATCCGCCGGCGGGACCTTCGCGCCATCCTCGACAAGACTGCCGCACGCGGCGTGTTGCGCGAGGCCGAGAAGCAACGCCAGCTGCTGCGGGTCTTGTTCGGCTGGGCGTTGAGCCAAGACATCATCGACAACGACCCGACCGCCGGCATTGCCTCCTTTGGCACTAGCAAACGCCGGGACCGCGTGCTCTCGGCAACCGAAATCAAAACATTATGGACATGGATCGGCTCCTGCGGCATGCCGCGAGACTATGCCGACGCGCTCAAGGTGCAGCTCGCGACCGGCGCCCGCATCGGTGAGATCGCCGGCATGCAGGCAGGCGAAATCGATCAGTCGACCTGGCTGTGGACCCTGCCGGGAACGCGTTCGAAAAATGGCAGGCCGCGCGCGACTCCTCTCCTCGGGATGGCCAAAGACATCGTGCAGAGCCGTCTTGAGACCGTCAACGAAGGCGCCCTGCTCAAGGCCGAGCATGGCGGCGCCTTGACCTCGAACTGCGTCGCCTCTCTGATCGTCAAGCGCCGCAAGGACATTCCCATCGCGCATTTTACGTCGCATGATTTGCGGCGGACCGTCGCCACAAGTCTTGTGGACTTGGGCTTCTCGTTTGAAGACGTTGCCGCCGTGCTCGGTCATGACGCGGGTGGCAAGGACACCCGCATTCTGCTGCGCCACTATGTCCGCAGCGAACTCATCGAACGCAAACGCACCGCGCTGCTGGCCTGGGACGAGCATCTGCGTCAAATCCTGCAGGCCAATGCTCGTCGATCGGACGTTGCCACCAGCGAACCGGAGCGCAGTGAAAAACGGATCCAGGAAGTCCTCGACCTGCAATCACACTAAACAATATTTACCGGCCGTTAAGCACGTCGTTCCAAGTATCGTCAAGACACACAGGACGACCCCGAGGTCGGCCGCCAGTTGGGCGCACCGCCGCAGCGGAAATACGGGCCATGGGCAAAACGACGATTTCGCTTCCGCGTGTTGGAACGGAGTTGCCGTTCCAACTTGGAGCACTGAGGCAGATCAACGGATTGTGGCTGCCGGCAGCGACCGATCTCATTGCACCGGCTATGAAGTTGACTTTGCCGACCGCCGGCCAAGCAACCGCATGCTGGGAAGTTTCGACGATGAGACGTAAGCAGCGCAAAGGGCCTAAACCGGGCTCACTCGCCCGCTATGCTGCTGGGGATAGGGCGCTCTTTCCTCTCATCGAGCAAATCATGCGGGCAGAAACCAAATCCATAACCGAGGCGGTGCGGCAACTCGATGATGAAGGACGCGTCCAGGGCCGCGGCGCATCCCAAAGCCGGGTGACACGCGTCGTAAAGCTCTTCAAAAAGGAGCGTGAACCGTTTTCAATGAGGCTGCGCAGTTAGCACCCGTCCTTGGCGAAGCGACGCGCGTGCGCTCCTGCAGATGACTACCTGCCGAGCGCTGCCTCGCCAACCCGCCGTGCGATCCCAGCTACTTTCTCCAACTAAATTCGTCGCCAGATTGCCGGCCTTGAATTACATCAGGGCCGTCAGGTGGACGACGGCATGCAACTCCGAAACACCATAGACGCCGGGGACGCGGGATTTGTTGATCCGCGCGCCTTTGGACTTTTCAAAGCAGCATATTCCGTCAGGGAGACGCTAGATCTACTTTCGATCGGACGAACGAAGTTCTACGAGCTCGTCGACACGGGCGATCTGAAAATTACGAAACTGGGCGCGAAAAGCTTGGTCTACGCGACCGAGATCGTGGCCTTTTTGGTCAAACTGCGCAGCAAGACGACAGCGACGGCAGGCAGAGCATGAAATCCCGAGAGCCCAAACCACCGACCAAATTTTACACGATCGCGCAGATCGCCGAATGCGTCGACGCGTCGACCAGAACCGTTCGGCGCTGGATAGAGAAAGGGCTCCTGGTCGCCCATCGGATCAACGGACTTGTTCGGATTTCCGAAGCGGATTTCCAAGCCTTTTTAGCCACCCACCGGGACAGCTAAGCAGCGTCCATGTTTGTCACAAAGAGTCACGCCCAGTCAATGGCTTACGGAAGATCGGGGATACTATACTAGAGCATATTCCCCATATGCTATATGGTAGTATACCCGAATTTCCACTAATGGCCGCTATAGTCCGAAGCGGTCCCGGATCGTCCAGCGAGGTCAAAGGAGATGAAGCACAATAGTTTACCGGAGCAGGCAGCTCCCATCACGCTGCAGGACGTCATTGATCGGCTCGGCGCCGATGCTGAACTTTCCGATACCCGCAAACGGGACTTGCGGTCTGCCATCGTCACCTACAGCAAGATCATCGGCGAAGGGCCGGCAGCAATTCCAATGGATCTAGCGGCTATCAGGAAGACGTTGGATGGTGTCGTACCGCTTCAGGCCAAGGTATCCCGGAAACGGTGGTCAAACCTGCGGAGCGATATCGCCGCAGCGATTGCTGCCTCCGGACTGCAGGCGATGCTCAAGACGTCCGATATCGAAGCGGATCAAAATTGGGAACGGCTTTTCGAAGCGGCAAAGGACGAGAGGATCAGCAACGGACTTTCCCGGCTGGCGCGCTGGGCGACCTTGCGGCAGGTCACTCCAGAGGAGGTCGATGATACAGTGCTGGCGCGCTTCTTTGCAGAACTCGAGACAGGGAGCCTTATTCGTAATCTAAAATTCGTGCGGCGTAACGTTGGCAAACTCTGGAACAAGCTCGCAACGTTAATGCCGGACCGAGGTCTCCGGCTCGTTAAGGTCCCGGAAAAGAGCGTTACCTGGCAACGGGTATCGTGGCTCGAGCTTCCCGCATCGCTCAGGCAAGAGACGGAAGATTACCTGCTTTGGTGCAGTGTCCCCGATCCGCTCGACGAAAATGCGCGTGCGCGCGCTCTCGCCCCGGCAACGCTGCTGCTGCTCCGTCAGCAAATCCATGGTGCGATAAGTGCAGCGTGTGACGCCGGTATCGACAGAAACCAGCTCACCTCACTGAGCAGGCTTGTCGAGTCGGAAGTGTTCCGCACCATCCTGCGGCAAAAATGGGAAAAGAATGGAGGTAAATTATCGTTCCGCCTTATCGGGCTCGCTAACGTACTGATCGCTCTTGCCGCAGAGTGGGTGAAAGTGCCGGCGGAGCAGATTGCCGAACTGAAAAGGATACGTAGCAAGCTCGGCACCGTGCGGCACGGCTTGACGGAAAAGAATCGGAATCTGCTGCGAAAGTTCGATGATCCTCGGCTGGTGGGCCGGCTAGTCGAACTACCCGATCAGTTGTGGCACATGGCGCGGAGAAACCTCCCGAACTCAAAACGCTGGTTTATTGACCTACAAACCGCATTGGCCATCGACATTCTCCTGCATGTGCCATTGCGGATCGAAAATCTCAGTGCACTAAAGTTCGATGAGCACCTGCATTGGCCACAGGGGCGCGGCAAGCCAGCGCTCATGGTGATCCGGTACGACGAGACAAAGAATGAGGAGCCACTAGAGTTTGAGTTGCCGCTGGCGCTTTCAGACCGGCTCTATGTTTTTCGCAACGAGATCGCAGTAGCGGTCATAGGCTACCGTCCGGATGTTCTGTTCGTATCCCAAAAAGGAAAGCCCAGGAGCCTTGGGACGCTTAGAGTTGCGATCCAGCGTACGGTGCTCAGACGCATCGGCGTAAAAATTACGCCGCACCAGTTCCGACACCTGGCTGCAAAGATTCATTTGGACTCTAACCCTGGCGCATATGAGGTGGTTCGGCAGTTCCTTGGTCATAGGGAGCTGAAAACGACCACCAGATTTTATGCCGGCCCAGATACGCGCCGGGCGGGAAGGGCGCATGCCGAGCTGATCAGCAGGCTGCGAGAAGCGAGACCCAAACGTAAGTAGGGCGGGTGAGAGGAGTATCCGATGTCGGGACCACAACCGAAATTGCACCTGCCATATGCCGATTGGCCAGAAGTCGATCGGCAGATCTGGAACTTTGCTGTCAACGATGATGACCCGTTTACCGATGGTTTAGCAGCGCGGCTTTCGAAGACTACCCTGCACAAGCACTGGATGGGATGGCGCCGATTCCTCGGTTTCTTGGCAATTACTGAACCCGGAGCTCTCGAACTTGCCCCGGACACGCGGATCACGGCCGAAAGGGTGCGGCGGTTTGTGGAGCACTTAAGAGAAACCAATACGCCTCACTCAGTCGCGATCCAGATCGACAGCCTCTATGGCGCAGCTCGCACGATGATGCCGGAGCAGGATTGGAGTTGGTTGCGGGACATCAAGACTCGTCTTTACTCGGCAGCTCCCATGGGGAATTCCGCCCGACCGGTGATCACGAGTGTACAGCTCGTCGATCTGGGCATCGAACTAATGGAGGAATGCTCCGTGACGGCAAACGCGCCCGTTAAGATGTCCGATGCTGTGCAGTACCGGGACGGTCTAATGATCGCGCTGCTTGGCTACGTGCCATTGCGGCATAAAAACTTTGCCGCGCTCGAAATCGGGCGCGATTTGATTAAAGAGGACGATCGTTGGTTCATTGTCATCCCGCCGGAGGAAACCAAGACCAAGACCTATCTTGAATTCCAGGTTCCTGAGCTTCTTCGGGACCAGTTCGCAACTTATCTCAATCTGGTGCGACCGCGAATGCTGCGCCGGATCGGCTGTAATGCTCTTTGGGTGAGTCCCAAAGGGGGGCCACTATCATATTCGGCAGCCGGACCTGTCGTCACGAGACATACAACCAAACGGCTTGGCATACGGATCACGCCCCATGACGCCCGTGACGCTGCGGCGACGACCTGGGCTATCGCAGCGCCTGAGCAAATTGGTGTTTCGCGAGACTTGTTAGCCCATAGCGATTTGCAAACCACGACCAAATATTACAATCGTGCAAGGGGTATCGAGGCCAGTCGAGCACATAGCCGCATGATCGCTCAACTCCGACGAAGACCCAAGCCCTTCAAGCATTGAGTTAGCAACGTTGATTCGCGCTCGGCTCTAAATCCGGGATGCATTGAACACGTTGACGATAAACCAGCATCGCGGACGAAATGCGGATTAAGCATACGCGATGGATGTTGGGCGACTAGCGAAGCGCGGTGCGTCCGCGAAAAGCTGGTAAGACGTCTCTTAAATGACCCCATCGACCAAGACGCCGCGCTTTGCGGCGGCAGTTTTAAGGCGAGCCCTTATGTTGGCATCGACGGGAGAGATCATGTAGCCGGATATTAGATCACCGATCATGACCAATTCCGCGCGCGGCTTTGCGCGCCAATGGTAGCCGATTAGGGCGCATAGAACAGCATCGAGTTGGTCTTGATCGGCCTTGCGCGGTGGCCTGCGCGCGGCGAGTTCTTGCGTCCACGCTTCGACCCCCTCGATCCGGGCGGCACATGCATAGCGAGCGACTGTCTCGATCACGGCGTCCCAATCGTGTGACCGAAACGTCTTTCTGGCCGGATTATACTTCGGGCCATGGCGATACCTATTGAAGGCACTTTCGAAAGCGGGAAGGGCTAGCGCCGGAAAAACTTCGACGATGAAAATGCCGCGGGCGGCCCTACGACTAACTTCCGGATCCTCCGTAGCGCCCAGGTTCCTTTTGAAGCGCCAAATCGGCGCATTCTCGTCAAACATCCCCACTCTCGACCGGTTTGCTGGCTGCACGCCCCCGCCTATGAAACCGATCAGCGAACCTGCGACGCGATCGACTGGCCGACTACCTTTTGTATTTGGTACGATCGTTGGCTGATCGAGTGCGACGAGACAGTTGTCGCACGCGCGGTGTTCGCGCTTGATGAATTCGAACGCTTCTTTGAAGGAGGCCTGACGGGGTGGCTTGAATCTAACAACTCCCCCGTTACCCGTGACGAGGGCGCAAACCGCTCCTTGTGCGCGGCCGCTGTCTGTCCAAGCCGAATCGAAGCCGATGATACAAGTGGTGCCCATGGCGCAAGCCACTCCCTGCACTTCCCTCTCGCGCCAGCAGTCCGGCGCGCGGCTTTTCTGCTTCGTTCAGTCGGCGCGGTGAACATCAATATCACCAGACCTATCCATTGAAGGATGTATCCAAGGCGCATTGCCACCTCGAAACGCGAGGCTCCCGAATTCTGCCACAAGCTTCGGTGACGTGCGTGTTGCATCGGTCATTTAAGAAGATGTAGCCTGTCACAGCCCGTCGATGAAATCGGTGAGTGCTGGGGCCTTCCCACGATGGGACAAACATTTTGTCGGGGCAGACGAATGAAACCGTCAATCAAAACACTTGGGGAAATTCTCTACTCGCCAAGTCAGTACGTTATCCCAGTGTTCCAGCGAAATTACCGCTGGGAGCGACCAAATTGGGAGCACTTCTGGGAAAGCATTATTGAAATACAGAAGCCGGACAAGCGCGGCAATCATTTCATGGGTTTTTTGGTTTTTTTCCCCGAGTTGGCACAACCAGGCCAAAACACATCCTTCCACCTCATTGACGGGCAGCAGCGACTATCAACTTCCTCCATTCTACTGGCCGCAGTGCGAAATATTGCGCGCCAAAAGGAGCAAAACGAATTAGCTGATGAAATTCATCAAGATTACCTTGTGCACCATCGAAAAAAAGGTGATCAGCATTATCGTCTATTTCCAAAGGAGCGGGATCACGACAGCTATCTGGCGATTATTTCCGGACAAGGCGAACCGAGCGGGCGCATGGGCGACGCTTTGGACTTTTTTGAGGAGCAGGTTTCGAATTACGCCGATGAGCAGCCTGATGGCTTGCGACGTGCATTCGATGCAGTCCGCCAACGTTTCGAATTTATGTGTGCGACCCTGGAAAAAGGCGAAAACGCTTATAGCATCTTCAAGAGCCTAAATTCGACAGGGGTGCCGCTGGGAGCCTCCGACCTGATTCGCAATTTTGTATTCATGCATGTTTCTCCCGCCGACCAGGACGAGTTTGATCGCGAGCTTTGGAAGCCTCTAGAAGATCGGTTTGCGCGGCCGGATGGCACACTCGACGAAGAACACTTCTCCCGGTTCTTTCGGGATTTTTTAATGGCGGACGGTCGATATGTGCCGCCAAAGGATACGTTTGAGAATTTTGACGCGCGGTATGAAGCAACCGATTTTTCGCCGCGAATTCTAGCGCAGACCCTGACGACGCGCGCTCGCGATTATGCGGTAATCTCCGGCCAGCAGTCAGATGAAAATGATGAAGTTACCCGAGCGCTCGCTGGATTAAATGCGCTGGATAGTTCGACCACATACCCCCTGTTACTTGCGCTATTCCAAAAACGCGCATCAGCTGAAATCTACGCACCGCAACTGGCGCGATGTATTGAAATGTTGCGCGGTTTCATCTTGCGTCGCTTCATCTGCGGCGACAGTTCGCGGGGCTACGGCCGGATGTTCGTGCGCGGACTACAAAAGAGCGACGAGCCAGTCGCCGCCTTGGAACGGTATCTGCTCGAACGTGGCTGGCCGGACGACCGCCGGTTTCAATCCGCCTTCATTGAATTTCCATTGTATGAGCGCGGCTACACGCGGCAGGTTTTGGAAGCATTGGAGCGCGCGCGAGGCCACAAGGAGCCAGCCGATCTAACCGGTGCTCAAGTCGAGCATGTGATGCCGCAACTCTAACGCCTCTTGGATAAAGGACTTGGGTCCGGATGCAAAGATGATCCACGCTGAGTGTCTGCATTGGCCGGGCAACTTAACGCTCAGCGGTTACAATTTGGAGCTATGAGATCATCCATTCAGCGAAAAAGTTAGACGTTACAAGGATAGCAATATCGTCATTACCCGAGAACTGGCCGACTATGACCGGTGGGGCAAGGAAGAAATTCGCACACGCGGCCGTAAACTCGCGCAGGAAGCAATATGTATTTGGAACGGACCGAAAGAACAGGTCGCCCCAACAGAATCAGACAACGATGGTGACGAAGATACCACTGGCCGCCGCGAATTAAGGGAGCGATTTTGGAGCGGCCTAAATGATTACCTTGTCGCCGAGCATCCCGAGCTTCCGAGCTTCGAGCCGGGACAAAGCTGGACGATAAGGTTGCCATCAGGAGTGCGACACATCGGTTTGGAATTGCGCTTTGCCCTGCGCCAACAGAGCATCGCAATTGACCTTTGGTTCTGGCGTGAAGCCTCCTTCCCTGTTTGGGAGCAGATACGTCTTGCGCCAGATGAATATAACTCACGCGTCGGTGCAAATTGGCAATTTGAGCAAGTCGAAGGGCAATCTCGCGGCCGTATGTCAATAAGTCGGGTTGCGGAAAAAATTCGAAACGAGTCGTTCTGGTCCGACCTGTATCGCTGGCTAGGCGAGAAGCTGTCGCTTGTATATGAGCAGATCATTCCTAAGCTCCGCGATGCGATGGATCGGCACGAGGCGCGGTGAGTCTCGGTTGAAACTCGGAAAGCTCGACGCGCGATAAGGTGACTCAGATCGAGGGCTTTTTCTTTTTCAGAAATCCTCAATCCTGATTCGGCGCGAGCGTATAGCTATATTGCGCCTAGATCGCCCTGATCATGTCTTCAAAATAGTCTCGCGTTTGGTAGCCGGAAGCCAAACTGAAGCCAGTGAATATCTCGTACATAAAGTTGCCAAAACTCTTCATTAAGTCGTAGTCCAGCGTAGTTCCCGCATCTTCGTAATCGTCGCGGAAACGCTGACGAGAGCAATACTGAGCAGGAGCCAATTCAACGGGCGTTTTAAGGCGCGCATCCCCTCTACCTGCGGCGTATGAGCAGCCGGTCACGATCTTCCGGCCTTATCTCCAGCTCCTTAATCGCGGTCTCTAATGCGCTCTTTTCGTCCGGCGCGTAGACAAGACCCATGAACGCCACCGGAGTGCTCTTGAGCCGGAGCACTTCCCACGCCAACTGCTTCTTACGCATGCCGCTAGATATGGTGGCTTGATTTCGGCGGGTCAATCGTTCACGTTATGTTCAATGAGCCTGGACGCCCCGGAAGGCCAGCTCCATACGCTCGGTTTGCTAGAGCAACTGCGCGCCGAGTGCAGCGGCTATCGGGAAAATTCCTCGGCTCTGTATTACAGGCTCGACCGCTTGCTTATGGAGCTTGCCAACCCGAACCTGCACGACATCCCCGGCAATTTCCAAAACCGCGTCGAGCTGTGGGATCGGCAGGGAGTACATCTGCGCTGGGTCGTAGCGGCCGCTCGAAACGTCTCGATAGGCCACGCCGCCTTCGAGGCGGCAGTAGCCAAGTGGCCGCAAGAACGGTTTACGTTGCGTCAGGGTGCGCTCCTGATCCGCGAGCACCCGAGAGACCCAACCAAACGGTAGACATGGCACCCACCTCTGTGTGAATTCCCAAAATCAACGGGTGATATTTGGATCTTGTCGCAATCGCCAAATCGGTCCTCGCTCGTTGCTCCGACGCAGTCTTCGTACCAATTCCGCCGAGTGGCGATAAGAGTCGGCTTTAATCTGTGAGAAGCTGCAATGAGCGATCCTTGGGCATTCGGTTGGACGCAGGTATTGGCGATCGCCGCTCTGGTGCTGACAGGTGTTGTGTCGGGGCTAGGATTGCGGACGTTCGGAAAATGGCGGCGCGAAACCATCGAAGGGCGACGGATCGAGGTGGCGGTCGAGGCGCTGTCGCTTACGTATCAATCCAAATGGATTTTCGAAAATATCAGGGCGCCGATCGTATACGAATATGAGTACGACGGCATGCCTGGCATTTCAGGGGAGAGTGATGATGAGCGATGAGCGCGCCCGGCGCGGTAAATATTTTGGTGTGATGCGGCGGATCGAGCGGAACAGTGAATTTTTCAAGGAAGTGTGGCGGGTGCAACCGCGCGTGATGGCGTTATTCGGTGCTGATACGGAGGCTATTTTCCGTGAGATGCATCAAGCCCGGCGCCAAATGGAAGTGTCTGCGGGCCTATTGCTTCAGCATTTCCGCGAAGAACGGCATCAGCAGCTCACTGAAGACACGAAAAGGCTAAGGCAAGAACAACGCGAAGATATTGATTGGGCGGAGGCGTCGGGCGGCGAAAAAGGAGATCGCATCGGGGCGAAGCTCGTGGCATTCCGGGAGAAGATGGAAAAACTCTGCCGGCCGATAGTTGAGCGCGGGTATCGCGAATAGATGAACCGGAAAAGCTTGTTCAACTAAATCCTCTCAAAGGTCACTGGTCGCGGGCAGCACGGCATGATATCCGCGCCACGCCCGCTGAAGCCCTTAGCAAAGGTGGAAGAACCGCAGACATGGGCGCTGCACGGGCACAACACGGGCCTTGCCCAGCCCCAAGAAGAGATGGAGGTGTCACATGAAAATAGTGATCACCCTGGACCTAGCGCAATTTGCAACTGCTCTAGCGATCCTACTCACCGTTATTTAACGGAAAAAAAACGGCTAGGGAAGTCAGAACGCCTAGCCGCTTTTTCCGCTGAGCCATTTGCAAGTACTACTGACTACGGTACTGGTCTCTCACGATACCGCTTATCAATTGCCCTGTCTCCACCCAAAGCCGATCGAATTCGTGCAGGAAATAATTGATTTCGGGTGGAAGTGTAGGCATAGGCGCTCGGACCTTGCAAGGGATGTTTCTTCGTTGCGTAAAGGCTTGGAACAAGCCAATGCCCCAATTTTAATTTCGGCGGGTTGCTGAAACGAAGATCAACAATGCCGTGTGCGATGTTGTTTCGCTTACCGGCGAACATCCTACATTCGATGCTGATCACATCTTTAAGTCGCTTTTCCAGCGCCGGGTTCGGATACCATTGGAAATGTGCTTTAGCGGCCTCTTCAATCATCGTAAGTCTTGCGGAGCTTCCCAAGACTGACCCGTAAGCGCGGACGGCAGGGTGATAGGGTGCGCCATCACCTGACCATTCCCCTCCAACCAACTGCGAAAACAATTCGGCTAATTTAGCTTCGAGATATTCCCATTGCGTGAGCGCGCGTCCCACCGCCGCGTATGTAGTATTTACATTCTTGTCGCCACATTTAGGGCGCGGCCGGTCGTCCCAAGGTTTGAGTACCATCGTATTTTTCACAATGGCGGGCTTGTCGAAGCGGAGACCGGCGGCACTATTCTCTCAGGTCAGCGTCCCGATGTTGTCGTGTCATGCGACGCAACAGCGAGCGAGTTTTGTACCATTCTTGCGCCATACACCTGCGCCGCGATGCACGTCACAACGTAAGCGCCACAGAGGATCGCGCCGTAGACGGCAACTCTTTTGTGGTCGTCAGTTGACCAATACGCGAGCGGCACCAAAAAAATCAGCAGCAAGAGATTGATTGTGCCGATGTCACGTGCCGCCAGATAGGATTTATGCGCATCAAGCACGCCGACATCATTCGCGTGCTTCTTGTATATTGAATAGAACAACCGGCTTTGCTTTCCCGGATCGGTCGGCAAGGAACCGTACGATTTCTGAAGTTTTTTCATATCGACACGTTGATCCGCCGGGCCGATTTTTGTGAAGGCGCGCGCGCCGGGCAAAGGATCACGCCATCTCCAGTGAATGAGCGTGTCACGCAGCTGGGGCGGTATCAGACCGAGCAGAAGCAGCCGCGTGAGCGCAATAACGCCGAGTGAAATAGAACCCGGGGCCAGGAACTCCTGGATTTTGTGACCAATGCCCGGTTCCGCAAACTGGGCGACTGGCAAGGGCTGGAAAACGACATAGGCGAAGGCTACGGCGTGAACGACAAGCGCCGTTCTGATGAGCCAGGCGTTTTGCTCCTTGAGGGATTTCCCCGCGTTCATTCGGTCGCCTCTTCATGCATCAATGCGTAAAAGCGGGTCGTTGCTGCAATCAGCAAGACCGAGGGCGGCGGACGTTCCGCCGCAAGCTCTTTCGCCGTCGTGCGATCGAGCGCCGATGGCCCAATATCGCCGAGATGAGAATGCCAGGTGCCGACATCAAATACCGCGTCACCGCTTGCGCGATGCCGTTCAATGATAGCAGCTTTCAATCCGCTTGTTCCCAATACGAACCGCGCTGCGGAGCGCAGGCTGTCGGGCGGCGCCGGCACCAAATCCACGACAATCACTGCTTTGAGACGGGCGCTGCAGGTGCCGATCAAGACGCCGCCGGTTTCAACGGTCGGATAGCGTCCGACCTCTGTCCGGATTTCGTCCAGCACGCGCTGCGAAATACGAACCGACCAACCTTTTGGCCCCTCGATTGGGACAACCTCCAGCGGAGGCACATCCCGCCGGCTCCAAGCCGTATCAGAGATGTTTTGCGCCCTGCTTCCGACAATGATGCAGCCGTCGCCGCCCCCGTGCGTGGCGTGTTCGACAAATTCTTCAGTCAGCGCCGCCGTCATGGCCGACAGACGCATATCTGTCATCGGCATGGTGAGCGACCCGCAGCCTTGGCCAATCTAAATCTCGGTCAGCCCAAAGGCCTGGTCAAACAGAAGCTGGCGTACCCGGTCGTCCGTAACGGTCGCATTCATTTCAGCGACCAGGTCACACAGAGTCGGATTGCGGGAAGCGCCCTCTATAAGAAGAAAGCCGCCGTCACCGCGTCCGAACAACGCCGCCTCGGCCAGGCGCGCCTTCGTATCTTTGGGCCCAAGGTTAGACAGCGCCTCGCGAACCCCGAGCGAGGCGGTGGTGTTGATCGCAAATCCAATCTCTTTGGGCAGAATGCCTTTGCGGGACTCTTTCTTTGAAAGCTCCGCCACCAGGTCGCCTTTCTTGACCGTGGGTGACTGGTCGAGCTGTTCGAGTTCCTTCGCCAGCTCCGATGCCTTTGAACCGGCGCATGTGCGTCGGGCAAGCGCGTGGCGCGCCATATTATGTGGACGAAGCTCACCATCGTCGCCGACAACGCTGATCTTGATGCCGCACCGCGCGAGGTGCATGGCCATCTTCGACCCGACACTGCCGCAGCCAAGCATGGAGACTGGCGCGATCGCAGGCGCGCCTGAGATGTTGCGCAGAAGCGTCGGATTTATGGCATCGATCTGCATGGCCGGCGCAACGGGTTCCTTGTCGCCGGACGCAAGCAATGACGCACGCCCCTTCGCTGCCCGGATGTCCAGCACATAGGGCAGCAGTTCGATGTTGGAGAGCGAGCCGATAAGATGGCACGGCCTGCGGGCGCACAAGACGACCCCGATCGGGATTGCGCCTTCTAACGTGTACCCCTGCCAGCTTCGTTCAAGGCTATCGAAGAACACGCGTAGCGCCCGGCCGCAGTGCAATTCGTCCGCGCGTTGAAGCAGCCGGGGATAGTTATCGACCGTCTCCGGCATGTAATCATCCGCGACAAAATCCGCGCCCCTGGGCAATTTGTCCGGCCACACAAGGCAGCAGACAGTTTGGCCGCTGAAGTCATCATTACTTCGACGGCGAATGAATAATTCCTTGTCATCGTGCTTGAGGGGGGTTTGCTCCCGGCTGACATCGAGCCAGGCCCAGGCGCCGCCGCCGATTGGGCTGGCATCCGGCCCTGAGCGAAAAAACCGCGCCTTAAAGACGCGATATCCGCCATGACGATCAACAGTCGCCCGGCAATTCTCCGCGTCGATTGCAATAACGTCTGGTAAATCGCGGCGCAGCGTTGGTTCCCACCCACGGCCGTGGTGAATGAGCGTGCCTTCCGCTGCGCGTTGCAGCCACATGACCAGCTGATGCAGGAGCTTGAAAATGCCAAGTTCAACAAGGCCGAACTGAAAAAAATATTCGCGCTGATTGCCATCAACCAGGCAAGGGCGCGGCAAGGCGGTTACCGGGCCGGGCTGCACATGCGGAAGAATTCCTGGGAAAATCCTTGCGCAAGTAAAACGACGGTGACGACCAGGGATAATTCGGTCGTAATCTCACGGTGACAGTTTCACAAGTCCGCACGCCATTGGGACTCACGCCATCGACCTTGAATGCAAGCGGCATCTCGACATTGAGGTCGAGTTCAATCAGGGAGCCCTTGTCGTCGATCGCAACCAGTCTGGCCCCGTGGCACTCGGGATGCCTTTGGGCTGCCGCAAGAAACCGTTCGGCGTGGCCGCGGAATCCATTCCCGGCCATGCCTGTTATCCGTGAGGACGGGCCTGCGATGCGGTCGCGCTGATGCCGAGTGCCGGCGCCGCGATGACAGACGCCGCGCCGATCGTCCGAACGACGCCGCTTGATTTCACCTCAAATTCGAGCGCGAGTCCCTTCTCGTCCCAATATTCATCGGTGCAGAAGAAACGGTCTTTATCACCACCGACGATATCGATGTATTCCCTCTTGGCGCGCTCATGGGGCGGGTTGTCATCGTCCGC
Organism: uncultured Alphaproteobacteria bacterium; assembly: GCA_963709825.1. Lineage (GTDB taxonomy): Bacteria > Pseudomonadota > Alphaproteobacteria > Rhizobiales > Xanthobacteraceae > BOG-931. Next base: position 33,757 of record CAVPXZ010000026.1, read on the forward strand.
TTTGATGGGCTTGCAGCTCGCGACAATCACCGCGCCTTTTCGCGTTTGCGAGAGCGCATTGCGCGCGGGCTTATCGACTTTGACTTTCTCGCCCAATTCGCTCCAGCGGTCAAAGCTCAGGCTGCGCCATGAACAATGGTGCGGCGGCTGGAGAATGTCGTAAGACAGCCAGTCGGCATGGCTGCTTCCATGGGAATCCCACAGGCAATTCCAGATGGCCACTTCGGCATCACCCCCCGTCAGAAAACGGCAGCGATCGGCTATGCCGCCGCCGACCAGCGAAAACCGGAGGATGACGGACGACTGATTGTGACGAAGGGTGTCTTCATCATCGTCATCTTCAGGGGGCAGCGGCGCGAGAAGGCGCGCCGCGAACGCGCTGTCCCGAAGGCGATTGCAGGCGTCGAAGCTCTGATTGAGTTTGACCACGATGTCGAGGATGTCGTCGGTCTTGCCGTCGATGTCCTCCCCCATGATCAGGATGCGGTCGCCCTCGTCAGTCTCGAACCCGTTGTCGCGGAAAAGTTGCACGCGCCGCCGCGCTTCCTTCGCCCAGGCCCGCGCGTCCTCGCACAGGCTTTCTCCGTTCGCGTCGGCGCGACGAAAAACGACAGGCGAGGACCACATTTCGCGGATCAAAATCTTGTCGTCTTTCTTTTTCCAATCCGCCGGCGGACCCAGATGGAAATGGTTGCGCAGGCCGGTGACGTGGTCGGCGTGCGGGTGGCTCAGCGAGAACGCGTCCACATAGAGGCGGCCGTCGTCGTCACGATCAAGCCGGTCTTTCAGATCTTTTGCGACGTTCGGCGTCTCGTCGTCGTCGTCATCGGCAGCGCCGCGAATATTCACGTCGATGAGAATGGTCTGCCCGTTGTCGAGCTTCAGGAGAGTCATGTCCCCGTTGGACACGGGGAAGAAGGTAATGGATGCGCTCATAGCTACACCTGTTCTATATTTGTTCTAACAAGTAAAGGACGCTTGGGGCCCCGGTCAAGCCGTAAAAAGACATGTAGAAGCTGGATTTCCGGCCCTGCGTAGGAGAGGATTCCGGCATTTGAAGGGAGTAATGAGGACTATCCCCAACTTTTCCGAGCAGCCGCGAGACCTTCCAGGTGGACCGTCTTATACGCGATCGCGCATAATCATGATTTATACGTGATCGCGGATAAATCTACTTAATACGCGATCGCGTATATTGATATTAAATACGCGATCGCGTATATTTGTCAAATGGACACGATCGCTCGCACTGCCAAGCAATTGGGGGCTGCCCTCCGCCGCTTCCGCCGCCAAAAAAACATCACCCAGGAAGGGCTGGGTCAGCTGATGCATGCCCGGCAGGCAACCGTCTCGAAGCTGGAGAGCGGGGAGTCCGGAACGCAACTTGGCATCCTGACCGACGCTCTGGCGGCGCTCGATCTGGAACTCGTGGTCAGGCCCCGCAGCAAAGGTTCACCGCAGCAAATCGAGGACTTGTTCTGATGGCACGCCAGCCCGTCCACGCTCCGCTCAACATCTATCTCAATGGCCGGCTGGTCGGCCGCCTCCGCCGTGAAAGCAGCGGCGCGATCGATTTCCAATACGACCAAAGCTGGCTGGCATGGCAGAACGCCATTCCAGTCTCCCTTTCTCTTCCGTTGCGGGAAGACAGATATATCGGAGACCCCGTTCTCGCCGTAGTCGACAATCTGCTGCCCGACAACGACGACATACGGCGTCGCCTCGCCGAACGATCCCATGCGCAAGGATCAGACGCTTACAGCCTTCTGTCCTCTATCGGCCGGGATTGCGTAGGCGCCCTGCAATTTATTCCTGACGGGGACACAGTCGGTCCCGCCGGACAAATTGATGCGCGCGCCGTGACCGATCAGGAAATTGCCGGCCTGGTCAGCAACCTCGCGCGAAACCCATTGGGCGTCGGCGAGGATCAGGAGTTTCGGATTTCCATTGCGGGAGCGCAGGAAAAAACTGCGCTGCTCTATTGGAAAGATTCCTGGCATGTGCCCCATGGCACGACGGCGACAACGCACATACTGAAGCCCCAAATCGGTCAGCTGCCGAACGGCATCGATCTCTCGAATAGCGTCGAAAACGAATATCTCTGCCTTGAGCTTGTTCGCGTTCTTGGCCTGCCTGCCGCGAAATCCAAAATAGAGGATTTTGCAGGACGCCGTGTGCTCGTTATTGAACGCTTCGACCGTACCTGGACAAAGGATAACAGGCTGCTGCGCATCCCTCAGGAGGATTGCTGCCAAGCCCTCTCCGTACCGCCTTCCCGAAAGTACGAGTCGGACGGCGGTCCCGGAATATGCGATCTCGTCGGATTACTGAAAGGCAGTGACTCCCCCGAAGAGGATCAAAGGATTCTCTTCAAGGCGCAGATCCTGTTTTGGCTGCTGGGCGCGACCGACGGTCATGCGAAGAACTTCAGCATACACCTTTCTCCCGGCGGGCGGTTTCGGATGACGCCGATTTACGATGTCGTGTCGGCACAGCCGAGCGTGGATGCGCACGAGATTCGCCTCAATCAAATGAAGCTGGCGATGGCTGTCGGGGAGAACCGTCATTACACAGTGCACACCGTCGTCGGCCGGCATTTCGTGCAAACGGGGAACCTCTGCGGCCTTCCTTCAAAAATGGTCCGCGCGGTTATCGAAGAAACGGGCGATCAGGGTAAGGGCCAAATTGACGACACGATTTCAGCGCTTCCAAATAATTTTCCCGCAGCCCTCGCGGACTCTGTAGCAAACGCCGCCAAAGGGCGGCTCGAACAGCTCTCAACCCAATAAGTACGGCTGCGCGGAACGGGCAGACGCGGAAAGATTTGGGTCGCAGGCCGATCACAACTATGATGGGCCTATGCAGCACGGCGGGGATGCCATGCACCGGAAAGCAATTGCGTTCTTCGCCGGCCTCTCAAGCGTGGCATTTTTTCTGCTGACGCAATTTGATCGCCTCGCTCATCTTGTCAGTTTTTTCAGCTTTCCGGACGATGTTGAAAAGGCGCTGATCGCAATAAGCAAGGTGCCGACCCTTCTTGCATGGGCGATATTGCTGGTAGGCGTCGCGTGCCTGATCTACGTGACGTATGACCATTTTCGCGGCCACCCCAAGAAATCAACGAAAGGCAAGACCTCGAAGGCCGAGGCAGAAAAAAATACGGTCTTAGATGCGCTGCAAATCGTCACTGGAAACGAGGAGCCATTCGATCACGTTGAAGTCAATGACCATGGAATACATCGCACGATCAGCGTCGCGGTTGTGAACGTCGGTGACGGTCGCCTGACGAATTGCATCATAAGACGCAAATACATCTCGTTCGGCGAGCCCAGAAATGTGCCCGTATTTCTGGACGGGGGATTTACGCTATTTCCTGGAGATAAAAGATACGTCGCGATCGCGACGTTCAATGAACACAGAAATCCACATACGAGCAATCTTATTGGCCTTTGTGCACAGTGCGTCGGCGGATATTTCGATGCGAACATGATTGCTGTTCCGAGACTGCCGATTGGATCTTATAACTTGACACTGGAGGCGACCTCTCTGGATAGCCGGATGTTCGAGATTCACTGCCGTCTTTGGGTCGATGAAACAAACAGGCTGCGGCTTTCAAACTTAAATGCCCCCTCGTCATTATCTGGCGCAGATGCAAACGCATCCAGCAAAGCAGCCGTCCCTCCGGAAAGCACACCCGAGCCGATACCTGATTTGAATGCCGCTGACGGCTTCAAAACCATTTTGGCGCGCAGCATGTGGGCCCAGACGCTCATCGACAACGATGCGCTTAGCGATCCCGCGATGTTTAAATCTCACTTGGACCCCGAAGAGACGACGGCGCAGCGGCTCACAATTCGACTGGACCGTGAAATCCATGATTTACTCAGACAAGGAAAATTAACGGCCTGGGGACGACAGGACTCGACGAGACCACAAAGAACCATTCTTCCGGACGAATGGGATAAAATCGAAGTCGGCTTCGATCAGCGCTCGCTTATGGCTGCTCCACCGAACATCTGCGCGTGGTGGCGTGATGCCAACATTCGCAGCCGGCGCATTGCCTATGTCGGCCTCCATTTTTCGAGCGAACAACTCTACCGGAGATTTCCCTTGATGGAAGCCTGATCTGCCGTGGCTTCATTGTCCCTTGGGCACTTACGCCGTAACAAAGGGTCGCTCTCTTTCAATCTTAATGATCATCCATTGATGAGGTTTGCCGTCAATCTCGAATTCAATCTCTTCGTCCTCCTCGGCGCCGAGAAGCGCCGCGCCCGATGGGTGCTGTGCGGAGATGACACCCAGATCAGGGTCGTGCTTGTCGCTCATTAACTTGACGACGCGAACCCTGGTGTCGCCGCTCATTTGCACTTGTATGCGGTCCCCAATTTCAACGGCAATTCCTCTATCCTCCGCCGGCATGTCGGCCGAAGCGGTCGTCTCGTCCTTATGCGCGCGCGTTGTTTCTTCGCGCGGTGGCGTAGCTTGCTCTCTGCCCTTTGGGGAAGCTGTCCGGAATTCCGTCCAAACCGTCGGCGCCTCGCCGGAGCCAGCAGCCTCGATATCCAAGGTCTTGAGACTGCGAACGAGATCGTCGATGCAGCCATCCGGATCGAGCCTGAAACTCGACCCCCAACACCGCCAGAACCGCCAGCCGACGCGCTCCATCACACGCTGCCGCGTCAAGTCTTCGGCCCAGCGCTCCGGCCCGTGGTATTGATCTCCATCAAGCTCGATGGCGAGACGCCGATCATCGCGCCCCTCGACGACGAGGTCGATGGAATAGGGGCCGACTTTGACTTGCGGCTGCACGCGATAGCCGAGGGCGAGCAGACGGGCGAGCACATCGCGCTCAAAGCCAGACTGGCAGAGGGACATGAGGTTTCCGGCAGGCGTTGCTCTTCCTTCCATCGGGTTCTTGAAGTGCCGAAGGACTTTCGCCTTCAAATCATCCGGCTTGAGCATTTCCTCGCTAACAGAATGGAACAGATATTCACGATCGCGGGCACGCGATAGCGCAACGTTGAAGCGCTGCTGGTAGGGAAGCGCGGTCTTTGAGGTGCAGGTTTCCGGACACTCGACCATGCTGATAAAGACAATATCCCGCTCCTTGCCCTGGAAAACAGCGGAGTCGCCGCACGCGATATCATGGCGCAGATAAACATCCTCGCCGATACGTTCCAACAGCATCGCCTGAATGAGCAGCGCCTGCTTTGCGCCGATCAGCGAGATGACGCCGATGGTTCGCCCGGCCATTTTTGGATCGGCGACGATGCGGGCTACCTCCGCCACAATGGCTTCAGCCTCCGCCAAATTGCGATTTGATTTATCCTTGCGGCCATGGGGCACATGGACATCAATGAGCGGCGGCGACAGCCGTTCTGATGCTTTGGGTACGCGCACGGGGACGATCTCGTCGGTATAGAACTGAAAGCTAAAGCGAATGATCGGCTCCACGCAGCGGAAGTGCTCCTTGAGCATGATCCGTCTGCCCGGATAACAGGCAAGCGCGAGCTCGTAGAGCGAATTTCCGGGCAGCATAAGTGGACCGAACGGCTGGCCGTCGAGATAGTGCATGCGGAATGATCGGAGTTTCTGCTCCTCTATAAAAGCGGCGGTTGGGCTGACTTGCTTGTCATCGCCCACGATCAACACTTTCTTCGCGCGCAGGATTGCAGTCAGCGCGGAGATATCGGACTGCGATGCCTCGTCAAATATGACAAGATCGAAAGAGCTGAGCGTCGGCGGAAGGCTCTCGGAGATTCTCCAGGTGGGCATGATCCAGCACGGCACGGCGGCGTAGGAAGACTCCATTGCCTCGCGCGCATCGCGGCGGAGGCGCGACGCGCTCTTGCCGGTGCCCTTGCCAATCTTGCGGATAGCGACAAGAAACATCTGTAAGGCGGCATCGACTTTGCGCGTGATGCGCGCTTTCAGCGTCAGGAGGGTCCGCAACCGCACGATATCGTGGAAGAGGCGCCGCATCTCTTCGTCGGATGTGCGCCTCTGTTCGTCCAGCTCCCGGAGGCGCGTCCGTCCGTCAATAGACTGCAAGTGAGATTCTGCCTGAGCCCAACGCCACGCGTCGCGCCAGTCGTTGGGAGTCAAGGTGTCTTCAACGCCCTCCACCGGCTGTGTGCGGATCGCGTAAGCCCAATTCGGCGCGCCGGATTTGGCGATGTCGGCGGCGACCCTCTCAACCGTCTCCAGACGCGGCCGGAGAGCTCTTACCCGCTCAAGCTCAAGCAGGAGAGCTGACCATTCATCGGCAATTTTGTTGGCGGAGATATCCGGATTGCCCACGGGTGCGGACAGAAAGGCTGCAATGCGCTGCGAGATGCGGCCGGTGCAGGCGGCCAGTTTCTCGCCGGCTGCCGCGAGTTTGACGCGCGCGCCGCTGAGTCGATGGCGCGATACTTCGGTGCGGATCGATCCCGCCGCGTGGCGGGCGTGCTCCGCGTTGGAAACAATCTCTGCCGCGTTCAAGCCGTATGGAAAGAGACGCTTGATTTCCTTTTCCACGAGGGGAACGTGCCGACGAATGCAATCAGCGATGACGCTCACTCTTTGCAAAAGCGCCTGAAGGGCGCGGGCAGCGTCGTCGGGACGTTCCGGGATGGCAGGAAGAGAATATTCGGCTGCAAGCGCTCTCCATTGGGCGAGCGCGCCCGCAAGCTCAACTCTCCAGGTGAGGACTTCGGCGATTTTTTTCCAATCCTCGGGTCGATCGGGGGTCTTTTCGAGAATGCGGATGGTGCTGAAGGTGGAACGCACATCAGACTTGCCGAAGGGAATAAGGCCGAAGGGTTTTTGGCCCGCAGCGGCGCGTTCCACTGCGGCGAGCAGCTCCGCCTGCGTATGCGCCTCGTCCGGCATGGAAACCGCATATGAGGCCACGGTCGTCCGCCGCCCGACGGGGCCGCTGAGAGTGACAATAAGCTGAGTGAGGGGACGCGCCAACTCATCGTTGAAACCACGACGATGCCATACTGCAAAAAGATTGGCGAGCCAGGGTGACTTCAGACAAGTCTCATGCGCAATGACAAGCGCCTCGACGGCGAGCAGCAATGCTTCCGCGCGGACAAGGGCGTCAGCCTCCGCCGAAGACATAACCGGGGCATCGGAGCGCCGGTCACGTTCGATGCGGGCGGCGTTCGCCAAATCCTGGTGGATTGCAGCAAGCGTCGCGGCATCGGGAAGATCGGAAACGCTGGCAAGGGTTGCACCCAAGTAGTCCAAATCGCCTCCGAGCGCTTTGCGGGCGGTGCGGACGGCGGCTACATCCTCGTCATTGAAATTCAGCTCATGGGCCTTCGAAAACGCGGGCCGGTCGGAAAACCAAGCGCAGCGGTCGCGGTCACGGACAATTTGCTCGGCAAGTTCGATGGGCAGAATGCCATCCGTATCGGCACCGGCGCCGATACGGCGGAGATGCTTCTCGGCGAAGCCGCGCATCTCGGCATCAATCCTGCCGATCCGACGCTCCAGTTCGGCGACACGCCGCTCGCTGTCGGCGATGTCGCGCTCGGTCGTCCGGGTATCGAGAGAAGCGATTTTCGAGGCGAGAATATTGACGGTTGCCTCAAGTTGCTTGAGCCCTTCGCGTTCGGAGGTCAGCAGGCTGATCGCCAGGTCACGAATCCCTTCCGGGATTTGGTCCCGCAGAACGGCAAGCGCGCCTTCGCTTTTTGACGTAACGAGTACCCGCCTGCCCGTTGCAAGATAATGGCAAATGATATTCGCGATGGTGTGCGTCTTGCCGGTGCCCGGCGGTCCCTGCACAACCACACCCTCCACCTCCGGGCTCTCCAGCCGCCGTACAATGGCGATCTGCTCGTCATTGAAGGCCTTCGGAAAAAAGAATTGCTGGGGCCCGGTTTGCTCCGCTGCGGCTTTGGCCTGTTCAAGCGAGCCAGTCCTGGCGTCGGCATAGGACGTACCAGCCTGTCCGCCAATGCCCGTTTTAGGGAGAACATAGGTTGGCTCGTCCGATGGTTCGGTCACAAGAGCGGTAGCGGGGCTCGGCACGGAGTCGGTTGTTTCAACCGCCCGTCTCAGGCGCTCAAGGTCCGCCGTAAAAAAATTGTCTGAACGCGGTCGCGCGTAGAGGACCCAAGTATCGGTAACAACGAGGTTGGGGCCCGACTGGGGAACCTTTCGATCGTCCAGTTGCGCGTGATCGGGATGATAGCGCCCGCCACGATCGAATTGCGCGCAGGCATACCGAAGGATTGGCGTGAAAGTATCTTTTTCGAAGGGCGACAGTTCGCGCTCCGCTGGGAGCTTCGCAAAGTGCTCGCGGGCAAAGCGCGCGACGAGGTCCGTGCCCGGATTTTCCATCGCCGCAAACGGCTTCAGCGCCATGATGGGATCAACGCCGCGCGGGCGGACGAGAATGGCGCCAGCATCGTCGAGTTCCAGTTCGACCAGGCGCTCGGCAATCGGATGATCCAGTTCATTGGGAGGCACCTTCCACCGCGCCACGCCCATGCCCAAGACGACCTCAAGAGGCCTGTCCGATCCTTCAAGCTTCAACGCCTGCTGAAGGCTGAAGAGGCGATCGTAGATGTCGATCGTCTCGCGTCGCGGCCGTTCGGCTGCCGCCCATTGAGTCCAGGCCTGGGCGATATAATTTTCGACCTCTCCTTTCGCCTCGGGAAACCGGTCGAGGCGCAACACGACATCCCGCAGCTCCTCTCCTGGCTTGGGTTTCAGAGTTTTTGTCACGTCCTCCTGATCAACGACGCCTTGCGCAATCAACCGTTCGGCCTCTGTCGCCGGCATGACGGTCGTCTTCAGCGCTTGGATCACAGGCTCCTTGAAGGGATCGCGGCCAATGGTCAGCCACTCCTTCGCAGCAACCGGCGGCGGCGGCGGGTCTGTGCGCCGCAACCGATCGATTTTGACGTAGATTGATCCGTCAATGTCGGGCAGGTCGTGGCGGATGCCCACCCGGTCGCGCAAGTCCTCTTCATGAAGGACAACGTTGCCGTAGCTCGCCAGCGACCAAACCGGCTTGTCGGACAGTTCGATCAGGACCCGCACATAATCGATGAGCTGTGTGACGCCGCGCTGGGCAGCGGACTGCGCAGAGTCCTCCCGACCGGCCCGCGCGGAAGATTCACCCACTGACTCTTTGTCGGGCCCGGTTTCCACTAGCGCTGGTTCCGTTTCGCGGGTACGCGGGAAATGCCAATAAACGTGCACCATCGTACACTACGGTTGTGCAGCCAACAAATAGCGCGTCTTGATTTCATCGGAACGCCTGGAATAGCGAGAGCTGCCCCTCGCGTCGCAGTCGGGAGCCTGGCTCTCGGTTTCGAACCATGCTTGGACGAAGGCGACGGGGCCGCCGTAGGCGGCAACGGTATCCGACGACGTGAAGTGGGAACGGTATCCGGTTTTGGTGATCGAAAGTTGCTCACGTTCGGGTGCGATGCTTTCGATTTCGATGTGCGCCGTGTCGTAACCGATGTCCACGCCGAGCCAATGCGGCTCATAGCGGATTTCGATGGCGATGCCGTTCCCTGTCTTCCAAGCAATCCGGCAAACGTGGTATGTTTATCTTTGGGGATGCGCGGGAGCCTCGACCAGGTACAACACAACGTAACACCGATCTTTCGCTCCTTCCGTTCCGAGCGAGGTGCTTTTTAATGCGCGCGTGCGACGCGAGAAGCATTTCCCAATCGCTGGCCGCCTTGGCTGGTGTTTTTGTGATTGTCTTGCTTTTCGGGATATGGGCAATCCAGGCGCAGCAGCTGACCGACCTCTACGGCACGTGGCGTTCGAAATCCTCGCCCGGACAGGGATATGAGACTTTTAAATTCGGTCCGCTCAACGATCAGCGCCGGGGATATCTCGAATATTGGGGTTATAAATCGGGCGACAGACTGGACGGGGGCGGCGCCGGACAGTACTGGTTCGAGACCAATCCGCTGCTTGCCGATACCCAGACGTTACGAACGACTTTCACAGCCCAGGACGGCAGGCCCCGCGAACTTCCTCCCTTTATCGTTATGAGATTGACGCATGATGAGCTGGCTCTTGCTCCGGCGTCCGCTCGGCAGCAGATACGTGACTATGTACGGATTGCACCCTAAAGGCCGCTCGGCGCTTTAGCGCCGCGACAGTATCGCCGACGAAGACCAGCCCTATGAAATAGCTCGCGCTTTCATGCGCGACAGCTTTTCCACATTTGACGTGCCACGAAGGGACCCTTTTATCCGCTAGCCGCGAAGCTCAAAGCGCAAATAGCCTTCGGCTGATTTCATTTGTTTGAAGTCGGGGCCTGCGGCCCCCAGGCCGTCAAGGCCAAGCCCTTTGGGCAAAAAGCGCGGGTCGCGTAGTCCGCCGGATCAAGTGTCCGGCTTTCGGCACGCAAGTCGACCTATGGCGGCGTCTTAATCGATCGAGCATTCTCCCATTTCTGGAGTTCTGCTTGTCCAGTGCCGATATTCAAATACAATACGCCGCGCCCTCTGGCGCACATAAGCCGGAATTATCGACCGGCTTCCAGTGCTGGCTAGGCGGAGGCATCGCCACCAACTGCAACTGATAAGGAAAGACGCATTTCCTTATCAGTGAGAGCTGACGGAAATTTGTTCCGTACTACTACTACTACCGCAGTTGCGGGCTCAGGGTCTTATTCACTTTGATGATGCCCGCCGCAGCAACGCCTTGGTAATTGGACGTGGTCAAGCAACGCCGCTTATAATATCAGTGTGATAATGCGATCCCCTTCGACGCATCACCCGGGTCGGCTCAGTAGCCGCTTCTGCCACCGCTGAGGACGAGCGTTGGGTTTTTTCAATGTTGAGGAAGACGCACGCAGTGCCTTCAATACGTTGAAGGCAGGCGGCATCGCCATCGTACCGAACGACATCGGCTATTCCATCCTGGGTGGCTCAGGTTCCGCGCTGCGGCGCATTTTCCAAACCAAGGGCCGCGCGCCTTCCAAGCTCAACGCTATGGTTGGAAATTTGGAAATCCACCGCGAATTGCACGTCTGCAGTCAGAGGGGCCGTGACATCGTGCAAGCCATCACGGAAGATTACGATCTGCCGTTAGGCTGTATCGCGCCTTGTCAAATGCAACATCCGCTGCTGCAAAAACTGGATGCCGAAACGCTGGCGGCCAGCACCCTCAACAATACCGTCGTCATCCTCATGAATGCCGGTAGGTTCCATGCAGCAATCACGCAATTGAGCTTCCAAGAGGGGCATCTCCTCGTCGGCTCCTCTGCCAATCGCAGCCTAAGCGGAACCAAATTTAAGGTAGAGGACATCGAGCCGGAAATCAGCGCCATAGCTGATATTATCATCGATCATGGGCTGCAGAAATATCACACGTACAACGCATCATCGACGCTGATCAACGTGGAATCGTTAGAGGTTGTTCGTGTCGGTTCATGCTACGAAAATATTCGGTACGTGATTGAGCGGCACTTCGGCGTCACATTGCCGCGTATTTGCTAGGTTGAGCTCCTGCAAGGGCCGGTCTGAGGGGCGATGCGCTCTTCGTGTCTCGATCGACCAAAGATGTCGGGCCCGGCGCCCAGCCGCCGCGTCGCCTCTCGCGACCCGTTTCGGTACTGAGCCCCCGAACGAGTTACCTAACGGCGAAAAACTCGGCACTGAAGCGCGACAAGGCGCGCTTGTGCCCAGATATTAGTCCGTCGTCGGGCTATTCGCGAGGCGCGCGGTTTCAATCGCTTCGTCGCTGATCACATTACGTGCAACCAACAAACTGCAATCAGTATAGTCCATAACATAGGCCCCTCTGGGACCTGACCACCAGCGGTCAAAAGCCCCCTTTCGTCGATGGCCTACGACGATAAGGTCAGCCTCAATCTGTCTCGCGTAAGCCCCAATTTCTTTAGCAGACGCCTCTCACCATCTTTGCGACGGGATCAAAACCGAGTCGCTTCAGTCGGGCAACTCCCTCGTTAAGCACATCCGGGAAGGCGTCTTCCCCCTGAACGAAGGCCTCAGCGTGGGCCACATCCGCCAACAGAAATGCACCCGTATCGACGAGGACAGATAAAAGGAAGACCTCAGCCCCGCACTGACACGCCAAAAGAGCCCCCTCGCGAAGTGCTGTCCGCCCTTCTACCGAACCATCGTAGGCGAGTAGGATGCGCTTATACATTTAGCCTCCGTGGCGGGCGTGCCAGCCCACCTTGTCTGCCATACGGCCAGCCGATTGGGCCATTTGCTACCAGCTATGCCGCTTACCGCAATTTCGCGCTGGATAGGGGAATAGCTTCAGCGCCGTCGCGGTGGAGCGACGCGGCCGTAGCTTCCAAGGCGACCTTTGTCAGTGCCGAGCGAGAGAGCCGCTCACACCTGCTGCGTCGTCCCGGCGAAACTCCGCATCGTAGTTCATGATTTCACGCATCAACTGTTCGATCAATTGCTGGCGGATCAGGCCATCTTGGCGGAAGGTTAGTTCTGCGACTGTCTTCGCGATCGCGACAATCACTTCATCCGCTTCATCGGTATCGACTGTGTCCGACCCGCCGGGCGTAGCGGGATACTCAGCAAAAAAATCGTCGATCAGTTCGACTACCATGCAATGAAGACACGGCCGTTCTTTGTTATTTTGCTCTTCTGACATGAATGCCTTCCTTTGCAGCACAGATGTAGGTACCCGTTTGGATGTTGCCACACCCGTGGCAAACGCCTGAGCCGTGGCCAGGGCGGAAATTCCGGAGCCTGAAGCGTTCAGTGCGGGAATGCGCCATTGGTTCGCGAGCTACACCCGGCCCGTAAGGCAGCTAACGGGGCTAATTGTGCTCCGAATGGAAGGTTAACGCTGGAAGTTTACGACGATGCCTTGCTACGCAGGCGAAGCCTGACGACCCAGCAATTCTGAGGATCGACAATGTTGCGGGACGATAGGGATAATGGAGGCGGTCGGCGATCTTCGCCCCGTAACGTGCTCGGCGAGCCTCTTGAAATCTGCTCGATTAAGCCCACGACAGGGTTCTATCGGGACGGCTGCTGCAACACCGGGCGAGAGGACATTGGTAGTCATACAGTCTGCGTCGTGATGACTTCAGCGTTTCTCGATTTTTCCAAATCGCGCGGCAACGATCTTTCGACACCAATGCCGGAATTCGGCTTTCCAGGTCTGAAACCCGGTGACCGTTGGTGCTTATGTGCACCCCGCTGGCAGGAAGCATTCGAGGCAAACCAAGCGCCCCGCGTGGTTTTGCGTGCTACCCATGAGGGTGCGCTGGCTTACTGTCCGCTCGCCGACCTCAAACGCTTCGCTGTAGATTTATCGTAAGGTTCCTTTAGTTGACCGACATCAGCCGTGATAACCGCCATAGCGTCCATTTCGACGACACAGATTATTCCGTTGTCGTGAAAAATAGGGGATCCCCTCCAAACCCATGGCGGTGGGAGATTTATCGAGCCGGGAGGTCGAGCCCGATAGGTCAATCGCCGATCTTCTTTCGCACCATGTCGGCCGCTACTAAAGCAGGGAAAGTGGCGCTGAAGCAGTTGTTGGCCAAGCTCAACACCTAGCTTAGTGCTCTCAACAAGTCAGCGTTGAACCTTGAGATTTTCCGCCGAAGTTTTTCCCTTGTTCGCGACTTCTTCGTATTCGACAATCTGACCCTCATTGAGACCGCTGAGACCGGCTCTCTCGACAGCCGAGATATGGACAAACACATCTTTTCCGCCGCTCTGCGGCTGAATAAATCCATACCCTTTCTGGGAATTAAACCACTTCACAGTGCCGCGTGACATTCTCGATCTCCGCCGTTGATTTTTTACGATAGTCTCGCGGACCCAAGATAACAACGCCGATGGCGCCGTAATCCCTTTGCATAATGGGCCTCTCTCGAAAAATAATCGTGCTGCGCGGCATACAATTGAATTAGGACTGCGGATTTGCCATCGAGTTAGACGGTCTTGCAGCGTCCTCTTGGCATGCACATGTAGTCAGTGAGGCTGGCGGCCAAGAACAACACCAGTGGTTTCGCCCCAGTATTCTCGTGCTGCCAGTCCTCACCTTTCAACTTGCTTCTTATTGTATCGGCGTCCGCAGCCGTTCGGCAGCTTAGCGAAGTTTACCGCCAGCCGCGCGTCTTCTGGTGAGCAGATTAGCCGCTGAAACGCCGACTAGGCTCTTCTTCATGATAGAAGCAGGCGAGCAAAATGGTGACAACCTCGATCTTGATATTGGGGGGCGTGTTACTTGCGGCCTTGGCCGTCATATACTTCTCCGTGGTACGAAGGCGGCAGCCCAGAAAATAAAAAGGCGCGGGTCACACGGCTCTAGGACGATAATTAAGTCGAATCGACGCGCCTTCGCTTTTTTCAACTCGCTCGGTGCTGAAAATCAGGGCGGCCATGGACCTTGGGGGATGGCAACGGAGCATCGGCCTTGAAAGATATGAGGCGATGTTCCGCGACGACGAGGCGAACGCCACGTCCTGCAGAGCCTCACGACGGGGCGCTCGCGGACGCGCCCTGCTATCCCAGACAAGATAAGCAAAGGAGCCGCGAACATGGAAGACCACGAGACGCGCCGAAAAATCATTCGCGAATGGATGGCGCTTCCGAAGGATAAGCGACACACCGAAGAACAGGTTGTGGCATTCGCCAAAAAGGCGACCGAGCAAAACGAGTTCCATCGCAGTCGCCGGGATCCGGACCACAAATTTCGGCGCGATCCGTACCAGAAAGTATTGGGATGGCTCTTATCTCGCGCTGGCAAGTCGTAATGACCCATCAAGAGCGAGGGGTCGTAGTCGCAACTATAATATCCAACTGGATTCCTTCGTCCGAAGCACTTGTCGCCGCGCATGACACGATTTTACCAGCCAGACCTGAGTGAGGATATCGACAGCCCGTTTGCGCGGGATGGCGACAACAAGCTCGTCCGCCGCTCCTACTGGCTGGATATGAACGATCGCAGCCTGGTTATGGTGATGGTCAACGGCATTGGCAAAAACCTAACGAATGACGAGAAAAGGTCGCATCTGAAGGACCTACGCCGAGAACACCTAATTGATCAGGTCTGTATTCAGGAAATACTCCCGCCTGAAACGTGAGGAGCAGTTCTTGAGGAGGATCTGATGCCCCAGGTCGAATGGGGCCAAATCGGTTTGACGGCGATAGCGCGCAGGTTTTGCTCACGGTTCCTTCGCACGCTTTTTGAATTCAGCAAACGCACGACCGGCGAGGCGGCCAAGTTTGGTAGCCGTAAAGTCGAGCGCCTCGGCGTGGTCGGTGCGGCCCGCTTCGAAAGCGGTGAACCAGCGGCGAAAGCGGGCGAATTGGTCCGGCGGCAGCTTGACAATAGCTTCGGCGATTTCTTCGACTTTCATGCAGCGCAGTATAGCACCGCCGGGAGTTGGTTGACTTCCGCTCTTGCCCCAAAAGCAGACCAAATTTCGCAGCGCACCAAATGACGCGGATGGGTCAATCATGGGCGGAGTGGCCGGCCGCTGTGGCTATTGGGTCCATTCGCGTCACTTCGACAGCAAGATACCCTCGTCCGCTTCCGCCACAATTTCAGATATATCGTTTCTTCTGCAACGGCCCGTGACCTACCGGCTGACCCGTGACGGTTGTTGCCGCCTCCTGATCTTGTTGAATTTGGCAAGCGCTCGTTCAAATTTGCTATTGAAGAGCCACATCGCATTAAGAATTTCGCGGAAAGTTGCAGTTTTCTTTGCGCGGTCGGCTTTTCCAAAAGCGAAGACGCTATTGTTACGCAAATATCCCATGATCCTCGGGTCGGAAATTTTATAGTCCATCAAGTTGCCTGACTTAAGAGCGGCCCTGGTCGGAGTCGGGATAATCTGAATGAGTTCAAAAAATTTCATTTGGTCGATCGGATCCGGCAGAATTTTGACGATCATCGCTATTTGCGGAAAAAGATCGGCGTGTGCGTTCACAAGGGCATCTCTCACGGCGGTCCAGTGGTTGAGCCGATGATCTAATTTGCCGACCCTTGCCTCTTCCATTTCGTCGCGAGCGCTCAGTGCAGGATCAAAGGCTCTTATCGACTGTTTGATCGCTGCCCATTTCTTTTGACCACTTCGGTCTTCAGATGGACCTGTTTGCAGACTTCCTTTGTACATATTCGAGCGCGCATTCCCTACGTTTTGCTTGCCATTGGTCTCCGCAAAGAAGAGCCCTAGGCTGATACGGCCCGCCGCTTCGGCATTTATTGCATCAAGGCCTTTGGCCCGCGCAATAGCGTATCCCAAGTCGACAACGCTCTTCAATGGAGTATCTGAGTTTTGCGCGTTGGGGGGCGGCATCCTGCAGGATGTCGAAGAAATTCCTATACTCATCGATCAGCGGCTCACTGTAGGCATCAAAGTACGCCGGAGGAATTCCGAATTTATTGGACCTTCCGATTTTGGACGGTACCGCATCGGTAAGGTCCCTATAAGCGCTCATCATATTAATACGAGCAAGGTAGAGTGCTTGTCCCGGTAGGTTTGGTAGGCCTGATTCGATTTGATCTGTGCGCGCCGCTGACCCAAGATCGACTTAAAGTCGTTCACCGCGCTGTTGTACGTCTTGAGCGCGTCCGACTGTGATTTCGTGAGTGCGGTCGGTTGACCCTGTCCATTGGGCGATGCAGTCGCCGCGGGTTGGGTTTGGGCGCTGGCTCCAAGCGGCCACCCGGCCGCCGTTGCACCGAGCGCCTTGATAAACTCGCGCCGCCGCATTGCTACCACCGTTCCCATGGCCGGTGAAATATTCCCTAAGTTTATGATGCTCGGGTCCTCAGACAAAGTGCGTGTCGGGGAGAATTGCAAAAAAGCAGCCGCGTGGGTTGGGAATTCTGCCGCCACTATTTTCGTGAGAGCAAGGAGCGCGGTCGGGATCCGCGATAATGAAATCGCGTTCACAAGTGCACGCGAGCTGACCATAATTCCTAGTTATGAGCGCTCCCGCGGGTGCTGGCTTTTGTCGTTCGAAGTGGCGGCGAAAACCTTCGGTTGAGGGGTTGCTATTCAATATATCTGAAATAGAATTGCTTTCGGGGCTACCCCTCGAAAGTCAAATGTCGCACTGGGCGCGCCACCATGGCGTTGCCCGTACATAACTCGGGATTATGCGTTGATTACAGAACCGGCGGCAGCCCCTAACCCCCGTCACGTGGCGGTTGTCATAGCTGAAATGGCAGACGATGAGGCTGCCGATGTCAGCAGCCTCTTTCAGAACGTCCTGACGCCACTGCCATACTACAATCCGGCCGCCAAACGCGGCGAATTCGTAAAGTACACGCCCGACCGCCTCCGCGAATGCATAGCGATCGACCGAGAGTCGGTCCTGGTCGCCAAGATCGCTCGTCAAATCGTAGGATTTTGCTTCAGCAACAACGACGATCAAATGGTCTGGCTTGCGTGGCTGGGAGTACATGCGGCTTGCCGACGTATGGGTGTGGGTGCGTCGCTCCTTGAACAACTCGACGTGCGCGCACGGAAGGTGGCGAGTCATAAAATTTGGTGTGACAGCCGCACCGACAATCAAGCCTCCGCTGCCCTCTTACGTGGTCAGGGGTATAGGCAAATTTGCACACTGGAGCGTCACTGGTATCGACAGGACTTCTTTATATGGGAAAAGTACGTCGACTAGTTGCGCTTATCCGAGAAAGAGAATTGGTCCTCGGCTTGGTCGCAACCTTCGCAACGATCTTAGGGGTAGCTTCGGCCATTCTATCGATAACGGGAATTCAATTTCAGATTGGAGTTGCATTGTTTGTTATTGCCGCGGCTATGGCGATAGCAATCTTATTCCACTTTAGAGGCCTCGTTGCTCCGCAGGTTGCCGTAGATGATGTGCTTTCTTCGGACAATCTCGACTCACTTCTAACGCATTTGCATTGCCCATGTGATCTAGGCCTTTCCGATGAAGCGAAGAATTTAGCACGGCAATGCTATGCAACGAGCGTCACGATCGGGCCAGACCTCTATGAGCAGCTTCGCGCTAAAAACCCATACATTTTGGCGTGCCTAACGGATCGTCGTGGCAAATTTCTCGGCTACTTCGATGCTATTCCGATAAGAGAGTCGTTTGCCGAAACGTTTCTTAGAGGTGCCGTCACGGAGAGGCAGATAACGCACGAGGATGTTCTCTCGCCAGACAAGATGCATCAATGCAAGTACCTATTTATCGCGGGACTAGCGGTGCATAGTCCGAACACCTACGCGGGTCGTAGGCACGCGAACATTCTCGTTTGGGCTCTTCTCAAATACCTTGCCCATTTCTATGGCCCGGCAAAGCCTTTGTCGTTCGCTGTAGCGGCCACGAAAGAGGGCGATCACCTATTGCATCGTTTCGGAATAAACTTGCAGGCAGAAGCGACCAGTAGGGCGGACGGATACCGGCTGTACTCCCTGGTGCTGACACGCGAGGAGATCGCTAAACGTCTAGCCTATCTGCCCGACTGGCAGCTTTTGTGTCTATTGGATTGGGCCAAAACGTCGAAGCGCGCCAAGCAGCGCGGCTTCCAACTTCGTCCGCCGCTTCCTCTCACGAAGACTTGGGCATTTGAGGAAAATCCCCCAGGACGTCGGAGCGCCATGGAAAACGGGCGCTAGAGGCCTTCTGGTTCGAATTTCCATTCCGTAAGACCGTATCGTGTGGAGTTCTGTAGCACTCGTTCGCTAATATTGATGCCGGCATTTGTTTCGTTCGAAATCCACGGCTCGCAAAGGGTGGGACTCATATCAGCAAAGAAAAGCAACGACATACGTTGCTGCAACACCGGCACGGATCGTACTCGATGGTAAATAGTGGGGATGTGCCCGCCTGAGAGCAGGTTCAAAATCTCTCCTGACATAAACAATAGCTCACGTTTTGGCTGCATTGGTACGAACAAATCGTCAGGAGCCTTCAATTCTAACCCGGGTCCCGTGACAGTCATGACAGTCATGAGGCAGCCATCCTCATGAAGTTCGTTTATGTGCTCATTAACCGCCGATGATGGAAGCGAATAGTTCAATTGAAGCAGCGACCAATTCCGAAAAGAACCGCGCAACCCCTTCATTGCAGGCTTTCCGGTCAGACTGCTAACGACGCGGCTCGTCAAGTCCTCAACCATCGGCTCGATAGTAGCGAACAGCTCAAGCATCTTTTGCCGGAGGTCGTCCGCGAGGCTAGATGCCAGAACTTGTTCGTAGCCTGGAAGGCGGTGATTTACGCTGAATCATTCCATCTCATCCGGCCTGTTAGGTGTTTGGGAATATTCGATCCCAAAGGGGCGGTAGCCTGCATCTAATGGCAGTCGAGCGGACATCTTCTCTCGAATATCGGCTCTAAAGAAATTTGCGCCCATCCGAAACGTTTCGTCTAACTGGCTGCGAGTCGGATCATCAATAGTTGCGTTCGCGTAGCCGACATTCACGAAGCGCTCCACAAAATCGGCGGAGCAATGCTCTCCGGACAGCATGATAATCCCGAGTTATGCTCGGGCTAGCCATCGTGATCGCGTTAACCACAATTCAGGTCTCTCACCTGCGACGGCTTCGGAGACGAGACAAATTGGCTCCTCAGCAGGAGTGAGGCGGCAATGGAATTTCAAAGGGCCTTCGATCGATTTCTCCAATTCTGTTCTGTCGAGCGGCGTCTGTCGCAACACACGATCTCAGCGTATTCATTCGATCTTCTGGACTTTCACAAATGGCTGTCAGGGGGAAAGTCACTCGATGATGTAAGCGAGGATGATCTGAGGCGTTATCTCGAGGACATGGTGTCCGCACGAAGTTTAAGCGGAGCCACCGTGCGCAGGAGGCTGGCTTGCCTTCGAGGCTTTTTTCGCCATCAGATAGAGTGTGAAAAAATCAGAGACCCATTCGCTAATTGGCGACCCAAGTTGCCGCGGCGAAGGCGATTGCCCAGGGCGCTCGCGAGGTCCGAGCTGGTCTCTATCTTGGGGTCGGGCCTAAAAGGTCGAAGTTACGAGCAGGACTTTCAAACTGCACTATGCCTAATGGTTGCGACGGGTCTTCGTGTGGGAGAACTCTGTCGCATCAAGCTGGAAGATTTATCACCAGATTGTGCCGTGATACGGGTGCACGGCAAAGGCTCCCGCGATCGCGTGGTGTATGTGACCGATGTTTCGTTGAGGACAGCGCTGGCCGTCATGGTTGCGCGACGACGACACGGCGATGGTGTGCACCTGCTGTTAAACCGACTGCGAGCGCCCATGAGGCCACAGTCGATACGATCGCGATTAAGGAACATTGCGGCTCAGTCGGGCATACAGCGACGGATTACCCCGCATATGCTTCGGCACACAGCCGCCACGCTCTTGATTGAAACCGGTGTGGACATTCGGTTTGTACAACGTCTTCTGGGTCATTCGAGCATCGCAACCACAGAAATTTACACGCACGTTACTGACGAAGCGTTGAGGATCAGCTTGGCGAGGGCGGACATTTTGTCAAACTTGAAGGTCGCCTGAGCCTGCCGCGCTCTCCATTAACGGCCGCATACCCGGAATCATGGGTGCTCGTGGAGGATCTCCTTTCAAGATTCCTAAGAAACGACGACACCAGGATTCGGCTCCATGGGCTGAAGAACATATCCGAATGCCTTGGCGCGCCGATGCAGATTGTTCACTACCCGCTTGCGGTAGCGTGTCTCGTAGGCCGACGCACCGGGGTCGACGTACTCCATTCCGTAACGTACGGCGTTGTAGAACAGGACTGCGACCTTGCGCGCCGTGGCGGTGACTGCTTTGGCCTTGCCGATACGCGCCGAGAGCCGCCTGTAGAAGGCGCCGAGCGCGGTGTCGGTGCGACCAACGGTTACGGCAGCAAGCCGCAGAAGTGCCGCAGCGCGACCACCGGACCGGCGCGTTCTCGACAAGAGCATTTTGCCCCCGGAGATCTTGTTGTTCGGCGCCAAGCCCAGCCAGGAAGTAAAATGCTTTGCACTCGGCCAGGACGAGAGCTCGTCGCCGCATTCAGCGATCAACTTCAGCGAAAGGTAAGGACCGAGACCGTCGATCATCGTGATGTCCTTTCCGAGCAGCGCAAACAGCGCCGCGCGCACGTCGAAAGCCAGAGCATTCGGCTGATCTGTTCTGCTCCGACGTGGTGTCGACAACTCCTTTGATCCGGAACGACCGCGATCGATGCTGAGTTCCTTCAACACGGCTTCGATCCGGATGTCGCAAGCAGATGCCTTCTCGTGGTAAACCTCGTAGAGGGCGAGTGCCTGTTCGAGCGCGAACAGATGTTCAGCCCGGTAGCTGCCGGTGAGCGCCTTCGCAATTGTCTCAGCGCTGGAGTGGCAACTGTAATGGCGCAATCGCGCCAGCACCTCGGGGTCGCGCTCGCCGGCAAGGATCGCGCGGATGACCCGCAGGCCGGTCGTGCCAGTGATGTCGGCGACGACGTGGTGGAGCTGGAGATTCATCTCGGTCAGCGCCTTCTGCATGTGCTGGATATGCGAGGCTGCGTACTCAAGCAGACGCTCGCGCTGACGCACGTAGGCACGCAGCTCGGCAATCTGGCCTTTAGGCCGAAAGCTGGCACGCAGCAGCCCGTGCGAATGAAGCCGCTGCAGCCACTGCGCATCGCTGACGTCGGTCTTGCGCCCAGGGACGTGCTTGGCATCGCGTGCATTGACCAGAAACACGGTGAACCCACGGGCGTCGAGAAGCTCGAAAATCGGAATCCAGTAGACGCTGGTCAATTCCATGACGACAGTCTCGACACCGCATTCCGTGAACCAGTCCACTAACCGATGCAGGTCGGTCGTGAAGGTGCCGAAGCTGCGTACTGGCTCAGGCGCGCGATCTGCCCTTACTGCAGCCATGTGCATGGTCGCCCCAACGTCGATGGCGGCCGCATTCGGATGCAACACCGGCATCGTGTGTTCGATCTTGGCCTTCGATCTTTTGCGGTTCATCTCCTGTCCTCCTGCTGACACTAGCGGAAGGGCTGGGCTGCGCCATTCATCAAATTCCTAAACGGGATCGCCGCAGTGGCGTCACCACTCTCAACTGCGCAACAGCCCATGGACCATGTTTTTTAACGGGGTCACATGCCACCAAAATCATATCGGCCGCTCCCTTCCGAACGCAGTCTAGCTCCAACCCGTTTTTATCCCACAGGGGGCGCGCAGCGCCGTGCATAGTTTTTTACGAAGACGTAACAACGGCCGAACGCTCAATTACTCGGTCACTTTGACAGGACGCTTGGGTTAATGCGCAGCATCTCATCGGCTCGTTGAGCGTAAGAATGTGCGGGAAAATATTTGTTGCGACAGCGTTGTGATGGAGGTTGCTAGCTAGCTCAAGTTATTGAAAGATAAGGGAAAATATTTGCTTGCAAGGGTGCATCCAGCCTTTGTACCAGCGCGTACGCTGCCGGAGCCACGGCCCGAACCGCGCCGGCGCTTCCTCGTAGGTGGCGGACGACACCACCGCCGAGCGATAGCCCAAGCGCGAAAGGCGAATGCCGAGATCGGCGTCTTCGGTGACATTGTAGGCGTCCCAGCCACCGACCTGGCGCAGCACGGCGGTGCGGAAGTGATTGGACGAACCACCGAGCGGAAGCGGCAGGCGCAGCGCCGCAAGCCCCGGCAGCAAAGCATCGAATTGGCCCGCGTAGCCGGCCGTAAACATGCGCACGAGCCAACTATCGGTGGTGTTGTCGATCGTCAGCGACGCCTGGACACAAGCGAGCCGCGCGTCGGCCGCCTTAAATACATCGAGGGCTCGGCGGAGTTGATCGGGTTCCGGCACGTCCTCGGCATCATAGACCGCGGTGAATGAGCCGTGAGCGAATGGGAGCGCCGCATTGAGCGCTTTCGGCTTGGTCCGCGGCCCCAATGGCGGCGCCGTGACGATGGCAAAAGGCGGACCCAGTTCAAGTCGGGCCAGCGCGCGTCGGGTGTCATGGTCGTCGGCTTCCAAAACGAATTTCACGTCGAGTTTTTCCAGTGGATAGTCGAGCGCGCGGATCCCGGCGACAAGGTTGCTGACGACGTTAGCCTCGCGATAAAGCGCGCAGATGATCGTGTAGATCGGCAGCTCGTTGTCGCTGATGCGAGCGGGCCGTGCCGATGCCTGGTCGGCGAAGGCGACGGTGAGAAGCCGCAGGGCCACGGCGATCAGGAAGATCGTGCACAACGCCGTAGCCAAGGCTTCAATCGCCGCGGCGGGAGCCACGGGCACAATCGCGGCGGCGAGACATAAGAGCGCCGCCGTCGCGATGCGCCCGATGCCGGGCGGCCGCGGCGCGTTCGACAGTTGCGGCCGCGACCGGCGGAGCCCATCAGCCGCATGCCGGCCAAGCGCAACTCGAGTATGCTTTGCGACAAAGCGTGCAAGGCGTTCAGATGAGGTCAGCCGAAATGACCGCAGCCAACCCGGCCGGGGTTGGCTCGGATCGGCGAGGCGCCGGGCGGTCAGGCTGCGGGGAGCAATAATCCAGACGAGCTCTCCGCCCTTGCGCAACGGCAGCAATCCGGCGGCTGCCGCCTGGATCAATTGATTGTCGTCGAGCGGGCAATCGGCGCGAGCCACGCGATCGAGTGGCTCGAAGGATGCGTCGAGCCACTCGGCGAGGGCGATGAGATAGGCTTCCTCTGTGATAGCGTCCGCGCAAATGAGCACGCGGTCGGCGCCGACGCCGATCGATCGCGCGCGACGTTCGGCTGCGGCAACGACGCGGCCGGGCAGGAGGTTGCGGACGCAGTCAATTTCCGGGCAGAGGCTCGGGCGCGCCGCCGGCCAAAGTCGATCGCGGGCGCGAGCAACAAATGCCCTGGGCTTTCGCCATTCTCGCCACTCAGCCGCCTCGGAACGGCGGACCGCCGCACGCTTGACGCCACCGAACGCCACCGTTGGCCCCCGACACAACGAACCGCGCCACCTCCCCGGCCCTCGTGAGGGCGATTGTCTGCTACTTGACAGATGCAGGAAACGTAGATAATATACGTCTATCCTAGTGATTTGAGGGTAGCCGCAATGGCAAAACGTCCTAAGCCGGTTCACCAGATGACCGAAGGCCAGTTTGAGGATATGTTTCCTATCGGTGACGATGATGCGCCCAAGGCGTATTTGAAGGCCCGCCGCTGGCCGGAAGGCGTTCGCTGCCCGCGTTGCGGCAATCCCGCGGTCTACGACCTGCCATCGCGCAAATGGCATTGGCAGTGCGAGAAATGCGCCCCGGATGGCTATCGGTTTTCAGTGATCGCCGGCACGATTTTTGAGAATACGAACAAACCGCTCCGCCAGTGGTTCAAGGTTGTGCACTTGATGCTGACCAGCAAGAAGGGAATTTCGAGTTTGCAAATTCAGCGACAATTGGGTTTTGGCTCTTATGAGACGGCGCTGAACATGACACACAAAATCCGGGCGGCCATGCTTGAGCCTGAAACTAAGCTGGGCGGCATTGTCGAGGTCGATGAAACTTGGGTTGGCGGCAAGGATCGCAATCGACATTGGAGCAAAAAGCATCACGGCAAGACTGGTGGCGCAGCTACGGGCAAAGTTCCAGTCATCGGCGCTGTTCAACGCAAGGGCAACGTCATTACGCGTGTGCTCGAAAAGGTGACTGTGCAAGCGGCGACAGATTTTGTGCACGAAGTCGTTTCCGACAAAGTCAGCCTATTGGCGACCGACGCTTGGGACGGGTATCGCCGCTTGGATAAAAACTATCCGCATAAATACGTTGACCACCATCTCGGCCAGTACGTTGTCGGCGCGGTGCACACGAACACGATTGAAGGTTTTTGGTCGATTTTCAAGCGCGGCGTGGTCGGCACGTTCCACAAAGTCAGCGACAAATATCTGGCGCTGTACGTCGCGGAGTTTCAGTTCCGGTACAACAATCGGAAAAATCCCGATATTTTTGGTGCTGTAATCAACGGATGCTAAAGAAAACCGCGCAAATAGTGATCTATTGCGTAATAATATGGATTGCGCTTGATCTTACGCGAGCATTTTTTGGTCGTGGTCCCGCATGGATTGTAGGTTTATTTGCGTTATTCCTCATCGTTGTCATTCTTTTCAGAGATCGCAAAAAGATCAGAGTGCTTGGACCGCTCGAATGACCCGAATAACTTGCGTGATGTCGCGTGATTTGACAACCCATACGTTCCCATCTTTCACTTCATGTGTATCCATTAAAACATTCATCTGAATACCGGCTCTCATCTGAATCTTGCGGCGACCAGAAAGTACGCCAGCAAGAAACTTTTCATCGGAGATTGACGCGCCGAACTCGCCAAGCAGCGGTGTGTAGAACTTCCACAAGCGATCCCGTGGTAATAAAACGGGACTGATTAGGGTTACGCGTTCTCTGGATGGCTTTTTACGCGCTCTAGGCGTCGCTTCCAGAAATATTGCCGAATGCGTTAGTTCAGGGAAACGTTCACGGGGAACAATGTTAGGGGGCCGCTGCCCGGCAATTCGCGTGGCACCAACCCCCTTGATCGCAGTATCTCGTTCTAATTTCTCGATAAACCTGATTTACCGGCTCTTTTGCAATTTTGCCATCCAACGACTGCTGTAGCGCCCTCATAATTCTCTTGATGTCCTCATCTGATAGTGTCGCCCGCTGTTCGGTCGGCAAATAAGTATCGAGAAATTTGATGACGCCATAGGTTCTTAGGTCACTGGCGAACCATCCGAGGATAATAAGGGCTACCGCCCTCAGTGCGACGGGATCGGGGCGGACGCTCTTCAGAATCGTATTGAGGCTTAGGCTTCCTTCCGTGCCGCTTACAAATTCAACGCTAACATCCATGCCTGGATTGAGGATGAATCCGGCTTCCTTGATCGCCTCTACATACGCGAGTGCAGCTCGCGCGACGACCTCAAGATCGGGTTTCTTTCCCGGCTCCAGATCGAGGTAAAGGCTGACCGTATTGCCGCCGAGCGGTGACCCGCCAACTATGGCAGTGGAGACCCAAGCCACGAAATGCCCTCCTACCCCCACAGGTAGAATAGGCAGTTTGTCACAATTCGTCACCGCGTAATTACGGCACTTTCGCCAGAGCGGTGATTTTCTCCTTCTGTCAAGCCCCGGATAATCGCCCTCGTGAGACACGGCCGCTCGGGAGAGATGCAACTTAAGGTATCGTGATCCATGTCGTCGACAATGGCAATATACGGCGCCGGGAAAGGTGATAGGCCTACAATGACCGATAGAGAGCTCGGCGGCGCGACCGTCGCTATCGCGATGCCGGAGGGCCGGATGGCGCGTTCGAGCGCGCGCCTGCGAGCGATACCGGCCGGCAGGTTATTTTTGGCCCGGTCCTTGCGTATTCAGGTATCAGTTGTTCAATTTGGCGCTGAGGGGGGTAAGCGATGACCGCAACAATGGTCGATTACGCACGTGTGGCGTTCGACCTGATCGACGAGTTCGATCGCGCCGCAACGGCCGATCAAGTCATGAGCCAGCTCGGGTCGGCACTTTCGGCTTTCGGCTATAATGCATTTTTGATTACCGGCGTGCCTGAGCCGCCGCAGCGGGTCGAAGCCTACTTCCTGCTGAATGGCTGGCCGCACGGATTTGGCGTCGAATACCATCAGCAGAATTATTACAAAGACGATCCGATCGCGGCCTGGTGTCGGCGGTCAATCGACCCTTACGAATGGTCAGAGGCGCAATACGATTCTGAAAGCTGGCCGCGCGCTGCAAGGGTCATGCAGCTCGCCGCCGACTTCGGCATGAAAAAGGGATTTTGTGTCCCGATCATCCGCGCCAACGGCTTCACCGCCTGCGTCACCATGGCCGGTGACCAGCCCGACTTCGAGCCGCGTGCCAAGAAGGCCATGCATCTGGTCAGTCTTTATGCGCACGCAAAGGCGGCGAGCCTCTTGCAGATCGATGCCGGCATGCCGACGGACCATAGGCTCTTGAGCCGTCGCGAACGCGAGGCGTTGACGTGGATCGCTGCCGGGAAAACCTCTTGGGAAGCCGCCAGGATCATGGGAATCACCGAGCGCACCGTCAATAAATTCGTCATCGACGCGGCGCGCAAGCTCAACGCCACGACCCGCACCCATGCGGTCGTCAACGCGATCTTCGCAGGCGAGATCGAAATTCCTAAATGATTTGGTTCCGGCCCGTCGAGTGTTAGTTTTGACACTCGTCAACAGTCGCCAACTGGCCTTTGCTCCGTGGAGTCGGACTCGCTGCGGAGGTGTGGTCAATGATCCAAGCCATAGCGGCTGCCAACAGCTATCTCTTTCAAGATGAACTCGCCGACTATTTTCGCGTCCGCCACGAGATCTTCGTCGGCGAGCGGGGCTGGCACCAGGTTGCGCGGCCCGACGGTCTGGAGAAAGATCAATTCGACACCAAGGACGCCATTTACATTCTGGGCATTGAAAACCACCGCATCTACGGCGGTGCCCGACTCGTACCGACCGTCAAACCGCATCTGCTCAGCGAGGTCTTTCCGCATCTCGCAGCGGTCCGGGGCGTGCCGCGAGAGCCCGGAATTTTCGAATGGACGCGGATTTTTGTGACTAAGGAAAGGCGTGAAGGGCGTAACGCCGGCCGAACCGCGGGAACCGTCATCTGCGGTTTGCTGGAGTTTTGCCTTGGCGAAGGCATCTACGCCTTGAGCGGGGTCATCGATGCCTGGTGGCTGCCGCGCTTCCACGACATGGGTTGGACGATACGCCCGCTCGGACTGCCCGAACTGGTCGGCAAGGATTGGGTGGTTGCGGTGATGATGCCGATCGATGAACAAACGCTGCAAAAAACGCGCACGTTTCATGCCATCAAAGAGCCGGTGCTGGTACGTCGCGGACTCGAAGCTCCTGTCGCCAGCGGTCTCGTCTCGTGACGGTAGAACTCCGACGCCGCCAACGCCGTGGTAAAGCGCGACAAGACGCAAACCCACGTCCGGATCAGCATGACCGCGAAACCGGGTAACAAGATGTCCGCTGTACGAGCGACAATCGAAAACGCGATCGGTTGCGACCTGGCGTCCGCGGATGACCGCGAATTGCTTGTCGCCTACCTTAAATATGCCGTGCAGGACGTGGCGGAGATCAACGAGACCAGCGCCTTTCTTTTGCAGATGGCCATCGCCGGTATCGAGGATCAACCGCAGGACGCGGGGTTATCGGCGCCGCAATAGCGCCTGTGCGGCTACCGCACCACCCGTCGAACGCCCAGGCGGCGCGAGGCAGGAGCCAGGGAGTTGGTGGGATGTATGCGAAGAAACCAAATGCAGTTGATGTCGCGGTCGGTCATCGCATCCGGCTGTACCGTCTGAATGCCAGGCTGAGCCAAACCGCGCTGGGGAAAAAAATCGGCGTCAGCTTCCCGCAAATCCGGAAATATGAAGACGGCGTCCAGCGCGTAGGGACGCGGCGGCTGACCCAAATCGCGGCGACCCTGAACGTACCGATCACCGCATTTTTTGCGGGCGTAAGGGGTAAATCGACAAATCCCGGCGAAAGAGATTTAGCGGCCGAGCTTTTGATCGCGCCGCGCGCGTTCAGGCTTTTGGAAGCGTTTGCCACGGTTCCTGATGGGGCGGCGCGGTCCGCGATTGTGGACCTCGTCGATGCAATCCGCCGGCAACAACGCCAGAGCATTGTGTCGCCGCTCTTAAGACCGTTCCTTTAAGGACACGGCACGCCAGAGTCCTGACATCCGTCACGACGTGCTCGATCCTGGGGAGGCAGACGCGCGCGAATGGCGCGCCCGCGAGAGATTGACGATCTACGCTGAGAACAGTTTACCCAGAACGCAGGAAAAGCACCGGGCGTGGTCAGTGCGTCGGACCGCCGCTGTCCGCGTCGGCGATGCCCTCAACCAGTTCCACCGTCCTTAACTGAATACGGCGGTCTTTGATCCGCGTAAATGCCCGCATCAAACGCAGTGAATACGCGGTATCGAGCAAGGCGAATGTGGTTTGCTTTTTCTTCGACCCGCTGAGCTTGTCGTCATAAAAGTACGAGATTGAAACATCGAGTATCTCGGCGAGCCGCTTCAGGCGCGCTGCGCTGATCCGGTTGGTGCCCTTCTCATATTTTTGCACTTGCTGAAAGGTCAGACCGAGCGCTTCAGCGACCGTCGTTTGCGAAATTCCAAGGTCGAGCCGTCGCACTTTGACGCGGCGGCCAATCTCACGATCCGCAGGTGTCGAACTTCTTTGAGCCATTAAACTCATCCTTGTTTATCCTTTGTTAAGCTCACCCTTTAGCACTGTTAGGACGCATAGCAAATCACCGGAGGACTTGGCGTTCTGACCGGCCGAAGGCCTGGTCAATTTTGCTCACTTGATCTCCAAGATGCCGTTCAAATTCCCCCGGACGAATGAACTCGTCCCGGAACCATGGACATCTTTTTGGATCGAAGCTCTCGACGGTCCAGTCTATCATGCGGCGGATACGCGGCATTTGGCCGAGGTCAGGATGGTAGCTCAGCCAAATATCGAAGGAATAATGCCAGTCGAGATCGAGCGGTATCACCTGAGCCCCGATCGCGAAGTAGTAGGTCGGCAGCCACCCGACGGCCACGCCGTTAACCACGGCAGCATATAAAGCGGTACTGACGTCGGTGCGCATCGCCACGAAGCCGGCCTGGGGCCGGTCGGCGTATTGTTGGACATAATATTCCTGGCCCTTGCCCTGATCGGCATACTGCAGAACGATACGATGGCGCTCGCCAATTTCCTGTCTCGTTTTGGGCATGCCGTAGGTATCGATGTAGGACTGCGAGGCGCAGGGAACAATGTGCATGCGGCCGATGCGGCGGACGATGAGATCGCGCGGCGTAGGTTGCTCGATCTGAACGGCCAGGTCGGCCTGGGCGCGGGCAACCAGTTCGTCGGGCCGCTGCATCGAGCAATGCAGATCGATCAGGATTTGCGGATGGGCGCGAATGAACTCCATTAGCCGCGGCGTGAGCCAAAAGGTGCCCAGGCCCTCGGTCGCGGCAATTCTGACTTCGCCGCGCAGCGGCTGAGCGAGCCGGCCGCGGCGCCGGATGAACCCCAGGGACGCCTCTTCCATTTGTTCGGCACAAGACAGCAGGTGCCGCCCGTCTTCGGTCAGGCGCACGCCGTCGCGATGCCGCGTGAAGAGTAGCGTTCCGACCTGATGCTCCAATTGGACAATTCTGTTGGCCACCCCATGGCCGGTCATGTTCAGGTGGGTCGCCGCGGTACGAAAACTGCTTGATCGCGCGACCTCAAGGAAAATCCGCACGCTCTCCCAATCCGGCATGGCGGCGGGGAATGCCCCGCGAGCCTGCTCATTTTTTTGAGCACCGATGGTCGACTTTGAACGCATGCATGGCCCCCGCCAGCCGGTACGATTTCACCAGACTTGGGCAGGAGTCAAATAGGCGCGCCGATGACAGCTCACGATGTTCGCGTAGCGACGGACAGTACGGGCGGTGCCAACTCGGGGCGACGGGCGGTTCGCCCCCTGGATGAGGCCGCAATCCTGCAATTGGCGCGCCGTCTGGTGGTGTTTACCCCGAACGGCGACCAAATCGCGGCCCTTATGGACCTGGCCCGCAGGACCATCCCGATGCTGACGACGGCAGCCATTGTGCAGCGGGCGGCCTCGCACAATCCGGATTGCTTCTGGGCGATCGCCCGCCGCGACAGGTTCGACGTCGCCTGCCCCAGGGGTGAAGGCTACGTGGCGTTCCTGCCGCTGACCGAGGAAGGTTTGCGCGGCCTCCTCGACGGAACTTTGGATCGGCAGAACCCGCCTTTGACCGTCATCCCGACGCAAAACCAAAAGCCGGCCGGCATCTACGTCTGGCACGTCTACGCGCCCGGTCAATTGGCCGCCGGCGTTACGCTCGCCGCGCAAAAAATATGGAGCCTGCAGAATCAGGATGTCGATCTCTACAGCTGGTCGATCAATGAAGAAGCGGCGCGCTTCGTCGAAGGCATGGGCTTTCGGCGCGCGCCCATGCTGACCGGAAGCGCGGCGCCGCAATTTCATGTGTTTCGCCGCTCCAAGGGAGTAGTGCGCGAGGTCCCCTCGCCGCTTGACAGTCCGGCAAACCTGCCGACGCTCTCGGTCGAGATCGCTCGCACCATCGAAGATTTCATCCGCGCGGTCTCGGTCCGCGGCGCCGTCTACATCGGCGAGCAACAATGCCCCTACGAAGAAGAGTTTGACGGTAACGACTTCTCCGCGACGCATTTGATCGGCTATGTCGGTCGCGAGCCGGCCGGTTGCATGCGCATCCGCTACTTTGCGCAATTCGCCAAGGTCGAAAGGCTGGTGGTACGAAAAGAATTTCGCAGCTCCGGTCTCGCCCAGCACATCGTCCGTGCCGGAATCGAGCTCTGCGAGATGAAGGGCTACGAACAGGTTTGTGTGTACGCGCAAAAGCGGCTGGTGAAGTTCTGGGAAAAATGCGGCTTTCACCTGCCCGAGGACGCCCGCGAATTGGTGTTCTCCGATTTCGATTACGTCGAGATGCTGTGCCGCGCAAAACGGGCGCCGCAGGCGATATCGCCGGCGACCGACCCTTATGTGATCATTCGCCCCGAGGGCGCTTGGCATTCGCCCGGAATTCTTGAGCGCTCGGTGACAAGAGGCATCCGCGGGCCCGCGGCTGGAGAGGTCGCGGCGTGAATTCGGTAATTTATCTTAAGGCCCTGGCGGACCCCTCGACTGCTCCGTGCTTCGTGCTGATCGACATGCAACAGGAGTATTTTGCCGGTACGCGCCTGATTGCGCTGCCGAACGCCGAGGCTGCGTTGGCCAACTGCCGCATGGCGCTCAAGCACGCCCGATCGAAGGGTCTGCCGATCGCCTTCCTCCGACAGGTTTCCCGGTCCGCGTTCTTCAATCCCGCCACCGCGTTCTCCGGGTGGATCGAAGGCTTCCAGCCCAACGGCACGGACATGATCTTCGAACGAGACCTGCCGTCAGGTTACTCCAACAAACATTTTGCGGAGCTTATGGAGAGTTGCGGCGGGCACTTCGTATTCGCGGGCTTCGCCGGCGAAACCACCTGCCTGTCGACTGCGATTGACGCCTTTCACCGCCGCCACCGGTTCGCGTATCTCGCCGATGCCTCAGCCAGTCACGGCATTGGCGATCTCTCGGCAGTCGAAACCCACAATGCGGTCACCCAGATCGTCGAGGTGTACGGCGAGGTGCTGAATACGGAGTCCTGGATTGCCAGGACTTCCGGCGAAGCGGTCGCGGGTTAGGATGGTGCGATGAGCAGTGAAAGGGACGAGCAGATTTTCGCGCTGATCGAACGGTTGTCGAACGACATCGCGCTGGCGCAGCAACTTTCATTGCTGCAAACCGCTCAGTTGCTCGCGATGGCAAAGCTTGACCTGCGGATGACCATTCATTCGATCTCGGACGAAGAGCTTCGGCTCTTTACGCTCGCTGTTGCGGAGAATAAAGCGCCGGCCCCGGTTAGCGATCTACCGGCGCTTGCAAACTTTGATCTGCTCACAAACAAAGATCGGTCGTGACGCCGTGACGAAGCGGCTGCGACGGGTGCAGCAATGCAGATAGCTGCTGAAGCGAATCGAAGGTTCCTGAAAACCGCGGCGCCGCAAGCGGCGGCCGACTGGGATCTGCTTCTCAGGCACCAGGTTGACCTGGTCTTCCCGCAGGAGCTGGAATTTCTGCTCTCGCTCAAGGCCTGGCGCGACGGATCGCACATCCTCGATGCCGGCTGCGGCAACGGCTACTACATGTCGCGGCTGCAAGAATTTTTTCCCGACAAGGAATATTGCGGCGTCGATCTATCGCCGGAACTTGTCGCACGCGCCGCCAGCCGTCATCCAACCCTTTCGGTGTCGGTCGACAACATCACCACCTATGCGCCGCGCCAGCGCTTTGACGTCATCGTCATGCGCTTCCTGGTTCAGCATCTGAAGGATTTTCGCGCCATATTGGATGCGGCGGACCGGTTGCTGCGGCCGGGCGGCCGCCTTGTGATCATTGAATCCGACCTGGCGCGCTGCAGCAATTTTCCGGCGCTGCCGATCTTTACCGACATGCTGCTGACATTTGCTCGGGTGAGCGCCGCACATGGCGCCGTCAAAGAGCGCCTGCTCGCCAACCCCGGCCAATTCGTCGCCGCGAGCGACTCGAACTGGTCGATCGAACGGGACGAGTGCGTAACCAGTCCCCGGATCGGCCCGTTCACGGGCGGCAGATTGCTGGCCATTTATCAGCTCTGGGTCGACCTCTGTGAACGCTCAGGCATGTTCGAATTCGATTTCAACACTGTGCGGGACGAATTGCAGAGCTGGGCGGCAGGCCCTGCGAACTTCTCCTCGGTGGCGCTGCGGCTATTGGTGGTGACCCGGCTGAGCCGGCACTAGCGCGCAACGCCGCGACATCCGGCCGTTCCCGGTATAGTATTGGCTTCGGGCGAGCCCTCGATGACCGATAACCCACTCCGCGGCGTAATCGCCGCCATCGCGACGGCGATCGATGACGCGGGCGAACCCGATTGCGCGCGCTCGATTGCGCTTGCCCGCTTCCTTCTCGACAACGGTTGCGACGGGCTCAACGTGCTCGGCACTACCGGCGAGGGCACTTCGTTTTCGTTGCTGCAGCGCAAGCGCCTGATGCAGGCCTATGCCGAAAGCGGTCTGCCGCTTCACCGCATGCTGGTCGGCACCGGCGCCGCCGCACTCGCCGACGCGGTCGCCTTGACCGCAAATGCCGCCGGGCACGGCTTCGGCGGCGCGCTGGTGCTGCCGCCATTCTATTATAAAGGCGTATCCGATGATGGGCTCTTCGCCGTTATCGAGGCGATCGTGCAGGCGACCGCGGCGAAGCCGATCCCGATCTATCTCTATCATTTCCCGGCGCAGGCGGGATTGTCCTGGCATCTGCCGCTGATCCGCCGCCTGATCGATTGCTTCGGCGGGCGCGTTGTCGGATTGAAGGACTCCTCCGGCGACATGGATTTTGCCCGCGCGGCGGCAAGCCTTTCGCCAAATTTTCGAGTCTTTCCATCGGCCGAAGCGTCGCTGCCGGATGCCCGCTCGGGCCCGTTCGCCGGCTGTATTTCGGCGACCGCCAATCTCAATGCCGACCTCTGTGCGCGCTTCTATCGCTCGGGCGATACCGTGGCGCTGCACCAAGCGGTGGCGATCCGAAAGCTGTTCGACGGCAAGCCACTGGTTCCGGGCGTCAAGGCGCTGCTCGCCTATATTCATGGCGAGCCGCAATGGGCGCGCGTCGCGGCACCGCTGTCGCAGCTTGCGGCGGCCGACCGGACGGCGATCGCCTCAGGTTACGAGGCGGTGCGCGATAAACGCGCAGCCTGAGGTCGGCTGGCCCGCCAGGCCCGAAAACTGTGCAGATCGGGAAGGGTTTCGCGGGCTACGTCCCTAAGCCCCATGGAGCGTTGACGCGGGCGCGCGCCGCCCGTATAAGCGCCGCTTCACAAATCTTGTTTACAGGTCATGGCCAACACAAAGTCCGCCAAGAAGGCGACACGCCAAATCGAACGCCGTACGGTGATCAACCGCGCGCGCCGCTCGCGCCTGCGCAACGCAGTACGTAAAGTCGAAGAGGCCATCGCCGCCGGCGACCGGTCCCAGGCGCTCGCAGCGATGGCCGAAGCCGAACCGGTCATTATTCGTGCGGCGCAAAAAAACATCGTGCATCGCAACGCGGCTCAGCGTAAAGTATCCCGGCTTGCACACCGGATCGCGGCGCTCGGCAAATCATAAGCGGCTTCGCTGTCCGGGCCTTTTAGTCTGACGGCGAGAAGTGTTTGTGCATCCGGCCGCCAATTTTGCGTGGCCGCTGCGCTTCTGTTGCAGAATTGTCACTTCACTGCAAAAAAAGTTGCATATCGCCCGGAAAAATCGGCGGTTGTGACATTCTTTTTACGGTTCTTTGCGTTTCCAATGTCAGCCCGATGAAGGTTTTGTTTGTTCCGTGTGACCGATCGCGGGGCTACCCGTAGATTTCGGGCACAAGAATTGTTGGGCAATGAATGGGTTATCGCGCATACTCGGCAATAGGGTTTGAGTTTGCCGCAAATTGGCTGTGCCCGTGGTTGTTTGTTCCGATCGCAATTCCGTCAATTTTACGCCCAGCGCGATTTCCGATTCAGCAAATCGAGTCAACATCTTGCACGCAGGGCTCGCGCCCGGCTTCCTGAAGGTCCGACATTGCCGTGTCTCTTTTGCGGTTGCGGACCCTAAACGGCGTGTTAGCGTTTAATTCCCTTCGGACTTCTGAAGGTCTTAGAAAAATCGGTCGCCGACTGACCCATCGAGTATGGGCGCGGGAGAGGTGTGTCCGGTCGAGTCTGTTCGGACTTTGTCATCGCCGCGTGCTGAGTGGGAGAAGCCGCGTACGAGGTACGTAGGCCGCGTGAAAACACGACAGGTAGCAGGCTTGATCTCGCAGTACCGTTAGCGGGAGATCGGCGCGCACCATCGAATTTGGGAGCGATGGAGGTGGGGGGAATGAAAGCGACAATCCGCCAAACCGTGAAAGCAGCCGGGACGTATTCGCCCAGAGTTTGTCGGCCCTTTGCGTTCATCCCGCTCAATGCGCCGTGCCGCTACCGTGGACCGATGATCCTCTCCAGCGGCTGAAGGGCGCTCGATCCGCTTGGCGCTTGCCTTTATCGCACGCGCCGCGAACTCCAACACGCGATAGTGCGTTGCGTTGGCCCGATGTCGGGCATGGCGAGTTGTGCTTCGCCTTGAGTTGCTCGCGTCAAAATCCTTTTCCGGCAAAAAAAGCAGGTCAACATGAACACGGATCAAGAGCGCTGGCAGCGGGTCAAGAACCGGTTGCGCGTTGAACTCGGGGACGACGTGTTTTCCAGCTGGTTCGCACGCATGGAAATCGAAACCGTCGACAAGGGTGCAGTGCGATTGTCGGTACCGACGCGCTTCCTGCGCAATTGGATCCAGTCGCATTACAGCGAGAAGGTGCTGACCAATTGGCAGACGGAGGAGCCCGCGATCACCCGCTTGGAATTGAGCGTCCGGTCGGCGGCGATCCGGCCGCTGCCAGTCAAGCTCAAGCCATCGCAGGCTCCGACGCCAATGCGCGAGGCGCATGACGCGAACCATAACGGCGCCGAGATCCGCACCAGCGTGCCGTTTATGACCGTGCACGAGGCCCTCGGCGGTTCGCCGCTCGATCCGCGGCTCGCATTCGAGACCTTCATTGTCGGCCGCTCGAACACGCTCGCGCACGCCGCGGCAAAACAGGTGGCGACCAGCCACCGCGGCGATCCGCTGATGTTCAATCCGCTCTACATTCACGCCGGGGTGGGGCTGGGCAAGACACACTTGCTGCAGGCCATCACCTGGGCCGGCAATGGCAGCGATCGCAAGGTGCTTTATCTGACGGCCGAACGTTTTATGTACGGCTTCGTCTCGGCGTTGCGCACGCAGACGACGCTGGCCTTCAAGGAAGCCGTTCGCGCCATCGACGTCCTGATGATCGACGACCTTCAATTCCTCCAGGGCCGGTCGACGCAAGCCGAGTTCTGCCATACCCTCAATGCCCTGATCGACGCCGGCCGACAGGTCGTGATCGCCAGCGACCGGCCGCCCGCCGATCTCGAAAGTCTCGATGATCGGGTCCGCTCGCGCCTCGCCGGCGGCCTCGTCGTCGAGATCGGCTCGCTCGGCGAAGAATTGCGGCTGGAAATCCTCAAGAGCCGGATCGCCGCCGCCTGCAGCCATCACCCCGGATTCGAAGTACCGGCGCCGGTGCTGGTTTTCATCGCCAAGTCGGTGACCCATAACGGCCGCGACCTCGAAGGCGCCGTCAATCGTTTGCTGGCGCATAGCAAGCTCACCGGCCAGCCGGTGACGCTGGAGATGGCGGAGCGCGAAATGCGCGACCTGATCAGGCCCGCCGAACCGAAACGGGTGAGAATCGAGGACATTCAGCGGGTCGTCGCGCGCCAATACAATGTCAGCCGCGCTGACTTATTGTCCTCGCGGCGAACGGCCAATGTGGTGCGTCCGCGCCAGGTGGCCATGTACCTCGCCAAGATTTTGACGCTACGCTCGCTCCCGGAGATCGGGCGCCGGTTCGGCGGCCGCGATCACACCACCGTGCTGCACGCGGTGCGCAAGATTGAGACGTTGGCCAGCAACGATAACGTCCTCGCCGAGGAGATCGAGTCGCTCAAGCGCCAGCTCCAGGACTGACGCTCGCGAATATCGCTGACGCGATCGACCATCGCCGCGCCCCGGCTCGCTCGGCCTTGCTCGATCGCTCCGGCGCGCGGGAAATGGGTCTCGACCTTTCCACCCCATGCGCGCTATTGCTGTGTGAAACGCGGGGGAAAAGCCGCTCCGACCACCCTCCACCCTTGCCGAAAGCCGCACGCCGCGCCACTTTTCCTAATCCTCGCCGACCCGCCGACCCTATGAACGGAATACGCGATGAAGGTCACCGTAGAGCGCTCTGAGTTGTTGAGGTCGCTCGGCCACGTGCATCGCGCGGTGGAGCGGCGCAACACCATTCCGATCCTCGCCAACGTGCTCATTCGCGCCGACCGCGCCAAGCTCAGTCTGAAGGCGACCGACCTCGATCTCGAAGTGACCGACACGATCGCCGCGGAGGTCGGCCCCAGCGGATCGACGACCGTGCCCGCCCATATGTTCTACGACATCGTGCGCAAGCTGCCGGAAGGCGCCCAGATTGTTCTCGAATCGTCTGCGGATCGCGCGGCGCTCTCGATCCGCGCCGGCCGTTCACGCTTCACTTTGCAGACGCTGCCGGAGAGCGATTTTCCCGATCTCGCTCCCGGCGAAATGACCCACAAATTCACGCTCAAGGCCGCCGATCTCAAGCGGCTGATCGATAAGACGCAATTCGCGATCTCGACTGAAGAGACTCGCTATTACCTCAATGGCATCTACCTCCACATCGCGGGAACGGGCCAGGCGCAAATGCTGCGGGCGGTCGCCACAGATGGCCATCGGCTCGCTCAGATGGAACTCGATTTGCCGAAAGGCGCCGCCGGCATGCCCGGCATCATCGTGCCGCGCAAGACGGTCGGCGAAGTGCAGCGTCTGATCGAAGACGGAGAGGCCGAGGTCGCCATCGAGCTGTCGCCCGGGAAAATTCGCTTCACCGTAGGCGAGGTCGTCCTGACCTCGAAGCTGATCGACGGAACCTTTCCCGACTATGCGCGCGTCATTCCGCTGGGCAACGACAAGGAACTGGTGGTCGACAAAAAGGAATTCGAGGCCGCGGTCGACCGCGTTTCGACCGTGTCCAGCGAGCGTGGCCGTGCGGTAAAACTGTCGCTCACCGGCGGCCGGCTGTTGCTGTCGGTCACCAATCCCAACTCCGGCAGCGCCACCGAGGAACTCGAGGTGGAGTACGAGGCCGAGCCGATCGATATCGGCTTCAACTCGCGCTACCTGCTCGACATCGCCGCCCAGATCGAAAGCGAAGGAGCCGTGCTCAAGCTCGCTGATCCCGGTTCCCCGACGCTGATCCAGGACAAGGAGCCACGGGGCGCGCTCTATGTGCTGATGCCGATGCGCGTTTGACAGCTTTCAGGCATCAGCAGTCGGCTATCAGGGTTTTTCGCAGCGGCAGGCCTTGATTCCGGATTGCTGACACCCGACCCCTGATTCCTGATGCCTGCAAAAGTCCGCCGCCTGACGCTCACCAATTTCCGCAATTATCATGCGGCAACGCTCGAAGCCGACGCCGCATCGATCGTGCTTTATGGCCTGAACGGCGCCGGCAAGACCAATTTGATCGAAGCGATCTCGTTTCTGGCGCCGGGCCGTGGGTTGCGCCGCGCCACGCTCGAGGAAGTGGCGTTCCAGGAGGGCGACGCCTGGGCCGTCGCCGCCGAAGTGGAAGGCGCGCTTGGGCTTGCCACGCTTGGCACCGGTATCGAGGGCGCACCCGAAGACGGTGCGGCGGCACAACGCAAATGCCGCATTGATCGTGAGCCGGTCGGCTCGGCCGCGGCGTTTGCCGATCATCTTCGCATCGTCTGGCTGGTGCCGGCGATGGATTCCCTGTTCGTCGGGGCGCCGTCGGAGCGCCGCCGCTTCCTCGACCGTTTGGCGCTTGCGGTCGATGCCGAGCACGCCAGCCGGGTCAACGCACTTGAGCGGGCGCTGCGCTCGCGCAACCGGCTTTTGACGGAGCCGCGGCCCGATCCGCACTGGCTCGACGCGGTCGAACACGAGACCGCGGAGCTTGCCGTGGCGGTGGCGGGGCTGCGCGCCGAAGCGGTACGCCGGCTCGATGCCGTGCTCGCGGGCCGCCAGGACTCGGAGTTTCCGCCGGTCGAGATTGCGCTCGACGGCTGGATGGAAAAGCTCGTCCCGGCCCATCCGGCGATCGAAATCGAGGAACGCTATCGGGCCTTGCTCCGCGACAACCGCAGCCGCGACGCCGCCGCCGGGCGAACGCTCGACGGCCCGCATCTGACCGATCTTGCTGTGGTCTACAAGCGCAAGAGCATCGCTGCGGCTGACGCTTCGACCGGCGAACAGAAGGCGCTGCTCATCGGCCTTGTGCTCGCGCACGCGCGTTTGATCACCGAGATGACGGCGTCGGTTCCGGTGCTGCTCCTCGATGAGGTGGTCGCTCACCTTGATCCGGCCCGGCGCGCTGCACTGCACACGGAACTTGCGCAGCTCGGCGCCCAGGTGTGGATGACCGGAGCCGATCCCGCGCTGTTCGCCGAGATCAAAGGTAAAGCGGCGATGGTCGAAGTCCGCGCTGGCAAACTCGAGCTGAGGAATTAGCAATTTAGCAACTCAAGCAGTTAGTTCCATCGCACGCGCGATAATTGGATTTTTGATCGGCTGCAAACGAAGGAACGGAAGGAACCAGAGGGCGAACAAGCCTCTTACCCTTGGAGGAGTGGGAAGTATCTCGCTGGCGTGATCGAGGCCCGATGGCAATGCCGGAACCGGCGGAAGCAATGATCATCCGCAATCTGATCGAGGCGCTCAATCGTCTGCACGACGATTTGGAACGCGTGGAACTTTGGACTGCGGCGTTAGGTAGTTTCCAGCATGCTGTGCCGGAGTATCGGCCGGGCGGCGAGCACCTTTTGCCGATTGAAAAACCGGGGACACGTCCCCGCCTGTAATTGCGCGAGCGGCGCCATGTTGCGTCGCGATCTTCTTACGCGAATTTTCTCGCTTGTTACGCCGCCAGACGGGCCGCCTCAGAGGCCCGAATTCGCTCCGTCGAATCCTTGAAAAACCGCGATTTGACAATACGTTATTGGCAACCGATTTGCCCTGTACGCGACCCCGTTTTCGTGTACAAGAAATCAAGCGATTCATCCGCGTTCCTGAAAGCGATTCGAAGGCGTTTTGCATGGCCGAAGCCGCCCGCAAACCAACCCCCGTTGCACCCTCCGACTACGGCGCGGAATCGATCAAGGTACTCAAGGGGCTCGATGCCGTTCGCAAGCGGCCCGGCATGTATATCGGCGACACCGACGACGGCTCGGGCCTGCACCACATGGTCTACGAGGTCGTCGACAACGCCATCGACGAAGCGCTTGCCGGCTACGCCAAGGAAGTCCTCGTTACGCTCAACCCCGACGGCTCCTGTACCGTGCGCGATGACGGCCGCGGCATTCCGACCGACATCCACAAGGGCGAAGGCGTATCCGCGGCCGAAGTCATCATGACGCAACTGCACGCCGGCGGGAAATTCGACCAGAATGCCTACAAGGTTTCGGGCGGCTTGCACGGGGTCGGCGTGTCGGTGGTCAATGCGCTGTCGAGCTTGCTGAAGCTCACCATCTGGCGCGATGGCCATGAGCATTTCATGGAATTTCACGACGGCAAAGCCGTCGCCCC
Source organism: uncultured Alphaproteobacteria bacterium (assembly GCA_963709825.1). Lineage (GTDB taxonomy): Bacteria > Pseudomonadota > Alphaproteobacteria > Rhizobiales > Xanthobacteraceae > BOG-931. The sequence continues at coordinate 74,523 of CAVPXZ010000026.1, forward strand.
GCTGGCGATTGTCGCCGCCGCCTATGACAAGCGCGGCACCGAGGTGACGTTCCTGCCGTCGAAGCAGACCTTCACCATGACGGAGTTCGACTTCGCCACGCTGGAGCACCGGCTGCGCGAGCTCGCGTTCCTCAATTCCGGCGTCACCATCACGCTCTCCGACATGCGTCACGCCGTCGAGAAGCGCGAGCAGATGCGCTACGAGGGCGGCGTCGAAGCGTTCGTCAAATATCTCGACCGCAACAAGACGCCGCTCATTCCGCAGCCGATCCTGATGAAGGCCGAGCGCGACGGCACCGGCGTCGAATGTGCGCTGTGGTGGAACGACGGCTACCACGAGTCGGTGCTCTGCTTCACCAACAACATCCCGCAGCGCGACGGCGGCACTCACCTCGCCGGCTTCCGCGGCGCACTGACCCGGCAGATCACCGGCTACGCCGAATCCGGCGGCGCCGCGCGCAAGGAGAAGGTGGCGCTGACCGGCGACGATTGCCGCGAAGGATTGACCGCGGTTCTTTCCGTCAAGGTGCCAGATCCGAAATTTTCCTCGCAGACCAAGGATAAGCTGGTCTCCTCCGAGGTCCGCCCCGTGGTCGAGGGCGTGATCAACGACATGCTCAAGGCCTGGTTCGAGGAGCATCCGGGCGAGGCCAAGATCATTGTCGGCAAAGTGATCCAGGCGGCCGCCGCCCGCGAGGCGGCACGCAAGGCCCGCGAGATGACGCGCAAGAGCGCGCTTGGCATCACCTCGCTGCCCGGAAAGCTCGCCGATTGTCAGGAGCGCGATCCGGCCAAGTCCGAGCTGTTCATCGTCGAGGGCGATTCCGCCGGCGGCAGCGCCAAGCAGGGCCGCGATCGTGCTTTCCAGGCGGTCCTGCCGTTGCGCGGCAAGATCCTCAATGTCGAACGCGCGCGCATGGACAAGATGCTCTCGTCGGAGCAGATCGGCACCCTGATCACCGCGCTCGGCACCGGCATCGGCACCGACGAATTTACCATCGACAAGCTGCGCTACCACAAGATCATCATCATGACGGACGCCGACGTCGACGGCGCCCATATCCGCACGCTGCTGCTGACGTTCTTCTACCGGCAAATGCGCGAGATCATCGACCGCGGCCACCTCTACATCGCCCAGCCGCCGCTCTACAAAGTCACGCGCGGCAAGTCCGAGCAATACCTCAAGGACGAACGGGCGCTGGAGGATTATCTGGTCACCACCGGCCTCGAAGAGGCGACGCTGCGGCTGTCGTCAGGCGAAGTGCGCGCCGGCAACGATCTGCGCAAGCTGGTCGAGGAGGCGCGCTCGATCCGCAATCTGCTCAACGGTCTGCACAACCGCTATAACCGCAAGGTGATCGAGCAAGCGGCCATCGCCGGCGTGCTGCACCAGCGGGTCACCAGCGATCCAGAGACAGCTACGGCCGCCGCCGACTATATCGCGCGGCGCCTCGATGCCTTGACCGACGAAACCGAGCGCGGCTGGGTCGGGCGCTTTGACGAGACCGGCTTCCAGTTCGAACGCACGCTGCGCGGCGTCAAGGAAGTGGCGGTGATCGATTCGGCGCTGCTCGGCTCGGCCGATGCGCGCAAGCTCGACGAATTCGCGCCGTCGCTGCAGCAGATCTATCCGCGGCCGACGCCGCCGGCGATGCTGCGGCGGAAAGACGAGGAGACCGCGATCCATGGGCCCGTCGGCCTGTTCGAGGCGGTGATGGCCGCCGGCCGCAAGGGCATCGCGCTGCAGCGCTACAAGGGCCTTGGCGAGATGAATGCGAGCCAGCTCTGGGAAACCACGCTCGATACCGACGGCCGCTCGCTGCTGCAGGTCAACGTCAAGGAAATCGACGAGGCCAACACCATCTTCGACGAGCTGATGGGCGACAAGGTCGAGCCGCGCCGCGTCTTCATCGAGGAGCACGCGCTGACCGCCAGCGTCGATGTGTAAACCCTGAACCTGTGATTCCGGTCGTGGTTGTGGATTCGTTCGGCAAGCCCACAACAGATGCGCTGGTAGTCAGTGCACTGATTTGTCATTTCGTTCGGAGACGCTGTCAGCTCGGTCGGGGGTTTCAGCTAAATTGAGCACACCGCCCTCAATTTTCGATGTCTCGCCCTTCTCAACACTTTCCCTGTCCGTAAAGAACGGCTCACTGAATACTTGTTCAAATTTCGCTGTAAATTCAGCGTTGTCCTTAACTGAGGCGAACACAGGCCAGTCCCTAAAATCTTGTTTCCGGACCTGACCTGTGCGCGCAACGCTCTCCAACAGAGCCAGCACGCCAGGCACGTCATCCTTGACCGCCGACACGCAGATTCGGAACTGATCCGACACGGCACTCCAATCCTCAGTAAGCAATATTTCTAATGCCTTCTCCTTTCGACCTGCCAATTTCTCAGAGTTCGCATAATTGACTACCATCATCTTGCGAGTCAGATCAGAGCCATGCTTCTTCATAGTGTGAAAGCCAAAGTGAAACATCTTGGCTGCCAATTGATAGCGTCGCTGAGAGATCAATTCAAATCCCACATCATTTAGAGACACGGCCGCTTCGTCAACTTGATCTGGCTGGAGCTTTCACCAAATCACCTGCACCAGCTTGAGGCCTAATTCTGAAATTATAGCAATTGCCCGCCGAAGATACTTTATGTCGACCACTAATTGGTCGCCCAACTTTACGTCTCTTAGAGCCGATCCAAGAAGATGTTGAGTTGGATGAGTCGGTTGTGATTCCTTGATGGGCGCCTTGATTCGCACAGGAGCGCCCGATGTGGAAGCCCGAACACCGGCAGGCTGCCGAGCGGCACGGCCTTCGTTACCCGAGTGACCTCAGCGACGCCGAATGGGCGCTGGTTGAACCGATGGTTCCACCGGCCAAGCACGGCGGCCGGCCGCGGGACGTGAATGTCCGCGAGGTGCTGAACGCGATCTGCGACGTGCTGTCGACTGGCTGCCAGTGGCAGGCCTTGCCGAAGGACCTGCCACCGAAGAGCACAGCGCACTATTACTTCATGCTGTGGGACTGGGACGGCACGCTGGCGCGCATCCACCACTCGCTCTACGTCGCGACCCGCGAGCAGGCCGGACGCGAAGCAAGCCCGACGGCGGCGATCATTGACAGTCAGAGCGCCAAGGCCGCTCAAAAAGGGGCTCTGCGCTCGACCCGCAGGGGTTCGATGCAGGCAAGAAGGTCACGGGACGCAAGCGCCACATCCTCGTCGATACGCTCGGCCTGCTGTTGAGCGTGATCGTTCACCCTGCCGACGTGCAGGATCGCGATGGCGCCCGCCAAGTGCTGCGGACGGCGCGTCGTCTGTTTCCCTTCATCGAATGCATCTTCGCGGATGCCGGATATCAGGGGCCGAAGATGGAGAAGGTCATTGCCGGCACCGGGTGCTGGACATTGCAGATCGTCAAGCGCCGCGATGCCCACCACTTCGTCGTCTTGCCCAAGCGATGGATCGTCGAGCGCACAATCGCATGGATCAGCCGCAACCGTCGTCTGGCGCGCGACTTCGAGCGCTATGCCAGGACCGTTGCCGCCTTTGTCCGCCTCGCCATGATCCGCATCATGCTCAGACGCTTGACCAGACCAACCCTTTGCTCATGAATCCCAACTTCTTGGATCGGCTCTAAGGTCAACCCCATGTTCGCTGCCTAGGCGATAAAATACTTCGATCGCTTTCAGAAACTCCTCTGTAAGGCTCTCGAATTCCGCCTGTTGCCTTTGCGGTAGACGGCTTATTTGGTTCTACCACGTCGGCCGGAGCGGGAGTGACGTCTTCCTTGTTTCCAGTCCACGCGCGGACTTTTTCGCGATCTGCAGAAATGAGAAACGAGGCCATCATGTCTAAGCGATCGCTTCGTTTGAATTTTGCAAATATGAACCGCTTTAAGTCAGCCATTAAAGGACCTCCTGTCGTTTGAAATCGGCCGAGGTAGGGCCTGATGTTACCGCAAGTTGTGGGGAACCTCGGGCACCCAGTCAATGTGATCTGACCATGCTGATTTAGTAGAAGGCAGTCTGCCCGCGAATTCGTCCGCGAGAGGCAGGATCGAGCACGCTAATGACCCTCCCGATAAAACGATCTGGTGCTCGGGGGGGGGGGTGAAAACTACTTTAACTGTGAAACATTTTTGACGGCGCGCGCCAGGGATTCCGGGCTCCTCGCTATCGCTCGGCCCCGGAATGACGAGCGCCGCGATCAAAACCCCGGCATCACCAGCACCTTCGGGCTCTTCGGCAGCGTCGTCTTCGAAACCACCACGGACGGGACTTCGGAGCGCTCGACCGGCCATTGCTGGGCCGCGCGTTCGGCGAAGCGCTCGAGCGTGGACCAGCCGAAGAAGTGCATCGGGATGATCAGCGGCGCCTTGAGCGCGGTCAGCACCTCCATGAGGCCGTCGAGGTCGAGCGTATAATTGCCGTCGGCCGGCGCCATCACCACGTCGACCCGGCCGATCTCGTCGAGCTGCTGCTGCGTCAGGGTGTGATGCAAATGCCCGAGATGGGCGATGCACAGATTGGCGATCTCGAAGATGAAGATCGAATTGCCGTAGCGCTCGGTGCCGCCGGTCCAGTTGCGGATGTTGGTCGGCACGTTGCGAATACGCACGTCGCGATATTTCAGGTCCCAGACCGCGGGCTCGTCGGGGCCCGGCCCCCAGCCGCGCAGCACGTATTTGATCGCCGGATCGGGATGGTCGGTGTAGTGGGTTTCGTGGGCGTGGTTCATGGTGACGATCTCGGGCACGACCGGCGTCTTGACATAGTCGTTGTAGTCGGTCGCGATCCGCACCCGCTCCGGGCTTTCGATCAGGAACGTGGCGTGGCCGAGAAAGGTGAGTCGCACCTGATCGGGATTGAGCGCCGCGAGCTTTAGTGAAATCGGCGTCGCCAGCAATTGGTTGTCGGCGACGAGGCCCGGGCAGCTTTCCCGCATTTCGGGCGGCGCGCCCTGCGAGGGCGCGTCGGAGGATTGCGCCGCGGCGAGGCCCGGAAACACCGCGCAGGCGAGCGCGGCGGCGACAACGCGCACGGCGCCGGCCAGGACGCCGCTGGGCGAGAGGCTCACGTCAGGCTCCTACAGTCTGCGCCCCGGCCAGATATAATTGACGTCAGATTGGCACGGAATGAGGCGCCCGACTATTGCCGCGTATCCGAGACAGGCGGGAAACGCGCCCTCCCTCGGCGGCTGCGATTAAGCGGACGTAAGTGATGAACGCAAAGATGCGGTTTCGGTTGATCCGCATCAATTAGGAGGAGTCGACGGCGGTGTTAGCGGGGTCTCGCGCGAGGAGCAGTTCAAGCCTGCTTCTCTGCTGCCATCCGGGAATAGACCATGTGCCGAGCATGCGTGAGTTCACTCATCACGGATAAGCTGACGTTCGACGTCTCGCAGGCCCCTGCCAATCGGCGCCAGTTCATGGCCTATGCGGTCACCGCCGGCGCCGCGGCGATAACGGCCGGCCGCAAGGCCAACGCCGCCGCCGCCGCGGAGGTGATCTTCCGCAACGGAACGATCATTCCGATGACTGCCGAGCGGCGACATACGGTCGAGGCGTTGGCGACCGGCGGTGGCAAGATTCTCGCGGGCGGTTCGGCGTCAGATATTTCAGCGTTGGGTGATGCCGCGACCAGGATCGTCGACCTGCAGGGCCGCACTCTGCTGCCCGGATTCATAGACCCGCATCACCACACCTGCCTGTCCGCGCTGTTCGCCGACCTGCTGCTGGATGTCGGATACGCGAAGTATCAGAAACGTGCCGATGTGGTCGCCGCGCTGAAAGCGGCGCAGGCCAAGATGCCGCCGGGTCAATGGATTTGGGCCGGCGGCTTCGACAACCTGCTGCAGGGTGGCGATTTGTCAATGCAGATCCTGGACGAGATATCGACAAAGCATCCGATCTTGGTCTTGTACGTGAACGGCCACGCCGCCGCCGCTAATTCGATGGCATTCAAGATCGCCAAAATCCCCCAGGATGTCGGCAACCTTCCCGGCGGCGGCCGCTTCGGCCGCGGCCCCGACGGCAAGTTGAGCGGCCTGATCTACGAGGAACCCGCGTTGTCGCGCTTCTTCGCAGTCGCCATCCCCGCAATCACGCCGGAGTTGATGGCGAGCGCGCTGGTTTCATATACGAAGCAGGTGGCGGCCGTCGGTAACACGACGTTGCACGAGCCTGGCACGGTCAAACCGGAGTGGGTGGAGCCGCTCGCCAAGCTATCCAATACGCTCGACGCGCGAATGAGTGCGAGCTTGAGCGCAGATGCGATCGAAGCCAGCAAGGCGTTTGCCTCGCTGGGCGTCGGCGCCAAGGCGAGGCAAATACCCGGCAGCCGGTTTTCGCTTTACGGCATCAAATTCTGGGCAGACGGCTCGAACCAGATCGAGACAGCCGCGCAAACGACGCCCTACCTGCGAAGTACGCGGAGGGGGACGACCAACTTCTCCAAGGCTCAGATGGCCGACACGTGCCGGGCGGCGAAGGACGCCGGGTGGCCGATCATGATCCACTGCCACGGCGACGCGGCGATCGATGCCGCGTTGGATGCGATCGAGTCCGCCTATGGCGCCAACCCGGCGATTGGGCTCAACCGCGTCGAACATGCGACCATGGCGCGTCAGGACCAAATCGAGCGGATGAAGCGGCTCGGCGTAGAGCCGAGCTTCCATCCGAACCTGCTGTTGCTTTATGGCGGGGCCTATCGCGACAAGATCTTCGGGCCGGAGCGGGCGAAGTTCATGATCCCCGCCGGCGCCTGCACGAAGGCGGGCATTGCCTTCAGCCTGCACACCGACGCGCCGGCGGCCCCGATCGGCCCGTTGCGCCTCGTGCAGACCGCCGTGACGCGGCGCTGCGAAATCGACAATTCGGTGATCGGCCCCGATCAGGCCATCACACTCGACCAGGCGCTGAAGGCCATCACTATCAACGCGGCGCGGCAGATCGGGATGGAGGACATGATCGGCACGCTTGAGAAAGGCAAAGAGGCCGATCTGACAATACTCGAGAGCGATCCCTACAAGACGGATCCCCAGAACATCATGGCGATCAAGGTCAGCGAAACGTGGGTCGAGGGCGAGAAGAAATTCGGCTGATGCCGGCGTCTGCTGATTTGGATAAATTCCGATGACCGCGAAGTGCTCTCAACGCTCGGTGATGATGCCGCTCGCGGTATGAACGACCCATTGGCCATCCTGGCGTTTGATTGCCTCGACGCGGCCGACGCCGGGAAGCACCGCGCCGGTCATGACCTCGAAAATGCCGCCGTAACGGCTCGCCACCAGCACGTGACCGCCGCGGACGTCCTGCACCACCCAGTCCTGCAGGACTTTGTCGGGCAGCTTGGCTTCGCTCGCCGCCGGCGGGCTCGCGGCGATGGACCCCGTTGTTTCCGGCGCCGCAACGGCGGCTGCGGCCATGACGCCCTTTTTCTCAAGCCGATCGACCGCGTCGGCGATGTGGGCAAGCTTCACCGCCGGCTCGATCTGCGCGCGCTCGACCCGATCGAGACGGTCGGCAACCTTGGCGAATTGGCTGTTGGCACTGCGGGCAGCGCCGTCCACGCTGGCCTTCAGCGCGGACAATTCGGCAAGCTCGGCCCTGCTCGCTTGCGGCGCGGGCGCCGCGGCCACATTGGCGCTGGCGGCGGTGCCGCTCCAAAGATGCACCACGCCGGAAGCAGACAGCGATCCAACAAACGAGCCGAGCGCAGCCACGGCGGCGACCGAAGCCGCCAGCAGAGCGAAGCGCAATGAGCGCGACAGCGCCGCAGTATCGGCGCTCTCGGCGATTGGCTCGGCCGCTTCTGCTTTCGCTGCCTCAATGACGGGCGGGGCGACGTCCTCCGAGCCATCGAGCTTCGGCGATTCTACGACCGGCAAATCGTTTTCGGATGCTGACTTGACCGGTTCGGCAGGAATACCGTCGCTTGGTTTGGCGTCTTGCGGCTCGGCCATATGGAGATCTCCGGATTGCGGATGATCCGCTCGGTAGCCCCGTTTTGGTTAGGAATTCGTTAGCAGACGCCCCGGCTCAGTCGAGGAGGCCGTTCTCGCGGGCGAGGTCTTTCAGCGAAGCCTCCGGCCGCGCGCCGAGGTGCTGGATCACTTCGGCGGCGGCGAGCGCGCCAAGCCGGCCGCAGGTGCGGTCGTCTGCGCCGCGCGCCAGGCCCGAGAGGAACCCGGCGGCGAACAAATCGCCGGCGCCGGTGGTATCGACCACGCGCTCGACCGGGAATGCCTGCACCGCTTCGGTCGCCTCGGGACCGATCACCAGGCAGCCCTTCTCGCTCCGCGTCACCACGGCGGTCGCGACATCGGCGCGCAGGGCCTTCACCGCGGTGTCGAAGTCCGCGGTCTGATACAGGCTGTGCAGCTCGGCCTCGTTGGCGAAAATCAGATCGACGGTGCGCGAGCGCATCAGATGCAGAAACTCGGCACGCCAGCGATCGACGCAGAACGCATCCGACAGAGTGAGCGCGACCCTGCGCTCGGCCTCGTGCGCGATCTGCGCCGCTTTGACGAACGCGTCCTTGGCGTTCTTCGGATCCCACAGATAGCCTTCGAGATAGATGATGGCGCTTGCGGCGATCATGTCGGGATCGATGTCGGCTGGATGCAGATCCTGCGCGGCGCCGAGATAGGTGTTCATGGTACGCTCGCCGTCGGGCGTCACCAGCACGTAGCAACGCGCGGTCGATGCGCCTGCGGACGCCGGCGGCGTCGTGAACGCCACGCCGGCGGCGCGGATGTCATGGGCAAACGCCCGGCCGAGCAGATCATCCTTGACCTTGCCGATGAAGGCGGCGCGCGTGCCGAGGCTCGCCACCCCGACGATGGTGTTGGCGGCCGAGCCGCCCGATGTCTCGATCGCCGGCCCCATCGCCTCATAGATCGCCGCCGCACGCGGCTCGTCGATCAGCGCCATGGCGCCTTTGTTCATGCCCTGCTTGAGCAAAAAATCTTCTTCGGTGCGGGCGATGACATCGACAATCGCATTGCCGATGCCGAGAACGTCATAACGGGTGGATGTCATTGGTAGGCTCTTGTTGGGACCAACGCCGCGGGAGCGGCACTATAGCCAGCGCGATCATGCTGGCAATGGCGGGAAGCGCCCATTGAGGCCCACTCCTGAAAGTGGGCGAAGACGCCTTGCACGCTTACGTTCTGTCGTGGCATTTGGCGCTCTCGATCCGCGGAGACCGTGCATGGCGTTCCAGGAGAAGGTGTTTTCGGGCGTGCAGCCGACCGGCAACTTGCATCTCGGCAATTATCTCGGCGCCATCAAACGCTTCGTCGAGCTGCAGGACCGCTACGACTGCCTGTATTGCGTGGTCGATCTGCATGCCATCACGATCTGGCAGGACCCGGCCGAGCTGCCGCATGCCATCCGCGAGGTGACCGCGGCGTTTATCGCCTGCGGCATCGATCCGGCAAAGCACATCGTGTTCAATCAGAGCCAGGTACCCGAGCACGCCGAGCTGGCCTGGATTTTCAACTGCGTCGCGCGGCTCGGCTGGCTCAACCGCATGACCCAGTTCAAGGAGAAGGCCGGCAAGGACCGCGAGAACGCTTCCGTCGGACTCTATGCCTACCCGAGCCTGATGGCGGCCGACATTCTGGTCTACCGCGCCACCCACGTCCCGGTCGGCGAGGATCAGAAGCAGCACCTCGAGCTGGCGCGCGACATCGCGCAAAAATTCAACAACGACTTCGGCCGCTCGATCCATGAGCACGGCTATGGCGACACGTTCTTCCCGCTGCCGGAGCCGTTGATCACCGGCGAGGCGACCCGCGTCATGTCGCTGCGCGACGGCACCAAGAAAATGTCGAAGTCGGACGCCTCCGACTATTCCCGCATCAATCTCACCGACGATGCCGACGCCATCGCGCAGAAAATCCGCAAGGCCAAAACCGATCCGGAACCGCTGCCGAGCGAGGAAGCAGGCCTCAAATCGCGACCCGAGGCCGACAATCTGGTGGGCATTTATGCGGCGCTCGCCGGCGCGACGCGCGCTGTCGTACTTGCCGAATTCGGCAATGCGCAATTCTCGACCTTCAAGTCGGCGCTGGTTGATATTGCCGTCGCCAAGCTCGGCCCGATCGGCGGCGAAATGAAGCGGCTGATGCGCGATCCCGTTGCCATCGATTCCGTGCTCGCCGACGGCGCCGCGCGCGCCCGGAAACTCGCCGGCGAAACCATGAAAGCGGTCAAGGACATCGTCGGCTTCGTGCGCGCTTAATTCGGCTGCGGCGGCATCTGCATTTCCACACGCCGAATTTGCGTTCGCACGGCGGTCTTGTGCCACGGCGCGCCGCCGTGGCAGCATTCTGCCGCCGGAAAAATCCCGATGCCTCGCAAGCGCCGCAGCTACGAAGCCGGTCACAAGCCCAAGCTTCTCGTCGTGATCGACGATACCGAGGAGTGCGATCGCGCGGTTTATTTCGCCAGCCGGCGCGCGGCGCGCATTGGCGGCGGCGTCGTCATGCTGCGCGTGCTCGAGATGCAGGATCAGAGCCAGCAATGGCTCGGTGTCGCCGACGTTATGCGCGCGGAAGCCCATGACGAAGCCGATGCCGAACTCAGCAAATACGTTGCACGCGCCAACGGCATTGCCGGCATCACTCCGGAGCGCGTGGTGCGCGAAGGCGACAAAGCCGAGGAAATTCTCAAATTGATCGATGAAGACGAAGACATATTCGTCCTCGTTCTAGCCGCCGGCACAGGATCGGAGGGGCCGGGCCCGCTGGTCACCGATATTGGCCGGACCGCGGGCGATTTTCCGATTCCGTTGGCCGTCGTACCCGGGCACCTCACCGACGAGGAGATCGACGCGCTGTCGTGAGGCGGCCGTCATTCGGGGCATGGAGACCCGGTTCCTCGCTCAGGCAGGCCCTGAAACGACTTGTCGCCCTTGAACTTCCAACGGAATTCGCCACGTATTAGACTGGATTCGACAAGTCACGGCGCGGCCGGGATCAATCGGCGGCGCAAGGTGACGGAGGGCACCATGTTCATCCAGACAGAAGCAACGCCAAATCCGGCTACCTTGAAGTTCCTGCCCGGTCGGGCGGTGCTTGAAGGCGGAACGCTCGATCTGCGCGACCGCGACGAGGCGGCGCAATCGCCGCTTGCGGAACGGCTGTTCGATATTGCCGGCGTCAGCGGGGTTTTCTTCGGTTCCGACTTCATCGCGGTGACCAAAGACGCCGGCGAATGGCAGCAGCTCAAGCCGATGATCCTCGGCGCCGTCATGGAGCATTTCATGTCCGGCGTGCCGTTACTCGCGGCTGCCGCCGCCGAACCGAAGGACGCCGATGAGTTCTTCGACACCGCCGACGCCGAGACCGTCGCGACCATCAAGGAATTGATCGAGACGCGGGTGCGGCCGGCGGTCGCCAATGACGGCGGCGATATCACCTTCCGCGGCTTCAAGGACGGCATCGTTTATCTGAACATGAAAGGCGCCTGCGCGGGTTGCCCGTCGTCGACCGCGACGCTGCGGCACGGCATCCAGAATTTGTTGCGTCATTTCTTGCCCGATGTGACCGAAGTCCGGCCGATGTAACGCGGCAATCGAGCCGGGCGCTTTGCCACGACTGCCCATGCGCGTGCTCGCCATTGATACAGCGCTGGCGGCGTGCTCCGCAGCGGTGCTCGACACCGAGCACGGCGGCATTGTCGCGAGCGAGAGCCTGCCGATGGCCCGCGGCCACGCCGAAGCATTGATGCCGCTGGTGAAGCGGGTCATGGAGCGAGCGGGCATTGCGTTTTCCGACATCGACCGGATCGCGGTGACGACCGGACCCGGCAGCTTTACCGGGTTGCGGGTCGGCATTGCCGCAGCGCGCGGCATTGCGCTCGCCGCCGACAAGCCGGCCGTGGGACTATCGACGCTTGCCGCCTATGCGGCGCCCCATATGGCCGCCGATGACAGTTTTCCGGTCGTTGCCGTCATCGACGCCCGGCATGGGAACGTCTACCTGCAAGTGTTCAGCGCGGGCGGCCGGACCTTCACGACGCCGCGGCTCGCGAGCTTGCGCGAAGCGGTGCAGGCAGCCGCCGCAGCGCCGGCCTGCATTGTCGGCTCGGCCGCCCTTGCCGTCGCCGAGGCGTTGCCGCAAGCCGATTCGCCACCCGTTGCCGTCGACGCGCGCGAAGCGCCCGATATTGCCTGGGTCGCCCGGATGGGCGCCGTGGTACCGGAAAGTCAGTCGCCGCCTGCGCCGCAATATCTGCGCGCTCCTGACGCGCAGCCGCAAAACGCCGCTCAGCTTCCGCGCCGATGATGAACTTTGTCACCCGGTTGCTTGCCCGACCCGAGCCCGCGATCTCGGAGGCACAGGAGCGCGATGCTGCCGCGGTCGCGGCCGTGCATGCGGCCTCGTTCCAGCGCGGCTGGGGCGAAGATGAGTTTCACCGGCTCCTCGCCGACCGCAATGTTGTCGCCCACCGGTCGACCGTTGGCGGGAAGCTGATCGGATTCATCCTGTCGCGCCTGGCTGCCGACGAGGCGGAAATCCTATCGGTTGCCGTCGCGCCGAATTGGCGCGGACGCGGTTGCTCCCGTCCGCTCCTCGATCTGCACCTGCGCCGATTGGCCGGGCTTGGCGCCCGGGCCGTGTTTCTTGAGGTTGGGGAGCACAATGCGCCGGCCTGCCGGTTGTACCGGCGGGCCGGATTCTACGAGGTCGGCCGCCGGCAGGGCTATTATGACGGCGGTGCGACGGCCCTTGTGCTGCGCCGCGACCTTGGCTGACGCAGGTGTGCAAAGACGATATGATCTCTTGGAGAGAGATTCATTCTCCTGCCATTGAGAAAGGTTCAAATTCGAGCGGAATGACCGGTTCGCGCAAGCTGTTCGTGAAATCCTTCGGCTGCCAGATGAACGTCTACGACTCGCAGCGTATGGCGGACACGCTGGCGCCGGAAGGCTATGTCGAGACTTCGACGGGCGAGGATGCGGATCTCATCATCCTCAATACCTGCCACATCCGCGAGAAGGCAGCGGAGAAAGTCTATTCCGAGCTGGGACGCATCCGCCGCTTGAAGCAGGCGGCAGCCGCGGACGGCCGGAAGCTCCTGATCGCGGTGGCCGGCTGCGTGGCACAGGCGGAGGGCGAAGAGATCGTGCGCCGGGCGCCGGCGGTCGATCTCGTGGTCGGATCGCAGAACTATCATCGCCTGCCGGCGCTCATCGCGCGTGCCGAACGCGACGGGCACGTCGTCGATACCGAGTTTCCCGTTGACGACAAGTTCGAGCACCTGGCGGAGCCGGCGCTTGCCGTTACGCGCGCGCGCGGCGTCACCGCCTTCGTCACCGTGCAGGAAGGCTGCGACAAATTCTGCACATTCTGCGTGGTGCCATTTACGCGAGGAGCGGAAACCTCCCGCCCGGTCAACACGATCGTTGCCGAGGCCGGACGGCTCGCCGACGCCGGCGTGCGCGAAATCACCCTGATCGGACAGAACGTCAATGCCTATCACGGCGCCGGATCGGATGGACGGCCATGGTCATTGGCGCGCCTGCTTGAACGTCTGGCTCAAACCCGCGGCATCGAGCGGCTGCGCTATGCGACCAGCCATCCCCTCGACATGGGTGACGACCTGATCGCCATGCATCGCGATTTGCCGGCGCTGATGCCGCAATTGCATCTGCCGGTGCAGTCGGGCTCCGATCGCATCCTTGCGGCCATGAACCGCCGGCACACGCGCGCCGACTACATCGACGTTATCTCCCGGCTGCTCGAAGCGCGCTCTGATATGGCGCTGACCTCCGATTTCATCGTCGGCTTCCCGGGCGAGACCGAAGATGATTTCGCCGCGACGCTCAGCCTCGTCGGCGAGATCGGCTACTCCGGCGCATTTTCGTTCAAGTATTCGCCGCGGCCGGGCACGCGCGGCGCCGAAATGGACGATCAGGTGGACGAAGCAACAAAGACCGATCGTCTGCACCGCCTGCAGCACGAGATCGACCACAACCAGGCGACGTTCAACCGCCGCTGTGTCGGCCGCACATTTCCGGTGCTGTTCGAACGGCCGGGCCGGCACGCCGGCCAGATTGTCGGCCGTTCGCCCTATCTCCAGCCGGTGCAGATCGATGCGCCAACTTTGCTGATCGGCGAGATTGCCGCCGTCACCATTACCGACGTCGCCAGCAACAGCCTGTTCGGGGCGCTGGCGCGAGAGCCGGCTCTCGCCGGCGCAGGAGCCTGAATGCGCACACCTGGTCCTCTCGGTCCCATGGAAACAGATGCAGCATCGCTGGTCGCCGCGCCCGACAATGCCGCGCAGATCGTTCTCACCTTCGACGACAACCGCCTGGCGTCAGCGCTGTTCGGACAATACGGCCAGAACCTTGCCCTGATCGAGCGGCGGCTGGGCGTCGCCGCGACTTCGCGGGGTAACCACGTCACCCTGGAAGGCACGCGGGAGGCCTGCGAGCAGGCTCGCCGTGTGCTCGAAAGCCTTTATGAACGGCTCAAGCGCGGCGATGAATTGGTCCAGGGCGACGTTGACGGCGTCATCCGCCTGGCGCTGGCGCAGGGTTCGCTGTTCGACTTCGACCCGGCGTCGGCGCGGGAGAACTTCGAGGAGATCAATCTCCGCAAGCGCCGTGTGCGCGCCCGCACCCCTGCGCAGGATGCCTATGTGCGCGCGCTCAAGCGTCACGCGCTGGTCTTCTCGACCGGCCCGGCCGGAACCGGCAAGACCTGGCTTGCGGTTGCCCATGCCGTGCAATTGTTCGAGCGCAAGGAGGTCGACCGTATCGTTCTCTCGCGTCCAGCGGTCGAGGCAGGCGAGCGACTGGGCTTCCTGCCCGGCGACATGCGCGAAAAAGTCGATCCCTACCTGCGGCCGATTTACGATGCGCTCTACGATCTGATGGATGCCCGCATTGTCGAGCGCGCGCTGCAGACCACTGAAATAGAGATCGCGCCGCTCGCCTTCATGCGCGGCCGGACGCTGTCGAATGCGGCGATTATTCTCGACGAGGCGCAAAACACCACCGCGATGCAGATGAAGATGCTGCTGACCAGGCTGGGCGAGAACAGCCGCATGGTGGTGACTGGCGATCCGAGCCAGGTGGACCTGCCGCCGGGTCAAACCTCCGGCCTCTCCGAGGCGGTGCGGCTGCTGGATGGCATCGAGGGAATAGGCCACGTCGCGTTTACCGCTGCGGACGTCATCCGCCACGAGCTCGTCGCGCGCATCGTTGAGGCTTACGACAAAGCCGCGGCGGCAAAGCGCGAGCGGCCGTAATGCAGGTGGCGCGGAAAACGCGGGCAGCGCCCAAAATCGATGTGCTCGTCGAATCCGATCTCTGGAAAGAGGCCGAAGACGCCCGACCGGTGATCCAGCGCGCGATCGCGGAAGCCGCGGCGGCGCTGTCAACACCGCCGGCGGAGCTTGCTATCGTGCTGACCGATGATTCGGCAATCCGCTCGCTCAACCGCGCCTGGCGCGGCGTTGACGCCGCCACCAACGTATTATCGTTCCCGACCCAGCGCGCCGGAGGCGAACCGCCGCTTATCGGCGATATCGTGCTCGCTTATGAAACCATTGCCGCGGAGGCACAGGCGGAACATAAGCCGTTCGCCAATCATCTCGCCCATCTTGCCGTGCATGGTTTCCTGCATCTTTTGGGTTACGACCATGTGCGGAACAAGGACGCCGAGACGATGGAACGGATCGAGCGCGACATTTTGCGGCGGCTTGCGATCCCCGACCCCTATTCAGGCTCGGGCCCGGCCTGAACCGGTGCCGACCGCAGATATTTGACCGACTGATCTCAGAAGCCATGACACAATCTCCCACACGCAGCGAACAGAACGAGACCGAACACCGGGGTCTTCCCATGGTCTTGCCCGAGCACGGCGAGCTGCATGAGGGGTGGCTCGCGCGTGTCATGCGCATCCTGTTTGGTTGGAAGGCCGCAGCAACGCGAGCCGATCTTGAACTCGTCCTCACGGCCGAGCAGCCGGAATCCGGCTTCTCCCCCGCGGAGGCCGTGATGCTCAAGAATATTCTCGGGCTGCGCGAATGCCGGATCGAGAGCGTCATGGTCCCGCGCGCCGACATCGTGGCAGTGCAGCAGGACATCACGATTGGCGAACTCGTCATGGTCTTCGCTGGCGCCGGCCACTCACGGCTGGTGGTCTATAACGACACGCTCGACGATCCGATTGGGATGGTCCACATCCGCGACCTGGTCGCCTTCATGGCCGCGCGCGCCGCGATCGATCCGGCCATCGCTAGCGAAAGACTACCGGCCGCCGATCTCGACCTCGCCAAGATCGATCTTTCGATGCCGCTGACCGCGACCAAGATTCTCCGCGAAGTCCTGTACGCGCCGCCGTCGATGCCGGCCCTCGATCTGCTCGCCAAGATGCAGGCGACCCGCATTCACCTTGCGCTGGTTATCGATGAGTATGGCGGCAGTGACGGGCTGGTTTCGATTGAGGATCTGGTCGAGCTCATCGTCGGCGATATCGCCGACGAGCACGACGAGGCCGAGATGCCCGCGGTGACACGGCAGAGCGACGGCTCGTTCCTGGCCACCGGCCGCGCCAGCCTCGAAGACGTTCGTGCCGTGATCGGCGAAGAATTCGACGTCGGCGACGCCGCCCAGGACGTCGATACGCTCGGCGGATACCTGGTCATGCGCGCAGGCCACGTTCCGGTACGCGGCGAGCTGGTGCCCGGGCCAGCCTCCTTCGAGGCGGAAGTGCTCGATGCCGATCCGCGCCGGGTCAAGAGAGTCAAAATCTATCGCAGCAAGGACCGCCGCCCCGCTGCGGGGCGCGAGCTGCCATCGCCGCTGAGGCCCCCTGTGTCACGCCCGTCGCCGCCGCGCGATGAAGCCGCCCGGACAAACCCAAACTCTCAACCGCCGCCGTGAAGCCGACGGCCCTGATCCACACAATCGTCTTGTCGTTTGGGTGGCGGCGTTGGCTTATCGCCTTCGCCGCTGGTGCGCTATCGGCGCTGGCCATGGCGCCATTCAACCTCTGGCCGATTCTGTTTCTGACTTTTCCGACGCTGGTTTGGCTGATTGACGGCGCCGGCGTCGACCGCTGGCGCGGGACGGCAGCGGCCGCCGCCACCGGCTGGTGGTTCGGCTTCGGCTATTTTCTCGCCGGCCTCTATTGGATCGGCTACGCCTTCCTTGTCGATGCGCCGACCTTCGGTTGGCTGTTGCCGATCGCCGTGATCGGACTGCCGGCGGGGCTCGCAGTCTTTACCGCGTTCGCCACCGCATTGGCGCGGCTATTATGGATGCCAGGGCCGATGCGTATCCTGGCTCTGGCGGTGGCACTCACTGCGGCTGAGTGGTTGCGCGGCCATGTCCTGACTGGTTTTCCGTGGAACGCGCTCGGCTACGCGCTCACGTCCCCATTAGTGCTGGCGCAAAGCGCCTCGGTCATCGGCATTTGGGGCCTCACCTTCATCGCGGTCGCCGTATTCGCAAGCCCCGCAACGCTCGCCGACGATCGCGGCGAAACCCGCTGGCCGTGGCTGCCCGTGGTGTTCGGCATCGCCGTTCTCATTGGTCTTGGCGCTTTCGGTGCGCTACGCCTCGCGCGCACGCCGACCCGCCTGGTCGAGGGCGTGCGCTTGCGTATCATGCAGCCGAACCTGCAACAGGACGTCCGGTTCAATTATGCCGCCAAGCAGCAAGTCATGGATCGCTATATCGCTCTATCCGACCGGGCGTCCGGTCCGCAGTCGCTTGGCGCGCGCGATGCGACGCATCTGATTTGGCCCGAATCGGCCTTTCCGTTTTTTCTCGCGCGCGATCCCGATGCGCTCGCCCAGATCACACGACTGCTGAAGGCTGGAACCGTACTGATTACCGGTGCCGTGCGGCTGGGCTATCCGGTCAATCCCACTGCGCCTGAGGTTTACAACTCGATTTATGTGATCGACCATGAGGGATCAATTGTCGCACTGTACGATAAGATCCATCTGGTGCCGTTCGGCGAATATCTGCCGTTCCAGCGCGTCCTCGAAAGTCTCGGCCTGCAGCAACTCACAAAGCAGCCCGGCGGCTTCCAGGCCGGCGACCGTCGCAGGCTCATTGCCGTGCCCGGAGCTCCGTTGGCGCTGCCGCTTATCTGCTACGAAATTGTTTTTCCGGGCGAGGTCATGCCCCAAGGCCAGCGGCCGGGCTGGATCGTGAATGTTACCAATGACGGCTGGTTTGGCATCTCAAGCGGCCCCTTCCAGCACTTCCAGCAGGCGCGCGTTCGCGCCATTGAAGAAGGTCTACCCCTGGTTCGCGCCGCCAATACTGGCATTTCGGGAGTCGTTGACCCGGTCGGAAGGATCATCGCGTCGTTACCGCTCGGCAGCGAAGGCGTGATCGATTCACCCCTGCCGCGACCAATCAGCAGGCCGATCTACGCCCGCGTCAGGGACGTGCCCACGGCCATGATCTTGGCGATTGCGCTGCTGGCCATCATTGGCCGCCGGATGCAACCGAATGGAACTAAAATCCGGCGCTCCGCAGGATAAAATTTCCTCTTCAGGCTGATTGGTGAAACACGCGACCGGTAAGTCGGAAACAACGACCGTTGGTCGTATGATGTGGCTGTCGCTCAACTATGCCGCGCAGAATGTGGAACTTTAAAGTACTTGCTTTAATTCTACTGGCGAACGGTGAAGACCGAATCGAGCCCAGTATTCAACAGCCGGGAAATTTGATATCTAAAAGAATTACGCTAAAAAGGTGCTGGATAGGAGATCGGTTGTATGATTGCCAAGAAGGCACCAAACCCAATCGACCGACATGTTGGCAGCCGCGTGCGCATGCGCCGCATGATGCTCGGGATGAGCCAGGAGAAGCTTGGGAACGCGCTCGGCCTGACATTTCAGCAGGTACAGAAATACGAAAAGGGCACGAACCGTATCGGCGCGAGTCGCCTGCAGCAGATCGCCCATATCCTCCAGGTGCCTGTCGCTTTCTTCTTTGAAGGCGCGCCGGCGGTGACGATAGGGACGCGTTCGGAAGGCATGGGCGAGGCGCCTTCGCCGGCTTACGTTTCCGATTTTCTCGCCACCTCGGATGGTTTGGCGCTTACCAAGGCGTTCACCCGTATTTCCGATTCCAAGCTGCGGCGGCGCATCGTCGATCTGGTCGAGCAAATCGCCCTGAGCGACAAGAACTGAGGAAACTCAGCGACTTTTCTCGCGCGCTCGACCCTCGTCCTAGCCCACATTTCGCCCACATCTTGACCGCGCGGAGCGACGCTGCAACAACCCTTCTCGGATCAGCGGATTGACCGCGACGATCAGAAAGATAGAGCAAGAGTTACGAAGGGAGTGCTTCGCGTGCAACGTTCAAACTACCTGTTCACGAGCGAGTCCGTGTCGGAAGGGCATCCGGACAAGGTTTGCGACCAGATCTCGGACGCCATTCTCGACGCCTTTCTTGAGAACGACGCGAAGCTGGGCATCGCTGACGAGAGCAAAGTAAATACCAGGCTCGGTTGCGAGACCCTGTGCACGACCAACAAGATCGTCATTGCCGGCGAAGGGCGCGGTCAGGCGCCGCTGTTCCACAAGCACGGCGACAAGGCGGTGGTCGACCGCGAGATCATCACCGAAATCGCGCGCCGCGTGGTCAAGGATATCGGCTACGACCAGGACGGATTTTCCTATTACGGCGCCGATGTCGAAGTGTTGCTGCATGGACAATCGCCGGACATCGCCATGGGCGTTGACGCCAAGAAGAAGAAGGATGGCGAAGAGGAAGGCGCCGGCGATCAGGGCATGATGTTCGGCTACGCCTGCACCGAGAGCGAGGTTTACGAAAAAGGCTCGTTCATGCCGGCGCCGATCTTTTTCGCGCACAAGATCCTAAAAGTTCTGTCGGAAAAGCGCCGCTCGGGCGCGTTGTTCGATCTGCAGCCCGACGCCAAGAGCCAGGTCACCGTCAAGTATGTCGACGGCCAGCCGATTGGCGCCACCAAAGTCGTGGTGTCGACGCAGCACAATGCCCAGACCCGCAATGGCAAGAAATATACGCCGGGCATGGTCAAGGAGATGATCGCCGACACTGTCGAATCGGCGCTGCCGGAAGGCTGGATGCCGAAAAAGCCGAGCGACTTCCTGGTCAATCCGACCGGTAATTTCGTGGTCGGCGGCCCGGACGGCGATTGCGGCCTCACCGGCCGCAAGATCATCGTCGATACCTACGGCGGCTACGCGCCGCATGGCGGCGGCGCCTTCTCCGGCAAGGACCCGACCAAAGTCGATCGCTCGGCTGCCTATGCCGCGCGCTATCTCGCCAAGAACGTGGTCGCCGCCGGCCTCGCCGACAGCTGCACCATCCAGATCGCCTATGCGATCGGCGTCGCCGATCCGATGTCGGTCTATGTCGACACCCATGGCACCGGCAAAGTCGAAGAGGCGAAGCTGCAGAAGCTCCTTCCGGAGCTGTTTCCGCTCCGGCCGACCAGCATCCGCCGCGCGCTCAAGCTCAACCGGCCAATCTATCGGCGCACCGCAGCCTACGGCCATTTCGGCCGTGCGCCGGAGAAGGATGGCGGATTCTCGTGGGAGCGCACTGACCTCGCCGACGCGCTCAAACGCAGTCTGCGATAAGCTGACACCGCAGAGCTGACACCGCGCATCGTCGCGAGTTCGCGCGACGCACTCTCCCCTGGTTTGCAGCCGGGCGCGTCAATAACTTGCAGTCGGAACGAAGCCAATCGATATGGATTGGCACTGCAGGGACGGAGCTCGTACCGACATGAAAGCTTCTGTTGGATGCCTGATGTTGGCGCTGGCCTTTGCAATCACAACAATTCCGGCCGAGGCCAAAGGCTGCATCAAGGGCGCAATAGTGGGTGGTATTGCCGGGCATTACGCCGGCCACCATGCCGTAATGGGAGCTGCCGCGGGCTGTGTGATTGGCCACCACATGGCCAAAAAGCATGAGATGGAAACGCAAACTCCGTCGCCTAACCAATCTCATTGAAGCTATTCTGGCGTAGTCTGGCTGCAGTAGGCCATGACTGCGATGGATCCCGAGCCGCAACACGCGCGTGCCTTCTTCGGCCGCCGCAAGGGCCATAAGCTGCGTCCGCAGCAGGCCGTGCTTTTCGACGTGTTGTTGCCGCGGCTTGCGCTCGACCTCTCTCACCCCGCCCCGAGCGAACTGCCCTCGCTGTTTCCGCTGCTAGTGCGCGAGGTCCAGCTCGAAGTCGGTTTCGGCGGCGGCGAGAACATGATTGCGCAGGCAAAGGCACGGCTGGATACCGGCTTCATCGGCGTCGAGCCCTTCGTCAACGGCATGGCCAAGGCGCTCGCAACGATCGACGCTTGCGGTCTGCAAAATATCCGGCTGCATTTCGATGACGCCATAACCCTGCTTGCCTGGCTTCCCGACGCATCGTTGGCGCGGATCGAGCTGATCCATCCCGATCCTTGGCCGAAGCGGCGGCATTGGAAGCGCCGCTTTGTCCAGGATGGGACGATAACCCAGTTCGCGCGCATTCTGCGGCGCGGCGGCGAATTGCGTTTCGTGACCGACGTCGCCGATTACGCCGCCTGGACCTTGCAGAGCTTCCTGCGTTCGGCCGACTTCGAATGGACCGCGCAATGCGCCGACGATTGGCGAAAGGCTTGGCCCGACTTCACCGGCACGCGCTATCACGCCAAGGCCGCGCGCGCCGAGCGCCCACCGTGTTTCCTGATTTTCCGGCGATGTTGAAATGCGTCACTGGTCCTGGCGCACTTGCCAGAAGCGGACCACCCGTTGCGCGGTCGAGGCCGACAACCGTCCATAATTGGCGAAAGCCGCATCGAGGCCTTGCGACGACGTACCTCCGGCATCCGGGCGCGCCAGGATCACCGCTTTCACCGTCGGCCAGCTCAGATTGGCCGCCTTGCAAAGAATCAGCACCGGATCGGGCCGTTCGTCGCTCATGAGCCGGTCGGCAATTTTGATCGGCACCTTGGCGAGCGTCGCCAGCGCGACCACTGTCTCTTCGTATTTATCCTCGCTGCAGAACGCCGCCAGCGCCGCCTCGTCCAATCGGTGCGCGCGACCGAGATTCAATACCACGCGCTGGGCGGCGCGATAGTCGCGCGGCCCGACCCGGGCGCCGACTTCCTGCGAGACCTTTGCCAACACGTCGCAGATCGCGGCCCGCACTTCGGGCGTCGCCGCGGCGATGAGGCGCCGGTGCACCACCGCGGTCGCCTTCGTCAGCAAGTCGCGAAACATCGGCGCCGGAATATCAGGCCGCATCCCAACCTTCTCGGCCAGGATGCCATCCGCCTCGGCGCGTTTGACCAGGCGGGAAAAGCCGGTCTCGGAAATGCGGGCGCTGCGGTTCTCGGCAACGCGGCGCACGACATCGCGGTCGCCGCGCCGCACCAGCACGTCGGTGACGGCCTCACCCAGCGCCCGGCGCGCCGAGATCGCCTGCAGGTGGGCCTGACCCTTGTGCATCGCGACGTCGACGAGATCGGCTTCGGCCAGCCGCGGCGCGAGCTTCAATACCGGTCCGGCGACGGCGATATCGTCGTCATTGGCGAGCCGGCGCAGCAGTTTGACGGGAGCGTTGCTGACCGGCGCAAGATGATGAGAGAGCTCGGCGCGCGCCTTTGTCTCGATCTCGTCGATGAGCAGCCCGAACACGTCATCAAACAGCTCGACATGCGTATCGCTGTAGCGGCTTGCGCCGTCCAAAAAGAGAGCCGTGATACGCTGGAGCGTCTCGACGCGCTTCTCTCGCGAGCCGCGTTGAACGACCTCTTCAAGCTCTGAAATCAGGGAGAGGGTGGCACCCATGCTCGAATCCATCGACTTTGGCGAAGTTTGCGGTGCCCCGCAGGGGACAATAAGTCGACAATGCTGAATGAAATGTTGCAATACGAGTGCTGCGCTCGGCCGGACGATCCGGGCGTAGCCCGCTCGCCGCCCTTGCAACGGCCTGAGGAAACGCTATATTCCGCGCGTCCGTCATTGGATACCTCATAGCGGTCGGTTTAATCCGAACGGTTTTGAGAGTGGGCCCCCCGGGACCCGCTCTTTTTTATTACCTGAGGTCGACGGTTCCTCTGCCGGACGCATGATGCAGCGTAGTGGTTGTGAACAGCATGGACGACAGGCCGACAGCCTTTGCCGAAGAGCCGCGGCTCATCATCGAGCCGGGCCGCTCGGCTCGTGTCGCTGCGATCGCCGAGCCGGTGCTTGCCGAGCTTGGCTATCGGCTGGTGCGCGTGCGCGTGTCGGGGTCTGCGGGTTGCACGGTTCAGATCATGGCTGAGCGACCGGACGGCACGTTGGCCATCGAGGACTGCGAGGCGGCCTCGCGTGCGCTCTCGCCGGTGCTCGATGTCGCCGACCCGATCGATGGTCCCTATCGGCTGGAGATATCTTCGCCCGGCATCGATCGGCCGCTGGTACGGCGCTCGGATTTTGACCGCTATGCCGGTCACGTGGCTCAGATCGAGATGCTGGTCCCGATTGACGGCCGTCGTCGGTTCCGCGGCGAGCTGATGGGAACCGAGGACGATTGTGTGCGCCTTCGCTGCGGCGAGACCGCTGCAGCCGCAGCCGTCGATGCGTCGCTGCGGATCGACGACATCATGGAAGCAAGGCTCGTACTCACCGATGCGCTGATTGGCGAATCGCTGCGGCGGAGCAAACACGGGGGCAAGCTTGAACAGCGGGCAGCCCACGCGCGGCCGGATCGGCGGCCGGAACCCCATCAACGGCTACAGATAGACGCCGCGCCGGAGCACGGCCGGCGCGCTAGCCAACCCAAGGGAGACTGAAACGATGGCGACGGTAAGCGCCAATAAACTCGAACTCTTGCAGATTGCCGACGCAGTCGCCCGGGAAAAGGCGATTGATCGTAAGATCGTGCTCGGCGCCATGGAGGATGCGATCGCCAAGGCCGCGCGCTCACGATATGGCAGTGAGACCGAAGTGCGCGCCGAGATCGATCCGAAGAGCGGCGAGCTTCATCTCTCCCGCCACATGCTGGTGGTGGACGCGGTCGAAAATCCGGCGTCTCAGATCAGCCTCGATGATGCGCGCCGGCGCCATCCTGCGGCGCAGATCGGCGATACCATCGCGGACCCGCTGCCGCCGCTCGAATACGGGCGCATCGCCGCACAATCGGCGAAGCAGGTGATCGTGCAGAAGGTGCGCGAGGCCGAACGCGACCGTCAGTATGATGAATACAAGGATCGGATAGGCGATATCGTCAACGGCATCGTCAAGCGCGTCGAGTACGGCAACGTCGTGGTCGATCTCGGCCGCGGCGAAGCGATCGTCCGCCGGGACGAAATGCTGCCGCGCGAGGTGTTCCGCAACGGCGATCGCATCCGCGCTTACATCTACGACGTTCGTCGCGAACAACGCGGGCCGCAGATCTTCCTGTCGCGCACTCATCCGCAATTCATGTCGAAGCTGTTCGCGCAGGAAGTTCCGGAAATCTACGACGGCATCGTCGAAGTAAAGGCGGTCGCGCGCGATCCGGGTTCGCGCGCCAAGATCGCGGTTCAATCGCGCGATTCCTCGGTCGATCCGGTCGGCGCCTGCGTCGGCATGCGCGGCTCGCGCGTTCAGGCCGTGGTCAACGAGCTTCAGGGCGAGAAGATCGACATCATCCCGTGGTCGCATGATATCGCCACCTTTGTCGTCAACGCGCTCGCCCCCGCCGAGGTCGCCAAAGTGGTGCTCGACGAGGAACGGGAGCGCATCGAAGTGGTGGTCCCCGATCAGCAGCTGTCGCTCGCCATCGGCCGGCGCGGCCAGAACGTGCGGCTCGCCTCCCAGCTCACCGGGTGGGACATCGACATCCTGACCGAACAGGAAGAATCGGAGCGCCGCCAGGCGGAATTCGAAAATCGCACACGCATGTTCATCGACTCGCTCAACGTCGACGAAGTGATTGGACAATTGCTGGCCTCGGAGGGGTTCACCTCGGTCGAGGAATTGGCTCTGGTGGATGCCAAGGAGATTGCCGGCATCGAAGGTTTTGACGAGGATACCGCCAACGAGCTGCAGACCCGCGCCCGCGAATACCTCGCCAAGATCGAGGCCGAGCTCGATGCCAAGCGACAGGAGTTGGGCGTCGAGGACGCGCTCAGGGACGTGCCCGGCGTAACCACGGCCATGCTGGTCCGCTTCGGCGAGAATAGCGTCAAAACCGTCGAGGATTTGGCCGGATGCGCAACCGACGATCTCGCCGGCTGGACCGAACGCAAGGACGGTGAGTCAGTGCGCGAAGCCGGCATTCTCGATGGCTTTGATATTTCGCGCGAGGAAGCGGAAGCGCTTGTCATGCAGGCGCGGCTGAAGGCGGGCTGGGTTGAGGAGGCCGACCTCGCTCCACCGCCGGTCGCAGAGGTGCCGGTTCCCGAGGTGCAGGCCTGAGCGAACGAAGCCCGTATGATCGTAGCCACGCTTGAAACCGGAGCGGCCAACGAGCTCGATAGCGGACCGAAGGTCCGCGAGCGGGAGCGTCTGTGCGCAGCCACCCGTCAGGTGCGGCCGGTTTCTGACCTGATCCGGTTTGTGGTCGGGCCGGATGGGGAAGCGGTCCCGGATGTCAAACACAAGCTTCCTGGCCGCGGCATCTGGGTGACCGCCACCCGCGACGCCCTGGGTGAGGCGATTAAACGCAAAGCCTTCGTCCGCGGGTTCAAGCGCGACGTTCGGTTGCCCGCGGACTTCGTTAACCGCACCGAACGGCTGCTCGAGCAGGCCGTCCTCGATGCATTGGCGATCGCCGGCAAGGCCAGACTGGTGGCGGCGGGTTTCGGCAAAGCCGAGACGGCCTTGGCCCGCGACGAGGTTGTTGCCCTTTTGCACGCAGCCGAGGCGGCTGCCGAGGGAATCCGCAAACTTGAGGCGGCATCGCGCCGCCGGCGATCGGGCGGACGGCTGGTTGTGATCGGATTCCTGAGCTCGGCACAATTGGATTTGGCATTGAACCGCCCAAATGTGATACATGCAGCCCTGCTCGCCGGCCCTGTAAGCGAAACCTTTTTGGCGCGTTGTCGGCGCCTTGAACGGTTTCGGACCGGCGACCAGCATCATCAGGCCGGAGAGGTTGGGCCAAACTTAAGCCGGCCCGGGACATCACGCGTATGACTGAGACGACCAAAAATAGCGGCGAAAAGCTGAGCGTAAGTTCGACGAAGACGTTGACCCTCAAACGCAGCGGCGTCGAGCAGGGCGTCGTGCGCCAGAGTTTCAGCCATGGTCGCAGCAAAGCGGTCGTGGTCGAGAAGGTGAAACGCCGCGCTGCGGGACCAGGCGAGGCCAAGCTGGAACCCGTCGTGCCTGCGGAGCGGAGCGCCGCGCCAAAACGCGCCGCCGTGACCGCCAAACCCGCAGCAGTCGCTGCGCCCGCCGCCACGCCGATGCCGGCCGCTGGTGCCGCTCCGAAATCCTCCGGCGTCGTGCTCCGTACGCTTACGGAAGAAGAACGCAGTGCGCGCGCTCATGCGCTCGCCGACGCGCGCCTGCGCGAGGCGGAAGAGCGAAAGATCGCCGAAGAAGAGGCGCGAATTCGTCTGACCCGCGAGGAAATCGACCGCGCCGAACGCGCCGCGGCGGAAGCCCGCAAGCGCGACGAAGAAGAGCGCCGCAAGCACGACGAAGAAACCAAACGCAAGGCCGACGAGGTCGCCAAGAAACGCTTCGGCGCCGAGCCGGTGCCGGGCAAGCCGGGCACCGCCCGGCCGGTACTCGAAGCCGACGAAGAGGAAGCGCCGCGCAACCCCCGCCGCGGCAGCGCCACGGCCCGTCCGGCGCCGGCACCGAAAGCGCCGCGCGCCGGCGAAAAACGTCGCGGCCGGCTCACCGTTGTGACCGCACTTTCCGCCGACGAGGTCCGCGAACGCTCGGTTGCCTCATTCCGCCGGCGCGTCCAGCGCATGACCGGTCACCGCGACGAGCCGAAGGAAAAGATCGTTCGCGAAGTGACGATTCCGGAGACGATCACCATCCAGGAGCTGGCCAATCGCATGGCCGAGCGCGCGGTCGACGTCATCCGCATCCTGATGCAGCAAGGGCATATGGCCAAGATCACCGATACGATCGACGCCGATACCGCCCAGCTCATTGCCGAAGAACTCGGCCACACCGTGCGCCGCGTCGCCGAATCCGACGTCGAAGAAGGCATGTTCGACGCCCCGGATGATCCGGCCAACCTGCTGCCGCGTGCTCCGGTGGTCACCATCATGGGCCATGTCGACCACGGCAAGACCTCGCTGCTCGATGCCATCCGCTCGACCGACGTCGCGGCCGCCGAGGCCGGCGGCATTACCCAGCATATTGGCGCCTATCAGGTGACGTCGCCGTCCGGCGGCCGGATCACCTTTATCGATACGCCGGGTCACGCCGCCTTTACCGCCATGCGCGCGCGCGGCGCCAAGATCACCGATGTCGTCGTGCTCGTGGTCGCCGCCGATGACGGCGTGATGCCGCAGACGGTAGAGGCCATCCATCACGCCAAGGCGGCCAAGGTGCCGATCATCGTCGCCATCAACAAGATCGACAAGCCTGACGCCAAGCCGGAGCGCGTGCGCACCGAATTGCTGCAGCATGAGATCCAGGTTGAGTCGCTGGGCGGCGACGTTCTGGAAGTCGAAGTATCGGCCAAAGAGAAACGCAACCTCGACAAGCTGCTCGACATGATCGCGCTGCAGGCCGAGGTGCTCGAACTCAAGGCGAACCCGAACCGTCCGGCCGAAGGCACCGTGATCGAGGCGCGGCTTGACCGCGGCCGCGGCCCGGTGGCGACGGTCCTGGTCCAGCGCGGCACGCTCAAGCCCGGCGACATTGTCGTGGCCGGGTCCGAATGGGGTCGGGTCCGGGCGCTGGTGTCGGACACCGGGCATTCGGTGGTCGCAGCCGGACCGTCGATGCCGGTCGAGGTGCTGGGCTTCAACGGCACGCCGGAGGCGAGCGACCGGCTGGCCGCAGTCGAAACCGAAGCCCGCGCCCGCGAGATCGCCGATTATCGCGCCCGGCAGAAGCGCGAAATATTGGCGGCGCGGCAGACCGGCATGCGCGGCTCGCTTGAGCAGATGATGAATCAGCTCAAGACCACCGGGCGGAAGGACTTTCCGCTGTTGATCAAGGGCGACGTGCAAGGCTCGATCGAAGCCATCATCGGGGCGCTGGAAAAGCTTTCCACCGACGAAGTTGCCGCACAAATCATCTTCGCCGGCGCCGGCGGCATTACCGAATCCGACGTGCGGCTGGCGGAAGCTTCGGGCGCCGCCATCGTCGGCTTTAACGTTCGCGCGCACAAGGAAGCCCGCGAGGCCGCCGAGCAGGCCGGCATCGAAATTCGCTACTACGACATCATCTACAACCTCGTCGACGACGTGAAGAAGGCGATGTCGGGATTGCTCGCGCCGACGCTCCGCGAGACCATGCTCGGCAACGCCGTCATTCTCGAAGTCTTCAAGGTCTCGAAAGTCGGCAACGTGGCCGGTTGCCGCGTAACCGATGGCGTTGTCGAGCGCGGCGCCAATGTGCGGCTCATCCGCGAGAACGTCGTCGTTCATCAAGGCAAGCTGTCGCAACTCAAGCGCTTCAAAGACGATGCGCGCGAAGTGGTCGCCGGCCAGGAATGCGGCATGGCGTTCGAGAATTATCAGGACATGAAGGCCGGTGACGTCATCGAGTGCTACCGCGTAGAGACCGTGCAGCGAACGCTATGAGTTCAATACTCAACGTTCGCTGACCCCGTCATTGCCGGGCCAAAGGTGGGAAGCACCGTCTTTGTGCCAAATGCCCGGCGACCATGCAACCACGTCGATTATTAGAAAAGCAAGATGGATGCCGGGGTCGTCCCCGGGCATGACACAACGAAAATGGCCCGTCATTCGCATCGTGATCAGTCCGCAAGCGCCGCGCCGCGCCAGCTGCGCGTCGGCGAACTTATTCGCCACGCGCTGGCCGACATGCTTTCGCGTGGCGACATCCATGATCCGGTGATCGAACGGCATATGATCACGGTTCCCGAGGTCCGCATGAGCGCCGATCTGCGGCTGGCCACGATCTACATCATGCCGCTCGGCGGCCGCGATGAAGAACAAGTACTCGAAGCGCTGGAAAATAATAAGCGTTATATGCGCGGCGAGATCGCGCGGCGCGTTAACCTGAAATTTGCACCTGAAATCCGCTTTCGCATCGACGACCGATTCGATGAAGCGGAACGGATCGAGAAGCTTCTGCGAACACCCGCAGTCCAGCGCGACCTCGGCGGCGAAAAGGACGACTGATGAACAACGTGTCGCGAATCTCGACCGCCGATCCCTCCGCCATCGAGGCAGGGGAAGTTGCCGAGCCCAGCGAGCCGGACGCGGGGTATTCGCCCGAGGCGCCGACTCCAAATGTGACCCCGCTGCCCAACCCCGCCGCGCAAAGGCGGAGCGAACGGGCCGAGCGGGCGGCAACGCAGAAGAAATCCAAGAAGCGCGACGTGCACGGCTGGGTCGTGCTCGACAAGCCGGCGGGCATGACCTCGACCCACGCGGTGGCGGTCATTAAGCATTTGTTTACCGCCAAACGCGCCGGTCACGCCGGCACGCTCGACCCGCTGGCTTCCGGGTGCCTGCCGATCGCGCTCGGTGAAGCAACCAAAACCGTGCCGTTCGTCGTCGACAGCCGCAAGACCTATCGTTTCACTGTGCGCTGGGGCGAGGAGCGCGACACCGACGATGCCGAAGGCCGCGTCGTCGAGACCAGCGAACGCCGTCCTGACGAAGCGGCGATCCAGGCCCTGCTGCCGCGTTTCATCGGCACCATCGAACAGGTGCCGCCCCGCTTTTCCGCGGTAAAAATCGACGGTGAACGGGCCTACGATCTCGCCCGCGAGGGGGAAGTGGTTGAGATTGCCCCGCGCGCGGTGACGATCTACCGGCTCGAACTGCTGGAAATGCCGGATGCGGACCATTCCGTGATGGCCGCCGAATGCGGCAAGGGCACTTATGTCCGCGCCCTCGCCCGCGATTTTGGCCGCTCGCTCGGCGCCCTCGGCCATGTTTGTGCACTACGCCGCAACCGGGTCGGCCCGTTCGCGGAGCGCGACATGATTTCGCTGGAACGGCTTGAATCTTTGTGCCATAGAGCGGCCGCTGGCGAGGGAAACCTCGCCGATCTGCTACTGCCGGTCGAGACCGCGCTGGACGACATCCCGGCGCTGGCCGTGAGCCCGGCAGAGGCGGCAAGGCTCCACAGGGGTCAAGCCGTTTTGTTGCGCGGACGGGACGCTGCCGTCATACGCGGCACGGTCCAGGTCGCTTCGGGCGGTCAGCTCGTAGCCATAGCCGAGATCGACCGCGGCGAGATCGTCCCCAAGCGCGTGTTCAATTTAGCCGGCGTGACAGGTCGCGCCGGCAGAGAAAAAGGTTGGTGACGATGTCGATTACGACCGCGCGTAAGGCGGAGGTTATCAAGACGTACGCCGTCAAGTCCGGTGACACGGGTTCGCCCGAAGTTCAGGTCGCGCTTCTTTCGGAGCGGATCAACAACCTCACGGATCACTTCAAGACTCACCTCAAGGACAATCACTCGCGGCGCGGGCTCTTAAAGCTCGTGTCGCAGCGGCGCCAGATTCTGGACTATCTCCGCCGCACCGATGAGGGGCGTTACAAGGAGTTGATTGAACGGCTGGGTATCCGCCGTTGAAGACGTTTACGCGCGGGAAATTCCGCGCGTTTGGTGGCGGAGCGCATCAGGCCTCCGCTCACATGTGCGGCAGCGAAGCTGCCGATCAGAGCGACGGACCCTTTGGTTCGTCGGCATCAAGGGAAGGTCCGAAGGCCATGGCAGGATCGCCGGACGCTGGCAGGCTTTGCAGCAGCCGTGCTGCGTCGCCAGCATCTCGCCGTCTTGCTTATGGCTTTCGCACTCTTCGCGAAAACCATGAGAGACAATCGCAATGTTCAACATTCATCGAGTTCAACTTGACTGGGGTGGCCGCCAACTCACGCTAGAGACCGGAAAAGTCGCGCGCCAGGCCGACGGCGCCGTCATGGCTACCTATGGCGAAACCACCGTGCTCGCCGCGGTCGTTGCGGCCAAGCAGCCCAAGGAAGGCATCGATTTCCTTCCGCTGACCGTCAACTATACCGAGAAATATTACGCCGCCGGCCGGATTCCGGGCGGCTACTTCAAGCGCGAACGCGGCCCCACTGAAAAGGATACGCTCACCTCGCGCCTGATCGATCGCCCGATCCGTCCGCTGTTCGCCGAAGGCTGGCGCTGCGATACCCAGGTCACCGTGACCGTGCTGTCGCACGATCAGGAGAACGATCCAGATATCGTGGCGATGGTTGCGGCTTCCGCCGCGCTCACGCTCTCCGGCGCGCCGTTCATGGGCCCGATTGGCGCCGCGCGCGTCGCCTTCATCAACAATGAATACGTGCTCAATCCGGCGCTCGACGAGATGCCGGAAAGCCAGCTCGACCTCGTCGTCGCCGGCACGCAAGACGCCGTGATGATGGTGGAATCGGAAGCCAAAGAGCTATCCGAGGACATCATGCTCGGCGCGGTGATGTTCGGTCACCGGCATTACCAGCCGGTGATCGAGGCGATCATCAAGCTCGCCGAAAAGGCCGCCAAAGAGCCGCGCGACCTCGCGGTGAACGATCATGCGGCGCTGGAAAAGGAGATTCTGGGCCTCGCGGAAAACGACCTGCGCGCGGCTTATTCGATCGTGCGCAAGCAGGATCGCCAGGATGCGGTCGCCGCGGTCAAACAGCGGGTGATGGAGCACTTCTTCCCCGAAGGCGCCGAGCCGAAGCATAGCAAGCTCGCGGTCGCCGCCGTTTTCAAGGAGTTGGAAGCCAAGATCGTGCGCTGGAATATCCTCGACACCGGCAAGCGTATCGACGGCCGCGACGTGCAGACGGTTCGGCAGATCGTTTGCGAAGTCGGGCTGCTGCCGCGGACCCACGGTTCGGCCCTGTTCACCCGCGGCGAGACGCAGGCGCTGGTGGTCGCGACGCTCGGCACCGGTGAGGACGAGCAATTCATCGACGCGTTGCAGGGGACCTACAAAGAAACCTTCCTGCTGCACTACAATTTCCCGCCCTTCTCGGTCGGCGAAACCGGCCGCATCGGTGCACCGGGCCGCCGTGAGATCGGCCACGGCAAGCTCGCTTGGCGCGCCATCCATCCGATGCTGCCGTCGAAAGACGAATTTCCCTACACCATCCGCCTGGTCTCGGAAATTACCGAGTCCAATGGATCGTCGTCGATGGCGACGGTGTGCGGTTCTTCGCTGGCGCTGATGGATGCCGGCGTGCCGCTGAAGCGGCCGACGGCGGGCATCGCCATGGGCCTGATCCTGGAAGACAAGCGCTACGCCGTCCTCTCCGACATCCTCGGCGACGAGGATCATCTCGGCGACATGGACTTCAAGGTGGCCGGCACCGAAGGCGGCGTCACCTCGCTGCAGATGGACATCAAGATCGCCGGCATCACCGAAGAGATCATGAAAGTCGCGTTGGCCCAGGCCAAGGACGGCCGCCTGCATATTCTTGGTGAGATGGCGAAGGCCATCAACACTGCCCGCGCCGAACTCGGTGAGCATGCTCCGCGGATCGAGTCCTTCAAGATTCCCGTCGACAAGATCCGCGAAGTCATCGGCTCGGGCGGCAAGGTGATCCGCGAGATCGTGGAAAAGACCGGCGCCAAAATCAATATCGAGGATGACGGCTCGGTCAAGGTCGCATCCGCCAACGCGGATTCGATCAAGGCGGCGATCAACTGGATCAAGTCGATCGCCTCGGAGCCCGAGATCGGACACATTTACGAGGGCACGGTCGTCAAGATCATGGACTTCGGCGCCTTCGTGAATTTCTTCGGCGCCAAGGATGGGCTGGTGCACATCAGCCAACTGGCGCCGCGCCGGGTGCAGAAGACCTCCGACGTCGTCAAGGAAGGCGACAAGGTCAAAGTCAAGCTCCTTGGCTTCGACGAGCGTGGCAAGGTCCGGCTGTCGATGAAGGTCGTCGATCAGGACACCGGCGAGGACCTCGAGGCCAAGCAAAAGGCCGAGGGTGAGCAACCGCGCGAAGCCGCCGCGGGCGAGTAAATCGTCTATTCCGCGGCTCGCGCCAAAGCGCGCGAGCCCGGAATAAATGCGGGGCTATTTCAGTCCGCAACGATCACGGGCTGCCCAGCGCCGCCGCCCGTTGGTTTCCTGAAAACCAACAGCAACGGGATCGCGGCAAGCGTCGCGAGCATCAGCAGTTTGTAATCGTCGATATAGGCGATGATCTGCGCTTGCCGCGTGATGACCGCATCAAGCGCGGCGCGTCCCGCCGCCGTGAGCGGATTCCAGGCGTGCGCAATCGCCGGATTTTCAAACCCTCGATTGATCGAGGTCACCGCAGGAGCAATGGCGGCGTGATTGGCCTGCGTATTCTGGACCAGCAGGCTGTTCACGACCGAGATGCCGACACTCGAGCCGATATTGCGCGAGAGACTGAAAAAGCCGGCGCCTTCGGTCCGCTCGGCGAGCGGCAGCGTCGCCAAGGTCGCCGCGCTCAGCGGGACAAACAGAAAGCCGAGACCGGCACCCTGAACCATGGTGACGCCGATGATCGCCGACTGCGACACGTCGGGCGTCCACCCGGTCATTTGATTGAACGACCACGCCGTGAGCGTCAGGCCGACAGCCAGCAGAATTCGCGTGTCGACGCGCCCGATCAGTCTGCCGACAATCAGCATAGAGGCCATCGTGCCCACGCCGCGGGGCCCCATCACCAGGCCGGCGGTGACGACCGGGTAGTCCATCAGCTCTTGCAGGTACGGCGGCTGTAGCGCCATCGAGGCGTAATAGGTTAGGCCGACGACGGCGATGAACAGGACGCCGGCCGCGAAATTGCGGTCGCGAAACATCGCCGGCCGCACAAACGGCTTGTCCGCGGTAAACATGTGAACCAGGAACAAATACAGAGCCGAGGCGGCAACGATCGCTTCGATGATGATCTCGCCGGAGCCGAACCAGTCGAGCTGCTCGCCGCGGTCGAGCATGACTTGGAGGCCGCCGATGGCGATGCTTAGGGTGCCGAAGCCGAACCAATCGAGCTTGGCGCCGGCGTTGGACGGCGAGTCCGGCAGAAAGATCATAATCCCGATCAGGTCGAGAATGCCGATCGGCAGGTTGATGTAGAACACATAGCGCCAGCTGTAATTCTCGGTGAGCCAGCCGCCGAGCACCGGGCCGAGCACGGGTCCGATCATCACGCCGATGCCGAACAGCGCCATGGCGAAGCCCTGGCGCTCCCGCGGGTAGCTGCCAAGCAGCACGGTTTGCGAGAGCGGAACCAGCGAGGCGCCAAGAGCGCCCTGCAGAACCCGGAACAGCACAATCTGGGTCAAGGACTGCGCCATGCCGCACAACATCGAAGCGATGGTGAAGCCGGCGATGGCCACCAGGAACAGACGCTTCAGTCCGAACCGCCCGGCGAGAAAGCCGGTCGGCGGCGTCATGATCGCAGCGGCGACGATGTAGGACGTCAGCACCCAGGCGATCTGGTCCTGGGTTGCCGCGACGCTGCCCTGCATATAGGGCAGCGCCACATTGGCGATCGTGGTGTCGAGCGCCTGCATCAGCGTCGCCAGGATCACGCAGGCGGTGAGCGCGGCGCGATTGCTGCCCGCCGCTACCAGCTCCCCTCCCATCAGCGCACCTGATGCGAGCGGCCAAACAGCCCGGTAAGGAAATGCGGCCAGCCGCGCGCATGACCGGTATCGACGTCGACCTCGACGCTCATGCCGGCGCGAAGCGGCGGCAGGTTCTTATCGGCGGTATCGAGGCGCACGCGCATCGGCACGCGCTGCACGACCTTGACCCAATTGCCGCTGGTGTTCTGCGCCGGCAGCAACGAAAATTCCTGCGCGGCCGCCGGGCTCACGCTTTCCACCACTCCATGCCATTCGAGATCCGGATAGGTATCGACGGTCACCGCGACCGGCTGACCGGTGCGGACATAGGTCAGCTCCGTTTCTTTCGGCGTGGCCTCGACCCACACATGATCGTTGTCGACCAGAAAAAATGCGGTCGTCGACGCGGCGAGATATTTTCCCGGTGCGATTGCCGGCACATCGGTCACAATGCCGGCGAACGGCGCCTTCATAACCGTGTGATCGAGCTGGCGTTGTGCCTCATCGACCTGCGCCCGCGCCTGCCGATATTGCGGGTGCTCGGCGACCGCGATATCCGCATTGCCGCTGAGCTTGGCGAGTTGCACCTGCGCCTGTTCGTGCAATGCGGCGAGCTTGCTCTTGTCGTTGGCGAGCGTGTATTGCGCCTGGTCATAAACGGCTTGGGTCGTGGTCCCGCTTTTCAGCAGCATGGCTGCACGGTCGTAATTGGTCTGATCCAGCTCCACCTGCGCCTGCTGGGCAGCCGCATCGCTCACCATGCGCCTGTAGTCCTGCTTCATCAATTCAATCATCAGCGCGGTCTGGGCCAGATTAGCCTTGGCGTTATCGAGGGCGATCTGGAACTGGCGGGGATCGAGCCGATAGAGAATCTGCCCGGCAGTGACGTGCTGGTTATCCGCCACGTTGACTTCCTGCACGATGCCCGACACGTCGGTCGAGACGCCGACCTTGTCGGCCTCGACATAGGCATCGTCGGTTGACATCACCCGACCGCCGGTGACGTACCAATAGCCGCCGGCGATAAGCGCAACAGGCAGGAGAGCAAACAACGTCCAGCGGAGCCGGTCGCGACGGCGCAATCGGCGCACTTTGGCGGCGGCCGGAGTCCGCGCGGCGGAACGCTTTTCCGCCGGAGCAACCGGCGCCAGCGGCGCTCGGGGATTTTCCGGCGCCTCGTCGCGCGCCAGCGGAGAGGATTTGCGCAGCGCCTCAGCCATAACGCCGCTCCTGCGCCCCGCCATCGCCGCCGCGCTGCTGGATCAGTCGCCGGAGATTTTCTTTGACCACCGCGAGTTGCGAAACCATCTGCAGAACGCTCTCGCCGTCAACACCGGCGAGCGTATTCGCCATCGTCTCCTCGCCGAGGGAGCTTAGTCGTTCGAGCAAAGGGCGCGCGGCCGGCGTCAGATAAAGCCGCTTGGCGCGCCGGTCGGCGGGGTCCGGTCGGCGCTCGATCAGGCCGCTGTCGCAGAGCTTGTCGAGCAGCCGCGTCAGCGTAATCGGCTGCAAATCGAGCATATCGGCGAGTTCCGATTGGTTGAGGCCCTCAGAACGGTCGACCCGGACCAGCACGGCCCACTGGGCGCGCGTCATGCCGAATTGCGCGGCCTTGTAGTCGGCGTAAGTCCGCAGCAGACGAGCTACATCATTGAGCATAAAAGCGAATTCGCGATTTACCGAGGGCGGCGGCATGGGATTGGCCTATCTGAATAGCTAGCGTGACGTAATATAAGTCAGCTTAATATATTGCCACCGACCATGCTGCAGAGCAGCACTGCAAAAACCTCAAGACGACCTGTTCCAGGATCTAGGCCAGGCCTAGCTCGGCGAACGCCGCGATGTGGTGGTCGGCCGCGTCCTGCGCAAAGCAGCAGAACACCACCCGGTCGATGCCGCGGGCCGATGCGGCGAGTTCCGCGGCGACAGTGCCGACGGCGATGCGCGCGGCTCGGTCGGACGGGAATCGATAAATGCCGGTCGAAATCGCCGGAAACGCGATGGACGAAAGCCGGTGTGCGGCCGCGAGCCCCAACGCGGTGCAGTAGCAGGAGGCCAGCAGAGTCCTCCTCGTCCTTGGTGCCGCCGCTCCACACCGGGCCGACCGCATGGACGACGTGCTTTGCCGGCAGCCGATAGCCGCCCGTGTTTTTCGCACCGCCGGTCTCGCAGCCACCGAGGCTTGCGCGTTCTTCGAGCAGCCCGGGACCCGCCGCGCGATGAATTGCGCCGTCGAGTCCGCCGCCGCCGAGCAGCGTGCGGTTGGCGGCGTTGACGATGGCGTCGAGCGCAAGCGTCGTGATGTCGGCGACGCAGATATCGAGCCGGGCGGCGCCGATTTCGGCGGAAAGCAGCGGCGTCATGTCGGCCATGGCCGAATTTTTCGTTCGAGCACGATCATGACCGAACATTTTCTCGGGTCACGATCTGAACGTATCACGCCCATTCGGCTTGCGCTTCGGCCCGCAGATCGACGGTACTGCGCACGCCGATATCGTCGAAATGCTCGTCGAGAAAACGCCGGGCCGCCCGCTTGCCGCTGACGTGCAGCGTTTCGAAAAAATCGTAGTCGGTCGAGACCTTGCTCGAGGCGTCGAAATGCGTACCGAACCGGTCGAGCAGAATGCGGTGGACGTTGACGCGGCGGTACTGGCCCGGGCCGGTGCCGCGCGGCAGCCGTCCTTTATCGATCAAACGGGCAACGAATTCGATGGCGCGGTATTCGGAGAGCAATGAAGAGTTGAAGGTGATTTCGTTGATGCGATTCATGATCTCGCTGGCCGAGGTCGGCGTCGCTTGCCGGATCAGCGGATTGATCTGCACGACCAGCACGTCCTCCGTCTGGGTGGTGCCGAAGAACGGAAAAATCACTGGATTGGCGAGATAGCCGCCGTCCCAGTAAGGCACGCCGTCAATCTCGACCGCGCGGAACAGCAGCGGCAGGCAGGCCGACGCCATCAAGGCTTCGGCGGTGATTTTCTCGCGTGGAAATATGCGCACCCGGCCGGTCTGCACATTGGTCGCGGAAATGAAGATCTGCAAATCGGAAAAGGCGCGCACGGCATCGAAATCCACGAAGCGATCGAACAGGTCCTTGAGTGGATTGATGTTGAGCGGATTGAAATCGTAAGGTGAAAAATAGCGCTGCATCATGTCGAGCCAGGCTTGAACCGGCGTGCCTTCAAGCGGAATGAACGACAGCATCCGCTCCACCACCGCGCGCTGCAGCGTCGGCAGATTGCCGTTGTTGCTGACGGCGCGCCAGAAATCGGCAAGCCGCTTCTGCGCTTCGGCGCGGCCGCCGCGGGCGAGACCGTCGGCAAGCATCACCGCGTTGACGGCCCCCGCAGAGGTGCCGGAGATGCCCTCGATGTAGAGCCGCTCGTCACTCAAGAGATGTTCCAGGACGCCCCAGGTAAATGCGCCATGCGCACCGCCGCCTTGCAAAGCAAGATTGATATGCTTGACCGTTGGCGCGCCTTGTCCGTCCGCCGCGCGCCCCGGCAACAGCGACGCGATAATTTTTTTCATGAAGCTGCGAACCTCACGACGGCGAGGACGGACGGATCGCGCCGGGGCAAAATTTCACGCCGCCGTCCAGCCGCCGTCGATCGACAGGTTGGCGCCGGTAATGGCCTTTGCCGCATCGGAGCAAAGATACACCGCAAGCGAGGCGACTTCTTCAACCGTGACAAATTCCTTGGTCGGCTGCGCCGCGAGCAGCACGTCGCGCTTGACTTGTTCTGCGGTCATGTCCCGCGCCTTCATCGTGTCGGGGATCTGCTTCTCGACCAGCGGTGTCCACACGTAACCCGGGCTGATGCAGTTCACCGTGACGCCGAAGGTCGCCAGCTCAAGCGCGACGGTCTTGGTGAGACCGGCGATGCCGTGCTTGGCAGACACATATGCGACCTTGAACGGCGAAGCGACCAGCGAATGCGCCGAAGCGGTGCTGATAATGCGGCCCCATTTACGCGACTTCATGCCCGGCACGGCGGCGCGAATGGCGTGGAATGCGGCTGAAAGATTGATGGCGATAATCTGATCCCATTTCTCGATCGGAAATTCCTCGATCGGAGACACGTATTGGATGCCGGCGTTATTGATGAGGATGTCGAGCGAACCGAAGGTCTTTTCGACCGTGTGCACCATGTCGGCGATCTCGGCCGGCTTGGTCATGTCGGCGGCGGAATAGAATGCCCGCACGCCGAAATCCTTCTCGACGGCAACGCGCTCCTTTTCGATCGCCGCCGCGTCGCCAAAGCCGTTGATCGTGACATCGGCGCCTTCCGCCGCGAGAGCGCGTGCGTAGCCCAAACCGATGCCGGAGGTCGAACCCGTTATCAGGGCGGTCTTTCCTTTCAACATGATGATCACCAATTCATGAGGTTGCGCGACAGGGTGTTGCGGGGAAGCGCCGTTGTTGCGTGACTTTTGCGCGAAGCGGCGGCAATGTGGGACGCTTTTTGCTGCGGTGCAACATCAAAATCAGGGCGGCGCCGCGTTTTCGCGGTGCCGTTCAGGCGGCTTTAATCGTGGGTATAAGCCTGATACTCAAACCGTGTCGCGCAATTCAGTGACTTAAGGATGACGGATGCCGCAAGCGGTGTTCCCTTCGCCAGATCATGATCATGGCAGCTGTGCCACCGCTGCCATCACCCATGCCGAGGAGCTGTGTGCCGCGCGGGAGCAACGGCTGACACCAATGCGTCGCCACGTGCTCGAAACCTTGCTGGCGAGCCATAAGCCGCTCGGCGCTTACGAGATCATGGAGCGGCTGGCCGACCAGGGCCGTCCGGCGCCGATCACGATCTATCGCGCGCTCGATTTTTTGCGCGACAATGGTCTCGTCCATCGGATCGAAAGTCGCAATGCCTTTGTCGCCTGCGTGCACAATCACGCCGGCACCGACCCGGTCGTGTTCCTGATCTGCGAGCGCTGCGGCGCGGTCGGCGAGGCGCCCGGCGGGACTGCCGCAGAGGCCCTGAAGGCGTCCTGCCGCGCCGCGGGCTTCGCGCCGAAAAGCCCGGTGATCGAAATCGCCGGCATCTGCTCGCATTGCCGCGAGCGGTGACGGTCGCGCGCTCAGACTGAACTGAAGCATCAGTGCCGCCTCAGTCCGCAACTTCTCGTCCGCTGGACGCGCTCGCGACGG
This sequence comes from uncultured Alphaproteobacteria bacterium, assembly GCA_963709825.1. Classification (GTDB taxonomy): domain Bacteria; phylum Pseudomonadota; class Alphaproteobacteria; order Rhizobiales; family Xanthobacteraceae; genus BOG-931. The sequence continues at coordinate 114,354 of CAVPXZ010000026.1, forward strand.
CGCTGATCCTCGTGCTCTGCTTGAGCTGGGGCTTCAATCAGGTCGCCGTCAAGCTCGCCATTCACGACATCCCGCCGTTGATCCAATCGGCGGCGCGGTCGGTACTGGCCGCGCTTCTGGTCGGGGCCTGGACGCAGTTCCGCGGCATCCCCCTGTTCAAGGGCGACGGTACGCTGTGGGCCGGAATCGCAGCCGGCGCCCTGTTCGCGCTCGAGTTTTTGTTGATCTACCGCGGCCTCATTTGGACAACGGCGACCCGCGCGGTGTTGTTCATCTATCTGGCGCCGTTCTTCGTCGTCGTTGGCTCACGCTGGTTTATCCCGGGCGATCATTTTCATTCTTCGCAATGGTTCGGGCTGTTGCTGTCGTTCATCGGCATGATCATCGCCTTCGGCCTGCCAACTCCGGCCGCCGATCCGCGCCAGATGCTCGGCGATGTGATGATGGTCGCCGCCGCCGTGGCCTGGGCGGCAACGACACTGGTCATCAAGGCAAGCGCGCTCAATCGCGTCAGTGCCGAAAAGACGATGCTCTATCAGCTCGTCGTCTCGGCGCCGCTGCTGGCTGTCGGCGCCCTCGTGTTCGGCGAACATTTTACCGCCATGCCGTCGGCGCTCGCGTTCGGCGCGTTGGCTTACCAGATTGTCTGGGTGGTCAGCGTCACCTACGTGATCTGGTTTGCGCTGGTCATTCGCTATTCGGCCACCCGGTTGTCAGCCTTCACCTTTTTGACCCCTCTGTTCGGCGTTGCCGCCGGCCATCTGGTTCTTAACGAGCCGCTGACCCCGCCCTTTGTCTTGGCGGTGGCGCTGGTTGCGTTAGGCTTGGTGCTCGTAAACCGGCCCCGGTGAGGCTATATCGGGGGTTGATTAAGCCGCCCGTGGAGCGCCCTACCCCGGGCGGCGCCGTATAACCTGTTGTGCCGACTGCTAAAGGACTACCCCATGATGGAATTCTCCGGCCCCGCCGAACGGCACCAGACCGTCGCCGTGCGGGTGGGCAACGTCACCGTCGGTGGCGGCGCACCGGTGGTGGTGCAGTCGATGACCAACACCGACACCGCGGATGCGGAGGGGACGGCCAAGCAAGTGGCGGCGCTGGCGCGGGCCGGCTCGGAGCTGGTGCGCATAACCGTCGACCGCGACGAGGCCGCCGCCGCCGTGCCGCATATCAAGGAGCGGCTGCTGCGCATGAATGTCGACGTGCCGATCGTCGGCGATTTCCATTACATCGGCCACAAGCTCCTCGCCGAGCATCCGGCCTGCGCCGAGGCGCTCGACAAATATCGCATCAATCCCGGCAATGTCGGCTTCAAGGAGAAGAAGGACCGGCAGTTTGCGGCCATCGTTGAAACCGCGATCCGCCACGACAAGCCGGTGCGCATCGGCGCCAATTGGGGCTCGCTCGATCAGGAATTGCTCACCCATCTCATGGACGAGAATGCGCGCTCCAACCGCCCGGTCGATGCCCGCGACGTCACACGCGAGGCCATGGTGCAATCGGCGCTGTTGTCGGCCGAGCGCGCCGAGGAAATCGGCCTGCCGCGTTCGAAGATCATCATCTCAGCCAAGGTCTCGGCGGTGCAGGATCTCGTCGGCGTCTATGGCGAACTGGCGCGGCGCTCCAACTATGCGCTGCACCTGGGGCTCACCGAGGCTGGCATGGGCTCGAAGGGCATTGTCGCCTCGTCCGCCGCGATGGGCGTGTTGCTGCAGCAAGGCATCGGCGACACCATCCGCATCTCGCTGACGCCTGAGCCGAACGGCGACCGGACCCTGGAAGTGAAAGTTGGCCAGGAGCTGTTGCAGACGCTTGGCCTGCGCACCTTTGTGCCGCTGGTCGCCGCCTGCCCCGGCTGCGGCCGTACCACCTCGACCACCTTCCAGGAGCTGGCACAGAACATCCAGAAATTCATCCGCGAGTCGATGCCGGAGTGGAAGACGCGCTATCCCGGCGTCGAGGGCCTCAACGTCGCGGTGATGGGCTGCATCGTCAACGGCCCGGGCGAGAGCAAACACGCCGACATCGGCATTTCGCTGCCCGGCACCGGCGAGCAGCCGGCGGCACCGGTGTTCATCGACGGCAAGAAAGCGATGACGCTCCGCGGTCCGACGGTCGTCGCTGACTTTCAGAAGATCGTCATTGACTACATCGATCGCCGGTTCGGTTCGGGCGCCGGGAGAACCGCCGCGGAGTAGCGTCAAGCCGAACTGACGACGGACCATGCGCCGCATCTCGTCAAGGTGGACATTCTTTTACAAGCGCGTCTTCCCAGCGATCTGGTTCGGATTCCTGATCCTGTTCATCGGCGTTGCGCTTTTTTCGGGTGCAGCCAGGAACGCAGCCTCGCCGCTGCCGTTTCTGATCGTCCCGGCGATCATGATCGGCTTTGGCTATTTCATCATGAAGAGGTTGGTGTTTGATCTCGTCGACGAAGTTTGGGAAGACGGCGATTCTCTGGTCGTGAAAAATCGCGGCCAGGAGGAGCACATCGCGCTCAGCGACATCAAGAACGTAAGTTATTCGCCGTATATCAATCCGCCCCGTGTCACCTTGTCGGTGCGGCGGCACACGATCTTTGGCGATCAAATAACATTCGGCGCGCCGGTCCGCTTGGTTCCGTTTTCGACGAGCCCGGTGATCGACGATTTGATTGAGCGCGTCGATCGCGCGCGCAGCGCCCAAGCATAGCCGGCCTAGTGCGGCTTCTCCAACCGGCGCAGCACGTCGTCGAGTTGTTCGAGGCTGCGATAGCGGATGCTGATCGTGCCGCCCCGGCGGCCCCGATCGCAGACGGTGACGGCCAGCCCGAGCGCATCCGACATGCGCTTTTCCAGCGCCTGGGTATCGGCGCTCTTCGCGCTCAACCCGTTGCGCGAACGACCGTTCGCCCGCTTTTTGTCGTGCGCGCGTTCGCGCGCCATGGCCTCGACCTGACGCACATTGAGGTCACGGGCGATGATTTCTTCCGCCAGCGCTTCGGCATTGGGCTCGCCGACTAGCATGCGCGCATGCCCCGCGCTGAGCTTGCCGCTGTGAATATAATCCTTGACGGGATCGGGTAGCTTGAGCAGCCGCAGCGTATTAGCGACGTAGCTCCGGCTCTTGCCGACGATCTTTGCGATCTCTTCCTGGCTGTTGCCGAACTCATCGATCAACGAGCGATAGCCGTCCGCCTCCTCGAGCGGATTGAGGTCGGCGCGTTGCACGTTCTCGATGATCGCCAGCTGCAAGGCTTCCGCGTCGGTCGCTTCGATGATGACGACGGGCACCTCGTGCAAGCCGGCGCGCTGCGCGGCGCGCCAGCGGCGCTCGCCGGCGATGATCTCGTAGCCATCGCTCATGCCGCGCAGAGGCCGCGCGACGATCGGCTGAATAATGCCGCGCTCGCGCAATGATGCGGCGAGCTCGTCGAGCTCGGTGTTGGAGAACATCCGGCGCGGATTGCGCGCATTCGGGCGCAACGCGCCGGTCGGTAGTCGGCGTTGCCCGCGCGGGCGTTCGACCGGACTTTCTTCGCCAACGTCGCCAATCAGTGCGGCAAGCCCGCGTCCCAGGCGCGACCGTGTCCCCTCCTCCGGCATCGCAGCTTCTCCCGAGCTTTCGGTCATGCGCACTCCACCTGTCGGATCGTCATTGTCTGCCGCGCGTCACGCAAATAATCGGGACAGCCATCCCAACTTCAGCCGACGCACAGTTCCTTCTCGCGCTGGATGATCTCGGTCGCGAGCCGCAAATACGCTTCGCTGCCGCTGCATTTGAGATCGTAGACCAGCACCGGCTTGCCGTAGGACGGCGCTTCCGACACCCGCACATTGCGCGGGATGATGGTGTCGTAGACCTTGCGCCCCATGAACTCGCGCACGTCAGCCACGACCTGGCCCGAGAGATTATTGCGCGAGTCGTACATCGTCAGCACGATGCCATGAATTGTGAGATCCGGATTGAGCTGCTCGCGCACTGAATCGACCGTCTTGAGCAGTTGCGAAAGACCTTCCAGCGCGAAGAACTCGCACTGCAACGGCACAAGGATGGCATGGGCCGCCGCCATGGCGTTGACGGTCAGCAGATTGAGCGAGGGCGGGCAATCGACCAGTACATAGGTGAAATTCGTTTGATCGGTTGCCGCCGCTCTGAGCGGCGCGAGCGCGCTGCGCAGCCGAAAGGCGCGGTCGCGCGCCTGGCCGATTTCGAGCTCCAGTCCTGAGAGGTCGAGGGTTGAAGGGGCGATGTGCAGCCGCGGCACCGCGGTCGCGACGATCGCGTCGCGCAAATTGGTTTCGCCGGCGAGCACGTCATAGGTCGAGTGCCGGCGGCTGCGCCGATCGATGCCGAGGCCGGTCGAGGCGTTGCCCTGCGGGTCGAGATCGATGATCAGCACGTCCTCGCCGATGGCCGCAAGCGCGGTGCCAAGATTGATCGCGGTCGTGGTCTTGCCGACACCGCCCTTCTGATTGGCAACCGCGAGCACGCGCGGCGGCCGCGCGGGGCTGCCCTGCGTTTCGCGTGGCGGCGCCGGAAAGGCGACCACGCGGGCGAAATCTCCCGGGGATGACGCGTCACTCATCGCGGCCAATTCACCTCTCTGCGTTCGCTGTCCACGGTTAGAATTACTGCCCGGCCGTGGATCGGAGCTTCGGCTCGACACCACGCACGACGACAATCTGGGCCTTCGGATCGGTTCAACTCGGCGTCAGAGCTGCCTGAATGTTCCAACATTTAGCGGCTTCGGTCAATTCAACGCCAACATCTTGTCCCTTGGGAAACAGACCGGTCGCCCCCCTTTTCAACAGCGGATACGTCATTGCGAGAAGTTTGGGGAGCGGAGCCAACGCTCTCGCGGTCAAGATTTCGATCGGCTCGGGCGGGTTTTCAACGAAATCCTCGATTTTGACCGCATGGACGATTGCCGGGGCGCCGGTTGCGCGCACCGCTTCGCGGAGGAAAGCGGCCTTCTTGCTGTTGCTTTCAACAAGATGCATCCGAGCCCCGGCGGTCTCCGCGAGGGCGCAGGCAATTGCCAGGCCGGGGAAGCCTGCGCCGGAGCCGAGATCGGTCCAAATGCGCGCCTGCGGCGCCAACGAAACAAGCTGGAGCGAATCCGCCACATGGCGCGTCCACACCGTCGGTTCGGTCGATGCCGCGATCAGGTTCATGCGCCGCTGCCAATCAAGAAGGATCTCGACCAAGCGGTCGAGGCGAACGCCTGTTTCACGTGAAACAGGCGTCAATGCCAATGCTCGGGAGCGGTCCGCCGATAAGTCTGCCGCGCTAACAGGGCGTCCCGGCATAAGCGGGCGGCGCCCGTGACCGCGCGGCTGGCCGCCGCCGATCATGCCGCGCCGCGTTTGGCCTTGTGGCCTTGCCGCCGCACATGGGCCGCGAGCAGCGTCAGCGCCGCCGGCGTGATGCCGTCAATACGGCCGGCATGGCCGATGGTGCGCGGACGATGCGCTTGCAGCTTGTGGCGCACTTCGTTGGAAAGGCCGGGCAGGGTGCTGTAGTCGATATCGTCGGACAGAACGATGCTTTCGTCGCGGCGATAGGATTCCACGTCGGCGGCTTGCCGGCTCAGATAGACCGCGTATTTCGCGTCGATCTCGAGTTGCTCCGCGACTTTTCCGTCAAGCTCGCCAAAGCGCGGCCAGATCCGCGCCAGATCAGCAACGGCAATATCCGGATACGACAAAAGCTCGAAGGCCGACCGGCGTTGTCCGTCCTTGCGCAGCGCGACGCCATGGCGCGCGGCTTCGTTCGGCGTCAGCGAAAGTGCCTGCGCCGTCGCCCGCGCGTCCTGAAGTGCCTTCATCTTGGCCTGATGCACCCGCGCGCGCTCGGCGCCGACGCAGCCCAGCGCGACGCCCCTATCGGTCAACCGCTGATCGGCGTTGTCCGCCCGCAGCGTTAGCCGGTATTCCGCGCGCGACGTGAACATGCGGTAGGGCTCGGTCACGCCCCGCGTGACCAGATCGTCGACCATGACGCCGAGATAGCCTTCGGCCCGATCGAACACGATGGGCGCCCCACCCCCAGCGCGCGCGGCCGCATTGAGGCCGGCGACCAGACCTTGGGCCGCGGCTTCCTCATAGCCAGTCGTGCCGTTGATCTGGCCGGCCAGGAAAAGGCCCGGCAGTCGCTTGGTTTCCAGCGACGCCGCCAGCTCGCGCGGATCGACGTGGTCGTACTCGATCGCATAGCCCGGCCGCACCACGCGCGCGCGCTCCAGGCCCGGAACGGAGGCGACGAGCGCAAGCTGCACATCCTCGGGCAACGAGGTAGATATGCCGTTCGGATAAACGGTGGTGTCGTCGAGACCCTCCGGCTCAAGGAAAATCTGGTGTCCGTCGCGCTCGCCAAAGCGAACGATCTTGTCCTCGATGGAGGGGCAGTAGCGCGGCCCGCGGCTCTTGATCTGGCCGGAATACATCGGCGAGCGGTGAACGTTGTCGCGGATGATGCTGTGGGTCGCCGGCGTCGTGCGGGTGATGCCGCATTCCACTTGGGGATTTTCAATCCGTGTGGTGAGCGCGGAGAATGGCTCCGGCGGGTCGTCCCCTTGCTGCGGCTCTACCGCGGTCCAGTCGATCGTCGCACCGTCGAGCCGTGGCGGCGTGCCGGTCTTCAAGCGCCCGAGCGCGAAGCCCGCTCGCTCCAGCGTGTGCGAAAGGCCAATGGCCGGCGCCTCCCCGACGCGTCCGGCCGGAATCTGCCGCTCGCCGATGTGAATAAGCCCGCGCAGGAATGTGCCGGTCGTCAGGACCACGGCGCCCGCGTTGTAGGCGCGCCCGTCCGTGAGCCGCACGCCAGTCACCCGCCCGTTAGCGAGGACCAGGTTGTCCGCTTCGCCCTCGATCACTGTCAGATTCGCGGTCTGGCGCAGCGCCGCTTGCATGGCCGCAGCGTAAAGCTTCCGGTCGGCTTGGGCGCGCGGGCCGCGTACGGCCGGACCCTTGCGGCGATTGAGCATCCGGAACTGAATGCCACCCGCATCCGCCACGCGACCCATCAGGCCGTCGAGGGCATCGACCTCGCGCACAAGATGGCCTTTGCCGAGCCCGCCAATGGAGGGATTGCAGGACATGGCGCCGACGGTCGCGAACCGGTGGGTGATGAGCGCGGCCCGTGCGCCCATGCGCGCTGCCGCAGCGGCGGCCTCGCAGCCGGCATGGCCGCCACCGACGACAATCACATCAAAGCCGGCGTCCATTGCCATTCTCCGCGACGCGATCCTTTTAGCCAACGCCGCAGCCAAAATCACGATCGGAATTCCGCAGCAGTTGAGGTTGTTTCACGTGAAACGCTCAAAGCGTAGGGCGCAGTTAACTGAGATCGCGTTAACAAATCATTTGCCAACACAGAAATCGCGGAAGATCACATCGAGGATGTCCTCTACGTCTACGCGGCCGGTAAGCCGGCCCAGGATCGTCGCGGCCGAGCGCAATTCCTCGGCGATGAGTTCTTCTCTGCCGGAATTGCCCTGCGCCACAGCCCGATCAAGTGCCGCCACCGTCTCCTCAAGCGCCTGGCGGTGTCGTGCCCGCGTGACCAGGGCGGTCTCGGCCGGTGCGAAATAATCCCGAGCGTAGATCGAAAGTCCGGCCATCAGCACATCCATGCCGACCCCTGTCGCAGCCGAAACCGAGAACCTCATCCACGCGTTAATTGCGGACCGAGATTCATTACTTGTGCACAGCTTATCCACACGCAAATCGACCTTGTTCTCCAATAGCCAAATATCTGATCTAAATTGACTAATAGCGCTATCCTCCGCTGCTGTGCCAATGGCCGATACGTCAATGACCCATAGCACCAGGTCAGCGGCGGCTGCGCGTTCGCGAGCGCGCCGCACGCCCTCCTGCTCCACCGGATCATCACTCTGGCGGATGCCCGCGGTGTCGAGCAGCGTCACTGGATAGCCGTCGAGATTAAGGTGCACCTCGATGACATCGCGCGTCGTGCCAGGGTAAGGCGAAACAATCGCCGCCTCCCGCCGCGCCAGCCGATTAAGCAACGTCGATTTGCCGGCATTGGGCGGCCCGGCAATGGCGACGACGAGACCGTCGCGCAGCCGTTCGCCGCGACCGCCATCCGCCAATTTTGCTGCGATCCCGCCGCGCAATTGCTGCGCAGCATAAAGCGCCGGACCAACCAAATCTTCGGGCACATCCGCTTCGTCGGAGAAATCGATCCGCGCCTCAACGAGCGCCAGCGCCTCGATCAACTGCCGGCGCCACGCTTCGGCGCGGTCCCCGATCAAGCCCTTGAGCTGCCGGTACGCCTGGCGGCGCTGCGCCGCGGTCTCCGCCGCGATCAGGTCGGCCAAGCCTTCCACCGCCGTCAGATCAAGGCGGCCGTTCTCAAATGCACGGCGCGTGAACTCGCCCGGCCCGGCCAGCCGAAAGCCCTCGATCCCGCCCAGCGCCTCCAGCACCGCAGCGATGACAGCGTGCCCGCCATGGAGCTGCAGCTCGGCCATATCCTCGCCGGTCTCGCTGCGCGGGGCCGGAAACCACAGCGCAAGACCCTCGTCGATGACTTCGCCGCTTGTCGGATCGCGCAGCCGCGCGAGCGACGCCTCGCGCGGCTGCGGCACGCGGCCGATCAGCTTTTCCAGCGCTACGCGCGCTTGTGGACCGCATACCCGCACCACGGCCACGGCGGCCGGCGGCCGGCCGGAGGAGAGGGCGAAGATCGTCGATCCATCGTTTGTCACGACGGGGAGATAGCACGCATTCCAGGTCGTCAGTCAGGCCAAGGCGGCACCGGCCGCGTCTCACCGGGCTTGAGCGGCCCGATATGCTTGAGAACTTCCAGATAGTTCGGATCGGACGGCGGATAGCGCAGGACCCCCTCGCCGTGCATGCCGCCGGGTCCCCTGGCAATCAACCAAAGTACAATCGTGCCGTCGGCCTCTATTGTCGCAGTCCCAATCGACGCCTCCGCCAATTGCACTCGGACAATCCCGTCAAACATCGGGATCGGCACAATCGACCGCGGCGCAGTCGCGCCAGAAGCCGCCCAAAACCCAAGTGCGGCCGCTGCTATGAGCGCAGGCGTCATTGTCGCCTCCTTATCCGGCCTTGTGACCTCCCACGGGGCACAAATTGAGGCAACTGCCATTCGTCGGCAAACATTGTAAGGATGCGCGATACCCTGTCCGCGCAGCCCGGCAGAGCACGATCATGACCACCACGGCCACGCTACCGCACGAAAACCGCCTCGCGCACGAGACCAGCCCGTATTTGCTCCAGCACAAAAGCAACCCGGTCGCCTGGTGGGCCTGGGGGCCGGAGGCTCTGGCGGAAGCCAAGCGCGCCAACAAGCCGATCCTGCTGTCGGTCGGTTACGCGGCCTGCCATTGGTGCCACGTGATGGCGCACGAGAGTTTTGAGGACGGCGCTACCGCGAAGGTCATGAACGAGCTGTTCGTCAACATCAAAGTCGATCGCGAGGAGCGCCCCGACATCGACCAGATTTACATGGCGGCTCTGCATCATCTCGGCGAGCAGGGCGGCTGGCCGCTCACCATGTTCCTTACGCCCGACGGCGAGCCGATCTGGGGCGGCACTTATTTTCCGAGTACCTCTCGCTACGGCAAACCGGCTTTCGTCGATGTGCTCCGCGAGATCGCCCGGCTGTTCCGCGACGAGCCGCAAAAGATCGAGCACAATCGGGCAGCGCTCATGGAGCGGCTCGCGGGCAGAGCGCGGCCGCCGGGGACGGTCACGATCGGCGCCGCCGAACTCGATAACGCCGCGCGCCAGCTCGGCGGCCTCATCGATCCGGTGAACGGCGGCACCCGCGGCGCGCCGAAATTTCCGCAGGCGGCTTTGTTCGAGCTGCTTTGGCGCGCCGGACTGCGCACCGGCGAAGCGCGCTATTTTGCTGCCGTCGAGATCACGCTCGACCACATTTGCGAGGGCGGCATCTACGATCATCTAGGCGGCGGCTTCTCGCGCTATTCGGTCGACGAGCGCTGGCTGACGCCGCACTTCGAGAAGATGCTTTACGATAACGCCCAGCTGCTCGAACTGCTCGCGATCGCCTATCTGCGCACCGGCAAGCCGCTGTACCGGCAGCGCGCCGCAGAGACTGTTGTCTGGCTCAAGCGCGAGATGACGACGGCCGAAGGCGCATTTTCAGCTTCGCTCGATGCCGACTCCGAAGGTGAGGAGGGCAAGTTCTACGTCTGGTCCTACGACGAACTCATCAAACAACTCGGCATCGAGGACGGCGAGTTCTTCGCGCGCCACTATGATGTGACGCCGCAGGGCAATTTTGAGGGCCACAACATCCTCAATCGGCTCACGCCGCTGCCGCGCGGCGCGGAGGATGAGGCGCGGCAGGCGGCACTGCGTGCAAAACTTCTCGCCGCCCGGGAGGCTCGCGTGCGTCCCGGCCTCGACGACAAAGTACTGGCTGACTGGAACGGACTGATGATCGCGGCGCTCGCCAATGCGAGCCTGATGCTCGATGAGCCGTCATGGCTGGGTAAGGCGAAACGCGCCTTCGCCTTTATTGCGCGGGCGATGACGCGCGGCGATCGGCTGGGCCATTCCTGGCGCCAAGGCCAGCTCAAATTTCCCGGGCTCGCGTCCGACTTCGCGGCCATGATCCGCGCGGCGCTGGCGCTGTATGAAGCAAGCGGCGAGCAGGGCTATCTCGATCAGGCATTGGCTTGGCAGCACGCGCTCGACCGCGACTATGCCAATGCGGAGACCGGAACCTACTATCTCACTGCAGCGGATGCCGAGGGACTCGTCATCCGCCCGGCCGCGACTGCCGACGAGGCGACGCCGAACCATAACGCTGTCGCCGCGCAGAACCTCATCCGCCTGGCGCTCCTTGCCGGCGACGATGCCTGGCGCCAAAAGGCTGACCGGCTGATTGCGGCCGTTGCGCCGGAGACCGTCGAAAATCTCTACATGCACATGGCGCTCCTCAACGCCATCGATCTGCGGCTGCGCGCCGCCGAGATCGTCGTCACGGGCGAGGGCGCTGGCGCCGACACGTTGCTGGCTGCGGCTCGCGCGCTCCCGCCGCTCGACCGCATCGTATTTCACGCCCGCGCGGCGGATGCGCTGCCGCCCTCGCACCCGGCGCGTGCGCAGCTTCAGGCGACGACGACCGAGCCGCAAGCCTTTGTCTGTGTCGGGGAAACCTGCTCGCTTCCGGTCACTGATCCGGCGGGCCTTCTTCGCACCATCGAGGCCGTGCGACATACTTGACGCTGCGGTCCATTCGACCCCAAATCGTGCTTTATGGGCCTAGCCGGGGTGGCAGTGAGGGAGATCGAGCGATGCGAAACAGATTTATTCTGGCGGGCGCCCTAATCCTCATGACAGCCACCGGTGCGCGCGCCGAAGGCTGGTGTGGTTATGCCGCAGCAACGAAATTGATGATCGAATGCGGGTACTCGACCGCGACGGAATGCGAGAGTGCCATCGGCAAGGGCGGCATGTGCTTCGTCGATCCCGACTACGCGCTCAATGAGAAGCGCACCGCGCCAGCATCCCGTCACCCCGAAGCTCGCACGCCAGGGTGAGGGATCGCGCGACGCGCTTTAAGTATTCATCGAGTCGAAGAACTCGCCGTTGTTTTTGGTGTTGCGCAGCTTGTCGAGCAGGAAGTCGATCGCATCCATGGTGCCCATGGGATTGAGGATGCGGCGCAGCACGTACATCTTCTTGAGCTGATCGGGCGGGACCAGCAGCTCTTCCTTGCGCGTGCCCGAGCGGGTGATGTCCATCGCCGGGAAGGTGCGCTTGTCGGCTACCTTGCGGTCGAGGATCAATTCCGAATTGCCGGTACCCTTGAACTCCTCGAAGATCACCTCGTCCATGCGGCTGCCGGTGTCGATCAGCGCGGTGGCGATGATGGTGAGCGAGCCGCCCTCTTCGATATTACGCGCGGCCCCGAAAAAGCGTTTCGGCCGTTGCAGCGCATTGGCGTCGACACCGCCGGTCAGCACCTTGCCGGATGACGGCACGACTGTGTTGTAGGCGCGGCCAAGACGCGTGATCGAATCCAGCAGGATGACTACGTCGCGGCCGTGCTCGACCAGGCGCTTGGCCTTTTCGATCACCATCTCGGCGACCTGAACGTGGCGCACCGCCGGCTCGTCGAAGGTCGAGGAGATCACCTCGCCCTTCACCGAGCGCTGCATATCGGTGACCTCTTCCGGCCGTTCGTCGATTAAGAGCACGATCAGATAGCATTCCGGGTGATTGTGCGTGATCGAATGCGCGATGTTTTGCAGCAGCACGGTCTTGCCGGTGCGCGGCGGCGACACGATCAGCGCGCGCTGGCCTTTGCCGACCGGAGCGACGATGTCGATCACGCGCGCCGAGAGATCCTTCTTGGTCGGATCCTCGAATTCCATCTTCAGCCATTCGTCCGGATAGAGCGGCGTCAAATTGTCGAAGTTGACCTTGTGGCGCGCTTTCTCGGGGTCCTCGAAATTGAGCGAATTGACCTTGAGCAGCGCAAAGTAGCGCTCGCCTTCCTTCGGGCTGCGGATGTGGCCGTCGATGGTATCGCCAGTGCGGAGCCCGAAGCGCCGGATTTGCGACGGCGAAACGTAGATGTCGTCCGGGCCCGGCAGGTAATTGGCTTCCGGCGAGCGCAGAAAGCCGAAGCCGTCCGGCAGCACCTCGACCACGCCTTCACCGACGATATCGGTTTCGCGAGCCGAGAGTTGCTTGAGGATACCGAACATCAGCTCCTGCTTGCGCATCGTGGATGCGTTTTCGACCTCAAGTTCTTCCGCGAAGGAGACAAGCTCCGCCGGAGACTTGGTTTTGAGTTCTTGGAGTTTCATTTCCCGCATACAGAATGTCCTATGGAAATTGGCCAGCGCCGGGGTGGGTCGCAGGTCGCTGGCGGGAAGAGAGAAGCCGTAGGTCTTGGGATTGCGGGGGGCTTGGGGCGCCACGGTCCCGATGCATCAGCCGGCTCCAGTTCACTGGAGCCAGAACACGGCTGCATCCGCCTACGTTCGGTGGGATGTCCTGAAGATAAGAAAAGACGGCTCGTCAGGCAAGTGCTGAAAACGGACTGTGCACTGGCAACGCGCAGAATTCAAAACGGTTTCAGCACCACAAGGATGACGATACCAATCATCAGGATAGTCGGTACCTCATTGATTATCCTGTAGAATCTCTGTGAATGCCGGTTTTGATCGGCCCCGAACGCCTTGACCCAGCGCGCGAACAGCCCGTGCACCGCCGAGAGCGCGAGCACCAGGGCAAGCTTTGCCAATAGCCACCCCGATACAAACCACCCATAGCGGGAATCGGGTCCGTGCCACGCGAGCCAGAGCCCGAGAGCCCAAGTGGCGATCATCGCCGGATTGGCGATGGCGCGCAAAAGCCGGCGCTCCATCGCCTTGAATGTCTCCGATTGGACCGACCCTTTTTCGGCGGCGCAATGGTAGACGAACAAGCGCGGCAGATAGAGCATTCCCGCCATCCAGGCGATCACCGCGATGATGTGGAAAGCCTTGATCCAATGATAGGCCGAACTTGGCACCGACAGAACCAGCACAACGACCGCCATAGCGGTACCCACGACGGCGATTTCGACCCATAGATAGCGTTGCAGGAAATCTCGCGCCGGCATCCCTAGCCCTTCCACCCTCGGACACGACTAATCAGCCGCTCGACATGGGCAATCGGCGTCTCCGGCAATACGCCGTGGCCGAGATTGAAGATAAACGGCCCCGATGAAAGCGCCTCAAGAATAGCGTCGATGGAGCGATCCAGCGCTGCGCCTCCCACCAACAGCGCCAGTGGATCGAGATTGCCCTGAACAGGCCGCCGCGTCTGAATATCATCGCGCGCGAATCCGAGCTCGACGGTCCAGTCTAGTCCGACCGCATCGACCGCAATGCCATCGACGTAACATCCGATCTCAGTTCCGGCGCCGCGCGGAAAGCCAATGATCCGTGCTCCAGGAACTTCCTTGCGCACCGCATCGACAATGCGAGCACAAGGTTCAATGCACCATTTTCTGAACTCATCGCCCGGCAACACCCCGGCCCAACTGTCGAAGATCTGCACCGCATCCACGCCGGCCTTAAACTGCCGGATCAGATAGCTTGCCGAGGCCTCGACCAGTACGTCGATCAACTTCGCAAACGCATCCGGAAACTCATAAGCAAACAGCCGCGCTGGACGTTGATCGACCGTTCCCCTCCCCGCGATCATATACGTCGCCAATGTCCACGGTGCGCCGCAGAAGCCCAGTAGAGCGACCGTCGGCGGCAGTTGCTGTTTGACCCGGGCGATTGTTTCGTAGACCGGCTCAAGTTGTCCCTGGTCGATCTCCCGATTGAGTGCCTTCAGTGCCGACGGATCACTGAACGCCGCGAGCCGCGGTCCTTCGCCCTCCTCGAAAGTCACCTGCTGACCAAGCGCATGCGGCACCACAAGAATATCGGAAAACAGGATCGCCGCGTCGAACCCGAAGCGACGAACCGGTTGCAGGGTTATCTCCGCCGCCCGCTTAGGATCAAAACATAGATCGAGGAAATTCTCCGCCTGCAGGCGGATCGCTCGATATTCCGGCAAGTACCTTCCGGCCTGCCGCATCAGCCAGATCGGCGGTACAGGCTCGCACGTGCCGGTCAGGACGCGAAGCAGGGGTTTCATCATTAGAGCGTCAGCCACCGCTTCCTTCTTAAACCAAAATAACTCTAAGAGAGTCTGTTGTAGTGCTTGGACGGTGAATTGGACTCATGCATCTCCACCCACAATCCATCCACGATGTACGCACATATTCGCGATTGCGGCCTTTTGCTCCGTGTTGCGAGAGTTCGATGCTTTTATTGGGCCTCCGGGGCGGTTTCACCCGGGTTGTCGGTCGTCTTTCCACATTTCACCACTAATCCATCTGCGCGCTGGCTTTAAAAGTGGAACGGCAGGGATGTGGATGGAATTCTTGCCAAGTCGGCTATTATCGTTGCGCAGTGGCGTAAGCCATGGCCTTCTCCCCATCCATCGACAGGTTATCCAAACTCCCTATGACGCTCACCGCCGGCTACTTTCATCTGCACTTGGTCTCCGACGCGACCGGAGAGACCCTGATGACGGTCGCTCGCGCCGCCGCGGCCCAATACACGAAGGTCATGCCGGTCGAGCATATGCACCCGCTGGTCCGCAATCAGAAACAGCTCGACCGGGTGCTGGCCGAGATCGAGGAATCCCCCGGCATCGTGCTTTACACGCTGCTGCAAGAGAATCTCGTGGCCAAGATCGAGGAAAAGTGCCGCGAGCTCGGGCTGCCATGCCTCTCGATCCTCGGTCCGGTTCTTCACCTGTTTCAGGCCTATCTCGGCGCCGAATCGACCCATAAAGTCGGAGCCCAGCACACACTCAACGCTGAATATTTCCGCCGCATCGATGCGCTCAACTACACGATGCTCCATGATGACGGCCAGTTGACCGATGACCTGGAGGACGCCGATGTTCTTCTTGTCGGCGTATCGCGAACATCGAAGACGCCGACCTCGATTTACCTTGCCAACCGTGGCGTGAAGACGGCGAACGTGCCGCTCGTGCCCGGCGTGCCGTTGCCCTCCGGTATTGAACGGCTGAAGCGGCCGCTGGTCGTCGGCCTGTATGCGACGCCGGAACGCATTGTGCAGATAAGGGAGAACCGGCTCCTTGGCCTCAAGGCGCACCGCGATGACGATAAATATATTGACCAGCAGTCTGTGGCCGAGGAAGTGGCGACGTCGCGTCGGCTTTGCGCCAAACATAATTGGCCGTTGATCGACGTCACCCGGCGCTCGATTGAGGAAACGGCCGCTGCGGTACTCGCCTTGCTTGGCGAGCGGCGCCGGCACATGGCCTCATGAGCGATGTCGCTGTGGCTTGCCTCCGATCCGCTGATGCTCGCATCAAGGAGTGTCGTGCGGCGCGCGCTGCTTGAGGCGGCGGGCGTTCCGATTGAGCTGCATCCGGCAGATATCGATGAACGCGCGCTGGAAGCGGACGCACTGTCGGATGAGCCGGCGGCGGTCGCCAGCCATCTGGCGCGAGTAAAGGCGGCAGTCGTCGCCGGATCGCATCCCGGCCGGCTGGTTCTCGGCGCCGATCAGACCTTGGCGCTTGAGGGTCAGCGATTTTCCAAGCCGGCCGATCATGTAGCGGCGCGCGAACAGCTTCGCGCGCTCTGTGGGCGTGCGCATGAACTGCATTCGGCGATCGCCTTCGTGCAAGGCGAAGCGGTGCTATTCGAGTATGTCGGGACGGCGCGCCTGACCATGCGCGCGTTCTCCGATCGGTTTCTTGATCTCTATCTCGACGCCGCCGGGAGCGCTGCCACAGCGAGCGTCGGTGCCTACCAGATCGAAGGCCCAGGCGTTCAACTGTTCGACCGGGTGGACGGCGACTATTTTACCGTTCTGGGTTTGCCGCTCTTGCCGGCGCTCGATTTTCTCCGCCGGAGCGGATGCCTTGCCCGATGAGTGACGGACGGCCCTTCGTTCTCTGTCTCACCGGTTCGCTCGGCATGGGCAAATCGAAAACCGCGCAATTCTTCGCCGAAGCCGGCGTGCCGGTCCACGATTCCGATGCTGTCGTGCACGCGCTCTATGAGGCGGAGGCCGTGCCCGCGATCGAGCGCGCCTTTCCGGGCGCCACGTCAGGGGGCAAAGTCGACCGAACCAAGCTCGCGACCGTGGTACTGGGCGACGACGCGGCGCTGGCGCGGCTCGAAGCGATCGTGCACCCGCTGGTAGGGGCTGCTCGGGACAGGTTCCTGGCCGACGCGCAGGCGCGCGGCACACCCGTCGTCGTGCTCGATGTTCCGCTGCTGTTTGAGACTGGTGGACAAAGCAATTGCGATGCCGTTGTCGTGGTCTCGGCACCGCCGGAGATCCAGCGCCGGCGCGCCTTGGAGCGCCCGGGAATGACCGAGGAAAAATTCGCCGCCCTCGTTGCCAAGCAGATGCCGGATGCGGAAAAGCGCCGGCGTGCCGACTTTATCGTGGATAGCTCGCAGTCGCTCGATCACGCCCGCGCGCAGGTACGCGACATCCTGCGGGTGGTGGGTAAAATGCGCGGCAGCGTCGGTGATTCGTGAGCGGCAGCGCCGGCGCCGGCGGCGGCCTGAGAGATTGCATGCGCGAAATTGTGCTCGATACCGAGACGACGGGTCTCGACCCTCTGGACGGCCATCGCCTGGTCGAGGTCGGCTGCATCGAGCTGATCAACCGCATACCCTCCGGTCAGACCTTCCACAGCTACTTCAATCCCGAGCGCAGCATGCCGGCGGAGGCTTTTGCCGTCCATGGCCTCGGCGACGACTTCCTCAAAGACAAGGTTTTTTTCGCCGAGATGGCGGACGATCTCATTGCGTTCCTCGGCGATGCGCCGCTCGTCATCCACAACGCCGCATTCGATATCGGCTTTCTCAATGCCGAGTTCGAGCGCGCCGGCCGGCCGCTGCTCGCGCGCGAGCGCATGGTCGATACGCTTCTCCTTGCACGCCGCAAGCATCCCGGCGGATCGAACCGGCTGGACGATCTTTGCGTGCGCTACGCGATCGACAATTCCCGCCGCACCAAGCACGGCGCGCTGCTTGACGCTGAGCTCCTTGCCGAAGTTTATGTCGAGCTGATCGGCGCCCGGCAGGCGCAGCTTGTTCTTTCCCAGGCCGCCTTGCCGGGTCGCGCGGCCGGTGAGCCCATCATCGTACGCGAGCGCCTGGTGCCGCTCGTCGTGACGATCACGGGCGAGGAGCGTGCGGCGCATCTGGCATTCATCGCCACCCTTGGCGAAAGCGCGATCTGGCGCGATTACGTCAGTTTGGAGTAGCCGGTTGCGATGGCGGCGAGGGCTGCGTGCCCGCCAGCCGTTGCCGGTAAAGGCCGACGAAATCGATCGGATCGAGCAAAAGCGGCGGAAAGCCGCCATTGCGCACCGCCGTAGCGACGATCTCGCGCGCAAACGGGAACAAAAGCCGCGGACATTCGATCAGAACGACAGGCTGCAGGCTTTCGGCCGGCACATTCTGGATGCGGAACACGCCGCCAAATATCAATTCGAAGCCGAATAGCAGCGTGCCTTGCAATTCCGCCTTACCTTCCAGGCGCAGCGTCACCTCGAAATCGTTGCCGGTCATGGGCGCGGCATCGACGTTGACCTGGATATTGATGCTCGGCTGCTGCCCGGTAGGCGCCATCGAGCGAGGCGCGTTCGGATTTTCGAACGAAAAATCCTTCATGTATTGAGCGAGGACGCCGATGTGAGGCATCGCCGCCTGTGGCTCAGGGCCGCCGTTGCTGGCCGACATGCTTGGCTCCGAGCCCACGCGCGGGCGTTAAGGCTTGGCTAACACAGGCAAAGCGGGCGAACAATGCTGGCGGCTTTCGCCCCCGGCGTCATTTGCCCCCGGTTTCAGCGTGTTGCCCAAAAGCCTGTCATTCGCAGCAGGCAGGCACCGCTTACGGCTTGAATTCGGTATAGGCGGCAACGTTCCGGTGCTACAATGTTGGCGCAGCGGCGGCGATCGATTAAGCTTTGGGTTGGCACGCCTTGCCGGACCGCGGCCACTGGATGGTTTCCCGCGCGTGCCTACATAGAACGAGGACCAAGCGTCTGCCGCGGATTCGCCGCTTCGAACCGCCACGGGGATCCACCCGTCCCGTCATTTGCGATGCCGAGAGAAGTAGGACGTGTTCGATATTTACACCATTATCTTCCTGGCGCTCGCAGTATTCATCTTCCTGCGACTTCGTAGCGTCTTGGGGCAGCGTACCGGCCGCGAGCGGCCGCCTTACGATCCCTATTCGACCCGCGATGCCGTGCGCAGCCCTGCGAGCGACAAGGT
This sequence comes from uncultured Alphaproteobacteria bacterium, assembly GCA_963709825.1. Lineage (GTDB taxonomy): Bacteria > Pseudomonadota > Alphaproteobacteria > Rhizobiales > Xanthobacteraceae > BOG-931. Next base: position 133,191 of record CAVPXZ010000026.1, read on the forward strand.
CGTAACCCTGCCGACACGACCGGCTGATCCGGCGCCGACGCGACCGGTCGAGGTCGCGGCTCCCGCTGCGGATCGCTGGAAGGGTGTTGCCGAGACCGGGTCGAGCGTTGCGACGGGGCTTGACGCTATTGCCGGCGCGGATCCGGGCTTCGACGCCAAGCACTTCATCACTGGCGCGCGCGCCGCCTATGAGATGATTGTGACCGCCTTCGCCGAAGGCGATCGCCGGCAATTGCGCAGCCTGCTCTCGCGTGAGGTCTATGACGGTTTCGACACCGCGATCAGCGAACGGGAAAGCCGCGGTGAAACCGCCGAGACCCGCTTCGTTTCGATCGATGGCTCCACGATCACCGGTGCGGAGTTGCGCGCACGCACTGCCCAAGTCACCATCCGCTTTGTGTCCAAGCTGATTTCCGCAACGCGCGATCGTTCAGGCGCCGTCATCGAGGGCAATGCTGACAAAGTCACCGACGTCACCGATGTCTGGACGTTCGCCCGCGACGTTTCTTCACGCGATCCGAACTGGAAGGTTGTCGCAACCGAAGCCGGACAGTGAGGCCGATGGCGGCGTGTAGTCGAGCGTTGCTCCCTGTCGTCACGTGCCTGATCGCGTTTTTGGCTCTCGTCGCCGCGCCGATGGCGGCCCGCGCCGGCGAGCGGGATCCGATCAAGTTCCCCGACACGCAATATGAGCCGATCGACTTTGCCGACATCGACGGCTGGGCGAGCGATGATCACGCCACCGCCTTTGCCGCTTTTCTCGAGAGCTGTCGGGCGTTGAACGGCAGTCGTCAGTCGAGCCGCGAGGTGGCGCCAATCACTGACGCACTCAAGTCCATTTGCGAGCGCGGTTTAGCCGCGGTCCCGCTTGAAGAGGACGGCGCCAGGAAGTTCTTCGAGGATAATTTCCGGCCGCTCCGCATCAGCAAGCTCGGCGATACCGACGGCTTCCTGACCGGCTATTACGAGCCGATCATCAACGGTTCGCGGGTTCCGACCGGTGAATTTACCGCGCCGCTCTATCGCCGACCGCCCAATCTGGTGATTTCCGGCCGCCGCAAGTTTGGCGACTCGTTTCCCAGCAAAGGCGTCAAGGTGGGCCGTCGCGTCGGGCGCCGCAAGATCGTGCCGTACTATGATCGCGGCGAGATCGAAGATGGCGCGCTTGATGGCTGGCATTTGGAGATTTGCTGGCTTCGCAGCCAGGTCGACGTCCTGTTCGCGCAAATCCAGGGATCGGCCCGGATCAGACTGGAGGATGGCTCGATCCTGCGCGTCAACTACGACTCGCATAACGGCTGGCCCTATTTGCCCGTCGGGCGCGTGCTGGTCGAACGCAAGCTCGTTCCCAAGGACGAGATATCGATGCAGCGCATCCGCGACTGGATGGAGGCCAATCCGGACGCGGCCAAGGATGTGCGCAGGCAGAACAAGTCCTATGTGTTCTTCCGCATCACCGGCCTTTCGACTGAGGACGAGGCCGTCGGCGGCGAGGGCGTACCGCTGATGCCCGGCCGCTCAATCGCCGTTGATCGTTCGCTGCATGCTTACGGTACGCCGTTCTTCATCACGGCCGAGCTGCCGATCGCCAGCGAGAAGGCGGTCACCAAATTTCGCCGCCTCGTCTTCGCCCAGGATACCGGCTCGGCCATCGTCGGCCCCGCGCGAGCGGACATCTATTTCGGTGCGGGTGACGATGCTGCGCGCATCGCCGGCCGCATCCGCAACTCCGGCCAATTCGTGATGCTCCTGCCGCGCGAGCTCGATCCGGTCGAGGCGGCGCACGATGTGCCGCTGCCGCCGGAACGCCCGGGCTTCTTCGCGCAGTTCAGCGGCGGCAGCATGATCGATCCGACCGCGGAGGAGGTGCCGCTTCCGGAGGTGAGGCCGGCGGAAGAAGCGGAGCAACAACCGGCAACGGGGCGAAAGCGATGAGCCGGCGGCGCTCGCTAAGCGACGAGGAACACGCATTGTGGACCGGTATTGTGCGTTCGATTACGCCTTTGCCGCGTAAACGGCAGTCCGCCAAGCCATCGGGTGCGAGCAGCGTTGACAAGGTTGCAACGCAAGCACCTCCGATGCCGGCGACGCGGCAAGATGCGCCGCGCAAGAAAGATGCGCCGCCGCTCGCGCCGCTCGGGCGAAGGCTCAAGCAGCGGGTGGCGCGAGGCCGCGATCCGATCGATGTCCGGCTCGATTTGCACGGCTTCACGCAGATGCAGGCCCATGCCGAGCTGCTGCGCTTTTTGCGCGGCGCCCAAGCGGACGGCGCCAGGATTGCACTCGTCGTCACCGGCAAGGGAATCAGCAGAGGCGCCCAAGACGCGATCGAGCGCGGCGTGCTTAAGCGGCAAGTGCCGCTATGGCTTTCGCTGCCGGAATTCCGCCCTCTTGTCGTCGGCTTTGAGGTCGCGCATGCGGGCCATGGCGGGCAGGGCGCGCTTTATATCCGGTTGCGGCGCCTGCGATAACGCGGCCGTTAACCTTAGCGATCGGATACCCGGAGCCGGTGCAACAAATCGCCAATTTCTTTTGCGATCATGGCAGCCTTAGTTGGAGTACCGCGCACCCATGTCAGAGACCGCAACCGATACACAATCCAAGCCCGCCGCTGCGCCAAGCGAAGCCTCCGATAAACACGCTCTCGCCCAGGTCGAGAAGTGGCTGGCGATGATCCGCGAGATCAGCCACGAGCGGCAAGGACCACCCAAGCTCCGCAGCTAGATTCTTCCTTGGAGCATGATCTTTTTCGGAAAACCGGTACCCACTTTTCCGGATCATCCTATGAACGCGGCCTCCTACAAAATAAACCGGCTCAAATCCGCGTTCTTGGCGAGATCGCCGACGTGCTTTTGCACGTAGGCCGCGTCGATTTTGACTGTTTCGCCCGAACGGTCCGGCGCCGCGAACGAGACTTCGTCGAGCACGCGCTCCATCACCGTCTGCAGCCGCCGTGCGCCGATATTCTCCACGCTCGAATTCACCGCCACCGCCATATCGGCAACGGCGTCGATGGCGTCCTCGGCAAATTCCAGCGTGACGCCTTCGGTGCCCATCAAGGCGATGTATTGCTTGATCAGCGAAGCCTCGGGCTCGGTGAGGATGCGCCGCATGTCGTCGCGCGTTAGCGGCTTTAATTCGACGCGGATCGGCAGGCGGCCCTGCAGCTCGGGCAGGAGATCGGACGGTTTTGAGATGTGAAAGGCGCCCGAGGCAATGAACAGGATGTGGTCGGTCTTCACGGAGCCGTGCTTGGTCGCAACCGTGGTGCCCTCGATCAGCGGCAACAGATCGCGCTGTACGCCCTCGCGCGACACGTCGGCGCCGATGCGGCCATCGCGCGCGCAGATCTTGTCGATCTCGTCGAGAAACACAATGCCGTTGTTCTCCACCGTCCTGATGGCTTCCAGCGTGAGCTGCTCGGTATCGAGCAGCTTGTCGGATTCTTCGTTGATCAGAATTTCGTAGGAATCGTGCACGCTGACGCGCCGCGTCTTGGTGCGGCCGCCGCCGAGTTTGCCGAAAATGTCGCCGATCGAGATGGCGCCCATCTGGGCGCCCGGCATGCCCGGAATTTCGAACAGCGGCATGCCGCCGGAGGATTGCACCTCGATCTCGATCTCCTTGTCGTTGAGCTCGCCGGCGCGCAGCTTGCGGCGAAACGTATCCCTGGTCGATGCGCTGGCATTGGCGCCGACTAGCGCGTCGAGCACGCGATCTTCCGCCGCCTGCTGAGCCCTTGCCTGGACGTCCTTGCGTTTCTTGTCCCGCGTCAGCGTGATGGCGATCTCGACGAGGTCGCGCACGATCTGCTCGACGTCGCGGCCGACATATCCCACCTCGGTGAATTTGGTCGCCTCCACCTTGAGGAACGGCGCACCGGCGAGCTTGGCGAGCCGGCGCGAGATTTCGGTCTTGCCGACGCCGGTCGGTCCGATCATCAGAATGTTCTTCGGCAGCACCTCTTCGCGCAGCCGCTCTTCGAGCTGCAGCCGCCGCCAGCGGTTGCGCAGCGCGATGGCGACGGCACGCTTGGCGTCGGCCTGTCCGACAATGAAGCGGTCAAGCTCGGAGACGATTTCACGCGGGGAAAAGTCGCTCATTTGTTACATACCATCAGAATGGCGCGGCCATCGGGCGTGTCGACCAGGCGATCCTTGCGGAATCCGGCCTTTTCGTAAGCCCTGACGGCGCGGGTGTTGGCGGGATCCGGGTCGGTCACGACGCGCGGCGTACCCGTCCCCAGCAAGCCTTCAATAAACGCACGGATCAACGCCGAGCCGTGGCCGCGGTCGAGCATGGCCGGTTCGCCGATGAATTGATCGATGCCGCGAGTGCCGCCCGGCAACGCGCCAAATCCGTTATCCGGCCATGCGTCCGGATCGTAGCATTGCAGATAGGCGAACGGTTGATCGCCGCTAGCGACCATGAATTGTTCCATGGCAGGGTGATCGAGGTCCTCGCTCACCAGGACAAACTGCTCGTCCGGGTCGCCCCACCATTCGGCAACATGCGGTTTCATCAGCCAGCACCGAAGTATCGGCAAGTCCGCCGTCAACATCGGGCGAAACGCATAGACCCCAGCCGCCATCGATCAGGCGCCCTTCAATGTTTCGATGGTCACGTTGCGGTTGGTGTAAACGCAGATGTCGGCGGCGATATCGAGCGATTTGCGCACGATCGCCTCGGCATCGAGCGGTCCGTCGATCAGCGCGCGGGCGGCGGCGAGGGCGTAATTGCCGCCCGAGCCGATACCGACAATGCCGGCCTCCGGCTCGAGCACATCGCCGGTACCGGTGAGCACCAGCGACACATCCTTGTCGGCAACGATCATCATGGCTTCGAGGCGGCGCAGGAAACGGTCGGTGCGCCAATCCTTGGCAAGCTCGACCGCTGCGCGCATGAGCTGGCCGCGATATTGCTCAAGCTTCGACTCCAGCCGCTCGAACAGGGTAAAGGCGTCGGCTGTGGCGCCGGCAAAGCCGCCGATCACGTCGCCACCGCCAAGCCGGCGCACTTTGCGCGCATTGGCCTTGACGATGGTCTGGCCGATCGAAACCTGCCCGTCGCCGCCGACGGTCACGACGCCGCCCTTGCGGACGGTCAGGATGGTGGTGCCGTGCCAGGGGCCGAAGTGGCCGGATTCGGAGGATGACATGCGCTGGAAAGCCTTTGTTCAAGCCATGATTTAAGAGTTGGCGTCCGGCAATGCAATTGCGCCCGCGGGACATTGGCGCGGCGGGCAAAGCCCTGATAAAAGGCGGCGCGCTACGGAGAATTAAAATGCGCAAGGCGTCCGTGAAACGGACCACGAAGGAGACCGCCGTTGAAGTCGCCGTCGCTCTCGACGGCGAGGGCCGCGCGTCGGTGGCGACGGGCATCGGCTTCCTGGATCACATGCTCGACCTCTTGGCGCGGCATTCGCGGATCGACATCGAGGTCAAGGCCAAGGGCGATCTGCATATCGATCATCATCACACCACCGAGGATGTCGGTATCGCGCTTGGCCAGGCGGTGAAGCAGGCGCTCGGCGATATGAAGGGCATCACCCGCTACGCCGACGTGCATGTGCCGATGGACGAGGCGTTGACCCGTGTGGCGATCGACATTTCCGGCCGCCCGTTCCTGGTGTTCAACGTCGAGTTCGTGCGCGACAAAGTAGGTCCGTTCGATACCGAACTGGTGCAGGAATGGTTTCAGGCTTTCGCCATCAACGCCGCGGTGACGCTGCATGTCGCCACGCTCTACGGCAGCAACGATCATCATATTGCCGAGTCGTGCTTCAAGGGCCTGGCGCGGGCGTTGCGGGCGGCGGTCGCAATCGATCCGCGCGCCGCGCATGAGGTGCCCTCGACCAAAGGCTCGCTCGGCGGCTGACCATCGATGCTCCGTTCGCAGGGCGGATGGCGAAGGCGGGGACCGAATTTGATGACCGGGCCCATGACAACAACGGAATCATGACAACAGCGGAATAAGGCAATGTCCGTTTACACCGTTCACGAACCGCCTTTGCGCGCCAGCGAGGCTTCCCCCAATCCGGAGCGCCTGGTGTTCGTACGCGACGGATTCTATTTCTGGGCGTTTCTGCTCACAGCGGTGTGGATACTGTGGCACCGGCTGTGGCTGGTGTTGTTGATCTACGTCGTGGTCGCTGTCGGGCTTGACTTCGCCATGTATTACGCCGGCGTCCCCAGTGCCGGGGTCGCCGTTGTCGAATTGCTGATCGCGGTGCTCGTCGGCATCGAAGCAGGCAGCTTGCGCCGGTTCACACTGGCCCGGCGCGGCTGGCATAACATCGGCGTTGTCAGCGGCGATGATGTCGAAGATGCCGAGCGGCGCTTTTTCGACGGCTGGGTTCGTGCTGCGGCCGGGAAACGTGTCGCGCCGTCTGCAGCGTCTCCGGGCCCTCCGCCACCCCCCTCGTCGCGGTCACAGCAATCGCCCGACATCATCGGTCTGTTTCCCGAGCCCGGAGCAAACCGGTGAGCGTCGCTATCGTCGATTACGGCTCCGGCAATCTGCACTCGGCCGCCAAGGCGTTCGAGCGCGCGGCGCGTGACGCGGGGCTCGACCAGCCGATCGTCGTAACCAACGATCCGCGCAAGGTGGCAACCGCGGATCGCGTGGTGCTGCCCGGGGTAGGCGCCTTCGCCGACTGCCGGCGCGGCCTCGATGCGGTGGACGGCATGGTGGCGGCTCTTGAGGAAGCGGTGCACCGAAGGGGCCGCCCGTTTTTCGGCATCTGCGTTGGCATGCAGCTCCTGGCCGAACGCGGGCGCGAATACGAGGTGACGGGGGGACTGGGCTGGATCGCCGGCGAAGTCGATCGGATTGTGCCCGGCGATCCGCAGCTGAAAATCCCGCACATGGGTTGGAATACGCTCAACGTCGCGCGGCCGCACAAACTGGTCGAAGGTCTCGCACTTGGACCGCAGGGTGTGCACGCCTATTTCGTGCATTCCTACGAACTCAAAGTAACGGAACGTGCCGACCTTGTTGCAGAGGCCGACTACGGCGGTCCGATCACGGCAATCGTGGCGCGCGACAACATCGTCGGCACGCAATTCCATCCCGAGAAGAGCCAGAAGCTCGGTCTTGCTCTGATCGCGAATTTCCTGAAGTGGAATCCGTGATCCTTTTCCCGGCGATCGATCTGAAAAACGGCGAGGCCGTGCGCCTGCAACAGGGCGACATGGCGCGCGCGACGGTGTTCCATCGCGAGCCGGCCGAGCAGGCGCGGCTGTTCGCGGCACAGGGCTTCGAGTACCTCCACATCGTCGATCTTGATGGCGCCTTCGCCGGCCGGCCGATGAACGCCGCTGCGGTCGAGCGCATCCTCGCCGCGGTGAAAATTCCCGTGCAACTCGGCGGCGGCATCCGCGACCGCGCCGGGGTGGAGCGCTGGCTCGACAAAGGCATCGCCCGCGTTATCATAGGCACCGCCGCAGTGCGCAATCCGGCGCTCGTGAAAGAGGCGGCGAAAGCATTTCCCGGTCGCGTTGCCGTCGGCCTGGACGCGCGCGACGGCAAGGTTGCTGTCGAAGGCTGGGCGGAGACCTCCGAGCTTTCTGCGCACGACATTGCCAAGCGCTTCGAGGACGCCGGCGTCGCCGCCATCATCTTTACTGACATCGCGCGCGACGGCACGCTGCAAGGCCTCAACCTCGACGCCACGATCGGGCTTGCCGATGCCATGTCAATTCCAGTCATCGCCTCGGGCGGGCTCGCCTCGCTCGACGATGTGCGGGCACTCCTTGAGTCGCGGGCGCGGAAGCTCGCCGGCGCCGTCGTCGGCCGCGCGCTCTATGATGGCAGGCTCGATGCGGCGGCGGCATTGCAGCTGATCCATGCGGCGCGGGCGGCGTGACATGTTCAAGGTCCGCGTCATCCCCTGCCTCGACGTGAAAGACGGCCGAGTCGTCAAGGGCATCAATTTCGTGAATTTGCGCGACGCCGGCGATCCGGTCGCTGCGGCGATCGCCTATGACCAAGCCAGCGCCGATGAGCTTACTTTCCTCGACATCACGGCAAGCCACGAAGATCGCGACATCATGCTCGATGTGGTGCAGCGAACCGCCGAAGCGTGCTTCATGCCGCTCACGGTCGGCGGCGGGGTGCGCACCATCGAGGATATCCGCGCGCTGCTTTCCTCCGGCGCGGACAAGGTTTCGATCAACACCGCCGCGGTTGCGCGCCGCGCCTTCGTCAAGGAAGCAGCGGAAAAGTTCGGCGATCAGTGCATCGTGGTCGCGATCGACGCCAAGCAAGTGTCGAAGCCGCCGGAGGCGAGCCGTTGGGAAATATTCACCCATGGCGGGCGCCACCCGACCGGCCTCGATGCCGTGGCCTACGCGCGCGAAGTGGTCGCGCTCGGCGCCGGGGAAATCCTGCTCACCTCCATGGACCGCGACGGCACCCGGCGGGGCTTCGACATTGCGCTGACGCGCGCCGTCGCCGATGCGGTGTCGGTGCCGGTCATTGCCTCGGGCGGTGTCGGCAATCTCGACCACCTGGTCGAGGGCATTCGCGACGGTCATGCCAGCGCCGTGCTCGCCGCCTCGATCTTCCATTTCGGCGAACACTCGGTGCGCGAGGCCAAGCAATATATGGCCCGTGCCGGGCTGCCGGTGCGGCTCGATCCGTAGAAATCCACCCTCGCAGGTGCTTGGGAGAGGTGATACTTACCCCCTCAAGGACAAGTGTCGCGATTGGACTGGCAGATGGCCGCTTCGTTCACCCTTCCTGACCTGGAAAAGCGCGTGCAGGAGCGCGCCAAGGCCAGCGCGGACGTGTCCTATACGCGCAAGCTGCTGGACCGCGGCGTGGTCCATTGCGCCAAGAAGTTGGGTGAAGAGGCCGTCGAGGCGGCCATTGCCGCGGTCGGCGAGGATCGCGATCGCATGATCGCCGAAGCCGCCGATGTGCTCTATCATCTCCTTGTCGTGCTCCACGCGCGCGGCATTACGCTCGACGAGGTCGAGGCCGAACTGGGCGCACGCACGCGCCAGTCGGGCGTTGACGAGAAAGCGGCGCGCAAAGGCGGCTGAGGGCAATCCGCATGGAGCAACGCACCGAGCCGGATGTCTCGCCGTATCGCGTGTTTTCACGCGCGGAATGGGCCAACCTGCGCCAAGACACGCCGATGACGCTTGAGCCGGCGGAGATCGTCCGCCTGCGCTCGCTGCACGATCGGCTCGACATATCGGAAGTCGAAGAAATCTACCTGCCCTTGTCGCGGCTGCTCTCGCTCTACGTGGCCGCGACGCAACGGCTGTTCCGCGCACAGCAAGGGTTTCTCGGCACCGAAGACGCCAAGATGCCCTATATCATCGGGGTCGGCGGTTCGGTCGCTGCCGGCAAATCGACCACGGCGCGCGTGCTGCAGGCGCTGCTCGCGCGCTGGCCGAATGTGCCAAAAGTCGACCTCATCACCACCGACGGCTTCCTCTATCCCAATGCGGTGCTCGAGCGCGAAGGCCTGATGGAGCGGAAGGGCTTTCCGGACAGCTACGACCTGCCGGCGCTGCTGCATTTTCTTTCCGACATCAAAGCCGGCCGCCGGCCGGTGCGGGCGCCGGTCTATTCGCATCTGATCTACGACGTCATCCCCAACCAATGGATCGAGATCGATCGGCCGGAAATTCTGATCGTCGAGGGCCTCAATGTGCTGCAGGCCGGGCAGCTGCCGAAGGACGGCAAGGCCGTTCCCTTCGTCTCCGATTTCTTCGATTTTTCGGTCTATCTCGACGCCGAGGAAGCCGTGCTGCTGTCGTGGTACGTCAACCGCTTTCTGACGCTGCGCGGTACGGCGTTTGCCGATCCGAAATCCTATTTTCATCGCTACGCGCAACTGTCCGACGAGGAGGCGATCGCCACCGCGACCTCAATCTGGAATCGCATCAATCTCGTCAATCTGCGCGAGAATATCCTGCCAACGCGGCCGCGCGCCGACCTCATTCTGACGAAGGGCGAGAGTCACGAGGTCGAAGAGGTGGCGCTGCGGCGGCTGTAGTCACGCACCGATATGAATCGGCGCGCCAGCGCTCGACTTGCGCCAGTTCGGCGTCCGGTCGCTCGGCAACGACCTCGCCGCGGCCGAGATAGATCGTGCCCGCTTCACCGTCGATTGACAGCCAATCGCCTTCCTGGATCGCGACGCCGGCGAGCCGCGCACGATGACCGGCAACGTCGATCGACAGCTCGGCGCAGCCGACGATGCAGGGCTTGCCCATCTGCCGCGCTACCAGCGCGGCATGGGCGGTTCGCCCGCCGACCGCCGTTACGATTCCCGCGGCAATGGCAAATCCGCCAACGTCGTTCGTCGTGGTGTCGGGACGCACCAGAATGATCGGGTCGCCGCCGCTTGCCACCAAGCGAGCCGCGCTCTCCTGATCGAACGCCGCGCGTCCGACAGCAACCCCGGCCGATGCGCAGGTTCCATGTCCGGCCGGCTTACCGGTTACGAGCAGTCGCTGATTGACGAGCGCCCACAACGCCAGGCCGTTGAGCCGCTGCAAGGCCTGCGCCGGCGTGATCCGACCTTCCTTCACAAAATCGATCGCCAATCGCAGTGCCGCCTGCGGCGTCCGCTTCGCTGCGCGGGTCTGCAGCATCCACAGCTTGCCATCCTCGATGGTAAATTCGACGTCCTGGATGTCGGCAAAATCGTCTTCGAGGCGGTGCAGCGCTTCGCGCAACTGCGTCGAAATCTCGGGAAGGAAACGCGCGAGGGCGTCTTCGGTCTCGGGATTATGTCCCCCCGACACCACGTCTTCGCCTTGGGATTCGAACAGGACGTCGATGACGGGCTTGGCTGCGCCGGTGGAAGGATCCCGAGAGAACGCCACTCCGGCTCCCGATGACGCTCCGCCATTGCCGAAGACCATGGCCTGGACGGTGACCGCTGTGCCCGGCAAATCCTCGAGTTGCTCGAGCTTGCGATAGGTGCAGGCGCGCTCGCTCATCCAGGAGCGAAATACCGCCTGCGCCGCGGTCGTGAGTTGCTCCATCGGGTCTTCGCTCAGCACATGGTCGTCATCCTCGATTATTTGCTCGTAGGATGTTGCGAGGCGTTCAAGAGCTTCGCAATCGAGCCCGCGTTCGTTGCCGGCGCCCTCGGCGGCAATGAGTTCGTTGCGCTTGGCGGCGAAGGCGGCCGGATCGATGCCGAGAACCACGCTGCCATAGCTTTCGAGAAGGCGGCGCCGGCAGTCGCTGGCAAAGCGGGGGTGACCGGTCATGCGCACCAGCCCGCGAACCGCCGCCGGCGTGCATCCAACATTGAGCACCGTATCCAACATCCCCGGCATCGATCGCGCCGCCCCGGAACGTACCGACACCAGAAGCGGGCGGCGCCGGTCGCCGAACAGCCTGCCGGTAACATTCTCAAGGAATTCCACGCCTTCGGTCAGACCCTCGGCCAGGTCGTCAGCGGCCGCCGCATCGCCCTTCACCATCGCGGCACAAAGGCTGATCGGGAGCACAAAGGCAGGCGGCACCGGCAGACCAAGCGCAGCCATGCGCGCCAGATTGGCGGCCTTGCCGCCGACAATTTCGGCCACGTATCGCTGCGCCGAGCCGTCACCGATGCGCGCAATCTGCATGTCCGGGCGCCCCTACGCGGAAAGGTCGGCGAGCACGTGCTCGCGCAACAGATGCCCGAAAGCCGCCAGCCGGTCGGTCGAACGTTCAAGCGCGCGGGCGAGTTCGAGCACCGACAATGCAGTCTTGAGACTGAATTCGCCGGTCAGGATTCGCGCCGTCGCCGTCCGCTCCGCCACGTCGGCCTTGTGCTCGACATCGATCAAGCGACCAACCGCCGCGAGCGCATCCTCGGTGTCGATGCGGTGTCCGTCGGGAACCTCGGCAGCGGCGGCAACCCCCACAGCGGCGGCTTCCGTGCCCGCGACAGTTGCGGCGCAAAGTTCGGCCAGCGGCTCGAGCAGTTCGGGTGCGGCTTCGGGCGGAAGGAGCGAAGCGAAAAATGCCGCCTGTTCCAGATCGTCGATTGCATCTTCGATCTGATTGACCAGCTGCTCGATCCCCGGCGCGGCATCGAAACGCGCGATCTCGCTTCGTGCCTCGATCGCGATCCGGTCGGCTTTTTCCTCGATGCGCCGGGCTCGCTCCATCAATGCGGCACAGTCAAACGACCGGTGTGCCCGCCGCTCCGCCACGGAATGCGCGATACCGGCCGCGATTTCGCGCGCCAGGCCGGCTTGGCGGATCATGATGGCCAGCAGTGTTCGGTCGACCCGTTGCAGATGCGCGACGAGGGCCGCTTCGATGCGATCTCGCGCCAGCCGCACTGAGCTTCCTTGCAGCAGCGCCTCGGCGGAGACACGCAAAACCGTCTTGAGAAAATCGACTGCGGCGTCGCGGCCAAGCGCATGGTCCAGGCGTTCGCCGAAACCGATCCGCGTCGGGGTGGCGTGATGAACCGCCGCTGCAACCAGCTCGCCGCCGCCGAGTTCGAGGAACGCTCTGTGGCCGACGCGATGGTTCGCCGCCCAGGCCAGCACGCGGATGGCGTCGGTCTTGGATACCCACTCCCTGAGGATCTTGCGGGCCTTGTTCCAGTCGATCAGAAAGACCAGCGAAGCGCCGACGCTTTCGAGAAAGACGTCGCGGCGGGCGTTATTGTCGAAAGGCACGCGTCCAGTGACCAGGTAAAACGCGCCTTCGTCGCCCAGGCCGGTCGCGCTTTTTTGTTCAAGTCCGCTCCACTGGGCAGGAAAGTTGCGGAACAGTCCGGTGAAGAATTTTGCCCGCGCCGCGTGCACGTCGGTATAGATGACCGTTACCGCATCGGTTTCGACGGCAATCACCACGACATGCGCGTCGGTTTCGCCGATGTCGTTCTGGATCGTAAGCCGGCCGCCGGACCGCGTCGCCATCGTCGCCAGTCCGGGATGACTGAACTTGAGTCTCCTGGTTGCGTCGACCCCGCGCATGAACGCCTCGACCGCGGGCCGATCGTCCGGCAGCAACGCATAGACATGGGCGCCGGCGAGGACTTCTTCCGCATGCGCGGCGGCCAGCCGGTTAAGTGCTTTGTGCAAATCCATGATCAGGCGATGCAAGCTGTCGCTATCGCCGTCGGAAAGCCCGGTCAATCGGGCGATGTTCCGAACGTCGACATCATCGGCGGGTCCGAAAGGCGCCGCCGTCTGGATCGCCGATAGACGCTCGGCAGCGCGGCTTCCTCGCGCCGGATCCCCGGCTTGGACGGCGCGGATCATCGAGCCCATGTCGTCCCAGATCGCAGCTCCCAGGCTGCCCAACCCGGGTGCAGAAATCCGCTCGCCGGCCAGGAGGCTGGCGTGGTTGACGAGCGTTTCCAGTGCCACGTGATCGACGCCGGCCGCGCGGCATTCGCCGGTCAGATCGAAGCGGGCACTCTTTGGTTCGCGCGCGCGGCGTGCGGCCGCCTGCAACACGCTCAAGCGAAGCTTGACCCTATCGTTTGCGGCCAAAGCCTCCGCCACGAGCGATGGCAGCAGCAGGTCGACTTGCCCGAGCTGCTCAATGATTTCGGATTTCATGTGTCGCCACCCTGCGCCCGGCCGTGGCCAGCAAAGCAGGTTAAGATGACGCCGTTATTGAGCTAGATCATTCACGGATCTGTCACAGAAAAGCAACGCGAGCGCTCGACGCCGGCAGTTGCGGAGGGACGCTAAGCCGCCAGCGCGGCCCTTCCCGATGCCGCGAGTGCTGAAGCGAGGCGTTCGCGGTCCAGCGGCTTGACCAGGAATCCGTCCATGCCGGCGGCGAGGCAGCCATCGCGATCCTCGGCGGAGGCGTTTGCCGTCAGCGCGAGGATCGGTGTTCGCGGCGCGTTGGTTTCGGCTTCGGTCGCGCGGATCTTGCGGGTTGCCTCGAGCCCGTCCATGCCCGGCATGTGCACGTCCATAAGCACGCGGTCGTAAGGCATGCCGGCTGCCCGCGCGGCGAGCCAGGCGTCGATCGCCGCGGCGCCGTTGGCGGCGATGGTCGGATGGTGGCCGAGCTTGGTCAGAAGGGCGCGCGCCAGCAATGCGTTGATCTCGTTGTCTTCGGCGACCAGGATCAAAAGCCCGCCGTCGGGCTGCGCTGCGCTTGGCGTCTCCGGAATTTCGGTCGCGGCGCCGGGATCGAATGCATCGTCGGTCGAAAACCGGGCGGCAAGGGACGCGGCACGCACCGGCTTGATGAGATAGCCGGTGAAACCCGCCTCCTTGAGCGCGGCAAGCTCGTTGCGCATCGCCGGGGTGACCAGCACGATGCGCCGCGGGATCGCGGTCGCTATGCGTGCAAGCGCTTCGCTCGCCGGCGTGCCCAGCGCATGATCGACCAGCACGGCGCTCCACATCTGCTCCGGCAATAGCGCCATCGCTACCTGCTCGTCAGGAACGATTTTGGTCCGCGCGCCCCAGCGTTGCAGCCGTCGCGCCAGCAGGGAGGCTTCGATCGAAACCGGCGCGACGATCAGGATATCGTTGCCGGAAAGATCGGGCACCGCGAGCGCCGGCTCCCCGGTGCCGGCGTCGGCGGCCTGTAGGAGCGGGACCGTGACGCGGAATGTCGCGCCGTGACCGGGCGCGCTCTCGACCGCGATAGCGCCTCCCATGCCCTCGATGATCCGCTTCGATATGGTGAGGCCGAGACCGGTGCCGCCGAATTGTCGCGTCGAGCCGCCGTCGGCCTGCTCAAATTCGAGAAAGATGCGCGCTTGATCTTCGGACGAGATGCCGATCCCGGTGTCGCGCACCGAGATGGCGATGTGATCCGATTGCAGGGCCGGCTCGACGATGATCGAAACGCCGCCGCGCTCGGTGAACTTGATGGCATTGCCGGCGAGGTTGAACAAAACCTGACGCAATCGCGCTGCGTCGCCGACAACGCGCGCCGGCAGGCGCTCATCGACGTAGCCGCAGATTTCGAGCCCTTTGGCCTGAGCGCGCGGTCCAAGCAGTTCGACTGCCTCCTCGACAAAGGCCGCGAGCGGGAATGGCCGGGCCGCAAGATCAAGCCGGCCGGCCTCGATCTTGGAGAAGTCGAGCACCTCCTCGATCAGCGACAGCAACGTGTCCCCCGACGTCTTCACCGCCTTCAGATACGTTCCCTGTTCCGGGGTGAGCGGCGTGTCGCCGAGCAGGCCGGCCATGCCGAGGATGCCGTTGAGCGGCGTGCGGATCTCGTGCGACACCATTCTGAGAAAACGCGACTTGGCCCGGTTTGCCGCCTCGGCCTGATCGCGCGCCTCGGCCAAGGCGTGCTCGGCGTTGACGCGGTCGGTGACGTCGCGGCCGACGCTTTGCATCTCGCTCATTCCGTCGGAGCGGACAGTGACTTCGCGCCAGGCGATCCAGCGGGCGCCGCCGGCCGCGGCGATCTTCTGGTCGAGCGCGCGCGTGCCGTCGGCTAGCAGACTGGCCTCGCCTTGCTCCACGACTGGCAGCGCAAAGTCGGTTGCGATCAGGTCGTCCCGGGCGCGGCCGGCCAGCGCGCAAAATGCGTCGTTGGCGTAGGTGATGGCGCTGCCGCCGTCGCGGCGCACGATCACATCGTCCTGCGCCTCGAAAAAGCTCTTGGTGCGCTCCTGGGCTTCCCTGATTTCCCAGTTGCGGTCCGCCGCCTCATCCAGGCGCGATTCAAGGTTGCGCAACTCGCCCTTCATCTGCCGGATGCGGGAGATGAGGATGCCAATGGCGCCGCATGCCGCTCCGAACAGCGACGCTACCCCGATGGCGAAGGTGTGGGGGTCGTAATGGGCGGCAGGCGAGGTCGCGCCGGCGAGGAAGCCGAAGGCGATCCCGAAAGACATCGTGGCGATGACCACCATACGCACGATCAGGGAGTAAAGCCGGCGGCTGAGAATGGCGGGTCTGCCGAGGGTGGCCCAAAGGCGCATGGTCCCTATATCCCGCTCGGCACGGCCGCCGCGGCTGTCGGCCGCAAGTGACGCTGGTGCCCCTTGTTATCGATGCAGCGCCCTGGATTTTGTCCTATGAACCTTGCGCATCCCTTGCGGTCGGGCAGGACGATTGGAGCAAGGGTTGATGCTTTGTTAAACATCGCTTGGGCTCGTCGATGGAAACCCAGCGAAGCCCGATCCACGAAGCTGCGGCCGGAGTGAATAGATGGACAAAATCGTGAATTCCAAGCGCACGCGGGCGCGCTCTTCCGAGCCTGCCCAGCCGGTGCGGCCGGCCTCGCGCGAGGAGGCGGAGGAGGCCGTTCGCACGCTGATCCGCTGGGCGGGCGACGACCCGGACCGCGAAGGGCTCCTTGGCACACCGGCGCGGGTCGTGCGCGCCTACGAGGAATGGTTCTCTGGCTACAAGGATCATCCGCGCGAGTACCTCAAGCGGACCTTCGAAGAGACCGGAGGCTATGACGAGGTCGTGGTGCTGCGCGACATCCGCTTCGAGTCGCACTGCGAACACCACATGGCGCCGATCATCGGACGGGTGCATATCGGCTACCTGCCGCGCAACCGGGTCGTCGGAATTTCCAAGCTGGCGCGGCTGGTCGAGGTCTATGCCCGGCGGCTGCAGATCCAGGAAAAGATGACAGCCGAGATCGCGTCTTGCCTCGATTCCGTGCTCAAGCCCCATGGCGTTGCAGTCGTCACCGAGGCGACCCACCAGTGCATGACCACCCGCGGCGTGCACAAGACCGGCGTCACCATGGTGACAAGCCGGATGCTCGGGGTTTTTCGCGACCGCGCCGAAACCCGGCAGGAGTTTCTCACTGCGATCGGGATGCGCGGCGCCGTCGGCGTGGCCAATGGCGGGGGATGAGCCCTACGGCGTTGCCGGAGCAGTGATCTTGATGTCCTGCAGACATTTATCGGTCTCGTAAATGGCAATGACATTCATTCCGATTGGAAAGACCCGATAGCCGGCATTTTCCAGCCACGCGCGCAACGCTGTGGTGTCGGTTTTCAAGGCCTCGATCAGCATGATGGGATGGTTGTCGCCGACAGTTTTTGCGGCGCCCGCCAGGACGTCGAGCTCCATTCCCTCAACGTCGATTTTTATCACATCGAGGCGGGGGAAATTGAGCGAGTCGAGATTGATGGTTTGCACGTCGACCATCTTGTCTTCGGAGTAATCGATCGGCTGGCCGATGAACTCAGTGTTGTCGCGCTTCTTGAGCTCGAGGCTGCCGAAGCTCGAGTAGGCAAAATAATTCGGCTTCGGCATCTTCATCGTGCCGGCTTGGTTAGCGACCGCGGCATGGATGGCGCGGGCGTTGAAGCAATTGTTGATCGCGATGTTGCCGGCAAGCGCATAGTAGATGCGCTCCTGGGCCTCGAGCGCCAGCACTACACCCCAGCCGGTCATGTGCTTGGCCCACTCGACGGTGTGAACGCCGAGGTTGGCGCCGCAGTCCACCGCGACGACGCCGTTGCCGTAATGCTTGCGGCGCAAATCGAGTACCATCAGCATCAAGGCGACCTCGTCGGCGTCGTGGCGATTATGCAAGAGATATAATCGCCGGTTGTGTTCAAGAACATTTAGGGAACGAATTTATTCGGCTGCCTGGGGACCGCGCTCGTTCAGCGATAGGCGGCATCCCGCAACTCGTGGCGCACCGCGTCGAGAATTTCATTGGAAAGCGCCTCATCCTCGACGGCTCGCGCTAGCGTCAAGGCGCCGACCAGCGCGGCCATCGCCGCGACGGCTTTGCGGCGGCGCGAGGTCTTTGAAAACCCGGGAAGCGCATTGGTAATGATCGCGAGCAGCGGCGCCAGACCCTCGGCGAACGCCTTGCGCACACCCGTGCCGCAGCGCCCCGCATCATTGCTCAGTGCTGCGAAAGCGCAGCCATGGCCCGGATCATCGCGGTGGCGCGGCGTAAGGTAGTGGTCGAGGAGCGCTGCGTATGGCTTATCCGGTGCCGCCGCGACCACGCGTTCCCAGTTCGCCGCTGCGCGCGCCATACTCCGCTGGCTCGCTTGTGCCACGAGATCGTCTTTTGAAGCGAAATGGCCATAGAAGCCGCCATGCGTAAGGTCGGCCGTCTTCATGATGTCAGCGACGCCGATACCGTCAAAACCTTTGGCGCGAAACAGCGCGCTGGCCGCATCGATGATGCGTTCGCGGCTTGCGGCGGCTTTTTCCCGGCTTACTCTCATCGTGCAGCTCAGCCATGCAGCGCTGTGGGCGCGCTTGACAACTTATATGATGATCATCATGAATGCGCAAGAGAAGGATGACGATTGTCATCTAAAGAATTCCCTCGGTTGACCGAGCATGTTGTCCTCCAAGCTCGCTGCTGCCCTGGCCCGCCGCAACATCCATTACGGCTGGGTCGTCGTCGCCGTCACGTTCCTCACCATGCTGGTGACCGCCGGCGCCATGGGCGCGCCCGGCGTGTTGATCGTGCCGCTGGAACGGGAGTTCGGCTGGGACAATGAACAGATTTCCACCGCGCTGGCGCTTCGGCTGCTGCTGTTCGGATTGTTCGGTCCATTCGCTGCGGCGTTCATGAACCGGTTCGGGCTGCGCCGCGTCATGATCGCTGCGGCCGCCTTGGTGATCACCGGTCTCATGATCTCGCTGGCGATGACGCGGGTGTGGCAGCTGATCGCCTTGTGGGGGTTCGTGGTCGGAATCGGCACCGGCCTGACTGCAGTCGTCCTGGCTGCGACCGTGGCGGCACGTTGGTTCACGTCACGCCGCGGTCTTGTGGTCGGCCTTCTCACCGCGAGCAATGCGACCGGTCAACTCGTGTTTCTGCCGCTGATCGCCGAACTCACCGAACGCTTCGGGTGGCGGCCGGCACTGATCTTTGTTTGCGGTATCCTGGCGCTCGTTGCCGTGGTGGCGGTGGCGCTGATGCGCGACCGACCGAGCGACGTCGATCTGCCTCCTTACGGCGAGACCGCAGTGACCCCGCCGCCGGCCGTGGTCCCGGGGCTTATATCGTTGCTCTCGTCACCGCTGACGGTCCTCGCCGATGCGGCCCGCATCCCGCTGTTCTGGGTCTTGTTCGCCACGTTCTTCATTTGCGGCAGCAGCACCAACGGCCTCATCCAGACGCACTTTGTGACCCTGTGCGGCGACTATGGGCTTCCGGCCGTGACTGCTGCCGGCATGCTGGCGATGATCGGCGCCTTCGACTTCGTCGGCACGATCGGCTCCGGCTGGCTGTCGGACCGCTTCGACAATCGCTGGCTGCTGTTCTGGTACTACGGGCTGCGCGGGCTTTCGCTGCTCTACCTGCCGTTCACCGCCTTCACCTTCTATGGCCTGTCGCTGTTCGCGGTGTTCTACGGGCTCGACTGGGTCGCGACCGTGCCGCCGACGGTGAAGCTGACCGCCGACCGCTTCGGCCGCGAGCGCGCCGGCATGGTATTCGGCTGGATCTTTGCCGGCCATCAGATCGGCGCCGCGACCGCAGCCTTTGGCGCCGGCTTTTCGCGCACCGAGTTTTCAAGCTATCTGCCGGCGTTCTTTGTCGCTGGAGCGCTATGCATCATCGCCGCGGCGCTGGTGCTGACCATCGCCAAATCCCCGGCAGCAGGTTTTGGCGCGGCCGCGCCGGTAGCGGCACGCGGCTAACGGCTGTGCGGGGCAAGCTGGTTGAGTGAAATGCCGTACAGTCGCGCAGCGTCTGATCCGGCGATGGCCGGATCGCGCGTTTGTTCGGGCGACGGCGAGCCGATGAAAAGCCTTCTCTGGAAACAATGCCGCCCGGGGGTGCTGCTGGCGATCGCGATGCTGGCGTTGCTGCCGGTGCACAGTCATGCCCAGACCGCAGCGCCGCCCGGCGGTGCGATCTGGACCGTGCCCGAGATCGGCGCGCTGCCTGACGACGATTACGGTCGTCTGGTGCGGCGCGGTCGCGATCTCGTCACCGCCACCTACGCCCATATCGGCCCGGAAGTTAGCGATCCGGCAAAGCGCTACGCCGGCAATAATCTCGCCTGCGGCGATTGTCACCTCCAGGCCGCAACAAAGAGATTCGGGCTGCCGATCTTCGGCCTTTATGACCAATTCCCGCACTACAGCGCGCGGGCGGGTGCGGAAATCACCATCGAGGAACGGGTCAACGCCTGCATGACGCGCAGCTTGAACGGCCGCGCCATGCCCGCCGATGCGCCGGAACTGCAGGCCCTGGTTGCTTACATCAAGTTTCTGTCGACGGGTGTGCCCCCGGGACAACGAATTCCCGGACTCGGCGCTGGAAAAATTCCCGAGGTTAATCGCGCCGCCGATCCGGCGCACGGCCGCGCGATCTATGTCGCGAGGTGCCAAGGTTGCCACAACACCGACGGATCGGGCATTCGCCGCAGCCTGCCGACCACCGATCTCGGCTACATTGTGCCGCCGCTGTGGGGGCCGGATTCGTTCAACGACGGCGCCGGCATGAACCGTCTCATCACCGCGGCGAATTTCGTTCATTCCAACATGCCGCAAGGCGCGGATTATTTGAACCCGGTCCTCTCCACAGTCGATGCCTGGAACGTCGCGGCCTTTGTAGTGTCGCAGCCGCGGCCGAACAAACCAGGCCTTGAAAAGGATTTTCCCGATCTTGCGCTGAAACCGGTCGATACGCCCTACGGTCCCTACCTCGACGGCTTTACTGCCACGCAGCACAAATACGGCCCGTTTGCGCCAATCCGCGCCGCGTTGGCGCGGTTGAAGGCCAAGGGCAGTTCGCCGGCAAGTCAGCCGCGCTAGCGCCGCGGTTGGGCGGCCTCGGCTAGAGCCTGACGCACGCGCGGATCGCGTCGGCTAGCCGCCCGGCGGCTTGTCGCGCCAGCGGTAATAGAAATTGCGGGTGCGCTCGCCGCGGATTTCCTCAACAAGTCCGTCCGCCTTGAGTTTGTCAAGAAGGCCCTGCGCCGTTTGCTGGTCCAGATTCGTGCTGCTGACAACGCCGCCGAAGCTGCGACGGCCGAGCGGATAGGCGGGATCGTGCAGCGCGGCGAATATTCTCCGCTCGCCGTCGTTCAACCCGGGCGGCGGCGCCGGCGGTTCCGCGGCCCGACTGCCGGCAGCGTCCGCTGTGAGGTCTTCGCTGAGTTCCTTGGACAATATCCCGCGGGTCAAGCGGTCAAGGTGGATGACGCTCTTCAGTGCCGGGCTGCCGGCCGCGTTCTCCTCGGTTTCGTCGAGCCGGTCTTTGGTCTGGTCGGCGGTCTGCGCGGTCCTATCGAGCTTCGCGTCGGTTTTCTGCAACCGTTCAAGGAGCTTCTCGTAAAGCGTTTCAAGATACCTTTTAGCGAAGATTGCGGCCAGCACGCAAAGCCCGAAAAACACGAACCAGTCTTGAAGCTTGAAATCGACGCCAGCGGAGAAAATCGTGTCGCAGATTTTGCTTTGTAGAAGCGTCAGGAACAGCGGCACGGTTGCCGCGGCGCCGACGCTGAGGAGGATATAGTAGAGCAGGGGCTTAGCGGTGCCGTCCGCCGAGGCGGCGTGGCCGGCCGCTTTCGCCGGCGCATCGCCGCCGCCGTTTTTCGGGTCCTTGGACGGATTATCGCCCATCCAGCCGACCAGGCCGCCGAGAAAACCGGCGCCCACAATGCAGGCAATAAGCAATTCCGCGACTTGGCTGATCGAAGACGACATGGCGGAACGATGCGCGTGTCCGTGTTGGCGCCAACAATACCACAGGTTGTAGCAAAATCAATTCAGGTCCGTTTTTCCTCGATCTTGTCCCAGATCAGCGCCGCGATGTCGGCACCGCCGAGATTTTTGATGGCGCGGATGCCGGTCGGCGAGGTGACGTTGATCTCGGTGAGGAAGCCGTCGATCACGTCAATGCCGACAAAGAGCAGGCCGCGCTCGCGCAACGCCGGCCCAAGCCGCGCGCAGATCTCGCGCTCGCGCTCGGTGAGATCGGTCGCCTTCGGCACCCCGCCGCGCACCATGTTGGAGCGGAGATCATCCGGCGCCGGCACGCGGTTGACTGCGCCGGCGAACTCGCCGTCGACCAAGATGATGCGCTTGTCGCCGTCCTTCACCGCCGGCAGGAATTTTTGCACCACCCACGGCTCGCGAAACATCGTGGCGAAGAGATCATAGAGCGAGCCGAAATTGAGGTCCTCGCGCGCGACGCGAAATACCGCCTCGCCGCCCTTGCCGTAGAGCGGCTTCATGACGATGTCGCCGTGCTCGCCGCGAAACGCCTTGATGGCTTCAAGGTCGCGGGTGATCAGCGTCGGCGGCATCAAATCGGGAAACTCGGTGACGAAGACTTTCTCCGGCGCGTTGCGCACGTGCGACGGGTCGTTGACCACCAGCGTCTTTGGGTGAATGCGATCGAGCATGTGCGTGCTCGAAATATACGCAAGGTCGAACGGCGGATCCTGCCGCAGCAACACGACGTCGAAGGTCGCCAGATCGACATGGCGCGGCTCGCCGAGCGTGAAATGGTCGCCGCCGGTGTCGCGCACGACCAGCGGCCGCACCGTGGCCGACACCTTGCGGCCGCTCAGGACGAGGCGGTCCGGCGTGTAATAGGCGAGGGGATAAGCGCGGCGTTGCGCCTCCAGGAGCAGCGCAAACGTCGAATCGCCGCGGATGTTGATCTGCTCGATCGGGTCCATTTGCACAGCGACGTTCAAGTGCATGAGTTGATCACACCGAAAGGATAAGGTGGCAAACGTCTACGCAATTTTGCCGGTGGCCGCTACGGCGTAATGACCGGCGGTCAACGGGTCGCATCGAACGCGTTGGCGATGTGCCGGGGGATCCGGCCCGGCGTCACCAGAACGACGTCGAAGCGGATTTCGCAACGCGCGTCGTCGGGGCGGTGCGCGAGCCAAAGCTCCGCGGCGGCGATGATGCGGCGTTTGGTCCGCTCGGTCACCGCCTCCGCGGCTTCGTCGGCGCGCTCGCGCGCCTTGACCTCGACGAAGCCAGCGCTCGACGGCGGCGTGCGACGATATCGATCTCGCCGAACGGCGTCTTCCAGCGGCGGGCGACGATCCGGTAACCCTTGGCGATCAGCAGCATGGCGGCGCGGCTTTCCGCCGACAGGCCAAGCCGGAACGCGGCGACGCGTTCGCGCCGCGGCCCCTTGAGCGGCTCAACCGGCTCAGCGCGGCGCCGCATTGCTGACGTCCTCTCTCGCCTCGTTCGCGAGTGCGAGCGCGCGCTGATAGAGCTCGCGGCGCGGCAGCCCGGTCGCTTCCGCGACCTCGCCCACGGCATCCTTCAGCGAAACGCGGGCGAGCGCCTGCCGCAACAAAGCGTCGGTGTCGGCGGCGCGTGGTTGTTCCTGTGCCATCGGGGGCGCGATGACGACAACGAACTCGCCGCGAACTTCACCCGCCGCGCAGCCTTGCGAGAGCGCTGCGAGGTCGCCGCGCCGGACTTCTTCATGGATCTTGGTGAGTTCGCGGCACAATGCTGCGTCACGGCCGCCAAGGCCTTCTGCCAGGTCGGCCAGCGTCGCTGCGATTCGTGGTCCGGTCTCGAACAGGATCAGGGTCGCCGGAATGCGAGCGAGCTCGGCGATGCGGGCGCGGCGCGCGGCCTGTTTCGGCGGCAGGAAGCCCGCGAACAGGAATTGATCGGTCGGCAAGCCGGCCACGGATAGTGCGGCGAGAAGTGCGGAGGCTCCAGGGAGCGCAGTGACCGCGTGCCCGGCTTCCTGGGCGGCGCGAACAAGCTTGAATCCGGGGTCGGATACCAGGGGGGTGCCGGCGTCCGAGACCAGCGCGATGGCGGCGCCCTCGGCGAGCCGGCGCAGCAGCTTCGGCCGCGCCGTCGCCGCATTGTGGTCGTGGTAGGGCGTGAGCGGCGTGGCGATGGCGTACCGCTCGAGCAGCTTGCGCGTCACGCGGGTATCCTCGCAGGCGATCAGGTCGGCGCCCGCCAGGGTCGCGAGCGCGCGTAACGTGATATCGCCCAGATTGCCGATCGGGGTCGCCACGATATGCAATCCGGGCGTAGCGCGTCCGACATCGATCGACTGACCGCTGTGGATATAGCGACGTTGTGTCCGATCATCCGGGCTTGGCAGACCCCTGTTCATTGCGTCATCCTAGCCCCGGACCAGCCCCGCACCGACTCGCAGTCATGCTTATGCGGAATTCATTATCCTTTTCATTTAGTTAACCATTCGCCGCCAGAATGACAGATTGATGCTGCCCTAATGTCTCTGGGCTTTAAGTGACGCTGGGGAGAACCGCATTGTCCGCCAAATTGCCGGTTAAACGGGCCGCCGCCATGGCAACGCGGCGACGCTCGCTGGCAGGGCTGTTGGCTGCGGCAGGTGCGGCGCTTGCGGGGTGCTCGGGCAATTCCAACTATCTTTCCTCGCTCTCCTCGACGCCGCAACCGGCGGCAGCGCCCCCGACTCCGCAAACCACGCTCGGCACCGGCCAGATCAAGGCGGCTCTGATCCTGCCGCTGTCGGCCGGCGGCAATGCCGGCCTTGCCGGCCAGGCCATGCGCAACGCCGCGGAAATGGCGCTGGCGGAATTCAATTCGCCGAATGTCCAGCTCCTGGTCAAAGATGACGCGGGCACACCCGAGGCGGCGCGAGTGGCCGCTCAGCAGGCCCTCGACGAAGGCGCCGAGATCATTCTCGGGCCGCTGTTCGCGCAGTCGGTCGGCGTCGTGGCGCAGGTGGCGCGCACCCGCAATATTCCGGTGATTGCGTTTTCGACCGATGCCAACGTCGCCTCGCGCGGCGTCTACCTGCTGAGTTTTCTGCCGGAGTCGGATGTCCAGCGCATCGTCCAATACGCCGCCTCCACCGGGAAGCGCTCGTACGCGGCACTCATTCCCGACAATCCCTACGGCACGGTGGTCGAGGCGGCATTCAAGCAGGATGTCGCGCGTCGCGGCGGTCAGGTAGTCGCGCTTGAACGCTATCCGCACGACAAGGCGGCGATGGCTAATCCGGTCAAGACCATCGCCCAGGTCGCGGCCCGCGTCGCTGCGATCTTCATTCCCGATGGCGGCGACGCCGTGCCGGACGTCGTCCAGGCCCTGAGCGCCGCCGGCGTCAATACCAAGAAAATCCAGCTGCTCGGCACCGGCCTCTGGGACGATCCGCGTATCTTTTCGATGCCGGCGCTCGACGGCGGCTGGTACGCGGCGCCGGACGCCGCCGGCTATCGCAACTTCTCGGCCCGCTACGCCGCCCGCTTCAAGCAGCAGCCGGTGCGCACCGCAACGCTCGCCTATGATGCGGTCGCGCTCATTGCCGCCCTTGCCAAGACCCAGGGCGCCCAGCGGTTCTCCGCGGAGGTGTTGACCAACCCGTCCGGCTTTTCCGGGATCGACGGATTGTTCCGCTTCCTGCCTGACGGCGCCAATCAACGCGGCCTCGCCGTGCTGCGGGTCACTCCGTCGGGGCCGCAGACCATCTCGCCGCCGCCGCGCAGCTTTGCCGCCTCCGGGTAGCACTCATTCCCGCGCTCGGCGTTTACGCCGCCAGATCGGCGACCACGGCGTCGAGCACGGGGAAGCCGGGCATGCTGACGCGCAGACAGCCGCTGGCGGTCATCTCGACCAGACCGTGTTCGCGCAGCACCGCGATCCGGGCCGGATCGAGGGAACGGCCCGCCAGCGCGGCATAGCGCTCGGGGTCGATGCCTTCGGCAAGCCGCAAGCCCATCAGCAAAAACTCGTCGGCCATTTCCTCGCGGGTGAGCGTGTCGTCGGTAATAAGCCCATGTCCGTCGCGCTCGACACGCGCGAGCCAGGCTTCGGGGCGCTTTTCGGTCGCAGTGGCATGGCGGTCGCCGCCGATGTCGATGCGACCATGGGCGCCCGGTCCGATGCCGGCATATTCGTTTGCGCGCCAATAAATGAGATTGTGCCGGGATTCGCCGCCGGGCCGCGCGTGATTGGAAATCTCGTAGGCCGGCAGGCCGCGCGCCGCACAGATCTCCTGGGTCGTATCGTAAAGCGCGCGCGCAGTGTCCTCGTCGGGAATCTTGAGCTTGCCGGCCGCATGCAGTGCGGCGAACGGCGTATCCGGTTCCACGGTCAGCTGATAGAGCGAGAGATGCTCGCCGGCCTCGGCTAGCGCATGCGTGAGCTCACCGGCCCAGTCGTGTGGCGTCTGCTGCGGCCGTGCGTAAATGAGATCGAACGAATAGCGCTCGAAAACGCCACGCGCGATGGCGACGGCATCGAGCGCTTCGCGCGCCGTATGCATGCGCCCGAGCGCGGCGAGCACGTTATCGTCAAGCGCCTGTACGCCGAGCGACACGCGGTTGACGCCGGCCGAGCGGTAGCCGCGGAAGCGCGCGGCTTCGACGCTGGTCGGATTGGCTTCGAGCGTGACTTCGGCGTTGGTTGCGACGCTCCAATGGCGCGCGACCGCATCGAGCACGGCCGCGATGGTTGCCGGCTGCATCAGCGACGGCGTGCCGCCGCCGAAGAAGATAGACGAAACAATACGGCCCGGCGCCTTTGCGGCGGTTACCGCGATCTCGGCGGCAAACGCGCGCGCGAAACGCGGCTCGTCGATCGCGGTGCGGCGCACGTGGCTGTTGAAGTCGCAATAGGGGCACTTCGACAGGCAGAACGGCCAATGAACGTAGACGCCGAACGACGTCTGTTCCGCTTGCTCAACGCTTGGCAATACAGGCCTCCGCGAGCTTGAGGAAGGCGCGGGCCCGGTGCGAGAGCCCTGTTCCGAACGGCGGCAAGCCGTGTTTTTCCTCGCCCGACATTTCGCCGAAGGTACGCTCATAACCATCGGGCAGGAACATCTGATCGTAGCCAAACACCCGCGGACCTCGCGGCGGCCAAACCAGCGTGCCGTCGACGCGGCCTTCGAATTCCTCGACATGACCGTCCGGCCAGGCGACGCACAACGCTGAGATGAAATGCGCCTTGCGACGCTCCGGCGCGACAGCGCCGCGCTCGCGGAGTTTTTCCTCGATCTTTTCCATGCCGTAGGCAAAATCGCGGTTCGGCCCAGCCCAGCGCGCCGAGTGGATACCGGGTGCGCCGTCGAGGGCCTCGACCACGAGCCCGGAATCGTCGGCAAAGGCGGGCAGGCCGGTCGCGGTGGCGGCAGCCTCGGCCTTGAGCCGGGCATTGTCGCGAAACGTCGCTCCGGTTTCGTCGGGTTCGTTAAGGCCCATTTCGCCTGCTGATATGGCCTCGATCTGGTAAGGCGCCAACAGGTCGCGCATTTCCCAGAGCTTGCCGGAATTATGGGTCGCGATCACAAGGCGGCCGGCGATGCGGCGATGATCCGGCTCCTTCACATCACCGCCATCTTTTGCAGATCGATCAGCTTGCCGACGCCTTTGCGCGCTAATGCCAGCAAGCTGGTGAGCTGCTCCTCCGAAAACGGCAGCTTTTCCGCGGTGGCTTGCACCTCGACGATGTTGCCGGAACCGGTGAGCACGAAATTGGCGTCGGTCTCGGCTTGCGAATCCTCGGCGTAGTCGAGGTCGAGTACCGCCACGCCGCTGCACACGCCGCAAGAGATCGCCGCGATGTGGTCGCGCAAAACCTCTTTCTCGATCATCTCGCGGGTTTTCATCCAGGCGAGGCAATCAAACAGCGCGATCCAGGCGCCGGTGATCGAGGCGGTGCGGGTCCCGCCATCGGCCTGGATGACGTCGCAGTCGATGGTGATCTGGCGCTCGCCGAGCGCCTTGAGATCGACCACCGAGCGCAGGCTGCGTCCGATCAGGCGCTGGATCTCGACCGTGCGTCCATTCTGCTTGCCCGCGGATGCCTCGCGGCGCGTGCGTTCGAGCGTCGCCCGCGGCAGCATGCCGTATTCGGCCGTGATCCAGCCGCGTGCCTGCCCCTTGAGCCACGGCGGCAGCCGATCCTCAAGCGTCGCCGTGACCAGAACGTGGGTATCGCCGAACCTGACGAAACATGAGCCTTCCGCGAATTTCACGACGCCGCGCTCGAGCGAAACCGGGCGCAATTCGTCGGGCTGTCGGCGGCTCGGCCGCATGCAATATCCTTCCGGCGGCGTATCACGCCGCACCCAAGCTGATCGGCTCAGTCTTTTAGGGGCGCTGGCAGGGACCGACAAGGGCGCCGCCGTGCTCAATAGCGCAAACCCGGCCCGATTGCGCCGGCTGGCGTATTGCCGATACGCTTGGCTTGAAAGACCTGGCTTGAAACACCAGAGGGCAATGGACACGTCTTGCGGCAGCTTGGGAGTTGATTTTGGCCAGTCATGACGTTCCGCTCGCCGCGAGCCAGCTGAGCCTTGCGCAGCTCAACGAGCGTTCGCGCGAGATCTTTCGCCAGATCGTCGAGAGCTATCTCACCACCGGCGAGCCGGTCGGCTCGCGCAATCTGTCGCGCATCCTGCCCATGACCTTGTCGCCGGCGTCGGTGCGCAATGTCATGTCCGATCTCGAGCAGCTCGGGCTGGTCTATGCGCCGCACACGTCCGCCGGGCGGCTGCCGACCGAGATCGGGCTGCGTTTCTTCGTCGATGCGCTGATGCAGATCGGCGACCTCACCGAGCATGATCGTCAGGCGATCGAGGCGCAGGTCGCGGGTGCCGGTCAGTCGAAGCCGCTCGAAGCGGTGCTGACCGAGGCCTCGGGCCTGCTCTCCGGATTGAGCCGCGCCGCCGGCGTGGTGCTTACGGTGAAGTCGAACCAGCGGCTCAAGCATGTCGAATTCGTCCGCCTCGAACCCGAGCGCGCGCTGGTGGTTCTTGTTGCCGAGGATGGCCAGATCGAGAATCGCGTCCTCAATATTCCGATCGGTCTGCCGACCTCGGCGCTGACCGAGGCCGCCAACTTCCTCAACGCGCGGATTCGCGGCCGCACGCTCGCCGAAGTCAGGGCCGAGATCGAGCAGCGGCTCAAGGAAGGCCAGGCCGAACTCGACGAACTTACGCAGAAGATCGTCGCCGCCGGGCTTGCCAGCTGGTCGGGCGGCGAACGCGATGAGCGCAAGCTGATCGTGCGCGGCCAGGCGCACCTGCTCGAAGACCTCAAGGCGCTCGATGATCTGGAGCGGGTCCGCCTGCTGTTCGACGACCTGGAGACCCGGCGCGAAGTGATTGACTTGCTTGGCCGGGCCGAGCTGGCCGAGGGCGTACGTATCTTCATCGGCTCGGAGAACAAGCTGTTCTCGCTCTCCGGCTCATCGACGATTGTTGCGCCCTATCACGACGCCTCGGGCCACATCGTCGGCGTTCTCGGTGTGATCGGGCCGACACGGCTGAACTATGCCCGCATCGTTCCGATGGTGGATTATACCGCCAAGGTCGTGAGCAAGTTGCTTGGCGGCTGATCCGGTCCCCTGCCCCGGGCGACTGGGGCTAACGTCCTTGCACGCTTGATTTTTGCCGGCCGAGCCCTGATATGCCGGGCACCGGGTTGAGCATGATCTGTTCCGAAGACCGGTGTCCACCCCCGGATCAAGTCCGAGGGCAGGGGCAGGTTTTTCGGGATCATGCGCAAAAACGATGGGTATGGATATGACGGAACAGACCGCGCGTGCTGAGGACGCAGCGGCCTCGAAGGAGGGCGCAGCGCCGGCAACCCAGCCGGCTCAGGCCGATCCGGCGGCGCTCGCAGCCGAGCTTAAGGACAAGCTCCTGCGGACGCTCGCCGAAATGGAAAACCTGCGGAAGCGCACAGCGCGCGAAGCCGCCGATGCGCGGCTTTACGGTGTCACATCCTTGGCCCGTGACATCCTTGGCGTGGCCGACAACATGCGCCGCGCGCTCGATGCGGTGTCGAGAGAACTGCGATCGAGCGCCGAGCCCGGCGTCAAGGCGCTGATCGACGGGGTCGAGCTGACCGAACGCGAGCTGGTAAAGGCGCTGGAAAAGAACGGCGTGCGCCAGTTCACGCCGCGGGGCGAGAAATTCGACCCCAATTTCCACCAAGCCATGTACGAAGTGCCCAACGCCTCGGTGCCGGCGGGCAGTGTCGTCGAGGTCGTGCAGCCCGGCTACATGATCGGCGAGCGGGTCTTGCGGCCGGCGATGGTCGGAGTTTCAAAGGGCGGCCCGAGGTCGGCGCCCGGTTCGCGGTCCGCGAACGACAATACCACGGCGATCGCGGAAGACTCCTGAGCAAAACTCTCCGACGGTCGCGCAGAAGTTCATTTCAGTTCGACGCTGTCGCGGACCGCGCGCAGCCGCGCGAGAACGCCGGTCCAGGAATCGGCGGGGGCGATGCCGACCATCTGCAGGAACCCGCCGCTGCCGAAGCGCAGCCACTGCACCACCATCACATCGCTTCCACTGCGCGCGTCTTTAGCCTCGGCCATGATCTGATATCCGGATTGGCCGCCAATGCGCAGCGGCTCGGATACGGTGATGCGGACATTCTTGATGCCGCCAATCTCGTTGAATGACAGCCTTGCAAAATTCCCGTGGTCATCCAAATCCGTGGGGCCGCCCGGCACTGCGGCGATGAGCATGCGCGCACGGGGGCCTGCCTCGGACGCCGCGTTTGCGGAATCCTTGGGGCTCTCGTCCTGCGCGTCGCCCAACATGACGGCGCGACCGCGAAGCGCGCCGTCGACGTGGAATCCGGCAAGGTCCCCGATTGAAAACGGCAACAGACCGAGTTGCTCCGCATCGGGTACTCTTGGGCGCACCGACAGAGTCGCCAGCGCCGCGCGTATGACGCGATCGGAATAAGCGCTGTCCTGTTCAGGGACTTGCACGGTGATAAGCGCGGTGACGTCGCTCGTCTCCGCCACCAGCAGCCACTTGCGGTAACGGGCCTTGTCGACCACCTGCCGCGCGGTGAGGAGAATGCCCTTGCCGATGGCAAGCTTGATCGGCTCGCGCTTCTCCAGGCTGACGCCCTGTTTTTTCAGCACGTCGGTGTCCAGGGTCTTCTCGATCTGGGAAAAGGCTGCGCCCGGCAGCACCGCAATAAGGATCGCTGCGTCCTTGCCCGGATCCGCGAAGCCATCGAACGTTTCGCTCGCCACCATGCCGCTCGGTGGGACAAGCCCGATGCGGGAGCCGAGCGGGAAAACCGCGTCGTCCGCCTGCGCCGGCGGCGCCAACAGCAAAGCCGCAAATGCCAATACCGCGGCAAAGCCGGCGGCCGCGGCGACTGGGTTGTGATTACTCTTCATACCGAGCCCTTGCCGGCCGGACACAGGAATGCGCCGCGCGTAACGCGACGCAATGTGAGATTGATCCGTCCTTCCTCCGGGAGCAAGCGCGATGTGCCCGGATAAATCCGGTCGACGCCATGGAAGGCCAAGCGAGCGTCGCCGCCGAGCACGAGCACGTCGCCCGAGCTGAGGCGAAAGGCGCGTGTGGGTTCGCTGCGCTTTAATCCGCCGACCCGGAACAGGCAGGTATCGCCCAGCGAAACCGAGATCACCGGCGCGGCAAAATCCGCCTCGTCGCGATCCTGATGCAGACCCATTTTCGCGGCCGGGCTGTAGACGTTGATCAGACAAGCCTCCGGCGGGTCCGGGTAGCGGGCGAGCTTCGTCCATAGCGCAAGGAGGGTCGCGGGTATCGGTGGCCAAGGCCGTCCGGTGTCGGGATGCAGCGGTTGATAGCGATAAGCGCTCTCATCCGACACCCACCCAAGCGGTCCGCAGTTCGACATGCGCACTGAAAATGGCCGCCCCGACTTCGGCATGCGCGGCGTGAAGAGCGGCGCCGCCGTTAAGGCGTCGTGCACTGCGCCCAACAGCTCGGCCTGTCCACCGCGGTCGAGATATCCGGGGTAAAGACGCAGGCCGGCGAGGTCCGACCGGGGGCTGTCTACGCGGCTTTCCATGATGAGGATTATCCGGGAATTGCCATGCCCTCACCGCGCCGATCTGTCTTGCGGCTCGATCACGCCCTCCTATATGACCCAAGGGAAATCGCCCGGAAATGCCACCAGGCGATGGTGAGAGTTTAAGGGGGTCGGACAAGGGCGCCTTTCGGGCCTGCCCGACCTGCCGATAAAGAGAGGATTAACAACCATGGCCAAGGTCATCGGTATCGATCTCGGGACCACGAATTCCTGCGTCGCCGTGATGGAAGGCAAGACGCCGAAGGTTATCGAGAACGCGGAGGGAATGCGCACGACACCGTCCATCGTCGCTTTTACGGACGAGGGCGAGCGCTTGGTCGGCCAGCCGGCCAAGCGCCAGGCGGTCACCAATCCGGAGCGTACCATTTTTGCAGTCAAGCGCCTGATCGGGCGTCGCTACGACGACCCGATGGTGGAGAAGGACAAGAAGCTTGTCCCCTACAAGATCACCCGCGCCTCGAATGGCGACGCCTGGGTCGAGATCGAGGGCAAGAGCTATTCGCCGTCGCAGATTTCCGCTTTCATCCTGCAGAAGATGAAGGAGACGGCCGAAGCCTATCTCGGCAGCAAGGTCGAGCAGGCGGTTATCACCGTTCCGGCCTATTTCAATGACGCCCAGCGGCAGGCCACCAAGGACGCCGGCAAGATCGCCGGTCTCGATGTGCTGCGCATCATCAACGAACCGACGGCGGCCGCGCTCGCCTACGGGCTCGACAAGAGCAAGACCGGCACTATCGCGGTCTACGATCTCGGCGGCGGCACGTTCGATATCTCCATTCTCGAAATCGGCGACGGCGTGTTTGAGGTGAAGTCGACGAACGGCGACACCTTCCTTGGCGGCGAAGATTTCGATATGCGGCTCGTCAATTATCTCGCCGACGAGTTTCAGAAAGAACAGGGCATCGATCTGCGGCGCGACAAGCTCGCATTGCAGCGGCTCAAAGAGGCCGCAGAGAAAGCCAAGATCGAGCTTTCCTCCACGACCCAGACCGAAATCAACCTGCCGTTCATCACGGCGGATGCGTCGGGACCGAAGCATCTGACGATGAAACTCACCCGCGCCAAATTCGAAGCGCTGGTCGACGACCTTATTCAGAAGACGGTGGATCCGTGCCGGCAGGCGCTCAAGGACGCCGGCCTCAGTGCGGCCGAGATCAACGAAGTCGTTCTGGTCGGCGGCATGACCCGCATGCCGAAGGTCCAGGAAGTGGTGAAGCAATTGTTCGGCAAGGAGCCGCACAAGGGCGTCAACCCCGACGAAGTTGTTGCTGTCGGCGCGGCCATTCAGGCCGGCGTGCTGCAGGGCGACGTCAAGGACGTGCTGCTGCTTGACGTGACGCCGCTGTCGCTCGGCATCGAGACGCTGGGCGGCGTGTTCACGCGGCTGATCGATCGCAACACCACGATCCCGACCAAGAAGAGCCAGGTGTTCTCCACGGCCGAGGATGGTCAGACTGCGGTGACGATCCGCGTGTTCCAGGGCGAGCGCGAAATGGCGGCCGACAACAAGATGCTCGGTCAGTTCGATCTGGTCGGCTTACCGGCGGCGCCGCGCGGCGTGCCGCAGATCGAGGTCACCTTCGACATCGACGCCAACGGCATCGTCAATGTCTCGGCAAAGGACAAGGGCACCGGCAAGGAGCAGCAGATCCGCATCCAGGCTTCGGGCGGCTTGAGCGAGACCGACATCCAGAAGATGGTGAAGGACGCGGAAGCTCACGCCGAGGACGACAAGAAGCGGAAGGCCGAAGTCGAGGCCAAGAACCACGCCGAAGCTCTCGTTCACTCGACCGAGAAGACGCTGGCCGAGCACGGCTCGAAGGTTGGCGAGGCCGAACGGCGTGCGATCGAGAACGCCATCGCCGACCTGAAAGAAGCGCTGAAAGGCAACGATGCCGACGCGATCACGGCCAAGGCCAACACGCTCGCGCAGGCTTCCATGAAGCTCGGCGAGGCAATGTACAAACAGTCTGCCGAGCAGCCGGGCGGCGAACCCGGGGCAGCGGAAGGCAAGAAAGACGACGTCGTCGACGCCGAGTTCACCGAAGTCGACGACGACAAGAAGAACAAAAAATCGGCTTGATTTCGCGAGGCGCTTCAATGCCGCTGCGACGTGTCAAAATTGCACCCCCGGACGCAAGACGGGGGTGTATGTTTTTGACGTGGTACACTGAAACCTGGAATGATTGGACGTCATCGGGTGGGGAGTGATGGCCAAGCGCTGCTACTACGAATCACTGTCGATCGAACGCACCGCGACTGAAACGGACATCAAGGCCGCCTTTCGCAAGCATGCGATGCAGTGCCATCCGGATCGCAATCCGGGTGACGACGGCGCCGAGCATCGCTTCAAGGAGATCAACGAGGCCTACGAGGTTCTCAAGGATCCCGACAAGCGCGCGGCCTATGACCGGTTCGGCCATGCCGCCTTCGAGCACGGTAACGGCATGGGTGCGGGCGCACACGGGTTCGGCGCTGACTTCGCCACCACCTTCTCCGACATTTTCGACGATCTGTTCGGCATGAGCGGCCGCCGCGGCCGCGGCTCCGGACGCGAGCGCGGCGCCGACTTGCGCTACAATATGGAGATTTCGCTGCAGGACGCGTATGCGGGCAAGGCGGCGCAAGTCCGCATCCCGACCTCCGTCACCTGCGAGGCCTGCTCCGGTAACGGCGCCAAGCCCGGCACCAAGCCGAAGACCTGTTCGATGTGCGGCGGCCAGGGCAAAATCCGCCACGCTCAGGGCTTCTTTACGCTCGAGCGCACCTGCCCGGGTTGTCAGGGCCGCGGCCAGGTGATCGAGAGCCCGTGCGCGTCGTGCGGGGGATCGGGCCGGGTCATGCGCGAGCGGACGCTGTCGGTGAACATTCCGCCGGGCGTCGAGGACGGCACCCGCATCCGGCTCGCCGGCGAAGGCGAAGCGGGCGTGCGCGGCGGCCCGCCCGGCGATCTCTACATGTTCCTGTCGATCGCAGCGCACCCGTTCTTTCAGCGCGAAGGCGCCGACCTGCATTGCCGGGTGCCGGTCTCCATGATCACGGCTTCGCTCGGCGGCGAGTTCGAGGTGCCGACGATCGACGGCGGCCAGACGCGCCTCAAGGTGCCCGAGGGCGCGCAGTCCGGCCGGCGCTTTCGGCTCGCGGGGAGGGGCATGCCGGTGCTGCGGACGCGGCAGAGCGGCGACATGTATGTCCAGATCGTTGTCGAAACGCCGCAGAAGCTGACCAAAAAGCAGCGCGAGCTGCTGGCCGAGTTCGACCGCCTGTCATCGACCGAGACCCAACCTGAATCGTCGGGATTCTTTGGCAAGGTCAAAGAGTTTCTCGACGGCCTCAGCGGCAGCCACGTCGACTCCGCGTGACCGCGGGCTTCCCTGGCGGCTGGCTTTCACGCATCGAATGTTCTAAAAAGATGCAGTTTCGTCGCGTGTGATTGCCATGCAGCTCCCGGCCTTGCACAAATTCGAGCAGACGATCGAGCGGCAGCTGCGGCTCCTCGAGCTTAAGAAGACCGTTATCGAGCGCAACATCGGGCGCCAATTCCGGCTGCTCGAGCAAAAGCGCGACGACTTCGGCAAGAAGATTGAGGAGCAGATCCGCCAGTTCGAGCAAAAACGCGGCATTCGGCTCGACGACGAGGTGCGCTTCCTCCGGTCGTGGATCGAGCGGCCGTTGAGCATCGGCGCGGTGACGCCATCGAGCAAAGTTCTGGCGCGCACCATGGCGCGGTATGTCGATCCCGACAGCGACGGGCCGGTGGTCGAACTGGGACCGGGAACCGGGCCGGTCACGGAGGCGCTGGTCAAGGCCGGGGTGTCGCCGTCGCGCCTCGTGCTGGTGGAATTCAATCCGGCGTTCTGCCGAATTCTGCGCGCGCGCTATCCCGACGCCACTTTGGTGCAGGGCGATGCGTACAGCCTGCGCCGCCTGCTCGAAACCCTGCTGCTGCAACCGGCGGCGGCGGTCGTTTCCGGCCTGCCGCTGGTCACCAAGCCGATCAAGATGCGGTTGCGGCTCATTCGCGACGCCTTCGATCTTATGCTGCCGGGGGCGCCGTTCGTGCAATTTACCTACTCGGTGGCGTCGCCGCTGCCGCGGCGGCTCGCCGGCTTCTCGGTTGAAGCGTCCGAACGCATCTGGTTGAATCTGCCTCCGGCCCGCGTATGGGTCTATCGTAAAGCCTGACGCCCTCCGCTTATGCGCACTCCGAAAATCCTGGTGATGGCCGGCTCGCTGCGCGCCGGCTCGCACAATGCGCGGCTCGCCGCGCTGGCCGCGAAGGAGTTTGCGCGCGCCGAGGCCGACGTCACCCGCATCTCGTTCGCCGATTATCCGCTGCCGCTGTTCGATGCCGATCTGATGACCGACAGCGGCATGCCCAAGCATGCGCTCGAACTAAAAGACATGCTGGCCGCGCATCAAGGCGTGTTCATCGCCAGCCCCGAATACAGCGCCTCGGTATCGCCGCTGATCAAGAACACCATCGACTGGATGTCGCGCGGCCGCGACCGCAACGAGGCGAACTATGCGGGCTTCAAAGGCCGGGTGTTTGCCCTCGGCGCTGCCGCCAACGGCTCGGCCGGCGGCATCCGGGGCTTGATGGCGCTGCGGCAAGTTCTGGAACTGGGCTGCGGCGCCCTGGTGCTCCCGGAGCAGATCACGGTCGGGCGGGCCGCCCAGGCGTTCGACGACATGGACAATCTCAAGGACGAAGCTGTGGCGGCGACGTTGAAAGCGCTGGTGCGCCGGCTTATTGAGATGGTGAGCCTGATGCCGCGGGCGGAATGAGAAACCGATAATGCCGATTGCGCCGCGCGAGCGCCTGATTGTCGCGCTCGACGTATCGTCGGTCGAGGCAGCGCAGGCGATGGTGGCGCGCCTCGGCGACGCGGTTTCGTTCTACAAGATCGGCTATCAGCTCGCCTTTGCCGGCGGGCTTGCCTACGCGCAGACGCTCGCCGGCGCCGGCAAGCGGGTGTTTCTCGATCTCAAGCTGCACGATATCGGCAACACCGTCGCGCAGGGCGTGAAAAGCGTGGCGCGGCTGGGCGCCAGCTTTCTCACCGTGCACGCCTATCCGCAGACCATGCAGGCCGCCGTCGAGGCGCGCGAGGGGAGCTTGCGCATTCTCGCTGTCACCGTGCTCACCTCCTGTGACGACAGCGATCTCAGCGTCGCCGGCTATAACGTCACCGTGCCGGCGCTCGCGGCCAAGCGCGCCGCGCAGGCGCTCGATCTCGGCATCGACGGCCTGGTCAGTTCGGCCGAAGAGGCCGCCCACCTGCGTTCAATCGTCGGCACGAAATTGGTGCTGGTGACCCCGGGCATCCGCCCGGCTGGCGCCGAAAGCGGCGATCAGAAACGCATCATGACGCCGGCTGCCGCCATCGCAGCGGGCGCCGATTATCTGGTCATGGGCCGTCCGATCATCGCCGCGGCCGATCCGCGGGCCGCGGCGGAGGCGATCGTGGCCGAGATTGCGCAGCAAGCGGCGAAGGAGAACTGAACATGGCCAAGGGCTACTGGATCGCGCATGTCGATGTCCATGACCAGGAGGGCTACAAGCCCTATGCCGCGGCCAATCCGGCGATCTTCCGCAAATATGGCGCCCGCTTCGTGGTGCGCGTCGGCCAGTTCGAATGCCCCGAGGGCAACACCCGCTCGCGCCAGGTCGTGGTCGAATTTCCCGATTATGCGACGGCGCTCGCCTGCTACCGCTCGCCGGAATACCAGGCCAACATCAAGCTCCGGCAGCCGCACGCGGCGGTCGACCTCCTCATCGTCGAGGGCTACGACGGCCCGCAGCCGTGATGTTTTCCTCCCCCGCAACGCGGGGGAGGTGAAAGTTGCTGCGCCCCACCCACCCCGGTATACCCACCGCAGGCGGAGACACGTGATGTCGGACATGCGCTTGGTCATTGCCGGCGCCGGCGGGCGCATGGGGCGCACGCTGATCCATGCCATCGCCGCCACCAAGGGCGTCACGCTTGCCGGCGCAGTCGAGGCGGCGGGCTCCGCCGTAGTCGGCCGCGACGCTGGGGAAATCGCGGGCCTTGGGGCGAACGGCATCAAGGTGACGAGCGATGTGGCGCCGCTCCTTCAGGCGGCTGACGGGCTGATCGAATTCACCATTCCCGCGGCGACGCTGGCGCTGGCGGAATCGACCGCCGCGGCCGGTATCGTTCACGTCATCGGCACCACCGGCCATTCGGCCGAGGAGGAAGCGGTGATCGCGAAGGCGGCAAGCCGCGCGCCGATCGTCAAATCCGGCAATATGAGTCTCGGCGTCAATTTGCTTGCCGCCCTGGTGAAGCGGGTCGCGCAGACACTCGACGAGAATTACGACATTGAAATTCTGGAAATGCATCACAACAAGAAGATCGACGCGCCGTCCGGCACCGCGCTCATGCTGGGACGCGCGGCGGCCGCGGGGCGCGGCATCAATCTTGCCGCCCATTCGGTGCGCGGCCGCGACGGCATGACCGGCGCGCGCCGTGCGATCGATATCGGCTTCGCCGTGTTGCGCGGCGGCACTGTGGTCGGCGACCACACCGTGATGTTCGCCGGCCCGGCCGAGCGCATCGAACTGACCCATCGCGCCGAGGACCGCATGATCTTCGCCCGCGGCGCGCTGCATGCCGCGCTTTGGGCGCGCGGCAAAAAGCCGGGCCTTTATTCGATGGCGGATGTGTTGGGGCTCACGGATATCTAATTAGGGCGCGCCGATGATCGTCCTGGAGCAGGTGGACCTCGGCTCCGACCGGCAAATTGTCCCCTCGGCGGCCCGCGTAAACTGATTTTAATTACTTCATCGTTATCGTTGCCACGTCGCGGGCAATTCGGCGTCGTCTAAGCGCAGCGTTGCACATCATGTGACGCCAGCTGTGTTGCCCGCAGCGGAGATGGTCATGGCGATGACAAAACGCATCCTTTGTGTCGCGATCTGCACCCTGGCTCTTGGCGTCTCGGCGGCTTACGCGGCCGACCTGGCGCCGCCGGTGTACAAAGCTCCACCGCCCTTGCCGCCTGCCTACAGCTGGACCGGCTTTTATTTGGGCGGCAACGGCGGTTTCGGTGGCAATTCCGTCAACTATTCGGACACGATCGGCGGCGTCGCCGGGAATACATCGCTCAACTCGAGCGGCTTCTTCGGCGGTGGCCAGGTCGGCTTCAACTGGCAGGTTATGCCGCTCGTGGTGGTCGGCGTGGAAACCGATTTCGACGGCGCCGACATTTCGAGCGATGCGAGTGCGTCAACGCCGTTTGCCTCCGCCAGTGCCGGCACCAAAATCGACTGGTTCGGGACGGTGCGCGGCCGCGCCGGCTTCCTTGTCACGCCCACCGCGCTGCTCTATGGAACCGGCGGCTGGGCCTATGGCCACACCACGTCGTCGGCCACCGCTACGGCTCTTGGCACCACAGCCTCGGTTTCGAGCGGCAACGAGCAAAGCGGCTGGACTGCCGGCGGCGGTCTCGAATACGCCCTCAATCCCTGGCTATCCGTCAAGACCGAGTATCTCTACGTCAATCTCGGCTCCGCCAATCTCGCCGGCACTGTCGGTGGCGTGCCGTTTTCGTTCGGCGAGAAGACCGCGGCTCACACCGTCAAGGTTGGCCTCAATTTCAAATTCGGCGCCTGGAACCCGTAGCGGCCTTTTCAGCGCCGTCTCGCGCGTCTCATGGCCTTTCCTTAAGGCCTGGTTCGGCTTTTAACTTTTCAAGCGCTGGCATATAGCCATCCGCAGGGGTGATCACCCCGGCGGGAATTGGTGCAGGAATAGCGAATGAGCGATCGGCTTCTCGTGCTCGTGCGCCACGGCGAGAGCGAGTGGAACAAAAAAAATCTGTTCACCGGCTGGCGCGACGTCGGTCTCACCGAAAACGGCATCGCCGAAGCGCGCGCGGCCGGGCGCAAGCTCAAGGCGCAAGGGCTGCACTTCGATATCGCCTTCACCTCGGCGCTCGTTCGCGCTCAGCATTCGCTTGATCTGATGCTCGAGGAGATGGGGCAGCAGAGCATTGCCGTTATCAAGGACCAGGCGCTCAACGAGCGCGACTACGGCGATCTCGCCGGCCTTAACAAAGATGCTGCGCGAAAGAAATGGGGCGCCGAGCAGGTGCACATCTGGCGCCGCTCCTATGATGTCGCACCGCCCGGCGGCGAGAGCCTCAAGGACACCGCCGCACGCGTCCTGCCCTATTACATCCAGGAGATCCTGCCGCGCGTTCTGCGCGGCGACAACGTGCTCATCTCCGCCCACGGCAACTCGCTGCGCGCCCTGGTCATGGTGCTCGAACATCTGTCGCCGGAACAAATCGTCGCGCGCGAGATCGCGACCGGCGTCCCGCTGATCTACCGGCTCAACGCCAACTCGACCGTGGCGGAGAAGCGCGACCTCGCGGCGTAGGACACATTCAATCGTCACCCGCGGGCTTGACCCGCGGGTCCATGCCGACTTGCCGCATGCGCTGCGCGGCCGCATGGATTGCCAGGTCAAGCCCGGCAATGACGATGCAGGATTTCTACGCCGCGGCGACTTGTCCGGCCTCCCAGCCGAGCATGGCACGCTTCCTCGTCAGGCCCCAGTGATAGCCGGTGAGCGCGCCGGCCTTGCCGATGACGCGGTGGCAGGGCACCACGAACGCGATCGGATTTTTGCCGACCGCGGCGCCGACGGCGCGGGCCGCGGCTGGCGTGCAAACTTTGTCGGCAATTCCCGAATAGGTGGCGACGCGGCCCATCGGGATTTTCAGGAGCGCCTCCCAGACCCGCACTTCCCAGTCGGTGCCGATCAGCACGATGCGGAGCGGCTGCTCCTCCTGCCAGTGCGTCGGATCGAAGATGCGCTGCGCGATCGGCGCGGTGCGCGCGGTGTCGGCGATGTAGGTGGCCTTAGGCCAGCGGCTTTTCATCTCGACGAGCGTCTTTTCCTCCTCGCCGGCATCGGCGAAGGCAAGGCCGGCGAGGCCGCGTTCGGTCGCCATGACCAGAGCGCTGCCGAACGGCGACGGATGGAATCCGAACCGCACCGTCAGGCCCTCGGCGCCGGACTTCCACTCGCCCGGCGACATCGCCTCGTGGGTCACGAACAGATCGTGCAACCGGCCGGGCCCGGAGAGCCCCACCTCATACGTGGCGTCGAGCACGCTCGCCGATGAGCGCAGCAATTGCCGCGCGCCGTCGAGCGTGAGCGCCTGCAGAAACGCCTTCGGCGTCAAGCCCGCCCAGCGGCGGAACAGATGGTACAGCTCGGTCGGGGTGACGCCGGCGGCTTCGGCGATGGCCTCGACCTCGGGCTGCTCGCGCCAGTGGTCGCGGATATGGCCGATGGCGCGGCGCACCACGTCGTAATCGGCCGCGGCGGTGGCAAGCGGAGTGAGATCGGGGATGCGATCGGGCGACAGCATGGGTGCCTCCATCATTCTGCTCCCGATCTAGGCTGACGCGATGGCCCAAACCACCCGATTTCTGACCTGCTTCGTCATTCCGGCCGAGCCGCATTGGCGGCGAGAGCCGGAATCCATAACCACGAATTGTGTCTATGGATTCCGGGCTCGCGGGCAAGAGCCCGCGCGCCGGAATGACGCTTCAACGGACGTCATTCAAGCACCGTCCGGGTCGGGCCGCGCCTGGCCTCGCCGAGCGCGGTGGAGAGAGCGCGCGCGAAGCTCGCCTTCTCGTCCGGTCCGAGGCAAGCGGCGATCGACAGCCGCCGGCCGCGGGACACCAGGAACAAACGCTCGATGCCGAATTCCTCGTGCACGATGCGGTCGAGCTGCACCCAGACCGGGTTGAGGGTCCACTCCCGCACCCCACCGCGCTGATTGACCTTGCGCACGGTGAGCTCCGAGGCGGTGACCCGCACCTCCTCATAAGCGCGCGCCGCGCGGAAATTGGCGCGGAACGCCCAGTAGATCAGCACCACGTCGAGGCCGAGAAAGCCGAACACCGGCCAGGCGCCGAGGATGAGAAACACCATGCCCGACGCGAAGCTGATGCCGCCGATGCACAGCATCAGCACCAGGAAGCCGGTCGAGCCGAGCGAGCGGTGCGGGGTGATGATGGCCGAAAAGATCGCGGGTTCGGCGAATGTTTCGTTGTCGCGGCTCATGGCGCTCACTATAGGGGAAATATGGCGCGCAAAACCACTCACAAGACCATTCAACAAAGCCTGAACTCCCCCCGGAAGGGCAAAGCCGCCCGCGTCAAGCACCGCAAGGCGCAAGCCAAGGCCGACACCAAGGCCGCCCACGGCGCGTTGCCGCAATGGACCAAAGCCGAGGTCGAGGAAGCGTTCCGCCGCTTCGCCGCCGCCAATCCGGAACCGCGCGGCGAGTTGCAGCACATCAACCCGTTTACACTTTTGGTCGCGGTGGTTCTCTCCGCCCAGGCGACCGATGCCGGCGTCAACAAGGCGACGCCCGCTTTGTTCAAGCTCGCCGACACGCCGGAGCAGATGGTCAAGCTCGGCGAAGCCCGGGTGCGCGCGCTGATCAAGACCATCGGCCTCTACCGCACCAAAGCCAAGAACGTGATCGCGCTGTCGCGTCAGCTGATCACCGAGCACGGCGGCCAGGTCCCGCATGACCGCGACGCGCTCGAAGCGCTGCCCGGCGTCGGAAGGAAGACCGCCAACGTGGTGCTCAATATCGCGTTTGGTGAGCCGACCATCGCGGTCGACACCCACATCTTCCGGGTCGGCAACCGCACCGGGCTCGCTGTCGGCAAGACCCCGCTTGAGGTCGAGATGAAGCTGATGGAAGTGGTGCCCGAGCGCTACCGGCTGCATGCCCACCACTGGCTCATCCTGCACGGCCGCTACACCTGCCTCGCCCGCCGCCCGCTGTGCGAAAAGTGCATCATCGCTGATTTGTGCAAATGGCCGGGGAAGACGATCAACGTGCCGTCATCCTGAGGCGCGCGCGTTAAGGCGCGCCTCGAAGGATGCGGCCGTGGGGCCGTTGATGTCGCGCGATCCCGAAGTCGGAGCGAAAGGTCGAAACCTGTGGCAAGAATTCGGATTATTCTGCACGGCAAGGCGGCCGGCAACGCCGGCGTGAGAGCGGCTGTCGACAGGCTCCGCAAGGACGGTCACTCCGCCGAGGTGCGAGTCACATGGGAGCCGGGGGATGCCGCGCGCTTGACGGCCGAGGCGGTTGCCGAGGCGGGCGGACGCAAAATCAACTGCATTGTGGCAGGCGGCGGCGACGGCACCATCAACGAGGTTTTTGCTGCAGCCTACAAGGCCGGGCTGCCCGCAGAGTGTTGTCTTGGCGTCCTTCCGCTCGGCACCGCCAACGATTTTGCGCACTCAACGGGCATACCCCTGCAAGATCTGACCGCTGCCTTACAACTTACGCTCAGCGCCGCGCCACCGTCGATCGATCTCGGCCTGCTCAACGGCAAGCCGTTCGTAAACCTCGTCTCTGGTGGCTTTGGCTCCCGTGTCACGGTCGAAACGGACCCGGAGCTTAAGCGGCGACTGGGTGGATTGGCCTACGTGCTCACCGGCGTCTCCCGCTTCAAAGAACTTTCGGCGAATCGCGGCCGCTTTCGTGCGGAAGGCTTTTCGTGGGAAGGACCTTTCGTGGCCGTCGCGATCGGCAATGGCCGGCAGGCCGGGGGCGGCGTGCCGCTTTGCCCGGACGCGCTGATCGATGACGGTCTGCTTGATTTGATGATCCTGCCCGAACTGGACCACGCGGCGCGCCTGGCCGCGTTCTCCCATTTGCTGCGGGAGGGTGCGGCGGGCGTTCGCGCCGAACTGGTCACGACACGATGCTCTTGGATCGAGTTCGAGTCGGATGACGATTTGAACGTGAACCTGGACGGTGAACCGGTGCTGTTGAAGCGGTTTCGTGTCGAGTGCCGCCGGCGGGTATTGCCGGTGTGTCTTGGGGAAAGTCCGCTCCTGTCGAGCGATCAAAAGCGCGCTTGATGGGCGGCGGCCGCGTCGCGTGAAGCGTCGTCAGTCCGCCGGCAATCCGGCTTTCGCCAGGCCCTCGGCTATCCGCTCGACGTCCGCCGGGTTCTGGTAGGGCAGGCGGCCGAAATGTTCGCTGAACGAGTATTTCGGGTTGATCCCTTTCAGCTCGCGCCAGACGCGGCGGGCCTCGTCGGCTTCGCCGAGATGACCGAGCGCGGACGCGAGCAGCGCGCGGCTGAAATCGGTCCCCGGCACCAGCAAAATACGCTGCTTGAGCACCGCCGCCGCCGTTTCGTAATGGCCGGCCAAGAGGTTCGCGGTGCCCAGCAGGTGCAGATATTGCTGGCTGTAGGTGGGGTCGAGCCGCATCGCCTGCT
The DNA here is from genome assembly GCA_963709825.1 of uncultured Alphaproteobacteria bacterium. Lineage (GTDB taxonomy): Bacteria > Pseudomonadota > Alphaproteobacteria > Rhizobiales > Xanthobacteraceae > BOG-931. Next base: position 177,188 of record CAVPXZ010000026.1, read on the forward strand.
CCACCGCTGCGATCGCCTGCAGCGGCCGTCCCGAATAGCAGTGGATGCCGCAGATGCTGGCATACGCGACGGCGAAATTCGGATTGAGCGCCAGCGCGGTGTCGGCCTCGGACGTCGCCCGGCCGAGGTCCTTTTCGAACATCGCCGCAAGCGTCGAGACGAATCGCGCCAGCGGTTCGTTGGGGTCGGCTTCGATCGCCCGGTCGGCGTTGTGCCGCGCCAGCCGCAGCGAATTGTCGGGATCGTCGCTCCAGCGGTTCTGGTAGTCGAAAATGTGCGCCCAGCCCAGTCCCGCGTAGGCTTGCGAATAGCCGGGATCGAGTTCGCAGGCCCGCATGAAGAATCTGGTCGCCTGTTCGAACGTCTCGCGGTTCTTGGTCTTGCCGAGCATGAACTCGCGGCCGCGCAGGTAGCAGTCGTAAGCCTCGATATTGGCGGTGCCGCCGCCGGTCAGCCGGGCCTTCTCGGCCGGACTAAGCGTTAGTTTGAGGGCGTCGACGATCTGGTGGGTGACCTCGTCCTGGACCGCGAACAGGTCGGTCAGGTCGCGGTCGTAGCGCTCGGCCCAGAGGTGGCCGCCGGTCGCGGCGTCGATCAGCTGCGCCGTGATCCGCACCCGGTTGCCGGCGCGGCGGACCGAGCCTTCGAGCACCGAGCGCACGCCGAGCTCGCGGCCGATGACGCGGATGTCGACTGCGCGGCCCTTGTAGCTGAAGCTCGAATTGCGCGAGATCACCATCAGACCGGCGAGCTTCGACAGGTCGGTGATGATGTCTTCGCTGATGCCGTCGGAGAAGTACTCCTGTTCGGGATCGCCCGACATGTTGGAGAACGGCAGCACCGCGATTGACGAGGTCGCGGTCGTGGTGCCGGCCTCGGTCGCGGCTTTGGGCTCCGGCTTGGCGGCGCCGGATCGCGCGCCGGCTGCGGCCGTCTTGCCGGGATGCCAGGTCCAGATCCGGATCGGGCGGTCGATGTTCTTGACGCTGATGTTGCCGCCATCGGTGAAACGGACGTCGATCCGGTTGCCGACGCTCTCGTTGACGATCGAGGACACGCAGATGCCGCCGGGCTCCGCAAGCGGCTCGAGCCGCGCGGCGATGTTGACGCCGTCGCCGTAGAGGTCGTCGTTCTCGATGATGACGTCACCGAGATTGATGCCGATGCGCAGCACGATCGCCGGCTGGGAGGCTGGTTGCTCCGCCGCCGCGGCGCCGGCGCGCTGCACCGCAAGCGCGCAATTGACGGCATCGACCACGCTGCCGAACGCGACGATGGCGCCGTCGCCGATCAGCTTGACAATGCGGCCGTTGTGGGCGGCGACCGCCAGATCGAACACGGTCTCGCGGTGCCGCTTCAGCGCCGCCAGCGTGCCCGCCTCGTCGGCGCCCATCAGCCGCGAATAGCCGACCACGTCAGCGGCCAGAATGGCAGCCAGCCGGCGTTCGACCCGCGCCTCGGCCATGAACATCGTCCCGATCTACGTGATTTCCGGCCAAGTTTATGGTCGGGGGCGGGGCGTGTCTATTGCGGGAGTACTGCAAATGGCCGGGGAAGACGGTCAACGCGCCACCGGAGTGACGGGCAACAGCGGCGCCGCAGACGCTGGTACGCTTGACGTAACACGTCAATCCGCTTACCTGCGGTAATGATTCTAAGCTACCGCGATGCGCGGACCCGGGCATTTGCCGACGGACGATTGGTTCGCGAATTTCAGGGCTTTGCCCGGCAAGCTTATCGCCGTCTCGAAATCCTCGACGCGGCCGCTACTTTGGATGAACTGCGCGCGTTACGAAGCAACCGTCTCGAAGCGCTGAAGGGTGATCGCGCCGGCCAGTTTAGCATACGGGTCAACGCGCAATGGCAAATCTGCTTCATCTGGCCGCGCGGCGCGCGCGGTCCTTCGAATGTCGAAATCATCGATTATCATTGAGGAGATCATGACCAGACCGGCGATTCATCCTGGGGAAATTCTCGGCGAGGAACTCGCCGAGATCGCGGTCACGCCGAGCGAACTGGCACGGCAGCTGCGCGTGCCGGCGAACCGCATCACGCAGATTGTGCACGGCAAGCGGTCGATCACCGGCGACACGGCGCTGCGGCTGGGCCATTGGTTCGGGACCAGCGCGCAGTTCTGGCTCAATCTGCAGAGCGCCTATGACATTCGCGTCGCGGAAAAAACCACCGGCGCGCAGATCAGGCGATTGCCGAAACGGGCTTAGCGAACCATCGGGTCGATGCGATCGCATTCCAAGCCGCCATCCGATAGATGGCGGCTTCGCCACGCGCGCCGCAGATCACAGATGAACGGCAGGATGCGCTGCCGGATCCCCGCCGATTTCGAAAGTCCCCGGCTTATTCAATTTCAATCACCGCATCGGCTCATCGCCACCAGCTTGCCCCGCCCTTCCGGGCGGCGCAAATTTACGACACAATCATTACAGTTAAGTGTCAGTCCGGCGACACGCGGGAGACCACAGGAAACCCATGAGCGTGGAATGGCGGGCGCGGTCTGCTTCCCTGGCCTGGTCAAATCCCCTGGCCTGGTGGTGGGGCGTATTGACCCTCATCGGCGGCGCCAATATCGCGGTCTGGTTCGTGCTGTATTACCGGCTCCATGATTACCAGCTCGATGCCGGATCGGCTGACCGTCTCGGCAACGCCTTCGGCACCGAGCCCATGCTGCTCCTCTGTGCCGCTTATGTTTTCGGCTGCGCCTTCAGGTCGTTTCTGCCGCGCGCCGACGTTCAGCGCATCTGTCTGTTCGACACCTGGCTGTCGAGCGTTGTCGTCGGCCGGTCGGTGGCAACCTTGGCCGAAATCTGCTTCGCCGCGCAGTGGGCCATTTTCCTGCAGCGGCTTGGCGCCATGACGGGAGCGGACACGACGCTGAACGCGGCCTGGCTCGTGGTGCCGCTGATTGTCATCGCGCAATGCTTCTCATGGTACGGCGTGCTGACCACCAACTATCGAGTGACCGCGATCGAAAACTCGATATGGGCCGTCGCCTTTACTGCGGTCGGGATCGGCCTTTGTCGGTCGCTGCCGGATTTTCAAGGTCCGGTTCGCGTGGCGCTGGCCATCGCGATCGTCGGGATCGCCTTCTATCTCGTTTTTCTGGTCACCGTCGACATTCCGATGTATGTCAGCCGATGGCGCGCCAAGCTGGCCAATGGCAGCAAGTTCCTGCGGCCCCTCGACGGCCTGCGCGACGCCAGCACGCGTTGGGTCGTGACCCACAGCCTTGCCGAATGGAAGGACGAGATTGCCTGGATGTCGCTTTATTTCAGTGCCGCGGTCTGGGCAAGCCTCGCTCTCTGCGCCTTCTACGCGCTCGATACTGATCTCACGCGCTGCGGAATTGTGCGAAAAACGTCGAAGTTCAAAGGTGCTATCGACTCGCTGATCGAGTTTCTCACATCGAACGTTCCATTCATTGTCCCGTTAAGCAGTAATAATCGTGATCGGCAGATTTTTAGCCGCAAAGTTGTCATAGAGCGCCGAGAGTTCGTCTACATGGTAGGCAGCTCGATCCACCATCAAGAAGATGCGTCGCCCCACATAGGAAAACAATTCTTCAAGCGCGGTCGCTCGGAGTGACCCGGTTGCGGCGTGGAACAAGACAAGGGAATCAAACTCGGTGGCTGCTTCCCATGCCAACCTCTTCAATAAAATCGTTTTTCCATTCCCAGCAGGTGATTTAATCACATGAAGATCGGCTCCTTTATTTTATTCATCGGTACGAAGAAAGATTGACGCCAAAATTGTGTCGGTGACATCGCGACGAACGTCCATATTGTGAACGATAGGAAAGAAGCCGGTATCGTATCCCTTATAGAAGTCCACTGCTGTTTGGTTTGATATGCTCATGCCCGAGTGGACTAGAGTGAAGTCCCGTGACAAGAAGCTTGCTAGGTCGGGTGTCTCGCTTACATTTGTTCGGATGTAAAAGCGTCGTATCGGATCTCCAGATCCCATTGCACGGGTTGTTGCTGTAGCAAGCGTTGGATCGAGTTGCTCCTTCAGCGAAATCAGAAAGCCAGCGAACGGCTCTTTGATTGGGGTAACGCGTGTAGCCGACCAATAACGATCTTCGACCTCATCAAACTCGGGCTTCACAATGAAATAGGGAGGGCGGACCGATCCGAGGTCGAACATGGCATGCAATATGGATTGGATGTGAGGATCAAGAACTGAATAGCCACAAAAGATGATGTTGTACTCGGACGCCAAATCGGTCAAACGGGCGAACAGGCGGGAGCGATTTTGCGAAAATTTAACGTACTGTTCGGTGGCTAAAACAAAGGGAATTTCTAAGTCCAAATAGTGGTCGCAGCTTCCATGGAGTTTGACAAACTCGACTGCGTTGGGAACCTCACGCAGCTCCTGATCGAATTTTTGCGAGTTTTTTAATATTGTGATCGGCGTTTGAACTCGATCCTTGACCTCTTCATAAGCGCTCTCGACAACTAGGTCTAAAGTTCGTGGTGAAAATGCTGCGCCATGGAAAGATAGGAATGATCTTATGGAAATTGGCGGCAGAAAACGGGATAAAGAGGTCGCGTATAAATCTTTGAACTGTGGGAAGGTCAGTTTCGCTTACCGCGTATTCTGAAACCTCGGCTAAGGATCGATCCTTTAGACCTCCGCGCAGGAATTTTTCCGACAACTTATCCCATTGCCGCACTGCATTGGGATGAAGAATCGTCGGATGCAGACAACCAAGCCTTGGCCGCCGGTTTTCCCAGCGCCGGCCTCAAATCTTCCTTTGCCGGGTTCGCCGTGAACGCTCAATTCATGGTAAAGGACTCAAAAAAATACGCCGCGTCCGGCGGCTGGGGATTCGCCGACTTCACGAAGGGCAAACCCGGCGATGAGGTGTTGCACGCAACGTGCTTCCCTTGCCACGCGCCTGCGAAAAATCGCGATTACGTTTTCACTCACTACGCACCGACGCCCGGAACTCAATGACGACCGGCGGCGGCGCAAACATGGTAATCGACTGGGCGATTTGACTTCTGTTATTGGCCCAAATGCGAAGTGCCGCAATGACAACTCTAGGTCCGCTCTCAGGGTGTGAACGGACACACCGCGGACATCGCGAACGTGACGCGATTGACCGATGCTGTCGAAAAAGGCTTGAGAACTTTGGCGAACAATGATTCCGGTGATTCCATGATCTGAGCCTTGGAGGCTGCGATGATGGGTCGGCGGTGGGGCAATCAAGCAAGCCTGTTCTATCAGTTCCGGCTCGACGATCGGGTGCCGAAGGATCACCTGCTCAGACGTATCGATGGTTTTGTCACGACTGCCCTTGCGGATATCCACGGGCGACTGAGGCCTTCCTACAGTGAGATCGGCCGGCCATCGATTGATCCCGAGCTGCTGATCCGGATGTTGATTATTGGCTACTGCTTTGGTCTTCGCTCCGAGCGGCGGCTGACGCAGGAAGTCGAGTTGCATCTGGCATATCGCTGGTTCTGCCGGCTCGACCTCGATGACACGGTTCCGCACCATTCGACCTTCTCGGAGAACCGGCTTCACCGGTTTCGCGATAGCGATGTCTTGCGCCACATCTTCGAACGCGTCGTTGCAGCCTGCATGACGGCCGGACTGGTCGGGGGCGAGGGCTTTGCCGTCGATGCCAGCGTGATGGAAGCCAATGCTAGCCGTTATCACGGCCAGGCGCCTGACGAGATTAATTGGGCCGAGCCCGAGCGGCAGACGCGTGCGGTGAAGGAATATCTTGCAAGGCTCGAAGCTGACGTGCAGCCCAACCCTGACCGCAAGCCACCGAAGGTGATCTCGCCAAGCGATCCCTGCTCGGCGTGGACCGCCAAGGCCAACAAGCGGGTGCAGTTTGGATACGGCCTCAATTACCTCATCGATCTTGAGAACGCGGTCATCGTCGATGTCGAGCCGACGCCGGCACGGACCTACGATGAGGTAGAGTCCACAAAAGCGATGCTGGCTCGAACTGAGCAGCGCTTTCACTTGAAGCCGAAACGGCTCGCCGCCGATACGGCTTATGGGACAGGCCGTTTCCTCGGTTGGCTGGTTGGCTGCGGAATCGCGCCCCATATCCCGGTGCGCGACGCAAGCGAGCGCGATGACGGCACTTTCTCCCGCAGTGATTTCCGGTGGGACAGACGGCGCGGCGTCTACATCTGCCCGAACAACAAAGTGATGCATACCACCGGGACTGTGTACGATGGCACCTTACTACGCTATCGCGCCTCGAAATTCGATTGTGATGTTTGTTCGCTTAAGATGAAGTGTTGTCCCAAGACGCCGGCGCGGCATGTTCCCCGCGATCTGCAAGAAGACGCTCGCGATGTGGCACGTCGTCTTATGGGGACAAAGCACTTCCTAAAGTCACGCGATGAGCGAAAGCGCGTCGAGATGCGTTTTGCTCACCTTAAAATCCACCATGGATTCGAACGCATGCGACTTCGAGGTCTATCCGGCGCGCGCGACGAATTCCATCTCGCCGCCATTGTGCAGAACCTCAAAACGCTGGCGCTGCGAGCCCTCAAGCCTCCTAACATGCTTCAATCGGCAGCGCTTGCGTAAGTGAAGGTTTACAGCTCGCAACCTAGTAGGCGGCAGGCCTCGGGCCTCATCAAATCGGGCGACGGGTTATTCCGAGAAAACAGCGCCTTTTTCGACAGCATCGACCCAAAGGCGACTTCGCGAGGTCGACTGACGACCACTCATCTCAGCCAATTATCGACGCGACTTGCCTGCCAAGCGATGAGATGGATATCTGCTGCCTTGGAAACACCCGGTCCGTAGGGTGGATTGAACGAAGCGAAGCCCATGGACCTCGGTCTGAATCGCGATCGAAGACGTGGGCTCGCCGCTCTGGTTCAGCCTACCCTACGCTTGCTGGCTGGTTTCCGACCCGAGCGACAGGATTTGAAAATCACAGTGGCCCCGTTTTGATCGAGATCCCGGCGACAGCACGCCTCCGAAAAGCTCAGTATAGCCCCGTCCCCCGGGTGCTCCGTGGGCGGGGCTTCGTTCATTGGCCGGACGCCTTCAGTTGGCAGCCTTGAAAATTCGCTTATAGTGATGTTTGGCTCTGAGACGGGGGCAACCGAATTAGAGCCGGGCGGCCTTGACCTTAATCAGCCGGAGATGGCGAGGTCTTGGCCGCCTTACTTGGCTTGCCGAAGAGCGGCAGAAGCAAAAAGACGCTGGCGATCTGGCTGGTAATCCTCAGTGGAACACGAAGACCTCTATTGGCCTGTCTTCTTGGCCCATAATTTACACCACGCGGAGGGGCTGATATCGCCATCAACGACTCGGCAGGAAGTTGGCGCCTGAAATAAGGCGCAGTTACTGCACTGTTGCGAGCCTTTGGGTGAATCCTGATAGGCGGCCGCCGATTGAGACATTTTGGCTGCGTTTGCATACTTGGCAGATTGAAGTGCGGCAGCGGCGCCAGCCACATACGCGACGCTGTGAATGAGAATAGTTCGTCGCGAGGTTGGATTAGATGTAATCTGCGGTATGTAGGTCATGTCTAGCTCCTAAGCAGTACGATGCGCTCCGAATTTGCTGGATTGAAGGAGGGCTCCGATGACGACGGCGCGGCCGGACTATTTGAGTGTTGCAATATATGCCGCAAGATCCTCCGCTTCCTTTCGAGATAGTCCCATGTCCGGCATCTTCGGATGCGGATCGAGCAGAAACAGCGCAATCTTGGCGGCATCGAAGCCCGGCGTTTTTGCAATACTCGCGAATGGCGGCGCCTGGTCGGTCGTCGAGCGGCGCTGAGTAGCTGAGACGACAACGACATGGCAAGCCTCACACCATCGATGAGCCAGCCGTTGACCACTCTCCGGATCAGCGCCGAATGCCGGTCTGACCGCCAGGACCGCGGTGACAATCAAACCGCAAAAGATATAACGTCGCGTGCTTGGTTCAACCATGTCGAAAGATCTCCACATAATGCAGTGGCAAAAGATGCTCATGGCTCAACCCATTCGCGCAATGCGTCGGGTGCACATCGATCGGGCAATAGATTCATCGCGATTTGTATCGTGAACGCTTACATCTCGAACTTTGATTCAAATAACGCGGCGAGGGACTTTGCATTTGGGCAATAGTCATTGTAGTTGCCCTGCGCGGCGGTGCCTGCTGCCAAGTCATGCTCGCACTGGCCTTTGTGCCCACAAGTAATACAAACGCGCTCCAAGCTCCGCATCGTCGCAGGGTCGATCGACGCCAGCTCGTGTGGATCAACGCCGAGTGCACGCAGAAGTTTTGGCAGCTGATCGGCAGCGTGTGGCCCCTTTCGTACAAGAGTACCTAACTCGTCGGAACTCATGCCAAGATCATGAGCTACGCGTGCGACCTCGTCTGCCCCGCAATGCGCTAGTTCGTCGGACAATCCAACGGCATAACGATACTTTTCGACCCAATTGGCAATCGCATCAAAAACGGACTTCAAGCTGGGATGCATCATCACACCCTCCATAACAAGAGCGTGCCACTGCTCTTGGAGGGATAACTACAGTGCGCCGGCGGTGTCACGATTGACGTGGATCAAAGTACTACTGGATTTTCGAGCGTTTGATTTTTAAGGATGACGGGCCGTTAGTTGGGACATTCGCCTCAACTATTCGACCGTGATGTTACCGTGCGGTCTACGTCAACGCCCCGTTCGCAGCTCTTTGTCTGTACATCGATTCTAATCAAGACAGTTCAATGTAGCATCGGAGAGACTTCAGCTCGGCCCAACTAACACGGGGGTGTTAGTGGCGGGCGGCCATTACCCAACCGAGAAAACACCGGCTACGATGTTGGCCGTTTTCCCTTTTGCCGCCTCAGTCGGCGGCACTCTTCACTTCCGAGTGTGGCCCGTCACGTCACTTGCCGTAACCCAGCAATTCGATAGCGATCAGGAGGAAAGCGGGCATCGCGTGATCGGGCTCACGACGGCGCTAAATGACCCTGAACTGACATTCAGCCTGCGCCCGAACTGGGTTGCCAAAAGTCCAACGCATTTCACAGTCAGCCGACATGACATGCGGTAGTCGACTTTGCGCCCGCCCAGCCACCATTTCGCTCGAATCTTTTCAGCTTGGCCGCTCAATCCATGCTGCCCGTCTTCGCGTACCGTAAGACCAAAGCCTGCGGTCTGCTTCTGCAATTCGGCGACGAGATCGCGCTCGCTGAGAATGTTTGGCATTTGCTCCTCCGATTGAACGCCTCTCTATTGCACTGCAAGACGCTACATGTGTTGATCCACATCAAGGCCGCCAGCCCGCGCTGCCACCAAGCAATTGATGCTCGGTGAAGTCGCGGAGCGCCGCCAATTTGATTTAGCGCAATACCGGACGGCGCTGCGTCGCTTTACGCACAGTGCCATCGAATATCGGTAGGGGACGACGAACTATGCGAACGCAATTTTTTGGTGCGGTCATCGGCGTTTCTACGTCGTCCGCCGATTGATCGGCCGCTAACCGCGCATCAGTTCAGGCACGCGGTTGCCGCCATCTTCCTTAAGGAGAATCCCGGCCAATATGAAATCGTACGCCAACTGCTTGGTCATCGCAGCATCCAGACCACGATGAACTTCTACGTCGGGCTCGCCACGATCCAGGCGGGTGAAGTTTTTGGGGAGGTTATCAAGAACCGGCTGGAAAGTAAGTTGGAGCCAGCCGAATGAGCGACCAAAGGAGGAGCAATGGCAAAAATGAAAGACGGACGCTTTATGTGGACGAATGGCCCGAGGCTGACCGCCAAGCGTGGCAAGATGCTTGCCGTCCAACTCATCGGCTCAAGAAAGGAGGCTCGGCCAGTCACCTCGCTCCAGTAAGCCAAGACGATATTGCGAGGAGGTACGGGCAGTTTTTGGGGTTTCTGAAGCTTGCAGGCCGCTTGAATGCGCGTTTCGCGGGATCGTGAGCAACGATTTCAGAGGATCGTGAGCAACGATTTCAGGCGATCGTGAGCACCTTTTGAGAGGTGCTGGACGTTTCGGCCGACAACTCGACCGGGCTACGGGTTTCTCATTCAACCAATGAGGAAGCCCGATGCCGACCCAGAGATTGTCGATGCGCCGGATCAGAGAAGTTCTATGTTTAAGGCACCAGGGCCTGACCGAGCGCGTTATCGCGCGCATGATCGGGGTGAGCAATGGCGTCGTGCATGGTTATCTGCGGCGAGCCCGGTTTGCGGGGCTGACCTGGCCGCTGCCCGAGGGGATGAACGACGATGGCCTGGAGCTGCTGTTGTTCCCGGCGCCGACGGCAGCGTCGCACAGCGACCGCCGACCGATACCCGATTGGACCTATGTGGAGAAGGAGTTGCGCCGCCGCAGCGTGACACGCTTGCTGTTGTGGGAAGAGTATCGCGCCGCCAATCCCGACGGCTTTGGCTATACGTGGTTTTGCACGACCTTCGAGGCGTGGAAGAAGCGTGCACGCCCGACGATGCGTCAGACCCACATGGGTGGAGAGAAGGTGTTCGTCGATTTCGCTGGCGACACCATCGACATCTTCGATCCCGTCAGCGGCGAAGCGCACGCCATGAAGCTGTTCGTCGCGGCGATGGGGGCCTCGAACTACACCTACGCCGAGGCTTGCCCGAGCGAGAGCCTGCCGGACTGGATCGGCATGCATACCAACCTGTTCCGGTTTCTGGGCGGCGTGCCGAAGTTCGTGGTCTGCGATAATCTCAAGGCCGCCGTTACCAACCCCGATCGCTACGATCCCGGTCTCAACCGAACCTACGCCGAGATGGCGAGCCATTACGGCACCGCGATCCTCGCGGCGAGGCCGAGACGCCCGAAGGACAAGGCGAAGGTTGAGGTCGCTGTCCAGATCGCGCAGCGCTGGGTACTGGCGCGTCTGCGCAATCAGCGCTTCTTTTCCTTGGCGGAGCTCAATGCCGCCATTGGCGTGCTTGTCGTCGAACTCAACGCCCGCCAGATGCGCGGTTTTGGCGCCAGCCGCGCCGAACTTTTCGCCGAGATCGATAGTCCCAAGCTGGGAGAACTGCCGGACCAGCCATACGTCTTTGCGCGCTGGAAGCGTTGCCGCGTTGCGCCCGACTATCACGTCGAGATCGACGGCCATTGGTATTCCACCCCTTATCGCCTCATCCGTGAACTCGTCGATGTGCGCATCGCTGACAAGACGGTCGAGATTTTCCACAAGGGTCAGAGGATCACGAGCCATGCCCGTGCGCCCAACCGGCGCGGCCACACGACAATTGCCGATCACATGCCGAGCGCCCATCGCCGCTACGGCAAGTGGACGCCGGGAGGGCTGATCGCGGCCGGCGAGAGGATCGGTCCCTCTACCGCTGCCTTTTTCCAGGCTGTCATCGCTGCCCGGCCTCATCCCGAGCAAGGCTTTCGCACCTGCCTCGGTATCCTGTCGCTGGCCAGGAGCTACGGCAACGCGCGCGTCGATGCCGCCTGCCGACGCGGCATCCTCATCAAGGCCCGCTCCGTCGCCTCGATCCGTTCGATCCTCAAGAACGGTCTGGATCGCGCTTTCCTCGACGACACGCTCGACCACCAACCCCTGCGCCACGGCAACATCCGCGGTCAGGGCTATTTCCACTGAACCATGGAGAACTCAATGCTGACGCATCCCACCCATGAACGGCTGATCACGCTCGGCTTGATCGGAATGGCCAAAGCCTTGGAGGAGCAGCGACGATCACCGGATCTCGATGCCCTGTCGTTCGAGGAACGCGTCGGACTTCTTGTCGATCGCGAAGCCGCCGAACGAGACACCAAACGTCTGACGACGCGCCTCAAGTTCGCCGCGCTGCGCCAAAGCGCATGTGTGGAAGACGTCGATTGGCGCACGCCACGCGGCATCGACCGCGCTGTCTTCGCCAAACTCGTCGCCGGCGACTGGATCGATCGCAATGAGAACCTCCTCATCACAGGGGCAACCGGGCTCGGCAAGAGTTGGATTGCCTGCGCCCTCGGACACAAAGCCTGCCGTGATAATCGTTCGGTTCAATATAATCGCGTCCCGCGCCTCTTCGAGGCGCTCGCCCTTGCTCGGGGCGACGGTCGCTACGGCCGCCTGCTCAAAAACCTCGGACGCGTTCAACTCCTCATCCTTGATGATTGGGGCCTGTCGGTACTCAATCCGTCCGAACGGCGCGACCTTCTGGAGATCCTTGATGATCGCCATGGTCGCGCCTCGACCATCGTCACCAGTCAGATCCCCGTCGAACATTGGCACGATATCATCGGTGATCCCACCCTCGGCGACGCGATCCTGGACCGCCTCGTTCACAATGCTCACCGCCTTCAACTCACCGGAGAAAGCATGCGAAAGCAGAACGCCCGCAATCAAACTCTTGACGCCGCCCCAAACGCCTGAACCAATAACCATGTCGGTCGAAGCGGCCGCTCATGATCGTGCAAAATATCCGCTCACGATCAAACGAAATGAGCGCTCACCATCGCGCGAAATCACCGCTCACAATCAGCGAAATGCGCAGCTTGAATATGGACGCGGCGGCAGCGACGCAGGTCACACCGGGGAATGCTGAAGCGTACATGGAGGATCGCACCGATCGAAAGGTGAGCTCAATGACCGCCTGGAATTGCATCTACAAGCTGCGCCGCGCCGCGCAGCTACTTTCGTCGGGCACCGACTTCAGCTGGCTTATCGAGATCGAGAAAGACCTGGCTTTGGTCGCGGAGCCGAGGTCAAAAGTCGATCGGCTGGTGATGGCCGAGCGGCTGGTCGAAGCGGGCCTGACACTTATCGAGGAGACAAAGACCTACACACGCACCAGGTTCAAACGTGCTCGGGGCATCCGCAACGGCTTGATGCTCGCGCTGCTCGCGCTCTGCCCAAGTCGCCTGAAGAATTTTGCCGCATTGGAGATTGGAAAAACCTTCAGACGGGTGAAGGGCCGTTGGTGGATCATATTGCCCGGACGCAGCACCAAGATGGGAAGCCCGGAAGAGCGGCCGATCGCGGAATGGTTGAACCCCTATATCGACCTCTACCTGAACGAAGCAAGACCGATACTGCTCGATCCATCCCTGCCGCCCACCAACGCGTTATGGATCTCATCGGAAACACGAAAACTAATGCCCCAAAAATCGGTCGGAAAATTGATCACACAGATTACGCAGGAAACGCTTGGCATCCCCGTGTCACCGCATCTGTTCCGAACCGCAGGCGCCACGACCGCGGCAGAGTCATTCACTGATTTCCCGCATCTCGCCGTCGCTCTCCTCGGTCACAAAAACCCGCGCGTCAATGAGGAGTATTACAATCGGGCAAGTAGCCTCAATGCCGCGAACAGGTATGCAGAAATTGTTCAAATGAAACATGCAAAATTATCCTAGGCACTCGGGATTTTATGTCCGTGTCCTGCTATTATAACATTTTTAAGTGACGAGAGATTTGTAAATACGATCGGATTTGGGCGTTTTAGTCAATTCATTCTCGCTGGCAGATTCGGAATTAATGCGTCATTAGAAATGTGGGTTGCCAGCGACATTCGGCCCTCACTGTGGCGCAGCGGCATCGCCTCTCCAAATCGGAGATATGGGGATAGGGCAAAATCATGCTTATCTAACGCCTTTACAACAAACAGGGTGCGGGCATCCTTTCGCATGGATAAGAAAGAACAAGCAGACATTGACGTCCAACAGCTGCTCGCCGCCTTGCGTCCACCGAGCATTCCGGATGAGGCGTTTGATGATAGGGACGCCGATCTGCGTCAAATTAGGACGTGGAAAAAGAGCTTCGTGGTTTCGGTGCTCGCGGCCCTATCGACGGTGCCGGAGTATCACGCGAATGGAATAAGGCTCGACTGGCTTCAGCGGCTTGTTCTGTCCAAGGCTGACGGACAAAGAAAACCGACGTCCGATGAATTGAGCCGGGCACTCAATGCAGGGCTCGATCGCGCCCGCGTTTTGAGGTTGGAAGCCCGACCGAAGATATCTTCTGCGACTTAATTGCGACTGAGCGCGGTAATTACCGAATCATCCCAGGTCAATGGGAAGCGGCCGCGCCGTATACTCAAACGCTGCTTGAGGCATTCGAGTTACTGCCCGACAGTCCTCTCAAGCGGGATACGCTGATATCAGTCTATTCGCTGCTGAGGTTGAGCGATGCAATCGCCGCGCGGGCGAACATTGATCACGCGACAGCTTCGGAAGGTGAGCCCGCCGGCATCCTTACCGTGCCAGGCACAGCAGCGCTTAAGGAGCTGGTCCGAAGGGTGCGGTTCACCAACGGCGAATTGCAGCAGATGGGGATCGATAAAGACGCGCTCACCCGATTCTTTTTGATGCCGGAGCATTATCCCTACGTCAGCGACCGCATAGCGGGAGAAACGCCTCTGGAATTTTATCCGCTCCTCGCCGATCCAAACGGGATCGTGGTGACGAGCCCCGTCAATATGTCGCTCGCCGTCCGGTCGGTCATTGTAGGTGCCGCACAAAACGGTGGAATGGAAAATGCGCTGCTGTACGCCATGCTAGTTCGGCAGCAAGAATATTCCGAAGTGTCGGGCTTTTGGCCGGTGCCTCGGCTTCAACTCTCGGCACCAAATCAGTATTTCATGCGAGCGAGCTTGTGCCAATTCGAGCAAGGCCGCTACCTGCATGTCATCCAAGTACCGACCACGTTTGATGAGTTTCCGCAAAAAGCTTTCGGCTCGATAAGGGCGCTTGGCGAAAAAGCCAGTAAGACGATTGCTGACGATGTCGCGAAATTTTGGCGATTCTTAAGACGCGGAGCGATTACCGCAGCGGCACCACCGTGTTATTGCTGAGCGGCTGGGGAACGCCCCATAGTATCGCCCCGCCTATCCGCGAGGCCGAAGCGCCGCAAGGCTGGCATTACCTTCCTTTGAGCTTTGCCGCTGCCGCGGTCCTTGGCGCCTGCGAGGACGGCAAATTTCGCAATATTGTGAGGCTGCTGGAACAAGTTGGGAGATTGGGGGCCGATGGATTTTCGTTTGAAAACCTCAACGGCGTTTTGAATTTATTCGGCTTCTGGCGCACTACCGACGGCAATCTCGTACCGGAGCATCTGTCGGAAATTACGCCCCCTTGCAATCTAGCTATCCCGACAAACGAACTGTTGGCGCCAAGAATAGAGGCCGCCAAAAAGAGGGACTTTCGGGCGTTGCCGACGCCCGGCGGCGGCTTCAGAGTCGTGCAGCGCCTTGATTGGGACGATATCGACGATCTCAAGCCGATTTATGCAAGTCTCGCGGACGCGGCAGAACGGCGCCTTGTTGGGGCGGTGCATATCGACGATCGGACCTGGTGGATTGAATGCGTAGTGAGGCCCGATGGAGGCGGACACTGGCAATTTCGCTTCTGGCAAGCCGTCTTGCAATGGTTGGCGGCCGTCGGCGCCGACATCATCGCCGCGTTTCCGCGACGTTTTCCGCCGAGCCCGGCAAAAATTGCGATCCGCATCCCGGCAGGTCGCGAATTTGAACAAAGCGACCTGTCTAAACTGCCGCCCGCCGATCTGGCGAGATCGCTGGTCGGCTCGCGTGACGCTGTGGACGGCCAGCGGGTGGTGGAGGTCTTGCCGAGCTGGCTGCCGCACCTTGCTAAACCCGAAAACGACGCTGAAATCGAGTTGATCGCGGCGACACTCGAACAGATTGCCGAAGTCTCAAGCCGCGGCGATACCCGTTCCGAGCTGCGCCAAGTTATTACCAAATCTATCAGATCGCGCGACTGGCGGTGGCTCCATGCGCGAAGTATTCACGCCTTTGGATCGGCTCGGCCGCAGCGGGTTGGTCGGTCGATTCCGAAAAATTCCCATGTCCGCGTCGGCCTTGGTGCGATGCGGGTCCGTGTGGGGGTTCCGCGCCCGGACGGACGGACTGGAAATCAACGGCGAAGCAGAATGCGTGGATTTTCTTACCCGGTATCGGGATAACATTCTCGATAACCTCATTGCTCAAGTGCGAACAATGGATCGCGGCAAGCTGATGACGCTGGCTGCCGGCAATTACCAGGCGGCGCGCGTGGAACAGCAGCATTGGCGAGGGACGATCCGCGCGCTCCGGGCCATTCACGGCACGGCGGCCGATACGGATGCGCTCAAACAGCAAAGCGCGATTAACGCCGTGCAGCGCGCGGCCAAGTCCATATGCGAAATCGCAGCCTGCGAAGCTCCCGCTGCCGGCGGTCTCGACCCCGGGCGCGTCGATATCGAGGAGATGTTTGCCAAGGCGATTTTGCTTTTTGGCAATAGCCAGCTTTTCGCAGCGGTGCGGGCTGGGATCATGACGCCGACGTTGCGGATTAGTCCCGCCGGCGACTTACTGAGCGACAGGTCGCTGCACGAAATAGCCCTGAGACCAGCGTTTGAGTGGACGAATAAACAGGCGCTGGATGAGGCCGCGAAGGTTTATGGGTGGGACCGCACGGCGGGCGGTTCGAAGGAAACGGCCGACAAGCTGCCCTGGAGCGAGGAATTGCGTGCGGCAGTCCAGGCCGAATACGGAGTCTCCGCGGAGGCATTTATCGATTTGCAATACGCCCTGATCCAGATCGCCGAAGGGCGAGGCGAAGATGCATTTGCCCTGAAGCGTTCGGAGCTGTCGCGCTTGCTTGGTGAAAACGAAAGCTATCCGTCCGACGATCCCATCAATCTCCTTCGCCGACTCACGCTGTCGCGGCGGCCGTCATGGCGCGATAGGTCGTCCGGCCTGACGGAGGCGGATATCGACCTCAGCCGGTTTGACCGGCCCTATTCGATCATCAACCGCCCCCTTGTTGCTATCGACGACGTCGAAGATCCGCTCGTGCTGGTCGCGCCGTTGTTCGTCAGCGACTCCACCATGTACGCTCTCGGCGGTCTGATGGACGGAAGCCTAAATAATCAGTTTTGGGTTTCGGCCGAAGCCACAAGATACGCCGGCGCCGCCGGCAAGGCCGCCGGGGATGCATTCGAGGGAACAGTGACAGCTACGATCAAAGGCCTGGGGCTGGAAGCGTGGCCCCGTTGCAAGTTGTCCTGGGCTTTGAATGAGAAAGTCCCTGATGAGCTGCGAAACATTGACGTGCGGGCGCTTAGTCCGGACCGTCGTCGTGTCTGGGTGATCGAGGCGCGGAACTTGAGACTGTGCCGCACCGAGGCAGAAGTCGCCGCCCGCCTTTCCGAATATCGCGGGCTCATGATCCGC
Organism: uncultured Alphaproteobacteria bacterium; assembly: GCA_963709825.1. Taxonomy (GTDB): domain Bacteria; phylum Pseudomonadota; class Alphaproteobacteria; order Rhizobiales; family Xanthobacteraceae; genus BOG-931. The sequence continues at coordinate 194,351 of CAVPXZ010000026.1, forward strand.
GATAGCAAAGGCCGGGAAAAACCGGACCGAATGCTGCGGCATATTCGCCGCGTCGAGTATATGCGCCAGCGCCGCGACCGGCTTTGCGCGCGTCTCAAGCTTGATGCCGTCCCCGAGGTCCGGGGGCTGCTGGTCGTTGACGCGCCGCAGCCGATGAACTTTCACGTGATCGATAAGCTGCCGGACGGCGACAGCGTGTTTCTTGACGCAATCGGCAAGCATCGCTTTTAGATACCGCGATGGTCTGCATCAGCTCCGCCAAGCGCGTCTCCCTTCCCCAACGGCAACAGCCGTTGGTCGCGACTTGCGGCCGATATGCTGATCGTGAGGCGCGACGGCTCCCCGTTCACATGGGGCGGCGCCGACCTAAGGGGCCGCCGACAAAGCAAGAGACGGCTATTCGCGCCGCTCAAGGCGGCAACCAATTACGATTTCGCGCCGCTTATCGTTTTCGCACGATCGATCAGATTGGCCGACCTAACAAAGATCGCTAGCATCCTCTCATGCATAGGCTCCTTAAACGAGACCCAACTTGATCATCAAACAACGCACAATTGCTGAGATAGCTGAAAGCGAAGCCATGCTCCTGGCTACCGCTCATGAGCGCTATCCCGTATACTATCCTCATGCACTTGAACTTTCCCTATTCCTTTCGAACTTCATCAAGTCCATCGACGCTGATAGAGCGGTTTTTGGGATGTTTTTATCGCAAGTCAAAAAGCATCACACGCTTGCTCTGTTTTCGACCGTTCGTCTTCATAAAATTCAAGCGGGTATGAATCTTCGGCAAGTGCTTGAGGCGGGCGCTTGCGCGGCTTTTGCCATTGCAAATCCCGGCCACGAGCATTTTGTCGATACGGATGAACAGGGCATCCTCGATCCCTCACAGAAGCTCGCCAAAAAACGCTATGAATGGCTCGCCGAGCATTACCCGGCCGCTTCAGCGACAATCAAGAGTCTGAAAGACGGCATCAATCAATCCACGGCGCACGCAGAATCTGATCTATGCTTCCAACAATTTTCAATTCAATGAGGCGTCTCGCAGTTTTGATGCGCCGTTCTTCGACATTGAAGACGAGTACTTCCTAAAGGCCGATCTTTGGATGACGGGCAATGTAGCGCTGGCTTTAATGGATACCTTCTACGGCGTAAATCGGGGGCGAAATGTCATCAAATTCGTTGATGATTTCACACCACGCTTCTCGACACTCGCGAGCCATAGCAAGGCGCTCCATAGCGAAATGACAGCAACGGAACGGTACAAGAAGGCACAGGCGAAGATTTCGGCACTTTAGTTGAGCGTTTCGGCACACATTGCTCCTTCAAACTGCGAGCATAAGATCAGCCCGCGAATTGCCATGCCGCCCGACTAAGCCTGGCGCCAATTAGCGGCGGTTGGGTGTCAAGGCCGGAAAGCGAGAGTTGTGCCGGCCACAGCGGGAGCGACCAGAGCCGCCCAATTTTCGCTAGCCTTTATTCCGGCGCGCATGCGGGCCAAACCGCCCAAGCTCATGCACATATCTCATCGTCGCCGCCGTGATCTCCTCCGAGTCGCGGGGGTGCTACCTATAGTATTCCTGGATGTTATCTCACAATAGGATTATGACTTAAATCATTGTATTATTTATCAAATCTATTTCGATGCGCCGAACCATCTAGTCCCGGGCGGCTTCGGGGAATTACGCCCGGCCGGCATGATGACCGGTCTGCGGGGCAACCCGCTGGACTGGGACAGGAAGGAGCGGGTAACGCCCGCTGGTGACGCAGGTGGATTTTGATCAGGCGTTGCACAGCGCACGGTCTTTCGAACCATCGGGGCCGTGCGCCCGACCAAGTCCCATATGTGGACGGCCCCCTGCTTGCAAGGTTCGGCGCAGAGTACGGGTCGAAGCGATTGCGATCATATGTCCGGTCTGTTGTCGCGGTCGCACATGACCGCTGCCAAGATGGGTTCCGCGACGCGAGTTCCAAACAGGAAGGCGACCTTTTTGCGAATAGGCCACTGGGACTCTCGGAGTGTCTCGCGTCTTGGGATCGATCGATCACGCCATCTGCTCCGTCTCGAGCAAGCTCCGGCTTCGACAGCAGGACGCCAATGGGCCTGCCGGTGAAGAGGTTATGCGGCGATGCTCGCGGTGTGCACAGCTGCCCCACGGATGCGATCGTAGGGCTCGCCGCTGACCATCAGCTTCCAGGCAATGCGCGCCGTCTTGTTGGCGAGCGCCACGGCGGCAAGCTTCGGCGGCTTGCGCTTGACGAGCGCTGTCAGCCAGGGCGACGGGTTCCCACGCGCCTTCCTGGCGTGCTGGATCACCGCGGTGGCGCCGACCACCAAAACGCCGCGCAATGCCTCATCGCCGGCTCGCGTGATGACCCCGAGGCGCTGCTTGCCGGCGGTGGAGTGATCCTTCGGAGTCAACCCGAGCCAAGCCGCAAAATCCCGGCCAGTCCGGAAAGCGCGAGGATCGGGGACCTTCATGACCAGCAGCGATGCGCCGATCAGGCCGATCGCTGGAACCTGCGCCAACCGCCGGCTCAGTTCATTCTGCCGGTGCCAGGCCAGCAGTTGCGCTTCGGTCCTTCGAAGCTTGGGCTTGAGTTCGGCATACTCCTCGGCGAGCGTGGTAAACAGCTCCTTGGCGAGTTCCGGCACGCCGGGGTCGGTAGCGATCCGCGCCAGCAGCGGCTCGATCTTGTCGAGCCCGCGGGCCGCTGTGATCCCGAACTCGGCGGCATAGCCGCGGATCATGTTGCTCAACTGCGTGCGGCGGGCAATCAGTTGATCGCGCACGCCAACGAGCATAAGTGCCGCTTGCTGCTCGGCCGTCTTCACCGGCACTAACCGGATGCGCGGCCGGCTCATGGCTTCGCAGATGGCGCTGGCATCGGCGGCGTCGTTCTTACCGCGTTGCACATAGGGCTTCACATATTGCGGCGGCAGCAGCACGACTTGGTGTCCCAGCGCCATCAATTCGCGCGCCCAATAATGTGCGGCCCCGCACGCCTCCAACCCGATCCTGGTCCGCTCCAGTGCGCTGAAGAAATCCAGCACCTGCCGGCGTCGCAGCTTCTTTCGAAGCACCGGCTGCTCGGACGCGTTCACCCCGTGCAGCACAAAAACAGTCTTGGACGTGTCGACGCCAATGCGGATAATCTTGTCCATGGACGGCTCCTTCGTTTGAGATCTGCAACGACCTCATTCTGGCACAGCGATGCCGTCGGGGGCCGTCCACCCCAACAGGAAGCGCGTATCTGGAGCTGAGCTGCGGCGTTCGTTCGCTGCAGCAAGTGCCGTGGTGGAACGCCGACAGGCGAGCGCGCTGCGCTTCAGCGCGCGCCGCATCGCAAGATGCGGAGGATAGGAAACACGTTTGTCGGCGTTCCGCTTCCTTTTTCGTGCGCATGATCCTTATCCGAAAACCGCATGCCACTTTTCGGGATCATGCGTGCCGGAAGCGATCGGATGAAAGCCCCGGCCACCAGCGGCCTTCATCGGACGACGATCGAACCGGTCTTTGGTTGCTTGCGCGTTGTGGTTGTCAGCATAGCTCGGGCGCGAACAAAAAACGCGCCGCGAGAACGGGATCGCTTTCCTCCCCCGCAAAGCGGGGGAGGGGGACCACGCGAAGCGTGGTGGAAGGGGCCTCTGATTCGCCGCTTCGTTGTCGTTGAAGAACAAGCTCGGATGCCGCGCGAGACTAAGAATCCCGTGTTGCGTTGAGGCCCGCGCCCCTCCCACCGCGTTACACGCGGTCCCCCCTCCCCGCTTCGCGGGGCGGGACAAGAAACGGAGGTTTTGTCATGCCCGTATCGCGTATCAAGCCGCCGGACCAGCCGGAGTTTCTGAAGCGGCGCACGTTCGAGGAAGGCAAGGCGCTGATCGACGCCGCGCACACCGCGACACACCGGCTGTATTGCGAGACGCTTTTGTTCTGGCGCCACTGCTCGCTGCCGACCTGCAAGCGGCATCGGCGCTGCCTCGGCGAGCCGACCGGCTGCCTGCTGCGCAACTTGCGGTCCGTGCCGGGGGCGGAGCGCCTGCGGGCGGAGAAGGTCGTGATCGCCGGAGGCCCGCACCGCCTCCCGCCGGCAACCCATGTCGAGTGGTTCATCCGCCGCACCGAGCTGGCGACGGTGGCGTCGTGGCGGTTTGGGTGATGAAGTTAAACTCCACACTTATGTGGACTTTAACAGCTCTGTGGAGTACCATACTTCTATGAACGCGCAGGAACTCAAGCGCCTGCTGGCGGCAAAGGGCTGCACTTTCGAGGCTCATAAGGGCGGCAGCGGGCACCTGACGGTCCGGCGCGGCGACCGGAAATCGCAGCTGCCGATGCATGGCAGCCGCAAGGAGCTGGGTACCGGCTTGGTGAATAAAATCCTCAAAGATTTGGGACTGAAATAATGCTCGGCTATCGAATCAAGACGGAACCGGACGACAACGGCACGCTGCTGGTCACCTGTCCGGCGCTTCCGGAAATGACGACGTTCGGCGACGACGAGGCCGGTGCGATGCGCCACGCGGTCGGCGCGATTGAAGAGGCGATTGCGTCGCGAATTGCCGGCGGCGAGGATATCCCCCAGGGACACCAGCGCGGACCCCGTCTGGTGCGTCTGCCGGCTCTGACGGTGCTGAAGGTCGAGCTTTACCGGCAGCTGCGCGAAGCCGGCATGACGCGCGCCGAACTGGCGCGCCGGCTTGGCTGGAAACGCGAGTCGGTGGACCGGCTGTTCCGATTGGACCATGCGTCGCGGCTGGAGCAGCTTGAGGCGGCGTTCGCGGCGCTCGGTCAGGCCGTTTCGGTGTCGGTCCACGACGCGGCGTGACGCGGCCGGTGCACTTGGGCCGTCGCCCTTCGAGGCAATCGTCCCTCCCGCCTTGTGGGGGGGAGGGTAGGGGGAACTCGTAAACGCGGACGCCTGCACTGAGGCGCTTTTCTGCGCTGGCGCAAAGACCTGCCGACCCCCACCCCTAACCCCTCCCCACAAGGGGGAGGGGGATTCAAAACAGAAAATACCGCTGCGCCATCGGCAGCGTCTCCGCCGGCGCGCAGGTGAGGAGTTCGCCGTCGGCGCGGACCTCGTAGGTCTCCGGATCGACCTCGATGTCGGGTGTGGCGTCGTTGTGGATCATGCTCTTCTTGGAGATTTTTCCGCGGGTGTTCTGCACCGCGAAAAGTTCTTTCTGGATGCCGAGTTTCTTGCCGAGTCCGGCTTTCACCGCGGCCTTCGAGGCAAACACCACAGACGACGCCGTGCGCGCGCGGCCGTAGGCGCCGAACATCGGCCGGTAGTGGACCGGCTGCGGCGTCGGGATCGAAGCGTTGGGATCGCCCATCTGCGCGGCGACGATGGTGCCGCCCTTGATGATGCAATCGGGCTTGACGCCGAAGAACGCCGGCGACCAGATCACCAGATCGGCGAGCTTGCCCTTCTCCACCGAGCCGATCAGTTTCGACACGCCGTGGGCGATCGCAGGATTGATGGTGTATTTGGCGACGTAGCGCTTCACCCGCACATTGTCGTTGTCGCCCTTCTCCTGTTTGAAGCGGCCGCGCTGCTTCTTCATCTTGTCCGCGGTCTGCCAGGTGCGGATGATGACCTCGCCGAGCCGGCCCATGGCTTGCGAGTCCGACGACATCATCGAGAGCGCGCCGATATCGTGCAGAATATCCTCTGCGGCGATGGTCTCCTTGCGGATGCGGCTTTCGGCGAAGGCGAGGTCTTCGGCGATCGACGGATCGAGATGGTGGCACACCATCAGCATGTCGAGGTGCTCGTCGATGGTGTTGCGCGTATAGGGCCGGGTCGGATTGGTCGAGGACGGAAGCACGTTCTTGAGCCCCGCCACCTTGATGATGTCGGGCGCGTGGCCGCCGCCGGCGCCTTCGGTGTGGAAGGCATGGATGGTGCGGCCCTTGAAGGCTTTAATGGTGTCCTCGACGAAGCCGGATTCGTTGAGCGTGTCGGTGTGGATCATCACCTGGATGTCGTAATCGTCGGCGACCGAGAGGCAGCAGTCGATCGCCGCTGGCGTCGTGCCCCAATCTTCATGCAGCTTCAGCGCGCAGGCGCCGGCCTTGATCATCTCTTCGAGCGCGGCGGGCCGCGACGCGTTGCCCTTGCCGGCAAAGCCGAGATTGACCGGAAAATCGTCCGCCGCCTGGATCATACGCGCAATGTGGAACGGCCCGGGCGTGCAGGTGGTGGCGAAGGTGCCGTGCGCCGGTCCGGTGCCGCCACCGAGCATCGAGGTGACGCCGGACATCAGCGCCTCGTCGACCTGCTGCGGGCAGATGAAATGAATGTGGGTGTCGAAGCCGCCGGCGGTGAGGATCTTGCCTTCGCCGGCGATCACCTCGGTGCCGGGCCCGATGATGATGGTGACGCCGGGCTGAATGTCCGGATTGCCGGCCTTGCCGATGGCATGGATGTGGCCGTCCTTGAGGCCGACATCGGCTTTGACGATGCCCCAGTGATCGAGAATAAGCGCGTTGGTGATGACGGTGTCGACGGCGCCCTGTTTGTTGGTGATCTGGCTCTGGCCCATGCCGTCGCGGATCACCTTACCGCCGCCGAACTTCACCTCTTCGCCGTAGGTGCAGAAATCCTTCTCGACCTCGATGATCAGATCGGTGTCGGCAAGCCGGACGCGATCGCCGGTGGTCGGGCCGAACATGTCGGCGTAAACCGAGCGGCTCAGATGTGCGGCCATGATGTTTCCCTGTTGTTTGTTGCGCTACTGTTGCGCATCGCTGCGAGAAGCAAACCGGCGACCGAAAACAATCCCCAATGTTATCCCCACTGCAGTGCATCAGCACGCCGTTGCACGCTTTTGCTTGCATCGCGCCGGCTCTTTAGTATCCTCACTACCAGATCACTCGCGTTTGGTTCGCCAGATGAGAGAGGTCGCCAAGGTCAGATCGGCCGAGTGCAAAAGCCGCTACCGGCGTAGCACGAAGCGCTGATGAGATCCTGGTCCCAGCAGCGGTAGCAGCGCTGAGAACGTGACGGGCGGGTTTGCGCAAGCTCGCCCGTCATGATTCTCGCGACCTCACTTTGTCCAGCTTGCCCATGATCTGCTGCCGGAAGCCGTAAACGGTCCGCGTGCCGGCGAGCGCCACCAGCCTGACCTCGCGGGTCTGACCGGGCTCGAAGCGCACCGCAGTGCCGGCGGCAATATCGAGCCGCATGCCGTGGGCTTTCTTGCGGTCGAATTTCAGCGCCGGATTGGTCTCGAAGAAATGATGGTGCGAGCCGACCTGAATCGGCCGGTCGCCGCTGTTCGCGACTGTAAGCGTCAAGCCCTTGCGGCCTGTGTTGAGCTCGATCTCGCCGTCTTTGATGAAATATTCGCCGGGGATCATCAGTGCCTCATCGGATCGGCTCGTGCACGGTCACGAGCTTGGTGCCGTCCGGAAACGTCGCCTCCACCTGAATCTCGGGGATCATCTCGGCGATGCCGTCCATGACCTGGGCGCGCGTGATCACGTGAGCGCCTTGCTCCATCAGCGCTGCCACGGTGCGTCCGTCGCGCGCGCCTTCGAGAATGAAATCGGAAATCAGCGCCACGGCCTCCGGATGGTTGAGCTTGACGCCGCGCTCGAGCCGGCGCCGCGCCACCATCGCGGCCATGGCAATCAGGAGCTTATCCTTTTCGCGCGGAGTGAGGTTCATCGATCGCACGTCATCAGTTGGCGCATGATCTTATCCGAAAACCGGCCGCCACTTTCCGGGATCATGCGCTAGTTCAGCCACAGCCGCGGCAGCGGCATACCACTCAAGGCCGTCAGTACGCCAATCAGATCGCGGCGCAGCGCGGCACCGTCGCGCGCGACCAGGCGCACGAGCGCAAGCCCGTTCCACGCCGAGACGCCGACTTCTCCGGCGAACCCGTTCTCCATCGCGCGGATTGTGGCAGCGTCGGCATCATTGCCCGGAATTTTGAGCACGGTCGCAATCGCTACGCCTTGGCCGGCGATCGCCCGTTGCGCCAGCCGCTCCGCGATGGCTCCGTCGAGACGGAGACTCTCCGCGAAGGCTAGCGCGCCGCCGACGCGCACCCGCCACCGATCGAACAGATGTCCCTGAAGCACGGTCTCGCCCATGGCCGACCGGCCGAACACGATAGCCTCGGCGAGCACCAGACTGGCGTCGCGCGCCAGGTCGACCTCGATGCTGCGGCGCAGCCGCACTTGGTCGAAGACAATGGTTTCCTGCGGCAGCCAGGCAAGCGCACTGCCGGCGCCGAGGTCGAGCTTTACGGCGATCGCGGTCTCCGGCCCGAGCGAGCGATAGATTTTTTCCGCAGCGGCAGTCGTTACGGTCAGCCGCGCACCGGCGCCGAGCCTGACATCAGTGTCAAAGCGGTCGCCGCCTGCCATGCCGCCCGCGGTGTTGACGATGACGGCATCAAGCGTGGCTTTATTTGCGGAGTTGGGAAAGCGGACCCGCAGCGAACCGGCCTCATGCACCCGCTGACGCCGGCTGCCGCCGGAAGCGGCCGCTACCGCGAGCGCAACGCGCCCGACCGCGCGATTGCCGGCGAAGATTTCGCTGCTTGCCGGGTTTGCCGGCGCGTTCGCAAACAAGCTACCTCCCCCCGCGCGCCAACTGATTTAACAATCAAATCGACATTGCCCGCAGCAGCGCGCCTTCGTCGAGATTGTTGCGGTCGCAGGCATAGACAATGGCACCGCGCTCCATGACGGCGAAATGGTCGCCGAGTTCGCGGGCAAAGTCGAGATATTGCTCCACGAGCACGATGGCGATTTTTCCCAGGGAGCGCAGGTAGCCGATGGCACGGCCGATATCCTTGATGATCGAAGGCTGAATGCCCTCGGTCGGTTCGTCGAGCAGGAGAAGCCGCGGCCGCATCACCAGCGCCCGTCCGATCGCGAGTTGCTGCTGCTGGCCTCCCGACAGATCGCCGCCGCGCCGGCGCAGCATGTCCTTGAGCACCGGGAACAGCGTGAAAACGTCGTCCGGGATGCTGCGCTCATTGCGCTTGAGCGGCGCAAAGCCGGTCCGCAAATTCTCCTCCACCGTCAACAGTGGGAAAATTTCACGGCCTTGCGGCACGTAGGAGAGGCCGCGTCGGGCGCGCTCGGGCGGCCGCAGCCCGGTGATGTTTTCGCCCTCCCAGGTAATACTGCCGCGGCTCACCGAATGCTGCCCGGCGAGCGCGTCCAGGAGGCTCGTCTTGCCAACCCCGTTTCGGCCGAGCACGCAGGTGACCTTGCCAGGCTCGGCTTTGAGCGACACGGCGCGCAGCGCTTGCGCCGCGCCGTAGTGCAGATCGATGGCGTTGACGTCGAGCATGGGTTTTACTCCGACGTTATTCCGGGTTCCTCGCTGCGCTCGGCCCCGGAATAACGACCTCCAAATTGTTTCGCATTCCTATCGCCCCAAATACACCTCGACCACCCGCTCGTTGGTCGAGACCTGATCGATCGAGCCTTCGGCCAGCACCGAGCCTTCATGCAGGCAGGTGACCTTGACGCCGAGCTCGCGGACAAAAGCCATGTCGTGCTCGACGACGACGACGGTGCGGTCGCGGTTGATCTCCTTGAGCAGCTCCGCGGTCTGTTGGGTTTCGACGTCGGTCATGCCGGCAACCGGCTCGTCGACCAGCAGCAGCTTTGGTTCCTGCGCCAGCAGCATGCCGATTTCGAGCCATTGCCGTTGGCCATGCGACAGGCTGGCGGCAAGGCGGTTGCGCACGGCGGTCAGCCGGATGATCTGCAACAATTCGTCGATGCGGCGGCGCTCGTCCGCGCTTTCCTGCCACCACAGCGCGGGGCGCGCCCGGCGGTCGGATTTGAGCGCGAGTTCGAGGTTGTCATTGACGGTATGGCTTTCGAACACCGTCGGCTTCTGGAATTTGCGGCCGATGCCAAGTTCGGCGATCTCGGCCTCGTCAAGCCGGGTGAGATTATAGACGCCATCAAACATCACGTCGCCCAGATCCGGCCGGGTCTTGCCGGTGACGACGTCCATCATGGTGGTCTTGCCGGCGCCGTTCGGGCCGATGATGGCCCGCATTTCGCCCGGCTCGATAGTGAAGGAGAGATTGTTGAGCGCCTTGAAGCCGTCGAACGAGACGGTCACGCCGTTGAGATAGAGGAGTGCGTTGGTCAGCGCTTCCATGGCGTGGCTTTCATTCCGCCGGCAGCGGCTCCCTGACGCCGTCCTCGGCGGCGGCCGAGGCCCGATCGCGCCGGAGTGCCGTCCAGTGGTGCAGCGTGCCGACAATGCCGCGCGGCAACAGCAAGGTCACGGCGATGAACAACGTGCCCAGCATGAACAGCCAGTACGGCGCGAGGAATCCCGAGGTGAAATAGGTCTTGGCGTAATTGACCAGCACGGCGCCGAGGGCCGCGCCGGTAAGCGTGCCGCGGCCGCCGACCGCGACCCAGATCACGGCTTCGATGGAATTGCCCGGCGCGAATTCGCTCGGATTGATGATGCCGACCTGCGGCACGTACAGGGCGCCGGCAATCCCAGCCATGCAGGCCGACAGCGTGAACACGAACAGCTTGTAGGATTCCACCCGGTAGCCGAGGAATCGGGTGCGCGCCTCGGCGTCGCGGATGGCGATCAGCACTTTGCCGAACTTCGAGGTGACGACCGCGCGGCACACCAGAAAGCAGAGCATCAGCGCCACGCAGCTGATCGAGAACAGGGCGTTGCGGGTCGTCTCCGCCTGCACGTTGAAGCCGAGCAGGTCCTTGAAGTCGGTCAATCCGTTGTTGCCGCCGAAGCCGAAATTGTTGCGGAAGAAGCCGAGCATCAGCGCGAAGGTGAGCGCCTGGGTGATGATCGACAGATAGACGCCGGTGACGCGGCTTCGAAATGCAAACCAGCCGAACACGAACGCCAGCACGCCCGGCACCAGCACCACCATCAGCGCCGCGTAGGCGAAATGCTGGAAGCCGTACCAGTAGATCGGCAGCTCTTTCCAGTTCAGGAACACCATGAAATCCGGCAGGATCGGATCGGCATAGACGCCGCGGGTGCCGATCTGCCGCATCAGGTACATGCCCATGGCGTAGCCGCCCAAGGCGAAGAAGGCGCCGTGGCCGAGCGAAAGAATGCCGCAGAAGCCCCAGATCAGGTCGATCGACAGCGCCAGCAGCGCATAGCAGGTGTATTTCCCGAACAGCGCAACGAGGTAGGTCGGCACGTGGAAGGCGGACGTTTCCGGCGTCGCCAGATTGAGGATCGGCACCGCGACCGCGATCGCCGTGACGACGACGAGAAAGATCGCCGCGCCGCGATCGAGCGAACGGATGAGAATGTGCGTGGTCATGCCTCGACCGCGCGGCCTTTGAGCGCGAACATGCCCCGCGGCCGCTTCTGAATGAACAGAATGATGAGCACCAGAATAGCAATCTTGGCGAGCACCGCGCCAGCATAGGGTTCGAGGAACTTGTTGGCGATACCCAGTACGAACGAGCCGACAAGGGTGCCCCAGAGATTGCCGACGCCGCCGAACACCACAACCATGAAGCTGTCGATGATGTAGCCCTGGCCGAGATTGGGACTGACATTGTCGATCTGCGACAGCGCCACGCCGGCCATGCCGGCGATGCCGGAGCCGAGCCCGAAGGTGAGCGCGTCGACGCGGCTGGTGCGGATGCCCATCGAAGCGGCCATCGGACGATTTTGCGTCACGGCGCGCATCTCGAGGCCGAAGCGCGTGTAGCGCAGCAGCGCCAGCAGTGCGGCGAATACCGCAAGCGAGAAGCAGATGATCCACAGGCGGTTGTAGGTAATGGTAATGCCGCCAAAGTCGAAGGCGCCGCTCATCCAGGACGGATTGCCGACGTCGCGATTGTTCGGCCCGAACGTCGTGCGCACCGCCTGCTGCAGGATCAACGACAGGCCCCAGGTCGCCAGCAAGGTCTCCAGCGGCCTGCCATAGAGGAAGCGGATAATACAGCGCTCGATCAAAACGCCGATGAAACCGGCGACCAGGAAAGACAATGGAATGGCGATGGCCAGCGAATAATCGAACAGGGCCGGATTTCTGGTCCGGATCACTTCCTGCACGACAAAGGTGACATAGGCGCCGATCATGACCATCTCGCCATGCGCCATATTGATGACGCCCATGACGCCGAAGGTGATGGCAAGGCCGATCGCCGCGAGCAGAAGCACCGAGCCGAGAGAAATTCCGTACCAGGCGTTCTGCACCGCATCCCACAACGCCAGACGGTTCTTGATGGCGGCGATCGCGCCAGACGCGCTTTTCATCACCGGCGCAGATGTATCCGCCGGCAAACTGGAGAGCAGGCCGAGTGCATCCTGGTCGGCGCGCTGGCGCATGACGTCAACGGCGGCGAGCTTGTCTTCATCGCTGGCTTTGTCGCTGGACAGGATGATCGCGGCCCGCGCGTCCATCATGGCCCGCTTGATTCTCGGGTCCTGCTCCTTGGCGATCGCCGTCTCGAGAGTCGGCAGCGCGCTGGCCCGCCGCGATTTGAATACGGATTGCGCCGCCTCGTATCGCGCGCCGGGATCGCGGGCGAGCAGGGTGAGCCCGCCGAGTGCGGCGTCAATAGCGCCTCGCAGGCGATTGTTGAGGCGCACGTTGTCAAGGTCGGCCGGCGCCGCGCCGGCGACCGGTGTTCCGGCTGCGGCATCGGTGAGCGTGCCGGAATCATCCTTGATGTAAACCGCCTTGCGTTCGGCGCTGTACATCAACTTGCCGTCCTGCAGGGCACGAATGATGGTTTCGGCGCGCGGATTGCCGCTGGCGGCGACTTCGTTGATGCCGGTGATGGTCTCGCTGAAATCGTCGGCGGTGAAATGGGCGAGCGCGTCTTCCAGGCTCGCGGCATGCGCTGCCGCGCAACCCAGCGCGAAGCACAAGGCCAATAGCAGAGCGACGAGGCCGGCTCGGCTCAACCGCATTGCAATGATCCCGGACCGGAGCTTTGTTCGTTTTGACGGGACAGAACTGGGCACGATTGTCTTTTGGAGCATGATCTTTTCCGAAAACAGGTGTCCACTTTTCGGATCATACTTTGGATCATACTCCGGAAGCGGGAAGGCGATACGCCGCCTTCCCGCGAGGTTACTGTGACGGAGTTATTGCTACTTAAGCGCCGCCGCACTTCTTGGTTACGGAATTATAGTTGCCGCACTTGAGCTTCACCCAGTCGGCCACGAGGTCTTTCGATCCCGGCAGATAGGGCGACCAAGCTGCGCCCGGAATCAGTTCCTTGGTCTTCCACACCACGTCGAACTGGCCGTCGGGGCGAATTTCGCCAATATAGACCGGCTTGGTGATGTGATGGTTGGGCAGCAGGGTCGACATGCCGCCGGTGAGATTCGGAGCCTGTGTGCCCGGCAGCGCCTCGATGACTTTGTCGGCATCGGTGCTCTTCACCTTCTCGACCGCCTTCACCCACATGTTGAAGCCGATGTAGTGGGCTTCCATCGGGTCGTTGGTGGTCCGCTTCGGGTTCTTGATGAAGTCGTGCCATTCCTTGATGAAAGCCTCGTTCGCCGGCGTCTTGATCGACTCGAAATAGTTCCAGGCCGCGAGATGGCCGACCAGCGGCTTGGTATCGAGACCGGCGAGTTCCTCTTCACCGACCGAGAACGCGACCACCGGGATGTCGGTCGCTTTGAGGCCCTGGTTCCCCAGCTCCTTGTAGAACGGCACGTTGGCGTCGCCGTTGATGGTGGACACCACCGCCGTCTTCTTGCCCGCCGAGCCGAATGCCTTGATCTTGGTGACCTCGGTCTGCCAGTCGGAGAAGCCGAACGGCGTGTAATTGATCATGATGTCCTCGTCCTTCACCCCTTTGAGCTTGAGGTAGGCTTCGAGGATCTTGTTGGTCGTGCGCGGATAGACGTAGTCGGTGCCTTCAAGCACCCAGCGCTTCACCGACCCGCCTTCCGCGCTCATGAGATAGTCGACGGCGGGGATGGCCTGCTGGTTTGGCGCGGCGCCGGTGTAGAACACGTTGCGTTCGCTCTCTTCGCCTTCGTACTGCACCGGATAGAACAGGATGCTGTTGAGCTCCTTGAACACCGGCAGCACCGACTTGCGCGACACCGACGTCCAGCAGCCGAACACGACGGCGACCTTGTCCTTGCTGATCAGTTCGCGGGCCTTTTCGGCGAACAGCGGCCAGTTCGAGGCCGGATCGACCACAACGGCCTCGAGCTTCTTGCCGAGCACGCCGCCCTTCTTGTTCTGCTCGTCGATGAGCATGAGCACGACGTCCTTCAGCGTGGTCTCGCTGATGGCCATGGTGCCCGACAACGAATGGAGAATTCCAACCTTGATCGTATCCTCGGCCTTGGCGGGCAGAGCCGCCGTCAGGCCAAGGGCAAGACCCGCCGCGGCAGCAAGCCAGCGGCGGCCCCGCGGTCGCTGGGCGACCACGCCAATGGAGTTGAGCATCGCGATGTCCTCTGTTAGACGCGCGCAATCGGCCCCACGCCGTCACGCGCTTGGCAAATCGCAAGGAGCGTGCCAACCACTGGTGGGAGCTAAACCCTTGCTGTTACCGGAGAATTCGAAAACAGCGGTGGCGCCGAACGCCCAATTTGAATCCAAATCCTGGCGCCGACCGCCTATTTGTTAGGCAAATTCATCGCAGGCGGCGAAAAAATTATGCCGAAAACTTGGGCAATTGACTATGGCCTGCCAGCCGCAATACTTCTGCCCGCAATAGGTCTAGCCTCCCGTTGAAAGCGAACGCGATGGCCAGTGTCTTCAGCCGCCGGCAATTCACTATTGAATGGGGGTATTGCGACCCGGCCGGCATCGTCTTCAACAGTCGTTTTTTTGAATTCTTCGACTGGGGCACCTGGGCGCTGTTCGAGGCAGCGCTCGGCGCAAGGCCGGCCGACATCGCCGAGGTGTTCGGGATCGTCGGCATTCCGCTCGTCGACGCCAGCGCGCGCTTCCTCGCCCCGGCACGGTTCGGCGATCGCGTGGAGTTGACGTCGCAGGTCAAAGAGTTCCGCCGCTCGAGCTTCGATGTCGAGCACCGGCTGACGGTCGGCGGCTCGCTCGCGGTCGCAGGCATCGAGAGCCGCGTCTGGGCGACGCGCGACGCTTCCAACTCTTCCCGGATCAGGTCACAGCCGATCCCGGAGCAGGTTATGGCGCGCTTCCAGGTGCAGTGAAACGCACATCAGAAAAATTCAGATTGCACGCATGCGCATCGGATTTGAACAGCATCGCCGATGCTGATATTAAGACGGGCATAAAACAGAAAAGCCATTGACGGGCCCGCATGGCGCGCATTCTTCAGCTCACGCTCAACGGCCGCGCACGCAGCGATGCGATATCTGAAAATTTGTTGCTGCTGGACTATTTGCGGGAAGTCGCTGGCCTCACCGGAACGAAAACGGGCTGTGACGGCGGTGAGTGCGGCGCCTGCACCGTGCTTGTTGACGATCAGCCGCGATTATCCTGCCTCACCTTGACGGCAACGGTCGAGGGGTGCCGCGTGGACACCGTCGAATCGCTGCTGAACGACGGCCGCTTGTCGGCCGTGCAGCGCGGCTTCCATGAAAAGCTTGGTTCCCAGTGCGGCTATTGCACGCCGGGATTCATCATGGCGTCGGCCGGTCTGCTGCGGCGCAACCCGCGGCCGAGCGAGGATGAGATCCGCGACGCGCTCGGCAGCAACATTTGCCGCTGCACCGGCTACGTTAAAATCATCGAGGCGGTGATGCATGCGGCCGAACTCCACGCCGCGGGCGCGGCGCCGTGAACCAGATCGCGCCCACCCATACGATCGGTGAGTCCGTGCCGCTGGTCGACGGACCGGAAAAGGTATCCGGCCGCGCCAAATACACCGCCGATTTCATCGCGCCGGGCATGCTCGCGGGGCGCATCTTTCGCAGTCCTTATTCGCACGCTGAGATTCTCGACGTCGATGTCTCCGAAGCGGCCAAGCTGCCGGGCGTAAAAGCGATCGTCACCGGCGCCGATTGCGACAAAGGCTTCGGCGTGCTCCCGATCGCGCGCACCGAGCATCCGCTGGCGCGCGAACGTGTTCGTTATCGTGGTGAGCCGATTGCCGCCGTCGCCGCCGTGGACGATGCGACCGCGAAGGAAGCCTTGCGGCGCATCAAGCTCAAGGTCCGCGAACTTCCCGCCTATCATACCGCGCGGGCGGCGATGGCGCCTGATGCCGTCGAGCTTCACCAACATCGCCCGAAAAACATCGAGCGCGATGTTTATTTCGAGCTCGGCGACGTCGAAGCCGCCTTCGCTGCCGCCGATCTCATTCGCGAGGGCGTCTATAATTGCGCCGAGGTGTGCCAGAATCAGATGGAAATGCATGCGGCGGTTGCCGACTACGACGCCGAGCGTGACCGCATCACCGTACATGCCTCGACCCAGGTACCGTATTACGTGCACCTGATGCTGTCGCAAATCCTCGGCATGGACATGTCGCGCATCCGCGTGATCAAGCCGTATGTCGGCGGCGGCTTCGGCTGCCGCACCGAGACACTTAATGTCGAGCTGATTGCCGCGTTGTTGGCGCGCAAGGCCGGCGGCTGCGTGCGCCTGGTGGTCAACCGCGAAGAGACCTTCATCACCCATCGCGGCCGGCCGGAAACCGACATCCGGCTCAAGCTCGGCATGTGCAAGGATGGCCGCATTACCGCCGTCGAATGCGAATGCATCCAGCGCGGCGGCGCGCATTCGGGCTACGGCGTCGTCACCATCCTCTATGCCGGCTCGATGCTTTACGCCATCTACGATCTGCACAACGTGAAATATGCCGGCAAGCGCGTGCTCACCAACACACCGCCGTGCGGCGCCTTTCGCGGCCATGGCACGGTCGACATCCGCTTTGCCTTCGAGAGCCTGCTTGATGAGATGGCGAGCGCGCTGGGCATCGATCCCTTTGCGGTACGCCGTACCAACCTTCTGCCGAGCGCACCCACCTTCACCGACAACGACCTGATGGTGAACAGCTACGGCTTGCCCGAATGTCTTGATTGGGTCGAGCGGGAAAGCGGCTGGAAGTCGCGCAAAGGCAAGCTGCCGAAGGGCGAAGGTCGTATTCGCAAAGGCCTCGGCATGGCCTGCTCGCACTACATCAGCGGCGCATCGAAGCCGGTGAACTGGACCGGCGAGCCGCATGCCACGGTCAAGCTCAAGCTCGATTTCGACGGTTCGATCGTGCTCTTGACCGGCGCTGCGGATATCGGCCAGGGGTCCTCGACCGTTCTCGTGCAGAGCGTCGCCGAAGTGCTCGGCCTCGATCTCTCCCGCATCCGCATCGTCACCGGCGACAGCGACGTGGTGCCGAAGGACAACGGCTCGTATTCCTCGCGCGTGACTTTCCTCGTCGGCAATGCGGCGATCGACGCCGCCAATAATCTGATGGCCGTCCTGGTCGCCGCGGCGGCGCGCAAGCTCGAGGCCAAGCCCGGCGAGATCGAATGCCTCGGCGAACTCTATCGCGCCGGCGCGCAGGACAAGGGACTGACCTTCAACGAAGTCGTTACCGAGGCGCTCAAAGATAGCGGCACCATCACGGTGACCGGCAACTACTCGACGATTCCCGAATCGCACGGCGGCAAGAAATATCGCGGCGCCGCGATCGGCGGCACGATGGGTTACAGCTACTCGGCGCAAGTCGTCGAAGTCAGCGTCGACGAAGAAACCGGCATCGTCACCGTCGACAAGGTCTGGGTCGCGCACGATTGCGGCAAAGCGCTCAACCGGCTCTCGGTCGAGGGTCAGGTGCAGGGCTCGGTGTGGATGGGCATGGGCCAGGCGATGAGCGAGGAGGCCGCGTATCACGACGGCCTGATGCTCACCGCCAATATGCTCGATTACCGCGTGCCGACGATCCAGGACTCGCCGCCGATCGAAGTCGGCATCGTCGAAAGCATCGACCCGCACGGACCGTTCGGCGCCAAGGAGGCCGGCGAAGGCTCGCTGGCGGCGTTCCTGCCGGCATTGACCAACGCCATCGCCGACGCCACCGGGCTCCGTTTCAACGATTTGCCGGTGACGCCCGATCGCGTCTTTGCCGCCGCCGAGAAGCGGGCGCGCGAGCGCAAGCCGACGAATGGCGGTGCGTAATGGAAGCGCTGCCGCCGTTCGATCTGGTCCGGCCGCGAACGCTCGGCGAGTTGATCGAAGCGCGCGCGGCGCATCCCGACAGCCGCCTCCTCGGCGGCGGCACCGACCTCATGGTTAACATCAGGCGCGGCATCGTTGCTCCGCCGATGCTGATCGACATCAACGGCGTCACCGAGCTGCACGACATCAAGGCTGACGCACACGTGCTCGAAGTCGGCGCTGCAGTCACGCTCTCCGAACTCGCCGCACATCCCGGTGTGGGCGAACACTACCCGGTGCTGGCGCAGGCGGCCGGCCAAATCGCCGGGCCGACCCACCGCAACATGGGAACCGTCGGCGGCAACATCGCGCTCGACACCCGGTGCATCTACTACAATCAGAGCGAATGGTGGCGCGACGCCAATCATCATTGTCTCAAGACCACCGGCGAGATCTGCCATGTCGCGCCGAAGAGCCGCGGCGTGTGCTTCGCTACTTTCAGTGGCGATCTGGCGCCGGCGCTGCTCACGCTCGATGCCGAGATCGACGTCGCCGGTCCGTCGGGCCGCCGCCGCATGCCGCTTGCCGAGCTTTACATCGGCTTTGCGCGCCAGGATGAGCCGGTGACGGAGACCCGCGGCGATGGCAAATATTTTCTGTCGCTGCGGTCGGGCGAAGTCATCATTGCAGTGCGGGCGCGCAACACGCCCGGGCTTCGTTCGGCTTACGACAAGATCCGCATCCGCCGGTCCATCGAGTATCCGGTCACGGGCGTGGCCGTGGCGCTGCGGCGCGAGGACGACAGGCTTGCTGACCTGCGCGTCGCCCTTACCGGCACCAATCCGCGGCCGGTGCGGCTTGCCGGCACCGCCGAACTCTGCGGCGGCATGCTTGACGCGCGTGTGTTCTCAGGCCTCGACGCGCTCGTTCGCGATCAGATCATGGCGATGAAGACAACGTTCACGCCCGGCCACTATCGCCGCCGCGTTGCCGGCGTCCTGGCGCGGCGGTTGATGGAACGGCTGTTTGCGGGCTGACGATCGCAGCCGGCTGGCGCGACCCCTCAACGCCGAAATCCTTGGACAGCACTCCGGCGGGCGCCAGCTTAAATCCCTCCGCGGCGAGCCCGCGTCGAAACAGCTCCCGAACCGTGGCCGCTCTGCTCGGCATCCGTCTGGCAAAGCGGAAATCGTCGATCAGCGCCAATTCGTCCGGCGACAGCATGATTTGCAGGCGCTCGCCACGGGACCGATCGCTCATAATGATGCCTCCTCTCCATGAAAGGGTATGCATTTTGTTAGTATAAATAGTCAATATCTATATGCCAGTCAACAGCGTATTGGTATATTTTGGCGTTTTTGGCGCCATGATATTAAACTTGAGTAATTTCAGTATTGACGGCCATCGCTGCAAAGACATCAAGAATGTGTATGGTGCGAATTAAGTACTTCTCCGTCACACAAAGTAAAATTGACAAACGATGCTCCAAGGAGTGAGAATAGTTTCCAATATTGGGCTTGGCGCGTTGAGGCTGTGATGGCCACCATTCTTCCGTTCCTGAGGGACAAGAGCGTGTTCGAACCTGAACTGACAAGCGCCATGTCGATTGCGTTCGATGCGGCGTGTAGCACTCTGCAATTGGCCGAAGGTGCCAGGCGCGAGCGCGAGGCGGTTGCGGTGCGAATTATCGAGTTGGCGCGGCGCGGCGAATCCGACCCGAAGCGTCTTTGCGAGCACGTGCTACGCGATGCGGGTGCGCGTTAGCCGCTCGGCACCAGGCCCCGCGACCCCGCGATTATCCTTCTAATTCGCGCAGCTTGAAGCGCTGCAACTTTCCGGTCGCCGTGCGCGGCAGGTCGGGGCGGATATCGATCCAGCGCGGGTATTTCCACGGCCCGGCGCAAGCCTTGACGTGCACCCGCAGCGTTTCGATCAATCGCTCGTCCACGGCGTAGCCGTCGCGCAACACGATGAAGGCCTTCGGCTTGATCAGGCCGTCGGCATCTTCCTTGCCGATGACGGCGGCTTCGAGCACCGCCTCGTGCGAGGAGAGCGCCGCTTCGACCTCGAACGGCGACACCCACATGCCGCTGACCTTGAACATGTCGTCGGTGCGGCCGCAGTAATGGTAATAGCCGTCCGCATCGCGGAAGAATTTGTCGCCCATATAGGTCCACTCGCCGGCAAAGGTGCGCCGGCTCTTGGCCCGCTGGTTCCAGTATCCCTCGCCGGCGGTCGGTCCGCGCACCATGAGTTCGCCGATCTCGCCGTCGCCAACCTCATGTCCGTTTTCGTCGACGATCTTGAGCTCGTATCCGGGCACCGGCTTGCCGGTGGTGCCATAGCGTACGCCGCCCGGCTGATTGCTGAGGAAGGTCTGAAACATCTCGGTCGAGCCGATGCCGTCGAGAACCTCGACACCGGACGTCGCGCGCCAGCGCTCGCCGAGATGGCTCGGCAGCGCTTCGCCCGCGGAGATCGCGAGCCGCAAGCGGTCGGAGCCGGCGCCGCGGCCCATGTCCTTATGTGCCAGCAGCGAGGCATAGAGCGTCGGCACGCCGTAAAAGATCGTCGGCCGATGACGGCGCATAATCTCGAACACAGTGTCCGCCGTCGGCCGCTGCGACAGCAGGACCGTGGTGGCGCCGACCGACATCGGGAACGCCATGGCATTGCCCATGCCGTAAGAAAAGAACAGCTTCGCCGCCGAAAACACGATGTCGTCTTCGCGAATGCCGATCACGCGCTGGCCCATCAGCCGTGCCGCGGCCATCAGCGTGGTGTGGACGTGCTTGACGCCCTTGGGTTCACCGGTCGAGCCGGACGTATACATCCAAAATGCGACTTCGTCGGAAAGCGTCGGCGCCCGGAACAGCGTCGGCTGTGCGCGTTCCAAAAGCTCGGCAAAATCGTGGACGTTGCGCCCGGCGAACTCTGTGCGGTCGTCGGCGCCGGCATGGACGAATATGATCGTGCGCAGGTGCGGCAGGCGATCGAGAATGGGGAGAAGGGTCTTGGCGAGCGGCGCCGCGACAACGATCGCAGCGGTGCGGCTGTCGCCCAGGATATAGGCGTATTGGTCGGCGGTGAGCAGCGTGTTGAGCGGCAGCACCACGATCCCGGCGCGCACGCCGCCCCAGAACGCGACTGGAAAATCCACGGTGTCGTAGAGCAGGAGCGCCAGCCGCTGTTCGGGTTGCAGCCCAAGCTTCGTCAGCGCGCCCGCGAACCGGCAGGTGCGCGCTCGCAGCTCACCATAGCTGAGCGAACGCTCCGCATCGATAAAGGCAATCTTTTCGCCAAGGCCGCGCGCGACCGGTGCATCAACGAAATCAGCGACGGCGTTGTAAGGCTTGCGCTGCAGCAGGTCCTCCAGCATGGACTGAGCGCTCCCCCTATCCCCAACGACGTCGCCGACGCTAAAGGCCGCGGCGCGGTTTTATTTGTTGCTAATCGGTCCCGCCGACTGCGCGATGCTGCGGTCATGATAAGCATTTGCGGGGCGCTGACAAACCGGTTGTGGGTACAACCGCGGCAATTGCCGGTTTCGTACCAGCAACTGCAAGCTTTTATACCGGCGGCGCTAGCGTGGATTTAGCGGCGCGTCGGGAACAGAGCGGAGGGAAAGTCTGCAGCATAGCGGCGCGGCCGCTCGCGCGGCTGATAATCCGGATGCGCAGCGGCATCCGGCTCGACCGCCTTCCGATAAAGGTGCCAGGTCGCGTGGCCGAGCACCGGCATGGTCACCGTCAGGCCGAGCAAGAATGGCAGCGAACCGACGACCAGCAGCGCGGCGACGATGAAACCCCACAACGCCATTGTGCGCGGGTTGGCGACGACGACGCGGATCGAGGTGAACAGCGCCACCGCAGCGCCGACGTCACGGTCGAGCAACAGCGGAAACGAAACCACGCCAATCGTGAGCACCAGCACGGCGAACAGGAAGCCGACGCCGGTGCCGACCAAGATCAAATTCCAGCCTGCCGGCGTGGTCAGCACGCTCTCGACAAATTGGCGGATCGGTGCCGGTGCCGCATAGCCGAAATTGGCGACATAGATCGCTTCTGCGACCGCAAGCCAAACAAAAAAGATCGCCATGAGCAACAGGCCCAGCGCAACGATGGCGCCCAGCGAAGGCGAGTGCAGTACGTCAAACACATGGCTGGAAGCCGTATCGAGACCGGCTTCGCGGCGCCGGCTCAGGTCGTAGAGACCGATAGCGGCAAACGGACCGATGAGAGCGAAGCCCGCCGCAAGCGGGAACGCAAGCGGCAGCATCGAGTAGCCGGCTGCGAATGATATCAGCCACAAACCAAGCAAAGGATAGATCACGCAAAGGAAGATGGCGTGGCTCGGCACGGCGGAAAAATCATCGAGGCCGCGAGCCAACGCTTGCAGCAAGTCGGCCGGCGCAACGTGGCGAATGATCGGTCTTTCCGGATGCGCGCCCGCACCGAGAAGAAAATGCGAAGAAGCCATGGGCCACCTCACTGAGTTTTGCTTCTGTTCGGGCTGAGTCTACCAGCGGCTTCGATACTAGGGCCGCGAGACCTTCAGCGCGGCACATCATGACAGGATTGCCGCCTTGAGGCCACAGGCTACCGCCTCATCGCGCCGGACCAGCCAATCACAAGCCGGTGTCCGGCATTCACACCTTCGCAACTCTGGGCGTGTCGACGCCACGCGAAGTTAAGCCCGAATGGGCCTTTTCTTCGTGCTTTGCGGCGGTGTCGCTTAGCGATGGAGCCCTTCGCCAAAAAAGGGGCGCCGGGTTCCGGCGCCCCTTGCGATGATGCGTGTGTGGCGCTGCTTTGGCTCGGCTTTAGAAGATCGCCGAGAACGCCCAATAGAGCGTGCCGGAAATCGCCATCGCCGCCGGCAGCGTCAGCACCCAAGCGAGTGCGATGTTGCGCACGGTCGAGAGCTGCAGTCCGGAACCATTCGCCGCCATGGTGCCGGCGATGCCGGAGGACAGCACGTGGGTGGTCGAAACCGGCAGTCCGTAGACGTCGGCGGCAGCGATTGTCGCGGCCGCGGTGATCTCGGCGCAGGCGCCTTGCGCGTAGGTCAAATGCGTCTTGCCGATTTTTTCGCCGACCGTGACCACGATCCGCTTCCAGCCCACCATCGTTCCAAGACCGAGCGCAATCGCCACCGCGATCTTGACCCAGATCGGGATGAACTTGGTTGCGGCATCAAGCGAATGCTTATACGCGCCGAGGGTTTTGATATCGTCCGCCGAGAGGTCGCTTTCCTTGTCCTTCATCAGGAAGCGGATCGCTTCGGACGCAAGATACATGTCATTGCGGGTGTTGCCGACCGTATCCGTCGGCATTCTGGCAAGCGAGCCGTATTTCGTTACTTCTTCGGAAATGTCGTGCACCAGGACGGCCAATGAGGGGAACGTGCCTTCGTTGACTGCGTGACTGGCGACGTAGGCGGTTACCGCGGGGCGCGGATTGCCGAGCACGCTGTAACCAGACGCCTTCTGCGCGATCACGGCGCTCGCAGCCTGCGATCTCGATGCAAAAATCTGCAGCTGGCTCTGGGGCAGGGCGCGATTGAGCGCATAGGCGGTCGGCACGGTTCCAATCAGGATCAGCATGATCAACCCCATGCCCTTCTGCCCATCATTGGAGCCGTGGAAGAAGCTCACCAGCGTGCAGGTGAGGATGAGGATGCCGCGGATCCACCATGGCGGCGGCTGGTCGCCTTTCGGCTCGGCATAGAGCGCCGGAACGCGGATAATGGACTTCAACAGCAGCAACAGGGCGGCGGCGAGCAGGAAGCCGAACAAAGGAGACAACAGCAGCGCCTCGCCAACCTCCTTGGCTTTCGTCCAGTCGACCCCTGACGTGCCGCTGCGGCCATGCAGCAGCGCATTGGTGACGCCGACTCCGACGATGGAGCCGACCAAGGTGTGCGAGCTCGAGGCGGGCAGGCCGAAAGCCCAGGTGCCGAGGTTCCAGATGATCGCGGCAATCAACAGCGCAAACACCATCGCGAAGCCGGCGTGGCTGCCGACCTGCATAATCAACTCGACCGGCAGCAGCGAGATGATGCCGAAGGCGACGGCGCCCGAGGACGCCAGCACGCCGAGAAGGTTGAACATCCCCGACCAGACCACTGCGAAATTTGCCGGCAGCGAACGCGTGTAGATAACGGTTGCCACGGCGTTTGCGGTGTCATGGAAGCCGTTGACGAATTCGAAGCCGAGCGCAATCAGCAAGGCGACGAAGAGGAGCAGGAAAGGGGCGTAGTTCGTGACTTTCGTGCCAGCGGCATCGATGTCGGAATAGATACTGTAGGCAACGAACAGCAAGACCGCCGCCAGGACGCCGCCAAAAATAATGCCGGTTAGGGGATTAACTGCGCCGGTGAGATCCGGTCCCTTGCGGGCGGCGGGCTCAATCGAACCGGGTAGAACAACGTCGCTCATTGGGGCCCCCGTTTCTTGGAAAGGCCCCAACCTTGCGCGTGGTTTATGACAGGTGGATGAAGGGGAAATTCGGTCAGGCGGGCGGCTCGGCAACCGCCGCTGTTGCGCGCTGTCGCGGCCGGGGTGAATGAACTTGTCGCTGTGTGGCAGTATGTTACTGCGATCCGGCTAGGCGGCCTTCTGACAAAAATAATCAATTACCGACCATAGCGGCTTCGGCCGGTAGTACTCGTCGAAAGGCAATGGTCGATTGATAAGTCCGTCCCTGCGCTTGTGCCAGGTTGGAACCCACGTATAGCGATCCGTGATACCCCAGGTAATGACTGCTGAAGGCCGCTCGGCAGCGAATATGGCGTCGAGGAAATCGTAGGCGCGGGACGCCACGATGGCGTCGCGCACGGACGGCGGTCCCGGCAGATCATCGTCGATGACGTCGAGCTCCGTCACGTGCACCGACAGTCCGAGCGATCTGATTTCAGAGACGAAATTGTGCAGGCCGTCGCCATCGATTTGATATTGGCCCGGAATGTGGCCTTGCAGTCCGACACCATGCACCGGCACCCCGCGCGCGAGCAGGGCGCGAACGAGCGTGAGAAGCGCTTGCCGCCGCGGCGCCGAACTCTGGTCCGTGGACTCGATGTTGTATTCGTTGAGCAGAAGCTCGGCCGAGGGGTCGACCTGATGCGCCAGACGAAACGCCGTGTCGATGTACCTGTCGCCCAGGTATTGCAGCCAGATGGATGGGCGAAGCCCGGCAATCTTGCCCTTGACCTCGTCGATCGGCTCATTGACCACGTGCCAGATCTTGATCTTGCCGCGGTATCTCGCGACGACCCGTTCAATATGCGTGGCAAGTTCGCGCTCGGCCTCGGCGGCGCTGCTGATTTCCTTCGTCCAGGCCGGCATGGCGCCGTACCACGCCAGCGTATGGCCGCGCATGGTCATTCCGTTCGCTTCGGCGAATGCCAGGACGGCGTCCGGGAAGTCGAACTTGAACTGGTCGCGGGTCGGGCGCAAATCGATCCAGATCAACCCCCCTTCCGGGGTCAATTGCTGGCAGTGGGTTTTGAGCAGGCTTCTGAAATCGGCATCCTTTTCCAAAGGTCCCCACGGGGCGCAGGTTCCGTACGGGATGCGTCGACCCGGACCTGGCGCGGTGATGCTGTTGGGCGCCGCCTCGGCGTAACTGAAACCCGAGGCGCTGCCCGTTAATGCAGCGATCAAACCTGCGCCGCGCGTGATGGCTTGTCGGCGTGAAAGCATTGGTTCCAACGTGTGTGTACGCGGGCGGCAAGGCGCCGCAGGCGAGCGCCGATCGGAAGCCTCAACAGCGCCACTGCGCGCGGGCTTTTCAACGCGATCCGCAGGGATATCAACCACCGTCCCGCTTTGAGCGAATCCAGCAGTTGCTCGAAGCGGAGCGCCGTCTCGATCGATCGCATCCTGGTGTTGACGGCGGCAATGGTGCGCCGGTCAGAGGGCGAGATTTGGTCGAGGAGCCGCCGATTGGCAATTTTCAGCGCCCGGAGCGCGTTTTTGTTGGCCCGGTGTGACAGCGACGCAGTGTGCTTGCGATAAAAATACCACGGCGTGGGATACACCCGTAGCTTCTTTCCCGCGCGGAGCAGCCGCACCACCAGATCGTAGTCCTCGCCGATGACGAGAGTTTCGTCATAGCGATAACCCGTCAGCGCCGACGCCTTAAAAAGCGGCTTCAGATAACCGAGCGCCGGACCGCGCACATAAAACAGATTGCCCTCGACGTAATCGACGATGTCAACCCAGCGCGGACCGGATGCCCAATCGCCGGTCAGCAAGGGACGCGGCGGCGCCGAGCCATCCTCAAAGAATTCAAGCACATTGTCGGCCGCGAGCTCGGCGCCATCGGCACGAGCCGCTTCGATCACCCTTGCCAGCCGCTCCGGATGCATAAGATCATCGCTGTCCATAACGGCGATCCATTCTCCGTTTGCCGCCGCAAATGCCCGATTGCGGGTCGCCGCAGGACCGCAATTTTGCCCATGCTCAAGCAGGCGAATTCTCGGATCCCCGGCCATCAGCCGGCTCACAATCCCGATGCTCTCATCGGTGGAACCGTCGTCGGCAACGATGATTTCAATGTCGCGCAGCGTTTGCTGCTGCGCCGATCGGACGGCTTCGGCCAGATACGCGGCGCCGTTGAAATTAGCGATGACCACGCTGACGACGGGCCGATCGGAACAATTCGATGCAGTCATCGCGGCATTCGGTCCTGCGTCTCGGGCTCGAAGAGTTAATGCTATCGCTTGCTATAGCACCGCCCCGTCAGACCAGCCGGTTTCCCGATGATTTACCCTAACGAACCATACTGACGCGCGATTAACGACATCGCTTCAAACTCGACCTATTTATGCGTTCACATGTCAGCTTTGAAATTATGGGCAGTCTTGGCGGCCGTCTTTATCTACCGCCCGGCTCAAACCGTATCGCGATGATCGAATGGAGCGATGAAAATCGGGGTAGCGGCTTATGATCAGCCCCTATGCCCTGATCTATCTCGTCGCCTACATGGTGCCGGCGCTGATCGGCTTCCTGGCGCTGATTGTTTACACCCACCTGCTGTCGCCCGCCGAATACGGTGTTTATGTAATCGGGGCGGGCATCGCCGGAATCATCTCCGCCGTCTTCTTCACGTGGGTGCGTCAGTCGGTCTCGCGATATCAGTCGAGTGCGCCGGAGCTTGATTTGCGAGCCGAGGCGATGATCGCATACGGGGCAACGGCGGTCGTCATAGCCTTATTGGCGCCCGCCGCGATCTTCGTCACCCGTCCGGGCATTGGTCTTGCCGTGCTGGCCGCCAGTGTTTTGCTGTCGCTATCGCTCACCGCTTTTGAAATAAGCCAGGAATTCAGACGCGCTCAACTCAATCCCCTACGGTTCACGACCATTGCCGTCATCCGCAGCGCTTTGGGATTGGGCCTTGGCTACCTCGCCATCAAACTTGGATTTGGCGGACTCGGTCTGCTTGTCGCCATCAGCGTGAGCTTTTTGGTCGGCAACGCTCTGAGCTTGCCGGGCAGCCGTGGCAGGCCGCTTCGTCTCCTGTCAGCCGACTACTTGAAGCAATTTGCACGCTATGGCCTGCCTTTTTCGCTCGGCGCATTGGCCTATGCGCTGCACGGTGCACTGGACCGACTGGGTGTCGCTTACCTGCTCGGCCAAAGCGGGGCGGGCTATTACGGCCTGGCCGCCGATATGACGCGCCAGCTGATCGCGATCCTCGCCGCCAGCGTCGCGTCAGCTATGTTTCCGATGGCGTTTCGCAGTCTTGCCGAGGCTGGGCCCGTTGCCACGCGCGCGCGTCTTAAAGAAGGTGTCGAACTGCTGCTGGCACTCATCGCGCCGGTCACTGTCTGGCTGGCAATCGCGGCCCCGCTAGTGGCGGGAACGCTGCTGGGTGCCGAGTTCCAGAGCAGCGTCGCCGCTCTGTTGCCCCTCTTGGCCGTCGCCCGCATGTTCGGGGCGGTGAACCAGTATTATTTGCAAGTCAGTTTTCAATTGGCCGAGAAACCGCTCCTGCAAGTCGCCCATGACGGTTTGATTCTGATCCTGAACATGGCGCTGCTGTTTCCGCTGACGCTCGTGTTCGGCTTGCCCGGCACGGCGGCGGCGATCCTGATCGCTGAAGGTTTCGGTATCGTAATCGGTATTTGGCTCTCGCGAAGCGCCTTTAAGCTGCCCTTCAACGGCCCGGGCATGGCCCGCGTGTTCGCTGCCGCCGCCGTTATGGCCTTGATCACCTATGCCGCCAAAGCCGCCTCAAGCGGGCAGGGCCTGCCGGCCTTGATCACCGTGGCCGGTGCCGGTGGTGTTGCCTATGCAGGCTGCGTGCTGTTGTTCGACGTCGCCGGGATTCGCTCGTGGATCGCTTCGGCTCTGTGGCCGCGCTGGGCGGCCGCGGAGTGAACCCCGCACGTCGGGAAGGCGTTTCCCACGGTCCGAATGCAGGCTGGTGCCGTTGGAGTTATTCCACGGCGTTATCTGGCTGATCGATGCGGCGAAGAATTTCCGGCAGGAGGAGTTCCGCCGCGCGACGATGCCCCGCCGCGTTCCAGTGGCCGTCGACTTTGAAGAACATATTAGGCGAGTCCGTCCGGTTTGGACCGTCCAGGCAGGCCAAGCCGCGCTGCTTGAAAATTTCGATCATCTTCGTCCGCCTTTGCCCGGTCAGCCCGACAAGAAGACCGAGGACTTCGGCTCCCGTTGCGCGTGCCTGGTCCACCGCGGTGCCGACCAGAGCGAATGTGAGCGCATCGCTCGGCAGTTCCTTGCCGGCCCCCGACTCGGTCGATATGGCAGCTCGATCGCTCTGAATTGCCTCGGCAGCAGTCCATGCGAGGCCCACGAGATGCGAATAGGACAGACCCGGCACTTTATCGATAAGCGTTTGAGCCTTGCGCGCGAGACCGGGCGCTGCGACCGGAAGCTCGCGCAGCCTTCCATCAGGCCCCAGCTCAAAAAGGTGTTCAGCGAGATTGTCGTCGAAGTCATTCGCCATGACCTGGAAGACGACGATGCGCGGATGGAACTTCGCCGCATCGTGTTCGAAGAACTTAACCCATCGGCCGTTTCCGTTATTACCCATGCCAGTGTTGAGGACCGGCATGGTCACGCCGTGCTTCTCCAGCCCGGCGCGGATCAGAGCCGGGAACGCTTCGTTGTCCTGCACTCCGTAGCCCATGGTAAAGGAGTCCCCGACGAACACGACGCCGTCGGTCAACGGCTTGGTCGGCTCCGGATCGCGCATCCCCAGCGAGTTCGTGTTGATCGCGATGCGGAACTCCGGAGCAATCCGCGTGGCGTGCAGGTTCGGCTTCAATCGTTTACCGTAAATCGGATCGTAGATCGTGAATGCAGGGCCCACATTGCGCACGGTGACGAAGGTGCGAACGAACAGCTCAAGCGATCCCAGCGTCAACACGATCGCCAGGGCCGCAACAAAAAGATTGGTCGCAAGCCAGGCGGAATTGGAACTTGCTCTCATGCCGGTTTGCCCTTTCCTGGACGCCGAGTTTTTGATTTATTGCGCTTTAACCAATTCAAAAAGGTTTTGCAAAAGCCACTCGAAATTAAGCTAAATCGAATCACTTACGCGGAACCAAACAGCTGCCGCCTTTGATGGAAGAACGCCTTATGGCGAACGTTCTCGAGCCCCAGATCGACCGAGATTCGAAGCCGACGAGTTCCGACCGGAACTTCGGCTTTGTGTTTGCGGCCGCGTTAACCACCATTGCGTTCTTGCCGCTTCTGCATCGCGCGCCGCCGCGCTGGTGGGCATTTGGCCTCGCCGTTGCTTTTGCCGCCGCAGCCTTGATTCGACCGCAAATTCTCTATCCGCTCAATCGGGCCTGGTTTGCCTTCGGGCAGCTGCTGCACCGCGTGATGAGTCCGCTGGTGATGGGCCTGATCTTTTTTCTGTGCATTACCCCGATCGCTTGGATCATGCGGTGGCGCGGCAGCGATTTGTTGTCGCTCAAGCGACGCCCGGATCTGAAGAGCTATTGGATTGAACGGCCGGTTACGCCGCCCGATGCGCAATCAATGCGAAACCAGTATTGAAGCCGGCGCCGACCGCCGCCAACGCGAGGGATGCCATGTCAATTGTCGCCGAGCTCTGGGGCTTCCTGCGGGTCCGCAAGAAATTCTGGCTGGTCCCGGTTCTGATCGTGCTCGTGGTATTCGGCGGTCTGATCGTTCTCGTGCAGGGTTCGGCGGTAGCTCCGTTTATCTACACGCTGTTCTGACCGATGCGCGTCCTTGGGATCTCAGCATTCTATCACGATAGTGCCGCCGCGCTTCTTGTCGACGGCCGCATAACCGCGGCAGCGCAGGAGGAACGTTTCACGCGCAAGAAACAGGATGCGCGCTTTCCGGTATCGGCGATCGGCTATTGCCTTGACGAGGCCGGCATCAAGCTCGATGATGTCGACTATGTCGCTTTCTACGAAAAGCCGTTCATAAAATTCGAGCGGCTACTCGAGACCTACATGGCTTTCGCGCCGCGCGGCTTCCAGTCGTTCAGCACGGCGATTCCGATTTGGATACGCGAAAAGCTGTTCCAGAAGAATATCATTCGCGACGAATTAAAGAAGTTTGCTCCCGATTTCGATTGGAACAGCAAGCTGCTGTTTACCGAGCACCACATCAGCCATGCGGCGAGCGCGTTCTACGCGTCGCCGTTCCGGGAAGCCGCCGTGCTGACTATGGATGGCGTCGGCGAATGGTGTACGGCTTCTACTGCGGTTGGCCGCGGCAAGGAGTTGACGATAGAGAAGGAGCTGCACTTCCCGCATTCGCTTGGATTGCTCTATTCCGCCTTCACCTATTATCTGGGGTTCAAGGTCAATTCGGGTGAATACAAAGTGATGGGTTTGGCGCCTTACGGCCAGCCCGAATTCACCGATGTGATCCTCGATCACCTGATGGATCTCAAAGAGGATGGG
Organism: uncultured Alphaproteobacteria bacterium; assembly: GCA_963709825.1. Classification (GTDB taxonomy): domain Bacteria; phylum Pseudomonadota; class Alphaproteobacteria; order Rhizobiales; family Xanthobacteraceae; genus BOG-931. The sequence goes on from CAVPXZ010000026.1 coordinate 225,333, forward strand.
TCTTTCCGGCTCGATCTTTCTTATTTCGATTATTGTACCGGTCTTACAATGACCAACCAGAAATTCGCCGATCTGTTCGGCGAACCGGTGCGTGACCCGTCGAAGGATCTGCTCTCGTCCTTTCACATGAACGTCGCGGCCTCGATCCAAAAGGTGGCGGAGGAGGTGATGCTGCGGCTCACCCGGTCGCTCGAACGGGAGCACGGCCTGGAGAATCTCTGCCTTGCCGGCGGCGTCGCTCTTAACTGCGTCGCCAACGGCAGGATTTTGCGCGACGGCGCGTTCAAAAATATCTGGGTGCAGCCGGCGGCGGGCGATGCCGGCGGCTCGGTCGGCGCGGCGTTGGAGGTATGGCATCAATTCCTGGGCCAGGAACGTAAGCTCAACGGCAGCCGTGATTTGATGCAAGGCGCCTTCCTCGGTCCCGCCTTCGCGCAGCAAGAGGTGGAAAGCCGGCTCAAGAAGGTTGGCGCGAACTTCGCGGTGAGCTCGGATCCCGAAGTGGTCGAGCAGACCGCGACGGCGCTCGCCAATGGCGAAGCCGTTGGCTGGGTCCAGGGCCGAATGGAATTCGGTCCGCGTTCGCTGGGCGCGCGCTCGATCCTCGGCGATCCGCGGTCGCCGAGCATGCAGAAAATGCTCAATCTACGGATAAAATATCGCGAAAGCTTCCGACCATTCGCGCCCGCCGTGCTTCGCGAGGAGGTCGCCGACTGGTTCGAACTCGATGCCGACTCGCCGTACATGCTCCTGGTGGCCGACGTCAAACGCGAACGCCGCCGCCGCATGAGCAATGAGGAACAGGCGCTGTTCGGTATCGACAAACTCAACGTGGTGCGCTCGGAGATTCCCGCCGTGACGCACGTGGATTATTCGGCGCGGGTGCAGACCGTCCATGCCGACACCAACCCGCGTTTCCACGCGCTCATTTCGCGCTTCAAAGACAAGACCGGTTGTCCTGTGCTGGTCAACACCAGCTTCAACGTTCGCGGCGAGCCCATCGTCTGCACGCCGGAAGACGCCTTCCGCTGCTTCATGGGCAACGAAATCGAGTTGCTCGTCATCGGCAACTGCATGCTGCGGAAAAGCGAGCAGAATCCGGCGCTCAAGCAGGATTACAAAAACCAGTTCGAGCTCGATTAGAGCGCAATCGCTTCAGATTGAATCGATTGGCGCTCTAACTTTCTGGTGGAGCATGATCTTTTCGGAAAACCGGCTTCCACTTTTCCGGATCATACTCTGGGCGGACGGAGCCGTTACTCAGCCGGCGCCCACTGTGCCGCTGCGGCAGCCGGCAAATGATCGCCTTCCGAGAGAGCCGCGCGAGCCGCCGCGGTAGCGGCATTCCACCACGCGTCAGCGTCGATCGCCGGGCCGCTGCGGCCTTTTTGCTTTGCCGCAGCGAGAAGCTGCTCCGCGATCGCCGGGAGATCGGCGCCGTCTGGAATGAACGACAGCACGCCGGCTTCGATAAGCGCGCTAAAGCCTTCGTGCTGCGCGAATTCGATCGCCGAATGCGGGGCCGGAACAACGACCGGCCGGTCGGACTGAAGACAGGCGATGACGCTCGAGCGCCGCGCGGTCAGGCCTTCGGGGAAGAGGAACAGGAACGCTCCGATCTCCTCGAACAGACTGTAAAGTTCGGCTTCGCTCGGAATGTAGCCGGTGACAATCACTTGATCCGCGATCTCCAGCTGGATCACTTTAGACCAGAACTCCTGTTCGTAGTCATCCAGGGACTTGGTGAAACTCCCAATGAATACGATCAATGCACGCACGCCGCGATCGCCGAGATGTTTGCAAATATCAAGCAGCGCGGTCGCAGCTTTGCCTCGATAGATCGAGCCAAAAGAGCCGATGACGACATCGCAGTTCTTGGCGGCTTCCCGCAGGCGCATAGCGCGTTCGGTCACGCACCGATCGAGCGGGCGTCGAATACTCGGGGGATGCGGCACCAGTCGACACTTTGCACCGGCGCCAATAAGCCAGCGGTCCGTGGCAATCTGCTCGGCTATGAACGGCGAAACCACAATGATCGTCCGACTGAGCAGGACGATTGGCGCAAGTGCGAGCCGACGCAGCCAATGCAGGCCTTTCCACTCGTGCAGGAAGACGCTCACCGGACAGCGCATAACGGTGGCAAAAAGCAGGATGAGCAGCGGGAGCAGCAGCATCCGTTTCCAGGCCACCAGCGGCAAGCTGAAGACGATCCGATCCGCCCCGGCGATCTCGCGAAAGATGGACGGAAGATCGCGCCACCGGCCCGACACGGTGTGCAATTCGTATCTTTGATCCGGGTAGCGCGATTGCAGTGCGCTCACCAATTTTTGCGTGAAGGTTTCGACTGCGCATGCCTCCTTACTTGGTGTCAGCAGGAAGAGGCTGCCGCGCTGCCGTGTCACCTGGGGCTTGTCATATTTCGCCGGTCGCAGCCCGCGAAGGAACAGATAGACCAGGCGCGGCCTGAACACGCTATCGGGATACCGGAACGCACCAACGGCCAAATACTTCAAAAATCCGATGGCTCGGCCCTGAACGCATTCGTTACGCGCCCCGGCCCAAAAAGCGTCGATTTCCGCGAGCCGCCGCTTACGCTTCAGATCGGCGGGCGAAAAGCGCCGACGGATCTCGGTATTTGCATAAATGGCCTCGACGCCCTGGTAATTCGGGCGCAGTGGCGATGGTCGCAGCCGGTAGTTTGCGCTGGAAAAGCGCTGCCGATACATCAGAATTACGTCGTTGGGCATGGCGGCAAAATCGCCAAGCAAGGCCAGACGACACCAGAACTCCCAGTCCTCCCCAAGACGCAATGCCGGGTCGAAACCGCCGACTGCGCGGGCGGCCTCGGTTCTGATGCAGACGGCGCCGCAGATGAAGTTCTTCGCGATCAAATGGCGCAACGTATCGTCGCCGGGAAACAATTTCCACCGCAGATGAGAACGGCGCGACAACTCTGAGCCATCTTCCGCGATCTTGATATGATGCCCAAAGCAGGCGACACGCTCGGGCATGCGGTCGAGCGTGCTGCTCATCCGCAGGAGCGCGTCGTGCGTCAGGATGTCATCGGCATCGAGAAAGAAAACGTACGGCGCTCGCACAGCCGCAAGCCCGGCGTTTCTTGCCGCGCTGACGCCTTTGTTTTCCTGGCGGAGCACGGTCAAACGCCGATCGGAAAAAAGTCCAGAATCTTTTGTGTGCCGTCGGTTGAGCCGTCATCGACGACGATCACCTCGATGTTCCTGAGGCTCTGCGTAAAGACACTCTCCAGAGTTTCCCTGATATAGGTTTCGGCGTTGTAAGCAGCGATTACTACTGCGACTTTGGGAAGCATCGGCTCATTCCCCGCTTGCGCCGCTGCTGACGAGCTTAAGGCTGTCGGCAATGGTGGTCAGCGCACATCCGGACTCTTTTGCCTGAGTGACCGCCCACTCCAGCAGATCTGGAGAAACGCCGTACTGGCTTGGGTTATCTGCCACGTCGTGGCTGAAGAAGATCAGCCATCCGCCGGTCCGCGCCGTTTCGGCGATCAGTTCGGCGACCTTGGCGCGGTCCAACGTTTCATTCTGCAAGGGCCAGGCATCGAGGGCACCGAGGTCGGCGAAGCTGCTGTTGATGCCGGCGTGTCCCGAACGGCAGGAATCGAAGCAACTTTCGAGGTAGCGTTTCGTGCGGATGGAAAGGTCGCCGTAGGGGTAGGCGAAATTCCGCACCGCGATCGTGCTGTCGATTTCCTTTAAAGCCGCCTGGTTGCGATCAAGCTCCAAGCCAAGCTCGTCGGAACTCATGTAACGAATCGCCGGATGTGAATAGGTGTGGCATCCGATCTCGTGTCCGTTCGCCCATATTGTCCGCAGCTGGTCGATGGACGCGCGCTTGGGGCCGCCCGGACTCGCGGTGCCGCAGCCGCTGCCGGCCACAAAAAAGGTTCCGCGGGCGCCGTGTTGTTCGAGGATGTGCGCTCCGTATTCGCAAGCGGAAGCGGGCACATCGTCGAAGGTAAACGTTACCATTGCCGGAGCCTTGGCCAAGGGCAGTAGCTTGCTGCGGCTTTGGCGCGCGAGAAATCGCGAGGCCATGGCCGTCATTCTCACCGGCAATGAAGCGGTGTTCGGATCCTCAGCGCGACGTGCGGCAACGACGCTCACTAACGGTATTCCTCGTATAAAATCCCGAACTCCGCGGCGATGCGGCCGGTCCCCCGCGCGGCCAGTATCAAGCTGCGCATGATGGCGCGACGGCCGCAGAAGGCGGCGATCGGCAAAGACAACGCTCCGGAACCGATCAATCCGAGACCCTTGCACCAGCGGCGCACGGCACCGCCGACATTGCCTGCGAACTTGCGCTCGACGCGGGTGGCGCCGGTTCCCTTGCGGAACATCCGGCGCAGCAGGTAGCCGACCGTGATCCGGGACGGGGGCGTTGTTTCAAAGACGTGCGCTTCGTCGGCCCATGCAAAAGTGCGGCCGTCTCTGCGGCAGCGATAGAAGAACTCTTCATCGCTTCCGCCGGTAAAGGCGAAATCGTGCAGGAACGGTTCGTCGAGATATTGTTCGAGGGTGCTGCGCCGTATCAGCATGTTGCCGGTGCCGTAGATCATCGACACCGGTCCGGTCGCATAGCGTTTCGGTGCATAAAGGCCGCTCTTCGCCAGCCAATGATCGGGAATGTCGAAAACCGGAAATACCGGCCCGCCGACGATATCGACGTCGTACTGCAGCGCCACCCGGATCACTTCGGTGAGCCAATTTGGATCGGGGTATTCGTCGTCATCGAGCACCGCGACATAATCAGGAGCCGGCGTCTCGCGACAGGCGCTCACGAAGGCATGGTCGTACGCATAGGTCTGACCCCGGCGAGGCTCCACGCGCCCAGTCAAGGGGAAACGGAACGTCGGCGCCATCTGTTGTACGATCGCGGCGCCGGCGCGTTCTTCCGCGTCGTTGTCGACGACGATGACGCGGATCGAGCCGGCGTAGGTCAGCTGCTCGACGTGAGCCAGCAGCTTGCGCAGGCCTGCAGGCCGTCGGAACGTCGGTACGCACAGAAACACCGAGGGCGTGGAACCTGCGATCATGGCGCGCGGATACTCCACAGCGTGTCAGTCGCCACTGGCCTGATCCCAGAGCGGCTTATTGGTCCCGCCGGTCCGCGTTAGCAGCAGAAATAGCGCGTGCGGGTTGGTCATGAGATAGCGGCCGGCAAGGCGGCGAGGCTCGAGATAGATGCGATAGGCCCATTCGAGACCGGCCCCTTGCATCCATCGCGGCGCCCGCGCGTTTTTTCCGGAAAGAAAATCGAACAGACCGCCGGAGGTTTTGATCAATCCGACGCCGTGCAGCCGATCGCGATGGCGCACGGCAAACGATTGTTCGGTCGGCGCTCCGAGACCGAGCCAGAGGATGTCCGGGCGTGCGCTGTTAATGGTTTCGATGATCCGCTCTTCATCTCCCCGCCGACGCAGGTATCCGCTGCCGTGGCCGACAATGGCGAGATCGGGATAGCGCGCCCGTACCCGCTGCACGGCCTCCTGCACGACCGCGTTTGCCGCGCCAAGGAGAAACACCCGGGCGCCGCGGTGCTGCGCAACCTGGGCGACGTCGTGGAAAAGGTCGGTGGTAGCAACCCGTTCCGGAAGCGGCATCTTCTGCAACAGGCGCGACATAAATACCAGAGGCATGCCGTCGGCGTGGATAAGATCGGCCTCGCGAAAGAGATCGCGAACCCGCGATTGCCGAGCGCACATCGAGAGCACTTGACCATTCGCGGAGGTGAAGATTAACGGGCGCCGGGCGGCATCGCGTCGGGCGAGCGCAACATCGACCATGAGCTGGGCCGATTTGGCGCGATCGATGACCGCAATGGGCAGTCCGCCGATCGTGGCAACCGGCACGGCCCATCGCCGATCAGTGGCGACGTCAAAGCAAACGGTCTGCCCCGTCATGACTCTGGCTCCTCGCCGCAGGTTTTACCGCCCGGCCGAGCGAGGCAAAGTTAATTGAATTATTAGGCTTAAGGAGAACGTGTTGTGATGCTTGCCGGGCAGGGCGGCGAATTGTTTTCGGTTAACGGCTCGGCGAACCGCGGCGTCACTCTGTTGCGGGTGAAACCGAGAGAAAGCGCAGGCCAAATGCTCCCATGATGAGGAACAGCGCGAGCGTGCCTTCCGGCACCAGCACGCTCTCAAAACAGGACTCATAGGCGGCAAAAAGGCAGATCCGCAAAAACAACATTTCCAGCGGCGCCCCTGAAAGATCGTGCGACGCCCGATAGAAATCGAAGAGCGGGAACACCACCAGCCACAACGTGACCAGCACCGACCCGGGAATGCCGACGGTTAGAGCAAGATCGAGGTAGCCGTTGTGGGCGTGACCGGCGGTATTGGCCCAGATGGTATTCCCGCCCATTCCATAGACGACTTCCGGGGTGCCCCAAAACGCCGAAAACCCGTACCCGGTAATGGGCCGTTCCAGCATGCGGTCGACCGCGAATTGCCAGACTTCGGTTCGTCCGGTGAAGGTCGAATCGGTCAAAACCTGATCGAGCAGATGGCGGACCGGCTCAAAATAGACCGAGCCGACCGAGACTATATTGATGGCCAGCACAATCGAAAGCGCCAGAACGATTCCCACGCCCGGCCTGCGAACCCGAGCCATGATGGCCGAAACAATCAGCACCAGCGGCAGCGCCGCAATCGCAGTCTTGGAGTGCGTAAACACGAGAAACGTCGCAGCCAGAGCAACGATCACGGCACCAAGGAGAAGGCTGCGGACCCGAGCGACAAACAGTCCGAGGAAAACGAACAGGACCATGGTCGCGCTGGCGTCGTTCTTGTGACCGAACACGCCGCGCCAATCTCCCGCGAGGTCCGGTTCAAGAAAATCGGTCGCCTGGTGAATCGAGCGCGCCGGGAAAAACAAAACGCCGAAGTAGCACAATGCCAGCACGATCAGCACGACCGCGGCCATCACACTGCCGAAGTGCCGTACGTTCTTCGGCAGCAGTATCACCATGCCGGCGATGCCGATGGTCATGAGCATCAGGGCAAATCGCCGGGCCGACAGCGACGGTTCCCACGAGGCAACGACAGACAGCGCACACCAGAGCAGCGCCATGATCAAAATCGGCCGCAACAAGACCAGCAGCCGTGCGGGGTCGTGGAGAAGGCACCATGACGCCAGCGCCAGGAACAGCAGCGAGTAGCCGATTTGGTTGACGATATAGCCGGTTTCCGTGACGGGGAGCGGTTCGGCAAGGCGCAGGAATGGCCGGAAGGAGATACACACGACCAAAAAGGTCGCCAGGACGAGCGTAGTGCGTACGAGCGTGTCGAGCCCGACGGTCGCATCGACCGTATAATTCCGCGACGGCAGGCGCCCAAGTTCGGCCACGAGGTCCCTTCCTCCTCAGCTCGATCTCACGCGACAAACAGAGCAGAACCAACGTTCAGGCCGCGCTGGCGTCGGTCAGGATCGCTCCGCGAACTTTCCGCGCGTCGGGACCGAGGCGGGCAATGAATTGCTCGACGGCGCCCGCGCTCCGTTCGTCGTTTCTGGCAACCAGAACGATGTGGTCGACAAGGCGGGCAAAAAAACTGGTGCCCGGATTCCGGCTTAAATCGATCGCGGCCACGATGACCATGTCGAAGCGTCTGGTCTGGTCGAAGGCGTGTCTGACATCCGCATCGCTGATGCGCCGGTCACGCCGGCTGCTTGGCGAAACAAACGACACCGTGTTGATGTTGGTTTCGCGGTCGCGAACGATCACGTCGGAGAGTTCTCGGCGTCCGATGGCGACATCGACCAGCCCAGCTTCGGTCTGGTCGGCGTCGATCGCCGACAGCGTCCGGCGCTCGAGATCCGCGTCGATCAGCAGGACGCGTTGCGTTGCGGCGGCAACGGCGGCGAGCGTAAGGGCGACCGCCACGGTGTCGTCCCCGTCGTCAGAGGCGACGACAAGAATGCTCGGGTTGCCGCGGGTCCGGTGGCTCGCGCGCACGGCCTCATGCACGCGGCGCATCTCCACCGCCAAGCGCGAATTCGGATTCTCTGCGGCGTCCAAACCGAACGAAACGTCGAGGTTCGGCAACATCGCAAGCACCGGGACCGAGGAAGATGCGGCGGCGGTCGGCCAAAACTCCCTGATCGCCTTGGCGACCTTGTTGCCGAAAGCGCCGGTTTCGGCGGTACGAGCCGGAACTGTGCCGTAGCTCTCACGCACCATGACAATGCCGGTTCCGGCGCCTACTCCCAGGAGCAGCGCGCTCACGGCGATCAGCAGGTTCGACGGCGGGAAACTGCGGTGCAACGGCGGCTCGGCCCGCGAAATCACCCGGATGTTCTTGGTATCAACTCGTTCCTGTTCTCCGGTCTCGCGGGCGCGGACGAGAAAGGCCTCATACACCGCGCGGTTTGCCTGGACGTCGCGATCGAGTTCGCGCAGCGTCACCATGGCTTCGTTGGTGGTGACGGCGTTGCCTTTGAGCTTTTCCAGGCTCGCGGCGAGCGTCTTTTCATTTGCGCGCGCGCCTTCGTATTCGGTGCGCGCCGAAACCGCGATGCGGTGCACCTCGTCGTCGATCATGTGCCGCAACCGCTCAGCCTCCGCCTGGATCTCGATCACCGCCGGGTGGCGGTTGCCAAGCGAAGTCATTTGCTCGGCCTCGCGCCGCATGACCTCGGCGTATTGGCTGCGCAGCGCGCTGATGGTTTGGGATTGCACCGCGTCCGGAAAAGCGCCGATCTCGTCTTTGGACAGTTGCACCTGCTCGACCTGGTCAAGCCGCGCTTTCGCCGCCGCAGTGCGGGCGCGCGCCACTCCCAGTTGATTGTTCAACTCCGTGAGCTGCTGTTCGTTGACGAGGGTGCCGCTCGAGCCGAGGATGTTGTTGCGCGCCTTGAATGTCTCGACCCGATCTTCGGCCTGGCGGACGCGGTCCTTGAGCTCGTTGAGGCGGGCGGACAGGGACTGTGAAACCTGACGGGCGGCGTCGGACCTGACCTCCGTTTGTTCCGCCAGATAAGCCTGTGCGATCGCGTTGGCGATGCGCGCCGCTTTCACCGGATCGAGGCAGGTGACGCTCACGTCCACCACATAGGTGCGCTCGGCGCGCTTGACTTGAATGCTCCGCCGCAGCGCGTTCAGGGCGGCAAGGGAGCTGTCGCTCGGGACGGTGCCGGACCACGAGGCGCTGCCGACAAATTCCGGATCCCGGTCGAGCGATTCGGCGGCGATCACGCGCCGCAGAACGTTGTCGGATGTCAGCACCCGGACCTGACTCTCGATCTGCAGCACGGCCGCATCGTTGGCCTGATTGGCTTGGGTAAGATCGTTGCCGACCGCACGCAAATCCGTCGGGTCGATGAGAATCTGCGTCACCGCGGTATATCGGTGTGGCACTGCCACCACGAACAGCACCGCCAGAAGGAGCGATGCGGCGGTCGTCAAAAGAATCGTGCTCTTGCCCCGCCAGATGGCGACCAAGGCTCTTTGAAAGTCAATTCCGCCAGGCGGCGCAAACCCAACGGACATATTGCCCGCCCCGGCGACTGCCGACCGCATTTGGCGCGGCGCTTCGAACATTCCCGACTGACTTTCTTAACAGGGGCCGCGCGGTGCTGGGCGCGGCAGCGGCGCCAGGCAGCGCCATGTCGGCGCGTTAGTCCCCCACACCCACTCAAGAGCATGCCACCCGGCATGTCCAGGGACGTCGGTATGGTTAACCAATTGATAAAGGGACAGGGTTAATGCCCGGTGTACGCCGCGGCCGATGGGCGGGCGGTGAGCGAGGTGCCGATTAAGTGGTCAGCGGCGCAGAATGCGGAATATGGCGCCGGCGGCGACCAGGAGCGCAATCACCGGAATCCAGATCAGCACGGCGCCAAGCACGGCGAGCAGGACCACGGCGGCAAGGATACTGACGATCAGCACCAGCAGAGCGGCCCCGAACGGTCCAAGCCTGGCGACATAAATCCGATGCGCGTCACCCGCCTGAGAGGCGGCATACGGCCGCCAGGTATGCTGGCGCCATTGCGGCTCACCTCCGGTTCGATCCGGCGGAATGATCTCCGGTTCCACACGCGGCCGTTCCGGCCGATTTGAATCTTCCACCATGACGTGATCGCCGCCTGTTTCTCTACTATCGCTTATGTAAGATTGGCGGAAACGAGCACAAGCGGCGCGCGGTGGGTAGCGCTCAAGCGTGCTGAGTCCGCGTGTGGTGATTGTTCTCGCGCAGGCTTTCGTCGCGCTCGCTCTTGTGGCCGAGAACGACGGCGCGCTCGAACAAGGTGTGTTGAAGCTCTTGCGGCAGATTGCTCCAAAGGTCAGCCGCCGCCGCCCCGAGGACGAGAAAGTAACGGTTCGCGGTATTGCCGGCGATGAAATCCGATGTTCCGCTCATGAGAAACCCCGACAGGCACGTCGCCGTTGCAGTGGTGAGCCTTGTTAAATCCGCATTTTGCAGCGGAACACAGCTGGCGAAACAACTCAAGGCGGGTCGAGGTTCCGCCAGTCGGCTGAAGATGAGGGTGAGAGCCAGGTCTCGCGGTTGCGATGCTGACCGCGCGACGGTCGTCGTGACGGCGCGACGTCGGAATGCTAGCTTTCAAACATGAGCACCCTTGGTTTCGGCGTCGGTCTAGGCGCTGTCATTGGCGTCGCCGTAGCGGGCAGCCTTTGCGGCAGCGCGCTGGCGCAGGACCCGGCGACATTGAGCGATGCCGTCGTGGCTATGCTCGGCTCCTGGGAATTCTCCAACGCCGATCACGATAAAATCTGCCGCTTCATCTTCCGCGCCGATGCCGTGGCCAGCGGCTACAAGCTCGATATCGACAAGAACTGCCCAAGTCTGTTTCCCGCAACCAAGGACATCGTGGCGTGGGCGGCCGACAATTACGGCGCGTTGCGTCTGCTCGATGCCGGCGGCAACACCGCGATCGAACTCACCGAAGCCGAGGCCGGCATCTACGACGGCTTCGAACCGGGCCAAGGCCGCTACGTGCTGCAAAGCGCGGCTGCGGCGCCGGTCCGCTCGGCCGAGGATATCGTCGGCGACTGGGCGATCTCGCGCGGGACCGGTAAGCCGATCTGCATGCTCACATTGGCTAACAATCCGGTCGGCGGCGACAATTTGGCGCTCAAGGTCAAGCCGGGCTGCGATGCGCTTGTTGCCCGTTTCGGGCCGACGTCGTGGCGCATCGACCAGGGCGACCTCGTTCTGTTGTCGGCGCGCGGGCAGACCTGGCGCTTCGAAGAGAATGACGCCAACACCTGGCAGCGTGTGCCTGAAGGCGCGGATCCGGTTCTGCTGGTGCGGCAGTAGCGGCGATACAGCATCGAGGATGCAGCATGAATGATGCGGTGGCGGCTTTTCACGCCAAACAAAGCGGATTTCTTCCCGATCATTTGGGACTGAATTGGATCGAACTGCGGCCCGGCTTTGCCCGCGGCCGGCTCGACATCGGCAAGCAGCATCTGGCACCGAACGGGTATCTTCATGCCGCGACGGTTGTCGCGCTTGCCGATACCGCCTGCGGCTATGGCTGCATCATGTCGCTTCCGGAAGGTGCTGCGGGTTTCACCACGGTCGAGCTGAAGGCCAATTTCATCGGCACCGCGCTTGAGGGCGCAATCACCTGCGAGGCCCGCTTGCTGCACGGCGGCCGCACCACGCAGGTCTGGGATGCCGAGGTCAAAAGCGAGACCAGCGGGAAAACCATCGCGTTGTTTCGGTGCACCCAGTTTCTTCTCGCCAAATCCCGCGGCGTCCAGTAGGCCGCAATCAACGACGGAGGTTGTCGCGTGAGCGTCAAGCCGATGCCCGTGGACGGCTTCCCGGCGACGGTCCGGATCGTCGTCATCGGCGCCGGTGCGGCCGGACTATGCGCGGCGCTGGCGGCGCACGAAGCCGGCGTGGAAGTCGTCGTGCTTGAACGCGACTCTGTGCCGCGCGGTTCGACGGCGTTATCGGCCGGGCTCATTCCGGCCGCCGCGACGCGCTTTCAAAGAGCACTCGGCATTACCGACAGTCCTGCGCAATTCGCCGCTGATATACACAAAAAGGCGCATGGCGAAGCCGACGGCAGGATGGTCGACACGGTGGCACGCGCGGCCGGTCCGACGATCGAATGGCTGGCGGATCGTTACGGTTTGGCGTTTTCCGTGGTGAATGACTTCGACTATCCCGGCCATTCCGCGCGGCGGATGCACGGCCTGCCAAGCCGCTCGGGCGCGGAACTGATCGACCGGTTGCGGCAGGCGGTGGATGAGGCCGCCATTCCGCTCATCACCAATGCGACGGTCACGGCGCTTTACGCCGACGATCAACGTGCCGTTCGCGGTATTGAGATAACGCGGCCGGATGACGCCCATGAAGGCCTGGGCTGCCAGGCGCTGATCCTCGCGTGCAATGGCTATGGCGGGGCCGCCGATCTGGTCGTACGGCACATACCGGAAATGCGCGGCGCCTACTATTTCGGCCATCCCGGCAATCGCGGCGATGCCGTGCTCTGGGCCGAAGCGCTCGGCGCCAAACTCGTCCATATGTCCGGCTATCAGGGGCACGGTTCGGTCGCCCATCCGCATGGCATACTCATCAGCTGGGCGGTGATCATGGAAGGCGGCTTTCAGGTCAACGTGAAAGGCCAGCGCTTTTGCGACGAGAGCCAGGGCTATTCGGAACAGGCGGCTATCGTGCTCGCCCAGCCGGAACACATCGCTTTCGACATATTTGACGAGCGCATCGCCGCCGTGGCGCGGCAATTTGAGGACTTCCGCCAGGCCGAGTCTGTCGGCGCGGTAATTGAAGCGGCGACCGTCGCGCAGCTTGCGGAACGACTGAAACTGCCGCCGTCAATGCTTGCGCAAAGCTTCGCCGAGGTCGATAGCGCCAAGCGCGCCGAGGGTAGCGACCGTTTTGGCCGATCGTTCGCTGGTCGGCCGCCGTTGTGGCCGCCATTTAAAGCCGTTCGGGTCACCGGGGCGCTGTTCCACACCCAAGGTGGTCTTGCCGTCGATGACAAGGCTCGCGTCATCGGCGGGCAGGGCACGCATTTGCCAAACCTGTTTGCGGCCGGCGGCGCCGCAGCCGGCGTTTCCGGTTCGTTGGCGAGCGGTTACCTGTCGGGCAACGGTTTGCTGACGGCGACGGTGCTCGGCCGCATCGCCGGCCAGAGCGCCGCCAAATTTGTAAACCGAAACAAGTAAGGGGCGCGCGCCGACAAGGCGTTGGCCGGCAGACTTAGCCGCCGAGAAACCGCAGGCCGCTGCCTAAAGCGGGATGAAGTGAAGCTGAATCGATTTGGGATTCCCAAATCAGGGCGTTTCTGATTCACCGTGCTGGCTGGGGTGGAGGCCAGCACGGATGGGCAAGCCTTACTCTGAGGATCTTCGGAAGCGAGTGGTTGCGGCGGTCGAGACCGGCGGGCTGTCCTGCAATCAGGCGGCCAAACAGTTCGGGGTTGCCATCAGCACCGCCATTGGATGGGTGCGGCGGCTGCGAGAGACTGGCAGCGTGGCGCCGGGCAAGATGGGCGGTCACCGGCCGAAGGCGATTTCCGGCGAACACCGTGTCTGGCTGTTACAGAGGATCGAGCGGGACTTTACGTTGCGCGGTCTGGTCGCCGAACTTGCTGAGCGTGGGCTGAAGGTCGATTACCGTTCGGTATGGGAGTTCGTCCATGCCGAGAAGCTGAGCTTCAAAAAAAAGCGTGGTGGCTGGCGAACGCGATCGTTCCGACGTCGCCAGACGACGAACCCAGTGGATCAAATATCAAGATCGCGTCGAACCTGAGCGTCTGGTCTTCATCGACGAGACCTGGACCAGGACCGATATGGCACCCTTGCGGGGATGGGCGCCGCGCGGCTGCAGGCTCACCGCCAAGGTTCCACACGGCCGCTGGAAGACCATGACCTTCCTGGCCGCCTTGCGCCATGACTGCATCGAGGCGCCATGGTTTATCGAGGGCCCGATCGACGGCGACAGCTTTCGCCTCTACGTGGAGAACATTCTCCTCCCGACGCTTCGTCCCGGCGACATCGTCGTGATGGATAATCTGGGCAGCCACAGAGGCAAAGTCGTGCGTCAGCTCATCCGCTCCGCAGGCGCCAAGCTCTTCTTCCTGCCCAAATACTCGCCCGATCTAAACCCCATCGAGCAGGTCTTCGCCAAGCTCAAGCACTTCCTGCGAAAAACTGCAGTCCGAACGGTCGAAGCGGTTTGCCTCGCCATCGGTGAAATTCTCCAGCTCTTCGCGCCCGAAGAATGCGCCAGCTACTTCGCAAACTCAGGATATGGACGAACCTAAACTCATCACGCTTTAACGTTCAGTGTGGAACCGGCGCCAGACAAGCGAGTTGTTGAATGTGGGGGTGCTGAGTGCCTGATCCATGTCGATGGTCAGTGCCCGTCTTGGCGCGATCGCGCTTGCCGCCTTCGCCCTTTGTCCGCCGGTTCACGTGGCGCGGGCGTTCGGCCTGAATTTCGGACCGCTTCACCTTAATTTGCCGGTGCCCGGCTTTCGCGAGGGCGGCCATATGGCTCGGCACGAAGCCCCGTCCGAGCCGGAGGAAGGCGATCGGCCGACACTGCTTTATCCCGTACTTGCCTGGCCCTCGCTCGATGACGCCATTTTCTCGCCCCGAACGGCATCGTCATGGCCGTTCGGCTACGAAGAGATCTTCGATCAGGCGTTCGCGAAATATACGCCCCGGCAGGCCGCCGAGTTGTGCCCATACCGCGATGCTTCCAGCGAAGCGGCCGCGCGCATCGAGCGGGAGATTGAGCCAAACGCCGCGCAAAGGCCTTTACTGGAAGGATTGGCTACTGCGCTCGGCCAGGCCAGCGGCCTCCTGATCAAGTCCTGCCCGAGCGAAATTCCCCTGCTGCCGGTCGCGCGCTTGCAACTGATGGAAGAGCAGATCGATGCAATGATCATGGCGCTCGAAATCATCCGCACGCCGTTGCAGAAATTCGAGCAATCCCTGGATGACAAACAACGCGCCCGATTTGACGGCGCCGGCCCGGAAGTCGGCAGTGCCGCTCCGGCCTGCAACAGCAAAGCCGACACCGCGAATTGGCCGCTTGCGCTGCTTGAGCGAGCAGTGCAACCAACCGACGCGCAGAACAAGGCGTTGCGTGAAGTCGAAGCTGCATTCCGCCGCGCCGCGGCTGGCCTGGCCGCCGATTGCCGGGGCGCCGTGCCGCAAACACCATCGGGCAGGCTCGAGGCGATCGAAAATCAACTCGACGCCACCTGGCGAGCGGTGGAGACCATCCAGGTGGCGCTTGCCGATTTTCAGAAGGAGCTGAGCGACGAGCAGAAGGCGCGTATCAACGCCCTGGAAATTGCGAGTACGCGCTGACGCTCACGACTTCGGCGGTTGTTGCTCGACAATCCGCAGCTTCCGCACGGTCAATTCATCAACCTCCAGCGAGCCGATACGGGCCCTCTTGATGGCCATACGGCCGATCGCAATTCGGCCGATGGCCAGCGCGCCGATCGCCACCGCGCCCGCGGCGACGGCGCCGACCGCGAGCGCCAAGAGGCTGGACGCCGGAAGGCCCGATATGGGGCCGGATTTCCGGCGCTTTCTGAGTCCGCGGGCCATTATCGCTTTCCTCCTTGTGCGCCGGAGGGCGTGTACGCCCGCCAAGCGTTAATCGCGTTCAAGGCGATCATATAGCGCGGTCAAACCCGGCAAAGTCATCCCGTGCAAGCAGGGTACCGACGTCCGAGCCGCATCCGTTGCCCGAAAGCAACATCAAGCCAATTTGTCGCGGCAGACAACTTTTGCTTGTTGCCCGTTTAGGTCGAAAGCTGTTGGATGCAATCGAAGCGCAAGGGGCTACCTTCCAAGGGCGGCGCTTCCACGAACTAAAAAAGATGCGGTTGGGCGTGGGATAACGGGGGCGTTCGATGTCCGCGATGAGGGCTTTTTCGGCTTGCGTTTTGGCGGCGGCGTTGGGGGGCTGCGGCTTATTCACGCCGGAAATGCAAACCTTCTGGGAAACAAAGGACCTGGAAAAAAGATTTGAAAACATAATCGTAAACAATGTGAAGTGCGAGATTCGCAATGGTGTGTATGAGGCGAAGCGTTTGCTGCGGGCGCGCGTGCCATTTCAGGGGAACGATATAACTTGGCTGGAGCAGCAGGGCGCTCTGGTTACTCTTAAATTGGCGGTCGACGAAAAAAGCGCTCTTAATCCCGGAATATCGTACGCCAACTTTGCACCAAACCCGTTCTCGTTCGGAGTCGGGACCGCTAATTCGACCGACGCCACAAGGACCGAAATCGTTGCATTTACATACTCATTTCACGATCTCCTACACGAGAGAGGCGTCGAGAGGTATCTTGGAGTCCCGTGCGACCATGAAGATGGCGTGTTGATCCAAAGCGACTTGAAGATCAAAGAATTTATCGTCAACAAGGTGTTTTTAGCGAAAGTCCCCGGCTCGGTGGTCATTGAGGATGTTCCAGGGGGAAAAACGGTCCCCAACAATCCGTTCAGCACATTTCAATATGAGGTAAACTTCGTAATTGCCTATGGCGTAAACGGTACGCCGACTTGGAAATTTACGAGGCTTACGGTCAATCCGTCGTCGCCCCTGTTCAGCACTTCCCAGCAGCGGACGCAGGACCTGCAGATAGCAATCTCCAAAACGGCGCCCGCTACGAAGACTGGGCCAGCGATGCCATCGTCAGAAGCGATTGCCTTCCGCAACGCCGCCCTAATTGGTCAGGCGGTTGCCACCGCTATCCAAAGTCAAGCGCACTGAGACGTTAAATGTTGAAGGAGGACAAACATGGCAAAGCGCAAAACAACTAAAACAGCCCACTTAACTAAATTGGCCAAGGCTGACCCTAAGTTCAAAGCGCTGGTCAGCAAATATGGGCCGCCACGCGGTCCCAAAGATTGCACGGAACTGAACCCCGGCGATATATGTATGGTGACTGATTGTGTTGATGGCAAAAGGATCGTCATGCGCTGCGATGGAAGTGGGGGATGCACCAACTATTCTGAGGAATCTTGCTAACGCGTTCAAGGCGCGGCCTGGTTTCGATCCGCTTGGGCTTCAGTAAGATTTAGCCGCCGCGCTTTCGTCTAAGCGTTAGGCTCGGTGCCGGCCACTCACACCAACTTCAGCCCCTTGAGGCTGGCGTGGCCTTCTTTGCCGACGATGATGTGGTCGTGCACGGAAATGCCCAGCGGGCTCGCCACGGCGATGATCTGTTGCGTCATCTGGATATCGGCCCGCGACGGCGTCGGGTCGCCGGAGGGATGGTTGTGCACGAGGATGATTGCAGTCGCCGATAGCTCCAGTGCGCGCTTGACGACCTCGCGCGGATAGACCGGCGTGTGATCGACGGTGCCGATCTGTTGCAGCTCGTCGGCGATGAGCTGGTTGCGCTTGTCGAGGAAGAGGACGCGGAACTGCTCCCGGTCGGCGAAGGCCTGCGCGGTGCGGCAATAATCGAGCACGGCCGACCACGACGAGAGGATCGGACGCTTCTTGACCTCGCCGCGCAGCAGCCGGCTCGCCGCCGCCTGCACTGTTTTCAGCTCGGTGATGGCGGCGTCGCCTAACCCCTCGACCTCGGCGAGCCGGGCCACCGGCGCGGATACCGCCTCCGCGAACGAGCCGAAGGTCGCAATCAACGCCTTGGCCAGCGGTTTGACGTCGCGCCGGGGTAAGGCGCGGAACAGCACCAGCTCCAGCAGTTCGTAGTCCGACAAGGCATCGGCGCCAGCCTCGCGAAAGCGCTCGCGCAGGCGCTCGCGATGGCCGTAATAGTGCGGCGGCGCCTCGGCAAGGCCTCGTTCGCTCTCGTGCTTCTTTGCATCCATGGGATGCGATCTTCACGACCACATTGCGGCGGCACCTTCAAGGATGACCGGATTGCGGTATTTTGCAATCGGATTGCGCAAGTTCTTTTGGGGCGCGCCAGATGCAAGCGCCGGCCAGCGGGCCAAAAACAGGGAGAACGCCATGGACCACGCGGGCAGCTACGCCTACCTCCCCCTCGATCGCGTCGTGTTCGGCCGTCCGGCTGCCGACGCCGCTGTGGAGGAGGTGGCGCGCATCGGCGCGACGCGGGCGTTCATCGTCGCATCGAAGAGCCTGGCGCGGAACACGCCGGTTATCCGCACCATCGCCGAAGCGCTCGGCTCCCGCTATGTCGGCCTCTTCGACGGCTGCGTGCAGCATAGTCCCCGCGCCAGCGTCATCGCAGCGGCCAGCGCGGCGCGCGCGGCCGCGCCGGACCTCATCCTCACCGTCGGCGGCGGCACGGCGATCGACACCGTCAAGGTCTTGCAGATTTGCCTTGCGCACGACGTCGAGACCCCCGCCGGGCTCGATGGGCTTCACGCTTCGATCGGGCCCGATGGCAAG
Organism: uncultured Alphaproteobacteria bacterium; assembly: GCA_963709825.1. Lineage (GTDB taxonomy): Bacteria > Pseudomonadota > Alphaproteobacteria > Rhizobiales > Xanthobacteraceae > BOG-931. The sequence goes on from CAVPXZ010000026.1 coordinate 243,725, forward strand.
CGCCGCGTTCCGGACATCAGGCCCTCGCCGGTGCGCCAAGTGGTCGTGCCGACCACGCTCTCCGGGGCCGAGTTCTCGAACCTCGCCGGGGTGACCGACGAGCGCATCCGCCAGAAGCATTCGTTCATCGCCCCGGATATCGGCGCACGTGCCGTGATCCTAGATCCGGAGGTGACGGTGTATACGCCGGAATGGCTGTGGCTTTCGACCGGCGTGCGTGGCGTCGATCACGCCGTGGAAACGCTGTGCTCGATCGATGCGCATCCCTATTGCGACGGCCTTGCCTTGCATGCGTTGCGCCTGTTTGCCGAAGCGCTGCCGCATCCCGATGATCTCTCTGCGCGCCTGAAGTGCCAGCAGGCGTCGTGGCTCGCCGCGTCATCGATCGCGCGGGTCAATTATGGCGCCAGCCATGGCATCGGCCATGCTCTTGGCGCGTTCGCCGACGTGCCGCACGGGCACACCTCCTGCGTGATGCTGCCCCACGTGATGCGCTACAACGAGCGCGCAACGGCGGCGAAGCAGTCTCTGATCGCCGAGGCGCTGGGCCGGCCCGGCGTCGCGGCGGCGGATGCGATCGCCGCCTTGATCGCGGCGCTCGGACAGCCCACGACGCTGCGCGCCGTCGGTGTCAAGCGCGAGCAATTGGCAAAAATCGCCGAGGCGGCGATGAACAATATCTGGGTGCGTAACAATCCGCAGCCGATCCGCTCGCCCGACGACGTGATGCAGATTCTCGATGCCGCTTGGTGAAGTCCGTGCGGATTACGCTCGATAGGGCGGCTTCGTAAATCCCTTTGGCGAAAGGGTGAAAATCTCGACGCCGGTCTGGGTGACGCCGACTGAGTGCTCGAATTGCGCGGACAGTGAGCGATCGCGGGTCACCGCCGTCCAGCCGTCGGACAATACCTTCACGTGCGGCCGGCCGAGATTGATCATCGGCTCGACCGTGAAGAACATGCCCGGCTTGAGCACGATGCCCTCACCCGGGCGGCCGACGTGAACGATGTTCGGCTCGTCGTGGAACAGGCGGCCAAGCCCATGGCCGCAGAAATCGCGCACCACGCTCATATGCTGGGCCTCGACATAGGTTTGGATGGCGTGGCCGATATCGCCGGTCGTGGCGCCGGGCTTGATCGCGGCAATCCCGCGCATCATGGCTTCGTAGGTCACCTCGATCAGCCGCTCGGCGCGGCGGGGGATTTCGCCGACGGCGTACATGCGGCTGGAATCGCCGTGCCAACCGTCGAGGATCAGCGTCACATCGACATTCACGATATCCCCCTCGCGCAGCGGCTTCTCCGAGGGAATGCCGTGGCAGACGACGTGATTGACCGAGGTGCAAGTCGCCTTCCGATAGCCGCGGTACATCAGCGTCGCCGGTGCGGCGCCGTGGTCCATGCCGAAGTCGTAAACCAATCGGTCGATGCGCTCGGTAGTGACCCCGGGCTCGATCTGGTCGGCCAGCATGTCGAGGCATTCGGCCGCCAGCCGGCCGGCCCTGCGCATGCCCTCGAAGGCCGCCGGGCCGTGAATCTTGATCTGCCCGGTTTTGCGGAGCGGCGCGACGGCCGCATCGACATAGGTCATGGTGCTGGAGCTTTAGTCCACAATGAAAACGACCGTAGGCCGCTGATCGACCAACAATGTAAGCATGGGCGTGTCCAACGCAAGCAATCTCCCTGCCGGCGCCGCTAGCTCTCGACGATAGGAACCGGGGTGGCGATCGCGATGCCATTGAGATCGACGTTACATCGCCAAGCCAGCATTTCCACGCCGCGCGTGCACGCCTGCCCGAAGGCCGCGGCGTAGGCCGCGTCAATGTCGCGGGCAATCGTGAAGCGATCCGCCGATGGAATCTGGATGACGAAGAGAAGTACGGCGCGCGCGCCGCTCGCCCGCATGGCGGCAAGCTCGCGCATGTGTTTGGCGCCGCGCTCGGTCACGCTGTCCGGAAATTCCGCCAGCCGCGGCTTGCGCATGAGGTGCACGTTCTTGATCTCCAGGTAACAGGGCGGACGCGCCGGGTCGTTGAGCAGAAAATCAATCCGTGAGTTCCCGTTCCCGCCGTATTTCACCTCGCGCCGAACCGACGAATAGCCGCGCAATTCAGGAATCACTCCGGCCTCGATCGCTTCGGCGACAAGTTGATGCGGGTGCCCCGTGTTGACCCCGACGAGTTCCGGACCGCTGCCGAGATCCGTCTCGACCAATTCCCAAGTAAAGGGAAGCTTTCGCAGCGCATTGCCGGAATCGGAAAGCCACACCCGCGACAGCGGCCGATTGAGGCCGGTCATGGCGCCTGGATTGGCGACGTGAACGGTCGTCAGTTCCCCGGATTCGAGCACCACGTCGGCAAGAAAGCGCTTGTACCGGCGGGCGAGCGTCGCGGGAATCAAGGTCGAGACGAAACGCATGCCGCACTTAAACGCTCGGCAGCGGGCGAGGGAAGGGCTCTGTACCTCGGCGTTAGGCTTCGATCCGGCCGCCTAACTCGTCGTCGATGTGAGCACGGATGATTTCGTCGAAGGAGTCTTCGGCTTTGAAGCCGAGTGCAAGCGCGCGGCGCGCGTCGAACCGGCCCGGCCAGCCGGCCACAATGCGCGCGACCAGCGGGTCCGGCTCGCGGCGGATGCGCGCGGCCACCTTTTCGCCCGCGACCCGGCGCAACGCCGCGATCTGCTCGGCGACGGCGCAACAAACGCCGGGCATTGTGAGATTCACGCGCGGCCCGAGTTCTTTGCTGTCCAGACCGGCGGCGTGCAGGAGAAAGCCGACCGCGGCGCGCGGGCTGGCGTGCCAGTTGCGGACAGTATCCTCGACCGGCAGCACGGCTTCCTCGCCGTTGAGCGGCTCGCGGATGATCGAAGAAAAAAAACCGGACGCGGCTTTGTTGGGCCGACCCGGTCGCACCACGATGTTTGGTAACCTGATACCGACGCCGTCAACAAAGCCACGGCGGGTGTAGTCAGCGAGCATCAGCTCGACCATCGCTTTCTGGGCGCCATAGGAGGTCAGCGGCGTTAGGAAAAAATCGTCGCCGATCGTTTCCGGGAACGGTGCGCCAAACACCGCGATCGATGAGGAAAACACGAACCGCGGCCGATAAGCGTCGCCGGCGGTGCGAACAGCTTCGAGGAGTGACCGCGAGCCGTCGAAATTGACGTGCACGCCTTTCTCGAAATCGAGCTCGGCCTCGCCGGAAACGACGGCGGCGAGATGGAAGATCACGTCGGGCCGGCTGCTGGTTGCGGCGCGTGCCATCGCCGGATCGGCGATGTCGCCCGCAAGGGCTTCGACGCGGGCCGCAAAATTCTCCGGCTGTTGCGGGGCGCTCACGTCGAGGAGAGTAAGCTTCTCGATCGGCCGGCCGCCAAGCGCACCTTCACCGACCAGGCGCGCCGTCAGCTTGCGCCCGATCATTCCCGCAGCGCCGGTGATGAGGATGTGCATCGGTGACGTTGTTACAGCGCCATCCCGCCGTCGACGAGATGCGCTTGGCCGGTAATGTAGCTCGCCTCGTCGCTGGCGAGGAAGAGCGCAAGCCAGGCGACCTCCTCGGGAGTGCCGAGCCGGCCCATGGGCTGACGTGCGACGAAATCCTCCCGCACGCGATCAAGGGATCGCCCGGTCTCCTGCGACACCGCCGTGATGCGTTCGCCGAGCGATGGCGATTCGATCGTGCCCGGACAAACGGCATTGCAGCGGATGCCTTCCCGGATGAAATCCGCGGCGACCGCCTTGGTGAGCCCGATCACCGCGGCTTTGGTGGCGCCATAGACATAGCGATTGGGCACGCCGCGGATCGAGGACACCGCCGAGGCGATGTTGACGATCGAGCCCGATTTCTTCTCCAGCATGCCGGGCAGGAACGTCTTGATCATGCGGTGCATCGACTTGACGTTGAGGTCGAAGGAAAAATCCCAGTCTTTGTCGGTGCAGTCGAGCACCGTGCCCTGGTGCACGTAACCGGCGCAATTGACCAGGATATCGAGCGGACCGAATTCGCGGGCGATGTCGCGACCGAAGGTTTCGATATCGTCCTGCGAGAGGACGTCGAGCTTGCGCACCTTGGCGCGCAATCCCGAAAGCTTGTTGGGGTCGAGATCGGTCGCGATCAGCCTCGCGCCTTCGGCGGCAAACCTTTCCGCGATCGCCCGGCCGATGCCTTGGCCGGCGGCGGTGACGAGGACGACCTTGCCTTCCAATCTGTTGCTCATGATTGCCTCACGCGACGCACGCGTTCATTGCCGCCAGGCTCAATTTTTGACGGCCTCCGCTGTCGAAATTTTCCGGCGCCAGCCAACGTTCGAAACTAAGCTTGCGCGCCGGCCACTCGCTGTCGAGCATGGAGTACCAGGCGTTATCGCGGTTACGACCTTTGGCGATCAAATGCTGACGGAACGTACCCTCATAGGTAAAGCCGTAGCGCAGCGCCGCGCGCCGCGACGCGGCGTTCAACGCATTGCATTTCCATTCGTAGCGCCGGTAGCCGAGCGTCTCGAAGACGTAGCGCGCCATAAGGTATTGCGCTTCGGTTCCGAGCGGCGTGCGCTGCAGTGTCGGCGAGTAAATCACGTGACCAACCTCGATGACCCGCATCTGCGGCTCGATGCGCAGCAGCGTGAAATAGCCGGCGAGACGGCCGGAGCGATCGATGATCCCATAGGCATAGGGATCGTCCGCGGCGGCTCGTTTTGCAATGAACGCGGCAAACGCATCGAAGTTCGGGAAGGGACCGTCGCTGGTGATGTAAGTCCAGACGGCGTCGTGCCCGGCAAGGACTTTCCACAGGTCGGCAGCGTGGTCAGGCATCAATCTCTCGATCCGGCCATAACGGCCCTGCAGCGTCACCGGGCCGGGCCGTTGCGCAGGTGTTGTATCAACCGGCAGTCCAATGGGCTGACCGGTTTGCGGATGAGGTTCCGAGCCGGTCATGAGGAAAGCTTCTTGCGGTCTTCGCTGAAGAACTTGTTCAGCTCGGGGTTGGAAATAAGGCCGGCGAAACCGTCGAACTTGCCGTCCTTGCCGATCCCGGTCGCGGTGTGGATGAAGGCATGCATCGCGACCCGCGCCAGCGACCCGCCGACGCTGATCCGACGCACGCCCATTCCCGCTAGGTCGCTCACCGTGAAACCGAGCGCCCAGCCGTTGAGGAAGTTCACAGGTTTCGGCGTTACCGCCTGCACAACCGCCTCGATCTGCTCGCGCGTTCTGATGCCCGGCGCATAAAGGCAATCGGCGCCGGCCGCGGCATAGGCCTTGAGCCGGCGTATGGCATCGTCGAGATCGTTGACACCGCGAATGAAGTTCTCCGCGCGTGCGGTGAACACTACCTCGCCGCCGGTGCGATCAATCGCTGTGCGCGCGGCCTTCACGCGGGCCACCGAGAGATCGAAGTCGTAGAGCGGCGTGGCCGCGTCTTTCGGCGAGTCCTCGATCGACAAGCCGGCTATCCCGGTCGCGACGCAGCGGGTCACATTTTCGGCCACCCGGTCTGGATCGTCGGCGAAGCCGTTCTCGAAATCGGCGTTGAGCGGCACATCGGTGGCTGCTGCCAGCTCATGAAAATGCGCGAGCACGTCGTCGCGGCTCTGCGCGCCATCCGGGAGACCCTGCGAATGTGCGTCCCCCGAGCTTGTCGTCGCCAGCGCCTTGAAACCGAGGCCTTGCAGGTAGCGCGCGGTCCCGACGTTCCACGGATTGGGAATCACGAAACAGCCGGCCTCATGCAGCGCGCGGAAAACTTTGCGCTTGTCGGCAACAGTCGGACGCGAATTGCTCATGCCTGAACCGGAAAGCTTGCTGAAGATATGGACAGTCAATGACTGTCACGTGGAATGAAGTTCTGCGCGAGGTGCTGATACTTTACCGCGGGCTCGAGCACCATGCCGTTTGCCAGCTGATCGATCATGGCGCGCTGGATTTCCTGCCACGGCGTCTGGCTCGGCGGATAGTGATAGCCGCCGTCCCTCTTCAGCGCCACGCTCCGCTCCGCCAATTCGGCCGATGAAATGAGCATGTCGGCGGTGCCGCTATTGAGATCGATGCGCACACGGTCGCCGGTCTTGAGCAGCGCAAGGCCGCCGCCGTCTGCCGCTTCCGGAGAGGCGTTGAGAATCGAGGGGGAACCCGACGTACCGGATTGCCGGCCGTCGCCGACGCAAGGCAGCGACGTCACGCCGCGTTTGATCAGTGCGGCCGGCGGCTGCATGTTGACGACCTCGGCCGAGCCCGGATAGCCGATTGGCCCGGCGCCGCGAATGAAAAGGATGGTGTGCTCGTCGATGCCGAGCGCCGGATCGTCGATGCGCCGGTGATAATCCTCCGGGCCGTCGAACACCACGGCGCGCCCTTCGAAGGCATTCGGGTGCTTCGGGTCGCTGAGATAGCGCTGCCGGAACTCGTCGGAAATCACGCTCGTCTTCATGATCGCGGAATCGAACAGATTGCCGCGCAGCACCTTGAAGCCGGCCTGGGATTTCAGCGGTTGGGCGTGGGGCCGGATGACGACGGCGTTGCTTGCTTTTGCCTTGGCTACGTTCTCGGCAAGCGTCTTGCCGTTGATGGTGAGCGCTTCTCCATGGATGCGGCCCGCTTCAAGCAACTCATGCATGACCGCCGGCAGCCCGCCGGCGCGATAATAGTCCTCGCCTAGATAGTCACCTGCCGGCTGCATATTGACGAGAAGCGGCACGTTGTAGCCGATGGTTTCCCAGTCTTCGATCGAAAGCTCGACGCCGATATGGCGCGCGATGGCGACAAGATGAATCGGCGCGTTGGTCGAGCCACCGATCGCCGTGCAGGCGACGATCGCATTCTCGAACGCGGCCCGGGTGAGAATATCCGAAGGCTTCAAATCTTCGCGCACAATCTCCACGGCGCGCACGCCGGTCTCGTAGGCGATTTGTCCGCGCTCGCGATAGGGTGCCGGGATTGCGGCGCAGCCGGGCAGCGACAACCCAAGCGCTTCGGCCATCGCGTTCATGGTCGAGGCGGTTCCCATGGTGTTGCAGTGGCCGATCGACGGCGCCGACGCGGCAACAATGTCGAGGAATTGCTTGTAGTCGATCTTGCCGGTGGTGATGTCCTCGCGCGCCTGCCAGACCACGGTGCCGGAACCCGAGAGCTTGCCGTCCGCGCTGTAGCCGTCGAGCATCGGGCCGCCGGAGAGTACGATGGCCGGCGTGTTGACGGTCGCCGCCGCCATGATGCAGGCCGGCACGGTCTTGTCGCAGCCGGTCGTGAGCACCGCGCCGTCGAGCGGATAGCCGTAAAGCACCTCGACGAGGCCGAGATAGGCGAGGTTGCGGTCAAGCGCCGCGGTCGGCCGTTTCCCGGTTTCCTGTATGGGATGGACCGGAAACTCGAAGGCAATGCCGCCGGCATCGCGGATGCCTTCGCGCACGCGCTTGGCAAGTTCCAAGTGATGGCGATTGCAAGGGCTTAAGTCGGAGCCGGTCTGGGCAATGCCGATGATCGGCTTGCCGGACGTGAGTTCCTCACGGGTGAGGCCGTAGTTGAGATAGCGCTCCAGATAGAGCGCGGTCATGCCCGGGTTCTCCGGATTGTCGAACCACAATTGCGAGCGCAGGGGCCGCCGGCGCGGACCTTCCGATCCATTACTCTTGCTCATCACTGGTCTCCCGTCGCCTCACCTGCAGTGCATAGATAGGACAGTTCCAAACCGCCGCGAAGGAGTATTGCAGCGCAACATGGTCGCGCGTCGTTTGCCTTTGGCACTCACTTGGGCTGAAATATTCGCATGCTCAAGACCATTGCTGCCTTTGACCGGCTTGGCGAAGAGAACGCCTTCGCGGTGCTCGCCCGCGCGATGCAGCTTGCCGCGCAAGGTCGCGACATCATCAATCTCGGCATCGGACAACCCGACTTCCGCACCCCGGATTTCATTGTCGAGGCCGCGGTCAAAGCGCTGCGCGACGGCCATCACGGCTATACGCCCGCGGTCGGCATCCCGCCGCTGCGCGAGGCGGTCGCCGCCGACCTGAACAAGCGCTTCAAGGTCAGTGTGTCACCCGACGCAGTGATGATTTTTCCGGGCGGCAAGCCGACCATGTTCATGTCGATTCTGATGTTCGGCGAACCGGGCGCTGACATTCTTTATCCCGACCCCGGCTTTCCCATTTATCGCTCGATGATCGAGTTCACCGGCGCACGCCCGATCCCGGTGCCGATCCGCGAGGAGAATAATTTCGCCTTTTCTGCCGACGAGACCCTGAGCCTCATTACCCCGCAGACGCGGCTGCTCATCCTCAATTCGCCGGCCAACCCGACCGGCGGGGTGACGCCGAGGGCCGAAGTGGACAAGCTTGTCGCGGCACTGGAACGGCATCCCGACGTCGCGGTGATGTCGGACGAGATCTACGATCACATGCTCTATGACGGCGAAACGCATGTCTGTCTGCTGCAATATCCTGCGATCCGCGACCGGCTGATCCTGCTCAATGGCTGGTCGAAAACCTACGCCATGACCGGCTGGCGGCTCGGCTATGCGGTGTGGCCGGGGAAGCTTTACGACTACGCGCGCAAGCTTGCGGTCAATCTACACTCCTGCGTTAACGCCGCCACGCAATATGCCGGGCTTGCCGCATTGACCGGACCGCAGGACGAGGTGGCGAGAATGGTCGCTGAATTCGACAAGCGGCGAACGGTCGTGGTCGAAGGCCTCAACCGCCTGCCGGGCATGTCCTGCGCGACGCCGAAAGGCGCGTTCTATGCATTCCCCAACATCAAGCGCACCGGCTGGAAGGCCAAGGCGCTTGCCGCCTCGCTTCTCGAAGACGCCGGCGTTGCACTGATCGGCGGCCCGGATTTCGGCGTACTCGGCGAAGGCTATGTGCGCGTTTCCTACGCCAATTCGATGGAAAACATCTTGCGCGCGCTTGATCGGATCGGCGAATTTTTGGCAACGCGCAAGGCGGCGTGATTTCATCCCTTCTGCGTCAGCCGAAAGCCGACCACGACGACGACCAGCCCGGCCAGCTGCGAGACACTCGGCACCTCGCCGAGCGCAAGAAATCCAATCAGCAGCGTGAACGGCGGCACGAGCGAGGGGAACAACACCGCGCGGGAGGCGCCGAGCAGAATAACCGCGCGCGTAAACAAATAGGTCCCTCCGGCGCCGGTCAGCAGGCCTTGGACCACGGCCTGCAGCAGATTTTCGAAAAAGCCGGCGGCCAGCATATTGTTCCAGGTGAACAGCAGCATCGGCAGGCCTACGAGCGACAACACACTCGTCATCGCCGCCGCGCGCATGGCCTCGATCCGCCATCGCCGCACCAGCATCCCGAAAGTGGCAAAGAAACAGCCAGCCGCTACGAACAGGAGATCGCCGCCGACCCCTTGCGCGCCCATGGTGCGCAAGGCTTCGGAGCCTATGATGACGAGGCCGAGAAGCATCGCCAGCGCACCGACGACACGGCGCACCGGCAACGGCTCCTTCAACACCAGCCGCGCCAGCACCAATCCGCCGAGCGCCGCGCAGGACGGCTGGATGACGCCGCCATGACCCAGTGGAACAAACAAATATCCGATATAGCTCAGCAGCCCGAGCGGCAGTCCGCCGAATATCGCCAGCGTAATTCCGCGGCGCCAGCCGACGCCGGCGAGATCGCCAACGCCTTGGGCGGCGACGAACGGAAGCAATGCCAGTCCGGGCCAGACGTACCGATGCAGCGCCATGACGAGAGGCGACAGGCCGACATAGACGCCCTGTCGCGCGGCAACGAAGCCGAGCGCCCAGCACAAGGCAGCTCCGGCGCCGCACAACACGCCAAGCGCCGTCGAAGATCTTACCGGCGGCGTGACGTGATCCATTCAAGCATGCGAATTGCGAGCGGCGCGTGGGTCAGCGGTCGACCATCAAAGCCGCGCTGGCAGCGCTATTGCCTTCGCAGTCTGCGGTTCGCTCTTTGCGGCCTGGAGCTGCTGCGCCAGCCAGTAGCCACCGAACAAGACGAGACCCCAGAACAGATCGCCGGCGACCATGTTGCGCAGAAACGGCAACGCGGCGATGTAGCACTTGACGAGGCCGGCCGCGCTGGCCGCGTACATCGGGCTGAATGCCCATACCGCAAGATTCGTGATCAGGAAGAACAGCAGCGAAGACGACAGCAATATCGGCGCGATCAGTCGGGTGCGCAGCCGGCTTGATAAAAATGCCGCGCCGACGGGCAAAGCGAGCGTCGCATAGACCGCGGTCATCACTCTGAGATCATAAGAGCCAAGCACCGCATCGCCGATCATCATGCCGGCGATCGGCACCGGTACGGCCAAGGCGCGAAGGCGAAGGATGCTGGCCGCAAACAGCGCGGTCGCCGCGATCGGCGTGAAATCAGGTGCATGCGGGAGAAGTCGCGCGGCGACATCGAGCCCAACGAGAAATGCGATCATGACGAAATCAGTCCGCAGAGTGTGAGAATTGCGGACGTGGCCGGACGAGATGGAAAGCATTGAGGTTATTTTCCCTGTTCCGTTGTAAACCGCCAGACAACGGTGTCCTGCGCCTGCAAGGCGTATGCGGCAAAGCTTCGATCACCGTAGGCGCCATTGACCCAATATTGCCAGTTCTTCTTACCGGCGCCGCCGCCCTGGTTTTGTTCGTCGTCGATCTTGGTGAGAACCGTCGAGTCGCCGGACCCGGTAAAGCCAAACGAAATCCCGTGCGGGCGTGTGGTAGCTGCCTTCATGGCGTCAAAGACGGTGTTGCCTTTGGCCCAGGGCAGGTTAGCGAGCGTCTTGGCGGCGCCGTCGCCATAATCGACAATGAGGCGAACGGTATTCTCGTCCGAGTTCTCGGCGGCGGGGCGGCTCGCCCATCCAGCCGTGACAAGGAGCACGGCAGCCGCCAGAATGGCGGAGCGGCGATTGAGCAGACGATGCAAGCGCGCCATTGCGACGTATCCGATCCGCCGACACAAGTTCCCGTCGCCGCCACCGGGGGCGATGATAGTCGCTTAGACGGTCACTGATAAGCGCCCGTCAGCCCACGGCGTCGAGGTCGGTTCCGTCGAGCAGTTCGAGGCCGCCCGCGGCGACCACCCAGCCAGCGTCAAGCCGTACCACATGGGTGGCGATCTGGCGCACTTCGGCGGCGGCATGGCTGACATACACCATCGGTATACGCCCCTCGTCGCGCAACCGAACCAGATACGGAAGAATTTCGCGCTTATGGCCGGCATCGAGCGACGCCAGCGGCTCGTCGAGGAGCAATAGGTGCGGGCGCATCAGCAGCGCGCGGCCAACGGCGATGCGCTGGCGCTCGCCGCCCGACAACATACGCGGCCGCCGTTCGAGCAGATGGTTGACATCGAGCAGTGCGGCGATACGCGCGAATTCCTCCGCATCGCGCGGATGGCCGCTCATGCGGCGGCCATAGTCGAGATTCTGGCGCACGCTGAGATGCGGAAACAGCCGGCCCTCCTGGAACACGTAGCCGATACGCCTGCGATGCGGTGGCACGTTGATCTCGGCAGCGGCATCGAACAACACCGTCTTTTCGAGCGCGATGGAGCCGCGATCGGGCGAAAGCAGCCCGGCAATCATGTTGACGATGGTGGTCTTGCCCGCCCCCGACGGTCCAAAAAGGGCAGTCACGCCGCCAGCCGCCTCGAAGCGCGCGGCAACCTTGAAGGTCCCGAGCCGCTTCTCGACATCGACCGCCAGCACGATCATTCCCCTTGGACGCGCATTCCGGCGCGGCGGGCAAACCATTCCGAGACGATGAGGGCCGCGAGCGCAAGGAGAATTGCCACCACGACCAGCCGCCCGGCTGCTGCATCTCCATTGGGAACCTGCAGCAAGCTGTAGATCGCGGCGGAGACGGTCTGCGTCTCGCCCGGGATGTTGGAGACGAAGGTGATAGTGGCGCCGAATTCGCCGAGGGCGCGGGCAAAGCAAAGCACCGCACCGGCGATCACGCCGGGCAAGGCAAGCGGCAGGGTGACGGTGAGGAACACGAGAAAGCGGCCAGCGCCGAGCGTTGCGGCCGCGTCCTCGAGCCGGCGGTCGATCGCCTCCAGCGCGAGCCTGATCGGGCGAACCATGAGCGGGAAACCCATGACACCGCAGGACAGCGCCGCACCGGTCCAGCGGAAGGAAAAAACGATGCCGAAGTGGTCGGCCAGGAACGCGCCGATCGGACCTCTGCGTCCGAACGAAATCAGCAGCAGATAGCCGGTGACTACCGGGGGCAGCACCAGCGGGAGGTATACGATGCCATCCAGCAAAGTCTTGCCCCAGAATTCTTTGCGCGCCAGCAGCCAGCCGATGAAAATTCCGAACGGCAGCGCGAACGCGGTGGCAACGATCGCGATGCGCAGTGACAACTCGACCGCGGTCCATTCGTCTGGGGAGAGCGAGAACACAATAGAATCTAGTTGGTCGGTTTTACCAAAAAGGTGAAGCCGTAATGTTCGAATATCGATTTCGCAGCCTGGGTGCGCAGGAACGCCAGATACTGCGCCGCTACCGGTTTGGCATTCGCCGTCAATGCTACCGGATAGATGATCGGCGGATGCGAGTCCTCGGGAAAGACCCCGACGATCTTCACACCGGGGTCGACCTTGGCATCGGTCTCATAGACGATGCCGAGCGGCGCCTCGTTGCGCGCTACCAGAACGAGCGCGGCGCGCACATTCTCGGCCATCGCCATTTTCTGTTCGACAGAGGCCCACACGCCGAGCTTCTCCAGCGCGGCTTTGGCGTAAAGCCCAACGGGGACGGCGCGTACATCGCCGGTTGCGATGCGGCCGTTGCCGGCAAGCCCGGCGAGGTCGAAGCCTGGACCGATACTGACATCGCCGACCTTGGAATCCTTGGGCGCAATGAGCACCAGCCGATTGCCAAGGAGATTGAGGCGGGTGTCGGTCTTGATGAGGTTGCGCTGCGCGCCATAGTCCATCCAGTGGATATCGGCGGAGAGGAACACGTCAGCCGGAGCGCCCTGCTCGATTTGCTTCATCAATGTCGAGGTTGCCGCATAGCTGGCGACGACCTTGATGCTGCTCTGTTTGGCGAAAGCGGCATTGACGTCGTCCAGTGAATTCTTCATCGACGCGGCGGCAAAAACGACGACCGATTTTTCCTGCGCCGTGGTGGGATGCGGTACGGTCGCAATCGCGATAACGGCAGCAACAGCTGCGAGAACATGTCTTGCTGTGAACACGACGGTACTCCGACAGATTCGGCCATTCGCGGAAATCGCGTCAGCGATAGCGCGAACACTAAGAATGACACGACCGCCTCGGGAACCGTCGTTCCAGGCTCAAACGGCGCGCGCGCAGCGAGCCGCTCCTCGCATGCGGACAATAGCAGTGACGCCGGTAGCGCCGCAACCCGCGACCGTCGTCTCGCCCGTCATGCGCGCAGCGTGCTATCATTTGACGGGATTCGGGGAGGGACTATGGAAGAGCTTTGGGTGGGAATCCTTGGCACGACGGGTACAATTCTATCGACGGTTTCGCTCACGCCGCAGGTCGTGCGAACGTGGCGCACCCGCTCAGCGACCGACATCTCAGCCATGTGGCTTGTCTTCGCGATGGGATCGATGCTGATCTGGACGGCCTATGGCGGCTTGATCGGTGCGCCGGCCGTCATTTTGGCCGACGTCCTGTGTTTCATTCAATGTGGCTACATTCTTTTCGTGAAGTGGCAGAGCCGGGCCGCGCCGTCGGCGAGCGCGGCTGACCGCGCTGCAAATCTGGCGAGTTAAGTCGAGCGACAGAGCGTGCCCGGGGCAGATCCAATCGACGGCGAGTATGACTACATCATCGTTGGTGCGGGCTCGGCCGGCTGCCTTTTGGCCAATCGGCTCTCAGCCGATGCCTCAAGCCGCGTGCTGGTGCTCGAAGCCGGGGGTCGCGATAACTGGATCTGGTTCCACATTCCCGTCGGTTATCTGTTCGCGATCGGTAATCCGCGCTCGGACTGGTGTTTCAAGACCGAAGCGGAGGAAGGCCTCAACGGTCGCAGCCTCGGCTATCCGCGCGGCAAGGTGATCGGCGGCTCGTCGTCGATAAACGCCATGGTTTACATGCGCGGCCAGGCCGCCGACTACGATCATTGGCGCCAGCTCGGCCTTACCGGTTGGGGCTGGGACGACGTGTTGCCCTACTTCAAGCGGCACGAACATCACTTCCTGGGCGAGAGCGATACACACGGCATCGGCGGCGAGCTACGCATCGAAGCGCCGCGCGTGCATTGGGATCTGCTCGATGCGTTTCGCACCGCCGCCGAGCAGGCCGACATCAAGTCCGTCATCGACTTCAACACCGGCGACAACGAAGGCTGCTGCGCCTTTCACGTCAACCAGAAGCGCGGCCGGCGCTGGTCGGCGGCGACCGCCTTCCTCAAGCCGGTGCTGCATCGCCCCAACCTGCGGCTCGAGACCGGCTGCCTGGTCGAAAGCGTGGTGTTCGAAGGCCGGCGCGCGGTCGGTGTGCGCTGGCGCCAAGGTGGCAAGTCGCGAATCGCACGCAGTCGCGGGGAAGTCATCCTTGCTGCCGGCTCGATCGGCTCGGCGCAAATCATGCTGTTGTCCGGGGTCGGGCCGGCACCGCAGCTGCAGGCGCACGGCATTCCGGTGGTGGCCGACCGGCCCGGGGTCGGCGCCAATCTGCAGGATCATCTGCAGTTGCGCATGATCTACAAAGTCGACGGTATCGCAACACTCAACGAGCGCTATCATGCGCCGCTGGGTCTCGCCGGTATGCTCGCGGAATACGTTTTGTTCCGGCGCGGCCCGCTGACCATGGCGCCGTCACAACTGGGCCTGTTCACCCGTTCGGATTCCGATCAGCCTCGCGCCAATCTCCAGTATCACATCCAGCCGCTGTCGCTCGATCGGTTCGGCGAGCCGTTGCACAAGTTCCCCGCCTTCACCGCGAGCGTGGCCAATCTGCAGCCGACAAGCCGTGGCTACGTACGATTGCGCTCGCCCGATCCGGCCGACGCGCCGATCATCAAGCCGAACTACCTGGCCACGGACGCGGATCGCCGCATCGCGGCCGACGCCATCCGTGTGACGCGCCGCATTGTGGCGCAGCCGGCGTTGGCGCCGTTCCATCCCGCCGAATATCTGCCCGGCGACGCCATCCGCGATGACGACGAGCAGGCCCTGGTGAAGGCCGCAGGCGATATCGGCACCACGATCTTTCATCCCGTCGGCACCGCGAAGATGGGCCTTGCCAGCGACCCGCTCATGGTGGTCGACGGGCACCTGCGCGTTGCCGGCGTCGAACGGCTGCGCGTCATCGACGCCTCGGTGATGCCCACGATTACGTCCGGCAATACCAATGCACCGACGATGATGATCGCGGAAAAGGGCGCCGCCTCGATCCGCGCCGACGCCAAAGGGCTGCAGTCATGAATGCCGCCTTGCGCGCCAAAGCAATCCTCGCCGCTCCGGCCGACGCATGGCCGCGCATTGAGAACGAGTCCGGCGATGCTGCGGATCTGCTGAGCCGGTACGTCGCGCTGCTTGCGCTGATCCCGGCGTTGTCCGGCTTGATCGGGGCTTGCCTGATTGGCGTCGTGGTACCCGGGGTCGGTACCGTTCGAGCGCCGATCTTCGATGGATTGTTCGGCGCGGTCTTTGGCTATGTCATGACCTGCGCCACAGTGCTCGTACTCGCAGTCCTGATCGACGTCCTGGCGCCGATGTTCGGCAGCCGCAGGGATTTCACCAGCGCGTTCAAGCTCGCGGTCTATTCGTATACGCCGGTCTGGCTGGCCGGGATTTTTCTGCTGGCGCCGGGGTTGCGGTTCCTCGGACTAACCGGCGGCTACGGCGCCTACATCTTATGGATGGGACTGCCGGTTCTCATGAAATCGCCCGCGCAGAGAACGCCGGCGTTCGCGGCGGCGATTGTCGGCTGCGCATGCGCGCTGATTTTCATCACCGGCGCTCTGCAAGGCGCGCTGTTCCGCACGGCTGCGTATTAGCAGCTTCATCCTCGTCGTGGCCGGGCTCGTCCCGGCCATCGACTTTGTCGGAGTCGAACGCAAGACGCGACAAGCGCGGGCATGACGGCAGACTACGGCGCCATCACCACATGGCGGCACGCGGACGGAAGCTTGGCCAGCGTCACTCCATGCTTCGGCTTCGTCGGTTCCTCCGGCGGCTTCGGATGCAACACGCCCTCCGAAAACCAGTAATCAAGTTCATGCCCGCAGCCGTCGCTCAACTCGGGCGGCGGCTGCGACTTGCACTGCGGGCTATCAGCAGGACAGTTGATCCGGATGTGAAAGTGCTCAGAGTGGCCCCACCATGGCCGTATCTTCGCAAGCCAGCCGCGATCAGATCCCGCCTCTTTGCAGATTTCCTTCTTGATCGCAGCATTGACGAAAATGCGCGAGACCAGAGGATCTTCCGCCGCAATTTGGAGCAATTCGGTTCGGGCGTGCGTCCATACCGCGCGATCAACCCCGAGGCGATCGGTCGCGACCATATTGACGGCCGAGTCGAATTCGCGCTCCGCGCGCGAGAGCACGTGATCGGGCATCGGCATGAACCAGATGTCGGCATCGAGTCCGATTTGATGGCTAGAATGACCGGTGAGCATTGGTCCGCCGCGAGGTTGCGACATGTCGCCGACCAGGAGGCCGTTCCAAACCGCCTTGGCCCTCGTGGCAAAACCCTCGAGAAAGGCGACAAGCTTCGGATGTCCCCAGTTGCGATTGCGCGACAACCGCATCACCTGCCAAGCCGATCCGGTGATCGGCAGCGGCACGCCCCCGGCAAGGCAGCCATCGGCGTAGCCGCCGATTGCATATGCGGGCCCGGCGAGCGGCTTGGTCTTGCGCCCGAACAATTCCCTCGCGGGGAGCGACGGGTCGTTCGGATTGGCGAGCGGCGGCAGCGGCGTTGCATCGAGCGTTCCGGGCGGCGTCGGATCCGGCGAGCCGGCATCCTGCGCCCGCGCCGGAACGCCGCTCAGGAGCAAGACGACGACAAGCCAGCGAAAGCGAACCAGCATCATCGACTCTCTGCAGCGATGGGGCCCTTCGAGGGGTCGCCGTTGCGCCGGAATGCAACGGCGCGCGCCCGACGACGATACGCTGCCGCGAGTCGCTCCTGCTGTCCAGCCGCGAACAGGTCGCAGGCGTCGCCATCAAGCGCCACTAGCCGCCGTTCGGTTGCCGCATGCGGCTCGACCGGGCCGCCGTGCAGAATGTGGCCGATGACAAGTCCGCGCCGGGCGAGGCTGCGCGCCACCAGGACACAGCGGTGGCAGTCGAGCGGCTCGCGTTCCGCACACATCAGGCAGACGCGCGCCCGCGCCGCGGTCTCGACCAGTTGATCCAGGGCCGAGAGAAACTCCGGCTGTACCGTCATCGCCTCGTAATCGGCGACGCCATCGCGATAGAGGTTGTCATCGCGCGGGCGGCCGCCGAGCGCATCGCCGTTCGCCGCATAGGCGATGCCTTCGCCCGCAAGGCGGCGAGCCAGGTTGTTTTTCGAAAACCACGGGAACCTGCGCGAGCTTGGCACCGAGCGCACGTCCGTGATCGCGCTCACTCCGGCTTTATGGAGCATGGCCAGGAAGGGCTCGATCGCAATGTTGGAATGGCCGATGCTCAACAGATCGAATGAAGGCATATCGCTCATGTGATCACGGAGGCCGGCGATTTCATGGCTATGGCTCTCGGCAATCCGGCCGCTTTACAATCTCCTAACGGCATTAAGATAATATGCGAACGATGAGAGGGGCCGGGGTTCATATGCGGCGTCTTGTTTTGGCGGCCGTGATTGCCGCACTGTCATTTGCGTTCTTGCCGGCTGCAAAGAGCGCCGACGCCGGCGTTCTGGTGCGCGTTGATCGCGGCAGCCAGACCATGCAGGTCAGCGTCGACGGCGCCTACCTCTACACCTGGAAAGTATCGACCGCCCGTCCGGGCTATAGAACGCCGACCGGCGTCTTCCATCCGCAGTGGATGGCCGTGCGCTGGTTCTCGCGCATCTACTATAACTCGCCAATGCCGCATGCGATCTTCTTCCGCGGCGGCTTCGCCATTCACGGCAGTTACGACATTTCGCGGCTCGGCGGTCCGGCCTCGCATGGCTGCATCCGTCTGCATCCGAACGACGCGGCGGTACTGTTCGATCTGGTGCAGCGGGAAGGTATGCGCAACACCACCATCGTGGTGCAGTAGCGGCGTCCGCTACCGCGCAAGGCCGAGAACAAGCAATAAGGCGCTGTCTAGTCGATCGCAGGCTCGGGCATCGATAATTCCAACGCGTTGTCGTACACGATCGCGTGGGACCGCCAACACTCTGTCCGTCATGATCTGGGAACGGACGCGAAGCCCGTTGCTCTCCGTAGCTTCAATGATCGGCCTGACGGGCAGTTTTTCTGCGATCTCGGATGTTATCGGACACGCAAGCACCGTTGTCGTGGCATCGCCCAATTCGTCTGCTTGCACGATGACGGCCGGACGAGGCCTACCGAGTTCGCCATATGCGACGATAATGACGTCGCCGCGTTTCACTGCCATTCGCTCGTGTCGTAGATGGCTTCAATCCACGCGTCGATCGGGTCATTTTCCGGATATCGACCGAGTAATCTGCCTTGTCGCCGAAGATCGGCAAGCACGCGCGGATCCCGCAGGTCGGGGACCCAGTGCTGTACCGGCCGCAGTCCTTGTGCGCCTAGCCGCTTCCGCCGGGCGCTCATACGCTCTCGCGCGGTCTTCGGCAGAGACCTCTTTGCCTTAGGCGGCATCGCAAAGCTCCTATTCGCGTAACATGTTACGCGAAGCATCGAATGGGCGCAAGAAGAGGCCGATCCAAAACCCCTATACGTCCACCTTCAGCGCGGCGATGAAGGCCTCCTGCGGGATGTCGACCTTGCCGAACTGGCGCATGCGCTTCTTGCCCTTCTTCTGCTTCTCCAGAAGCTTGCGCTTGCGCGTGATGTCGCCGCCATAGCACTTCGCGGTCACGTCCTTGCGAAAGGCGCGCACGGTTTCGCGGGCGATGATCTTGCCGCCGATCGCCGCCTGGATCGGCACCTGGAACATATGCGGCGGGATCAGCTCCTTGAGCTTCTCCGCCATGGCGCGGCCGCGCTGTTCGGCGCGGGTGCGATGCACCAGCATGGCCAGCGCGTCGACCGGCTCGCCATTGACCAGCATCTGCAGTTTCTCCAGATCGGACGGTCTGTAATCGGTCAGGTGATAATCGAACGAGGCATAGCCCTTCGACACCGATTTCAGCCGGTCATAAAAATCGAACACCACTTCGTTGAGCGGCAGGTCGTATTTCACCAGCGCGCGGTTGCCGACATAGGTCAGCTCCTTTTGCGCACCGCGGCGATCCTGGCAGAGCTTGAGCACGGAGCCGAGATATTCGTCGGGCGTCAAAATCGTCGCCTCGATCCACGGCTCCTGCATTTCCTCAATGTGGTTCGGATCCGGCATGTCGACCGGATTGTGAATCTCAAGCTGCTGGCCGTTGCGCAGCTTGATCTTGTAGATGACCGAGGGCGCGGTCGCGATCAGATCGAGATTGAATTCGCGCTCGAGCCGCTCCTGGATGATCTCAAGATGGAGAAGCCCGAGAAAGCCGCAGCGGAAACCGAAGCCGAGCGCCGCCGAGGTCTCCATCTCGTAGGAGAAGCTTGCGTCGTTGAGCCGGAGCTTGCCCATGGCGGCGCGGAGATTTTCGAAATCCGCCGCATCGACGGGAAACAGTCCGCAGAACACCACCGGAATCGCGGGGCGGAACCCGGGCAGCGGCGCCGCTACCGGCTTCTTCTCGTCTGTGATGGTGTCGCCGACGCGGGTGTCGGCCACCTCCTTGATCGAGGCGGTGAGGAAGCCGATCTCGCCGGGCCCCAGCTCGTCGAGCTCGACACGCTTTGGGGTGAAGACGCCGACCCGGTCCACCTCGTAGGCGGCGTCGGTGCCCATCATGCGGATGCGCTGGCCCTTCTTCAGCACGCCGTCGACGACGCGGAACAGCACGACCACGCCGAGATAGGCGTCGTACCAGCTGTCGACCAGCAGCGCCTTCAGCGGCGCCGAGGCATCGCCTTTGGGCGGCGGCAGCCGGTGCACGATCGCTTCCAGCACCTCGGGAACGTTCAGCCCGGTCTTGGCCGAGATCAGGATAGCGTTGGAGGCATCGAGCCCGATCACGTCCTCGATCTGCTGCTTTACCTTGTCGGGCTCGGCGGCCGGCAGATCGACCTTGTTGAGCACCGGGACGATCTCGTGGTTGTTGTCGATCGCCTGGTAGACGTTGGCCAGCGTCTGCGCCTCGACCCCTTGGCTCGCATCGACCACCAGGAGCGAGCCTTCGCAGGCGGCGAGACTTCTATTGACCTCGTAGGCAAAATCGACGTGGCCGGGTGTGTCGATCAGATTGAGCACGTAATCCTTGCCATCGCGCGCGCGGTAATTGAGCCGCACCGTCTGGGCCTTGATGGTGATGCCGCGCTCGCGCTCGATATCCATGGAATCGAGCACCTGCTCGACCATCTCGCGCGCTTCGAGCCCGCCGGTGAGCTGGATCAGCCGGTCGGCGAGGGTCGATTTGCCGTGGTCGATATGGGCGATAATCGCGAAATTGCGGATGTTTTCGATAGGGACCGCCGTCATGCGGCGCAGATAACACTCAGGTCCCGCAGCGGCAAGCGGTGAACGGTCCTCGCCGCGACGGTTGTCACCGCTGGCGCCAGACGAAGGCGGCGCTGACTCCGAAATTCCAGACTGTGCCGATCAGCGCTCCGCCGAGCCCGGCGATCCACCACACGCTGTCGTAATCGTAAATCCAGGTGGCGATGCCGACATTGGAGATGGCGCCGATGGCGCAGATTACCTGGAAGCGGATGAGCCCGGTAATGAAGCGCCAGCCGGTAAGCCGCTGATCGCGATACGTGAAGATATTGTTGAGAACGAAATTCCAGGTGATGGCGCCGACGGTGGCAAGCGCCTGCGCTGAGCCGAATGACAGGGTCGCCGCGAGCAGCGCGCTCAATAAGCTCAGATGAACGGCAATGCCGGTCAAGCCGACCAGACAGAACAACAGAAAGCGCGCGGAGATGGCATCATTGGTGAGCTTCGCCGTCACCAGCGCGGCGAAGTCGAGTGCGATCTTACTGTCGAGCTTGCTCTCGCCATGCTGCCGCTCGCGAAAGGTGGACGGCAGTTCGACGGTGCGCAGGCGACCGCGTCCCGTCGCCATGATATCGAGCAGGATCTTGAATCCCTGCGAGGAGAGCGCCGGCGCCAGCGCTTCGAAGGCGTCGCGCCGGATCATGAAATGCCCGCTCATCGGGTCGGCAACATCGATGCCGAGCAGTAGACGCACCAGCCCGTTTGACCAGCGACTCAGGCGAGAGCGCTGCTTCGACAGGCCGGCGGCTGAACCGCCTTCGAGATAACGGCTGGCGACGACAAGATCGGTGCGCCCGGTGCGCAGGCAATCGAGCATGCCGACGAGCAACCCTTCGTCGTGCTGCAGGTCGGCGTCCATCACCGCAACGTAACGGGCTGGGCTTGCCAGCATGCCTTCGAGACACGCGCCGGCGAGGCCGCGGCGGCCGATGCGGCGGATGCAGCGTACGCGGCTGTCGGTTTCGCCGATGGCCCGCGCGGCGGCGGCCGTGCCGTCGGGAGAATTGTCATCGACGAACACGACCTCCCAGTCGCAGGCCGCGAGCAGGCGCGAAAGCCGCTCGACCAGGATCGGAACATTGGCCCGCTCATTGAACGTCGGCACGATGATGCTGAGTTCCGGCGCCGGGCGTGCGGCCGCAAGCTTTTCCGGGCGGGCAAGCGCCGTGTGAGAGCTTATTGGTGAAATGCCGTCCATTGCCGATCTAAGAAAACGCGATGCGCGCTCCGATTCGGGGACTGTTATTGCCCTATCCGTATGCCCACGCTACTAGCTTTCGCAAGCCTCGGGAAAGGCTTTGCAATCCGCTTTTGAAGGGATCGGTTACGGCCGGTTACCGGGAGCAGCGATGTCGATGGCGGCGCGGGATCCGACCGACCGAGCGCGCTCGCGAATTGCCGGTTTTGCCGGCCGGCTTAGCCGCGTCGGAGAACGCTTTATAGCCGAAACCGCCGACGGCACGATCGTGCTTTGGGCGCTGCTCGCTTTCGTCGCCGCGTGGATGATCTTTGACGTCGTGTCTTTGGCGTCGGTGGACGTCCATCCCGACAACAGCGAAGCGATTCTATGGGCCCGGCACTTCGCCTTCGGCTACAAACATCCGCCGATCACGGCCTGGTTGTTTGCATTGTGGTTTGCGGTTTTTCCTCGCCAGGACTGGGCGGCGGACCTGTTGAACGTGACGGTGGTTGCCGCCGGGCTTGCAATCACGTGGCGGCTCCTGCGCGATCATCTCGATAAAAATCGTGCACTGTTGGGGCTGCTCGCGCTCGTTCTTATTCCGCTTTACGACATCAAGACGGCGATCCTGAACGCCAACACCGTCATGATCCCGTTCTGGGCGGCGGCATTGCTGTTCTACCTGCGCGCCCGCCGCGGGCTTCGCAACGTCGACGCCTTTCTCGCCGGAGCGTTTGCCAGCCTCACCGTGCTTGGCAAATACTGGGCGCTGTTTCTTCTCGCCGGTATGGCGGTCGCCTCCGTCGTGGGGCCGGGTACACGGCGTTTCTGGCGCTCATCCGCGCCCTATGTGATGGCCGCCGGCGCGGCCATTGTCATTGCCCCTCACGCCTGGTGGTTTGTGAGCGAGCGGGGCGGGACGAGTTATGCGTTCATGCGCGACACCGTCGTCGTCAGCCAGTCGTTCGGCACGGCGCTGGCCCGATCCGGGCACTACCTGATCAGCGCGGCGGCCTACGCCATCGTTCCCATCATTTTTCTCGTTGCGCTTCGGCCAAGCAGGGCGGCATTGGCCGATATGGTCTGGCCGGCCGATGACGATCGCCGTCAGGCGTTCCTGTTATTCGTCGTTCCGTTGGTGCTGCCGGCATTGGTCAATTTGGCCATGCCCTACCGGTTGACCGCGGATTGGACCTATCCGAACTGGGCACTGCTACCCATCGTACTCTACGCCTCACACGGCCTCATCGTTGACCAACGTGCCGTGGCGCGCGCGGGCTTGGTAGCGCTTGCTGTAACGGTGATTGCGCTAGTTGCGTCGCCGATTGTTGCTTACGCCCGGCTGACGCGAAGCGACGATCGATATCGGGCGCACTTTCGGCAAGTCGCCGAACTGGCCGGCCAACTCGCCGGCGCGCCCGTCCAGCTGTTCTGGGGCTCTTACGACATAACTGCGGGACTACCGTTCTATTTGCCGGGAGCCCGGCCGTTGTCCCTCGACCCGCTGTCCGCGGAGGGACGCGCGGCCATCCGGAGTTATGGGCTGCTGGTCGTCTGCCTGAGCGGGGACGCGCCGTGCCGGCAAACCGGCGTCGCGCTCACAGCCGCCGGCGCGCGCACCACGAGCGCGACGTTCACGCGCACGTTCCTCGGCTTCTCCGGCCAGCCCATGGGCTTCCAGATCACGTTCGTGCCCGCCGTTCAGGCGGGCACGCACGCTACCGAGTGATCGTCCATCAATACCTGTATTGATCGGTCTTGTACGGCCCCCTGATCGGGATGCCGATATAGGTCGACTGCTTTTGCGACAGCTCGGTGAGCCTCACGCCGATCTTGTCGAGATGCAGCCGCGCGACCTTCTCGTCGAGCTGCTTCGGCAGCGTGTAGACCTTCTTTTGGTATTTGTTGGGATTGGCCCACAGCTCAATTTGCGCCAGCGTTTGATTGGTGAACGATGACGACATCACGAAGCTCGGGTGGCCCATCGCGTTGCCGAGATTCACCAGTCGTCCCTCGGACAACAGGATGATGCGCTTTTTGTCCGGGAACTCGATCTCATCGACCTGCGGCTTGATGTTTTCCCATTTCAGGTTCTTCAGCGCCGCGATCTGGATCTCGGAATCAAAGTGGCCGATGTTGCAGACGATGGCGCGGTGCTTCATCTGCCGCATATGCTCGATGGTTATGACATCGACGTTGCCGGTGGCGGTGACGAAGATGTCGGCGCGCGGAGCGGCGTCCTCCATCGTCACCACCTCGTAGCCTTCCATCGCCGCCTGCAGCGCACAGATCGGATCGATCTCCGAGACCATGACCCGGCAGCCGGCCTGGCGGAGCGAGGCCGCCGAGCCCTTGCCGACGTCGCCGAAGCCGGCGACCATCGCGATCTTGCCCGCCATCATCACGTCGGTGCCGCGGCGGATGCCGTCGACCAGCGACTCGCGGCAGCCGTACAGATTGTCGAATTTCGACTTGGTGACGCTGTCGTTGACGTTGATGGCGGGGAACAGAAGCTTGCCTTCCTTCTCCATCTGGTACAGCCGATGGACGCCAGTCGTGGTCTCCTCGCTGACGCCACGAATATCCTTGGCCATGGTCGAATACCAACCGCGCTTCTTGACCAGCCGTTGCCTGATGGCTTCGAACAGCACCTCTTCTTCTTCGTTGTTCGGATGGTTCAAAACCGCGGGGGACAGTTCCGCTTGCGAGCCGAGATGCATCAGCAGCGTGGCATCGCCGCCGTCATCGAGGATCATGTTCGGTCCGCCGCCATCCGACCATTCGAAGATGCGATGGGTGTATTCCCAATAATCGTGGAGGGATTCGCCCTTGACCGCGAACACCGGCGTGCCGCTGGCGGCGACCGCTGCCGCGGCGTGATCCTGCGTCGAATAGATGTTGCAGGACGCCCAGCGAACGTCGGCCCCGAGCGCCTTGAGGGTGTCGATGAGCACGGCGGTCTGGATCGTCATGTGCAGCGAGCCGGCGATACGGGCGCCGCGCAGCGGCTGCTCGGGACCGTATTCTTCCCGCGTCGCCATCAGGCCGGGCATTTCGGTTTCGGCGATAGCGAGTTCCTTGCGGCCCCATTCAGCGAGGCCGAGATCCTTGACGACATAATCGGCGGGCGAAGCTTTTTGCTTGGTCGACGTGCTCATGACGGTCCCTTGGCGCTCCTTGGCGGTCCCTTGTACTCAGTAGATCGAGTGCTGTGGAGATAGTGTTCGGCTGACGCTTGCTCTCCGGCAGGCGTCGGCGCGGCGGCACTAAAGACATAAAGATACCTTTATGTCTATGGTTCGAACGATGACACCGGTTCAGCATTCTGACCCTATGGATGCGGAGACCCAAGCCCCGGTCAAATCGCTGCGCGAGCTCGCCGAAAGCGAGGCAAACTGCAGGCGCTGCCCACTTTATCGCGATGCTACCCAAGCGGTTCCCGGCGAAGGCCCAAGCGGGGCCGCCTTGATGCTGGTCGGGGAGCAGCCCGGAGACAAAGAGGACCTTGCCGGCAAGCCGTTCGTCGGCCCGGCCGGCCGTGTTCTCGATCAAGCGTTGCGCGATGCCGGCATCGCGCGGAACGAAACCTTCGTCACCGGTGCGGTTAAGCATTTCAAACATGAAATGCGCGGCAAACGTCGGCTGCACAAGCGTCCCAACAACTACGAGATCGAGCGCTGCAGAATCTGGCTCGACTTCGAGCGCCGCCTGGTCAAACCGTCGACCATCGTTGCGCTTGGCGTAACGGCCGCTCGCAGCCTGACCGGGCGCACCGTCACCATCGGCAAAGTACGCGGCAAACCGCTTGAGATGGCGGACGGAACGGTCCTCATTGTCACGATTCATCCGGCGGCGCTCCTGCGCATCGGGGATGAAGGCCAGCGGCGTGCGGCTTATCGAAGTTTTGTCGCCGACCTCAAAGCGGCCGCGGCAACGCCGCGTGCGGGTGCGCCTGCTAAGGCGCGCTAACGCCTAAGCGTCAATCTGGTTTCGGCGTCTCGCCAGGCCGCGGGGTCGCCTTCGTCACGCCAGCTTGCGTCATGGCTGCCCCGACCTGCTGCATCCGGTTGATCAGGTCCACCGCCGCGGCCGGTGGCAGCACAAGGCGACAAGCCGGATACCGGCGGCCGGTGATCGGCGCGCCGGGTTTGACCTCGTCAAGCCGCGTGACGGCAAATTCGATCCGCAGCGATTGACCATCGAAGACGAGACCGCTGACCGAATCCACGAACGTCTCCGCAATATCGGGACGATCGATGTAACTGATGGTCGCGGATTGCCGCTCACGTTGCCCAGCCGATAACGGCAGCGTAGCGGCCGCCGGCAAGCCGCCCGCCGACGGCTGTGGCGGCACCGCCGCTGACCCTGAAGTGTCGTTCGACGGTGTCGTGTCGGAAGGTTTGAAGATCATGTGTTTTCTCCGCCGGCCGTGCCCGCGAGCGCGGCCGATCAATCGTCTTCGCCGAAACGCGAGTTGATGAGCGCGGCCAAAGCATCGATGACGTCCGCGGCCTCTCTGCCGGTCGCCTCGATGGTGATCGAAGTGCCCGGTGCTGCCGCAAGCATCATCAGGCCCATGATCGAAGTGCCGCCGACGGTCTCGCCGCAGCGCATGACGCGGACATCGGCATCGAATTTTTCCACCGTCTGCACGAACTTGGCCGACGCGCGCGCGTGCAATCCTTTCCTGTTGCAAATGGAGAGTTTGCGGACCACGGCGCCATCGCGGAACAGGCCCTCGTCGGGCAGGCACTCTTCACCGCGGGGGGCCGGCGCGCTCATTTGCCGGTCAGCACGCGGCTGGCGATGGTCACATACTTCCGTCCGGCGTCTTGAGCGGCGGCGACCGCCTCGGCCAGCGGACACTCGTCGCGCACCTTGGCCAGCTTGACCAGCATCGGCAGATTAATGCCGGCGAGCACTTCGACTCTGGGCCGGCTCATGACCGAGATCGCCAGGTTCGAAGGCGTGCCGCCGAACATGTCGGTCAGAATCGCCACTCCGTCTCCGCTATCGACGCGCTTGACCGCCTCAATGATGTCTTTGCGGCGTTCCTCAACGTCGTCATCGGGGCCGATGGTGACGGCCTCAATCTGCTCTTGCGGCCCTACTACGTGCTCCAGGGCCGCGCGGAACTCGACAGCCAGCCGCCCGTGGGTGACAAGCACAAGACCAATCATGGAACACCCCGCGGGCGCGTCCCGGTTGCACCGCACGAAAGGGTGCTCATCTTCACCATCCGAAGCCCAAGCGCAAGAGGCATTTTCGGCAGAATCTGGCGGTTGTTGCATTGCGGTAGCGCAAAGTCGAATTGGCGCTGATCGAGGACATCGGCTGGGTCGGCCGAAATACCGGCGCCGGGCGATTCTACAGGCGTTAGGGTTACCAATCTCCAACCAGAGGCGATCTGCGCCGATCCGTAAGCCGTAAAGAGCGGCATGGGGCCAAAACGGCAGAGCCGCAGCCATCAAATCCAGCTGGCTGAAGGTGAATTGATAAAGGCGAGGACGCCCGGCAAGGCCGCCGCATCCGCTGCGACCGCAAGTCGCGGTAGTAAAATACCGCAAATATTGGCCTTGCGCTGGTCAGCATCCGGCAAACGGCTGGCGTCGGCGGCGGCGAGATCGACCACGAGACCCACCACCGCGCTCGGCTCGCAAGCCACCCGCAGCAGCCCCACACCCCGCACCTCGATCAGGCCGGTAAGGGCCTCGGCCGGGCGCGCCAGCAAGCGCCCGTTAGCGGCCTCAAGATAGGTGCGGTCATCGGCAACGAGCCTAGCGAACAGCAACAAGCCGCCGCGCGCCGCTTCGATCAGGTCCAGCACAAGCCGCGATTTCCCGGCCGCCGATGATCCGCGGATCAGGACCGCGCGCGCGCCGACCAG
Organism: uncultured Alphaproteobacteria bacterium; assembly: GCA_963709825.1. Lineage (GTDB taxonomy): Bacteria > Pseudomonadota > Alphaproteobacteria > Rhizobiales > Xanthobacteraceae > BOG-931. The sequence continues at coordinate 271,432 of CAVPXZ010000026.1, forward strand.
CACCGCCGAGGCGTGTACCGTGGCCGATCGTGCCGTCATCACATCGCCGGCAAGCGGACAATGAATCGGGCACCACGTACCGTCGGGGCTTCGGCCGCCTCTGGTGCGCTGAGCCGGTTCTCCACCCAGATGGCGCCGCCATGCGCTTCGACGATCTGTTTGGAAATCGAAAGCCCGAGGCCGGAATTCTGGCCGAATCCCTGGTGCGGGCGATCGGTATAGAAGCGCTCAAATACCTTCTCGACCGCGTCGGGCCGCACACCGGGCCCGTCATCGTCGACGAAAATCTCGACATTGTTCTTCAGCCGCCGGCAGGTGACACGCACGGTGCCTCCGGTCGGAGAAAAGGAGCGCGCGTTCTCGATCAGATTGTCGATGACTTGGCCGAGACGGGAATCGTGCCCCGGCACCTGGAATGCGCGTGGGCTGCCGCCTTCGAAGCGGAGCGTCACGCTGACGCCGTCGTCGCGCTTCACTTCGTTGGCGACCGCTACCAGCGTGTTGAGGAGCTTTGCGAGATCGACCGGCGCGGTTTCCTGGCGCTGCAGTTCGGCGTCCAGGCGGCTGGCGTCGGAAATGTCCGAGATCAGGCGATCGAGTCGCTGGACGTCGTGCTGGATAATGCTGAGGAGCCGCGCGCGGCTCTCGGCGGTCTTGGCAACCGGCAACGTCTCGACCGCCGAACGCAGCGATGTCAGCGGATTTTTCAATTCGTGCGCGACGTCGGCGGCGAAGCTCTCGATGGCCTCGATCCGGCTGTAGAGCGCGCTGGTCATGTCGCGCAACGTGCCAGAGAGATGCCCAATCTCGTCGCGGCGGCGGGTGAAATCGGGGATTTCGACCCGTGAGCGGATACGGCGGCGCACGCTCTCCGCCGCATCGGCAAGCCGCCTGACCGGCTCGGCGATCGTTCCGGCCAAAAGGATCGAGAGCACGATCATAACGCCGGCGGCAACGATAAAAACTTTAAGGATGGCGAGCCGTTCGGCCTCCACCATGTCGTCGATATCGGCCCCTTGCGTCGAAAGCATGAGGGCGCCGCGCACCGCGCGGAAGCGCTGTACCGGCACCGCGACCGACACGATGACGTCACCGCGATCGCTGATGCGCACCATGCTGGAATTCTGGCCATTCAAGGCCTGGGCGACCTCGGGATAGCCGCGCCCGTTGCCCGCGCCGAGTTCGCGGTAAAGCGGTAGATCCCCGCGTCCGAGCCATCTGCGCACCGCGATGAAAATCCGTTCGAACAGGCTCGGCTTTTCGGCGGTGGGCGGCGGCAAGTCGAACCGCAGCACGTCGCCGCGGCCGAACAGGTTGCGGCTGTCGACCAAGAGCACGCCATCCCGATCGTAGATGCGGGCGCGAGTCTTGGTGGGCGACACCAGGCGCCGCAGCACCGGCGCCACGCGTTCCGGGTTGATCGGAAAATCGATGCCGTAGAGCGCCTCCTCGGAAGGGCCGTAACTTTCGCCGGGGTGCAGATCGAGCAACTTGTCCGGATCGATGGTGATTGACGAATCGGTCTCGACCGTCGCCGAGGCGGCGATTGCGCCGGCGATGATCTGCCCCTGCACCAACAAGCTCTGAACGCGGGCGTCGATTAGTCCGGCGCGAAATTGCGACAGGAAGGTGATGCCGATGGATAGCGCGAGCAGGCCGGCGACGTTGAGCGAGACGATGCGGCGGGTAAGGCTCGAAAAGCTCTGGGTGATGAAGAACTGCCACGCGCGCTGCAGCCAGTCCCCGATCCTAGCGAGCCCGTGCTGGCGAATACGCGCCGGAGCCTCATCGAGGCTGGTAGCCTCGACGTGGCCGGACGCATGGGCCTCCTTGCGGGCCTCTGCGATTTCTGCGGTTCGATCAAGCACGTCGTCTGCCGGGTTCCGAGCATGCCGCTTTTGGCGGGCATGGACGCATTACTACCGCACGTCAGCCGCCCCAGTCAGGGGGCCATGGATCAGACCAAAGGGCTGTCCACGACCGGTCGCGCATGATTAGGCGCTCATTCCTTGAAACGATAGCCGACGCCATACAGCGTTTCGATCATATCGAATTCGTTGTCGCTTGCCTTGAACTTTTTACGCAGTCGTTTGATGTGGCTGTCGATCGTGCGGTCGTCGACGTAGACCTGATCGTCGTACGCGGCATCCATCAATGCGTTGCGGCTTTTGACCACGCCGGGCCGGCTCGCCAGTGCCTGCAGAATGAGAAATTCGGTGACCGTCAGCGTCACCGCCTCGTTCTTCCAGGTGCAGGTGTGACGTTCCGGGTCCATGCGCAACAGCCCGCGCTCCAGAACCTTGCTGTCGGCTTCCTTCGGGGTAGTGGCATCTTTCGGGGAGGCGCGGCGCAATACGGCTTTCACCCGCTCGACCAGAAGCCGCTGCGAAAACGGTTTGCGGATGAAGTCGTCGGCCCCCATCTTCAGGCCGAACAATTCGTCGATCTCCTCGTCCTTTGAAGTGAGAAAGATCACCGGCAGGTCTGATTTCTGCCGCAGCCGGCGCAGTGTCTCCATGCCGTCCATGCGCGGCATCTTGATATCGAGAATGGCGAGATCCGGCAGAGCGGTCTTGAACCCGTCGAGCGCGGAGGCGCCGTCGGTATAGGTCGTGATGCGATACCCCTCGGCCTCCAGCGCAATCGACACTGAAGTGAGGATATTGCGATCGTCATCGACGAGAGCGATGGTCGGCATCGGCGGCCTTCTAGCATGAGTCGGCCGCAAGCATTACCAGCCCCGGCCCCATAAGCCTTTGAATCCCCATGTAGAGGCGGAAGTGTGACGGCACAAGGCGAAATCAGGGCAATCGCCGGGGCAAGCGCGGGAACCGGAGAATAGGCATGGCTGAAGCCGACAACGTCGGCCCTTTGCCGGGCTTGATGCCGAACCGGCTGCCTGAAAATGCGCCGGCGGCGGATTTTGATGCCGGATCGGTCGCCAAGGGCCTGTTGCGGACGATCCGGGCCGGGGCGCTTGCGACCATCGACCGCAATACCGGTCACCCGTTCGCTTCACTGGTTAACGTGGCTCACGACGTCGACGGTTCCCCGCTCATCCTCGTTTCTCGGCTCTCGACCCACACCGCCAACCTCGAACAAGACGGCCGCGCGTCGCTGCTGTTGGCATCCGCCGGCCGCGGCGACCCGCTGGCGTATCCACGACTGACGATGCTCGGCGCGTTCACGTCGATCGGGCGAGAGGATGCCGACGAGACACGGGTGCGCCGGCGCTTCCTCGCCCGTCATCCGAAATCGGAGCTTTACGCCGGCTTCGCCGATTTTTCGTTCTGGCGCCTGAATGTCATTTCCGCCCACCTCAATGCCGGGTTCGGCCGTGCCGCCGATCTGAAAGCCGAGGCGGTTCTCGCCGATGTCTCTGGAGCGGAGAACTTGATCGAGGCCGAGGCAGACGCGATCGCGCACATGAACGCGGATCATGCCGAAGCTGTCCGGCTCTACGCGACCAAGCTCCTCGGCGCCAAGGACGGTCCGTGGCGGCTCACTGGCATTGACCCAGAGGGTGTTGACCTCGCGCTCTGGGACGCCACCCTGCGCCTGCCATTCCCGGAGCGTGTCGCCACCGCGGATCGATTGCGCAAGGTGTTGGTGGATTTGGCCGCCAAAGCGCAGGCCAGTTAGGGCTCTTTGCTCAACGCGCCGCCTTGTCAGCAATGACGCCAACAGATGCGGGCGTTTGTTGCGTTGCAGCGTGGAACGCGCGCGGATTCCGCCCGTTAGGCTTGCGATGGGAGTCGGTCTTGGCAGGTGCTAGGATGCTCGATATAGGGTCCCGCGTCCATTGGCGGACGGATCACGGTGGCGCTCATGTCCCGGTCGAGGCCGGGCGGGCTGCGGAGGCGAGAGTGAAGGAAACTGGTGTGCGGAATGCCGCCCATGGCGTCGAAAAATTCGGCTTGAAAAACCTCGCGGCGGTGCACTGGAATCTGCCCGATACGGCTCTGGTCGAGCATGCGATCGCTAACCGTGAAGGTTTCCTCGTCCAGGGCGGAGCGTTTTGCGCCGAGACCGGCGTCCATACCGGCCGCAGCCCCAAGGACAAATTCGTCGTCGCCGACAGCCAGACCGAGAAATCCGTATGGTGGGAGAAGAACGGCCGGCTAACGCCGGAAAAATTTCAATTACTGTTCGACGATTTCATTGCCCACGCCAAAGGCAAGACCCTGTTTGCGCAGGACCTCTATGGCGGCGGCGATCCGAGATACCGCATCAAGACCCGCATCTATAACGAACTGGCCTGGCATTCGATGTTCATTCGTGCGTTGCTGATCCGGCCGGAGCACGCCGAGATTTCGCACTACGTGCCGGATTTCACCATTCTGTCGTTGCCCTCATTCAAGGCCGATCCCAAGCGCCACGGAGTGCGCAGCGAAACCGTGATCGCACTCGATTTTACCAGGCGCATCATCCTCATCGGCGGCACGTCCTACGCCGGCGAAATGAAGAAGTCGGTGTTCACCACGCTCAATTATTATCTGCCGGCTGAGAGCGTGATGCCGATGCACTGCTCCGCCAATGTCGGGCCGAATGGCGACGTGGCGCTATTTTTTGGCCTTTCCGGTACCGGCAAGACGACGCTGTCGGCCGATTCCAAGCGCACGCTGATCGGCGACGACGAGCACGGCTGGGGCCCCCAAGGCGTGTTCAATTTCGAGGGCGGCTGCTACGCCAAGTGCATCAAGCTGTCCGCCGATGCCGAGCCGGAGATTTACGCCACGACGCGCCGCTTCGGCACCGTGCTCGAAAACGTGGTGTTCGATCCCGATACCCGCGTCTGCGACTTCGACGATGACTCAAAGACGGAGAATACGCGCGCCGCTTATCCGCTCGAATTCATTCCGAATGCCTCACGCACCGGCCGCGCCGGCATGCCGAAGAACATCGTGTTACTGACCGCCGACGCCTTCGGCGTCACGCCGCCGATCGCCAAGTTGACGCCGGCGCAGGCGATGTATCATTTCCTCTCCGGCTATACCGCCAAAGTCGCGGGCACTGAGAAGGGGCTGGTCGGCGTCCAGCCGGAATTCTCGACCTGCTTCGGCGCGCCGTTCTTGCCGCGTCATCCTTCGGTCTACGGCAATCTGCTGCGTGAGCTGATCAGCGCCCATGATGTCGATTGCTGGCTGGTGAACACCGGCTGGACCGGCGGCATCTACGGCGTCGGCCGGCGCATGCCGATCAAGGTGACCCGCACCTTGCTCAGCGCCGCGCTTGACGGCTCGCTCAAGAACGTAAAATTCCGTACCGACCCCTATTTCGGTTTTTCCGTGCCGACCCAGCTCGCCGGCGTCGAGCCGCACCTGCTCTATCCGCAGAAGACCTGGCAGAACAAACTCGAATTCGATGAGACCGCGCGCAAGCTGGTCGCTATGTTCCAGAAGAACTTCGTGCAGTTCGAGGACCACGTCGAAGCCGACGTTCGCGCCGCCGCGCCGGAAGTGCGCATCGCCGCGGAGTGAGCCAAAACTTCGCGGCTAATTCCACGACCGCCAGGGCGTTTCCGATACCGGAGTCAGCGGTGGGTTGCGTGCGGCCCAGGCGAGGAGGTTGTCGACGACCAGCTGGTCCATCTTCTCGCGCGTGAACAGAGACGCCGAGCCGAGATGCGGCAGCAGCACGACGTTCTCCAGCGCCATGAGCTCCGGCGGCACTTCCGGTTCGTTCGCGAATACGTCGAGGCCGGCGGCAAAAATCTTTCGTTCCTTGAGCGCCGTAATCAAAGCCGGCTCGTCGACGACGGAGCCGCGCGCGATGTTGACCAGGATGCCTTGGGGCCCAAGCGCTTCGAGTACTTTGGCGTCGATCATATTCCGCGTCGCCGGCCCGCCCGGCACGATCACGACGAGCGTGTCAACGACGCCGGCCATCTCGATCAGACTGACATAGTAGCGATAAGGCAGCTCCGGCCGCGGTTGGCGCGTGTGATAGGCGATCGACACTCCGAACGCTTCGAGCCGGCGCGCGATTGCGAGGCCAATCCGGCCCATGCCGACGAGGCCGACGGTACGGTTGCGCAGCGTCGCCGGACTCAAGGGGTAAGGGCGTTGAAGCCATTTGCCGGCGCGCAGATAGCGTTCGGCCTGCGGCAACTCGCGCACGGTACATAAGAGGAGACCAATCGCGGTGTCGGCGACCTCTTCGGTCAGTACGTCGGGCGTATTGGTGACGATGATGCCGCGGCGCACCGCCGCGCTGGCGTCGACGTGGTCGTAGCCGACGCCAAAGCTGGCGACGATCTCGAGCTTCGGCAAATGGGCGAACAATGCATCATCAATCCGGTCCATGGCCGTGACCGCCATCGCGCGCACATGGGCGATGGAGCCGAGGAATGCCTCTCGATCGGCCGCAGGCAGGCGGTGCACGGTGAAGCCGGCCAACCCTCTTTCAAAAACCGGGCGTGACGGCCCCGTCAGGAGCACTTCAAGTCGTTGCTCAGGCAAGCCCTCTCTCCTGATGTTGGGCACGCTCCCGAATATTCTACGCACAATCCTTAGAGCATGATCGGAGTGGAGGAAGTTGGCTTTCCGGCAGCACCACGCTTCACCAAAAACCTAAACCAGCATGGTCACCGGCGTTTCGATCAGCGCCTTGATTGCGGCCAAAAGCTCGGCGCCGAGCGCGCCGTCGACCACGCGATGGTCGCAGGAGAGCGTCGCGGTGAGCATGCTCGTGAAGGCAACGCCGCCGTCGGCGGTCTCGACCGCCTGCCGCCGAGCGGCGCCGACCGCCAGAATGGTGGCGTGCGGCGGATTGATGATGGCGGAAAACTCGCGCACGCTGTACATGCCGAGATTAGAGATCGCGGACGAGCCGCCTTGATAGTCCGCCGGCTTCAGCTTCTTCGCGCGCGCGCGCGCTGCGAGGTCCTTCATTTCGGTCGAGATGGCGCTCAGCGATTTCGTCTCCGCGCTGCGGATGATCGGCGCAATCAGTCCGCCTTCGATCGCGACCGCGACGCCGATATCGGAATGCTTGAAACGCAGAATGCGGTCCCCCGCCCACACCGCATTCGCCGCCGGCACCCGTCCCAGCGCCAGCGCCAGCGCGCGAATGATGAAATCGTTGAGCGAAAGTTTGAACGCCGGATTGCCGTCGCGGTCCTTCGACGCGGCGGCATTGGCCTCTTCTCGCACTGCGACCAGGCGATCAATCATGATGTCGGCAGTCAGATAGAAATGCGGGATGGTCTGCTTGGCTTGCTGCAGGCGCGCCGCGATGGTCTTGCGCATCGCATCGAGCGCGACTTCCTCGTAGCTCGCCGGATCGTAGAGGGCCTTGACCTGATCGGCCCTCGCACCTTCCGCCAACGCGCCGAGCGACGCGGGTGCCGACGGCCGCGGCGCGCTTTCGACGTCGCGGGCAACGATGCGGCCGTGCGGGCCAGAGCCGCGCAGGCGTGAAAGATCGATGCCGGCCTCGCTGGCCAGCCGGCGCGCCAGCGGGGTGACGGTGATGCCGCTCGAGAGCCGCGCCGGGCCGAAATTGCGTTCGGGTGTGCGCACCTCAAAGAATGGATCGAGCTTGATTGGTCGCGGAGCGGCAGGCGCTGGCTGCGCTTGCGGGCTGCTCTCATACGAAGTCGGTGGCGGCGGCGTTTGCGGCGCTCCGGTTGCTGCCGTCGCGGGTTTTGCGGGCGTGCTCGCTGCACCCCCAGCTGCAAACCCGATGACGCCGACAACGGCCCCAACCGGCGCGATCTCGCCTTCCGGTACCCGGATTTCACTCAAAACGCCGGCTTCCGTCGCCGGTACTTCCATCGACACCTTGTCGGTCTCGATTTCGAACAAATTGTCGCCTGGCTTCACCGCGTCGCCGGCCAACTTGAACCATTTGATGATCTTGCCCTCGGCGACCGTCTCGCCGAGTTGCGGCATGAGGATATTCATGTCAGTTCCCGACGCGGCTCACCAGTTCACCGACACGTATTGCGTCTCCAAAAATTCCATCAGTCCTTCATGGGCGCCTTCGCGGCCGAGGCCCGACTGCTTCATGCCGCCGAACGGTGCCGCCGGATCGGAGACGATGCCGCGGTTCAATCCGATCATGCCGAAGTCGAGTTTCTCCGACACGCGCAGACCCTTGCTCAGATCCTTGGTGTAGAGGTAGGCGACCAGACCGTATTCGGTATCGTTGGCGCGGGCGATGACTTCGTCCTCGGACTTGAAAGTCTGCAGCGACGCGACCGGGCCGAAAATTTCTTCGTTGAGCATTTTGGCGTCGTCGGAAACGTTGGCGAGGACGGTCGCCGGATAGAAAAAGCCGGGCCCGCCGGGCGCTTTGCCGCCGGTGAGCACCTTGGCGCCTTTCTGGACCGCGTCGTCGACCAGCTCTATTACCTTGTCGCGGCCTTCTTTGTTGACCAGCGGCCCGAGCGCGACACCGTCGTCGAGCCCGTTGCCCATTTTCAATCCGGCCATCTTGGCGGTAAGTTTTTTGGCGAACTCGTCGTGCACCTTTTCGTGCACATAAAAGCGGTTGGCCGCCGTGCAGGCTTCGCCCATATTGCGCATCTTGGCGATCATGGCGCCGTCGATCGCAGCGTCGACGTCGGCGTCATCGAAAACGATAAAGGGGGCATTGCCGCCGAGCTCCATCGCCGGCCTAATGATGTTGTCGGCGGCTTCGTGCAAGAGCTTTCTGCCGACCTCGGTCGAGCCGGTGAATGAAACCACGCGGACGCGCGGATCGTGCAGCATTGCACCGACGACTTTGCCGGACGAGCGCGAAGGAATGACGTTGACGACGCCGGCCGGCACGCCGGCCTCTTCGAGGATCGGCATCAAAGCCAGCATGGTGAGCGGCGTATCGGAAGCCGGCTTGAGCACCACGGAACAGCCGGCGGCGAGCGCCGGGCCGATCTTGCGTGTCGCCATCGCGGCGGGGAAATTCCAGGGCGTCACCAGCACTGCGATGCCCGCTGGCTTGTGATGCACGAGGATGCGCGCGCCGGTGGCCGGCGCCACTGAATTCTGCCCGACATTGCGCACCGCCTCTTCGGCAAACCAGCGGAAGAATTCGGCGGCGTAGGCGACCTCGCCGCGCGAATCCGACAGCGCCTTGCCGTTTTCGATGGTGATGAGCTTCGCCAGCCGCTCGGCGTCGCGCATGATCAACTCGAACGACTTGCGCAAAATCTCGGCGCGCTCGCGTGGCTTCTTGGCCGCCCAGCCGGGGAAGGCGGCGCTCGCCGCGTCGAGCGCGGCCTTGGCGTCCTCGACGCTCGCGCTCGCGACCGAGGCGACTTTGTTCTCGGTGGCCGGATCGATCACGTCGAAGCGGGCGCCATCGGAGGATTTGCGCCACTTGCCGCCGATCCAAAGATCGGTCGGAACGTTGGCGAGCAGATTGTCGTACATGGCCATGGCACCACCCGATTAAGTCGATATTTTTCCGTTCTTCAATTCGACGAGGATGTTCTGATACGGCTTGCCGCTCAAGTTGCGCAGCTCGTGCTTTTGGCCGGCATCATTCCAGATCACGCCGCCGACTTTGTCGTCGGCGATGATGGAATGGCCGTCCACGTTCTCAAGCTCGATCTTGCCGCCGGTGACGTTGATGATGACGTAGTCGAGCTTGTGGTGATGCCATGCCTTCTTGCCGCCGGCCGGGACTTTCATGTCCCAGACTCGCACCTGGTCGTTTTCAAACAGAACCTCGGTGCCGATTGGCCCGTTCGGATTCTCGCGGGTCGGTTCGTTCGCCATGATTTCCTCCACTCACGCATTCAGGCTGCGCTGGACGCGTTCGGCGATGCGATCGACGCTCGGCAGCGCAAGATCTTCGAGAATATCGGCCGCCGGCAGCGGGATGTGCGGCGTGGTGATCCGCACGGGCGGGCCATCGAGATCGTAGAACGCCTCGTCGGCGACGATCGAGACCAGCTCGGCGCCCCAGCCGCACAGCCGGGGATTTTCCTCGACAGTAAACAGACGATGCGTGCGCGCGACCGAGCCGAGGATCGTCTGGGTGTCGAGCGGCACCAGCGAACGCACGTCGACGACTTCGCAGTCGATGCCATGCTCGGTCTTGAGTTTCTCGGCGGCCGCCAGCGCGCGCGGCACCATCAGCGCCAGCGCCAGGATGGTGGCGTCCTTGCCCGGCCGGACGATCTTCGCGCTGCCGAGGGTGTCGACGATCTCGCCATCCGGCACCTCGCCCTTGGTCGCGTAGAGCGACTTGTGCTCGAAGAAAATCACCGGATCGGGATCGCGAACCGCCGCGGCCATCAGCCCGATCACGTCGCGCGGGGTCGACGGCGCCACGACTTTGAGGCCGGGAATCATCATGCACCAGTTCTCGACGCTCTGCGAATGCTGCGCGCCGAAGCGCGCGCCGCCGCCATTGCCGGTGCGCACGACCAGCGGAACTTTGACCTGCCCATTGGTCATGTAGCGGCTCTTGGGAAACTCGTTGGCGATGTAGTCGAAGCAGACCGCGATGAAATCCGAGAACATGATCTCGGCGATCGGCTTGAGGCCGGTCATGGCCGCACCCATGGCAGCGCCGAGGATCGCCTGCTCGGAGATCGGGGTGTCGCGAACCCGCACCGGGCCGAATTGCTCGAACAAGCCGACGGTCGCCTTGAACACGCCGCCGGGCTTGCCAACATCCTCGCCGAGGAAAACCACGTCGGGATCGCGCGCCATTTCCTGCGCGATGCCGCGGATCACGGCGTCGCGATATGTCAGTTCCGCCATGCGAAGCCTCCGTCGGCATAAACGTCGGTGGTGAGGATATCGAGCGCCGGCGGGGGCGCCGCTTTGCATAGTTCAGTCGCTTCGTCGACCTCCCGCTTCACGTCGGCATCGATCCGCAGGATCGCGTCGTCGCCGATGCCGAACTGCTTGAGGCGCTCGCGATAGATTTTGATCGGATCGCGCTCCTTCCACTTTTCCAGTTCGCCTTCGGGCCGATATTTTGCCGGATCGGCGCGCGAGTGCCCGCTATAACGATAGGTCAGGCATTCGATCAGCGATGGTCCACCGCCGGCGCGGGCCTGGTCGTAGGCGGACAACGCCGTGCGATAGACGATATCGGCATCGTTGCCGTCGACGATGATACTCGGCAGGCCATAGCTCGCAGCGCGATCGGCCGCCGGATGCGGCACCGCGGTGACGTCGCCGATCGGCGTGTATTCCATGTACAGATTGTTCTCGCACACGAACACGACCGGCAGCTTCCACACCGCGGCGAAGTTCAGCGCTTCGTGAAACGCGCCGATATTCGTCGTGCCGTCGCCAAAGAAACAGACCGAGACGTCTTTTTGGCCCTTGTACTGCGCGCGCCAGGCGGCGCCGCAGGCAATCGGCAGATGGGCGCCGATGATGGCGTAGGAGCCCATCACGCCGTGTTCGACTGAAGTCAGATGCATCGAGCCGCCCTTGCCGCGCATCAGCCCGATATCGCGCTGCATCAGTTCGCCCAGCACCTTGGTAACCGGCACGCCGCGCGCCAGCGTATGGGCGTGGCCGCGATAGGTGCAGAATGACAGATCGCCCGGGCGCATGGCGCCGGCGAAACCAGCGGCGACTGCCTCCTGGCCGAGCGACAGGTGGCTCGTGCCCTTTACGAGGTTTTGCAGGAAGAGGTCATAGGCGCGCTGTTCAGCTTCACGGATCACCACTTGCGTGCGATACAGAGCGAGCCGCTTGTCTTCGCCGATATCGTCGTTGAGGCTTGCCGCCGCAGCCGGCGCGCGGTCCTCGATTTTGGCCATGAAATATCCTCGGAATGCCCAATATGTTGCGCAAGGCGGCGCAACTTAACGCCAGTTGCGAAGCCGAGGCAACGGCCCCGGCGGAGTTCGTGACTTCGATCTGATGTACGCTTGCGCGGGATGCAACAAGTTAGGTAATTGGCGCGAGCGGAGATTGCGATGGTCCAGGATCACGCCGAGAACCAGCAGGCCCACAACCAAGCGTACCGCTTCTTCGGCGGCCCACCTTTGGCGGTAATCGGGCGGCTGATCCTGCTGTCGATCCTGGTGGGCGTCGTTCTCGCGGCCATCGGCCTCGATCCGTGGAATATCCTGGGATCGGTCCGTCAGCTCGTCCTGCAGATCTGGACGATGGGCTTCGATGTCGTGCGTTGGCTCTGGCGGTACTTCCTGCTCGGAGCCGTTATCGTGCTGCCGATCTGGATCCTGATCCGGTTGGCGCGGGCGCCACGCGGGCGGTGAACGCGATCCATTGCAGGCTTTTCGTGGAGCCTGTTATGGGAGCGCTCACTTTAGGCCAGACCGATTGGCGGGCCCCCGGAATGACAGAAATCAGTCGTCGGTCGGACGCTGACCAGAGGACGCCGGCGCATCGCTGCCGTCGCCTTGCATGGAGTGATCACGGGGGCCGCGATGCCGCCGCCGCCGTCGATGCAGGGGAAATCGATCCGGCGAACCGTCATAGCCGTTGGGACCATTCGGCCCATTGGGACCCGGGCCTTGCTGCGGGGGCTGCTGTTGCGGCTGGCCGCCGGTAATGAACGACGGCAGTCGGTCTACATCCTCCTCGCTTGTCGGCTGAACGTGCTGCGGGCGCGGGTGAGCCTGCTGCAGCTGTGATTGCGGCTGCTGTTGTTCGCGCGGATAGAACGGCTGCGGTTCGCGCGGCGCGAACGGTTCGCCGCTGATGGAAGGCTGCTCGCCGTCGCCGTCGTCGTACCCATCGTCGGCAAGATTGCCGCGTGGATCCCCGGCCTGCTGGTAAAACGGCTGGCTCTGGCGAAACTGCTCCTGCGCTGCCGCGATCAGGCGGAAGTAATGCTCCGCGTGCTGATAGTAGTTCTCGGCCGCGACCGGGTCCCCGGAGCTCTGCGCATCACGGGCAAGTTGCAGGTATTTTTCAGCAACGTGAGATGCCGTTCCTCGAATTTTTACGTCCGGCCCATTGGACTCGTATACGCGCGACAATGGATTTTGATGATGACCGCCTTTGCGGTTACGGCCGCGCATGCGCTTGTTCTGCCCGTTTCTCATGGTTTGTTATTCCGCCAATCCCCTGATTTGCGGCAGCACGGATGCCGCCGTTTCAACTTACGCAACGTCTTTCCAACCTGATGCATTAGTCCGGATAATGTTCTCTGCGCATTGCTCTTCGGGCTCGCCCGGCGCAAGCGCTATGATCATCGACCTTCGCCGCGGCGCGGCGCTCGCTGACGTAACGAACCCTTAGCAATGCAGCCCCCACCGGCGGTTTCGCCGCGGTGTTGCGAACCCCTCGTTATGCGCGACATCTCACGAATGCGCGCCGTACCGATGGAACTTCTCGGTCTTGAGTCTGGCGATCCCGTCTGCCGTCCGATCCGGCTTTCGCTGTTCCGGCTTTCGTTTCACCTGGCCTGCGCTACCAGCCTCTAGGAGGGACGCTCCGGGCGTTGAAGGCGGCGCGGCGTATCATCTCGGGCCAATTCCGTACCCGCAAGCTAGTCGGTTCCGGCCGACATTCCAAGTGCTTTTTTGCTGCTTTTTTGCAAGGGCCAATGCCCTACGCCCATAGGCCTTTTCCGGCATTTCTTGCATTTCTTGCCACAAGAGCGCGCGGCACGCCTTGAAGATCGCGGCGCGGGGGCGCCGGCCCAAGCCCCGCCCCGGAAAGCAAAGCGGCAACGGCCGTTGCCTGGCCGCTGCCGAGCTCGATAACGAGGGTGCCGCCGGGTCCAAGCAGTGCCGGCACCGTCGCCGCGATCGCTCGATAGCAGTCAAGACCTCCCGGTCCGCCATCGAGCGCCGGGCGCGGATCGAAATCGCGTATTTCGGGCGCCAGCGCCGCGATATCGCGCGAAGCGATATACGGCGGATTGGACACGATCAGATCGAATGGTCCACCGAGCGCCGCCGCCATGTCACAGGCGACAAAGGCGGCGTGCGCGACCCCGAGACGTCGGGCGTTGTCCCGGGCGACGACAAGTGCACCGAAGCTCGTGTCGGTGCCGATGCCTACGGCGTTGGGCAGTTCGGTAAGCAACGCCAGAAGCAACGCTCCGCTTCCGGTGCCGAGGTCGGCGATCCGGAGCACCCGCGAGCGCGGGCCGCCGGCGTCGATGGCGGCAAGCGCCGCTTCGACCACCGTTTCCGTTTCCGGTCGCGGCACCAATGTCGCGGCATTAATGCATAAATTCAGGCTCCAGAATTCCTTACGGCCGACGATGCGCGCAACCGGCTCGCGTGCCAGGCGGCGATGCGCCAGCGCTGCGATCGCGTCTTTTTCATTAGCGATGAGGACGCGCGCGCCAGCCGCCGCGAGCGCGGCGTGATCGAGTGAAAGCGCGTGGCCGACGAGGATGCGGGCGTCAAGTTCGGGCGAATCGATGCCAGAGGCGCGGAATTTCTCCGCCAGCATGCGGCGCGCACCGGCGACAGTAAGCGCGTCGGCGCAGTGATTCTGCGTGAGCGCCGCGATATCCACGGCCGGCATCGTCATCAAGCGTCCTCGGCGGCAAGTTGCTCGGCCTGATGCTCGGCAACGAGTGCGTCGATGATTTCGCCTAAGGCTTCGCCCTCCATGATCTGGGGCAGCTTGTAAAGCGTGAGATTGATGCGATGGTCCGAAACGCGGGCTTGCGGAAAATTGTAGGTGCGGATGCGTTCGGAGCGGTCGCCGGTTCCGACCTGGCCGCGACGTTCGGCGGCGCGCGCCGCGTCCAGCTTCTGGCGCTCGAAGTCGTAGAGCCGCGTGCGCAGCACCGCCATGGCCTTGGCGCGGTTGCGGTGCTGCGAACGATCCTCCTGCATCATGACAACGATACCGGAAGGGATGTGCGTAATCCGGACCGCCGATTCAGTCTTGTTCACGTGCTGGCCGCCGGCGCCGCCGGATCGCAGCGTGTCGATACGCAGATCGGCGTCATTGATCGGTACGTCGACGTCTTGCGCTTCCGGTAGCACTGCGACAGTTGCGGCCGAGGTGTGAATGCGACCCGACGCTTCGGTATCAGGCACGCGCTGAACGCGATGCACGCCGGATTCGTATTTGAGCTTGGCGAAGGCGCCGCGGCCGCGGATTTCGGCTATGATCTCCTTGAAGCCGCCCATTGGACCTTCGCTCAACGTGACCACCTCGACCTTCCATCCCTGCTTGGCGGCGTAGCGCTCGTACATCCGGAACAAATCCCCGGCAAACAGAGCCGCCTCGTCGCCGCCGGTACCGGCGCGGATTTCGAGAATGACGTTGCGCTCGTCCATCGCGTCCTTGGGAATGAGCGCCAGCCGCAATTGCTGTTCCAGCGCCGCGCGCCGCGCTTCCAGCTCCGGCCGCTCCGCCGCAGCGATTGAGCGCATTTCGGCGTCGGTCGAGGCATCCTCGATCAGGCTCTCCACCCCTTCGAGCTCGCGGCGCGCCGCCCGATAGGATTGCACCGCCTCAACCACCGGGGCCAGCTCAGCGAATTCGCGCGACAGCTTCACATAGGTCTCCGCCGGCACCGCGGCGGCAAGCTCGCGTTCGAGCGCGGCATGGCGGGCGACCAGAGCGTCGAGTTTTTGATCGGGAAGCATGGTTCTTCTGCTGCTTAACTAATTGGACGCCAAACCGGGGACAAGCCCCGCCATGGCCGCTCCCTAAATCTGCAGCGACTCAAGCGCGGCGAACTTTTCAAGTTGCGCGCGGATCGGCACCCCGCCGGTCGATTTCTCGATCAGCGGGCAGAGGAAGGCGGCGGCCTTGCGGCAATCGACGTCAAGCAGCATCGCCTTGACCGGGCCGACGGCGGACGGCGTGAGTGAAAACGAGCGGTAGCCGATCGCGGCGAGCGCCAGCGCGCCGATCGGTTGGGAGGCCAGCTCGCCGCACAGCGTCACCGGCTTGGCGTACTCGCGGCCTTTGTCGGCAATGTCCTTGAGCGCGCGCAGCACAGGCGCGGAAAGCGGATCAAACCGGCCGGAAACGCGGGGATTGCCGCGGTCGACAGCGTAGAGGAATTGCACGAGGTCGTTGGAGCCGACCGAGAGGAAATCGACATGCGCGAGCAAGTCATCGAGCTGATAAAGCAGCGACGGGACCTCGACCATGCTCCCGACTTCGACCTCATCGGGCAGCTTGTGACCGTGCCGGCGCAGATGCGTGAGCTCGCGTTCGACCAGATCCTTCGCCTGGTCGAATTCGTCGACGGTCGCAATCATGGGAAACATGATTTTCAGCGCGCGGCCGCCGGCAGCACGCAGCAGCGCGCGCAGCTGGGTGCGCAGCAGGGCCGGCCGGTCAAGCCCGAGCCGAATGGCGCGCCAGCCGAGGGCCGGATTCTCCTCCTCGATATTGCGCATATAGGGCAGCACCTTGTCGCCACCGATGTCGAGTGTGCGGAAGGTGACCGGCCTGTCGCCGGCGGCGTCGAGGACGGCGCGATACAGTGCGAATTGCTCGCTGGAGCGCGGGAAATTCGGCGCCACCATGAATTGCAACTCTGTGCGGAACAGGCCGATGCCGGCGGCGCCGGTATCGACGATGTGCGGAAGATCGACCGTCAAGCCGGCATTGATGAGCAACGTCATCGCTTCGCCGTCCTTGGTCACGCACGCACGATCGCGCAATGCCTGGTACTGGAGTTGGCGTCGCGCCCGCAGCCGCACGCGCTCGGCGTAGGCGGCCTCCATGTCGGGGAGCGGCCGCAAGTGCAAATCCCCGGCCGAGCCGTCGACGATGATGGCGTCGCCGGGATCGGCAATGCCGGTGGCGTTGTCGATCTCGCCGACCGCCGGAATGCCGAGCGCGCGCGCGACGATCGCGACGTGGGAATGCGGGCCGCCCTCCTCGAGCACCAGCCCGCGCAGGCGCTTGCGGTCGTAATCGAGCAGCGCCGCTGGACCCATCGAACGGGCCACCAGGATGGCATTCTCCGGCAGGTTGTCGCGTGAGGGCGCGTGATCGCGGCCGGTGAGTTGCCGCATCAAGCGGTTGGCGAGATCGTCGAGGTCGTGCAATCGCTCACGCAGATACGGATCGGTCTGCCGCAGCATCCGCGCGCGGGTGTCCGACTGGACGCGTTCGACCGCGGCCTCCGCAGTCAGGCCCGTCATCACCGCTTCCTCGAGCTTGTGAATCCAACCGCGGTCGTGGGCGAACATGCGATAGGCTTCGAGAACATCGCGATGTTCACCGCCCTCCACCACGTCGCCGTGTTCGAGGAGCTCGTCCAAATGGGTGCGCAATGTCGAGACTGCCGCCTCGAGATGCTTCAACTCCTTCGGAATGTCGTCGGCGATGTAGTTGGTGACGACGACACGCGGCTCGTGCAGCACCACGTGGCCGAGTGCGATGCCCTCGCTGAGCGCCTTTCCGGTGAGATGCACCGATCGGCGCGCCGCGGGCTCGGCTCCGGGCAGGGCCAGCGCCGACAGCTCGCCAGAGGCGATCATCTCGGCCAGCACCATGGCCGTCGTTTGCAGGGCCTCGACTTCCTCCTCCGAATAGGTGCGCCGGGCGCGGTTCTGCACGACCAGCACGCCAAGTGTGTTGCCGGCGCGCAATACCGGCACGCCAAGGAACGAGTGGTAGATCTCTTCGCCCGTTTCCGGCCGGAACGAGAAGGCCGGATGCGCCTGCGCGTTCGACAGATTAATGGCGCTCGCCTGGCTCGCGACCAGTCCGACTAGGCCCTCGTCGGAGCGCAACACGGTACGGTGCACCGCATCGCGGTTGAGGCCCTCGGTGGCGTAAAGCTCAAGGGTGGTATCGACGCGCAAAACATAGACGGAGCAGACCTCCGCAACCATGTTGGCGGCGATCAGCACCACGATCTTATCGAGGCGTTCCTGCGCGCTGACCGGCTCCGCCATGACTTCGCGGAGTTGGCGCAACAGCACGCGCGGACCGCCGAGCGCGCCACGCATGGCGTCAGGTCCCTCGGGCGTTACTGTGACCGGTGCGAAAGCCCGCGTCGCGCCGGCCTTATTCGAAGAGGAATTCGCCGGGGCCCGGCCCGCGGCGATCACCCTCAAGGCTATATCGAATGCGGCATGCAAACCGCAAGCCAGAGACAACGATATGACGGTGGCCGCGCATTTTTGTGCGCTGCGGCGTTGTGCATTGCAGCGTCAGCGCATTGTGGGCTGCTGCTGGAACGGTTCCTCGGCCGCTACGGCGACGCCCGGTCGAGGCCATAGAGCGAATGCAGCGTACGAACTGCGAGCTCGGTGAACGCGGCGTCGATCAGAAGCGAAAACTTGATCTCCGATGTGGTGATGGCGCGGATGTTGACCGCGCGCTCGGCGAGCGCTCGGAACGCCTCCGCGGCGACGCCGGCGTGGCTGCGCATGCCGATACCAATGACGGAAATCTTGGCGACGTCGGTCGCACTGTCCAGCCGCTGGTACCCGATCGCCGGCTTGGCCTTGGTAATGACATCCAGCGCGCGCTGAAAATCGGTCGCCGGCACCGTGAAGGTGAGGTCGGTGGTCTTTCCGTCGGACGAAACGTTTTGCACGATCATGTCGACATTGATGCTGGCTTCGGCGAGCGGAATGAAAATAGCGGCGGCGACACCCGGCTTGTCCTGGACCTCGCGGACCGAAATCTGCGCTTCGTCGCGGGAGAAGGCGATGCCGGTGACAACTTGCTGTTCCACGATCTCCTCCTCGTCGCAAATAAAGGTTCCGGGCGGGGTGCCATGCGGATCGATGTCCTCGGGCCGATCGAAGCTCGAGCGCACAAAGATGCGCACATTGTGCACCATGCCGAGCTCGACCGAACGCACCTGCATCACTTTGGCGCCGAGCGAGGCCAGTTCCAGCATCTCCTCGAAGGCGATCTTGTCGAGCCGGCGGGCGCGCGGCACCACACGGGGATCCGACGTGTAGACGCCGTCAACGTCGGTATAGATGTCGCAACGGTCGGCACGGATCGCCGCCGCCACCGCCACCGCCGAGGTATCGGACCCGCCGCGCCCAAGCGTGGTGACGCGGCCGCTCTCCTTGTGCACGCCCTGGAAGCCGGCGATGACTGCCACTTCCTTGCACTCACCAAAGCGCTTGACGAGTTCGGCACCATTGATGTCGAGGATGCGTGCCGAAGCGTGCACGTTCGAAGTCAGGATTGGAAGCTGCCAACCCTGCCAGGAGCGGGCATTGACGTCCATGTCCTGCAGGGTGATCGCGAGCAGGCCGGCCGTCACCTGCTCGCCGGTGGCGACGACGGCGTCATATTCCCTCGCGTCGAATATGCGCCGCGTCTTCAGCGCCGCTTCGCACCAGCCAACCAGCTGGTCGGTCACTCCCGACATGGCCGAGACCACAACAGCGACGTCGTGGCCGGCGTCGACCTCGCGCTTGACGTGGCGAGCGACGTTGCGGATGCGATCGATGTCGGCGACGGAGGTTCCGCCGAACTTCATAACGAGACGGGCCATGATCGTCGTCGCGCTTTTCCACGGCAGCGCGCCAGCCGCTAACGTTGCGGGCTGGCGCGAAAAGGCGCGTATAGATACCGGCGCAGAGCGCCGGCTGCAACATCAGGGCTGTCTCGGCGCGCCTCAAGGAAAAGTGCCCCTTACGGGGCGCATCCTCAGGTTCAGACGACGACGACAGACTTTTAAGGCGGGCGATTCTTAAGAGCTGCTCGGGAAGGATGGTTACTTGGTCGAGCGATCGCGGCGGTCCGTTGCCCTAACGCGGATTGGCAGTGCGGTTTCCTGCCAACCCCTCGCGACCCCCATCAAACTGGACCAGAACGCGATCCACATGAGCGTAGGCATGACGTGCTCCTTTGCAGATCTGGCTAATCCATTAACGTTTGAAGCTGACCGGGGTTCCTTCTCAGGCGGCGCTTCTGCGTCGATCAGATAAAGGCGCGAAGGAAGCATCTGATTTCGGCTGATCCCGCCACAAGCTCGTAAGCGTCGTTGTCTGCTCCGCCGAGTCGGGCGCGGCGCGTCGTTCCTGCAGCCTTTCCGCCGATTTCGGGTCATGCGCCGGCAAATAGATGGTCGGACGCTGAGCGCACAACTCGCGAATATCGGCAAAGGTCGCGCGCGCTACCGCCTCGTTTGGACTGACGCCATCGACTACGCCGCGCAGCATTGTCGATTCCAGATATGACGCGTCGCCGGCGAGCATGATTTGATGGTCTCCGTCACGCACGATGACCGAGAGGTGGCTGGGCGTGTGGCCCGGCGTTGGCACCGCGATCACGTCATCCGCGTCGGTCAAAGTCACGCTGCGCTTGAATGGTCCGACGGACGATGGCAGCCATGCGATAGGTTCGGGATCAAACCACTTGGGCCAGCGGTTTGGCAGATAGCCCCGGAGCACTCCGGCGATACCAGCCGTGCGCGCGATCTCCTCGCCGCTGGCGAGGATTCGGCTATGGGGGAAGTGACCAAGGCCGCCGTCATGGTCGATATGCAGATGCGTCAGCACCACCATTTTGACATCGCGGGCGCCGATACCAAGACGCTGCAATTGCGGGCCCACCTCCTGTTCGGGCTCGATGTCGAAGCGCACGGCGAATTGAAAATAAGGATGCCAGCGCGGCAAAGACTTCAGCCCTGCGTTCGAGCCGGTGTCGACGACAATCACGCCCTCGGGATGCTCGATCGCCCAGGCGTATACGGGCGACCAGTCTGCCCACTCTTGCGAGAGAATTGGCTGAAGTTGCCGCCATAGCCCGTGGCCCCGACGTTCGATTTGAGCATGTTTGATCCGGACGCGGCCGGTCTCGATGGCATGAATATGCATGATGATCTCTCCTTAACTTGAATGGCAAACTCAGCGCCGGCCAATGCGGCCGAGATGGGTATCGCCGAATGCCGTCGGATATTTCAGGCCGTAGCCGAGCGCCCGGTCGAAGCCGATATGAGCGATCCAAATAAGCCCGGCCGCCACGGCGGCCGGCGCGCCGCTGACCGATCCCACGAGTGTGAGCGTGACAGCCGTGGTGTAGGTATGGGCGATATTGTAGATGATGGCGCCCACCCGCGGCCCGGCGAGATAGGCGAGCATGGATAGGTCGGGCGTCAGGTACAGAAGTGCGAATGCCGGCCATGAAAAGCCGGCGTGCGCATAAGACGCCAACGACCCGGCGAACGCGGCGAAACCCTCGAGCCGGAGGAGCGCCCGCACGCCGCTGGATGCGAGCCCTTCGCTTGCGCGGGAATGCGCGAGGCCGGAGTTGAGTCCAATCTGTAAAGGCGATGCCGTCATTCTGAGCCTCGTTCTGCGCCAAGCGCCGCCCTGTACCCGGCGACATCCGCTAAATAACCGCCGGGGCCGCTAAACGAAATTGCATATTTTTGTTGATTAGCTATACATTTTCGTATGACACACCGTGTCCCGAGCTGGGACGAGCTGCGAACCTTCGTCGAGGTCGCGCGCGACGGCAGCCTTTCCGGGGCGGCGCGGCGGCTCGGCTTGACCCAACCGACCGTCGGCCGCCACATCGACGCGCTGGAGGCGGCGCTCGGCTTAAACTTGTTCACGAGGTCGCCGCGCGGCCTGACACCGTCTCCGGCGGCGCTGGCGCTGGCGCCGCATGTCGAAGCGATGGCGGCGGCTGCGGCGTCGCTCGTACGCACCGCCTCGGGCGAGGCAGCGGCCGACCGCGGTGTCGTGCGGGTGACGGCAAGCGACGTGATCGGCTGCGAAGTGCTGCCGCCGATCCTTGCCGCGTTCCGCACCGAGCATCCCGGAATCGTCATCGAGCTCGCGCTGACCAATCGCAACGAGGATCTGGCGCGCCGCGACGCCGACATCGCGGTACGCATGATGCGGCCGACACAAAGCGGGCTGTTCGCCCGCCGCGTCGGCGCGGCGCGCATCGGGCTCTATGCCCATCGCGATTATCTCGCTCGCTTCGGCGAGCCGCGCTCGCTCGCCGACCTGCCAAGCCATTGCGTGATCGGCTTCGATCGCGACAGTCGCTCTTTTCGGGGCGCGGGCGAATTCGCACGGCGGCTGACGCGCGATGATTTCGGCTTCCGTTGCGACAGCGACCTCGCCCAGCTCGCGGCGCTGCGCGCCGGCGTCGGCATCGGAGGTTGTCAGGAGAACATCGCACGCCGCACGCCCGAACTCATTGCTATCCTGCCGAACGCGGTGCAATACGCGCTGGAAATCTGGCTGGTCATGCACGAAGACCTGAAGGCGACGCGCCGCGTGCGTCTTCTTTTCGACCGCCTCGCAGTTGGACTGACGGATTATGTTAAAGGACGCCCGTTCAGCGTCCGGGCCGACGCCTGAACAAGTCGCTTAACTCAGCCGCAGGGGAGGGTTTGCACAATGCCAATGCCAACGAGCCACGATCGCATCCTGACGACGCATGTTGGCAGCCTGGTGCGGCCCCCGACGCTGACCAAATATATCGAGGCGATCGACAATGGCGTCAAAGTCGATCAAGCGGCATTCGATCGATGCCTGGCCGATTGCGTCGCCGACGTCGTCAAGCACCAGCAGCAAGCCGGCGTCGACATTGTCAGCGACGGCGAGTTCGGCAAATTCCGCAGCTGGTCCTTCTATGTCCTCGACCGCCTCGCCGGCATCGAAGAGCGGGCAGTCGAAGCGCCGCGAGGCGCCGGCCGGGACCAGCTTCTGTTCCCGGATTTCTACGCCGAATATTTTCCGACCCAGAAGTTGCCGAAGCGCGGGACGGCCTGTGTGTCGGCCCGATTGCCTACAAGGGTCAAGCCGCAGTCCAAAAGGACATCGCTATCTTCAAGGCCGCATTGAACGGCGCGACGGTTGCCGACGCCTTCCTTCCGGTGGTCGCGCCCGCAAGCGCAGTGCCGCGCTCGAAGAACGAATATTACAAGGACGACGAGGAGTTCCTGTTCAAGCTCGCGGAGGCCCTGCGCGAGGAATACCAGGCGATCGTCGATGCCGGATTGATGGTGCAGATCGATGATGCGTTCCTGCCCTACATGTTTGACGTGGCGTTCGGCGCCGATCAAATCGCCGAATATCGAAAATGGGCGCAAGTCCGCATCGAAGCGCTCAACCACGCGATCGAGAAGCTCCCCGAGGACCGTATCCGCTATCATATCTGTTGGGGCAGCTTTAATACGCCGCATGTCACCGACGTGCCGCTCAAGGACATTGTCGACCTCGTGCTTCGGGTGAAGGCCGGGGCGTATTGCATCGAGATGGGAAATCCGCGCCATGAGCATGAGTGGCGGGTCTGGGAAAGCGTGAAGCTGCCGCCCGGGCGCAAGCTCATTCCCGGCGTCATCAGTCATTCAACCAATATCGTTGAGCATCCGGAGCTCGTGGCCGAGCGGCTCACGCGGCTCGCCAAACTGGTCGGGCGCGAAAACGTCATCGGCGGCACCGATTGCGGCTTTGCCCAGAGCCCGTATGTCAGACGCGTGCATCCTTCCATCATGTGGGCAAAACTGGAAGCGCTCGCGGCAGGCGCGCGGCTGGCCTCGCGGGAATTGTGGGGCAGAAAAGCGATCTGATTGCGTGCGCACCTCGGCGATGCGTCCAAGTTGCGGGGAGGGCCGAGGCGGCGCGGTTTCCGTCAATTTCTTTGATTTCGCGGCGACGCGATTTGCGATTTTGCTTCACGCCGCACGCCCCTGTTCGACATGAAGCGGCGAAGCGCCGCGAGCCATTTGGCAAATCCCTCCCGCTCGAAATGCCTGATCCATCTGTCGCGTTCCTCGATGGCGCAGTCGAACGTTGCCCACCACTCGACGAATGATCTGTCGTCCGCGATGACCGGAACGACGCGAATCGTTGCCTCGTAATCCCGCACCGGAAACGGTGCCGCGCCGCAGAATCCGTAAGTGTAGGAACGATCGACGTCCGAGTGGGCGAGTAGAACCTGTCGGATGATATTTGCTCCGGAAGCGACGCGGCGCACGGCGCTGACCTGATCTCCCGTCTTGCCTTGTTCGACGATTGTGTCGCTTTCGACGCCCGCCCACGCGTAGTGATCGATCGGACGGATCACCGCCCACACTGCGTCGGCCGGATGATCGAGTACGATGCTGTAGTAGGACCTTGCCATTGGTTCCTCGGTGCATTGCTGTAAGCGGCAATGCACCGTCGCACTCGGATCCAAAATGGCGCCACCCGTTTTCTGGAAACCAATTCGCGCTGAATGGTAGGCTCGCGCATTGAGTTCGGGTGCTCGGTGGCCGCGGGCGTTAATACGGCAAACCCACGTAGTTTTCGGCAAAAACGGTCGCCGCTGCCTGCGAGCGGAACAGATAGTCGAGTTCGGCGAGCTGAATTTTTTGATCGAATGGATTGTCGGAAATCTTGTGCAGCAGCGTGGTCATCCACCACGAGAAGCGTTCCGCCTTCCACACCCGCTTGAGCGCGCGCTCGGAATAGCGATCGAGGCCGGCGTCGGTTTTCTCGGAGTAATGTTCGATCAAGGCCTGTGAGAGATAACGCACGTCGCTCGCCGCGAGATTGAGGCCCTTGGCGCCGGTCGGCGGTACGATATGGGCGGCGTCGCCGGCGAGGAAAAGCCGGCCGAACCGCATCGGCTCGGCGACAAAGCTGCGTAGAGGCGCGATGCTCTTTTCGATCGACGGACCGGTGACCAGGCGTTCGCGGGCCTCATCGTCGAGTCTAGGTTTGAGTTCCTCCCAGAAGCGCTCGTCGGGCCAGGACTCGATGTCCTCGGCCAGACTACATTGCAGGTAGTAGCGGCTGCGCGTCGGCGAGCGCATCGAGCACAGCGCGAAGCCGAGCGGGTGGCGGACATAGATCAGTTCTTCCGAAACCGGCGGCGTATCGGACAGAATGCCGAGCCAGCCGAGCGGATAGACGCGCTCATGCGTCGCGATAGCTCCCGGCGGAACGCTCTTGCGGCTAATGCCGTGAAAGCCATCGCAGCCGGCGATGAAATCGCAGGCGATCTCCTGGGCTTTGCCATCGGCGCGGTAGGTCACGTGCGGCTTGTCGCTGAAAATGCCGTGCAGGCCGACGTCGTAAGCGGCATAGATCGTGCGCGCGCCGGCGGCGGCGCGGCCGTCCATCAGGTCCTTGGTGATCTCGGTCTGCCCATAAACCATCACCGCCTTGCCGGTCATTTCCTTGAAGGAAATGCGGTGGCGCACGCCGTCGACGCAGATTTGAACGCCCTCATGCACAAGGCCATCTGCATGCATCCGGCCACCGGCGCCGGCTTCGTCGAGCAGGTCGATCGTGACCTGTTCGATCACGCCGGCGCGCACGCGGCTAAGGACGTATTCGCCGGTCTGCCGCTCGAGAATGATGTTGTCGATGCCGTGCTTGTGCAGGAGCTGGCCGAGCAGCAGCCCCGCCGGGCCGGCGCCGATGATGGCGACTTGGGTTCGCATGTTTCGTCATATCATTGCTTGGGGCCTTTGGAAGGTTATCGCGCGGCGGGTTGAAAGTTTGACTCACGCCAATCCGGATTTTGTTATCGACCGCCGAAAGATTTCCCGGTTTTGTGCCGGCGTATTCCACCTCTCGCTCGCCATCGGCCGGCGACACTCTGCAAACCTATGAAACTCTTCGGCCCGGCCCATTTCAATCAAATTGAAAATAATTTTTTATCGGCGGCTCAATTATTTTGTTGCTTTATGCCGGCATGTGCCGGCGAACGAGCGGGCGCTTAAACGGATTCGTGAATCGCGATGGCCGATCACGTCAGCGGGAGGACTCTCTCGCAAGGGTTGGCGCGGCTGCGGCGGGATGAGCAGCACGCGAAAGCCGCTCGCCTTGCGGTCGTTCTATCACTGTTTCTGGTGCTGTTGATCGCGGCGCTGCTGGCCGGCGGCCGAACCGTCATCGATCCATTGCTCCAGGCGGCGGCGGACGCGCGCGAGACGAAGCGCGCCGGCGACATCGTCTATACGCTGCCCGACGGCACCTTTTGCCGCCACCTGTCGTTCGACAACGCGACGGCGGAGCTCACCGAGGGCACTATCGAGCGGTGCGCGAATGACCTGTCCAGGGACCACCCGCGTGCCATGATGGGTTTCGCCTGGGGCGCGCACTAAGGCGCGGCCGCCGGCCCACGCCGATTGCGCATTGAAATGAACCGGTTGGGCGCAAAGCCCTCGACCGCCGGCCGACTTAACCGCGGAAGCACGATCGCCTCAGCCTAAAAATCGGCGCTTTGGCCTCCTTGGTAGAGCGTAATCTTTTCGGAAAAGCGGTTTCAACTTTTCCGGATCATGCTCTAGGCTGCGCCGTGGGGAAAGGCCCGCACGGAACCAAGGGGAAGCAACCATATGCTGCGTACCATGCGCCTCGTTCGCTGGCTGGCATTGCCGGTAGGAGTTCTGCTTGTTGGTCTCGGCAGCGCTGCGGCTCAAGGCACCCCTGAAGCCCGCCAGGCGTGTGCGCCGGATGCGATGCGGCTTTGTTCCGACTTCATCCCGGATGTGCCGAAAATCACCAAATGCATGATCGCAAAGTACAAGGAACTCAGCCAACCCTGCCGCCTGGCGATGGCCCACCAGCACAGAGCCTACCGCCATCGCCGGCATCATCCGGTCTGCACTCAGGGCGGCCGTTGCAAGTGACCGTTCAATAAGTCGGGATCGGTGCTGCGCAAAATCTTATCGGACGACGGCGCGCTGTTGGGCGACCGTACTTAACTCTCCAGCCCCGTGGGCACGTTCTGGTTTTCGCTTTGAAGCTTCATGCCGGCGGCGAGCGCCATGGTTTCGGCCAGCGCGGCGAAATCCTTCTGCAGATATTCCTCCGGATTCTTCTGCAACGTGGCGGCGCCGAAATGGCTCTGCAGCACCTCGCGGGCGGCCGCCGTGACCGGCAAAGGAACGTCCATTTCCCGGCCGAGATCGAGGCCGAGATCGAGGTCCTTGCGCAAGAGCTCCGGCGTGAACGTCGTGGTCCAGTCGCAATTGACCAGCGCCGGCGATTTGTAGCGGGTGAACATCGAGCCCATCGCGCTGTTGTTGAAGAATGCGAGCCACGCATGCCGAGGCACGCCCATCTTGTTGGTCAGGAGCGTCATCTCGATCAGGTTTTCAATGATTACGCCGAGCATGACGTTGTGCGCAATCTTGCAGACGCGCGCGAGCTCGCCCTCGCCCACATAGGAAACCCCGCGCGGGGCAAAGACTTCGATCAGCGGCATCACCGCCTTGCACGCCGCTTCCGCCCCCGATACTACCGCCGAAAGCTTGCCGGCCTTGATGACCTTGGCATTGCCGCTGACCGGCGCGGCGACGAAGGCCGCGCCAAGTTGCGTGAGCCGGTCGCGGATCGCTGCGGATTCCTCGACCGCGATGGTCGAGCAATCGACCACCGTCGGCGGGATTTTGCCGCCTTGGCTGCAGACGCCGTTTCTGCCGTACAGCACCTCCTGCACGTCCTTGCCGGTGGCGACGATGGAGAACAGCACATCCACATTTTTAAGTTCGGAGAGGTGATCGACCACTTTGCCGCCGATCTTGGCGAGCGGCTCGGCCTTCGCCCGGGTGCGGTTCCAGATGCTGACGTCGTAGCCGGCCTTGATGAGCCGCTCGGCCATGGGGATTCCCATGCGGCCGGCGCCGATCCAGCCGATCTTCTGTTTGTGCGGTTTCCCGTTCGTGGCCATGACAAGCTCCCTTTTCCCTGTGCCCTCATATCACAGCAGGCCAAAGCTTGCGCGCGCATACGGGAGACGGCAGCTTTGCGTTTCTTGACAAGGATTTACGGTGCCGTCATAAGGACGCGGGCGCGGCTCGGGTGGACCGTCGTGGTATTCCCGCATGCGCTTAATCAGCAGAATTGACTGCAGAAAAAGCCGGTCCGGATGAATGTCCGAGTACCGGGATCGAACACGAGGACAAAGATGTTCGCGGTCTTCAAAACCGGCGGCAAGCAATACCGGGTAGCCGCCGAGGATGTGCTCAGGGTCGACAAGGTCCAGGGCGAGCCCGGTGAGATTATCGCATTCGGCGAGGTTCTGGTTGTCGGCGGCGATAACACGACGCTTGGCGCTCCAACGGTCGCCGGCGCAACGGTCGCGGCCGAAGTGCTCGAGCAGGCGCGCGGTCCGAAGATCATCGCGTTCAAAAAACGCCGGCGAAAAAATTCACGCCGTAAGCGGGGTTATCGGCAGGAATTTACCCTGCTGCGCATCACCGAGATCCTGACCGACGGCAAGGCACCGAACAAGACTGCGCCGCCGCGGCCGAAACGGGCGCTGGTGGCTGCAGTGGAGGCTTCGGCCGGTGCGTCGGCGCAGGGTTCCGATACCGCCGCGAGCCCGGAAGCGACGAAGAGGCCGAAATCCAAGGCGGCCCCGGCGGGCAAGGGCAAAAAGCCGGCCGCAAAAGCCAAGAGCGCGCCCGGCAAGGGTAAAAAGAAGTGAAGGGAAGCGGTGATGCTTTTGTCACGAATCCGGTATAGTTAGGGGTAGTAGAGAGGTTTGAGCGATGGCTCACAAGAAAGCAGGCGGATCGTCGCGCAACGGCCGTGATTCCGGCGGTCAGCGCCTCGGGATTAAGATTTTCGGCGGCGAGGTGGTCGTTGCCGGCAACATCATCGCGCGCCAGCGCGGCACCAAATGGCATCCCGGCCGCAATGTCGGGATCGGCCGGGACCATACCTTGTTCGCGTTGATCGACGGCCGCGTTGAGTTCCAAAGCAAGACCAAGGGCCGCGTATTCGTATCGGTACTTCCGGCAACGGAGGCTGCGGCCCAGTAACACGGTGGATCATTAGGAGGTCCGCCGGCATTCAGTCGAACCGGCGGGCCCAATGGGCTTCGAAAAGGGGGAGACCGGGTGCCGGCTCCCCCTTTCGGTTTCTTCGTGGAAACCGAACCATTTCAGGAGCCCGTCATGACCCTGTCGGAAGATGTCTTCGACGAGACCCGGCGAGAGCGCAGTATTCCCGTCCTCGAGACCGAGCGGTTGACGCTGCGCGCACCGCGTCACGAGGACGTTAAAGCGATTGCCGTGCTGGCCAACGACCGCCGCATCGCGGAGAACACGGCGCGCATCCCGTATCCTTATGGCGTCGGCGATGCCGAACAATTTATTGCGTCCGTCAATCAGCGTGACGGCGAAGCTTGCTTTGTCATTCTGCTCGGCAGCACCCTGATCGGTGCGTGCGGCGTCGAGCCGCGCGAGGACGGGCTGGAGCTCGGCTATTGGCTCGGTGTGCCCTATTGGGGCCGGGGCTACGCCACAGAAGCGGGGCGGGCCATGATCGACCACGCATTCGGCGATCTCCAACATGAGACGCTGCAGGCCGGTGCGCGCGTCACCAACCCGGCTTCGCGCCGAGTGCTGGAGAAATGCGCCTTTCAGTGGACCGGCGTACGGCTGACGCGCATTCGTGCCATCAATTCCGCGGCGCCGACCGATCGCTTTCGTCTCGATCGCGGGTTGTGGGCATCGCTCAAGGCCTGGGGCAGGGTCAGGCACGTGGCTTGAGCCGTACTGACGCGCACGAAACGCCGCGTGGCGGATCGAACCCGCGTCCCGCCTATCCGTCCTCTATCGCCCCGCGGTCTGCCCCGATTGCAGAAGCGGCGCCAGTTTGGCGACGAGCGATGGCCCAAAATGCCCTTGTGGGTTCGACGGCGGTGCCCGATCCATAAGCTCCCAGCCTTGGATCAGCATGCGGGCGTTGTCGAAGGCATGCTGAAAATCTCTGCCGGGCCGTATGCTTTGGCGAAAGAACGCATCGCCGAAATAGGTCCAGTCGCGTTCAGGCGCGCAGCCGAATGAGGTGCTCTTGGCATCCGCTGCGGTGAGCACGATGGTGTCCTCGTTCGCCAGTGGCGGTACGAACGCGCCCGCGTAGCACGCCGATACGATGACGATCCGGTTCTTGATGCCTTCGTTATTGAGCGTCGCGGCGACCTCCTGCGGCGTCAGTTCGCTGATCACGTCGCTGGGCAAGCGCAGCCCGAAGCCCGTCGGCTGCCCGTGCGAGGTCATCAATAGGACGAGAACGTCCTCGTCCTTGTCCATTACCTCGCCGACGGCGTGTACTGCGGCGGTAAAATTGCGCTGGTTCGCCAGCGGCAGGTTTTCAAGCGTCTCGCGATGATTGACGAGGCGGATGGTGCGCCCCCGGATCGGCAAGATGCCGCCGATCGCGGCCAATCCGCCGTCAAGCTCCTTGAGAAATACATCCTGATCCGCCCAACCGGCGACGCCGATGGCATAGACATCGGTCGCGCCTTTCGTCTCGGGGGCAAGGCGGGCGATCTCGGCTTGCAGAAGCGAGCGCTGCGATTGCTCGACGCGCGCGGTTTCCGGCTGCCCGGGGCCGCCGTTTTGCTCGGGCGCCACCAGCTTGGCATGCAAGGATTCCCATAAATTGGCGGTGTGGATATCGAAGTCGCGGGTGACGAAGACTGGCGCGTGCGGAATAAGCGCGCTGACGGCAACCAGCGCGATCCACAGCGCCGCGACGCGGCCGAGCACGGCAAGCCGCGGTTGCGGTGCGAAGCTGCGCAGGACGGAGACCATGGCGCCGATCCACCAGATCGAGACCACGGCGAAGATCGCAACCGGCACGGTTTGATCGCGCCAAAAAGCGCCCGCCGCGGCTAGCGGCGGGACTGACACGGCGGCGAGCTTGACGGCATTGATGACGAGTTCGGCGGGAATGGTGAGCGCCAACATTGCCGACAGCGCCGTCGCGCGGGCGACCGGCCGCACGAACAAGGCCGCAACGGCGACCTCGAGCGCCAGCCAGGCGACGATGGCATTCAGACCATAGGGATTAAAGCCGCCGCCGGGCCCGGCCGCCAGGAATTGAAAAGCAACACGGACCGCGGCGAGCGCGACCGTCCAGATGAGCAGGCTCGGTAAACCCACCGGTTGCGGCTCGGGCGTTGTCCGCCAGATGGCCGCGCGGAAAACGAGTCTGATGATCGACCAAACGCTATTCATTTCGCCGCTAAGAACACGCCGAACCTGAGTGCCGCTGTGCGACTGTCTGCACTATATCAAGGGAGAACACCGGGCGGGCCGCTAATTGAGCTTTTCGTTCGTAAT
The DNA here is from genome assembly GCA_963709825.1 of uncultured Alphaproteobacteria bacterium. Taxonomy (GTDB): domain Bacteria; phylum Pseudomonadota; class Alphaproteobacteria; order Rhizobiales; family Xanthobacteraceae; genus BOG-931. The sequence goes on from CAVPXZ010000026.1 coordinate 302,329, forward strand.
CTGGATTTGATGTTCCCGCGCCATTGCGAGTAGACGGCATGAAATTCCTCGACGAGGCTAAGGTCTATATCCGCTCCGGCGACGGCGGCAACGGCTGCGTCTCTTTCCGGCGCGAGAAGTTTATCGAATTCGGTGGACCGAACGGCGGCGACGGCGGCAAAGGCGGCGACGTGATTGCCGAAGCGGTCGAGGGCCTCAACACGCTTATCGACTATCGCTACCAGCAGCACTTTTTCGCCAAAAACGGTCGCGCCGGCATGGGTAAGGACCGCCACGGTGCCAACGGTCCCGATGCCATGCTGAAAGTTCCGGTCGGCACGCAAATCTACGAAGAGGATGGCGAGACGCTCCTCGCCGATCTCACCGCGCGCGGCCAGCGCACCGTTCTGGCCCACGGCGGCAATGGCGGCTTCGGCAACGCCCATTTCAAATCCTCGACCAACCGCGCGCCGCGCCGGGCCAATCCCGGGCAGCCCGGCGAAGAACGTACCATTCGGCTACGGCTTAAGCTGATCGCCGACGCCGGCGTCGTCGGGCTGCCGAACGCCGGGAAATCGACTTTCCTCGCGGCCGTCAGCGCCGCCAAGCCGAAGATCGCCGACTATCCCTTTACGACGCTGCAGCCTCAGCTCGGGGTCGTCGACGTCGATGGACGCGAGTTCGTGCTCGCCGACATCCCCGGTTTGATCGAAGGGGCGCATGAGGGCGTCGGCCTTGGCGATCGATTTCTCGGCCACGTCGAGCGCTGCCGCGTACTTCTGCATCTGGTGGATGGTACCGGCGGCGACGCCGGCGCGGCATACAGGACGATACGTGCGGAACTTTCCGCGTATGGCCACGAACTCGCTGAAAAACCGGAGATCGTGGCCCTAAACAAGGCCGACGCCATGAGCGCCGACGAGATCAAACAGCAGACAGCACGGCTTAAACGTGCGGCAAAGAAGGCGCCACTTGTGGTGTCCGCCGTGAGCGGGAATGGCGTCGCCGAGGTGCTGCGCGCACTCATTCGAGTCATCGAAAAAACGCGCAGCGGTGCCGCCGAGGCGAGCACGACGCCCGTCACCTGGCAGCCTTAAGCTCGCGCGGCTTTAACGCTGCGGCTGCCGTGTCCGCGGACGGTTGCCGGCCTGTTTGGACTAGGTCGCGCCAATCGCTACATTAGCGGCATGTTCGGTTTGCCGCGAATTCATCATCGGTCGCGAAACGTGCGGCTGGACACGCTGGTGCGGCTGCGCTGGCTCGCCGTGTTCGGCCAGTTCGCGGCCGTGCTCGTGGTGCACTTCGGCCTCGAATTCGACGTTGCGATCTGGCCTTGTCTCGCCGTCATCGCTCTCGGGGCGCTGCTCAACGTGGCGCTGCGCATCGGATTCCACCAGACGCAGTGGCTCGAGCCCGACCGCGCCGCTTATCTGTTGGGCCTCGACGTCGCCCAGCTGGCGGCGCTGCTTTACCTGACCGGAGGCTTGGAGAATCCATTTTCCTTCCTGCTGCTCGGACCGGTCTTGATCTCGGCAACCGCGCTGCCGCCGCGGATGACGTTGTTGATCGGCATCTTCGCTATGCTTTGCGCAACGGTGTTGATCTTCGTCCATTACCAACTGCCTTGGGACAGCGAGGATCCGCTGCAACTTCCCGAAACCTATGTGGTCGGAGTTTGGCTCTCGATCCTGCTGGCCATCGGCTATATCGGTGTCTACACGTGGCAGGTCGCCGAGGAGGCCCGGCAGCTGTCGGACGCCCTGGCGGCGACTGAATTGGTGCTGGCGCGCGAACAGCACCTCTCGCAGCTCGACGGGCTTGCCGCCGCGGCCGCGCACGAGCTTGGCACTCCGCTTTCCACCATCACCGTGGTCGCGCGCGAAATTGAACGCGCACTTGATGCGAATTCGCCGCATGCCGAGGACGTGAAATTGCTGCGCGAGCAGGCGCAGCGCTGCCGCGAGATTCTTCGAAGATCACCGAACTTCCCACCGCCGAACCGTTCGATCGCATGCCGCTTTCAGCTCTGATCGAGGAGGCAGTGGCGCCGCATCGTCATTTCGGAGTGTCAATTGGCGTGACACTTCCGCCCGACCGCACGGCAGAGCCGGCCGGCGCCCGCAACCCCGCGATCCGCTATGGCCTCGGCAACCTCATCGAGAATGCCGTCGATTTCGCCAACAAGCGCGTGGAAATCTTCGCGCAGTGGACGGCGGATGCGGTGAGCATCACGATCAGCGATGATGGGCCGGGCTTCGCGCCGGAAGTCCTGGATCGCATCGGCGCCCCCTATGTCACCCACCGGCGCCCCGGGCCGCGCGAGCCGGGAAGTGACGAGGACGAGCCCGTCTTCGGCCTCGGGCTCGGGTTTTTCATTGCGAAAACCTTGTTGGAACGCTCGGGCGCCAGGCTTTCGCTCAAAAAACAGCCCCCACCGCAGCATGGTGCCATGGTAACCGTCATTTGGAGTCGTCCGGATTTCGAGCGGCCCCTGGTTTCTGCCCCTCTTGAGCGCATGGCCGCCGCCTCTTAACTATGAGACATTGTGGGGCGCGCGGCATTCACTGCGGTGGAGTATGATTGCGATGACTCATGCCCTGACCAGCGCCATGACGACCATAACGGCTGCCCCAACTACCGGCGAGCGTTCGCTCCTGATCGTTGAAGACGACAAATCATTCCTGCAGCGTCTCGCCCGCGCGATGGAGGCCCGCGGCTTTGCCGTGAGCACGGCCGAATCCATTGCCGACGGTCTGTTGCAGGTCGAGAGAGCCCCGCCCGCCTTCGCGGTCGTCGATATGCGGCTCGGCGACGGCAATGGCCTCGATGTCATTTCGGCCATGAAGAAGCGGCGGCCGGAAGCGCGCGCCATCATCCTCACCGGGTATGGGAACATCGCGACCGCGGTCAATGCGGTCAAGCTCGGCGCCGTCGATTATCTCGCCAAGCCGGTCGATGCCGACGACGTGGTGGCGGCACTGCTGGCGCTCGATAATAAGAAGATCGCGCCCCCCGAGAATCCGATGTCGGCGGATCGCGTGCGCTGGGAACACATCCAGCGCATCTATGAATTGTGCGGCCGCAACGTTTCGGAAACCGCGCGCCGCCTCAACATGCACCGCCGCACCCTGCAGCGCATCCTCGCCAAGCGTGCACCGAAATAGCGGTCGCGGCGACGCTTGTTTGATCGATTTTGATTGATTGTATTTTTCCTGGGCTAACCGCCTTGGCGCTGAGTACGCCCGATAGCCGCGAATCTTGCCTTACGAATTAAGGCAAATTTCGCACAAGTTCGCCTAACACTTGTGCCAACAATAACAGGATTGTCGGGCGCGGTCGCATGCTCGGACAAACAAGGTCACCTGAAGCGCACGAGGCCGGCTTTGATACTTCGCCGCCGCCACAGCGTCTTCTTGTCATCGACGACGATAACCTGCACCGCATGATCATCTGCCGAGCCGCGGCCAAGTCCGGCTACGTGCCAGCGGGAGCCGCCAGCTACGAGGAGGCGGCGACGCTTGTGCAAGCTCATGCGTTCGATTGCATCACGCTCGACCTCTCGCTCGGCCAGCATGTCGGCGCCGAGATGCTGCGCCACCTTTCGGCGGTCGGCTGCACGGCGCCCATTGTCATCATCAGTGGCTGCGATGACGCCACCTGCCGAGAGACCCTGCGAGTCGCCGAGGCGCTGGACCTCAACGTCCGGGAACCGGTGTCCAAGCCGGTCGATCTCGCCATGCTGCGCGACGCGCTTTTGCGGCTCCGGCGCGAGCGCGAGGATGCGGCGGTTCGCGCTTAAACTGCCCGTCCGCGCAAAAGCGCGGACCGCGCGGATTTCATCGCATCGTAATGACTCAGCTCCCGGATCCCCGATGGCGCGGGACTGAGGGGGAAAAAAGCCCTGCTACTTGGATTCAGCCTCGTAGACGCCGTTCCAATCCGGCGGCGGTGGCTCGGCGCGATATGCGGCGATGCGCTCGACATACATGTCGTAGAGGCCCCCGACGCCGAAGCCGTTGGCGAACTTGCGACAGCGGTCGATCAGGCCAAGCGCCTCGTCCCATTCCTGCTTGCGGTAGCACGCGAGCATGCTGGCGTTGAGATCGCGCAATTCCCGGCAGCGCGGGGCCGCGTCGATTTCGGCCGGGCCGAGCACCGTGAACACCACCTCCGGCTGCTTTTTCCCTTTCACCTGGATCAAGTCGATCTCCATGATAGCGAACTTCGCTTTTGCCCCTTCCGCGGTGCGCGAGCCGATCACCATCGAGAGGCGATAATCCTTGGTCCGCGACTCCAGCCGCGACGCCAGATTGACGGTGTCGCCGAGCACCGAATAGTTGAAGCGGAAGTCGGAGCCCATATTGCCGACCACGCACGGGCCGCTATTAAGGCCGATACCGATGCGCAAAGGCATATAGACACCGCCATTGGCCTCGGCCTCGCGCTTAAGCTCGACGTTGAGCGCCTCGGCGCGGGCCAGCATTTCCAGCGCCGCATCGCAGGCATTGGCCTCGTGCTCGTCATCGTCGAGCGGCGCGTTCCAGAACGCCATGATGGCGTCGCCGATATATTTGTCGATCGTGCCTTTGCGTTCGATGATGGCGTTGGTGAGCGGCGTAAGAAACCGGTTCATCAGATGGGTGAGGCCCTGGGGATCGTCCTTGTAGTGCTCGGAGATGGTGGTGAAGCCGCGCACGTCGCTGAACAGAATGGTCATGCGCCGTTCCTCGCCGCCAAGCACCAGCTTCTCCGGAGATTTCGCCAGCTGCTCGACGAGCGGCGGCGACAGGTAAAAGCCGAACGCCGAACGAATCTGCTGGCGCTGCTTCTGCTCGCGGAAATAATTGACGAAGGTAAGCACCAGATAAATCAGCCAGCTCGACATCAGCGGGTAGGTAAAATCGATGAGCAGGCTGCGCGCGACGAAGAAATAGGCTGAAAGCGCGATCATTCCTCCAATCAGTGCCAGCCCGAGCGCAATTACGATCGAAGCCGGCAACATTGGCGCGGCGATGATGATGGCAAGGCCGAAGATCACCGCAACAAAGAGTTCAGCGCCAATCGCATAATAGGGATAGGTCAGCAGCGACTTGGTGAGCACGCTTTCAAGAATCTGGGCGTGGACTTCGACGCCCGCCATGGCCGGCTCGACCGGGGTAGTTTTGGTATCGAGCAGGCCGATGGCCGAGGTGCCGACGAGGACGAGCCTACCGCGAATACGATCCGCGGGCACGCGGTCATGCAGCACGTCCGCGGCCGATACGTAACGCGCCGGATCGTGCTTGTTGAAGTGAATCCAAAATTGGCCGTTGCGGTCGGTCGGCAGTTCAAGACCGGGGACTGCGACCGAGCGCACACCCGCTTCATCGGTGCGCACCAGGATGGCGCCGGCGTGAGTGAGAACGCGAAGCATTTCCACTGACAATGAGGGCACCAGGGACTCTTGCGCCTCCATGAGAACCGGCACGCGCCGAACGATCCCGTCGCGCTCGGGATTGATCGAGAACAGTCCATGGCCGGCCGCCGCCTCCTCGACCGGCAGAACGTTGCGCAGCAATCCGGGGAACGTCACCAGAAATGGTCGTGGATCGGGACCGCGAATGGCGAAGCCGGTCTGTAACGCCATCTCCGCCTCCGAGCGCGGCATCGAGGTCTCCGATCCGGCCTGACCGACGACAACGCGCGCGTGCTTGATCGCGTCCGCCAAGGCTTCATCGTTGCTCGGCAGGCTGGCCAGCTTTTCGCGGGTCTCCGCATCGAGACCGCGAAAATTGCGTGCGGCAATGGCCGGCGAGGTGCGATCGGGCTCGGCGAATACGACGTCGAAACCGATCACCACGGCGCCGAGTGCGTTGAGACGGGAAACCAGATCAGCCACCACGGTTCGCGGCCACGGCCACTGACCAAGCTCGCGCAGGCTTGCTTCGTCGATGTCGACGATGACCACCGGCCGCGCCGTCTGTGCCCGCGGAAGCAGCGCCTGAAGAAGATCGAAGGTTCGCAGCCGCACTTCCGCAAGCGGTCGCGGATCGGCGATGCGCAGCGGCACCAGCGCGAACAGGAGCAGCGTGCACACCGTCCGGGCAAGCCCGAACTGCCGCGCCCAGCGAGCCAGTCGCTTCATGGTCAATCGGCCCCGTTTCGGAAGGACCTTCTTATAGCAAGATCGTTGTGCGGGGAAAATCTGCGGCCGTCGTTCCAGGCTGGCGTCGCGCCATCCAAGCCGGATCGGACGCGCCCCGGAATGACGGCTTATTTCTCCCGGAACGCGCGCATGAGCTGATCGTGCAGCGGCTTGATCAGGTAAGAGAGCATGGTGCGTTCGCCGGTCTGGATGAAGGCTTCGACCGGCATGCCCGGCGTGAGCTTGACGTCGCCAAGCCGCTTGATTTCGTCGGCGGTCATCGCGATGCGGACCAGATAGAAGCTTTGCCCGGTGCGCTGGTCGGTATTCGTATCGGCGGCTATACGGACGATGGTGGCATTGAGCTCGGGGGTCGTGCGCATGTTGAAGGCGGAAAAGCGAAGCACGACCCGCTGACCGAGCTGAACCTGATCGATATCCTTGGGATCGACCTTGGCTTCAACCAAGAGCGTATCCAACTCGGGCACGATGAACATGATCGGGTCGCCGGCGGTGACGACGCCGCCGACGGTGTTTGCCGTCGACTGGAAAACCACGCCATCCTGCGGCGCGCGGATGTCGGTGCGCTTGAGCTGGTCTTCGGCCGTCACTTTGCGCTCGACATATTCGCCGATCTTGTTGTCGGTCTCGCGCAGATCCTTGGCGACGTCGCTGGAGAACTCCTGATCGATCTGCAGGATTTGCAGTTCGGTTTCGACGATCTTACCCTTGGCTTCCGCGGCGGCGGCGACGAGCTGACCACGCTCGCCTTGCAGCCGCGCATTCTCGCGTTCGAGCGAGGTAAGCCGGCTGAACTGAACCAAGTTCTTCGCCCACAAATCGCGCACGCCCTGCAATTCTTGCTGGATCAGCGACATCTCTTTGGATTTGGCGTCCTGCTGCGCGGTCAGCCCGGTGATCTGCTCCCGCAATTGCTGGATGCGCTGCTGGAGTTGATCCTTCTGGCCCAGCCGCGCGGTGCGCCTGAGTTCGAAGAGCTTGCGCTCGCTTGACAACGCGTCCTGGACGTCGGGATCGTCGACCCTGTCCGCAAGCTCCTTCGGCATCGCGACGGTTTCGGAACTGTCGCGTTCGGCGGCCAGCCGCGCCTTGCGCGTATACAACTCGGTGAGCCCCTTGGTAACGATCGCCAAATTGGCGCGGGTCACAGTCTCGTCAAGGCGAATGAGGATGTCGCCCGCCTTCACCCGATCGCCGTCCCGCACCCGCACTTCGCCGACCACGCCGCCGGTCGGGTGCTGCACCTTCTTTACGTTGGAATCGACGACGATCGAGCCCGGCGCGATCAGCGCGCCGGAGATTTGGGCAGTCGACGCCCAGCCTCCCAGGCCGCCCGCCAGCAGCACGACGACGACGACCCCCACGAATATGTGCAAGCGGATCGAACTGTGCGCGCTCCGGGATGGCATTCTGTTCATCCTGCGCCTCCCTGCTCCGGCACTACTTTCAACGCCCGCGCCGGCGGGGTCGGCTGGATCATCCTGTTGAGAATTTCCTCTTTCGGTCCGAACTGTTGCTGGCGGCCTTTGGCCATGACCAGAATATAATCGACGCCCGCGATGGCGCTTGGGCGATGAGCGACCACCACCGCAACGGCGCCGCGGGCGCGAATGCCGAGAATAGCTTGGGTCAGCGCTTCGTCGCCTTCGGCGTCGAGATTGGAATTGGGCTCGTCGAGCACGATCAGGAACGGATCGCGATAAAGCGCGCGGGCAAGTGCGATGCGCTGGGCCTGCCCGGCCGACAGTGCGCTGCCGTGATCGCCGATATTGGTCTCATATCCGTCGGGCAGATTGATAATGAGCTCGTGAACGCCGGCCGCGCGCGCTGCGGCGATGACCGCCTCCGCGTCGGGCGGCTCCTCAAAGCGCGCGATATTCTGGGCTACGGTGCCGGCGAACAATTCGACGTCCTGCGGCAGGTAGCCGATGTGCCGCCCGAGCGCCTCCGGCGACCATTGATCGAGGCTGGCGCCGTCAAGGCGCACGCTCCCACGCACCGGCGTCCATACCCCCACCAGCACGCGCGCAAGCGACGATTTTCCCGACGCCGTTGGACCGATCACGCCGAGCGCCTTGCCCGCCGCGAGCGAGAAGTTCACGTCCTGGCACACGATCTTCTGCTCGCCAGGCGGGCTAACCGCGGCGTTCTGCACGATCAGCGTCTTGGCTGGAGGCTGGAGCGCCATCGGCTCGGTGCGCACCGGCAGGTGCCCGAGCAACCGCGACAGCCGATGCCAGCTCTGCCGCGCGGCGACGAAGCCGCGCCAATTGGCGATGGCAAGATCGACCGGCGCCAGAGCGCGGGCGCCGAGAATCGAACCGGCGATAATGATGCCGGCCGTCGATTCCTGATGGATCACAAGCCAGGCGCCGACTGCCAGGATCGCCGACTGCAGGAACAACCGCAAAACCTTGGACATGGCGCCGAGCCCGCCGGCCACATCGCTGGCGCTGCCGCTCGACGCCACATAATTGCGATTGAGATCGCTCCAGCGTTGCGCGATGCGGCCGACCATGCCCATCGCGGTAATCGCCTCCGCGTTGCGCCGGCTGGCTTCCATAAGGGTGTTGCGCGCGACGGCGAATTGCGTGGCGCTGCGCGTTGGCCGCCGAGTCTGCAATTCAGTCACAATGGTGAGGGTGACGAGGACTATCGCACCGGCGAGTGCGGCCAGGCCGATATAGGTGTGGAACAGGAAGCAGATGGCAAGATAGATCGGCATCCACGGCAGATCGAACAAGGCGACCGGTCCGCTGCCGGAAAGAAAGCCGCGCACGGTGTCGAGGTCGCGGATCGGCTGCATGCTCTCGGCCTTGCCGCCGACTTTCAGCGGCAACCGGACGATGACATCATAGACCCGCATGCTCATTGCCTCATCGAGGCTGTGCCCGATGCGCACCAGGATGCGGCTGCGGATCGCATCGATGAACCCCTGCGCGGCATAAAGGCCGCCGGCCAGGATCAACAGTGCGACGAGCGTCGGCACGCTCCGGCTCGGTATGACCCGGTCGTAAATTTCCAGCATGAACAGCGCGCCGGTGAGCATCAAGACATTGCTCATGCCGCTGAACAGAGCGATCGCGAGAAAGGCCCGCCGGCAGGAGGCGAGCGCGGCCGCCAGTTCGGAACTCGCAAGCGGCTGCCGCGGGGGGCGTGGAAGTTGGGTCATCAGGCGGGTGCCTACCACCGTATCAGGCTGAATACCACGGCGGGCTTACCAATTAGCTAGCAGCCAGGGGGTCTTGATGCCTTAACGTTACAAGCAAAGGCGGCAGGGTTGGGGCGCAATGGCGCTGCAAACCGCCCGTGGGAGAGCCGCCGCCTGCGGTCGGCCCCGCTCCGGACATCATTCCTACACCCGATCAGCGAGGGATGGGCGGCCGCCACCGCCAACGGGCGGCTCGGGCACCGGCCGTCTTACAAAAATGCGCGCGCGACATCGCCGCGGCCTGTACCCAGGCCGACGTCAATTCGCACCCGCAGGCTTAGACTGACAGTGAAATCAGGAACGGGAATCGAGCGAAAGCCCGATGCTGAAAGCTTTTTGCCGCGTCGCGCCTTCCGTTCTTTTCAACTTCTTGGCTATTTTCGCCGCGGCGGTTTTCTTTTTCGCCATCGTCTTCAGCTCACGAACCTCGGTCGCCGTCCAAGCGCGCCGCTTCTTTGACTTCTTAGCCATAAATCCTCCCTTTCAGGAAAGGCACTTTGAATCCCATAACGGGGGTGAAAGCAAACACTACATATAAGGTTGAGGTCACGAGGATCGTCGTCATTGTCCTTCAAGACACACGTCAGATACGGCAGGACAAGTTAACAAGCGGTGTTGTTAGGTAGTTCTTAGCAACCTATTGGCCTGGAAGCAAATCCAACTTTCGTCGTCCGGGCCGGTCATTGTTGATAGCTCGGGATTGATGGGTCGGGCAGTTGATTGGTGCCGTAGGGGCGCAGATGCACCCGGCGCTGAGAACCGCCGGCCCTTGCTGCAAGAGTGCATTGCACCAGAACATCGGCGAAGTCCACCTGATTAGGACGGCTCGACCGACCAACTCTCGACCGGCGGGACGGCTGCAAAATGCCCGCGAGGTCCGATTTTCAGATGTGCCTGCCGGCCCTTGCAGCCGCCCCGGCTCCTTCCTAACTTTCGTATCTGAGAGACGCCGAGAATGGGGACGCGACCATGGATGAACTCAAACTCGTCGCACTTGACAGGGACGACATCGAGGTCGTTTCGGCCCATGTGCAGGACGCCCTCGTCAAGGTCGCCGATATTTTCTGGCAGCCGCACGAGCATCGGTTCGTGATGGCGCTTAATCGGTTCGATTGGATGAATGCAGTCGATGCCAACGGCGTCAGGGACCGCAATTCGGCGGATTACCGCCGCTGCCGAACCGCGCTGCGGTTCGAGCGCGTCAGCGCCTGCAAGTGCCGCAATCTCAATCAATCCAACAAGGGCGCACTGCTCAATCTTCTTGCCGTCGAGTTCGCCGAGCGCAACGCCCCCGCGGGAGTCGTCACGTTGACCTTCTCGGGCGGCGGCACCATTCGTCTCGATGTGGAGTGCCTGGAAGCTGAACTCGCCGACCTCGGCGAAGTTTTTTCGGCGGCGGCGTGTCCGGATCACTTCGCCGCTGATCCGACGACGGCTTAAGCGACAACGAACTCAGACCGTTCGCGGCCGTGGCGTTGGCGGCACGGCGAAAAGTTTCATCAGCCCGGCGATGACGGCGAGCGTCGCCGCATAGACGATGAGCTGCATGGCGGTCGGTTGGTCGACATAGCCGATCAGCGTGTGCAGCGCCCGCCCGAGAAAACTTTCGTTGCTCAGGATCCAGGAAGTGTCCCACACCGTTTGATCGAACGCGGTGAGGATATCGGCCTGTTCCAGAAAAGCGATCGCCTGCGCCGCCATCCCGGCGGCCAACAACGCAATCAATGTACTGGTCACGGTGAACAGATATCGGGTCGGTATCGTAATGAGGCCGAGATAGGTCAGGAGGCAGACGAGCGAGCCGAGAATGAGCCCGATCACTCCGCCGATCAGCATTCCAATGCTGGCGCCGCCCTCGGCCGCGGCTACGCCGTAGAGAAACAGCACCACCTCGGAGCCCTCGCGCAGCACCGCGATGGTCACCACCAGGGCGAGCGCGGCGAGCGACTTCGAGCCTTCGACCACGGCCTCGCCGGCAGCCCGCATCTCGGCGGCGAGCTCACGGCCATGGCGCGACATCCAGACATTGTGCCATCCGAGCATCAGCACCGCAAAAATGAGAATGCAGGCATTAAACAGTTCTTGCCCGCTGCCGCCGAACAATTGCGATAGCCCGCCGGTGAACAGCGCCACCACGCAGGCTCCAAGCACGCCGGCCACGACGCCACTGGCCACCCAACGCCCGCGCCCGGCAACACCGGACGTCACCGCCATAACGATGCCGATAATCAAACCGGCCTCGAAGACTTCACGAAAGACGATCAACAACGAAGGAAGCACAGGCACCTCACCGCAGGACGATCATGGCACGACCAGGAACCCCTGGGTCTGACGATGGAAATCGTCGAAGAAATTGTAGCGACCCGGCGCCAGCGGCCGCACATGCACCACGGCCTCGCCGCCCGGGGGGATCACCTTCTCGACATGCAGCTCGCTGCTTTCGAATTCCGACGCGATGGTGCCGAGGTTCTTGACCGCAAACGCAATCGGCTTTCCGGCCGGCGCATGCACCTCGGCGGGCTCGAACTTGTGGTCTTTGATGGTAAGCGACAACATCACTGTCTCATCTGCACGCGCGATACCGATACTCACCAAAAACGCGGACGCAATCAGTATTGAGAGCGATGCCGCAAGCGTGCTTCTTGTCATGTTGGTTATCGTGGCCGGCAAGGGCTTGTCGCTGCTCTCAAGTAGCATTGAATATACGAGGAATTGGTGAACGGCGGGCCCTTTGTCAATCAGAAAGCCCAAGGTGAGAGAAGATTAGAATTGTTATAATAAAAGAGAACTGATACGCGTCGCCGCACTGCGCACAAGGCATCACATGGCCGTCCGCCTCGACACACGCACCGCCGATTTTGCGCAGAGGTTCCGCGTATTTCTGGATACCAAGCGCGAAATATCCGCAGACGTCGAGGCGACTGTTCGCGCCATCGTCGCCGACGTTGCCGCCCGCGGCGACGAGGCGCTGCGAGACTACACGAAAAAGTTCGACCGGTTCGATCTCGACGGCGTCGGCTTGCGGGTGACGCAGGCAGAGCTGGCGGCCGCATTCGATGACTGCGAACGCAAGATCCTCGACGCGCTCAAGTTCGCCCGCGACCGCATCGAAGCGTTTCACCACCGGCAGCTGCCGCAGGACGACCGCTTCACCGATGCGCTCGGCGTCGAGCTCGGTTCCCGCTGGACGGCAATCGAGGCGGTGGGTCTCTACGTGCCGGGCGGCACCGCTGCTTATCCTTCCTCCGTACTGATGAATGCCGTGCCGGCCAAAGTGGCCGGTGTGCCGCGCCTCGTCATGGTGGTGCCGGCGCCGAGCGGCTTGCTCTCGCCGCTGGTGCTTGCCGCGGCAAAATTGGCCGGCGTCGACGAGATTTATCGCATTGGCGGCGCGCAGGCGGTCGCAGCGCTCGCCTACGGCACCGCGACCATCGTGCCGGTCGCGAAGATCATCGGACCTGGCAACGCCTATGTCGCTGCCGCCAAGCGCGTCGTGTTCGGTGAGGTCGGCATCGACATGATCGCGGGACCCTCCGAGGTACTGATCCTCGCCGACTCAACCGGCAACGCCGACTGGATCGCCGCTGATCTCCTGGCACAAGCCGAGCATGACGAGAGCGCGCAGGCGATCCTCGTCACCGACGATGCAAAGCTTGCCGATGCGGTTGAGCGCGCGGTCGAGACCGCGCTCACGCGGCTCGCCCGCCGGAAAGTTGCCGGCGCCTCCTGGCGCGATTTCGGCGGGCTGATCCTGGTGCGCGACTTTGATGAGGCGCTGCCGCTCGTCGATGCCATCGCGCCGGAACATCTCGAAATCGCCACGGCCGATGCCGAAGGGCTCGCCGGGCGCATCCGCAATGCCGGCGCGATCTTCATCGGTCCGCATACGCCCGAGGCGATTGGCGACTACGTCGCCGGCTCGAACCACGTGTTGCCGACGGCGCGGTCGGCGCGTTTCTCTTCGGGGCTTGGCGTGCTAGATTTCATGAAGCGCACTTCGATCCTCAAATGCGGCCCAGAGCAAATGCGCGCGCTCGCCGATGCCGCGATCACGCTCGGCACGGCGGAGGGCCTCGACGCCCATGCGCGCTCCATCGCCATTCGGCTCAACCGCTAATGGCGCGCGCCGGCCGCGACAAAAGCAAAATCGGCCGCCTCGTGGCGGTGACGCTTGATGAGTCCTCGATCGGGCGGGCGAGCCGCGATGTCGAGCATGAACGCGCGGTGGCGATCTACGATCTCCTCGAGGAGAACTCGTTTCGGCCGCACGACCACGACGGTGGCCCCTTTGCCCTGAATCTCCGCATCGATGGCAACCGTCTGGTTTTCGATATCCGGCTGGCCGACGGCACGCCGGTGATTGCACACCTTCTTTCGCTGGCGCCGTTCAGCCGTATCGTGAAGGACTATTTCACCGTGTGCGACAGCTACTACGCGGCGATCCGCGGCTCCACGCCGGATCGTATCGAGGCGCTCGACATGGCCCGCCGCTCGCTGCATGACGAGGGCTCGCACATCCTGATGGAGCGGCTCAAGCGCAAGGTCGAACTCGACTTCGACACGGCGCGGCGGTTGTTCACCTTGGTCACGGTATTGCACTGGAAGGGGTGAGGAGCCGCAATGCCGGCGTCCGTAACGCGACCCCTGGCAGTGCTGTTTGCTTGCGGGCTCAATTCCGTGCGCTCGCCGATCGCCGCGGGGCTTTTTGCGCAGATGGTTGGCCGCGCCATCTATGTAGGCTCCGCCGGCGTCCGCAAAGGCGAACTCGACCCGTTCGCGGTCGCCGTCATGGCAGAGATCGGAATCGACATCTCGCGGCACAAGCCGATCACCTTCGAGGAATTGGAGGACCTGGAGGGTCTCAATTTCGATCTCATCATCACGCTCTCGCCCGAAGCCCACCACCGCGCGCTCGAGCTCACCCGCACCAGCGCGGTCGATGTCGAATATTGGCCGACCCCGGATCCGACCGATGTGGAAGGCAGCCGCGAGCAGCGGCTCGACGCCTATCGAGCGGTCCGTGACCAGCTTCTCGATCACATCCGCCAGCGCTTTTCCCGGCCGAGCCGCAGCAACGAATGAGTCAAACAGCGAAGCTTCGCCAGTTGTGGACCGGCCCGTCATCCGCTAGGTTCCGCGCCAATTTTGGCCGCTGGCTCGGTCAAAGGCGAGAATTCCGGATAGCGAATGGCGAAGGAAGAACTGTTGGAGTTTCCTGGTGTCGTCACGGAGCTGCTCCCGAACGCCACCTTCCGCGTCAAGCTCGAGAATGAGCACGAAATCATCGCGCACACCGCGGGCCGTATGCGCAAGAACCGTATCCGCGTCCTCGCCGGCGACAAGGTGCTGGTGGAGATGACGCCTTACGATCTCACCAAGGGCCGGATCACATACCGATTCAAATGATTGGTCGACCTAAATTCGTGCTTGCCTCCGGCTCGCCGCGCCGGTTGGCGCTCGTCAACCAGGCCGGCATCGAGCCCGACGCGCTCCGCCCGGCCGACATCGACGAGACGCCGAAGCGGGGCGAGTTGCCGCGCGCTTGCGCCACCCGGCTGGCGCGCAGCAAGGCGGATGCCGCGCTCGCGGTAGTGCGGCTCGATGAAGAACTGAAGGGTGCCTTCATCCTTGCCGCTGACACCGTTGTCGCCGTCGGCCGCCGCATCCTGCCCAAGGCGGAACTGCTCGATGAGGCAGCACAGTGTTTGCGGCTTCTCTCCGGCCGCAATCATCGCGTCCACACCGCCGTATGTTTGGTGACGCCGAGGGAAACGTTTCGGCAACGTCATGTTGAAACGCGCGTGCGTTTTAAGCGGCTGTCGGAGGAGGACATCGAGGCCTACCTCGCCTCCGGCGAGTGGCGCGGCAAGGCCGGCGGCTATGCCGCACAGGGCATCGCCGGAACCTTTGTTGTGAAAATCGTCGGCTCGTTCTCCAACATTGTCGGCCTGCCGCTCTACGAGACAGTGACGTTGCTCGGCGGCGAAGGCTATCCGATCCATTTCGGCTGGCTCAACACGCTGTGACCACAACCCACGGCGGCGTCGAGCCCGGCAATGAAGATAAGGAGCGCTGGCGCCCGGCGCCGTGCGTCCCATATTCCGCTGATGCCGGTTGCTCAACGCCGTCCCGTCTGCCCGATCTGCGGCAAGCCCGTTGCAGAGGGGTTCCAGCCGTTCTGCTCGCGGCGCTGCGCCGACATCGACCTCAACCGCTGGCTCTCCGGGGTTTATGCCATCCCGGTGACGGAAGACGAAGAAGAGGACGAGCGGCGCGATGAGAACGACCACCCCGCGGACTGATAGGCTCCAGCCGCGAAGTAAAGAAAGCTTAAGCCGGCCCGCGTATCGTTGCCGCCCTGATGAGTTAGTGACGGTCAGGGTTGAGCGTGATGCGGCACAAAGCAAAATTCTGGGGCGTCGCGGCAACGTCATTGTTTGGAATTTTCATCGGGGCCGCACCCGCATCAGCGGTTGATTGCGGACCTTATGGGTGCGCCGGCGCCTACGTCGTTCACCCGCAGGATTACCCGTATGCCCGCTACCAGTATATGACGCACGGACCGGATCACGACTATTCGCCAATGTCCTTTTACGATGGGCATGGCGGCTATCTCGCCGGACAATGGTACTGGGGCGGATTGACCTGGCGCTACGGCCAGCCGCAGTACCACGGCCCATTCCGTGCCGACGGGTGGTGATTGGCTGAGCGTCCCCGGGTGATCAGGAACGGGAGCTTCGGCGGTCAGGCTGCCCGTTCGCTTTCCCGGACTGAAAAGAGCGCAATCACCTCATTCGTGGTTGCTACGTCGCCGAACACGCGGATGATCGACGCCAGCGTGGCGTTGTGCTCGGCATTGCTCAAGGCTGCGTTGGCGTCGGAGACGAAGACCAGGCGATAGTTGAGCATCATTGCGTCGCGCGCCGAGGATTCGCAGCAGACGTTGGTCAACGTCCCGACGATGATGACGGTATCGATGCCGGAGCCGCGCAGATGGCGGTCGATATCCGACGCACCCTGGATGAAGGCGCTGAAACGGTTTTTGATGACGATCGTGTCCTCGGGCCGGACGTCGAGATCGGCGTGAAGCTCGAAGCCGCGAGCACCCGGGGTCAGCTCGGACAATGTGGCGCGTCGCGGATCGCCATCGAAGAAAACCGGCCACACCGTCGATTGTCCTTCGAGGTTCATTTTGACCCAAAATACCTTGCCGCCGGCCTTGCGGGTTACCGCCGCGAGTTTGTTCACGTTGGGCACGATCTCGCGCGCCGTCGGCACCTCGACCGGCATGCCGGGAAGCATGAATGCGTTTTGCAGATCGATCACCACGAGCGCCGTCTTCGGGCCGGCGAGATGATCGTAGCGGTTCAATTTGCCGCGTTGCGCCTTCACCTGTGCGATGACGCTCTCTGATATGGCGATCTCATGCATGTCGTCCTCCCAGATCGGGCTCGGTCCATGTTGGAACCTAACGCCATTTTTGCCCCGGACGAAGTGCCTCAGCCAGGGTCCTAGAGGCCCATCCGGCGGCGCTGGCCTGTTCTGGACAGTGGGAAACCGAGCCTCTATAACCGCGCGCTTGCGCGGACCGGCTTTTGCGGGTTCGCTGAGCGTGGGCCCAGGTAGCTCAGTTGGTAGAGCACTGCACTGAAAATGCAGGTGTCGGTGGTTCGATTCCGCCCCTGGGCACCACCACTTTCCCTAGCTGAAATTCTGTAGCATCGTTTCGCGCAGGAATTTCGGCAGCTCGGCGAGGTCGGCGTCGCCATAATCGGCGGCAACCGCCGCCGACAGCGAAGCCAGCGTGCCAGCCGATAACGGCATCGGCACGCCGCTGAGCGCGCCGGTTGCCACCGCCGACATGATGTCCTTGCGCAAGGTGCGGATATCGAGCGTCATCTCGGCCTTCCCGCCCTTGAAGACGTCGAGCTTGCTCTTGAGCCAGCCGCTGGCATACGGCCCGTCTTGAATGACATCGAGCATTTGCTCAAGCGTGAGGCCTTGCTTTGCGCCGAGCGCGAGCGATTCCGCCAGCGCCTGGACATGGGCGGCAAGCCCGAGATTGGCCGCGAGCTTCATCGCGTAGCCGGAGCCACTAGGACCCATATGGGCAATGCGTCCGGTCAGCTTTTCCAGCACCGGCCGTGCGTGTTCGAGATCCTCAAGCCGTCCGCCAACCATCGCCAAGAGCTTACCCTCCCGCGCCTGCGGAATTGTGCCGAGCACCGGAGCTTCGATTAGCCGCCCGCCCTTGGCTTCGACCAGCGGCGCAAGCTCACGGCCGGTCATGGGTTGGAGCGTGCTCATCTCGACGAACAGCTTGCCGGTGACGTCGCTGGCGAGGAAACCTGCCGGACCGGTGAAAATTCGCCTGACTCCGTGGTCCTCGGTGATGCTGGAAATCACGATTGCGGCATCGGCGGCAACGGCTCGGGCATCGGCGGCGATCCGCAGTCCGTCGGCCGCAAGCTTTTGGTTGGCCCCGGCATTGTGATCCCAGCCGACCAAGTCGAAGCCTTGCTGGCGCAGACGCTGCGATATCGCCGCACCCATCCGGCCCAAACCGACAATTCCAATTTTCATGCCTTGCTCCCCAACGAGGCGGCCATCGGAGTCCGCAGCAAACGCCGAAGATGAGCCGTTTGAGATCTGGGCTCGCTCGACCGGCTTTGCCTGTACTCGTAACCCGGCCACTTCCGGCGTGCTAGTGGCCGCTATTCCGAAATTGCACTCCGGCGGTCCCGCCGTTAGGTTTGCTCGCGGCGGAGGGACCCATGTCCAAACAAATGCAAGGCAAGGTGTGCGTGATTACCGGCGGCGCCGGGAGCATCGGCGCGGCAGCGGCGAAGCTGCTGCTCGCCGAAGGGGCCATGATCATGCTCACGGATTTGAGCGAAGCGGCACTGAAGAAAGCCGCCGCCGAAATCGGCGGCGACGCCGGCAGAGACAATCTTGCCTGGCATGCGGCGGACGTAACGAAATCGGACCAGGTCAAAAGCGCGATGGCGAGCACGGTCGCCCGATTTGGCAAGATCGACGTGTTGTTCAGCAATGCCGGCAATTTCGGCGTTGTCGCACCGATCGCCGAGTATCCGGAGGACGTTTTCGACTCGGTTCTTGCCGTGCATGTCAAAGGCGCGTTCCTGACCGCCAAGCACGCTGTGCCGCTGATGAACGATGGCGGCTCGATCATCATCACCTCGAGCGTCGCCGGTGTGACCGGCGACCCAGGCGTCTACGGCTACATCACCGCCAAGCACGCTCAGGTCGGCCTGATGCGGGTGCTGGCCAAGGAACTTGCCGGGCGAAACATCCGGGTCAACACGCTGCATCCCGGTCCGGTGGAGAACCAATTCCAACTGAACGTGGAAAAGAAGCTGGGCGAACTGATCGGACGCGACGGAACCGCGTTCTTCAACGAGATCATCCCGTTGCACCGTCATGTGAAAGCCGAGGAAGTGGCCCGCTCGGTGCTTTTTCTTGCGTCCGACGCGTCAAGCTTCACAACCGGGAGCCTGTTGATGGTGGACGGCGGAATGAGCGTGTGAACTGGCCGCCCGTCACGTCTCAACCGAGCGATGGGTTATTGGTCATCGTCGCCGGATCGCAGAACGCCGGCGATCCGACCTTGATTAACGAAGCGTAAATGGATGTTGGGTAGCTACTGGGCCGCGGGCAATCGACCACGTGCGAGGCACCATGTTTCAGGTGCTCAACCGATTCATGCGACTGACGAGGGGCGGGTGGCTCGACCACCGGGACCGTCTGCTCGCGCTTACGCTCAACAACATGACCCAGGGCGTGGTGTTGTTCCATGTCTCCGGCCGTTTGGTCGTGTGCAACGATCAATATCGGACGATGTACGGTCTGTCGCCGGATGTCGTGAAGCCGGGTGCTGCGCTCATCGACATCGTCCGTCATCGCGTCAAGGCGGGAAGCCTGAACCGCGACGCCGACCAGTATTGCGCCGACCTGCTCGCGGCCATGGCCGCGGGAAAAGTCATCAGCTTCGTGACGGAGGCCGCCGATGGCCGCGCCGTTTCGGTCGTCAATCGAGCGATTCCCGGCTCCAGTTATTGGGTCGGAACGCATGATGACATTACCGAGCGCCGCTCGGCGGAGCGAAAGAACGTGTTGCTCGCCGAGCAGGAAGCGCGCCGTGCCGCCGTTGAAGAGGCTATCGCCTGGTTCCGCCAGAGCGTCGAAGGCGTGTTGAAGACCGTCGCCGACAACGTATCGGCAATGAAATCTACTGCAACCGTCCTCTCGGCGACGTCGAACGAGACGACCGTGCATACCATAGGCGCGGTTGATACTTCGAACGAAGCATTCGGCAGCGTCCAGGTCGCCGCCACCGCCGCGGACGAATTGTCGAAATCGATCGCGGAGATCAACCGCCAGCTGGTCCGCGCCTCGGACGTAGTGCGAGCCGCTGCGACGGAGGCGCAATCGACCAACGAAGATATCGCCGGGCTGGCGCAAGCGGCGCAAAAGATCGACGATGTCGTCAAGCTCATTCAGAGCGTGGCGGGACAGACCAATCTGCTGGCGCTCAACGCCACGATCGAGGCGGCACGGGCGGGAGCCGCGGGCAAGGGTTTCGCCGTCGTCGCTTCCGAGGTCAAGGCGCTGGCCGTGCAGACCGCCAAAGCGACCGACGACATCGCGGCGCAAATTTCGGCGGTGCAGTCCTCGACGCAAAGTGCCGTTGGCGCCATCGGCAACATTGCCCGCCGCATGCAGGAGGTCCGGCAATTCACCGCCGCGATCGCGACGTCGGTCGAACAGCAAAATGCAGCGACGAGGGAGATTTCCAGCAACGTCGCGGCGGCCGCCACAGGCACGAAATCGGTTGTTTCAGTACTGCAACGGGTGTCCGGTGCCATCGCCGATATGCACTCATCGGCGGATACGGTCTTGGCGGCCTCCCAGGCGGTCGAGAAAGCCGCCGACAGCCTGCGCGGCAGCGTCGATGGTTTTCTCCGCAAGGTCGCCATCTAGCGCATGATCCCGAAACGCCAGAGCTGCGTTTCGGATGAAGCCAGGCCTGCCTATGATTCCGCGGTCCGGCGCGCGGGCTCCATCGCGACCCGGGCGAAGGTTGCGATGATGCGCAGACCCGCCCTGATCGACCCGCGCAAATTGCCCGCCACTTTGGATTTCCCTCCGCTGCGGCACCGATAGGCAACTGGCAATTCGAGTACGCGCAAGCCTGAGCGCGCCACCCGCATCTGCATTTCCAGATTCCAGCCATAGGTCAGTTCGCGCATGCCGAGCGCCAGCAAAGTGGTGCGGCGGATAGCGCGAAAGGCGCACATGTCGGTGTAGCGCACCCCGTAAAGGAGCCCGGTCAGGGCGCCTGCGGCGAGGCCCGAGAGAATTTGGTGACCGGATATGCTGCCTGCTTCGCGCTGGCCTCGCGTCCGTGAGCCGATGACGAAGTCGTAGCGACCGGATGCGATCGGTCCGACCATCTCGGTGATGGCCGCCGGATCGTCGGCCCCGTCGCCGTCCATGAAGACGATGATGTCGGCACCTTCGGCTGCCAGCGCGCCGGCGAGGCAGGCGCGGCCGTAGCCGCGGCCGACGGTGATGACTTCGGCACCGGCTCGCCGCGCCACGTCCGGCGTGCCATCCGTGCTGCCGCCGTCGGCGACGAAGACCCGCGTGACAATATCGCGAGGCAGTTCGGTTATGACGCCGCCGACCAATTCGGCTTCATTGAATGTCGGAATGACGACCGCCACGCTCGTCGCCGTTGGCGGCATCGCTACAGGCTCCAGCGCAAGCCGCAGCTTGCGCACGCCGCCGGCGGCTTCTCCGACATGAGCGCCTTGCGGAAATCGCGATAGGCCGGCCCGGTCCAGATTTCGCGCAATGTTTGCTGAGTGGCGTCGCCAAGCGTGTAGTTCTCGTAGCCGCGCTGCGAGAACGGCGCGATGCAGCAGGGCAGCGCGCGGCCGTTGGCGGTAATGTACATCACCGTCCATGGGCGGCGGCACTGCGACCATGGCGAGCCGCTATCGCTGCGTTTGAGGCTCATGCCGGGTTCGGCGGCGGCGCCGGAGGCACTGAAAGTAACGCTCAGCGACGCGGCGAGCGCGGCGGCGCGATCGATATGGGCCGCTTCTTCGTGCGAGAGCTGCTCATAGAGCGCCTGATCCGGGCGCGCTTTGCCGATGGCGTCCTTCGTGAAGAACACCAGCCGCTGCAGATAGACTTCGCGCACCCCGGCATCTGCTGCGACGCGCACGAAGTCTGGCAATTGCTCGACGGTCTCGCGCATGCCGGTCAGCCACGCCGACACGCGCGGCTTAAGCCTGCCGTCGCGCTCCTGCAGATCGCGGAAGGCGCGCACGTTCCTGAGAATGCGGTTGAAATAATTCTTGCCGCGAATGGCGCGGTAGCTTTCGGCGTTGGCGGCGTCGAACGAAACGCGCAGCTCGTCGAGCTCGGCCTCGATCAGCGCGCGGCCGTTCTTCTCGTTGAGCACGGTGCCGTTGGTATTGAACAACACATAGGTGCCGCGGTCCTTCAGGTAACGCACCATGCGAGGCAGGTTCTTCACCAGCATTGGCTCGCCGACGCCGTGCAGCACCGCACGCGAAAGGTTGGGGATCTGATCGACGATCGAGCGAAAAAGCTCCCAGCTCATATCGGCCGGCGGCTCAAGCTCCTCATAGGTGCGAGGACACGTCGTGCAGAGCAGGTTGCAGCGGTTGGTCGTTTCCAGATAGAGGCAAACCGGCTGGTGGGCGGGACTATCGCCGTCGGGCCGGACGCTCTCGAAGTAGCGCCTCGGATCGACCGCCGGTTTTGCTGTCGTTACTGCCATACCGTCTCGTCCCCCCAATCAACATCGGAATATTCGACGATTTAGACGCTCGTGGGCGCGGCGTGCATGACTGTCACGCGGCTGCGGGTGAATTTGCCGTCCGCCCAAAGTCTCAGCATCAATGCCGTAGTGGCAACGGGATGGTTCGGTTGATGATGGTCGAGCGCGCGCCCGGACGTGCGCGGCTGGCGCACTTCGGCATTGAGCCGGCGCAAGCCTTCGACGTCGTCGACGTCGTACCAGTGCGGCAGCATGTGAACGTCGAGCTTGAGCTCACGCGCCCGATCGAGTGTCTGTGCGGCGACGCGCTCGGTACTCCAGGCGATGTCTTCAAACATGCGGCGGTGCGCGGTTTTGAGCCCGAGGAGATAATAGCCGCCGTCGCTCGAGGGACCGAGGACGGCGCGCTCGCCCGGTCGCGCCAATGCGTCGGCGGTCTCGATAAGGAGCGCCGTCGGCAGCGTGGGACTGTCGGAATTGAGCACCACTGCCGAGGAATGTCCGCGCCCCAGTATCTCTTCAATGGTGCTCAAGAGACAGGCGCCGAAGTCCGGGAGTGTGGCGTCGATCAAGCCGATTTCCCGCGGCAGGATGCGATGGAAAAAGTCCTCGGCGCCGTGTGGCGCATAAGCGGCGTAGCCGGCAATCCCGGTGTGACGCCCGGCGAGCAGGAGATTGTCGGTGATGTCTTGAAGGAAGGCGGTATTGAGTGCCGCAGCATCCTCGTAGCTAAGCGGCGGCACCAGCCGCGTCTTGGTGCGTCCCGGTGCCGAAGCCTTGGCCATGACCGCGATGCCGCAAGTTGCTGATGGGTTCGCTGCCTTCCCGGCCGCCGTGGCGGCGACATCGCTGCGATGGAATTGCGCGCCGGCGGAAGCGCTTTCGGTGGTTACGGATTTGCCGTCCAATCGATTTGCATCGTCCATGCGATGCCACCCCCAAATAGCCCGGCTTAAATCAGTCTTTTGCGAAGCAACCGCCAGTCTTTGGCAAAGCGTGGTGACGCGCCAATCAAATCCGGCTCGCTGCCTACAAGTCGGCAAACACCAAAAAGTTATGGACTTCACCAAGTCGTGATCGCCGCGCCGGCCGTATTGGCACGATCAGCGCCGAGAGAGCGCGATTTTGATCGTCGCATCGTCGGGCAGGGCTTGTGACCCTGCGTCGTGCCAGGTCGGCGCCGTTGCATATTCGCTGGGCGGCATATCAAGCGACGCCAGTTCGCGCCCTTGGATGCCCACGACTTCAATCGGCACCGCGACGGAGCGCGCGCCCCAGCCGAGGAAGCCGCCGTAAGAGACGATCAATTCGATCCGATCCTCCTTCGTGCGCACGACCTGGCGGACGTGGCCGAGCGTGCGTGCGCCGTCGTCGAGCACCGGCAGGCCGATGAGGTCGCCAACGCGCACCGGCTGTGGAAAGCGCCGCAGCATGCGCTCATTCATCGGCATCGGCTTTTTGTCGTCTTCCATCCCGGTCGGCGGCACCATGGCCTGAGCCAAGGCCAAACCCGAATTCGAGATCAGCGGCATGGCCGCGTTGGCGGGCGTCATCAAACCGAATGCCAATCCGATTGCCGTCAACCACACTTTCACTTCGCCATTCTCCCCATCAAAAAGGCTGCGCGACTTTGTGAAGCGGTTTTATTTGCCAAGGATTCTCTGCGCCCCTAGTGTCTTGTCGTCGCGCGCACACGGATCAGCACTAGGGAACATCCTGATGTCGACGCTTCCGGTCAAATCACTAACGCGTAAAGAGCATCGCGTTCACCCGCTGCCGCTGCGCATCATGCATTGGACCAATGCTGTCGCTATTTTCATCATGATCGGCAGCGGTTGGAAGATTTACGATGACGATGTGATCTTCGGCTGGCTGCACTTTCCTGATGTCCTCACCATCGGCAAGTGGGCGCAGCACGGTTTGCAGTGGCACTTCTTCGGCATGTGGATTTTTGTGCTCAATGGATTGGCTTATCTTGCCTACGGAATCGCCACCGGGCGTTTTCGGCACAAACTGTTCCCGATTTCGATCCGCGAAATCGTCACAACGGTCGGCGAGGCGCTGAGCTTTCGCCTCAGCCATGACGATCTCTCGCACTACAACGCCGTGCAGAAGATTCTCTATCTCGGCATCATAGGGATCGGCATCCTCATCGTGATCTCAGGGCTCGCGCTGTGGAAGCCGGTGCAATTCTCCGAGCTTGCTTCCCTGTTCGGCAGTTTTCAGACCATCCGGCTCGTCCACTTCCTGTGCATGTCCGCAATCGTCGGATTTCTACTGGTGCACGTGGCGCTGGCTCTGCTGGTGCCGCAAAGCCTCGTCGCCATGCTGACCGGTGGTCCGGTTGTGCGCGACGACGTGCGGCCCGCGATCAAAGCCACGCCTTGAGGCACTGAAACAATGTCGCTTCGCACCCGCACGCCATCGATTTTTCGGCCCCGAAAAGGCATCGATCAAAGCGTGCTGACCGGGAGCCGCGCGCTTGTCGACGACGTCAATCGCCGCAATGTGCTGCGCGGGGCACTCAGCCTCGGCGCGCTGACCTTGCTGAGCGGCTGCGACGTGACCGAAGAGGAACCGGTGCAAGACGTCTTACGCGCAGTGTCAGCATGGAACGATCGCGTGCAGGCGGCGCTGTTCCGGCCCGATCATTTGGCGCCGACTTTCAGCAAAGCCCAGGTGGTCAAGCCGCCGCGGTTCAACGCCTATTACGACATCGAGGACCTAAAGCCGGTCGACGGCGCCAGCTGGAAATTGGAATTGGCCGGGCGCGTCGCCGATAAGCGGCCTTGGACCGCGCCACAGATTTACGAGCTGCCCGAGCAGGAAATCATCATCCGCCATGTCTGCGTCGAAGGCTGGGACTACATCGGACAATGGTCCGGCCCGAACTTAAAAAGCTTCTTCGAGCGCGTCGGTGCCGATCTGACGGCAAAATACGTCTACTTCCATTGCGCCGACGATTATACCGAGAGCATCGACATGGCGACGGCGCTGCATCCGCAGACCATCCTCGCCACCAAATACGCCGACGCGACCATCACCGATCCGTTCGGCTATCCGCTGCGGCTGCGCACCTCCACCAAGCTCGGTTACAAGAACGCCAAGTGGATCAGGGCGATCGAGGTCACCAACACTTTCACCGAGACGTTCTGGAGCAAGCAGGGCTTTAACTGGTTCGCGGGAATTTGACGGTTCCTACTTCGCCCACACGTAAATCCGCCAGCGGTCGTCGCGATTTTCTGCCAGCCGGTAATCGGCGCTTGCGGCGAACGGGTCGTGGTCCCAGGCCTTGTCCTGCGGCACAACGACGGCAACCTCGCAACCGTATTTGGTCGCCATCTCGCTCACATCCTTCGGCGTGCCTTCGCCGGCGAACACGCGGACGAACTGGGCATTGATCGCCTCGCGTTGCTTCGGCGCCAGCGGCGCGAAGGCGAGCGCCAGCTCGCGGCCGGCAAAGCACGACGAGCGGTTGGCGAGCAACGCCCAGGAGATATTCACCGGCCACGGCAACAGGTCTTCCAGGAAGAGCGGATTGTTGGCGACGCGCGCGCCTGGTGCCGCATAGCGGCGCACCGCGGCCCACAGCTCGGGCGTTTGCGCGAACACTTTGCCATCCGGCGCCCTTTCGCCCACAAGGTTGTCGTGGATTATTTCGGCGGTGTCGGGGAGGCTGAGCGCGAGGCCGGTGAGCGCGATGGCGGCAACCGCGGTGCGGCCGCGCCTTTTCAGCAAGCCCGCCGCTCCCGCCGCCGCACCAACGATCAGAACCATCCCGGCCGGGATAATGGCGCGAAGCCCGAGATCATTGTTCTCGCCCAGCGTACTGACCAGGAGCCATGAGATGACGAGGCCGGAGCCGGCCAGGCAGGCGAAAACCGCCGTTGTCAGTTTTTCGGGGCCGGGCAGGGCGCTTCGCAACGCCAGAGTCAATGCAATGATCCCGGCAAAAAACGCTGCCGGCAATTCGACCGGCAGGATGATGAGCCAATAACCGGGAACGTCCATGAGGCGGCGCAGCGGAACCGGGAACAGTTCGCCGAACACCGTGTAATGAGAAACGACAATCGGGCTGCCGCCGCCGCGCGCGCGTACCGTTGCCAGTTGATCAAGGACGAATGGCGCAACCAGGCAGGCAACGAGCAAGGCGGCGATCGCCAATCCACCCGTGACGCGCAGCCGCCGCCGCGGATCCGTTGCAGCGACAAAGACCGGAGCGGCAATGAGACCGGCAACCGCGAAGGTGACGCCGCCGACAAATGTCGAGCTTTCAAACCCGGCAACAATGACCAGGGCAAGGGTCAAAATGAGCCAAGGGTTTTGCCGCTGTGCGTAGTGCGCGACCAGCAGCATCGCCGTCACAACGCAGGACGCCGCCATGAGATGTTGCGGTACCCAGGTCGATTGAAACAGCCAGCCGGCCATTCCAATCGGCGGCCAGAGCACCGGCATGAAATCGTCGACGTGGAATAGCCAATAGAGAGTGACCCACAACGAGCCCGCGGCGGCAAATGCCAGCACCCAGATCGCGGCGGCGGATCGCTTGGCCAGCCAAACCGCAAGCCCCATCATCAGGCTGAGCGAGGCGAAAGCGGTAAACCAGGTCAGACCGATATCGGCTTCCCAGCCGCTGATGGAAGCGACCAGCGCGACCTCGGCCGCGCTGAAATGCCAGAGATAGTAATAAGCGAGGTGACCCGGTGCGCCGAGTTCCCCAAAGATGGGATTGACCGGCGGCAGGCCCAGCCTGGTCATCGCGTCGATGATCGCGCTCTTGGCGTGATCGAAGATCGGATCCGCAAGTTGCACGGCGTCGCCGGAAAATTTCGGCAGAATGGCGGAGGCCGGAATGAGCGCAAGGATTGCGGCAGCGGCAAACGCCCATGACGGAATGGTCAGTGCCGGTTCGGACTCGCTTGCCGGCGCGCGCAGCGAAAGCGAAAAGCCGGCAATAAGAACGCAAAGCGCGCCGATTCCAACAACGGCGATCGGGGAAAATCCGATCCAGCGATATACCGGCAACGCGACGGCGGAGTGCACCGCCCAGCCGATAACCGAAGCCGCGCCGAGCGCCAGCGCGCGCGGCAGGAGCTGCCGGGCGAGAGCATAGCCCGACAATGTCCAGAACGCGGTCGCGATCAGCGCACAGAGGACGGCATTGGCGGGCGACGCCATGGCAATTCCGAGCCCGAGCCTGTTGGGACGTTGAGTTGGTTCAGACGCTATTGAGTCGCGGCGGCTGCCGGTGGGTTGGTATTGGCGGTAGCCAGTACCACAACCTTGGTGCCGATGGGCGTGCGGTTATAAAGGTCGATGACGTCTTCGTTGGTCAGGCGAATACAGCCCGAGGAGATGTTGTGGCCGATCGTCGTGGGATCATTGGTGCCGTGAAGCCGGTACAAAGTATCCTTGTTTCCCTGCCAGAGGTACATCGCACGGGCGCCGATCGGGTTATCGGGGCCGCCCTTCATTCCGATGCCGCTTTGCAGTTGGACCATGTGCTCCCTGAGCTCGGGTTTCCGCGCCAACATTTCGGGTGGCGGATACCAGTCCGGCCATTCTTGTTTGGTGTGTACGGTGGCCACGCCTGACCAGCCAAATCCTTCGGCGCCGACGCCGACGCCGTAGCGAATAGCTTGGCCGTCGCCCTGCACCAGATAGAGGAAATGGCTTCCTGGATCGACCACGATCGTGCCTGCGGGCTCGGGCGAGGGGTAGGTCACGACTTTGCGCGCAAAAGCCGGATCGGCCTGCAGGGTCGGCCCTGGCGTGACAGTACAGCCGAAAAGTCCGGCGACAATGCTGCTTGCGAACACTCCGGCAAGCACGGCACGGGCGCTCCGCGTCGGCAGAGCGGACGATACCCCGGCGGCCGGGTCAATGCGGTGCATACGCTTAGCTAACCCGGGCATTTCCCGATCCGCAATGATGAAAAGGGAGGCGCCGCCACCCACCGATACCTCCTTGACGCCTGTCTGTGCAAATGGCTCGCGCATTCATAGCTATACGAGGACGATCGCGAAGGCGCTCTTGCCATGCCGATAAACAATATCAGCAAGCAGACCCGGTTCCACATCGGCTATTGGGTCGCCGCGGTGCTTGGCCTTCTGGCCCTTCAATACTTCTACGTCACCTCACAGAAGGTAGCCTCCATCCCCTACAGCCAATTTGAAGAGCTCCTGCGCGACGGCAAGGTGTCCGAGGTCGGCGTTTCCGATCACTACCTCCAGGGCAAGCTCAAGGAACCGCTGCCGGACGGGAAGAGCGAATTCGCGACCACCCGCGTCGATCCGCGCTTTGCCGCCGACCTGCAGAAATACGGCGTGACCTATTCCGGGGAGGTCGGGAGCACGGTGCTGCGGGACTTGCTCTCCTGGATCGTTCCCGCCGCGTTGTTCTTCGGCGTCTGGATGTTCCTGTCGCGGCGGGTGACGCAAGGATTGGGCGGCGGCCTGATGTCGATCGGCAAGAGCAAGGCAAAGATCTACGTCGAGTCCGATACCGGTGTTCGCTTCGACGACGTCGCGGGCGTGGACGAAGCCAAGGACGAGCTGCAGGAGATTGTCGAGTTTCTGAAGAATCCGGAAAGCTACAGCCGGCTCGGCGGGCGCATGCCGAAGGGCATCCTGCTGATCGGCCCTCCCGGCACCGGCAAGACGCTGCTCGCCAAGGCGGTCGCCGGTCAAGCCAAGGTGCCGTTCTTTTCCATCTCGGGGTCTGAGTTCGTGGAGATGTTCGTCGGTGTCGGCGCCGCGCGGGTGCGCGATCTGTTCGAGCAGGCGCGCACCAAGGCGCCCGCCATCATCTTCATCGACGAACTGGATGCGCTTGGCCGTGCCCGCGGCTTCGGACCCTATGGCGGCCACGACGAGAAGGAGCAGACGCTCAATCAGCTTCTGGTCGAGATGGACGGCTTCGATGCGCGCAGCGGTCTTGTCATTCTGGCGGCGACCAACCGTCCCGAGATTCTCGACCCGGCGCTGCTGCGGGCCGGCCGCTTCGATCGCCAGGTGCTGGTCGACCGGCCGGACAAGAAGGGGCGTATCGATATTCTTCGCGTGCATCTGCGCAAGGCCAAGCTCGCAAGCGACGTCGATCCGGAGAAAGTCGCGGCGCTGACGCCCGGATTCACCGGCGCCGATCTCGCCAACCTCGCCAACGAGGCGACGCTATTGGCGACGCGCCGCGGCGGCGACGCAGTAACGATGGCGGATTTCACCAACGCGGTCGAGCGCATGGTCGCGGGCCTGGAAAAGCGCAATCGCCTGCTCAACCCCAAGGAGCGGGAGATTGTGGCCTATCACGAGATGGGGCACGCGCTGGTCGCGGCGTCGCTGCCCGGCACCGACACGGTGCACAAAGTCTCCATCATCCCGCGCGGTGTCGGCGCGCTCGGTTACACCATCCAGCGGCCGACCGAGGATCGCTTCCTGATGACGCGCGAAGAGCTCGAGAACAAAATGGCGGTTCTGCTCGGCGGCCGCGCCGCGGAGCTCACCGTTTTCGGGCATCTGTCGACCGGCGCCGCGGACGATTTGCGCCGTGTCACCGACATCGCCCGTGCGATGGTGACGCGCTATGGCATGTCCGAGCGGCTCGGCAGTGTCGCCTACGATCGCGATCCGCACAATTTCATGACCGGACCCGAACTGCCTATGCCGCAGCGGGAGCAGGATTATTCCCCGGAGACTGCGGGCGCGATCGACAACGAGGTCCGCATCATTGTGAAATCGTCGATGGAGCGCGCGCTCGCCATTCTGCGCGAGAAGCGCGACATGCTGGAGCGGAGTGCCCGCAGGCTCCTCGAGAAAGAGACGCTCGACGAGAAGGATTTGGCGGAACTGATCGGGCCGTCCGCCGGCCCGCCGCTGCAGGCGGCGGCTGAATAAAGTTCACGGGTCGCTCGCTCGCGGCCCCTTCTCGAAGCTGCGGCGCAGGATTATTCTTCAGCTTCGTGGATGCCGGCGGCGGGCGCCGTCGCTATCAAGGGAGGCGCGGTTGTGAATCGATCACGCATCATGCTGTTGACAGCCGTGACCTTCGTCGGCGGCGTCGACGCCGCTCAGGCAGGACCCTGCACCACGCAGATTGCCGAAGTCGAGCGGTACCTCTCGCGCCTTACTCCGGGACCGGCGAGCGGGCCGACTGCGCCACAATCCGTCGGCGCGCAGCTTCATCATCAGCCGACACCCGGCTCCGTGCAGGGCGCGGAAGGCAAGGCGCACGAAATGGCGGAGGCGGCGCTCGAGCGCGCGCGAAAAGCCGACGCCGAGGGTAATGTCAGCGGCTGCGAGAAGGCGCTTGCAGAGGCCAAAGAGCTCTATGGGCTGGAATGACGAAGCGGCTAATACGCCTCTTCGTCATAGATCGGCTCGACCGAACCCGCCCACGGTCCGTTGAATTTTTCCAGCATCTCCTGCGCCGGCGTGGTGCCGCGCGCGAGGCGGTCTTGCAGGATATCGAGATAACGGGTTTCGTCACGGCCGGCGAGATCGAAGCGCTTGCGCCGCGCCAAGCCGGCGCGTGCGAGTTCGAGAACTTCGGTCGCAACCGCAAATACGGTGCGGCCGTGAACCGTGGCGGCGAGGCCTTCGCGCGGTACGGTATCGCGAAGCTTCTGGCGCTCCTCCGCGGTCCAGCGCTTGACCAGCTCCCACGCGGCATCGAGGCTGGCATCATCGTAGAGAATGCCGACCCAGAACGCCGGCAGCGCGAGCAGGTTCGGCAAAGAGCCTGAGTCGGCGCCGCGCATTTCCAGGTAGCGCTTGAGCCGCACCTCCGGAAATATCGTGCTGATGTGGTTCGACCAGTCGGAGATGGTCGCTTGGGCGCCGGGCATGCCGGGGAGTTTGCCGGCCATCAGATCGCGGAACGATTGGCCGGCCACGTCGACGTAGTCGTCGCCATGCTTGACGAAATACATCGGCACATCGAGCGCATAGTCGACCCAGCGCTCGAAGCCCATCCCCTTCTCGAACGCCCACGGCAACATGCCGGTGCGGTCCTTATCGGTGTCGCGCCAGATTTCCGCGCGAAACGAGAGAAAGCCGTTGGGACGTCCTTCGGTGAACGGGGAATTCGCAAACAACGCCGTCGCCACTGGCTGCAGCGCAATCGACACGCGCAGCTTCTTGACCATCTCGGCTTCGGAGGAGAAATCGAGATTGGTCTGCACCGTGCAGGTGCGGTACATCATGTCGAGGCCGAGCTTGCCGACCTTCGGCATGTACGCCGTCATGATCTTGTAACGCCCTTTCGGCATTTTCGGCATTTCCGCGCGCGTCCAGCTCGGCGTCATACCGATGCCGAGAAAACCGATATGCAACGGCTGCGCGACCTCGCGCACCTGCGCAAGGTGCGCCATCAGTTCGCGCGAGGTCTGGTGCACGGTTTCGACCTGCGCGCCGGATAGTTCGAACTGACCGCCCGGCTCCAGCGTGATGGCGCCGCCTCCGGTCACGTCGAACAGGCCGATGACGTTTTCCCCTTCCATGATCGGCTGCCAGCCGAGCAGGTGCTCCATGCCCTCGAGCAGGGCACGAATGCCGCGTCGCCCCTCGTAGGGTACCGGATGATGTCCTTCGAGCGTGAACGCAAATTTCTCGTGTTCGGTGCCGATGCGGAAAAGCGATTTCGGCTTGATGCCCTGCGCGATCCAAGCGACGAGTTCATCGCGCCGTTCGATCGGCGTCATGTCGACTTGATCGCGGGCCATGGGGCTCTCGAAAGCAATGGGTCGGTAGTTAAAGTAAGGTTCCGCGCCGATAACCGTCAGGCGGCCTTGCGTTTTTCCGGCGGGAAACGGTGGTAGAAGGTGTCACCGGTTTTTGCCATGTCGCGCAGCAGCTTGCACGGTTTGAACCGATCGCCATAGCGCTTCGCCAGTCCCTTACACAGATCGACAAAGGCTTTGGTGCCCATGCCATCGATGTAGGAGATGGTGCCGCCGGTGAACGGCGCGTAGCCGAAGCCGAGGATCGAGCCGACATCGGCTTCGCGTACATCGGTGACCACGCCTTCCTCGATGCAGCGGACCGATTCCAGCGCCTGGATGGCCAGCAGCCGGTGTTTGAGTTCCTCGACGTCGATGGTGTCGGGATCGAGCTTGGTCGGTTGCAGATCGGCGAGGCCGGGCCACAACCGCTTTGGCCCATTCTGCGGATAGTCGTAAAACCCCTTGCCGTTCTTGCGGCCGTAGCGCCCGCGCTTTTCGACCATGCCTTCGAGCAACGCTTTCTGCCGCGGATCGATCGCCTTTTCACCGAGGTCGGCCTCGGTCGCTTTCAGGATCTTCCAGGCAAGATCGACGGCGACCTCGTCATTGAGCGACAGCGGACCCACCGGCATGCCGGCCATGCGTCCGACGTTCTCGATCATCGCCGCCGGCACCCCTTCGGTGAGCATCAAATGACCCTCGCGAATATAGGTGCCGACCACGCGCGACGTATAGAAGCCGCGCGAGTCGTTGACTACGATCGGGGTCTTGCGGATGGCGCGCACATAATCGAGCGCCATCGCGAGCGCCGCATCGCCGGTCTTTTTGCCCAAAATGATCTCGACCAGCATCATCCGCTCGACCGGCGAGAAGAAGTGGATGCCGACGAAGCGCGGCGTGTCTTTGAACGTCTGCGCGAGCGACGTGATTGGCAACGTGGAGGTGTTGGAGCCGAAGATGGTGTCGCTGCCAATCGCAGCCTGTGCCTTGGCGATGACCTCTTCCTTGATCTTGCGGTCCTCGAACACCGCCTCGATGATGAGATCGCAACCTTGCAGCGCCGCATAGTCGGGCGTCGCGGTGATGTGCGCGAGCAATGCATCGCGATCGGCGGATGTGGCGCGGCCCCTGTTCACTTGATCGGTGATCAGCTTCTGGGAATGCGCCTTGCCCTTGTCGGCGGTTTCCTGATCGCGGTCGATCAGTACGACGTCGATGCCGGCCTGCGCGCTGACATAGGCGATGCCGGCGCCCATGAAGCCGGCGCCGAGCACGCCGATCTTCTTCACCGACTTGGCCGGCACCGCGGCGGGGCGGCGCGCGCCCTTGTTGAGTTCCTGCATAGACACGAACAGCGAGCGGATCATCGCTGCGGCTTCCGGCGAGCGCACGATCTTCGCAAACCAGCGCGATTCCACGCGCAGCGCCTGATCCATCGGCAGCTGCAGTCCCTCATAGACCACCTGCATGATGGCCCGGGCGGCCGGATAGTTGTCGTAGGTTTCGCGCCGGTAGAGCGCGTTCGCCGGCGGGAATACCATCATGCCGGCCTTCGAATAGACCGCGCCGCCCGGCAACTTGAAGCCCTCCTTGTCCCAGGGCGCCGTGGCCGCACCGCCCGATTTGATCCAATCCTTGGCGGTGCGCACGAGGTCTCCCGGCGGCACTACGGCATCCACGAGTTTCATCGCCTTGGCGCGATTGAGACGAAGCTGGTCGCCCTTGAGTAAAAATTGCAGCGCATCGGCCGGCTGCAGCATGCGGGCAATGCGCTGCGTACCGCCGCCGCCGGGGAACAGGCCGACTTTGATTTCCGGCAGGCCCAGCCGCGTCTTGTCGTTCTCCGACGCGACGCGGTGATGGCAGGCGAGCGCCAGCTCGAAGCCGCCGCCCATCGCGGTGCCGTTGATCGCCGCGACCCAGGGTTTGCCGCAGGTTTCCATGCGGCGGGCGATTTGCGACAGCTTGCGGCTTTCCTCGAACACGCTCTTGTTGGCCGCTTCCTCGCCCTGCGACTTTCTCAACTCGGCGAAGGTCCGGCTCAGGGTCTCCAGCATGGTGAGGTCGGCGCCACCGCAGAACGCGTCTTTGCCCGAGGTCAGCACCGCCCCCTTGATGGCGGCGTCGGTCGCTACGCGTTCGACGATTGCAGCAAGCTCTTCAATCACTTTCGCATCGATGACATTCATCGAGCGTCCCGCCATGTTCCAGGTCACGAGCGCGATGCCGTCGGCATCGATGTCGAGGGTAAAATTCTGATACGTCATACTTATCTCCCGCCACATCTCTTCGCCTCGCCCCAGCGGGAGAGGGAGAATTACTTCGAATACGGTGTGCCGTCCTTGTGGGTGTAGCGCATGCCTTTTTCGTCGCGGATAACCAGCATATCGACATCGGGGTATTCCGCGCGCTCGTGCTGCGAGCGCGTGCCGATCTCGAGATAGACCGCGTCGCGGCCGGATTTGTTGACCAGATGATGCCCGTTGGGGACGTTGGCTTTGAAGCCGGCGGCGTCCCCCGCCTTGAGCACGATTTTGCTGTCGTCCTCGATCAGCACCACTTCGCCCTCGATGACGTAGACAAGCTCGTCTTCCTTGTGATGCCAATGGCGCAGCGCCGAAGCGGCGCCCGGCTTGAGAGTCGTCAGGTTGACGCCGAACTGATCGAGGCCGGCGGCATTGCCTAGCCGCTTGCGCGAACGGCCCTCGACCGCGCGATTGAACGGCTCCGGGTAATTCGTGCGGCTATCTGCCGGCAGCTTGGCGATGTCGATCTTGGGCATGGAGGTCGCAGCGTGATTACACCCGCTCGATGATCGTGGCGGTTCCCATGCCAGCACCGATGCAGAGCGTGACCAGCGCCGTCGACAGGTCGCGCCGCTCCAGCTCGTCGAGCACGGTGCCGAGGATCATGGCGCCGGTGGCGCCAAGCGGATGGCCCATCGCGATGGCGCCGCCATTGACGTTGATCTTGCCCGGATCGATTTCGAACGCCTGCATATAGCGCAGCACGACCGAGGCGAACGCCTCGTTGAGTTCGAACAGGTCGATATCCGCGAGCGACATGCCGGACCGCTTGAGCACCTTCCTGGTGACATCGACCGGGCCGGTCAGCATGATCGCCGGCTCCGAGCCGATATTGGCAAAGGCGCGTACGCGGGCGCGGGGTTTTAGTCCGGCCTTTTTGCCCGCCTTGCCGTTGCCGAGGAGAACTGCTGCGGCGCCGTCGACGATGCCCGAGGAATTGCCGGCATGATGGACGTGATTGACGAATTCGATTTCTGGATGCTTCTGAATCGCGACCGAATCGAAGCCGCCCATTTCGCCCATCTGCACGAATGAGGGTTTGAGCGATCCCAACGACTGCATCGTGGTGTCGGGCCGCATGTGCTCGTCTTTATCCAGAATGGTCAGCCCGTTGACGTCCCTTATGGTCATGACCGAGCGGCTGAAGCGGCCATCCTTCCACGCCGCTGCCGCGCGCTTCTGGCTCTCGACCGCATAAGCGTCGACGTCGTCGCGCGAGAATCCGTATTTGGTCGCGATGAGGTCGGCGGAGATGCCTTGCGGTACGAAGTAATGCGCAACCGCGATAGTCGGATCGACCGCCCAGGCGCCGCCGGATGCGCCGATGCCGACGCGGCTCATCGACTCGACGCCGCCGCCGATCGCCATGTCTTGCTGTCCCGACATGATCTGTGCGGCGGCGAAATTGACCGCGTCGAGACCGGAAGCACAGAAGCGGTTGATCTGCACGCCCGGGACGCCGTCGCCGTAACCCGCAACCAGCGCCGCGGTGCGGGCAATATCGGCGCCGGCTTCACCGACCGGATCGACGACACCCATGACCACATCATCGACTAAGGCAGGGTCGAGCGCGTTGCGGTCCTTGATGGCGCCGAGGGCCTGGCTGGCGAGATTGAGCGCCGTCACTTCGTGAAGCGAGCCATCCGCCTTGCCGCGGCCACGGGGTGTGCGCACGTGATCATAAATAAAGGCGTCGGGCATAGGCGGGTCCTCACCATGATGACCCTCACCCGTTGCGGGCGAAGGCGGCCCCGCGGCCATGCCGCAAAGCCGGGAATTGATGGTCCGTTGGGACCGGACCCCTGATATAGTCCAAGTTCCGCGGAATTGCAGCGGGTGGCTAGAACGCCTCCGCCGGCAACGCCATCATCGAGGCAGCGCCGGCTTTTATACGCGCAAGATGGGTCGTCGAGGCTGGCAACAGTCGCTCGGCGAAAAACCGGCCGGTGACCAGCTTTGCCGCCATGCGCTCGGCGGCGCCGTTGCCGCCGGTCGCGGCCTTTTGTTTTGCCGCCTCGGCGATCAGGCACCACATATAGCCAAGCGCGACCAGGCCGAAGAGATGCATGTAATCGGTTGAGCCGGCACCGGCATTTTCGGGATTGCCGAGCGCGTTCTGCATGAACCACATTGTCGCCTGCTGCAGATCGCCGAGCGCCTGACCCAGCGGCTTGACGTAGGGCGCAAGCTCTGCGTCGGCTCCATGGTCCTTGATGTAGGCGGATACCTCGGCGAAGAATGCCTGCAACGCGCGACCGCCATCGCGCGGCAGCTTCCGTCCCACGAGGTCAAGCGCCTGAATGCCGTTGGCGCCCTCGTAGATCATGGCGATGCGCGCATCGCGGACGAACTGCTCCATGCCGTGCTCGGCGATATAGCCGTGGCCGCCGAAAATCTGCTGCGCCATCACAGTATTGGCGAAGCCCTGGTCGGTGAGCACGCCTTTGATGACCGGCGTCATCAAGCCCATGTGATCGTCGGCCGCCTGCCGCTCC
This sequence comes from uncultured Alphaproteobacteria bacterium, assembly GCA_963709825.1. Classification (GTDB taxonomy): domain Bacteria; phylum Pseudomonadota; class Alphaproteobacteria; order Rhizobiales; family Xanthobacteraceae; genus BOG-931. The sequence continues at coordinate 339,018 of CAVPXZ010000026.1, forward strand.
TTGGCGTCGCCTGAACGGTGCGCGACGTCGCTGCGAAGCGCGGTCCACAGCACCAGCGCGCGTGCGGCTTCGTTGAACGCGCGCATGGTCATCAGCATGCGGCGCACGTCCGGCTGCACGATGATCGGGTCGGCGGGCTTGTCCTTAAACTTGGCGCCGGTCAAGGCGCGGCCGGCGAGGCGTTCCTTGGCGTAGGCGACGGCATTCTGGTACGCGACCTCGGAGAGCGCCAGTCCCTGCACGCCGACGCCGAGCCGGGCTTCGTTCATCATCACGAACATGGCGTTGAGGCCGCGGTTCGGCTCGGCGATGAGCCAGCCGGTGGCGCCGTCGAAGTTCATCACGCAAGTGGAATTGGCGTGAATGCCCATTTTCTCTTCAATCGACCCGCAGGAAACGGCGTTGCGCGCGCCGGCGGCCCCGTCGTTGGTCGGCAGAAATTTGGGAACGATGAACAACGAGATGCCCTTGGTGCCCTCGGGCGCGCCTTCGATACGGGCCAGAACCAGATGCACGATATTCTCCGCGAGGTCGTGCTCTCCGGCGGAGATGAAAATTTTGGTACCGGTGATCTTGTAGGTGCCGTCCGTTTGCGGCGTTGCCCGCGTGCGCACGAGACCGAGATCGGTGCCGCATTGCGGCTCGGTCAAGTTCATCGTGCCGGTCCATTGGCCGCTGATGAGCTTGGGCAGATAAAGCGCTTTCTGCTCCGGCGTTCCGTGGGCGGTAATCGCCGCCGCCGCGCCGAGCGTCAGGCCCGGATACATGGCGAAGGCCATGTTCGCGGAGCAGAGAAATTCGCTGACCGATTGGATCAGGACCATCGGTAGGCCCTGGCCGCCGAATTCGGCTGGCGCGGAAGCGCCCATCCAGCCGCCCTCGGTCAGTCGCCTATAGGCGTCCTTGAATCCGGTCGGCGTGGTGACGGTCCCGTCGGCGTGCCGCCGGCAGCCTTCCTTATCGCCGACGCGGTTGAGCGGTGTGAGTACGCCCTCGCAGAACTTTGCAGCCTCGGCGAGCACTGCTTCAAACAGATCGGGCGTGGCATCAGCGAAGCCGGGCAGGTTGTTGTAGCGATCGATGTGGAACACATCGCTCAACAGGAACATCACGTCGTCAACAGGAGCCTTGTAAGTCGGCATGATGTCGCCCTCCCCATGCATTGTCCGGCGTCGATTTAGCCGAGAGGTAATAACGTAGCCGATTTGCGTCAACGATAAGACAAACTAGGGGTTTCTGCGAGTGCCGCCGGCGCGGCGTGACACGCGTCGGACCGCGGTTAAACGAACGGTGAGCACTCGCCGGCCTTTTTAACGGCTTCTTTACCCTAATCCTGAACATTCGATCCCGAGGACTGAGAACCGCGCCTCCGCGTCGTCTGTCTGCGAGCAATGGCTCGCGACAGGGGGCACATTCTGCTCCTCAAGATGTGGCCTTGGACGCGAGAATGAAATCGGGCGGTCCGTGGAATCTTAGAGGTCTGAATCCGGAAGCGCGCGCGGCAGCGCGTGAGGCCGCGCGCCGATCCGGCATGTCGGTCGGAGAATGGCTCAACACGGTCATCCAGCCGACCGATGAGGACGACGAGCGGTGGTGGACGGCCGATTTCGATCGCGAATTCGAGGGTCCGCGGCGGCCAGGATCTCACTACGACGACGCGGAGCGTGATCGTCACCGCGGCACGAATTGGCGCCGGCACGTTCGCGAGCCGGATGATCAGTGGCGGCCCAATTTCTACGACGACGAGTGGGAGCGCGAGCGCCGCGGCCCCAATTGGCGCGGGGACCGCGAGCCGGATCATCGGCGTCCTCGGAACTTCAACGACGATCGGGACCGTCACCGCCACCGCGACACGAACTGGAGCCGTCGCGATCACGATACGGAGACGGAACGGCACCGGAGCTTTCGCGAAGTCGATCAGGAGCGCGGCCCGCGGCCGGCCGCGCAGGAGCGCCATCGCAGGCGCGAGCCCGATGATCAATTTCGCCCGACCTTGCGTGACGATGATCGGGAGCACGGCCGGTACGCTGAGGCGAATCGGCGCCGGCGCAATCGCGGCAAGGATAACCAACCGTCGGTCGCGCCCGAAGGCCGTCCCTATCGTGAAAATCGCCACCACCAAACCGCCCCGTATCGCACGGAGCCCGAACCTACCGGCCGTCCGCCCCGCGCACCGGAACGTTATGAGGAGCGTCTTGTTCGCGAACCGTCGGACAACAATCGCGATGCTTCAATCGACCGGGCGGTCGCCGAGATTGAAGCGCGGCAGCGTGCGCTGGATCGCGATGTTCCGGCCGAGATCAAGGCCCAGCCGCGGGCGCCTGCTGGCGATGCTGCAGCCGAGCTCAAGGCGCCACAGCGCGCGCCTGCCGGCGATGTCGCCGCCGAGATCAGGGCGCGGCAGCGCGAGCTGGCGGGAGGCGATACGGCCGAGGTTAAGCCGTCGCCAAGCCAACTCGACGGCGATATCGCCGCCGAAACCTCGGTGCCGCCGCGCCCGCCCGGCGACGTTCCGGCGGAACAGTCGTTCGGCGACCGGGAGCCGCTGCCGCTTTCGTCCCGTCCGCAGGAAACTCATTCGGCGCTAAAGGAGAGCCCGCATTCCAGGGACGCGTCCCTCGACCTCAGCAGCCTCGAGCAGCAACTGCGTGAGATCACGACACGGATCGAAGCACTGCGACCGGCGGGTGACCTTGAAGCGGCGATCAATGGGCTTCGCGCCGATCTCGCAGAGATCGGTCGCTCGTTGACGGAAGCGCTGCCGCGGCGCGCGTTGGAGTCGCTTGAGATCGAGGTCAAGGCCCTCGGCCAGCGCATCGATCACAGCCGCCAATCCGGCGTCGATTCGACGGCGCTCGCTGGCCTTGAACGCGGGCTTGAGGAAGTGCGCGAGGCCTTGCGAGGACTGACGCCCGCCGAAAGCCTGGTCGGCTTCCACGAGGCGGTCAATACGCTGGCCAAGAAAGTCGACGCGATCGTGGCGAAGGATGATCCGGCCGCGCTGCAGCAGCTCGAAACCGCGATCGGCGCCTTGCGCGGTATCGTTTCTCACGTCGCCTCCAATGATACGCTGACGAAGGTCGCCGAGGACGTGCGCGCGCTCGCCGCCAAGGTTGATGGCCTCGCCGGCAGTGCGGCGAACCTGCCCGCGCTTTCCGCACTCGAGAATCGTATCGACACGTTGGCAGCCGCGCTAAGTGCCTCGACCGAAGCCGGCCACGCGGTCCCTCGGGAACTCGAGCGGCTATTGTCCGGCCTGATTGAAAAACTCGAATGGGTGCAGCTCACCCACACCGATCACACCGCGCTCGCTCATCTCGAAGACCGCATCGCGACGCTGGTCAAGCGGCTCGATGCTTCCGACGCACGTCTCGGTCTGCTCGAGGGCGTTGAGCGCGGGCTGGCCGATCTGCTGGTGTATATCGAGCAGCTACCCGGGAAAAACGCCGCAGAACAAGGTGGGGTCACTAAGCCGGTCGCCGTCGGCGCGATCGAGCATGACGTCGCCGAAATCAAGCAAACCGAGCGCCGCACCCAAGAGTCGCTTGAAGCCGTGCAGGGCACGGTCGAGCACGTTGTCGATCGCCTCGCCATGATCGAAAGCGACATGCGCGTTGACAGGCCGAAGCCGGCGATCGCCGAGCCAATGCCGTTGACCGCGCAGAAACCCGCGCTGGGGCCGCTGCCGATATCGCCAACCGAGCCGACTCCAATTCTCTTGGAGCCCGCTGATGCCGCCGCGGCAAAGCCAATCCGGCCTGAGCCGGCGCCGCAGCGGTCGGTCGTGGCGCGCACGCCCATAGATCCGAACCTGCCGCCCGACCATCCGCTGGAGCCCGGCTCCGCTGCCGGCCGTTCCCGCCAGCCGCCGTCGGCGGCCGATCGGATTGCAGCATCGGAAGCCGCGCTTGGATCAAAGCCTCCGGTCATTCCGGATCCAGGCAGTGGCAAGCCTGATTTCATCGCCGCTGCTCGCCGCGCGGCGCAGGCAGCCGCCTTGGCGTCGCCACAGGTCAAATCGAATGCAGCGGCAGGAAATGCGGCGCCGGCAAAGACGCTGAGTGAGCGTTTGCGCAAGCTTGTTGTCGCCGCCGCTGTTGTCGTCATCGTCGTCGGTGGGTTCCACATTATTTCGCGGCTGTTTGCCGATGGCGGCGCCAGCGCCCCACCCCAGGTGCAAACCGAGCCGCAACGCGGGGAACCGGAACTGCCGAAAGTGCAAAGCCAGCCGCCGCGGGGTCAACCGGACACGCCGCAAGAACAAAAGATGCCGCCGCACGTGCAGGCCGAGCCGCAGGTGCAAACCCAAGCGCTGCCGCCGCCAGCCGCACAGCCGTCGGCCAGTTCCCCCGCGATCATTCCAGTACCGCCACCGCGCGCCGATTCCACGCCGAATCCCGGCACGCCGCTGCCAGGTACAACAGTCGGCCCGGTAACAGGTGCCGGAGCCGAACGGCAATCCCAGCGAAAAGATCATGCGGTGCCGTCTGGGACGTCTTCCGGTGCCGCTCCAGCGGGAGGCAAGGCCTCCGCCGATTCGCCGGCTCATCCATCGCTTGGCCCGCCAATGGACGTCACTGGCGCACTAGGCCAGTCCCTGCCTCACGAACCGGCCGCCGCCCCGGCGTCGATGCCCAGCGACAAGCTACCGGTCGCGATTGGCGGGCCGGCGTTGCGCGCCGCGGCGCTCGCCGGCGACCCGTCAGCCGCCTACGAGGTGGCGGTCCGGTTCGCCGAGGGCCGGGTAGTTCCGCCGAACAATGAAGAAGCCGCGCGCTGGTTCGGGCGCGCTGCCAAGAAAGGACTCGCGCCCGCGCAATTCCGGCTCGGCGCGCTTTACGAAAAAGGCGTCGGCGTGAAGAAAGACCTTGCTGCAGCGCGCGACCTTTACCGCGCCGCCGCCGACAAAGGTCACGGCAAGGCCATGCACAATCTCGCCGTCCTCTACGCCGAAGGCATTAACGGGGCGGCGGACTATCGCAGTGCCGCTGAATGGTTCCACAAGGCCGCCGAGCGCGGCGTTACCGACAGCCAATTTAATCTCGCTGTCCTTTATGCCCGCGGCGTTGGCGTGGAGCAGAATTTCGAGGAGGCCTATAAGTGGTTCTGCGTCGCGGCGCAGGAAGGCGACAAGGACGCCGCGCAGAAACGCAACGAAGTGGCCGGCCATCTGGACGAGGAGGAGCTGACGGCTGCGCGGCTCGCCGCGCAAACGTTTACGCCGCTGCCGCAGCCGGCCGACGCCGTCACGGTCAAAGGGGCCTGGGACCCTCCCGCGACGGGCGCACCGCCAGCTAAGACCAAGCCGCGGTCCGCGAAGGCCGCTGCGGATTCCGCCAAGGTCAACTGAGTGTTCAGTCCGGCACGCTGAGGCGGTCGCCAACGGACCAGCCGAAGCCGCCGGTGACAGGCGCCGCGGCATCGAAGGGTGCACGGTCCAAAGTAATCGTTCAAATCTGCGCGCCGGTCGCCGGTCGACAGTATGCCCCGCGGCATCGCACGGGTAGAACGGTGCGAACGCTGATCCGAGCGTCCGGTAGTCCATCCGTGCAAATCTATCTTCCGATCGCCGACATTCCCGTCAACGTGTTCCTTGTGTTGGCGATGGGCTTTGCGATCGGATTCATCTCGGGAATGTTCGGGGTCGGCGGCGGGTTCCTGATGACGCCGCTCCTGATCTTCATCGGCGTGCAGCCGGCCGTCGCGGTCGCAAGCGTTACAACGCATGTGGCCGCCTCTTCATTCTCCGGCGCGCTGGCCTATCGGCGCCGTCATGCCATCGATGTGACGCTGGCGCTCACGCTCCTGGCCGGCGGCATCGTCGGCAGCGCCGGCGGCGTCGCGCTGTTCACCTGGCTGCGCGCGCTCGATCAGCTCGATCTCGTCATCGGGTTGTCTTACGTGACGCTACTCAGCATCGTCGGCGCGTTGATGGTCGCCGAAAGTGCGCGCGCGATCATCCGCAGCCATCAGGGCAAGCCGGCCGAGTTGCGCCGTCCCGGCAGCCATATGTGGATCCATGGTCTGCCGCTCAAACTGCGGTTCAAACGGTCGAAAATCTATGTCTCGGCCATCCCGGTGCTGGTGATTGGCTTCATCATCGGCTTCATCGGCGCGATCATGGGCATTGGCGGCGGCTTTTTGCTGGTGCCGATGCTCATTTATCTGCTGCGTGTGCCGACGGCGACCGTCATCGGTACTTCAATGGTGCTCACCTTCCTCACCATGGTGGCGGCGACCGTGTTGCACGCGGCGACCAATCACCTGGTCGATGCCGTACTCGCGTTGATCCTGATGATCGGCGGCGTGATCGGTGCCCAGTTCGGCGCCCATGCCGGTCAGCGCATCCGCGGCGAATGGCTGCGCCTGCTACTCGGCCTGCTGGTGCTGTCGGTCGGCCTGCGCTTCGCCTTCCAGCTCGTGCTGCGGCCCGAGGACATTTACTCGATCCGGGTCATCGGGGGCACGCCATGAGATGCGCGTTCGCAGCGGCGCTCGCGCTGGCGAGCTTCGTCGTTCCCGCCGGCCCGGCTGCGGCCGAGCGCCTGATCGCATCGCTGAGCAATCATCGGGTGATGATCACATCCAATTACACCGGGGTCGAATTGGTGCTGTTCGGCGCGGTCGAGCGCGACGCCGCCACTGCGCGCGGCAGGCCTTACGATATCGTCGCCACTGTCACTGGGCCGCGGGAGCCGCTGCGCACGCGCCGCAAACAGCGGGTGCTCGGCATCTGGGTGAATACCAATTCGCACACCTTTATCGACCCACCATCCTACCTGGCCGTTCTGGCGAGTCGTCCACTCGATGCCATCACCAGCGCCGACAACCAGCGACGGCTGCAGCTTGGAATCGCCAATAAGCCGTTCCCCGAACTGATCCACAACGATATCGGCGAGGTGAGCAACGATCCGTTCCGCAACGCGCTCATCGGCCTGATGCGCGAACGCGGGCTGTACAGCGATGAACCGAATGCCGTGACCTTCCTCACGCCGACGTTCTTCCGCGCCGCCATCTTGCTGCCGGCGCAGGTGCCGATCGGCAGCTACACTGTCGACGTCAAGCTGTTTGCCGGCGGCGCACTGATCACGCACACGGATTCGGCGTTCGAGATCGTCAAGGTCGGCTTCGAGCAGTTCGTGGTCACCGCTGCGCGCGACCACGGCCTCGCCTACGGGCTTGCGACCGCCATGATGGCGCTCTTGACCGGCTGGATGGCAAGCGTGGTGTTCCGGAGGGATTAAGCGTCAATCCGGCAAGCATCGCTCGGCGGCCACTGCGTAGAGCCGGCCCTCGCCGAGCATGTGCGCGGTGAAGGCGAGCGTGCCGAACAAACTGAAGATCGCACGGTCGCGCACATTAAGGCCGCCGGCATAAGCGCCGAAGGCGGGCATGACCAATCTTCGCCCGTCGCCGGCGAAACAGCGCCGGCGCAGGCCGCGTCCCCGCTTGGCCACGCAGGCCAGCGGATGCAGATGGCCGGCGATTTCGCCGTTGCATAAATCGATTGTCGGCTCATGACGAAACGTCAGGGCCCCGAGCGCTAATATATCAGCGAAATCGCCACCGATGCTGCCGGGAAGTTCGGGGTCGTGATTGCCGGCGATCCAAGTCCAACCGCGCCCGCGCTGGAGCGTCTTGAGCGCGGCGCGGTCGGCGCCGGCCATGCGCAAAGGCCCATCGCTGTCGTGGAAACTGTCGCCTAACGCGATCACCAAGCGCGGCGCGTAGCGTTCGATGAGGCGCCCCAGGCGGGCCAACGTCGTCGCCGTATCGTAAGGCGGCAGCAGCACGCCACGCTTGGCGAAGGCCGAGCCCTTTTCCAGATGCAAATCGGCGACGACCAGCAGCTTTTCGTCAGACCAATAAAGCGCGCCGGCAGGATCGGCGAGAAGAGTGACGCCGGCGAGACTGATCGGATGATCCGCTGGTCCCCGTGCAACCGGGATACCGGTTTCCATCGCGATGACGGAATCTTCTTCTGGATTCCCGCTTGCGCGGGAATGAGCTGAAGAAGCGCTACCCCTCACTGCATCGCCTCCTTCACCAATTCGTCCGCCGCCTCGGCAAGGAGCGAATCGGCGGCTTCGCCGTAAACCGCCTCGCGTCCGATTTCCAGCATCACCGGTACGGCCAGCGGCGACACGTGGTCGAGCGCTTTATGGACAATTCGACCCCGGATGCGCGAGAGCATATCGGCAAGACGGCGCACGTCGAGCAGGCCGGTCGCGGCGTCAGCTCGGGCGGCGCGCAGCAGCACGTGGTCGGGCTGGTGGCTGCGCAGCACGTCATAAACGAGGTCGGTCGAGATGGTGACCTGCCGGCGGGATTTCTCCTCCCCCGGAAAGCGGCGCTCGATCAGCCCGGCGATGATCGCGCAATTGCGGAAGGTACGCTTCATCAGCGCCGATTCGGCAAGCCAGGCTTCAAGATCATCGCCGAGCATGTCTTCGTCGAACAGCGCGTCGAGGGCGAGTTCGCCGCGCGCGATACGCAAGGCGATGTCGCCGAGACCCCAGACCGCGAGCGCGTATTCGTTGGCGACAAAACCCATGGGGCGAAGCCGAGCCCGTTCGAGCCGCCGCGTCAACAGCATGCCGAGGGTCTGATGCGCCAGCCGTCCTTCGAAAGGGTAGCAGATGAGATAATGCTTGTTGGCGCGAGGAAATGTTTCGACCAGAAGCTCGCGGGCGCCGGGCATTTGCGAGCGCCATTGCTGGATTTCGAGCCATTCGCGCACTTGCGCCGGCAGCTCGCGCCACTGTTGCGGATGGGCGATGATGCCGCGCACGCGCGCTGCGAGATAGGTCGAGAGCGGAAATTTTCCGCCCTCAAAGGCCGGCACCTTGGGATCTTCGGCGGTCGAGCGCGAGACGTAGACTTCGTCCTCGACCAAGGCCTCGTATTTGAGAATTTCGCCGGCGAACACGAAGGTGTCGCCCGGAACCATGGTCTCGACGAAATATTCCTCGACCTGGCCGAGGAGCCGGCCGCGGCGGGGGATGATTTTTGAGGCTCGCGACCGCACCAGCCGAACCTTCAGCATGTCGGCTTCGACGATGGTGCCGACGTTGAGCCGGTAGCGCTGCGCCACATTGGGATTGGTGATCCGCCAGCGCCCGTCCTTGCCTTGGCGGATGCGGGCAAAGCGCTCATAGGCCTTGAGCGCGTAGCCGCCGGTCGCGACGAAATCGACGGCGGCGTCGAAATCCGCCCGTGCAAGGCCGGCATACGGGGCAGCCGTCGTCACCTCGGCATAAAGCTCGTCGCTGAGGAATGGCTCGCCACAGGCGCAACCGAGCACGTGCTGCGCCAGCACGTCGAGCGCGCCGGCGCGCAACGGCGGTGTGTCCTGCGCATTCTCCGCGATGGCGTCGAGCGCGGCGCGGCATTCAAGGACTTCGAAGCGGTTGGCCGGAACGAGCACGCCCTTGGAGGGCTCGTCCATGCGATGGTTGGCGCGGCCGATGCGCTGGACAATGCGCGAGGCGCCCTTCGGTGCGCCGACATTGATGACGAGATCGACATCGCCCCAGTCGACGCCGAGATCGAGCGAGGAGGTGCAGACGACGGCGCGCAGCCGGCCGGCGGTCATCGCCGTTTCGACCTTGCGCCGTTGCGCCACATCGAGCGAGCCGTGATGGAGGGCGATAGCGAGGTTGTCGTCGTTGATATGCCAGAGCTGCTGAAAAATGCCTTCCGCCTGGCTGCGGGTGTTGACGAAGACGAGCGTGGTGCGGTGCGCCTTGATGAGTCGATAGATCTCATCGAGCGCATGGCGTGCCGAATGGCCGGCCCAGGGCAGCCGCTCGCGCGTGTCGAGCATCGTGACGTGAGGCGCAGCGCCGCCTTCGGCGAGAATGAGATCGGCCCGCGCGGTGCCGGCCGCGCCGTCACGTTGCGGCACCATGAAACGGGCCAACTCTTGCGGCTCCGCCACGGTCGCTGAGAGGCCGATACTGGCGAGGTCCGGCGCGAGGCGAAACAGCCGCGCCAGCCCGAGCGAGAGCAGATCGCCGCGTTTCGACGTCACCAGTGCGTGCAGCTCGTCCAGGATCACGCGCTTGAGCGAGCCGAACAGATACGGCGCGTCGGCGGAGGCCAGCAGCAGCGCCACCTGCTCCGGCGTCGTCAGTAAGATATCCGGCGGATGGCGGCGCTGGCGCTGGCGCTTCGATGTGGGCGTGTCGCCGGTGCGCGTCTCGATGCGGATCGGCAATGCCATTTCGCTCACAGGCGCTTCGAGATTGCGTGCGATGTCGACGGCAAGCGCCTTGAGCGGCGAGATGTAGAGAGTGTGCAATCCGCCGGCGCGGCGCACGTCGCGACCGGTGGACATCAGCCTGCGTCTGGTTTGCTCGGCTGCGCCGGTGCTGCCGGGCGGGGCGAGCTGAAAACCGCTCAACTCGACCAGGCTCGGCAGAAACCCGGCGAGGGTCTTGCCGCCACCGGTCGGCGCGATCAGCAGCACCGAGCGGCCAGCGCGCGCCTTGGCCAGAAGCTCGAGCTGATGGGCGCGTGGTGTCCAGCCGCGGCTGGCAAACCAGCGCGCAAAATTGTCCGGCAGGATCGCCGCACGCTCGAGGACGGTCATCGGTCAGAAGTAGCGATCGCCCGCGGCGGGGTCGAGGCCAGCGCGACCACCACGAGGCTGTCGACCGGCACGCCCTTTTCGCTGCGCACGGCTGCCGGAGAGATAGACGCCGAGGTAAGGCCGGCGTCGGTCAGGACGCGGCGCACACACGGCTCGCCGTGAGCGTAGCGCAGTGTCGGAAGAAGTTTTACGCCATCGCCGCCATGGGTCTCGACCGTGAAGGCGAACATGCCGCCGGGAGGGAGCACGCGCGCGACTGCGCTCACGATCGGCGCCAGATCATTGACGTAGACGAAAACATCGGCGGCGAGGACGTTGTATCGTGCGGCATTATCGGCCTCCTCGGCGAGACACTTTGCGAGGTCGGCGGTGACGAGACGGTCGTAGAGACCTTTGGTCGCCGCCTGCGCGACCATCGCCGGCGAAAGATCGACGCCGACCAGCCAATCGACGCAGGGCCGAAAAGCGGCGCCACCTAGCCCGGTGCCGCAACCGAGATCGAGCATGGAACCAAAGTGAGGCCGCCGCTCAGCCCTGTGCATGGCCTTCTCGACGGCATCGCGCAGAAGCGCCGGCCCACGATAGGCAAGGCGTTCAGTGAGGGCGGTGTCGTAGCGCGCCGCATATTGGTCGAACAGCCGGCGCACATAGGCTTCGCTCATCGGCGGCGTGGCGTCGCCGGACTGAAGCCGGGCGAGCTGGAGCCGGGCGCCGTGGTAATCCTCGGGGTCCGCGTTGCGGGTCCTCTCGAACGCGGCAATGGCGCCGGCCTGATCGCCGAGCCGGTCGCGGATGGCGCCGAGCGCAAACCAGGCGGTCGCGAAAGCCGGCGCCAGCGTCACGGTTTGGACCAGAATATCGGTGGCGCCAGTGAAATCGCCGCGCGCAGCATGATCGAGCGCCCATTTGTAGCGCCGGTCGGCGATGAGATCGCCTGAGGATACGAAAAGCGGGCCGGTATCGGTCATTGTCTGCTCGCGCCGCGAAGGGAAATGATTATTTATGACTTTCCATGCGTCCTGAAGACATCCTGGCGCCGACGCTGGCAGGCGTGTGCTGCAAGCTCGGCGCCTTTCATATCGACCCGACCCGGCCGGTCGAGCGGGCATTGATTACGCACGCCCATTCCGACCATGCGCGCGCCGGCCATGGCGCCGTGCTGGCGACACAGGAAACGCTGGATCTGATGCGGCTGCGCTATGGCGAGAATTTCGCCGGCACGACCCAGACGATCCGCTATGGCGAAAGCATCAACCTCGGCGGGGCGAAGGTCACGTTTCATCCCGCCGGCCATGTTTTGGGCTCGGCGCAGATCGCGGTCGAAGCGAACGGCCTCTCGATCGTCGCTTCCGGCGATTACAAGAACGTCCCCGACCCGACCTGCACGCCGTTCGAACTCATTGCGTGCGACGTGTTCATCACCGAGGCTACTTTTGCGCTTCCGGTGTTTCGTCACGGCGATCCGCACGGAGAGATCGCCAAGCTGCTCCACTCGGTGGCGCTGTTTCCGGAGCGAGCCCATCTTGTCGGCGCCTATTCGCTTGGCAAGGCGCAACGCGTGATCGCGCTGCTGCGCCAGGCCGGCTACCACGCGCCGATCTATCTGCATGGCGCCATGGAGAGCATCACCAGCTATTACGTTTCGCGCGGGATTGCGCTCGGCGAATTGCGGGTGGTGCGCGGCGCCACCAAGGCCGAGCTTGCCGGCACGATCACGCTCTGCCCGCCCTCAGCGCTAACCGATCTTTGGACCCGGCGCTTTCCGGACCCGGTCACTGCGTTCGCCTCGGGCTGGATGCGCATCCGCGCCCGGGCACGGCAACACGGCGTCGCGCTGCCGCTCGCCATCTCCGACCACGCCGATTGGAGTGGCCTGACCGCGACCATCGCCGCCACCGGCGCTCACGAAATCTGGGTCACGCACGGCCAGGAGGATGCGCTGGTGCACTGGTGCGCCACTCGCGGGCTGAAAGCGCGACCGCTGGATATCGTCGGTTACGGCGACGAAGATGACGATGATGACGGCGAAAGCGGCGAAGAAAAATGAATCGCTTCGCGGAACTTCTGGACCGGCTCACCTACGAGCCGGCGCGCAACGCCAAGCTGCGGCTGAGCACGGATTACTTGCGCTCGACGCCCGACCCCGAGCGCGGCTGGGCGCTCGCAGCACTCACCGGGAGCTTGAGTTTTCCCCATGCCAAGCCAGGTCTTATCCGTAGCCTGATCGCCGAACGCACCGATCCGGTGCTGTTTGAATTGTCCTACGATTACGTCGGGGATCTTTCCGAAACCATCGCGCTGATGTGGCCGACGCCATTACCCTCCCCCCTTGTGGGGGAGGGTAAGGAGGGGGGTCGCGAGGCGACGCATCGTCCGTCGACGCCAGCGCAAAACCACTCGACCCCCACCCCTAACCCCTCCCCACAAGTGGGAGGGGAATTGTCTCTCACTACCGTCGTCGAGACGCTCTCTACGCTCGGCAAGGCTGAGCTGCCGGCGCAGCTCGCGCGTTGGCTCGATGCGCTCGACGAAACCGGCCGCTGGGCGCTGATCAAACTCGTCACCGGCGGCTTGCGCATCGGCGTATCCGCGCGGCTCGCCAAAGCCGCGGTCGCGGCGCTGGGCGCCACCGACGCGCAGGATATCGAGCTCCTTTGGCCCGGTCTCTCCCCGCCCTACCTTGAGCTATTTGCCTGGCTCGAAGGCCGTGCGGACAAACCGGCGAGCGGCGATCCGGCGCCGTTTCGGCCGCCGATGTTGGCGCATGCGCTCGACGCGCCTGACCTCGCCGCACTCGATCCGGCGGAGTTCATAGCCGAATGGAAATGGGACGGCATCCGCGTGCAGGCCGTGGCCGCCGCTCCCGACGGCGGCAAGATCGCGCGGCTCTATTCGCGCACCGGCGAAAATATCTCCAAAAGCTTTCCCGACCTCCTCGATGCGCTGCATCTGCCCGGCGCGATCGACGGCGAACTCTTGATCATGCGTGACGGCCGTGTGCAGTCGTTCAACGTGATGCAGCAGCGGCTCAACCGCAAAAGCGTCACGCAAAAGCTGATGGCCGAGTTTCCCGCGCATCTGCGCGCCTATGACCTCTTAGCCGATGGCGACGAGGATCTGCGCGAGCTTCCGTTTGCGCTGCGGCGCGCGCGGCTGGAAGATTTTATCGTCCGGCTGAACGAGCCGGGCGTCGATCTCTCGCCGCTGGTTGCTTTCGCGACCTGGGATGACCTGACCGCAGCGCGGAAAGATCCGGCGGCGGCGGGGGCGGGGGTCGATGCCGATGCGGTCGAGGGCATCATGCTCAAACGGCGCGATGCACTGTATCTGCCCGGACGGCCAAAGGGGCCGTGGTGGAAGTGGAAGCGCGACCCGTTCATCGTCGACGCGGTGCTGATGTATGCGCAGCGCGGCCACGGCAAACGTTCCTCGTATTATTCGGATTATACGTTTGGGGTCTGGACGCGCGGCGATGACGGGGACGAGCTGGTGCCGGTCGGCAAGGCCTATTTCGGCTTCACCGATGAGGAGCTGATCCAGATCGACCGCTTCGTCCGCCGCAATACTATCGACCGGTTTGGCCCGGTGCGCGAGGTCGTGCATGAGGCGAGCGAGGGACTGGTCCTGGAAGTCGCGTTCGAGGGCCTGCAGCGCTCGACCCGGCACAAATCCGGGCTGGCGATGCGGTTTCCGCGCATTAACCGGCTGCGGTGGGACAAGCCGCCCGGCGAAGCCGATCGGCTGGAGCGACTGGAGACGATGCTGGCGCAGATTGAAACCGGGCGCGCGTCGTGACCGGACCACACTCTCCGGCACCTGTTCCCGCCAAACTTCGGCGCGGCCGCATCAGCGATCTGCCGGCGCTTCTCGCGATCGAGAACGCCGTCTTTACCGTCGATCTTCTGTCGCGGCGAAGCTTGCGCCACTTCCTCGTTTCGCCAAGCGCTTCGCTGATCGTCGCCGAGCAAGGCGGCAAGCTTGCCGGCTATGCCTTGGTGCTTTATCCGCCGCGCTCCGGCATCGCCCGGCTTTACTCCATCGCGGTGGCCCCCCATGTCGGCGGCCGTGGCCTTGGACCGCTTCTCCTGGCGGCAGCCGAGAACGCAGCGCACCGGCGTCGTCGCCGGGCGATGCGCCTCGAAGTTCACATGCACAATACCCACGCGATTGCGCGCTACGAAAAATCGGGTTATCGGCTGTTCGGTCGGCGTCGCGACTATTATGACGATCATGCCGACGCTTTGCGCTTCGAAAAGCCGCTCGGCTCCGAAGCCCGGAACGGTCGGGCCGCGCCGGCAAAAGTATCGGCAAAACTATCTGACTCCCGCGACCGAATCGGTTTTGATGGTGGACAAGTTGGACGGCGCGGACGACGCAGTCGCTATTCGGTTCGTTCCCGGCTATGACAATTTGTGCCTTGCCTGACCCTGCACGAATGATCGCCTCGATCCTGCATCTTAGTCGGCGCGCCGCGTTGCACTGGAAAGGGACCCATCCATGACCGGATGGGTCATCCTTGTCGACCAGCCCCGCGATCTGCCCAACGCCGAGACCCCGCACAAGGTCATCACCACGACCGAGTACCTGGCGCGGCCTCGCCTGTTCGAGATGGGTCGGCCGAAGCTCGTTAACCTCGCCCGCTCTTACGCCTATCAGTCGAAGGGCTATTACGCCTCGCTGCTCGCCGAGGCGCGCGGCCATCGTGTCGTGCCGACCGTCGAAACCATGCTGGAGCTGCGCGAGCAAAAGCTCTACGAGCACGCGCTGCCCGAGCTCGAGGACGAGCTTAACCGCTGCGCCCGGCGTGCCGACTTTCAGCCCGGCGCCGAGCACAGGCTCATGGTCTGTTTCGGCATTGCCCGCGATCCCCGCTTCGATTCGTTCGGGCGCCTTTTGTTCGACTGGTTCCGCTGCCCGGCGCTCGAAGTGATCGTTGAGCCGGGCACCTGGTTGTCGATCGACCGCATTCGCCCGCGCAATATCACCCGGCTCGCCAATGGCGAGGCCGAGTTTTTTCGCCAGTCGCTGCACAATCATACCAAGCGCGAATGGCGCGACCCGAAAGCCCGCTCGGTCGCCAAATACGATCTTGCGGTGCTTTACGATCCGAACGAGAAAACCGCGCCCTCCTCGCCTGGTTCGATCAAGCATTTTGCCCGTATCGCCGACAAAATGTCGGTCGACGTCGAGCCGATCACCAAGCGCCAGCTTGGCGAGCTGGCCGAGTTCGACGGGTTGTTCATTCGCGAAACCACGTCGATCGACAACCACACCTACCGCTTCGCGCGTCGCGCCTGGCAGGAAGGCATGCCGGTCATCGACGATCCGATCTCGATGATCCGCTGCACCAATAAGGTATTTCTGATGGAGCTTCTTGGGCAAAATCAGGTGCCGATCCCGCCCAGCGTGATCATCGCCGAGGACACCGATCTCACCAAGGCTGTCGACGAGCTCGGTTTGCCGATGGTGGTGAAAATTCCCGACGGGTCTTTTTCCCGCGGCGTTCACAAGATCGAATCGGTCAACGAGTTCAAGCGCATCAGCGATGAGCTGTTCGAGGAGACCGATCTGTTGCTGGCGCAGAAATTCCTGCCGACCGAATTCGACTGGCGCGTCGGCGTGCTCGCCGGCGAGCCGCTGTTCGTGTGCCAGTACCGCATGGCGCGGGGGCACTGGCAGGTAGTGAAATACCGGGCCGACGGCTCCTCGCACGAGGGCGGCTTCCGCGCCTTCGACATCGATCAGGCGCCTCCCGATGTTATCGACGTCGCGGTGCGCGCCGCGCGGCCGATCGGCGACGGCTTTTACGGCGTCGACCTCAAGCAGACCGACCACGGCATTGTTGTCATGGAGGTCAATGACAATCCCAATGTCGAGCACGGCATCGAGGATGTTGTCGGCAAGGATGAGGTCTGGGTTCGCCTGCTGCGGTGGTTCATCGACCGGTTTGAGCAATAGGCGGGATTACCGATCCTGCCTTTTGCTCGAGCGGCCAGCGCGGTCGCGGAACGGCATCGAGCGAATCGATCAAACCAAGCGCCAGCCGCTCAGCGCCGGCCCAGGCGATCATGGCGCCGTTGTCGGTGCACAAGGCCGGCGGCGGCGCCACCAGCGATATGCCGAGCTCGAAGGCGACGCGGTGCAGGACCTTGCGGATGGCCTGGTTTGCCGCCACGCCGCCGGCGCAAACAATCGCTGTCGGCGTCCCGACGCGGTCGCGAAACATGCGCAGCCCGGTGCGCAGCCGGTCCATGACCACGTCGCTCACCGCCTGCTGAAACGACGCGCAGAGGTCGGCGACATCCTGGTCGCTCAGGGGCGCGATTTTTTCGGCTTCCAGACGAAGCGCCGTCTTCAGGCCGGACAGCGAGAAGTTGGCGTCATGGCGACCGGCCATCGGCCGCGGCAGTGCGAACCGCTTGGGATCGCCGTTTGTTGCTTCCTTCTCAACCAGGGGGCCGCCGGGATAGCCGAGGCCGAGCAGCTTGGCGGTCTTGTCGAACGCTTCGCCGATGGCGTCATCCACCGTGCCGCCGAGCCGCAGGTAATTGCCGACGCCGAGCACGCCGAGGATTTGGGTGTGGCCGCCCGAGGCCAGAAACAGAAGATAAGGAAACGGCGTCATATCGGTGAGCCGTGCCGTCAGCGCATGGGCTTCCAAATGGTTGACAGCGATCAGCGGCTTTTGGTGGACCAGCGCGATCGCCTTGGCCGTGGTGAGGCCGACGATCAGGCCGCCAATCAGGCCCGGGCCGGCAGCAACGGCGACGCCGTCGAGCGCCGGGAAGGAAACATTGGCTTCGCGCATCGCGCCGGCGATAATGGCATCCAGCGCCTCGACATGGGCGCGAGCCGCAATCTCTGGCACCACGCCGCCGAACTCGGCATGCTCGCTGATCTGCGAAAGCACGACATTGGACAGGATGCGCCCGCGCCCGTCCTCGCTCCGTTCGACCACGGCAGCGCCGGTCTCGTCGCAGGTCGTTTCGATGCCGAGAATGATCATCGGTATAGTCATATATGACATGACGTTCGGCGCGGCGTAGCACTTGAAGGTCCTATGGCACAATCGGCAGGCGAGGCGTCCATCCTCCGCATCGGCTCACGCGGCTCTCCGCTCGCGCTGGTGCAGGCGCGCGAAGTCCAGCGCCGGCTCGCCGCTGCGTCCGGGGTCGACGCCCAACGGATCGCGATTAAAGTCATCCGCACGACCGGCGACATCGTGCAGGATCGGCCGCTCGCCGACGCCGGGGGCAAGGGCCTGTTCGCTAAGGAAATCGAGGAGGCGCTGATTGCCGGCGCCATCGACCTTGCCGTGCATTCCTCCAAAGACCTTCCGACGATTTTGCCGCCCGGCCTGATGCTGGCCGGCTTTCTGCCACGCGAGGATCCGCGCGATGCGTTCATTAGTCTTAAGGCCAAGGCTCTGCGCGACTTGCCGCCGGGCGCCGTAGTCGGCACCGCTTCGCCGCGCCGTCAGGCTATGGTGAAGCGGTTGCGGCCGGACGTTACCGTCGTGTTGCTGCGCGGCAATGTGGAAACGCGGCTGCGCAAGCTCGAGGCCGGCGAGGTGGACGCGACGCTGCTTGCCGTCGCCGGCTTGAAGCGGCTCGGGCTTCTGTCGGCGGCGACTGCCATCCTCGAACCCGAGGAGTTTCTGCCGGCGGTCGGCCAGGGCGCCATCGGGATCGAGACGCGGGCGGACGATGCCAAGACCCGCGCGCTCGTCGCCATGATCGCCGACGCTGATACAGCGACTGCGCTTGCTGCCGAGCGCGCCTTCCTCGCCGTGCTCGACGGCTCCTGCCGCACACCGATTGGCGGCCATGCGATCGTAGGCGGCGGAACGGTCCGTTTTCGCGGGATGATCGTGAAACCTGACGGCAGCGAAGCACTTGAGGTTTTGCGGGAGGGTCCCCGCGAGCTGGCGGTAGAACTGGGCGCCGACGCCGGCCGCGAATTGCGCGGTCGTGCCACTGCCGACTTTTTCGCCGAGGCTTGATCGTGCGGCTGCTCGTGACACGACCTAACGCCGACGCGGAGCGCACGGCGCTCGCGTTGCGGGCGCGCGGTCACGATGCAGTCGTAGCGCCCCTCCTGCAGATTGAGGCAGTTGCCGAGGCCGAGATTGGCGCCGGGCCGTGGATGGCGGTTCTGGTGACCAGCGCCAATGCGGCGGCGATCGCCGGCCACAAACGCTTCTCGCAATTGCGGGCGCTGCCGGTGTTCGCGGTCGGTGACCGCAGCGCCCAGGCGATGCGTGCGGTGGGCTTTGCCGACGTGACTTCCGCTGACGGCGACGTCGATGACCTTGTCCAGCTGGTCGCCGGGCGCATCAAACGAAAAGCATCGCTGCTCTATCTTGCCGGAGCCGAACGGTCGGGTGATCTCGCCGGCAATCTCTGCACGCGCGGCTTTGCCGTGGGCACAGCCATCATTTATCGCGCCGCCCCGGCGGGGGCTCTCCCGCCGGCCGTCGTCGCGGCGGTGGCGGACGGCGTCGACGGCGTGCTGCATTTTTCACGCCGCAGCGCTGCGGCATATGTCGATGCGATGCGCGGCACCGGCCTGGACGAAGCCGGGCTCAAGAAGCCCGCGCAGTTTTGCTTGTCCGCCCAGGTTGCGGAACCACTCGTGCAAGGCGGCGCGTCGGATATTCGCATTGCGAGCGAGCCGACTGAAGCCGCCTTGATCGAGCTTATTCCGCCAGCATAAGCGGAGTTTTTTGCGGGGCTATACCGCGCAGGTGATCGCAATGTTGCCGCCATCCCTGCCCCGTACTATGCCGTGGCGGCGAATGGGCCTGAGCGTCGAATCGGCCGGTTCGCCTTTGGAGAGTGCATGACCAGCGAGCCCGACAGCACGCCGCGTCGCCGGCCGCCGACCATCGATCTGACGGCGCAGGAAATCGAAACCGCACAGCAACCGGGTTCGGCGCAAAACGCTGCGGACGCGGCGAAGGATCATGCGACGGGCGACGCTGCGGGCGGCGGTGGTGACTGGAATTCCTTCAGTCGCGCCAAGCCGTACGCGTTTGGCGCCGCCGCAGGGGCGATCGTGGTGGCCGCGGTCATTGCCGGCTTCTGGTTTGCGGGCTTTGTTCCGGCGCGCGAGACGGCTGCGCCGCTCGTGACACCCGCCGCGCAGGGCGCAACAACCCAAGCGACCGACGAGATCTCGTCGCGGCTCGATAAAATCCAGCAGGCGGTGCAAGCGCCGCGGCCCGCGCCTGATGGAGCGTTCGGCAACCGTGTGTCGGCAGCAGAAGCGCAAACGAAATCGCTCAACGATTCGCTTATCGCACTGCCACGCCGCATCGATGAGATTGCCGCTTCCTCGCAGAGCGCGCTCGCTCAGGCCAAAGCCGCTGCGTCTGCGGCGCAGGAAGCAAAGACTGCCGCTCAGGCCGGCGTCCAGCGTGGCGACGTCGATGCGCTTGCGAGCCGCCTCGCAGCGCTTGAAAGCGCCGTCAAATCGCTCTCTGCCTCGACCGATGCAGCACAACGTACCTCCAGTGCCGATGACCGCGCGGCGCGCGCGACGGTCGCCGCCGAGGCGCTCCGCACCGCCGTCGAACGCGGCGTTCCCTACCAGGACGAACTCGCGGCGGTGAAATCGCTCGGCGCCGATCCGAACGCCACCGCGCCGCTCGCGCCCTTCGCCGCCGACGGCATTCCGAGCACGGCAACGCTTGGGCGCGAACTCGCCGCGCTCACGCCCGCCCTGTTGCGGGCGTCCGGTGTGGCGCCGAGCGAGAGCTCCTTCCTCGGCCGGCTCGAGGCCCACGCGCAACACCTCGTCCGCGTCACGCCGCTTGATGCGCCGGCGGGCGATGATCCGTCCTCGGTGATCGCGCGGATCAATGCCGACGCCACAAGCGGGGACGTCGCCGCCCTGCTCGCCGACATCGGTCGCCTGCCGGACGCCGCGCGCGCTGCGGCAGAAAATTGGGTCAAGAAGGCCGAAGCACGTGAAGCGGCCATCGCCGCCAGTCGGCGCATCGCCGCCGATGCGCTCGCCGCGCTTGCCAGCCCGGCCTCGCAATGATCCGCGTCGTCGTCTTCCTCATTGTCGTCGGTGCTGTGGCGCTCGGCGTGGTCTGGTTTGCCGATCGTCCCGGCGACGTCATCGTCACCTGGCAAGGCTTCCGCATCGAGACTTCGCTGATGGTTATGGGCGCGGCAGTGCTGGCCGCGATAGCGGTGCTTGCGCTCCTCTGGAGCCTTCTGCGCGCGATCTTGAGTTCGCCCTTCATCCTGCGCAGGCACCTGCACCATCGCCGCGGCGAGCGGGCCTATGACGCGATCTCGCGCGGCCTTATCGCAGTCGGCGCCGGCGACCTCGACGCCGCGCGCAAGCACACTGCTGAAGTCAAGCGCATCGCGCCCGCCGAACCGCTCGCGCTTCTCCTCAGCGCGCAGGCGGCGCAGCTTGGCGGCGATCACGAGGCGGCCGATAACGCGTTCCGCGCCATGGCGAGCCGTGCCGATACCAAGGCGCTGGGGCTACATGGACTGCATGTCGAGGCCCGGCGCCGCGGCGATCCCGCCAGCGCCCATGCATTTGCCGAGGAGGCGGCGCGCTTGAGCCCGTCGCTCGGCTGGGCGGGCAAGGCGGTGCTCGAATTCCGCTGCCTGACTGGCGACTGGGCCGGCGCGTTGGCCCTCCTTGAAGCCAACAAGCGCGCGCTCGACAAGGAGCGCTATCGCCGGCAGCGTGCGGTGCTGCTCACAGCCCGCGCGCTCGCCAGCGAGGAGACGGACCGCGACAACGCCAAAGCCTACGCGCTGGAAGCGGCGAAGCTCGCCCCGACTCTGGTGCCCGCAGCAGCCGTCGCGGGCCGCATGCTCGCCGAAGGCGGCGAGTTGCGCAGAGCGGCGCGCGTGATCAACAAGGCTTGGCAGGCCAATCCGCATCCCGATCTGGCCCAAGTATTTGCCGATCTTCGCTTCGGCGACGCGGCACGCGACCGCCTCAAGCGCATCGAGGCGCTGGCGAAAAAAGCGTCCGGCCATATCGAAGGCGCGCTTGCACTGGCGCGCGCCGCCATCGATGCGCGGGAATACGGAAAGGCGCGCGCGGCGCTCGCTTCCTATCTGGCGGCGCCGACCAGGCGTGTCGCACTGTTGATGGCGGAGCTGGAGCGCGCCGCTGCCAACGACGAAGGCCGTGCCCGCGAATGGATCGCCCGTGCGCTCAATGCCGCGCCCGATCCGACCTGGACCGCCGATGGGCATGTTTCCGACCGCTGGCTGCCGGTTTCGCCAAGCGGCCGGTTGGATGCTTTCGAATGGCGCGTTCCGCTGACCGGCATCGAGAGCGCGGCGAATACGGCGCCGGTGATCGAGCCGGAATCGCACGTCCCCGCGCCACTGATAACGAGCGAGCCACCGGACGACGGCGCCCCGAAGGCGAAGGAGACGTTGAAAGCGGAAGCGCCGGTGCTTACGGCCGAGCCCGTCGATGCGCCGCCGCCACACGGCAGTGCGCCCGTCCGGCCGAAGCAAGGAGCCGTGATACCGCTTGTGCATGCACCGGATGATCCGGGCCCGGACGCCATTGCGGAAAGCGAACCGCAGGCGGCTCCGCAACAAACCGGCTGGTGGAAGATTTTCGAACAGCGGGGCTGACCAAGGCGCCGAAGCTTGCCAATCCTTGGCCGCGTATGCATTATAGCGCATGAATTATAATGCATGAGCATTTGAACCCGTGGCCAAGCCGACAGTCAAGACTAAGCTCCCTGAAGGACCGGCTTCTGCTTCGCACAGCGAAGCCGCAATCGCAGCCGCATTCCTCGCTGCGATCGGGCGCGAAGTACGGAAGAACCGCGCCAAGCGCGGCATGACGCGCCGGCAATTGGCCCAAGCCTCGGCGACCTCGGAGCGCTATCTGGCGCAGATCGAGAGCGGCGTCGGCAATCCATCAGTGAGCGTATTGCGGGCCATTGCGCAGGCGCTCGATCTTTCGGCTTCGGCACTCCTGCCGGAAACGGGCGCCCCCAGCGCGGCGCGCGGCGCCGTCCTCGATTTGCTGGCGCAAGTGCCGGAGAGCGAATTGCCGGCGCTTGCCAAGGAGATTGCGGCGCGCGTTGCTCTCCCGGGCAGTGCCGACCGCGCCCGGCGCATTGCGCTCGTCGGCCTGCGCGGCGCCGGCAAGTCGACGCTCGGCCGGATGCTGGCGCAGCATCTCGGTTGGCCCTTCATCGAGCTCGATCGGCGCGTCGAGGAGGATTACGGCGCCAGCATCCCCGATCTGATCGAGATGGCCGGCACGGCGACCTTTCGCCGGCACGAGCGAAGCGCGCTGGAGCGCGTGATCGCCGAGCACGAGGCGGCCATCATCACCACTGCCGGCGGGATCGTCTCAAACCCCGAGACCTACGCGCTGCTGCTGCGCCGCGCGCATACGGTATGGATCAAGGCCCGGCCCGAGGAGCACATGAGCCGGGTTATGGCGCAGGGCGATTTTCGGCCAATGGCCCAGAACCGCCAGGCCATGGCCGACCTCGTCGCGATCCTCGAAGCGCGCCGCGCCGACTATGCCCGCGCCGAGGCCGAGGTCGACACCTCGGGCGATGCCGTCAAGCAAAGCTTCGCCAAGCTGTTGCGCATTGTCACGCCGCTCCTCGGGGAGCGGCAGCCGTGAGCCTTGCCGACGAGGGCTTCCTCGATCTGCCGCCGCTGCGGCTCGAATATCGCATGATCGGGCCCCGGCCCGATGCGGCGCCGACCATCGTCATGTTGCACGAGGGCCTTGGCTCAGTCGGTCTGTGGGGCGCATTTCCGGAACAGCTCGCGTCGGCGACCGGCGCCGGCGTTTTCGTCTATTCGCGCGCCGGCTACGGCCGGTCGAGCCCTTGCAAGCTGCCGCGCTCGACCAGCTTCATGGACGAGGAGGCGCGCGAGGTGCTGCCGCGCGTGCTCGCGGCGATCGGCTTCCAGCGCGGCATTTTGTTCGGCCACAGCGACGGGGCCTCGATCGCGACCATCTATGCCGGCAGCGTACAGGATCATCGCGTCCGCGGTCTGGTGCTCATGGCGCCGCACTTCTTCACCGAGGAGATGGGCCTCGCTGCGATCCGCAGCACCCGGGATGAATTCGCCGCCGGCGCGCTGCGCGAAAAGCTTAAGCGCTGGCACAGCGACGTCGACTGCGCCTTTCGCTCCTGGAATGAGCCGTGGCTCAATCCGGATTTCAAGGATTGGGACATCACCGAAGCGCTCGGCTATGTCCGCGTGCCGATTCTGATCGTGCAGGGCGCGGACGATCAGTACGGCACGCTGCGGCAGATCGAGGCGGCGAAACAAGAATGCTACTGCCCGGTCGAGGCGGTGGTGCTGCCCGGCGCGCGTCACTCGCCGCATCGCGACCAGCCCGAAGCAACGCTGGCCGCTGCGGCCGGCTTCATCAATCGGCTGCTGCGCGACCATCACGAAGCCGAACGGCGCCTCGACTCGGGGGTTGCGGCGTGATGCATTATAGTGCATATAGGCCGGTAATGAGCTTGTGAAATATAATACATATCAGGGAACGCTGTGATGGCTGACGCCCATGCCCCCGAGCGTCCGCTGGCTAACGGTCAGACGCGGATCGATTTCCAGACCGCGCCGTCGCGCTATCGCCATTGGAAGCTTGCGATCGACGGCGACGTCGCCACGCTGTTCATGGACGTCGACGAGAAGGGCGCGCTGTTCGAGGGCTACGATCTAAAGCTGAACTCCTACGACCTCGGCGTCGACATCGAGCTCGCCGACGCCATCGAGCGGCTGCGCTTCGAACATCCGCAGGTACGCGTCGTCGTGCTGCGCTCCGGCAAGCCGCGGGTGTTCTGCGCCGGCGCCAATATCCGCATGCTCGCCGGCGCGAGCCACGCGCACAAAGTCAACTTCTGCAAATTCACCAACGAGACGCGCAACGGCCTCGAGGATTTGAGCGAAAATTCCGGGCTCGAAACCATCTGCGCCATCAACGGCACGGCGGCCGGCGGCGGTTATGAGCTGGCGCTTGCCGCCGACTACATCATGCTGGTGGATGACGGCTCTTCGGCTGTAGCGTTGCCGGAGTTGCCGCTCCTGGCGGTGCTGCCAGGCACTGGCGGCCTTACGCGCGTCGCCGACAAGCGCAAAGTGCGCCGCGACCATGCCGACGCCTTCTGCACCACCGAAGAGGGCGTGAAGGGCAAGCGCGCGGTCGAGTGGCGGCTGGTCGATGAAGTGGTGGCGGGCTCCAAATTCGAGGACGCGGTCGTCGCGCGTGCACGGGAGTTTGCGGCGCGATCCCGCCGTGGCGCCGCAATGCAGGGCATCACGCTTGCGCCGCTTTCCCGGACCTTCTCCGCCAATGGCGTCGACTATGGCTCGCTGTCGGTGGAATTCGATCGCGGCAGGCGGATAGCGACGATCATGCTGCGCGGGCCGACCACACCGCCGCCGGCTTCGGCCGACGCCATGGCGGCGCTGGGCGCGGAGTTCTGGCCGCTCAAGCTTGCGCGCGAACTCGATGATGCGATTCTCAACATCCGGCTCAACGAGTTTGATGTCGCCGCAATCGTGTTCAAGTCGGCGGGCGATCCGGGCGACGTCATCGCCTACGAGCAGTTCCTCGACGCTAACAAGGATCACTGGCTGGTGCGCGAGATCCGCCACCTGTGGAAACGGGTGCTCAAGCGCGTCGATCTCACGTCACGTTCGCTGGTGACTCTTATCGAACCTGGCTCATGCTTTGCCGGCACGTTGGCCGAGCTCGCCTTCGCCAGCGACCGCTCGTACATGTTAGCTCCCTCCGTTCCCTCCCCCGCAAGCGGGGGAGGGTTAGGGAGGGGGCATGAGGGCGACAACAAGCCGCCGGCCACGATCGTATTGACCGACGCCAATTTCGGTCCCTATCCGATGTCGAACGGGCTGACGCGGCTGGCGAGCCGGTTTCTTGCCAACCCCGCCGATCTCGAAGCGGCGAAGGCCGAGCGCGGCAAGATGCTCGACGCCGAAGCCGCGCTGCGGCTCGGTCTTGTCACCTTCGCGCCGGACGACATCGATTGGGACGACGAAGTGCGCGTGTTCCTGGAAGAGCGCGCCAGTTTTTCGCCCGACAGCTTGACCGGCCTCGAAGCCAATCTGCGGTTTGCCGGACCGGAGACGATGGAATCGAAAATCTTCGCCCGCCTGAGCGCGTGGCAGAACTGGATTTTCCAACGCCCCAACGCCATCGGCGAGGAAGGGGCGCTCAAGCGCTACGGCACCGGCCAGCAACCGGTGTTCGATACGCGCAGGGTGTGAACGCGATCAGGAGCCCAGCCATGGACATCGAGAACGTCGATTACACGACCAAGATCCCGAACAATGTCAATCTCGCCGAAGACCGCCAGGTGCTGCGGGCGCTCGAGAGCTGGCATCCCGGCTACATCGACTGGTGGATGGACATGGGCCCGGAGGGATTCCAGCAGGCGCTTGTTTATCTGCGCACCGCGGTTTCGGTCGATCCGAAAGGCTGGGCGAAGTTCGACTATGTGAAGATGCCCGAATACCGCTGGGGCATCCTGCTGGCTCCGAAAGAGGAGGGCCGCACGATTCCGTTCGGCCACCACTATGGCGAGCCGGCCTGGCAGGACGTGCCCGGCGAGTATCGCGCCATGCTGCGCCGCCTTGTCGTCATCCAGGGCGACACCGAACCGGCCTCGGTCGAGCAGCAGCGTCATCTCGGCACGACCGCGCCGTCGCTCTATGATTTGCGCAACGTCTTTCAGGTCAATGTCGAGGAAGGCCGCCACCTGTGGGCGATGGTCTATATCCTGCAGAAATATTTCGGCCGCGACGGCCGCGAGGAAGCCGCCGAGCTGCTGCAGCGCCGCTCCGGCAGTGCCGACAAGCCGCGCATGCTCGGCGCTTTCAATGAAGCGACGCCCGACTGGCTGTCATTCTACATGTTCACGTTCTTTACCGACCGTGACGGCAAGATGCAGCTCGAAAGCCTGGCGCAATCGGGTTTCGATCCGCTGTCGCGCACCTGCAGGTTCATGCTGACGGAAGAAGCGCATCACATGTTCGTCGGCGAGACCGGCGTCGGCCGCACCATTCAGCGCACCTGCGAAGCCATGCAGACGGCGGGCATCGACGACCCATACGACATCGACAAAGTGCGCAAGCTCGGCCTGATCGACCTGCCGACCATTCAGAAGAAGCTCAATCTGCACTATTCGCTGTCGCTCGATCTGTTCGGCTCGGAAGTCTCGACCAACGCCGCCAATGCGTTCAACGCCAGCCTCAAGGGCCGCTTCCAGGAAACCAAGATCGAGGACGATCACCGGCTCGAGCACGCGACCTATCCGGTGCTCAAGCTGGTCGACGGGGAGATCAAACGGATCGACGAGCCGGCTCTGACCGCGGTCAACATGCGGCTGCGCGACGATTACACAGCCGATTGCCAGCGCGGCATCGAGCGCTGGAACAAGGTCATCGGCAAGACCGGTGTCAACTTCAAGCTTGAGCTGCCCCATGTCGGCTTCCACCGCCAGATTGGCGAATTTAAGGACGTCAAGGTCACGCCGGCCGGCGTGATCGTCGACGACGCGACCTGGAACCGCGATATCGGCAAATGGCTGCCGTCGCGCGCCGACGGCGACTTCATTGTCAGCCTGATGCAGCCGGTTTCCGAACCGGGCCAGTTCGCCAATTGGATCGCCCCGCCGCGCATCGGCATCGACAACAAGCCCGGCGATTTCGAATACGTGAAAATCGCGGCGTGACGGCCCGGCGTTGGCGCCGCCTTACTGCTTCAGAAATGCCAGCAAGTCGGCGTTGACCTCATCCTTGCGGGTCGTGAACATGCCGTGTGGCGCGCCCTTGTAGATTTTCAGAGTCGCGTCGTTGATCAATTTCGCCGACAACATCGCGGAGTCGGCGATCGGCACGACCTGATCGTCATCGCCATGCAGGATGAGCGTCGGTACGTCGAACTTTTTCAGATCTTCGGTCATGTCGGTTTCCGAGAATGCCTTGATACAGAAATATGAGGCCGGCATTCCGGCCATCATGCCCTGCAGCCAAAACAATTCGCGCACGCCTTCCGAAATCTTCGCGCCCGGACGGTTGTAGCCGTAAAACGGCATGCTGAGGTCCTTCCAGAACTGCGAGCGGTCGGCGAGCACAGCGGCGCGTTGCTGGTCGAAAACGTCGATCGGCGTTCCGCCCGGGTTTTTTGCGCTCTTGAGCATGAGCGGCGGCACCGCGCCGATCAGCACGGCTTTGGCGACGCGTTCGGTGCCATGCACGCCGATATAACGCGCCACTTCGCCGCCGCCGGTGGAGTGACCGACATGAATCGCGTCGTCGAGATCGAGTTCGTCGACAAGCTCCGCCAGATCGTTGGCGTAGGTATCCATGTCGTTGCCGTCCCAGGGCTGGCTGGATCGGCCGTGGCCGCGGCGATCATGGGCGATGCAGCGATAGCCATGCGACGCCAGAAAGAACATCTGGTCTTCGAACGCATCAGACGAAAGCGGCCAGCCGTGGCTGAAGACCACGGGCTGTCCTTCGCCCCAATCCTTGTAATAAATTTCGGTACCGTCCTCGGTTGTAATGAACATGTTACAAGCTCCTTCTTCGGATGATCGCAGGCGCGCGCCCTAAATAGTCTTCGGCTCGGCCAAGGGCCCCTCGCGCAGTCGCGCGAGGTCAAAACGATGGACTTCGCGCAGCAGTTCGACGAACGCCTGAGCGCCGTGCGCCAGCGCTACCTCGCCCTTCTCCGCTGTCGCCAGCGTGCTATTGCCAAGCGCGCCGATCGTATGCAAGTCCTGTGTCATCCAGGCGAAACCGGCCGGCCGATAGGCGCCGAGCCATTTGAATTCGCGCGCCATCGCCACGGTAGCCGGTGTGGCGTTGGGCGCGTGTTCCATGCGCACCGTCTGCGGCATCGCCGCCAGCATGAGAGAAGTCTCGATATCGCCGCCGTGAATGCCGTGCCGCTTCTCCTCGCCTGAAAACGTGTCGTTCGGATAACCGAAGCGGTGCCAGCCTACGGTGACCGCCAGCATGCCGAGCCGGACGCGCAGTTCGCGCGCTACCAACTCCATCGCCGCGACATTGCCGCCATGGCTCGTGACCAGAACGAGCTTGCGCAAGCCTGCGCGCGCGAGGCTTTCGCCGAGTTCGGTCCAGGCCGCGGTCGCCGTCTCCGCCGACAAGGTCAGCGTGCCGGGATAGGCGAGATGCTCCACCGAAACGCCGACCCGTTGCACCGGGAGAAACGTCACCGGCAGATCAGCGGGAAGAATTTCGCGAAGCCGCGCCAAGTAGGCTTCGGCGATAAACGTGTCGACGCCGAGCGGCAGATGCGGCCCGTGTTGCTCCACCGCAGCAAGCGGCAGCACGGCGATCCAGCGTGCGGTGGCAGCACCGGCGTCGGCGATCTCCCGCCACGTCATCTCCATCCAGTCGCGCTTGGGCAATGCCATTAAATGGTGCTCTCTCGCCAACGGTGCCGCCGGCGCATATTCTCACGTCACCGGCGCAAAGGAGCAACCCATGTCGTCCGCCACGCAGTCCCGAAGAACCCTCGCATGGCTTGGCCTATGGGCTGCCGCCACGCTGGGTCCGGCGTCGCCGCAGACCCCCGACAAGGTCACATTCGGCAGCAATTGGGTGGCGGAAGCCGAGCACGGCGGCTTTTATCAGGCGCTCGCTGACGGCACCTATCGCAAATACGGCCTCGACGTCACCATCCTGCCGGGCGGCCCGAATGCCAACAATCGGATGCTGCTCCTGGTCGACAAGATCGACTTCTATCTGAGCGCCAATACGCTGCAGGGCTTTGACGCCGTCGAGCATAACGTGCCGACCATCGAAGTCGCCGCCATGTTTCAGAAGGACCCGCAGGTCTTCATCGCGCATCCCGATCAGGGCATCGACAAATTCGAGGATTTGAAAAAACTGACGTTGTTCGTCTCCAGAGAAGGACAGGCGACCTATTATCAGTGGCTCAAAGCCGATTTCGGCTTCAAGGACGATCAGGTCAAGCCCTACACCTTCAATCCGCAGCCGTTTCTCGCTGACAAGAAAAGCGCCATGCAAGGCTATGTGACGTCGGAGCCGTTCGCGATCGAGAAGCAGGGGAAGTTCAAGCCAAAGATATTCCTGCTCGCCGATCAGGGCTTTTCCGCCTATTCGACGCTGATCGAAACGCGCCGCGATCTGGTCGAGAGGAAACCCGATCTAGTGCAGCGCTTCGTCGATGCTTCGAGCATCGGCTGGTACAATTACCTCTACGGCGACAACACTCCGGCCAATACGCTGATCAAGCAGCAGAACCCGGAGATGAGCGACGAGCTCTTGGCTTATTCGGTCGCCAAAATGAAGGAGTACGGCATTGTCGACTCCGGCGATGCTTTGACGCTGGGCATCGGCGCCATGACAGACGCGCGCATGAAGGACTTCTTCGACAAGATGGTGCGGGCCGGTGTTGCCAAGCCAGGTCTCGACTACCGCAAATCCTACACGCTGCAATTCGTCGACAAGAAAGTCGGGCTCGATCTGCGGCCCAAGCCCTAGCGATCGAATGGCGTCTGCGACCGCAACTCGTTCCGCCTCGCTTGTCGCGCTGCGTGGCATCGGCAAGGCGTTTCCGAACGGCACGCGCGCACTCGGCGGACTCGACCTCGAGGTCCGGCCGGGCGAGTTTCTGGCGTTGCTCGGCCCGTCGGGTTGCGGCAAATCGACCGCGTTGCGCATCATCGCGGGCTTGAGCGAGCCGACGCAAGGCGCCGTCGAATGGTCGCGGGCGGCCACACCGGCCAAAAGCACGAGCAATCGCGAAAGCCGCATCGGCTTCGTCTTTCAGGAGCCGACACTGATGCCCTGGGCGTCGGTGTTCGACAACGTTGCGCTGCCGCTCAAGCTCAAGGGCGCATCAGCGCAAGCGGCGACCGCGCGCGTAACGGCCATGCTTGACCGCGTCGGTTTGGAAACGTTCAGCCGGGCCTATCCGCGGGAATTGTCCGGCGGCATGCGCATGCGGGTCTCGATTGCGCGTGCGCTGGTAACGGAGCCGCAACTTTTGTTGATGGACGAGCCGTTTGCCGCGCTTGACGAGATCACGCGCTTCAAGCTCAACGACGATCTCTTGCAGATGTGGCAGGCGTTGCGCACGACGATCGTTTTTGTCACTCACTCGGTGTTCGAATCGGTCTATTTGGCGAGCCGCGTCGTGGTGATGGCGGCGAGACCGGGCCGCGTCTTCGCCGAGCTTGCCGTCAAGGCTCCCTATCCGCGCGACCAGAGTTTTCGCACCTCGGCCGAATACGCCGCGTTCTGCCGGCGCACATCGGAGACATTGGCTTCGGCCATGGCGGCTGGAGGTGAGCCGTGACCGCGCGCGACTCAGCAGGCGCGCGTCGCGACTGGCGCGACCGCCGCGATCGGATTTTGCGCATCGCGTTGCCGATCGCCGTGCTGGCGCTTGGGCTTGCGATCTGGGAGTTGTTGGTGCGGATCGAGGGCATCCCGCCCTATGTGCTTCCGGCGCCTCTCGTGGTCCTGCAGACGCTCGTCGCCGACTGGGGCTTGTTGTCGCAATCGCTCCTCGTCACGCTCGTCACGACATTTGAGGGTTTCCTGCTCGCGGCCGCCGGCGGAGTGGGCCTGGCGGTGCTGTTCAGCCAATCGCGGCTGGTCGAATATTCGCTCTATCCCTATGCGGTGATCCTGCAGGTGACCCCGATTGTCGCCGTCGCGCCGCTGCTGCTGATCTACCTGCCGCAACATGCGGCGGTGCTGGCCTGCGCCTGGATCGTGGCGTTCTTTCCGGTACTCGCCAACACGACACTCGGCCTGCATTCGGTCGATCGCAATCTTACTGATCTCTTCTCGCTATACGGCGCCTCGCGCGGCCAAGTGCTCTGGCGCCTCAAACTGCCGTCGGCGCTGCCCTATATGCTTGGCGGCCTGCGCATCGCCGGCGGATTGTCACTGATCGGCGCGGTCGTGGCCGAGATCGCCGCGGGATCAGCGGGGGCGGGCTCCGGGCTGGCCTACCGGATCGCCGAATCGGGCTACCGCCTTAATATCCCGCGCATGTTTGCCGCACTGCTGCTGCTCTCGGTCGCCGGCATCGCCATCTTCTATCTGTTGACGCTGATCAATTACCTGGCGCTCCGGCACTGGCACGAAAGCGCACTGAAAGCCGATCGTTAGCGCAGGGTGCCCGCCCGCGCCGAGCTTGCATCAAAATTGTCCGATTTTAGTTCGGCGGGAGCCTGCCCACGAATCGGACAAGACGCTTGACCCGAATGGCGCATTCGGGGATCAAAGCCTCACGCCGCGGGACCTTCGGACGGGCGCGGCCGGGACAGGAGCGTCCGAAGGAGTTTTGACATGCCGCAAAATGTCTCGCGCCAACCTGGGCGTCATTTTTTGCAAATTCCGGGGCCGACGCCGGTGCCCGATCGCGTGGCGCGCGCCATCGACATGCCGCTCATCGACCAGCGCGGCCCGGAATTCTCCAAGATGGCCAAGCGCGTGCTGGAGGGCATCAAGACCATTTTCAAGACCACGCAACCGGTCATCATCTACACCGCGACCGGGACCGGCGCCTGGGAAGCGGCGCTGGTCAACACGCTGTCGTCCGGCGATCGCGTGCTGATGGTCGAGACCGGCCAGTTCGCGACACTGTGGAAAGTTATGGCGGAACGGCTGGGACTCAAGCCGGAGTTCATCAAGACCGACTGGCGCGTCGGCGCCGATCCCAAAGTCATCGAGAATCATTTGCGCGAGGACAAGGCCCACGAGATCAAGGCGGTCTGCATCGTGCACAACGAGACCGCCACCGGCTGTATGTCGCCGGTCGCCGAAATCCGCAAAGCGATCGACGCGGCCGGCCATCCGGCGCTGTTTTTGGTCGATACCATTTCTTCGCTCGCCTCGACCGACTACCGGCACGACGAATGGGGCGTCGATGTCAGCATCGGGGGCGCGCAGAAGGGATTGATGCTGCCGCCAGGCATGTCTTTCAACGCCGTGAGCGAGAAGGCGCTGCGCGCATCGAAGACCGCCAAGCTGTCGCGCTCGTTCTTTTCCTGGGATGACATGCTGACGATGTACAAGCAGGGCTTTTTTCCCTACACGCCGGCGACGCAGATGCTGTACGGCCTCGATACGTCGATCGAGATGCTGCACGAAGAGGGTCTCGACAACGTGTTTGCGCGCCATCATCGGCTCGGCGAAGCGACGCGGCAGGCCATACGTGCATGGGGGCTCGAGATTCTCTGCCGCGATCCGAAGTACTATTCATCGACCATCACCGCCGTGATGGTGCCGGACGGCTCCGATGCGGATCGTTTCCGCGAGGTCGCGCTCAACACGTTCAATATTTCCTTAGGCGCGAGCTTCGGTCCTTATGCGAAAAAGTACTTCCGCATCGGCCATCTCGGCGACATCAACGACGCCACGCTGATCGGCGCACTGGGCGCCGTGGAAATGGCGCTCAAGCTTGCCGGCGTGCCGCACAAGAAGGGCGGCGTGCAGGCGGCGATGGATTCGATCGTGTCGGCTCAATCTGGAGCGTCGCGGGCGGCGGCGGAGTAATGTCCCGTCATTCCAGGTTCGCGCCGTCGGCGCAACCTGGAGTGACGATCATCACGCCAGCGGCACGGCGGCGACCTGGTCCTTGAAGGCCCGACGCGCGGCGACCGCCGCATACCAGCGCTCGAAATGGCTGAGCGGCGGCCGCTCGGGCACGAGCTGCCGATAGCGATTGGCCATGACCGCGACCGGAATGTCGCCATAGGAAAAGCCGTCGCCGGCGACGTAGGCGGTTTTGGCAAGTTGACCGTCGAGAATGCTGATCGCCGCCGTCGTCTTCTTCTTCAACTCTTCGATCGCGGCGTAGTCGCGCTTGTCCGGCGGCGTGCGGACCAGGCCCCAGAAGCAGGCGAAGATCGCCGGTGCGAGAACGCTGAGCTGCCAATCCATCCAGGCGCTCGCGCGCGCCCGTTCCCGCAGATCCGCCGGCTCAAGCACCGTGGTGCGGTATTTGGCCGCCAGATAACGCACGATCGAGTTCGATTCCCAGAGCAGGAAGCCGTCTTCTTCCTCGAGCGTCGGCACCAGGCCGTTCGGGTTCATGGCCAGATAGGCCGGTTCGCGATTTTGGCCGAACGGTCCGCCGACATCGATGCGCTCGTGCGGTAGCCCGATCTCGCCGACCGCCCACATCACCTTCTGCACATTCGCCGAAGTATTCCGCCCCCAGATTTTGATCATCGATTTTCCTCCTGCACGCACAAACACGTCATTGCCGGGCTTGACCGGCTCGTCCCGGCCATCCACGCCTTATCGTATTGCCCCAAAGACGTGGATGCCCGGCGCAAGTCAGCACGAGGCCGGGCATGACGGTTGAGAGTGACTGCGGCGTGTCAATCGAGCCGCCGCGCTTCTTCGGGCAGCATGATCGGAATGCCGTCACGGATCGGATAAGCGAGCTTGGCGGCGCGCGAGATCAACTCCTGATTTTGCGCGTCGTATTCGAGCGGTGTCTTGGTCAATGGGCAGACCAGGATTTCCAACAGCTTCGGATCGATAACGTCGCCGGGATGATCGGATGACATGGCAAGCTCCAATGCAGCTCATTTATCACAAATCAGTCGGCAATGTGCGATCGTCTGCCGGCGTCGTCATGCGTCACTGCAGCGGGGTTTCGCCGGTGTCGCCTTTGGCAAGTTCGATTTCAGTGACGGCGACCAGGATCTCGGCGCGGGTTTTCAGGTCCGGCGCCTCCAGCAGCGCCTGCTTCTCCGCGGTGCCGTAGGGCGACATCATCGCCAACGCGTTGACCAGCGCCTCGTTGGGAGCGTTTTGGATGCCCTCCCAGTCGGCCTTGAGATCGTTGGCCTTGAGGAAGTTGGAAAGCGCACGCAAAAGCGCCTTGCGGTCGACCTCATTCTCGCCCTTGCGCGCGGTGAAGTCGGCAATGAACGGCTGATAGGTCACGCGGCATTGCCGGTAAGGCGTGCCGATGGCGAGTTCTTCCTCGACACGGAAGCGCGCGACGCCGGTGAGCTGAATAAGGTAGCGGCCGTCGCCGCTTTCGGCGAGCTGGGTGATGCGCCCGGCGCAGCCCACGTTGAACAAATGCGGCTTAGTCTGGTCCGGTCCGGGATGGGTCGGATCGGGCTGGATCATGCCGATCAAGCGCAGCCCCGAACGGAACGTATCGTCGATCATCGCCAGATAGCGCGGCTCGAAAATGTTGAGCGGCATCTGCCCGCGCGGCAGCAGCAAGGCGCCCGGCAGCGGAAATATCGCGATCACCCCGGGGAGGTCGTCAGGCCCCTTGTAGATCGCATTGATCGGCATATCGTACTCCGCACGCGACCGAACGCGGCCCGCCTCGCCTAAGCGAGGGTAGAGGCTTAAGCGAACAGGATCGAGGAGAGCCGCTTGCGGCCCTCGATCGTGGCTTCGTCGGTCGGACCCCATGCATCGAAGAATTGAACGAGTTGTTTGCGGGCGCCGTCATCGTTCCATTTGCGGTCGCGTTTGACGATGCCGATCAGTTGTTCGAGCGCATCGAGCCGCCGGCCCTTGCCGTTGAGCGCCAGCGCCAGGTCGAAGCGCGCCTGGTGGTCGAGCGGATTGGCGGCGACCTTCTGCTCCAGCTCGGCGATCGGTCCTAGCGTCTTGGCCTGCTCGGCCAGCTGCAATGCCGCCTGCGCTGCCGCGACCGCCGAGTCGCTGCGCTTCGACTCCGGGATCATGGCGAGCGTCTGCCGCGCCTGATCGAGCGCGCCGGTCTCGACATGGCAACGCGCCAGACCTGCGTGCGCCTGTACGTTGGTGTTGTCCTCGGCAAGGAGCTGCGCATAGAGGTCCGCTGCACCGGCGGCATCGCCGCCGGCGAGCGCCGCGTCGGCGGCCTTGAGCAGATCCTTGGCCTCGCCGCCGATGCTGCCTTTGGTGAGACGTTCAAGAAACGCGACCACCTGACTTTCCGGCAGCGCGCCCATAAACCCGTCGGCTGGCTGCCCGTTGACGAAGGCAATGACCGCCGGAATCGACTGGATGCCCATCTGGCCTGGGATGGCCGGATGCTCGTCGATGTTCATCTTGGTAAGCTTCACCTTGCCCTTGGCGGCTCGCACCACTTTCTCGAGCACCGGCGTCAATTGCTTGCAGGGGCCGCACCAGGGCGCCCAGAAGTCGACCAGCACCGGCTGCCGCTTCGATTCCTCGATAACGTCTCTGACAAAGGCCTGCGTCGTCGTATCCTTGACGAAATCGTCCGCGGCCGCGGGTTGGGTTTGCTGCAACATCTCCTTGATACGCCTTCCCTTTTGGGCCCGGGTGGGCCGCAATCTCC
Organism: uncultured Alphaproteobacteria bacterium; assembly: GCA_963709825.1. Taxonomy (GTDB): domain Bacteria; phylum Pseudomonadota; class Alphaproteobacteria; order Rhizobiales; family Xanthobacteraceae; genus BOG-931. Next base: position 374,959 of record CAVPXZ010000026.1, read on the forward strand.
CCTGCTCGCCTGATTAAATGGGGAGAAGGCGCACGAATGCAATCGCCGGGAGTTTACACAACCGCGGCCGAGACCGCTTCGATCCGGGGCCGGTGCCCGGTCGCTTCGAGAAATTTCAGCAGTCCCTGGCGGGAAATCGTCGTCGTGCCGGTGTTCACCAGGGGGTGAAAGTTGAGCAGGTCGTGGACCATCATTGCGGCGTCGAGGATGACAGTCACTAGCGCGTCCTTGTCGTTGATTGCGGCGAAGGGCGTCACCGATCCCGGCTCGACACCGAGCGTCTCGCGCATGAGATCGGCCGAGCCGAACGAGAAGCGGCCGGAGGCGCCGAGGGCGCGGTGCAGCGATTTAAGCTCGATCGCAGCGTTCTCCGGCGCCACCACCAGAAACAGAGCGCCTTTTTTGTCGCGCAAAAACAGGTTCTTGGTGTGGCCGCCGGGCACCTGGCCGCGCAGCGCGCGGGCCTCCTCGACCGTGAACACCGGCGGATGGCGCACCGTCTGGTGGGCGATGCCGAGACTATCCAGATAAGCGAGCAGTTCGTCCGGGGCGACGGTCATCGGCGGCTTCTAGGCCAGCCGAGCCGCGGTTGCCAAGCGGCTCGCTCTTTGGCATAGCTAAACGGCGGCCATAGCCGTCTACCCACTTAAGGATGCGGGTGTAGCTCAGGGGTAGAGCACAACCTTGCCAAGGTTGGGGTCGAGGGTTCGAATCCCTTCGCCCGCTCCAATATAAAATTCAATCACTTAGACCCGGTTTTCCCGCCTCAAAAACAGTCCCGAAAAATCGCGCCAGGTAGGTTATGGGTAGGTTCACCATGTCCCCCGTCGCGCCGCCCGGCGGCGGAGACGTCGCCGCAGTCCGGTCACTCACTTAAGCGATGGTCCAGCGAGAAGGCCGCAGCGCAATGGTCAATCCCTGTTCCACTCGCGGCGGCTAATGGGTGCGCGTTGCGTCGGGCCTGTGCATCACTCAGGCTCGCAACATTTCCTTCGCTTTGTTGATGAAATAATTTTTTACGCGCTCGTCTTTGCAATATTCGGCTGCCCGTGCGCGGACTACATCCATTGATCTGTAGTCAGGATTTTCGAGCAGGTCAGTCAGGTACTCATCTGCATAGATTTCATTTTCGATAGCGAATGATTGTATTGGCGAGACGCCCATGATTGGTACTCCTCAGTCAGATGCCGGGCGGATCACGCCGCCTTATCTTCCTTCAAGATGTTCTCAAGCGGTGCTCGCGTCCGTTTTTCTTCCCAACTGCAAGAGCGCGTTCCGCGCCTGCAATATGCTGGTAGCTATGTTCAATCCCACTCCAGAATCGAATGCAGGCTGCATTATACCCATAATCGCGCGCGAGGCCGAGTCGGGGCGAAATGAAAAGGCCCGGCGCGACTTCAAAAAATCACCATGCGACCGATGACCCGCGGTGGCCTTCTCTTCATTGAGCCGGGCCAGTGACCGCGCTAAGATCGGGTCGCCACGCGAAAGACTCGAAGTAATGGACCGAGCAACGGCAATACAGAAATATGAGGATGCGCTCACAGCCCTCTTGGTTCATGTGCGGACAGGGCGGCAATTCGATTTTGATTTGCAAACCCAATTCCATGGCGTCAGCCTTGATGCGGAGCCGTACAGGCACACGACTGAATATCGTGATGCGGTTTTCCGCGCCGACAGCCGCGCGTGGGACCTAGCGCGCTCGGTGAATCTCAGCCGGTCATGAGCGCAGAGCGCCGGTGCTGTATGTGTTAGGAGGTTACGGATGCTCAAAGCTCTGACGGTTCAGCAAATCGAAAAGATCATAAGCGCGGCCGAACGGCTCAACGCGAAGTACCCGCCTAGTGAGCACGGGATGAGCCTTGGCGATCCTCATGCCCTTGATGATGTTATTTCTTACGAAAACGACAGCATTGAGTTGAAGCGAGAGATTAAGGGGCTGAGCCACGTTGCCAGAATGGAGCTAATGGCCGTGATGTGGATTGGACGGGACCGCGAAGAAAACGATTTCAAGGCCGCCATCGAGCACGCCCGTAGGAACACCGATGCGGGCGACGTGGAATACATTGCGGAAAAAGCCCCCTCCCTTCCATTGTATCTCAGGGAGGGCATTAAGAAGATCGGCGTGGCCTAGAGCGAGCCGCAATGGAAACAACCGAAAAGATCGTTGAAGCCTACGTGCGATATGTGAAGCGGTGGGCAACGATCCCGAACATCCGATGCGATGGTCAATTGGAGATTGACCTTCTAGCGATTGATCCGGTGACGTTGAGGCGTTACCACATCGAAACAAGCGTCTCAGGTTCGCAGGTCTATTCCAAATTAACCGGAAAAGATTTTGATCCGGCTCTCCTAAAAGTGCAAAAGCCGAAGATGCGAAGGACGCTCGGCTACTTTATTCAGCACAAGTACGGGACGCCCGCCGTGATTGATAAGCTTGCTGAGTTCGGATTCAAGGGGAAGGACTCGCACACAAAAATCGTCGTGACATGGGATTGGACACCGGAGGCGAAATCAGCCGCCGACGAGGCGGGAATTGAGCTTTGGGATTTCCGGGACCTTATGCGACAGATTTCTCAGTCGATCGCTAACAAGCGCAGCTATTTCACTGACGACACGCTGCGCACAATCCATCTTTTTGCGCGTGCGGTTGCGGAGGCTGAAAAGGGAAAGCCGCGCTAGGGCGGCGGCCTTGTCCTGCTCTCGCCGACCAACGCGGCGACGTGATCGGTCCAAAGCTCAAAGCCCTCGCGAATCTCAGCGGCGTATTGGTGCTTGTTGTAAATGCGTTGCAGTGGTGAGCGGCCGGTCCCGCGACGGTGATTGAGCATCCGTTCCGCGACTTCAAGCTTGATGCCGAGCTTGGCAACGTTCGTCATGGCTGTGCGGCGTAGGTCCTGAAACGTCCAATGCGGAATGTCGGTGTGATCCTCGACTTCGGCGATAGCTTGCGTACGGCCTCCCAAGCCGTGCCCGTTGCCGGTGACGACAAACTCGCCGCCCTTCGGGAATCCGGCCAGCATCTTGCGCATAAGCCACGTGAGCGGGACGGTGTGCGGGGTCGCCATTCTTGGTCCGCTTGCGCATGGTACCGTCCGGGAATTGGACCTTGCCGCCCGGAAGCTCGATAGCGTCGGCGGTCACTTCGCGCCGCATGAGGTAGGCGATTTTATCGCCGGGGCTTTACTCGGCCTACGTCAGGCCAGCGCCGCGGCTACCGCCTTGCCGCACGTCTTGGTGTCGGCCGCCCCGCCGAGATCGCGGGTGCGCAATGTCTCCTCGGCGAGCGCGGTTTCAACCGCCTTGACGATTGCACTCGCGGCGTCAGCCTCGCCGAGATGGTCGAGCATCATGGCGCCGGCCCAGATCTGGCCGATCGGGTTGGCGATGCCCTGGCCGGCGATGTCGGGCGCCGAGCCGTGCACCGGCTCGAACAGCGAGGGAAAGCGGCGCTCCGGATCGATATTGCCAGAAGGCGCGATACCGATGGTGCCGGTGCAAGCCGGCCCGAGGTCGGAGAGGATGTCGCCGAACAGGTTCGAACCCACCACCACGTCAAAGCGGTCGGGGCTGAGCACGAACAGCGCGGTCAGGATATCGATGTGATATTTGTCCCAGCGCACGTCAGGAAAATGCTCGGCCATGGCGACGACGCGCTCGTCCCAATAGGGCATGGTGATGGAAATGCCGTTCGATTTGGTCGCCGACGTCAGGTGTTTGTTGTCGCGCTTGTTGGCGAGTTCGAAGGCGTAGCGCAGCACGCGGTCGACGCCGACCCGCGTCATGACGGTTTCCTGCATCACCACTTCGCGCTCGGTGCCGGGAAACAGCCGCCCGCCGATCGCCGAATACTCGCCCTCGGTATTCTCGCGCACGACCACGAAATCGATGTCGCCGGGCTTGCGGCCGGCGAGCGGCGAACGCACGCCGGGCATCAGCCGCACCGGGCGCAGATTGATGTACTGATCGAATTCGCGGCGGAACTGCAGCAGCGAGCCCCAGAGCGAGACATGGTCGGGTACCTTTTGCGGCCAGCCGACGGCGCCGAAGAAGATGGCGTCATGGCCGCCGATCTGCGCCTTCCAGTCCTGCGGCATCATCTGCCCGTGCTTGAGGTAATAGTCGCAGGACGCGAAATCGAAATCGTCGATGCGAAGTTCGAAGCGAAATTTCTTGGCGGCTGCTTCGAGAACGCGCACGCCCTCCGGCACCACCTCCCTGCCGATGCCGTCGCCGGCAATGGCGGCAATGCGATAAACTCGGTTCGTCGACATGGAGTTTCTCCGAATGGGCGGCCAAGCCGAAAGCTGGTGCGGACGGCGTGTGCTGGATTGCCACCCGGCGAGGCGCAACGTCAACGCGCTTGGTCGGCACGCTTAACCGGGCGCATGTCCTTTTCGGAAATTCGGCAGCCACTTTTCCGGGACATGCGCTGGCATTTGGTGCAACCATCCGGCCCGCATCGATCGCTTTTCACGAGGATGGCATGCCTGCGCCGAAACCGCCCGCGTTCGAGACCTTGAGCCTGCATGCCGGGCAGCACCCCGATCCGGTCACGCATTCGCGCGCCGTGCCGATCTACCAGACCACATCCTATGTATTCGACGATGCCGATCATGCCGCCGGGCTGTTCAATCTGGAGCGCGCCGGCCACATCTACAGCCGCATTTCGAATCCAACGACGGGGGTCCTGGAAGAGCGGCTGGCCGCGCTCGAGGACGGCGTCGGCGCCGTGTGCACGGCGAGCGGCATGGCGGCGCTGCATCTCGCCATCGCCACGCTGCTGAGCGCCGGCGATCATATCGTCGCGTCGGCTTCGCTCTATGGCGGCAGCATCAATCTCCTGACTCACACACTGCCGCGCTTCGGCATCACCACCAGCTTCGTCAAGCCGCGCGATCTCGACGGCTTGCAAGCCGCCATCGGCGAACGGACGCGGCTGGTGATCGCGGAGACTATCGGCAATCCCGGCCTGGAAGTGCTCGACATTCCGCAGGTCGCCGCAATTGCGCACGCGGTCGGCATTCCGCTCCTCATCGACAATACGTTCGCCACGCCGTATCTGTGCCGCCCGATCGCGCTCGGCGCCGACATCGTTATGCACTCGGTCACCAAATGGATTGGCGGGCACGGCATCGCCATCGGCGGCGCGATTATCGACGCCGGCCGCTACGACTGGCAGGCGTCCGGGAAATTCCCGACTTTGACCAAGCCGCATGCGGGCTATCACGGCATCGTCTTTGCCGAGGAGTTCGGGCCGGCGGCCTTCATCATGCGGGGCGCGAGCGGAAGGCTTGCGTGATTTCGGCGCCTGCCTTTCGCCCACCAACGCATTTTATCTGCTGCAGGGCGTGGAGACACTGCCCTTGCGCATGGATCGCCACATCGAAAACACCGCAGCGGTGCTTGCCTTCCTGCGGAAGAATCCGGCGGTGGATTGGGTGCTGCATCCGTCGCTCGAAACGCATCCGGACTACGCGCTGGCGCAAAAGCTGTTGCCAAAGGGGGCGGGCTCGATTGTCTCTTTCGGCATCAAGGGTGGCCGCGCCGCCGGGCGCAAATTCATCGAGGCGGTGCGGCTCGCGAGCCATCTGGCCAATGTCGGCGACGCCAAGACGCTGGTGATCCATCCGGCGAGCACCACGCATCAGCAGATGGACGCGGCGGCGCTGGCCGCCGCTAGTGTCGGCGAGGAGCTTATTCGCATTTCGGTGGGGCTGGAGGCGCCAAGCGATATCATTGACGATTTTGCGCAGGCGTTGCGCGCCTCGCAGAAGGCTTGAGCAATGCGGCTTAGCGTCGATAGCAAGGACGTATTCGTTGCGACCGGCGGGCGCGAATTCGATCCGGCGCTGCCAGCGGTCGTCTTTCTGCACGGCGCCGGCATGGATCATTCGGTGTGGGCGCTGCTCGCCCGCGCTTTCGCGTCGCACGGCTTTGGCGTGCTGGCTCCCGACTTTCCGGGACACGGCCGATCGGCCGGTGCGCCGTCTCGTCCATCGCCGCGCTCGCCGATTGGACCGCGGCGCTGATCGAGGCTGCCGGCGCGCGCGCGGCAAGGCTTGTCGGTCACTCCATGGGCTCGCTCGTGGCGATCGAAACCGCTGCGCGCCACCGGGAAAGAACTACCGCACTCGGCTTGATCGCCACTGCCGCGGAAATGCGGGTATCGGACGACCTTCTGAATGCAGCCGAGGCCAACGAGCATGCGGCCGTCGACATGATCTCGCTCTGGGGTTACGGCTATCACGCCACGCTCGGCGGTTCACAAGCTCCGGGCCTGTGGATGCTGGGTGGCGGCGAACGCCTGCTGGAACGCGCGCATCCCGGCGTGATTTTCGCCGACCTGTCCGCTTGTAACGATTACCGCGACGCCCTTGCCGCGGCGGCAAAGGTGACGGTGCCGTCGATCGTGATCCAGGGCAGTCGCGACCTGATGACGCCGGCCAGGGGCGGCAAAGCCGTTGCCGCCGCTATTCCCGGCTGCCGCCTCACGATACTCGACGGCGCCGGCCATATTGCTGATGAGCGAGCGCCCGGACGAAGTGCTGACGGCGCTGCGCAGCGCCAGCTAGAAAAACGCCATGGTGCGGATTTCGATGCTTTCGCGCATCGGCGCGTCGGGCGGCGTGTTCGGATCCTCGAACGCGCTGTGGCCGACAAAACGGGCGCGCCCGTCGGTCTCGGACTCGTAGGTCTTGAGCAGGATCACGTTGTCGGGTGTCATGCGCGGAAAATACCACCAGCGGTGCTGCGGCGAGTAGCGCATGACGTAGATTTCGCCGTCGCGGTCGCGGTAGCGGAGCTTCATGGTGATGAAATCCTGGTCCGTCGATGTGGTGACGTCGCACATCGCCAGCGGCCGCTCCTCGACGGTACGCTTCAGCGGTTTCCAGAAATTGTAAAACGCCACGCGGTGTTTCAACAGCTCGTCGGCCTCGTTCGGCAACAGCTGGCGGACGCGCAGCGGCCCGGAATTCGGCGTGTAGTCGCAATGAATGTTCATCACCGGCGCGCGGCGCGACGTCGAGTGCTCGGAGCGGGTCTGGTTGACGTTGCTCTGGGCGCGGATGGTGTGATCGAAGATGATGACGCGATTGGCGCCGACCGCTTTCGTCACAAAGGCCTCGACCTCGGGGTAAAGCTGCGCGCGGATCGCGGCATCATCGTCCCATTGCGCAAACGGCGAGTGGAATTCGCGCAAGGCGAAGCCTTCGCGGTCGAGCGAAAACGATTTCGCGCGATCCCAGCCGTCGTGCACCGTCACTTTATGCGGGTCATCGCCGGACTCGCGCCATTTGGTGCCCGCCGGCGGCTCATAGAAGTAAACCTCCGGCGCGACGCCGGTGTCGGTGGTGTATTTTAAGGTCGATTGGACGGTCGTCGCGGCTGTCATTCTGTTCAGTCCCTGTCATTACAAAGAACGCCCCGCCGCCGGTGCCGCCGCCGGCACGACACCGATCAATGCGGCGTCAGCGCCGCCTCGACCGCGCCTTGCGTTTTCTGCCAGCACGGCAGCTTCTCCACTTCTGCCATCCAGCGCCGGATGTTGGGGAAATCGTCGAGCGGCAGAGCCTGCCGCTGATGCATGTGCATCGGCGCCGCCACGGCGATGTCGGCGATCGTCACCGTGTCGCCTACGACCCATTTGGATTTCGCCAGCCTTGCGTCGAGGACGCCGGCGAGCTTGCGCCAGTTCGGTGTCTCTTTTTCGAGCAGCGCGTGGTCAGTCGGCGCCTTCATCAGCGGCTTGACGGCGTTTTCGATGAAAAAGATGTAGCAGCTCGGCTGCCAGTGCGCGGCTTCCCACAGCATCCAGCGGTTCATGTCGGCGCGCTTCCGGACGTCTTTGGGGTAATGCTCGTCGGAGCCCTTCAGATCGGCCGCGTATTGCAGGATCGCGTCGGATTCCCAGAGCGTATAGTCGCCGTCCTTCGCCGCCGGCAGCGTCCCGTTCGGATTGAGCGCCAGATAGTCGGGCTGCTTGTGGGCGCCGGCGAAATAGTTCACGTGCTTGATCTCGTAGGGCATGCCGAGCAGTTCCAAGCCCGCCAGCACCTTGCGGCTGTTGATGGTGGCCGGGTCCAGATAAACCTCTAACATCGCGGCTCCTCCCCTTAAGGCTTATTTGTTGTTCGTATGCAGCGAATGATTGCACGGGCGGCTGGAACGGTCCAGAGCTTCACTTCGTCGCCTTCCTCCAAACGGGCAGTCTCGCGGTACGGGGCGCCCAATGTGGGCAAGGTCCCGCTGCACGCAGCGCCGTGATACGCTCTGGCAGGATCGGCATATTGAAGCAATTGCACGACCATGGAGCGCTCTCGTGAACATCAACGAGCTGGTGGCGATCGATATCCATACGCACGCTGAGGAGCCGTGCGGCACCCATCCCGACGACGGCTATGACGAGTTGCAGGCCGCGATGGCGATCTATTTCAACCAGCCAAACAACCGGCCGACCATCGAGGAGACGGCGGTTTACTATCGCGAGCGCAAGATCGGCGCGGTGATCTTTCCGGTCGATGCCGAGCGCGAAACCGGCTATCGCCGCTATGCCAACGAAGAAGTCGCCGAGAAAGCGGCCGCCAACCCCGACGTGCTGATCCCGTTCGCCAGTATCGATCCGGCCAAAGGCAAGGCCGGCGCGCGGGAAGCGCGGCGGCTGATCGCTGATTTCGGTATTCGCGGCTTCAAGTTTCATCCCTCCATGCAGGGATTTTTCCCCAACGATCGCAGTGCCTACGTGCTCTACGAGGCGATTGCCGAAGCCGGGCTGCCGGCGCTTTTTCACACCGGTCAAACCGGCGTCGGCTCCGGCATGCCGGGCGGCGCCGGCATCAGGCTCAAATACTCCAACCCGATGTATATCGACGATGTTGCCGTCGACTTTCCCGACATGCCGATCATCCTCGCGCACCCCTCGTTCCCCTGGCAGGAAGAGGCGCTGTCGGTCGCGCAGCACAAGCCGAATGTCTACATCGACCTGTCCGGCTGGTCGCCGAAATACTTTCCGCCGATCCTTGTCCGCTACGCCAACACGCTCCTCAAGCACAAAGTGCTGTTCGGCTCCGACTGGCCGGTCATTAAGCCGGACCGCTGGCTCGCCGACTTCGACAAACTCGATATCAAGCCGGACGTGCGGCCGCTCATTCTCAAAGAGAACGCGGTGAAGCTGCTCGGCTTGGGCGCGGCCAAGGCTTGAGCGCCTACAACGTGCAAGGCCTTGGTTTGCTGCTGCAACGTGCCGTGCTGGTACGGCGGTGCGCGGCGCCATGACGCAGCCGGGGTGCTTTCGCGCCGATTCTCGGATTGGTAGGTAATTTGCTCCTGGGCTAATTTCCCGCGCGCCAATGCCGGGTGGTTGGGAGTTAGAACGCCAGTCATGCTTGCGCGCGGGCCGGGCGCAATAAGCCGCATTCAACCATTTTTCGATGTTTGCTACCGCGCCGCCGCTCGTTTGCGGCGTTGGCGGCCGCTCGCGCGCGTCGATGGTTACGATCTCGCGGCGATGCTGCTGTTCGGCATGCTGATCGTTCTCGTCGCTTTCACCTTCGGCGACTACGCCATCTCCAACGACGAAGAGGTGCAGCAGCGCTACGGCGAGCTGATCGTCGCCTACTACGCCAGCGGCTTTGTTGATCAGGCGCTGTTTCATTTCCGCAATCTTTATCTCTATGGCGGCCTGTTTGATGTCATCGCGGTCGGCCTCGAGAAACTCATTCCGCTGGATCCCTATGCGGTCCGGCATTTGCTGACGGCACTGACCGGCGTCGGCGGGATCGCTGCGGTGTGGGCCGCGGCGCGCACGATTGCCGGGCCGCGCGCCGGGCTCCTGGCCGCAGTCGCGCTTGCGGTGTGCGGCACCTGGTACGGCGCGATGTTCAATCATACCAAGGACATTCCGTTCGCTGCCGCCATGATGGGAGCGCTGTATCTCCTGGTGCTCATCGGCCGCGAACTGCCGCGGCCGCGCTGGCGTCTGATCGTTGCGTTCGGGGTGCTGTGCGGCTGCGCGCTCGGTATTCGCGTGCTCGGGGTATTTCTGATCGGCTATGCGGCAGTCGCCGCCGCCGTATATGCGCCGGTCGGCCGTGGCGGGCCGTGGCGCAAGACTTTGGCCTTTATTGCGCGCTCCGCGCTTCCACTCGGCGCTGCTTTCATTATCGCGTATTTGATCATGATCGCGGCGTGGCCCTACGCCGCCTTGGCGCCGCTCAATCCGCTGCGCGCGATGACGGCGTTCGTCGATTTTAACTATCCGATCCAAACCATGCTCGCCGGACGCGTCTATTATATGGCCGACGTTCCACGCTGGTATGTGCCGACCTATATCGCCATCAAGCTCACGCTGTGGCTTCTTGTCGGCGCCGGTCTGGCGCTGGTTTTCACAATGCTTCCGCGACGTGCCGCTCGCCCCACGGAGAACACGTGGCGGAGGGAAACCGCGCTCATGGCGTTTGCCGCGTTCTTCCCGCTGCTGTGCGAAGTGATCACGGGCGGGCCGGCTTACACTGGCTTGCGGCACTTTCTGTTCACCGTGCCGCCGATCGCGGTATTGGCCGGTTTGGGACTGGATGGTCTCGTCGGCCGGCTCGAAACTTTGAATCGGTCGGCGGCGGCGTTCGCAGCGGCGCTCGTTCTCCTCGGTTTCGGCTGGAACGCGGCCACGCTCTATCGCCTGCACCCCGACGAATATCTGTTCTTCAACCCGCTGGTCGGCGGGCTTGCCGGCGCCTCGCGCAGTTATGCCACCGACTATTGGGTCAACATCATGCCGGAGGCGGTGAGCGACCTCGAACATTTCCTCGATCGGACCGAGCGGACATCCGGCAAAGCCCGCCTGCGGCATCATTATCTGGTCGCGGTATGTGGGGAGCGGCTGTCGTTCGAGAAGGAGGCCGACGGTCGCCTCGAATGGACCCGGGATTTGCGCCACGCCGATTTCTTCATCGCGCCGACGCATATGAATTGCGACCGTGCGCTCGATGGACAAGTCATCGCCACCGTCGAACGGCTCGGCGTCGTGATCGGTGTGGTCAAGGATCGTCGCGCTGAGATTGGCCGAAGCGTCGCCGGACTCGCGGTCCGCTGACGCCACCTCAAAACCCGACCGCCAGCGCGCCGCGCGTTCGCGGGTCAGCGGCGCCGACAAAGCCGCTTGGCGTGACGACGATCGAGTTGGCCGAGCTCGTCAGCTTTGCCACCGTGACGGCATCGCCGCGCGCTGCGAGTGCGGCGACCAGATCGCCCGCGAAGCTCGGCTCGACGAGAACTTGATCGGGCATCCATTGATTGTGCAGCCGCGGCGCCGACACCGCGCTCGCGATATCCATGCCGCGATCGATCACGTCGACCACGACCTGCAGCACCGCGGAGATGATGCGGCTGCCGCCCGGCGTGCCGGTGACCAGGAGCGGCTTGCCGTCCTTGAGCACGATCGTCGGCGTCATCGACGACAGCGGCCGCTTGCCGGGTCCGGGCGCGTTGGCGTCGTAACCGAGCAGGCCGTAGGCATTCGGCGCGTCGGCTTTGGCGGCGAAGTCATCAAGCTCGTTGTTGAGGAGGACGCCGGTGCCGGCGGCGACCAGCCCGACGCCGTAACTGAAGTTGAGCGTGTAGGTGTTGGCGACGGCGTTGCCGAAACCGTCGACGACGGAGAAATGGGTGGTGTTGCGGCCTTCGGCCTTGATCTCGGCGCCGGCGCGGATCTCGCTCGCGGGCGTCGCATGGGCCGGATCGATGGTGGCGCGCCAGTCGGCGGCGTAGTTTTTGGAAGTCAGCCGCGCGACCGGGATTTGCACCTTGTCGGGATCGCCGAGGAACCAGGCACGGTCGGCATAAGCGCGCTTCATCGCCTCGACCATCAGAAACAGCGCCTGCGCCGGGTCGTCGTGCGCCAGATCGTAGCCTTCGAGAATGTTGAGCATCTCGATCAGCGCGACGCCGCCGGACGACGGCGGCGGCATCGAGACGATGTCGTAGCCGCGATAGCTGCCGCGCACCGGCGTGCGCTCGATCGCGCGATAGGCTTTGAGATCGTCGGCCGTCATCACGCCGCCGGCGGCCTGCACCGCGGCGGCGAGCTTTTGCGCGATCGCGCCTTCATAGAAAGCCCGCGGCCCGTCTTTGGCGACGGCTTGCAAGGTATTGGCGAGGTCGGGCTGCACCAGCCGGTCGCCGGGCGCCAGCACGGCGCCGTCGGCTTTCAGAAAAATTTGCGCCGAGGATGGCCAGCGCGCCAGGCGCGGCCGGTCGATGGGCAGCGAATCGGCGGTGTCGTCGGCGACGGCAATGCCGTCGCGGGCGAGCGCGATGGCCGGCGCAATCAGATCGGCGAGCGTGAATTTGCCGGAGCCGTATTTGCTTTCGGCCAGCGAAAGCCCGGCGACCGTGCCCGGCACGCCGATGGCAAGCGCCGAGTCGCGCGATTTCTGCGGGTCGGCATTGCCCTGGGCGTCGAGGAACGAGTCTTTGTCGATCGCCTGCGGCGCTATCTCGCGGTAGTCGATCGCGATGTCGTCGCCGCCGGCGCGATGAATGATCATGAAACCGCCGCCGCCAATATTGCCGGCGCGCGGATAGGTCACGGCCATGGCGAAGCCGACGGCGACCGCGGCATCGACCGCGTTGCCGCCTCTTTGCAGAACATCGACGCCGATGCGCGCGGCGAGCGCCTCCTGCGCCACCACCATGCCGTGCGCGGCGGTGACCGCCCGCGCGCGGCCGATCTGAAAGTGCGAAAGGTCATCGCCGCGCGCAGCGAGCGGCAGCGCGAGCAGGCCGACGAGGGCGGCGGACGCCAGCCTGGAAATCAAGCCCGACTCGGGGGATGATTTGTGCGCCAGCATTTCAGTACGACGCATCGGTTACTGCGCCGGTGCGGGCGTCGCGGCGCTGGCATTTGTGCCGCTCTTGGTGACGAGCACATAGCCGCGGGTCTTGTTGTCGTTGGCCGCATCGGTCGTGTTCATCGCGTCGAACAGGTCGGATGCCGTCACCCAGACCGGCGGATATTTGTAGCGCGCGACATCCAGAATCAGGAACCGGTCCGCTTTGGCATCGTAAGCCGCGAGCGGCGAGATATGGCCGCCGAGCTGCTGGCCGATGGCCTTGCGCAGATAATTCACGACCACGAAGCGATCCTTGGCGGCGAGATAGTCGCGCGCCGCCGCGCGGAAGGCGTCGAGGCCGCCAGCGGCGGCGTGATGAACCTCGATCGTCACCGGATGGAGCGCAAGCAGCCCGCCGAGCTGGTCGAGCGTCATGCCCTGCCGGGCCAGCACGTCGCGCGGCAGCACCGCGTCGGTGCGCTCGTCGAGGAAATTATCCTGGGTGAAGATGTGATAGGGCTGATATTCCGGGCTGGTAGGCGCCGGCGCGCCGGCCGCATTGAGCACCATGACGATGCTGGCGACGCCGCAATAGGCCTGGGTCTTCTGAGTCACGAAACTGTCCGCGATCCGGAAGTAGGTCGCGAGCGCGCCGCTTTCGAGAAAGTATTTCTCGCCCTCATCCGAATTGAGCGCCGTCAGGTTGGACGGCAGCGGCAGGGTTTCGGCGCGAATGGGCGGCGCTGTGGGCGCGAGCAGGAACAGCGCGAGCGCGAGATACTGAAAAAAGCGGGTTGGCATCATTGCAACCTATTGTCCGCGATTAAATCGTTGCCCGTCAAACAGTTTGTCGTAGCTTCAGTGGCGGACGGCTTTAACATCCGCCGCGGTGACGGCATTCTGATAATGGTTGCCGAAGTGAGTGCGCACATAGTTCACCACCGCGGCGACCTGATCGTCGTTCATCATCCCGCCAATCGGCGGCATGCCGCGCTGCCCGTTGACCACGACAGCGACCGGATAGCCGCCGGCCTCGAGGTTGTTGTTGTCTGCGAGGGACGGATAGGTTCCGGCGCCGGTCGCGCCCTTGCCGTCCGGCATATGGCAGGCCTGGCAGACATTGGCGTACAGCGCTTCGCCGGTGCGCTCGGAGAACGCGAAGCCAGTGCTCAGCGGCGATGCGGGCGGACCGGGCGCCGCGTCTTGCGCCCGCGCTACCGGCGCGACCAGCGACAGCAGCGCAAGCAGGACAATTTGTTTGAACCGTTGCAACTTCATCCAGCTTCACATTTTGACGACGCGTTCGTGCAGGCGTGCGACGGCGTCAAGCGAGGAGAGAATCGCACCCTCCTGCCACGCCGGCAGGTATGACGCGTGCTCGCCCGCCAGCACGATCCGGCCGTCGATCCGGCAGAGGTTGTCGTAATGCTCCGCCCGGGCCTCATCGGTCCAGTAGCCGGCGCAGCCAAGCGTGAACGGCACGCGTTGCCACGCCACGGCGACGCCATTTTCAAATTCGGCCGGATATTGCGGATGAACGCTGGCCCCCAGGGCGACGGCGCGCGCGACCCGGTCCGCCGGCGCCATGGCCGCGAACTCGTAGGCATTCGCGCCCTCGAAAATGTAGGCGCCCAGCAGCACGCCGCGGCCGCCGCGATTGAAATCCGTGTTCGGATAACCGATCTGCCGGATCGGCAGATCGGTGTAGCTGATGCCGCCATAGATCGCCTCGTCCTCCTCCCAGAACCGGCGCTTGAACTGCAAGCCGACTTTGACGGCGGACATGTAGGGCACCGCATCGATCGCCGCCTTCATGGGGGCGCCGACGTCGATCGGGAGCTGGCTGAGAATCGAGAGCGGAATGGTGCAGATGCACCAGTCGGCTTTTGCCACTTGCTCGGCGGGGGCTTTGGCGTCCACATAGGTGACGCTGACGCCGCTGCCGTCCTGCGCAACGCGCGTCACCTTGGCATCATAGCGGATCAGATCGCCGACTTCGCGTGCGAACGCCTTGCCGATCGTGTCCATGCCGCCGACCGGCTGGAACATCGTGGTCTGCAATTCATGCACCGCGAAAGTCTGCAGCGCCCGCCACAGCCGCGATTTGAGGATGTCCGCCAGCGCAATCGGCTCGCCGGCGACCGGTGCGGCACCGAGGCCGCCGCCCGGACCTTTGGCATAGCCGCGATAGCGCGCGGAAATCAGGTTCGATTTGTAGGCGTAGTTCTTGTCCAGCGCGCCCCAGGATTTGAGCGCGGCCAGCAGCATCTCTTTGTCTTCGCCGGAAACCGCTTCGTCGAGCTTGTCCTGCGCCGTCACCTTGGCCAGCAGCTCGGCGATCTGGCCCTGAAAATCCGCCTTGATCTCGCGAATGCGCCGGGGCTGTCCGCCGAAGGCGCCGGAAGCGTGCAGCAGCGCATTGTGATTGAGCTCCACGAACGGCTCGAGCGCGACGTTGAGGCGCTTGCAGTAATCGAGCAGCGCGCGGTGATGATAGGGAATCCGCCACGGCCCCGGATTGAAATAAAGGCCTTGCTCGAATTCGCAGGTCTGGGTGAAGCCGCCAAGCTCGGTGAAAACGTCGCCGCCGCGCAGGGTCCAGTTGCGGCCGCCCGGACGGTTGTTGAACTCCAGGACCTGAACCTTGTAGCCGGCCTTGCGCAGCTCCAGCGCCGCGGTCATGCCGGCGAGACCGGCGCCGAGGATCAGGACCGACGCGCCCTTCACGTCGCCGCCGAGCGCAATCGGGCCCTGGTAGGCGGAATCGGCGGCGAGCCCGAGGCTCGTCATCGCCTGATACATCGCCGCGCTGCCGGCAACCGTGCCGATCAGCGACAGCAGATCGCGCCGGCTGAAAGCTTCACCGCTGCCGTCGGACATTCCCAACTCCGATCCGTGCCGGATCAATATGGTGCGGCACCGCCGCGAAGGCCATCGGGGCGGGATCCGCGCCCTCCTTACCCTCTCCCGTTCACGGGAGAGGGTGGCGACCCCGACTTGGTCGGGGGAGCGGGGTGAGGGTCAGTCCTTTCGATCGCGCTCCGCACGCCCCTCACCCGCCTCGCTCGCGACGCTCGCTCAGCACCCTCTCCCGCAGGCGGGACAGGGAAGCGCGCAGCGCATCCTTCCCGCGGCACGATCGCGCCCGGGCTATTGCCCCCCTCCTCGTCACCACCGGGCTGAACACTTGACCCGGTGGCCCATGCTGATTCGCCGCTCTTGAAACCTATCGGCAAATCCGATCGAGCTTCCCGTCCGCATGGATTGCTGGATCAAGTCCGGCAATGACGAAGGAGAGAAAAAAAAGGGAGGCGGAACGCCGACAAACGTGTCTTAGCAACCTCCGCATCTTTCGGATGCGGCGCGCGCTGAAAGCGCAGCGCGCTCGCCTGTCGGCGTTCCACCACGGCACTTGCTGCAGCGAACGAACGCCGCAGCTCAGCTCCAGATACGCGCTTCCTGTTGGGGTGGACGGCCCCCGACGGCATCGCTGTGCCAGAATGAGGTCGTTGCAGATCTCAAACGAAGGAGCCGTCCATGGACAAGATTATCCGCATTGGCGTCGACACGTCCAAGACTGTTTTTGTGCTGCACGGGGTGAACGCGTCCGAGCAGCCGGTGCTTCGAAAGAAGCTGCGACGCCGGCAGGTGCTGGATTTCTTCAGCGCACTGGAGCGGACCAGGATCGGGTTGGAGGCGTGCGGGGCCGCACATTATTGGGCGCGCGAATTGATGGCGCTGGGACACCAAGTCGTGCTGCTGCCGCCGCAATATGTGAAGCCCTATGTGCAACGCGGTAAGAACGACGCCGCCGATGCCAGCGCCATCTGCGAAGCCATGAGCCGGCCGCGCATCCGGTTAGTGCCGGTGAAGACGGCCGAGCAGCAAGCGGCACTTATGCTCGTTGGCGTGCGCGATCAACTGATTGCCCGCCGCACGCAGTTGAGCAACATGATCCGCGGCTATGCCGCCGAGTTCGGGATCACAGCGGCCCGCGGGCTCGACAAGATCGAGCCGCTGCTGGCGCGGATCGCTACCGACCCCGGCGTGCCGGAACTCGCCAAGGAGCTGTTTACCACGCTCGCCGAGGAGTATGCCGAACTCAAGCCCAAGCTTCGAAGGACCGAAGCGCAACTGCTGGCCTGGCACCGGCAGAATGAACTGAGCCGGCGGTTGGCGCAGGTTCCAGCGATCGGCCTGATCGGCGCATCGCTGCTGGTCATGAAGGTCCCCGATCCTCGCGCTTTCCGGACTGGCCGGGATTTTGCGGCTTGGCTCGGGTTGACTCCGAAGGATCACTCCACCGCCGGCAAGCAGCGCCTCGGGGTCATCACGCGAGCCGGCGATGAGGCATTGCGCGGCGTTTTGGTGGTCGGCGCCACCGCGGTGATCCAGCACGCCAGGAAGGCGCGTGGGAACCCGTCGCCCTGGCTGACAGCGCTCGTCAAGCGCAAGCCGCCGAAGCTTGCCGCCGTGGCGCTCGCCAACAAGACGGCGCGCATTGCCTGGAAGCTGATGGTCAGCGGCGAGCCCTACGATCGCATCCGTGGGGCAGCTGTGCACACCGCGAGCATCGCCGCATAACCTCTTCACCGGCAGGCCCATTGGCGTCCTGCTGTCGAAGCCGGAGCTTGCTCGAGACGGAGCAGATGGCGTGATCGATCGATCCCAAGACGCGAGACACTCCGAGAGTCCCAGTGGCCTATTCGCAAAAAGGTCGCCTTCCTGTTTGGAACTCGCGTCGCGGAACCCATCTTGGCAGCGGTCATGTGCGACCGCGACAACAGACCGGACATATGATCGCAATCGCTTCGACCCGTACTCTGCGCCGAACCTTGCAAGCAGGGGGCCGTCCACATATGGGACTCGGTCGGGCGCACGGCCCCGATGGTTCGAAAGACCGTGCGCTTTGCAACGCCTGAGCCAAAGGATCGGCAAGTTCATGCGTCACCAGCGGGCGTTACCCGCTCCTTCCTGTCCCAGTCCAGCGGGTTGCCCCGCAGACCGGTCATGGTGCCGGCCGGGCGTAATTCCCCGGAGCCGCCCGGGAGCGGGGTGCAAATCCGCCCGCGGGCACCGCACTCGCTCCACTTTCTGGATGCCTCCCGAAAGCGACCCTTGATGAGCGAGATTCGATGGCGCTTGTATCCGATTTAGTGACGGACGTCAAGAGAATGTATCTATTAGGGCGACGGCTGCGAGGCCGGCACGGATAGCGAGTACCTTGGCGCAGTCGCACTCGCGTCACTAATCCCAAGCGGTATGAGCGCGCGGGGCTTCGATGGGCCAAGTGGTACGCGCTCCGCCTCGGATTTCCAGAATGAACCCGCAATAGTGAAGGGGTTCATCATCTCGCATGAAAATATCTCGATAATAGTACCTGCCGAAGATCACCGGTGTTTTGAGACCGAGCGGTATAGGCACGTCCATCCCTTCTAAGTAGCGACTAGCGTCGCTGGGTCTAATGTTATCCTGAAAGAACCGGGGAACAGTGTATCGAGGGACCGGCGGAATATTATCGGCCTCGCAAAATCCAAATTCCATGCGGATCAATTCGCCCGGAGTTTTCCCAAAGTTGTTTACGCAAACTTGAAACACCCCATTGCTATGTCCTCCCCCGCCCGACAGATAAGCTCGCTCGACTTCGTGAGCATGCCGAAGTTGACTTTTGTTGACGAAGTAGATGGTCGCGGTGAAAGCAGCGATAACGGCTGTGGCAAGCGCGGTGATCCAATCGTGCCCGAGTGCTTCGAATATGCTGGCGGCAGATTTAATAAGAAAGACATGCAGCGTGGGGCATTCATCATTTTTGGAATAATAGTCGATGTAGTCAGTGGGATTTACTATGCAGGGGGCGGGCGCTTGGGAGGTTATCCAGCTTGCAATTTCCATCGCCACAAGCGCCGCAAACGCGAGCGTCGTTAGCAATCGCGTTCGCGACCAGTTTAGCATTCGCTGACCACCGCGCCGAAGATGTCCGGATTCATGCGGTTGTTGTGCCGGAACCGAAACTCGGCGATGTGCAGCGCCATATACTTGGCGCTGACCTTATGGAACGGGCCGACAACCCCGCGCCTGAAAATCGACCAGAATCGTGCAAACGTGCCATGCCGGCAGGTTATGTCAAGTATCGCATAATCGCCGTCTGGATTTCGCTTCACTCCATGCGGGCTACATCCATTTCTTCATGGCCGGGCTTGTCCCGGCCATCCACGCCTCGCTTTCCCACCGTCCAGAAAGAAGGCGTGAATGCCCGGGTCACAGGCGAGGGAACGGACGCCGTTCTTCGAACGGCTATGCCCGGGCATGACGGGAAAAATCGGCTACTACTCGCTTCACACGAATGAACAAGGACTACACCATGCCCGCCTATTGGATCGCCGTCGCTTCCGCCGAGCATGTGCGGCGCGGGCGCAGCGAAGGGTTCATGCAGGTCGGCCACGGCAAGGCGGCGCCATTAAAGCGCATCAAGCCGGGCGATCGCGTCGTCTATTATTCGCCGGCCGTTACGCTCGGCGGCAAGGACAAGCTGCAGGCGTTCACCGCCATCGGCACCGTGAAAGATGGCGAGCCCTATGTGGCCGACATGGGGAAGGGCTTTAAGCCTCACCGCCGCGACGTGAACTGGGCGAAGGCCGAGGAAGCGCCGATTCGTCCGCTGCTCGAAACATTGGAGTTCACCGCCGGCAAGCCGAACTGGGGTTATCAGTTGCGCTTCGGGCTGTTTCCGATCAGCGCAGCGGATTTTCGATTGATCGCAAACGCGATGCACGCGCCGCCGTTCGCGACTATTTGAGCGTTGCAATATAGGCCGCGAGGTCGTCCGCTTCCTTGCGCGATAGCCCCATATCCGGCATTTTCGGATGCGGATTGAGCAGGAACAGCGCGAGCTTGGCGGCATCGAAGCCCGGCGTCTTGGCAATGCTCGCGAATGGCGGCGCCTGGTCGGTGGTCGTGCGGCGCTGAGTTGGCGAGACGACAACGACGTGGCAGGCCTCGCACCAGCGGTGAGCGAGCCGTTGACCATTGTCCGGGTCGGCGCCGAAGGCCGGCGTTGTCGCCAGGATCGCAGCGACTATCAAACCGCGGGAGACGTAACGCAGCGTGCTTGCTCCAACCATTTGGGATGATCTCCACATATCTCGCGTTAATTGATGCTTATAACCCGGACCGTTCCTTCGCTCATCGCACGTCAAAAATATTTGGCGTCGAGATCCACGCTCAATTCGCTGCCGAGTTGATCGAAATTGGTCGCCAGCCACTGGTCGGCCCGCGCGCGCCCCATGCTGTGCAGATGCAGCAGAAAATCCCAATCGGCGTTCAGTCTGCTTGACCACGAAAATGCTCGGATAAATTCCTCGGCTTCGATCACATGCACGAGCATGCGCTTGCCGCCGCTCATCCTGCCCTGCTCGATCAGCTTGTTATAGGATGCGATCATCCGCATTTCGCGAATGAGCGCGGTATTGAAGCTGATCTCCTGCATGCAATTCATGATTGCTGGCGAAGTGGTCGGAACCCCGGGGCGCTCGGCCGGGGTGATGTGGACCATCAGGATGTCACGCGTTTCGCATTCGTAGACCAGCGGATAGATCGCGGGATTGCCGGCATAACTGCCGTCCCAATAATACTGACCGTCAACCTCGACGGCCTGCATCAGCAGCGGCAGGCAGGTTGAGGCGAGCAGGTGCTCGACGCGAAGTTCGTTACCGGTGAATATTTTTACTTTGGCCGTTTCGACATTGGTGGCGCACAAAAACAACTTGACGTCGGTCTGCCGGCGTACGCGCTCGAAATCGATGGACTCCGCGAGCAGGTCCTTGAAAGGATTGTAGTTGAACGGATTCAACTGATAGGGGGACGCGAAGTAAGTCATCGGCTCGAGGAACCAGAAGCCGGGCGAACGTTCGAGCCCGAAATCGGGATTGCCTTTGTCGAGCAAGGAAGGCCGGAAAAGTCCGCGCTCAGCCAGGGTGGATACTTTTCGCCAATAGGCCCGCAATGCGTCGCGCGCTCCATCGCGACCGCCCGCAGCCAACCCATCGGTGAGCACGACGGCGTTGACCGCGCCGGCGCTGGTTCCGGTGATGCCCTCGAATTGCAGGGCATCTTCTTCGAGCAGGCGGTCGAGCACGCCCCAGGTGAACGCGCCGTGACTGCCGCCACCCTGCAGCGCCAGATTCAGGACGTTAGGCATTTGGCAGACCTTTGTTTGTTGAAGTCGGCAACGATAAAGCCGACGGCCTTCGATGCTGCGCGCCGATGATCGGCAAGACAGAGGAGGTACGACTAAAGATTATGCCCTGGGCAGGGTCGGCGATTTGATCTGGGTCAGGGAAAACGAAATTAAAAAAATCCTCGAACGCAGTCTGAGTTCCGCCGGGGACCTCCGCATCAAAGCCGTAACGCCAGGTGGGGTGTCACTTATTGGCGCTTCGCCGACGATCGTTACGCTTCGGACTTTTGCCGCGGATTTTCGCCCACCGTTTGATGCCTCCACCGCGAATTAAACTCTCGACGGACCCTTGCCCTTCGATTTCGGCACCACAGCTGTATAGACACTGGCAGGCAGTGGCTTGCCTGAGAACTGCCCATAAAGCGGCGACCTACCGATGCCGTCGTTCACGCACTGGCAGCGCTAATGCCATCGGCTGGCACAATCCTAATCTTAAAAGTTGTTATCGGCTTGCGTTGCGGGTGCCGTGGGCACCCGAAGGTAGGCCCCGCGCGCGCCTCCGGTTGCGCGCGTCCTTATGAGATTCAACAAGGAGAATCCCGATGAATAACGAAAACCTGACTGTCCATTTCAAGGTCAAGGACTTCAACTCATGGCGGACCAGTTACAACGGACATGAGAAGGATCGGGCGTCTGCCGGCATCACGAATGGCAGAGTGTTCCGCAGCGCCGAGGATCCGAATGACGTGGTGATCCTCCAGGACGTCGCTGACGTAACGAAGGCCCGCACCTGGTTGACCTCAAGTGAAATGAAGTCGGTGATGGAGAAGAGCGGTGTCGTTGGCTCGCCCAGCATCCGCTTCGCTGCTGCAGCCTAACTCGCAGCTGAAAAAGATCGTTAC
This sequence comes from uncultured Alphaproteobacteria bacterium, assembly GCA_963709825.1. Lineage (GTDB taxonomy): Bacteria > Pseudomonadota > Alphaproteobacteria > Rhizobiales > Xanthobacteraceae > BOG-931. The sequence goes on from CAVPXZ010000026.1 coordinate 396,867, forward strand.
CGGGATGGTCTGTAGCGTCAGTGTGTTGTTGCGTGACCGTCCCGAAGATGGAAGCCCCAGCCCCTGTCTCCCCCGACGATGGCTGGGGCAACCAGTAATGTGCATACCCCCTGGACCCCTGGGAGGCGTTAGATGCCGCGCGCGACCCGCGAAGAAGAACGACTAAGCGAAGACGACATCGCCCGTAGCAAACTCGGGCCGCGCGGTGTGCCGGGCGGTCCGGATACGGCGAAAATGACGCCGCAGCAGGAAAAGAATATTCCGAGGACAGGCGACTTCGACGGCCATACCGCCTGATTGGGTTGATCCTTCCGTCAATGCGTACGTTCGTATCGCATGACATTAAAAGTCTCGACGTACCTTGTGTTTTGCTAACGCCAATACAGCTACACGGGTACCGGCAGGCCGCGGCTTGCCCTTGAGCTGCGCAAAAAGCGGCGACGTACCGGAGTTTCCGCTCTCATAACTAGCAGCGCCAGTGCCCATCGGCAGGCACTTACTGCTGAAACATTGACCTGGTTCGTAGCGGTTGCCGTCGGCGCCCGCGTGCTGAAAAGATTCACGAACAGCTCACAGGAAAACCACCATGAATCCATGACCGTCGACGCCGCCGGCGGGTTTTGAAAGTGAGCAATTTTGACCAGACTCGCCCTGAAACAATGCGCTTCAAATTTTCCTGCATTGTCGAGTTGTCCGGGAGAGACCCATGGCAGTTCTGGCGAAGGACAAACACAAGGAATACGTGCGTTACGCCGCACACTGTTTGCAAATAGTGCCTGCTGTTTCAGATCAGGAATTTCGCGTTATTCAACGCCAAATGGCGGCCGAGTGGCTGAAACTGGCGGACGCTGTTCGGCGCCGTCCAAGACGCCAGAAAATGCAAATGGGGTGATGTAGGTCGCCCGGGACGTTTGACGCTCGTAGTACGCGCCGTGCCCGGATTTTGGATCGCCTCTGGGCAGATTCATCCCCGGACGCGCCGATGCCGACATGATCCAGGCAGGATATGAACCCAATGCCAAATGACGACTATGGTGATGCGTTCAAAGAAGCGAAGCTTGAACACGATCAACGACGGCAAGGCTCCGCCGACGCCCAGCGTTTGCAGGCGGAATCCGATGCAGACACCGCCGTATTGAGCGATGTGGTGCTGCCCCAGCTTCAAGCCGCTGCCCAGAAGGTGGAGCCGCTCGGCGGCAAAGTCGATATTCGGCAGTATGGTCGCACTGGAAAAATGCTGCGGCCGACGTCGGTTGCTTTCCGCATCACGGATCAGCAGGGCCATAAAAGCCGCACGTATTCAATTGTTCCGCGCGCAGGTACAGTCTCCTGCACGAGCGGTGACGGTTTCGATTTCGCAGGCCAGCCTCACCAACCTGAAAACGTGAGCGAAGAGGTCGGTATCCAGCGACGCGACGACGTTACGATCGTGAACATCAAGAAGCTGATCATGCGTGCGATCGAGGAATACCGAAACGATCGCACCGCGCCGGCACGCTGATAACGACGGATCAGCTGAAATAACAAGGGGTAGCCGTGGCCCGGCATTCGCCGTAAAATTCCCAGGGCTGGCGAGCGTCAGCGCCAGCCGAGGCCGGGGGCGACGTGTTTCAGGATCGCCTCGATGACATGGGCGTTGTAGTCGACGCCGAGCTGATTGGGCACGGTCAGGAGCAGCGTGTCAGCCTCGCCGATGGCTTCGTCTTTGGCGAGCTGCTCGATGAGAACGTCCGGCGCGGCGGCGTAGCTGCGGCCGAAAATGGCCCGGGTGTTGTCGCCGAGGAAGCCGATATTGTCCTCGTCCTCGTTGCCGTGTCCGAAATAGGCGCGGTCGCGGTCGTCCACGAGGGCAAAGATGCTGCGGCTGACCGAGACCCGCGGTTCGCGCGCGTGACCGGCCGCCTTACACGCCTCACGGAAGATCCGGATCTGCTCGGCCTGTTGGACGTGGAACGGACGTCCGCTTTCGTCGATCTTAAGCGTCGAACTCTGCAAATTCATGCCGAGCTTGGCCGCCCACTCTGCCGTGGCATTGGTAGCGGCGCCCCACCAGATGCGATCGCGCAGGCCGGCCGCGTACGGTTCGAGCCGCAGCAGGCCGGGCGGGTTCGGGAACATCGGCCGCGGGTTTGGCCGCGCGAAGCCCTCGCCGCGCAGCACTTCGAGGAAGACTTCGGTGTGACGTCTCGCCATGTCGGCGTCGGTCATCCCCTCAGGCGGGGCGTAACCGAAGTGGCGCCAGCCATCGATCACCTGCTCGGGCGAACCGCGGCTGATGCCCAGTTGCAGCCGTCCGCCGGCGATGATGTCGGCGGCACCGGCGTCCTCCACCATGTACAGCGGGTTCTCGTACCGCATGTCGATGACCGCGGTGCCGATCTCAATCCGCTTGGTCCTGGCGCCGACGGCCGCGAGCAGCGGGAAGGGAGAGCCGAGCTGGCGGGCGAAGTGATGCACCCGGAAGTACGCCCCGTCGGCGCCGAGGTCCTCGGCAGCGACCGCGAGGTCGATCGATTGCAAGAGCGCGTCGGACGCCGATCGCGTTTGCGACTGCGGCGAAGCGGTCCAATGGCCGAAGGACAGGAAGCCGATCTTTTTCATGGATATGCGGTGTTGGGGGATGGATCGAAGGTCTTTCTAACCCGAAGAATCTGGGTGGGACAGGCCGGGTTTGCGAGGCCCCGCAACTGCGGTCGCTAAAAATGATCGCCAAAACGCACCGCAGGCATCGAAATGAAGGCTGACGACATTGGAGGAATGCCATGAAGCTGGAAGGCGGATGCTATTGCGGCGCGGTGCGCTATGTGGCCGAGGGCGAGCCGATGCTGAAAGCGCAATGCCATTGCCGCGAATGCCAATATATCAGCGGCGGCTCGCCGAACATGTTCCTGCTGATGCCGCCCAAGGGGTTCAGCTATACCAAGGGGACGCCCAAGCAATTTACGCGCAGCGATCTTGAAGGCGCCGTGACGCGGGAATTCTGCGCCGAATGCGGCACCCATCTCATCACGCGGCGGCCGGGTCTGCCCGCCGTGATCCTGAAAGCCGGCACGCTCGACGATCCAAGTCTGTTCGGCAGCCCGCAGATGGCGATCTACACGATCGACAAACAGGCCTTCCATCACATCGCCGAAGGCTTGCCAACGTTCGAACAGCTGCCGCCACGATAACTTTGGGCAATGGGGAAGGATATCAACCCTCAAAATGCAAGACCGTAATGCCGAGCTGAAAGACCATAATGCCGAGCTTGGACGTGGGCGTGGCCATTCACGCCGTTGCCCAACCTCGCTTACTCCATCACCTCGTCGGCGATCGAGAGCAGATTGTCGGAGATTTTAATCCCGAGTGCGTTTGCAGTCTTGAGATTGATCGCGAGCTCGAATTTGATCGATTGATAGACCGGCAGATCGGCTGGCTTGGCGCCTTTGAGGACTTGCCCGGTGTAAATGCCCAGTTGGCGATACCCGTCCGTAATGCTGATCCCGTAACTCATTAGTCCGCCCGCGACCACGTAGTCGCGAAATTGGTAGATTGCGGGCAACCTGAATTGCGCCGCCAACGCGACGATCCGAACTCGCCTCGTGTCGAAGAATGGGGCGGCAGTGACCAGCAGTGCAGTTGCACGCTGTTCGTTGAGCGTCGCAAACGCAGCCTCCAACTCCCGGTCGTTTCCAGCGTTGGCAAATTGGATCTGCCGACCCATTGCGCGAGCCGTCTCCTGCACGTCCCGCATCTGAGCTTCATGCCCCGGATAGTTAGGATCGATAAGCACGCCGAAAACGGTTGAGTTCGGCGCCAGCTCCTTCAGCAAGCCCAACCGCTTTCCCTCTGGCAATTCGGTCAGCAGGCTAACGCCCGTGGCGTTTCCGCCTGGGTGCCTAATGCTGGCCACCAGCCCGAATTTGACGGGATCGCCGCCAACGCTAAATATTATCGGAATTGTGGACGTCGCCGCCTTGGCCGCAAGTGCCGAAGGTTCGCCACCCGCCGCTACGATCACCGCCACACCACGGCGAACTAGATCGGCCGCCAGCTCTGGCAGGCGACCGTATTGACCCTCGGCCCAGCGGTATTCGATCGCAACATTCTGGCCGTCGACATAGCCGCCGCCTGACTGCAGGCCGGTGCGGAACGCCGCGACCAGATGCTTGGAGTCATCGGGCGACCTGCTGCTGAGAAACCCGATCACCGGCATCGCGGTTTGCTCCGCGCGCAGGGCGAGCGGCCATGCGACTGCTGAAACGCCGAGCCAAGCTACAAACTCCCGCCTTGCAATGCCGACTGCCATTTGCCCAGCCCTCAATGCAATCATTCCGATTTTGGCAATGGCGAAGAATATCACGCCTCAAAAGAAAGCTGTACCGATATGGCATCACACCATTATGCGAGGAGACGAAGCTATCTGGCATATCGGCGGCGAGTCTTGCCCCGATTTCGTTTCACTCAATTCGCGCTACACTTCGTTGGGGCTTGGATAATCCCCGAGGGGCGACTGATGCGAATCAAGCCGTCATGGACGCGCGCCATCGCGGCCGCTTTGGTGCTGACGATGCTGCTCCCGGTGCGCGGCGCGGGGGCGGCTGAAGCGGGCGAGTACGCGCCGGCCAATATCGAGAACACCTACAAACAACTGAGCTGGCTATGCCTCGTGCACGCGCTTTGCCCGGTGAGCGACGACGTCTATGGCGTCATCAAGCGGGCGATTGGGGGCAATGCTGCGGCCGAGTATCTCCTCGGCCTTACGCTGATCACCGGCGACGGTCTGCCGCGCGATGCGAGCGCGGCTATCGCCTGGATCGCGCGCGCCGCCGAACAGGGCGATCCCGATGCCGCGCGCGACATCGCCGACCGGCTGCGCAACGGCGCCGCGATCGAGGTCGACGAGACTAAAATCGCAGCGGCGCTCAGGCCGAAGGCCGACGCCGGCGACGCCGAGGCGCTGCGCGCGCTCGGGCCGATGGTTATCCGCGGTCGCGGCGTCAAGCAGGATCCGGCGTTGGGGCTCGAGCTAATGAAGCGCGCGGTCGACAAGGGTTCCACCGGCGCCGCCAACGATCTTTCCCGCCTCTATCTGCTCGGCGCGCCGGGCGTGCCGGCGAGCCGCAACGAGGCGCTGAAATGGATCGCGTTCTCTGCCGGTCACGGCAACGTCGATGCGATGCTGACGCTCGGCACCATGTCGATGAATACGCCGATTGGCGTGCTCTCGAGCGAGCGCAATGTCGCGCAGGGCATCTGCTGGCTGATGCGGGCCGCGCTGTTGGACCAGCCGCAGGCGCAGGAACAGCTCAGCATGATCTTCGCGCGCGGCGAAAAGGACGAGCGTGGCACGGCGATTCCGGTCGATCTGGTGCAGGCGGATTTCTGGTTCAGGCTGGCGGCGCGCAGCCCGTACCACGACAACTCGCAGATCCGGCGATGATCGAGCCGCATATGACGACCGAGCAGCTAGGCGAAGCCAAGCGCCTGGTCGACGCCTGGCGACCGCGCAAGGCCGACGAACTCAAGGCGATCACGATCCCGCTTCCGGCCGCGGCGCCGAACGCCCCCGCGCGCAATCGTCCGGCGATGCCCTGATGCTGCAGACGTATCGCAAATAGCTACACTTCCGCGGCGCCCTCATCCAGAAACGTCTGCACCGCCTCGAACAGCGCAAAGCGGCTTCCTTCCATCATGACGCTATGGGTACCCTGGGCGAGCTCGACCAGGCGTTTGCCGGGGGAATTGACCAGCAGCGGAAACAGCGTCCGCGCCATCTGCGGCGGCACGTCGTTGTCCCAGGCGGCGGTGACCAGCAACACCGGCGCCGTGATTTTCGCCGGATCGTAATAGGGCTTGCCGACCCACCAGGTTTCGGCAACGTCGGCCATCACGCCGTTGGGCGCGCGGATGACCGGCGGGTTCATCCTGGCGCCTTCGGGATCGGTAGCCCAGGTCGCGTCCGCCCAGGCGTCGAACACGCCGGGCGGGATGAGCGTCGCCTTGTTGTCTTCGGGCACGCCGTTGGTCCAGCGCGCACGTGCGGCTTCGCGGGTGACGGTGCGGTAGGCGGGAATCCGGCCGCCTTCGGCCACGGCCAGCCGGCCGGTCATGCCGGTCCAGATCGGCGCATAGAGCACCAGCCGCTCGACCTTGCCGGGGTTTGCGATCGCATAAGTCGGCGACGAAAACGTGCCCCACGACCAGCCAAGGAGAACGAGCCGCGGAATGTTGCGGCGCTTGAGGATGAAGTCGACGACAGCGGAGATGTCCTTGACCGCGGTCGCGGTACGCACGATCGGCGGATTTAAGTCGGGCGGCTGCGCCATCTCCGGCGGGCGCGTGGATTTGCCGTAGCCGCGCAGGTCGAGCAAATAAACATCGTAACCCCGCGCGGCGATGGTATCCATCCACGAGCGGCCATCGATCGGCAGATCGAAACAGGCGTGCGCCGCATAGGTGGCGCCATGAACAAACAACACCGTGCGCGCGGGCCGGAATGAATCCATCGCGGCCGGCCGCTTGTTGCGCACGAAAATCTCGATGCCGGGATCGAGCGCCGGCACCATGAATTCTTCGGTGGTTAGTTTCGGTGTGACGACCGCTGCGTCCATGCTTTCGACCCCGTCATGGCCGCGCTTGTCGCGGCCATCCACGTCTTCCTTCTTTAGCAGGGAGCATAAAGACGTGCATGCCCGGCACAAGGCCGGGCATGACGACGAAAGAGACGCGCCTTCATCACAGCATCGACGGCAGGACGCGGTCTGGCGGGCGATGGCCGTCCATGAAGGTGCGGATGTTGACGATGACCTTATCGCCCATGTCGGCGCGGCCTTCGATCGTGGCCGAGCCAAGATGCGGCAGCAGGATCACCTTGCCGGCCTTGGCAAGCTTGACGAGTTTGGGACTGACCGCGGGCTCGTGCTCGAATACGTCGAGGCCAGCGCCGGCGAGGTCGCCGGACTCGATCAGCCGCGCCAGCGCGTTCTCGTCGATGACTTCGCCGCGCGCGGTGTTGACGATATAGGCTTCGGGCCGCATCACTTTCAGACGGCGCGCCGACAGCAGGTGATAGGTCGCCGGCGTGTGCGGACAATTGATCGAGATGATGTCCATGCGCACCAGCATCTGGTCGAGGCTCTCCCAGTAGGTGGCGTTGAGCTCCTCCTCAATGTGCGGCGCGACGCGGCGGCGATTGTGGTAATGGATCTGCAGCCCGAAGGCCTTGGCGCGGCGGGCGACCGCTTGGCCGATGCGGCCCATCCCGACAATGCCGAGCCGCTTGCCCCAGATGCGATGGCCGAGCATCCAGGTCGGGCTCCAGCCGGTCCACTCCTTGTCGCTGGTCAGCACCTCGGCGCCTTCGACCAGGTGCCGCGGCACGGCGAGAATGAGCGCCATGGTCATATCGGCGGTGTCCTCGGTGAGGACGCCGGGGGTGTTGGTCACGGTAATGCCGCGCTGCAGCGCGGTGGCGACGTCGATATGATCGACGCCGTTGCCGAAATTGGCGATCAGCTTGAGACGTTCGCCGGAATGGCTGAGCACCGACCGGTCGATCTGATCCGTCACCGTCGGCACCAGCACGTCGGCGACTTTGACGGCCTCGACGAGGTCGCTCTGGCTCATCGGCTTGTCGTCGTCATTAAGCCGCGTGTTGAACAGCTCGCACATGCGCGTTTCGACGCCGGCGGGGAGCTTGCGGGTGACCACCACCAGCGGCTTTTTGCCCGACGCCATTCGCTGCCCCTTGCGCAATCAACCGCACGACGGCCGACCCGGCCTGTGCCGCTTCCGTTCGATTCAGGTCTCGTTAACCGGGCTCGCCGACACTGACGGGCCGGGAGGCGGTACATCAATTCTTTCTAGCAGATGGCTGCGCTCTCACAAAGCGCGCCGGGTTCCCCGGCATCATAGCGCGGGGTTGGCGTCGGGGCGTAGCGTCGTGGCATTGCGGCATGGCAAGTTGGTGATCGTCTGCGCGCGCGCCGCGGCGGCGCTGTGCCTGCTAGCGTTCGCAATGACCGTGGCGCGGGCGGGCGGCGACGCTACGGCGAGCGGACTGCCGGTGCCGCGTTTTGTCAGCCTTAAGACCGATCGGGTCAATGTGCGCGGCGGTCCGGACAAGGACCACGACGTGGCCTGGATCTACACGCGGGTCGGCTGGCCGGTCGAAATCACCGCCGAGTTCGAAAACTGGCGGCGCATCCGCGACTCCGACGGCGCCGAGGGCTGGGTCTATCACTCGCTGCTCTCCGGCAAGCGGATGGCGGCGGTACAATTGAAGGTCAAAAGCGATCTGGCGCCGCTGCATGCCAAGCCCGATGCGCAGAGCGCGGTGACCGCGCAATTGCAGTCCGGCGTGGTCGGATCGATCAAGCACTGCAACGGAACCTGGTGCCGCCTCGCCGGCGACGGCTTCGACGGCTGGATCGAGCAGAACCGCCTCTGGGGCGTCTACCCGGACGAGAAGATCGAGTAGCCCTCACTCTTCCGTCATTCCGGGGCGTGCCGAAGGCGCGAACCCGGAATCCATATCCACTCTGGCTGGAGAACAGCACTCCAGCGCTAGTCCTGCGACGTCAGTGATTATGGATTCCGGCTCTCGCGGCGCTCGGCCGGAATGCCAAGTTACCGCTTGCGGCGGAGCCGCACCACCACATCGATGCGGGCGATCTCATAACCCTCGGGCGCGACCGGCGCCTTGCCGACCACGACGTCGGACGAGGGAATGTCCATGAGATCGTTTTGATCCTCGATGAAAAAGTGATGGTGCTCGGAATTGTTGGTGTCGAAATAGGCTTTCGAGCCGTCGACGGCGACCTGGCGGAGGAGCCCCACCTCGGTGAACTGGTGCAGCGTGTTGTAGACCGTGGCGAGCGACACCGGCACCTTGGCGCGGTTCGCCTCCTCGTAAAGCATCTCGGCCGTGACATGCCGGTCGCCCTTGGCGAATAGGATCCAGCCGAGCGCCATGCGCTGCCGCGTCGGACGCAAGCCCACTTCGCGCAGCTTTGCTTTGACGTCATGCCACGGGCAACCGGTGAGATCGCCACTCCCGGCCGGCGTGCCCAGCTGGCTGACTGGCACGGCAGGCGCCACGGCACTGGGCATGACAGGACGCGACTGGCTCATTTGACTGCACCTTTGGCCGCTGGCCGGCCAAGCGAGATTGTTACAAGTGAAATCATTATATGACCGCCTAATGTCCGCCGCAACTCCCAAGGGCGTGAATAGGCAAACGCGCTGTCGCAGCGCAGCAGATCGGCGTCGGGGTGCGGCTTTGCCGCAATGGGCCCATATGTTAGGGAGTGAGCCGATCGACCGGCAGGGGGCGGAGACGGACGATGGAAGAGCGCCGTTCGAACTTTGAGTATGAGGATCTGCTCGCCTGCGGGCGCGGCGAGCTTTTCGTCAAGGGCCCGCAATTGCCGCTGCCGCCGATGCTCATGTTCGATCGCATTTCCGAGATCGCGGAAGTCGGCGGCGAATACGGCAAGGGCTTGGTGCGCGCGGTGCTCGAATTAAAGCCCGATCTCTGGTTTTTTCCCTGCCACTTCAAGGGCTATCCGGTGATGCCGGGATGCCTCGGGCTCGACGCCATGTGGCAGTTGCTGGGCTTTTTTCTCGGCTGGCTCGGCGCGCCGGGACGCGGCCTCGCGCTTGGCATGGGCGAGGTCAAGTTCTCCGGGCAGGTGCTGCCGACCGTGAAGAAGATTGTGTACGGCATCGACATCAAGCGCGTGATGCGATCGAAACTCGTGCTCGGTATCGCCGATGGCTGGCTGTCCGCTGACGGTTCGGTGATCTATCGCGCGCTCGATCTCAAAGTAGGGCTATTCCAGGACGCGGCGGCGCCGGCGAGCGGCGGCTGAGCAAGCGAAGCGGCGGCTGGTGCTGGTAAGAGGCTGACGAAGCAAGATGAGGCGGGTGGTCGTCACCGGGATGGGCATCGTCTCGTCCATCGGTAACAACACGCAAGAGGTGCTCGCTTCGCTGCGCGAAGCGAAATCGGGCATCGTGCGCGCCGACAAATATGCCGAGCTGGGCTTCCGCAGCCAGGTGCACGGCGCGCCCACGCTCGATCCGAGCGAAGCGATCGACCGCCGCGCCATGCGTTTTCTCGGCGGCGGCGCGGCCTGGAACCACGTCGCCATGGAGCAGGCGATCCGCGACGCCGGGCTGGAAGAGAGCGACATCTCGCACGAGCGCACCGGTGTCGTCATGGGCTCGGGCGGGCCTTCGACCCGCACCATCGTCGAGAGCGCCGATATCGCCCGCAGCAAGGGGCCGAAGCGGGTCGGCCCGTTCGCGGTGCCGAAGGCGATGTCGTCGACCGCGTCGGCGACGCTCGCGACCTGGTTCAAGATCAAGGGCGTCAGCTATTCGATCTCGTCGGCTTGCGCGACCTCCAACCACTGCATCGGCAATGCCTATGAGCTGATCCAGAACGGCAAGCAGGATATGGTCTTCGCCGGCGGATGCGAGGAACTGGATTGGACGTTGACGGTCCTGTTCGACGCCATGGGCGCGCTGTCGTCGAAATTCAATGACACGCCCGGCAAAGCCTCGCGCGCCTATGACGTGGATCGCGACGGCTTCGTCATCAGCGCCGGCGCCGGCGTACTGGTGCTCGAGGAGCTTGAGCATGCCAAGGCGCGCGGCGGGCGGATCTATGGCGAGGTTGCGGGTTACGGCGCGACCTCCGACGGCGCCGACATGGTGGCGCCGTCGGGCGAGGGCGCGGCCCGCTGCATGCGCATGGCGCTTAAGGATGTGAAGCTGCCGGTGGATTATATCAATCCGCACGCCACCTCGACGCCGATCGGCGACCTCAAGGAGATCGAAGCGATCCGGGAAGTGTTCGGCGCAGGCGATAAATGCCCGCCGATTTCCGCCACCAAGTCGCTGACCGGTCATTCGCAGGGTGCGACCGGCGTGCACGAGGCGATCTATTCGCTGTTGATGATGAACAACGGCTTCATCTGCGAGAGCGCCAATATCGAGACCCTCGACCCGGCTTTTGCCGACATGCCGATCGTGCGGGCGCGCCGCGACGGCGTGACGCTCAACTGCGTGCTGTCGAATTCCTTCGGGTTCGGCGGCACCAACGCCTGCGTTGTCTTCAAGCGGCCGGATGCCTGAGTTCTTTCCCCGTCATTCCGGGGTGCGAGCACCGCTCGCGAACCCGGAATCCATAACCCCTGCGTTTCAACGAAATGACGGCGCAGGGATTATGGATTCCGGCTCTCGCTTTGCTCGGCCGGAATGACCAAAACAGGATTACCGCATGCCTGAGCTGATGCACGGCAAGCGCGGCCTGATCATGGGGGTCGCCAACGATCACTCGATTGCCTGGGGCATTGCGAAGACGCTTGCCGCCCACGGGGCGAAGCTCGCCTTCACGTACCAGGGCGACGCGCTTGGCAGGCGGGTCAAGCCGCTGGCCGCTTCGGTCGCGGCCGACTTGGTGCTGCCGTGCGACGTCGAGGACATCGGTTCGGTCGATGCCGTGTTCGCCGCCATCGCGCAGACCTGGGGCAAGCTCGATTTTCTGGTCCACGCGATTGCGTTTTCCGACCGCACCCAGCTCGGCGGCCGCTACGCCGACACCACGCGCGAGAATTTTCTGCACACCATGCTGATCTCGTGTTTCGCCTTCACCGAAGCCGCGAAACGGGCGGCGGCGCTGATGCCGAATGGCGGCGCCATGCTTACGCTCACCTACAACGGCGGCGAGCGCGCGATGCCGAACTATAACGCCATGGGTCCCGCCAAGGCGGCGCTGGAAGCCTCGGTGCGCTATCTCGCGGTTGATTTCGGCCCGCAGGCGATCCGCGTCAACGCAATCTCGTCGGGGCCGATCCGGACGCTGGCCGGCGCCGGCATTGGCGATGCGCGGATGATGTTCGCCTTCCAACAGCGGCATTCTCCGCTGCATCGCGGCGTGACGCTCGACGAGCTTGGCGGCGCCGGGCTCTATTTGCTTTCGGACCTGTCGACCGGCGTCACCGGCGAAATTCATTTCGTCGATTCCGGCTACAACGTCATCGCCATGCCGCATCCCGATGCGCTGCGCGCCGACCGCGAGCGGGGCGGCAACTCTTAAGTCGTCATTCCGGGGCGCTGCCAACGGGCCCGCCCCGAAGTGGCCGGTCCGATGAAAGGCTCCGCAGCGAGCCCAGAATCCATACCCACGGTCCATGCAGAAGAAGCTCCCGGCGCTTCTCCCGGACTGACGGTGGTTATGGATTCCGGGCCCCTCGCTGCGCTCAGCCCCGGAATGACGCCTTATAGCTTTTCCAGATGCGGCATGATCTCGGTGCGAAACAGCGCGAGCGAGCGCAGCGCCTCGGCCAGCGACATGGTGCCCAGGAAGAGATAGGTGAGCAGGTAATTGATGCCGAGCTCGCCGACCTGCCGCTCGATCTCGGCGCGCACCGTCTGCGGCGAGCCGGCAATGACGCCGCCATGCGCGACCATCTCCTCGTAGCTCGTGCCGTGCGGAATTTTCAGACGCGAGGTCAGGCCGGTGTCGTTCTGCTGCACCCGCAGCCAGTTCAGATTGACGAGGTGCTCCTCCATCGCCGGCTTGAAGATGCGGTGGGCTTCGCCATCGGTATCGGCGACAAAAATATGCCGCTGTACGCCAATGACGGCGCCGCCCGGAAATCCGCCCTTGGGCTGCGCCGGCGCGCCCCGTTTCGCCAGCGCAGCTTTGAAAGCCGTGATGTTGGCCTTGGCCATTGCGATCGACCCGAGAGTCACAAAATGCAGGCCGTGTTCGCCGGCCCAGGTCGAGCCGACCTCGCTGGATGACGCGTACCAGAACGGCGGTTGCGGCTGCTGCAGCGGCCGCAGCGCGATTGGCACGTTTTTGTAGGCAAAACGGCTGCTCGTATAAGTGAGTGTCTCGCCGGTGAGACCGGCGCTGATGCAGCGGAACGCATCGATGAAAATGTCGCGCGAGTCGTCGTGCGCGACATTGTGAAATTCGAGTTCGTAGGGCGACACGCCGCGGCCGACGCCGACATCGAGCCGGCCGTAGCTCAGATGATCGAGCATGCAGATTTCCTCGATCAGGCGCAGCGGCGAATACAGCGGCAAGAGATAGACCAGCGGGCCGAGCCGCATGCGCTTGGTCGCGCGCGCGACGGCGCTGAGATAGATGCCAGGCACCGGCACCAGGTTGAGCGGGGTGGCATGGTGCTCGGCGACATGCAGGCAATAGAAACCGGCTTCGTCGGCCGCCGCGGCGAATGTGAGCCGCTCGTCGAACAGGGTCGAGAGCGGCCGGCCGCCGTCTTCGACATGGTCGAAAAGTCCGATTTTCATGGCCGTAGTCGTCCTTGTCGCGTGATCGTTGCGCCTGATCGAACGGTCGTCGTCTGATGCCATCTTCCGGGGTGCTTAACCACCCTCGCCGGCGAATGGCTGCGTCGCTATCCCCTTGCCTCGATCAGCTGCACACGCCACATCTGCGCGGATCATGCCCCCCGCACCCGCCATCAAAGTCGAGCGCCTGGTCAAAATCTACAAGCAGGTACCGGCGGTCGACGCCATCTCGTTCTCGATTGCGTCCGGCACGATCACCGGGCTCCTGGGCGGCAACGGCGCCGGCAAGACCACGACCATCGCCATGATCATGGGGCTCATTACGCCGACATCCGGCGGCGTCACCGTGCTCGGAGCGGAGATGCCGAGAGAGCGTTACCGCGTGCTGCACCGGATGAATTTCGAGAGCCCATATGTCGAAATGCCTATGCGGCTGACGATCCGGCAAAATCTGACCGTATTCGGGATGCTTTACGGCGTGCCCGATCTTTCCGACCGGATCGAACAGCTCGGCGAAGTGCTCGATCTGACCGAACTGCTTGATCGGCCGACCGGCAAGCTTTCGGCCGGGCAAAAGACCCGGGTTTCGCTGGCCAAATCCCTGATCAACGCGCCGGAACTGCTGCTGCTCGACGAGCCGACCGCGTCGCTCGACCCCGATACCGCCGACTGGGTGCGGGCGCGGCTGCAACGCTATTGCCGCGACCGCCGCGCCACCGTGCTGCTCGCCTCGCACAACATGGCCGAGGTCGAGCGGCTGTGCGAGCGTGTCATCATCATGAAGCAGGGACGCATCGAGGACGATGACACCCCGCCGCGGCTCCTCGCCCGATACGGCCGCCGCACGCTCGAAGAAGTCTTCCTCGACGTTGCGCGCCGGCGCGACGAGGCCCGCGAGGCCGCGCAATGAGCGCGTACACTGAGAGCATGCTTGAATTTTCGCCGCGCCGCGTCGCCGCGATGATGCTGCGTTATTGGTATCTGCTGCGCTCGTCCTGGCCGCGGCTCGTTGAGCTCGTGTATTGGCCCGCCGTGCAGATGATCACCTGGGGCTTTCTGCAGGTTTACGTGATGCAGAACGCCGGCTTTTTCGCCCGCGCCGGCGGCACGCTGATCGGCGCGGTGCTGCTGTGGGACATTCTGTTTCGCGGCCAGCTCGGTTTCTCCATCTCCTTCCTCGAGGAAATGTGGGCGCGCAACATCGGCAATCTGATGATGTCGCCGCTGCGGCCGTTCGAGTTCATCATCGCGCTCATCGCCATGAGCATCGTGCGCTTGGTGATCGGTATGATCCCGGTCACGGTGCTCGCCGTTGTATTCTTCGGCTTCAATCTCTACGGCCTCGGCTTTGCGCTGGTGGCGTTCTTCATCAACTTGATGCTGACGAGTTGGGCGGTGGGGATTTTCGTGTCCGGGCTGGTGCTGCGGAACGGCCTCGGCGCCGAGAACCTCGCCTGGTCGATCATGTTTCTGTTCATGCCGCTGGCCTGCGTCTACTACCCGGTCACGACGCTTCCGGTCTGGCTGCAACCGGCGGCTTGGCTATTGCCGCCCACCTATGTGTTCGAGGGCATGCGCGCGCTCCTTATCGAGCACACGTTCCGGCCCGATTTGATGCTGCATGCGCTTGGCTTGAACGTCGTGCTCTTTGCCGGCGGGACATTCGGCTTTCTCAAGCTGTTACAGAGCGCCCGCCGCAATGGCTCGCTGATGCAGACGGGCGAATAGCCGCACGGCGTTGGAGTGTCCCGATTCCGCGGCCGTTACTCGCGCGCTTTGGTGCGAAGTTCGGAATCAAGCAAGCGCACCAGGAACTTAATGATCGTCATGCGGCTTCTGGATTCGAGGCCCTCGCGGCTCGGTTCCTCGGAAATCGCAAAGTCGCCGCACCCAGGGGAAAGGTGGGAAAACGTTGACTATCATATGTAACGAATAAGGAAAAAATTGCTTTTATGATGGTTGCATGACATACGATCCGCAAAATGCTGCAATGCAGCAGACCGGGCAAGGATCATCGATGGCCATCGGGGAATTCGGCGGCACGCCTGCCGTACCGGGCGGCTACGGCGTGTTGCAGTCGACGCCGCTGTATTGGCTCTATGAGATGAACCACGCGGCGCTTAATCCGGCGCGGGCCTGGGCCGACGCCGTACGATTGGCGTTTAAGAACCCGATCAACCCGCTCTACTCCACGACCTTCGGAAAATCGATCGCCGCCGCGGCCGAACTGTTCGAGCGCTCGACACGGCGCTACGGCCGTCCCGAATGGCAGATCTCGTCCACGCTGGTCGGCGGCGAGCGGGTGCCGGTGCATATTTCGAGCGTATGGGAGCGATCGTTTTGCCGCGTTCTTCACTTCGAACGCATATTCGAGCACCGTCCGCGCCGCCCCCAGCCGCGGCTGCTGATCGTTGCGCCGATGTCGGGACATTATGCGACGCTGCTGCGCGGGACGGTCGAGGCGTTTCTCCCCAATCACGACGTCTACATCACTGACTGGCGCGATGCGCGCACGGTGCCGCTGTCGGAAGGCAGCTTCAATCTCGACGATTACATCGACTACGTGATCTCGATATTGCATGCGCTGGGCGGCGATACCCACGTAGTCGCGGTGTGCCAGCCCGCGGTGCCGGTGCTCGCAGCCGCCGCGCTCATGGAGGCGGACGACGATCCCTATGTGCCGCTCAGCATGACCTTGATGGGCGGGCCGATCGACACCCGCGCCAATCCGACGGCGGTGAATAAGCTTGCCGAACGGCGCGGCATCGACTGGTTCCGGCGCAATGTCATCAGCAAGGTGCCGTTTCCCCATGCCGGCTTCATGCGCGATGTCTATCCGGGCTTCCTGCAGCTTAACGGCTTCATGAGCATGAACCTCGATCGCCACATCGAGGCGCATCGGGAGCTGTTCCGTAACCTGGTGAAGGGGGACGGCAACTCGGCTCAGAAGCACAAGGAATTCTACGACGAATATCTGGCGGTCATGGATCTTGCCGCCGAGTTCTATCTGCAGACCGTCGACACCGTTTTCGTGCGTCACGCCCTGCCGAAAGGCGAGATGAGACACCGCGACCGGCCGGTCGACCCGAGCCAGATCCGGCGCGTCGCGTTGCTCACCATCGAAGGCGAGCACGACGACATCTCCGGCGTCGGCCAGACCGAGGCCGCGCATCGGTTGTGCGTCAACATTCCGCCCGAGCGGCAAGCGCACTGGCTGCAGCCCGGCGTCGGTCATTACGGTGTGTTCAACGGTTCGCGCTTTCGCTCCGAAATCGCCCCGCGCATCGCCGATTTCGTGCTGTCGACGGGTCAGAGCGGAAAAACCCGCCGCCTCGGCTCCGCGGTGCGCCACGCGCTTCACGCCATCAATGGCGGGGCGCGTCCTCAAGGCGAACGCTCGAGCGCCGCTGCCGGGGGGCGCCCGGTGCGGGTCGACTAGCTAGTCGCCGGGCTGATTTCCCTGCATTATTCGACAAATCCACGGCTTTACGAGGTCGTGGCCTAACCCATTGAGAGATTAGCGGGATTTCGAATCATGCGGGGTCAAATTTTCTCGCATCGCTATGCATAAGATCTGAAGCACTATTCATTTCATAAATCACATGATCTGGGGTAACGCGGAAAGCGGCGACCCAAGCCCTTGTATGCTCGCTCTGTCTCAATCAAAGGCGCTGCGCGGCACTTTGAATGTGGCAGTATCGGGCGTCGGGTTGGGGTTCTGGGGTCGTCGGCCATGCCGTACCGCGCGCTGCTTTATCGTCGGCCGAGTGAACCTCAGGCCATCGAAGTCATCTTCGACCGCTCGGTCTATCTTGTGCGCATGCGGCGGCATCGTCAGGCCCGCCGCTACACTTTGCGCATCCAAGCCGCGACGCGTGAGGTGATCCTCACGATCCCGCCGCGGGGAACTTTGAAAGAGGCGCGCGAGTTCGCGCAGAAGCATGGCGGCTGGATCGCGGCTCGGCTTGGCCGGTTGCCCGAAGCGGTGCGTTTTGCGCACGGCGTCGTGGTGCCGCTGCGCGGCATGCCGCACCGGATCACGCATCGCCGCGGTGTGCGCGGCACCGTCTGGACCGAGACCGACGGCGAGCGGCTGCTCTGCGTCGCCGGCGATGCACCGCACATTAACCGCCGCGTCGGCGATTTTCTGCGGCGCCAGGCTAAGCACGAGCTCGAAGCCGCCAGCCTTCGCCATGCCGCCGATCTCGGAGTCAGCATCACGCGGGTATCAGTGCGCGATCAGGCCAGTCGCTGGGGCTCGTGCTCCACGGCCGGCGTGCTGTCCTATTCGTGGCGGCTTATCCTGGCGCCCGGTTTCGTCCTCAATTATCTCGCGGCGCACGAAGTGGCGCATCTCGTCGAGATGAACCATTCCGCCAGGTTCTGGCGGCTGGTTCGACGCCTCTGCCCGGATCACGAACGCGCCAAGACCTGGCTCGACGTCCACGGCAGCGATCTGCATCGCTACGGCGTACCTGATAGAGGCGGGGCGGCGTGACAGGTCCGGCCTGCGCTCGCCGCAGGCCTCTTCGTCTTGGAATTTGCAGGAGCAACCGCAAACGGCCGGGCGAATACGCCGCGTCAATGGTGGGTAATTGCCTGCACCGCCACGACTTCCGACGAAGAGGGAATGAGGCCGAACGACAGCTTTGTCGCCACCGCCAGCAGCGTGACGGCAAGGACGACGCGGAGCGCGGTTTCCGGAAAGCGCGCCGCGGCATAGCTGCCAATCAGGATACCGGGGATCGATCCAAAAATCAGAGCGGTAAAGACCTGCCAGTCGATCGAACCCAAAAGCCAATGACCGATCCCGGCAACGAGCGTGAGCGGAACGGCGTGAACGATATCGGAACCGACGATGCACTTCGTCGGCAGCTTTGGATAGAGGAGAATAAGCGCGGTGACGCCGATCGCTCCGGCGCCGACCGAGGAGATCGATACCAGGACGCCAAGCACGCCGCCGACGATCACGGTGAGAACTGCAATCCGGTTCGGTGAGAGCGTGCCGAGACGCGGCGCATAGCGTGCGATAATCCTTTCGCGAAACACCAGCGTCATCGCGGTGAGCAGCAGAGCAAAGGCCAATACCGAGCTGATGACTTCTTTGGCGATCGGGCCGTTGATGTCGAGGTAGCTCAGCGCCACGATCGAGACGATTGTCATCGGAACGCTGCCGCTCGCCAGCCGCCGCACCACGCGCCAATCGACGGTCCGGTTGAGCCCGTGCACGACGCTTCCCGCAGACTTCGTCGCCGCCGCGTACAGCAGGTCGGTCCCGACGGCGGTCGCGGGGTGGATTCCAAACAACAGAATAAGGAGGGGCGTCATCAACGAGCCGCCGCCAACTCCGGTCAGCCCGACCAATAGACCGACACCGAACCCCGACATGGTGTAGAGGAACGGTATCGAGTGCATCGCGTCCATGCCGCTACCTCGCCGCCACCTGTATTAGGGCCTGACGGTTGGACCCCGCGGGAACATAGTATAGCAAATCTATAGGATTTCTAGCCTCCGCGGACGACCCAAGCCAAGGATCGCACAAAAACAAAACTCTTGCACGCGCCGCCGGGTTCATGGGCGAAAGGCTTTTTCTTTTCAGAGCAGCCGGCTGGTGCAATCGCTTTATTTTCACAGGCAAATTTCACCTCTCCGAGGTGTTGAGTGCATTGCGAAAAATCAATCACCTTTCATCAAAGTCGAACACATTGCAGTGCCGAAGGTGAGCATCGCATGCGGACGCAAGCTATTGCTGTTGCGCGATATTGCCGCTCGCGCCGATTTCGTCAGAATCGCAACCGTGGAAATGAAAATACGGAACCTTGCTCAAAGTCGGGCGATTTTGCCGCAGCTTGTTACACTAACGCGTGATCCGCGTTGCATCGCTCGGACCCGCGCATATGTGCGGAACATTAGGCCGGCCGGGCGGCTCCCCATCCCCCGACACCCCGCCGCCCGGTCCAATAAGCCTAAGTTGAGGCAACTACTTAAGAGCCCCAAGCGCGTATCTTGCTTGGGGTTCTTTTTTGTGGCGCTCCGGTGGCAAGGCGCGGCCGCCCCGTTAATTCTTTACCAGATCTCCGAGCAGGCTCGCGGCGACTGCCAGTTTCGACAAGGTCAAACCGGAACTCGCAATCTCGTGAATTGCTCCGCGGATACGCTCGACTTCGCCCTTGCGCGGCGCGACCCATGCTTCGACGGCGCCCGCGCCGGCCGCACCATTGCCGACCATGGCGGCGGTAAGCCTTCGCTCGGCATCGCCTATTGAATCGCGCGCGCGATCGAGCGCCAGCCGATCGAAATAATCGGCGATCGGGATGTTGCTCGCCGCGGCGGCGATGCGATCGAGGCGGAAGAACGCGCCATTGGCGAAGTAGGTGGCCGCGACATCGCCGACCGCCTTGCCGGTGCGATCGGCGACCAGCACGATGTCGGGCGCTGCGGCGAGCGGGCCGAGATTGGCGATGCGGCCGGCAAGCTCGTCGGGCACGCCCGCTTCGCTGAGCTCTCTGCTGCGCGCCGCACGCGCGCTCCGCGCGTCCGCAGACAGCGCATCATCGAGAGCGGCCGCGACCGCGGCGATACCGTCGCGATAATGCATCACCACATCGGCAAGGCCTTGCGTCAGCTCCACGTTGCGCAAAAACCAGATGATGCGGTCGAGCAGAAGGTCTTGCACCGCTGCGTAGAGATCGAGTTGCACCTTTCCGGCGACCCGATTGTCCAGTTCGTCGATCGCGGTATTGAGCGCGGTCATGCCGTAACTGTCGCGCACGGCGGCAAACGCCGCGGCGATGGCGGCGGGCGCCGCGCCGGTCTGATCGGCGATCCGCACGATCAGCGAAGGGCCGCCGCGGTTGATCATCGAGTTGGCGAGTTGGGTAGCAATGATCTCGCGGCGCAGGCGATGATGTTCGAGCGCATCGGGGAAGCGTTCGGCAATCGCCTTCGGAAAATAGCGGCCGAGTTCGCGGCTGAGGTAGCGATCGTCGGGCACCGCGGATTCGAGCAGATCGTCGTAAAGCGTCAGCTTGGCGTAGGCGAGCAGCACCGCCAGCTCCGGCCGGGTGAAAGGCTGCGAGCGGCGGCGGCGCTCGGCAAGCTGCATGTCGTCGGCGAGATACTCGACCGCGCGGTCGAGGAGCCCGCGCAATTCCAGCGTCTGAATGAGCCGCTGCAGGAAGCCGAAATCTTCGATGCCGCGGCGCTCGGTCAGCGAGATCGCGAGCGGCTGCAGGTAATTGTTGCGCAGCACGAGGCCGGCGATTTCATCGGTCATCTCGGCCAGCAGCGCATTGCGCGCGTTCATCTCCAGACGCCCGTCGCGCACCGGGATGCTGAGCGCGATCTTGATGTTGACCTCCATGTCGGAGGTGTTGACGCCGGCCGAATTGTCGATCGCATCGGTGTTGAGCCGCATCCCGCGCAACGCCGCCTCGATGCGGCCGCGCTGCGTCATGCCGAGATTGGCGCCCTCGCCGATCACCTTGCAGCGTAAATCCTTGCCGGCGATGCGAATGGGATCGTTGGCGCGGTCGCCGACTGCCTCGTCGCTTTCGTCGGCGGCGCGGATGTAGGTGCCGATGCCGCCGAAGAACAGCAAGTCGGCCCGCGCCTTGAGGATCGCGCGCATAAGCTCCTGCGGCGTCAGCCGCTCGCCGACGCCGAACAGATTCTGCGCCTCCGGCGAGAGCCTGATCTCCTTGGCGGCGCGTGAAAACACGCCGCCGCCCGGGGAGATGAGCGTTTTGTCGAAATCCTGCCAGCTCGATCGCGGCAAATCGAACAGCCGCTGGCGCTCGGCGAAGGTCCGTTCCGGATCCGGATCCGGATCGATGAAGATGTCGCGGTGATCGAAGGCGGCAATGAGCTTGGTCGTTTTTTCGCGCAGCATGCCGTTGCCGAACACGTCGCCCGACATGTCGCCGACGCCGACCGCGGTGAACGGCGTGGTGCCGATATCGACTTCCATCTCGCGGAAATGGCGCTTGACCAATTCCCAGGCACCGCGGGCGGTGATGCCCATTTTTTTGTGGTCGTAACCGGCCGAGCCGCCGGAGGCGAAAGCGTCGCCGAGCCAGAAGTCGTGGGCGATGGCGATGACGTTGGCGATGTCGGAGAACGTCGCCGTACCCTTGTCGGCGGCGACGACGAGATAAGGATCGTCGCCGTCGTGGCGGACGACATCGGGCGGCGGGACCACGCCTGTGGTTCCGGTGCCGATATTGTCGGTGATGTCCAACAGCGTCGCTATGAACAGCTTGTAGGCAGCGGTGCCCTCCGCCTGGACGGCTTCGCGGGCGCCGCCGCGCGGCAGACGCTTCGGGATGAAGCCGCCCTTGGCTCCCACCGGCACGATCACCGCATTCTTCACGTTCTGCGCTTTGACCAGGCCGAGGATTTCGGTGCGGAAATCCTGCGGCCGGTCCGACCAGCGGATGCCGCCGCGGGCCACCTTGCCGAAACGTAGATGCACGCCCTCGACGCGCGGCGAATAGACGAAGATCTCGTACAGCGGCCGCGGCAACGGCATGTCGTCGAGCTTGCGGCTCGCAAACTTTGCGGCGATGAGTTCTTTCGGACGTCCGTCGCGGTCGAGTTGATAGAAGTTGGTGCGGATCGCGGCCTGCACCGCGTTGACGAAGCGCCGCAGGATGCGGTCCTCGTCGAGGCTCTCGACTGCCTGCAGCGCGGTTTCGATCGAGGCGGCGATGAAAGCCTCGCGTGCCGCGCGTTCGCTTTGCGGCACGCCGATATGCGGGTCGAAGCGCGTGTGGAACGACGTCACGATCTGCGCCGCGATGCCGGCGTGCTTGCGCAGCGTCGTCCACATGTAGTCCTGCGAGTACGGGATGCGGACCTGCCGCAAAAACCGCGACAGGGTGCGAATGAGCGCCACATCGCGCCACACCAGGCCGGTCGCGAGCACCAGCGCGTTATAGCCGTCGTTCTCGGCGCGTCCGCCCATGACCGCGAGGAAGCAGCTCTCGATCCGTTCCATGAGCGCGTCGAGCGCGAAGGGCTGGCCCAGTGCGCTTTGCAGCGTCATGTCATGGAACCACACGTCCGCCGCGTCGTCCCCCGGCTGAATGTGGTAGGTGCGCTCATCGACGACGCGGAAGCCCATGTTCTCCAGCACCGGTACCCGCTCGGACAGCGCGATCGGCCGGCTGTGGCTGAAAACCTTGAGCCCGGCGCTCGCCGCCTCGGCGCCGGGCATGCGGTAAAGCTCGACGCCGAGCGGATGTTCGGCGGTCAGCGCCTCGACCACGCCGATATCGGCGACGGCACTCGTCGGTGAATAGACCTCGCGATAGTCGACCGGGAAGGCATCGCAATAGCGCGCAAACAGCGTGCGCGTCTTTTGCGATGGGTGCGCGGCGGCGAGCGCCGCTCCCAAGCCGTCAATCCAGCTCCGCACGATCGCTTCGACCGCGGCGTCGAGCACGGCGCGGTCGATGCGCGGCGTCTCGCCTTCGTAGCGCCCGATGATGAAGTGGACCCGGACCAGCGGACCTTCCGGGAAAAACGGATAGAAGGCGCGCACGCGGCCCTTGAATATGGTGGCCAGATACTCGCCGATTCTTGCCCGGATCTCGCTGTCGTAGCGGTCGCGCGGAATGTAGACGAGAATCGACACGAAGCGGTCGAAGCGGTCGCGGCGCGGCAGCACCCGCACGCGCGGGCGCTCGTCGAGCTGAAGAATGGCCAGCGCGAACTCGTAGAGCGTGTCTTCGTCGATCTGAAACAATTCGTCGCGCGGATAGTGCTCCAGTACGTTGACCAGCGCCTTGCCCGAATGGCTCGACGGATCGAATCCGGCGCGGCTGATGATGTGGTCGACTTTGCGCCGCAGATAGGGAATGGCCCGCACCGAACGCGTATAGGCGGTCGAGGTGAGCAGCCCGCAGAACACGCATTCGCCGACCAGCCTGCCGTCGCGGTCGAAGCGCTTGATCCCGACATAGTCCAGATGCACGCGCCGGTGCACGCGCGAGCGCACCGCGGCCTTGGTCATGATCAAAAGCTTCGGCTCTTTGAGGAACTCGTGGATTTCGGGCGTGACGGTGACCAGCTGGTTGCCGCGGCGCAGGAGCCGCATCTCGCGCGATCGCAGCAGCCCGAGCCCGGTCTCGAATATCGGTTCGAGCGCATGTTCGCTGTCGGTATAGGCGTAGTCGCGTGCTCCGAGCAGGGTGAAATTATCCGCCGCCATCCACTGGAGAAACTGAACCGCTTCGGCAATCTCGTCGGCCGGAAGCGGCGGCGGGTTGGCTTTCAGTTCCGCGGCGACCTCGCTTGCCCGCGCCAGCATCGCCCGCCAATCCTGCACGCTGACGCGCACGTCGGCGAGGACTTCTTCGAGCGCGCGCACCGTGTCAGCGCGCGTCGCCGCATCATCCATGCCGTAAACATGAACGTGAATGAAGCTTTCGCGGCGGCCCTCGCCTTTGCGCACGCCGTTGAAGGCGATGAGATTGCCCGCCTCGTTGCGCTCGACGGTGAACACCGGATGGACGAGCAGACGGATGTCGAGGCCGCGTTCGTTGAGCTCGCCGAGGACCGAATCGACGAGGAACGGCATGTCGTCGTTGAGGATTTCGAGCAAGGCCAAGGCCGGTGCCGCGTCGACGGGCGCAAAGCCGATCTTGGCCGCTCCGGGCTTGCGTTCCAAAAGAAACGACCACGAATGCTCGGCGATGTCGGCGAGTTCGTCCGGCCGGTAGCTTTCCAGATCATCTAGAGTCGCGTGCCCGAACAGATCGGCAAGAAAACCCTGCGGAATGTCGCGCCGGCGTCCGGCAAGGATCGCCGCGGCCGCAGCGATGAGCGCCTGGCCGGTGCGATCGTCCGCGGGGCGGGGAATGTTCTGGACGGCCATGGTGCCCTCTGTCGGTTCGTATGGCGCGATTCTCTGCAACACTACCCGCGTAAGGCGCACATCCGCTACCGCCGCGATCTATAATGTCATTCTATCCACTGCCGCCGACCGCGGCGCCGCATTCAGGGAACGACAGAGGAGCCACCCACTAATGGCCAAGCGCAACCGCAAAACCGCCCCCGGCGGTCAGGCATCGAAATCCCGCCCTCCGGCGGTGGAAGGCGATGACACCGTCATTACCGCGCTCAGGCTGCCGCCGGAGCAGCTGTCCCCCGAAATGGCCGCCTATTTCGCCAAATGCGAGGAAAAGCTCGGCTTCGTGCCGAATGTTCTGCAGGCCTATGCCTTCGATACGGCGAAGCTTTCGGCCTTCGTTGCCATGTACAACGATCTGATGCTGGCGCCGTCGGGCCTGAGCAAGCTCGAACGCGAGATGATCGCGGTCGCCGTCTCGTCGCATAACAAATGCTACTACTGCCTGGTCGCCCACGGCGCCGCGGTGCGCCAGCTTTCCGGCGATCCGGCGCTCGGCGAACTCATGGCGATGAACCACCGCGCGGCGCGGCTGTCGCCGCGCGAGCGCGCCATGCTCGACTTTGCCGTCAAGCTCACCGCCGAACCATGGCTGGTCGAGGAGGACGATCGCGCAGCGTTGCGCCGCGAAGGCTTCACCGACCGCGACATCTGGGACATCGCCGCAGTCGCCGGCTTCTTCAACATGTCGAACCGCGTGGCGTCCGCCACCGATATGCGGCCGAACAGCGTCTATCATGGCCAGGCCAGATGAACGGGCCAGGCAAATGCGCCGGGTGAAAGGACCTGTCGTCTATGCTATGAGATCGCCGATTATAACATTCCCGAATCTTGAAGTCGGAGCCTCACATGCGTGCAGCCATTGCGGGCAGTGTAACCGGCATAGCCCTTGGCGCTTTATTAGCTCCACCCGCCTTTGCCGCGCCGCCGGCAAAGCTTTCGCCGAGCGACATCCAGGCGACGTTTTTCAACGGTCAGCCGTTCACCGCATCCACGCCGTCTAACATCAGATTCAAGATGACGTTCACGGCGGACGGCAAGATGAAACGTCACCCGATCGGCACCGGCAGCAAGGGCGAGGGCACCTGGAAGCTCTCCAAGGACGGCTTCTGCACCGCCTGGAAAGGCGCGCAGGATCATTGCTTCACGGTGGTCAGCGCCGGCGGCAACAAATGGTCGGTGTTCAAAGGCTCGGCCATCATGGCGACCTGGAGCAAATAGCCCCGTGTACTTATGAAGTTCCTTTTCCGTCACCCTGAGGCGGCCGCATAGCGGCCCTCGAAGGGCGACGGCCGGGGCGCTTGAGCAGCACCCTTCGAGGCCGTGCTGCGCGCGGGCACCTCAGGATGACGGTCGTTGTTTGCGACCGTGAACTACCCATGCGCCGACAGATCTCGGATCGTCGGGTGCTCGCCGGACAGCGGGTTCGCCGGGTCCCAGGCGTAGCGCAAGGTCTCAAAGCGCATGGCGCGGGCGTCGAGCATGATCAGGCGGCCGACCAGGCCCTCGCCGAAACCGACGATTTCGCGGATCACTTCAAGCGCCGCCATCGAGCCGATGACGCCGGCGAGCGCACCGAGAATGCCGGCTTCGGCGCAGGCCGGCACGGTGCCGGGCGGCGGCGGCTCGGGAAACAGACACCGGTAGGTCGGGTTCGGCTTGCCGTCGGCGCCGCGCTCATGGGCGCGGATGGTGGTGAGCGTGCCGTCGAACGGACCGAGCGCCGCGGTGATTAGCGGTTTCCTCACGAAGTAGCAGGCGTCGGCGACCAGATAGCGCGTGGCAAAATTGTCCGAGCCGTCGGCGACCAAATCGTAGCCGCCGATCAGAGCGAGCGCTTTTTGCGCGGTCAGCCGCACGCCATGCGGCTCGACCGCGACATGCGGGTTGAGCCGGTGGATGACTGCTGCTGCGCTCTCGACCTTCGGCAGACCCAAGCCGGGAGTGGCGTGGATGACTTGCCGCTGCAGGTTCGACAGCGAGACGACGTCGTCGTCGACGACGCCGAGTGTGCCGACTCCGGCGGCGGCGAGGTAAAGGAGCACCGGCGCGCCGAGCCCGCCGGCGCCGATCACCAGCACGCGGGCGCGGCCGAGCGCGGCCTGTCCCGGACCGCCCACCTCGCGCAGCACGATGTGACGCGCATAACGTTCGAGTTCGTCGGCGGTGAGCATGACATTAACATAAGCGCGAATAATGTTTGGAACCACCGTCGCGCCACATTTGCTGGCGGCGAAAAGTTACCGCCGCGTTTGGCCTCCGCGCCGGGTTCGGTTACGATTGGGAGCAGGGGTGGGACGGATCATGCACATTCGAGCGGCGGCCATCGTCATGGGCCTCATCGCGGCGGGCTCGCCGGCGCTTGCGAAGAATGCGAGCAAACCGACCGCATCGACGGCCGCGCCATCGGCCGCGGTTAAAAAGAAGCCGCATGTCGCGGCTCACCGCCCCAAGGAGGATACCGATCCGCTGGCGGAGGTTCCGAGCTTTTCCGCGGAAGCCGTCGGCTGGCAGCTCATCGAGGATGCGAAAACCGGCGCCCGCCTCGGCTTGCCGGAAAAGCTTGTGCCCCGCGCCGGCGTTTCCCGCACTGGCAGCCGCTGGACCTCGGCGCAGGGACAAATTCAAATCGAGACCTTTCGCCTGACCGAAGCGGCGTTGCCGGCGCTGTTCGATGAAGAACGCAAGGCATCGCACCGGCAAATCACATCGAGCGCGCTCAAGCCCGACTCCTTCGTCATTTTCGGGGTTCAGGGACTGAAGTACTTTCTGGTCCGCGCGGAGGCGCGTGGCAGCGAAGTGCGCGGTGTCACCGTGCAGTATGACCAGGCGACCGAGGGCACCATGAGCCGCGTCGCCATCGCCGTGGCGAACGCGTTCGTGGGCTTCCCCGATCCGAACGCCGCCCCGGTGCCGGGTCTGCGGCGAATGGTCGAATACGGCACCACGATCGTGGTGAGCAGCGACGGCGATCTCATCGCGCCGGCGCATGTCACGGATGAATGCCAGAGCATCACAGTGCCGGGCTTCGGTCACGCCGAACGCGTCGCGATGGACAAGGCGAACGATCTCGCGCTGATCCGTGTTTATGGCGCCCGCAACCTCGTGCCGGCGATGCTCGCCGCCGATAGCGATCAAAGCGGCGAGCTCAAGCTCATCGGCGTGGCCGACCCGCTTGCCCAGGCCGGCGGCGCCGAGGTGACCGGCGCCGCGGCGCGCTTCGGCGCGCAAGGCATTGAGCCGGCGCCAAAGCCCGGCTTTTCCGGCGCGGCGGCGGTCAACGCGCGCGGCGGATTGGTCGGCATGGTGGACCTCAAACCGGCGTTTGTCGCCGCCGGCACTCTCGACCTCAAACCGTCGCTGGTCGCGGGCAGCGGCACCCCCGGCCAGGCAGCCACGCTGGTGCCTGCGTCAACGATCCGCGCATTTCTTCAAGCGCGAGGCGTTACGCCCGCCGCCGACGGCCGTGCCGCCCCGGAGCAATCGGTCGCGCGCGTGATTTGTGTGCGCAAATGACCGCAGTCCTTTTTCGTGAAGCGCGCAGACGCGGGCGGCGGATCAGCGACGACGGAACAACAATTAATTTTTATTTCCCCGGGATTGTTGTCGCCTTTGCAATCATAGTTGCCGTTGCGAATATTGCAGTTCGTCAGACGGTTTTTGTTTCGACGCTGAACGCAAATCCGCCAAATGCGGCGCTCGAGCCGAAATCCAGTGCGGAGTTGCCGATCGCTGTCGAGCCGTCCGCTGCGCCTGATGCAGTCTCTCAGCGTGATCCGTTGCCGTTACCTCAAGAGCAAACGGTCGTCGATATCGCTGAACCGGACCAAGCAAAACTGGAGGAGGACTATTCGCCGATTCATGACAATTCCCGGGATGTAAAACCGTCAAGGCGGGACCTGTCATATGTCTCTTACTATGTTTATGCCGAGATTCTGCCGAACGAAAGGCCGGCTGAGGTCGTCCTGGCTTCGCTGAAGGATATCTCGGTCGGAACTCCCGTCGAGGAGATCAAGCGCGCGTCGGACGCTTTCGGCGTCAATTTCGGCTTCATGAAAGCCGTCGCCAAGATCGAATCCGATTTCGACCCCAAGCAACGCACCGGATCGTATATCGGGCTGTTTCAACTCAACAAGTATGAGTTCGACAAATACGGGGCGGGGGAGATTACCAGTGCCCGCGACAATGCCGTCGCGGCCGCCTACAAATTTCTCACCGATGCAACGCTGTTCGAATGGGATACCCACCGGAAACCGAGCTTCAGCGATCTCTATTTGATTCACCAGCAAGGCTGGCAGGGCGCCGCGGAACACGTCAGCCATCCGGAGCGGATCGCCTGGAAGTCGATGTGCGCCACCGACGAAGGCAAGGAAAAAGGCGAACGATGGTGCAAGCGGGCGATCTGGGCAAATACCCTTCCGGCCATCAAGCATACCTGGAAATCAGTCGAGAATCTGACCTCCGGCGCGTTCGTGACGATGTGGCGGCAGCGCGTAGAGCACTTTTATTCGCGCTATTCCGAAGCGGCGATCGAGGACGTGAAGCGCTGAAGCGCGGCTTTCCTTCGGCAAAAAGGATTCGTGCCAGCTGTCGCCCCAAAATTTATCCGAAAACCGCGGGCTTTCGAGGCGGCAGGCAGCCCATCGTCGTCGACTGTGTGCGATCGCCGCCATCTGCACTTGCCGACAGCCTGAATTCCAATCCAGATTACTTGTTGAGCAAATCGTGCGAGGTGACCCACCCGAGCACCCGGCTGGTCTTTTGGCCGTCCTTCGTAATAAACACATCATCGACGCCCTCCTTTATCATCAGGGCGAGGGCAGCCTCGGGCGTCGCATTTTCATCGATAAACCGAAACTTACGCGCGTCAGCGCGGTTACCATCGATGTCTAGATAAACTTTGAGTTTTACGTCTTTGGGCTCTTTGGGCAGATCCGGACCTGCTTCGTAGTTGGGCGTGATCCAGTTCGGCGGGACCGGCGGGCTGGTGCTGCGGATAATGTATATCGGGGTTTGCTCTTTCAGATTAAATACAATAGTGCGGGTGGCCGCAGCGCTCAGCGTATGGATCACGTCATACATGGTGAGCGTGGTTTCGGCATCGGCCTCGTTCTCGGCGCTCAGGCGGCCGATGCGCTCATAAGGCACCATAACGTCGGTTATTTTCTTCTTGGAAGCCATCTGGCTGCCCAGCGCTTCGCGCGTACTCTGCGCTGCTTGACGGAAGTTCTCGCTGCCAAAATAAAAGGCCAAGACCGTCCCGACCCAAGTCGCAACGACCGGCAGCACCGTGCTGAATACGCCGGTCAGCAGGGTGTCGATCTTCGGCACGAGCGCTGATTGGTAGGCTTGCTGATAACTGAGCAGGACGAATGAAATCATCAGCGCGGCCGCGAGTGCGACAATAGCGATGCTGCCTATTGACAGGACGAGCGGCGCAATGCGGCCGCGCATCGCAACATCGGCGTCGGCCGCGCCCGCGGATGGTGTCGGAGCGATCAGCGGCGCCAGAGCGAAACGGAGCATTGCCGCGACTGCGAATGCAAGGACCACAGCGGCGGCGAGCGTGCCTAGCGCCTCCCACCGGTTTCCACTTGCCACGCCTCTGAAGATGTAGAAAAGCGCGCCAAGCGTTGCGAGCCCGCCTAATGCCGACAGGCCGCCGACGACGAGCGGCTTATAGTCATCCTTCCAGGAACCGCTCAAGTCATCCCCCTCGAGATTCGAGCGACCACGCTCTGGTCGCCGCTTTACTCCCCCCAGACGCTCTCACCGGAGGACCGGTACATGCCGGGCGGCGCCTAATTTACTTAGGGTTGTAGAGGATGTCTTGGTATCTTCCAAGCCCCAGCGGTCGCAGCGAAGCGGCGCGGGTCGATCTTTGCCGAGCGTCAACCGATCATTTGTCGGTTTCTATCTGTTCTCGAACTTCGGCGGCCGCTTGGCGATGAAGGCGGCCATGCCTTCCTTCTGGTCGGCAGTCGCGAACAGCGAATGAAACACCCGGCGCTCGAAGCGCACGCCTTCGGCGAGCGAAGTCTCGAACGCGGCGTTCACCGCCTCCTTTGCTGCCAGCACCGACGGCAGCGAGAGTGATGCGATCGTTTCGGCGACCTTCATCGCTTCCTCGACCAGGCTTGCCAGCGGCACGATCCGGGCGACGAGGCCGGAGCGCTCGGCTTCGGCAGCGTCCATCATGCGGCCGGTGAGGATGATGTCCATCGCCTTCGACTTGCCGACCGCGCGGGTGAAGCGCTGGGTGCCGCCGATGCCGGGGATGATGCCGAGCTTGATCTCGGGCTGGCCGAATTTCGCGTTATCCGCGGCGATGATGAGATCGCATTGCAACGCCAGCTCGCAGCCGCCGCCGAGCGCAAAGCCCGCGACTGCGGCGATCACCGGCTTGCGGGCGTCGGCGGCGCAATGCCAGTCGGCGGCAAAATCGCCGAGGAAGGCCTCGGTGAAGGTCTTGTCGGCCATTTCCTTGATGTCGGCGCCGGCGGCGAACGCCTTGTCCGAGCCGGTGATCACCATGCAGCCGATACCGGCGTCGGCGTCGAATGCGCCGAGCGCCGCTGTGAGTTCGCCCATCAGTGCACGGTTGAGCGCATTGAGCGCCTGCGGACGGTTGAGCCGGATCAAGCCGACTTTGCCGCGGGTTTCGACGATGATGTTCTGGTAGCTCATGGCATATCCCGGCGTTGTCTTCCCTGGTGTTACTTCTGGCACACCGGACAATAAAACGTCGAGCGGCCGTTCTGCACGATGCGCTTGACGGTGCCGCGGCAGCCGGGAGTCGGACACTTTTCACCCTCGCGATCGTAGACCTGGAAGCGATGCTGAAACATGCCGAGTTCGCCGTCGGTGAGCTTGTGGTCGCGCAGCGAGGACCCGCCGTCCTTGATCGCCGCGTTGAGCACGGCCTTGATGGCCTCGACCAGCCGCTCGGCGCGCTCGTTCGGCGCGCCGGTCTTGCTGGCGATGGTTGCGGCGATGCGCTTGGGCGAAAGCCGCGCGCGATATAGCGCCTCGCAGACATAGATGTTGCCGAGGCCGGCCACGACGTGCTGGTCCAGCAGCGCCGCCTTCAGGCTCGTCTTCTTGCCCTTGCAGGCTTTCGCCAGCATCGCCGCGTCAAACTCATTGCCCAACGGCTCGGGGCCGAGATTCTTAAGCAGCGGTTCGGCGTCAAGCTTGGCGCGCGCGACAAGCTTCATCGAGCCGAAGCGGCGCGGGTCGTTGAACGTCACGATAGCGCCGGAGGACATATGAAACACGACGTGGTCATGCGCCGCGTGCGGCGCACGCTCGTGATGATACTGGCCAAGCGCCTTGCTGCCGGCTTCCTGAAAAACATGAAATGAGCCGGACATGCCGAGATGCATGAGCAGCACGTCGCCGGAGGACAAGTCGGCGAGCAGATATTTCGCCCGCCGGCCGAGGCCGATCACGGTCTTGCCGCGGAGACGCTGCGCGAAATCCTTCGGCAGCGGCCAGCGCAGATCGCCGCGGCGAAGCTCGACCTTGGCAAACCGCGCGCCCTCCATTGCCGGCTGAAGGCCGCGGCGCACGGTTTCGACTTCGGGAAGTTCGGGCATTGCTCAATCACCGTCCGCGGCGCGTAAATGGTTAATTTTGCCAGACATAGCGCCGCTTAAGCCGCCGCGCTATGGTTTGGCCGAACAGGCAAGAGAGCAATGACAGACACCGCCCAGTTCGGCGCGCGGGAAGTGCCGCTTGCGGACAAGCAGGCGCTGGTCGACGACGTGTTTCACAGCGTCGCCCGCCGCTATGACCTGATGAACGACCTGATGTCGTTCGGCCTGCATCGCACCTGGAAGAATGCGCTGGTCACCGCGGTCAATCCGCCCAGGAACCGGCCGTTCCACTTGCTCGACATTGCCGGCGGCACCGGCGACGTCGCGATGCGCGTGATTACGGCCGGCGGCGAGGGCACCCACGCCACGGTCTGCGATATCAATGCCGACATGCTTACCATTGGGCGCGAGCGCGCTGCCGCACGCGGGTTCGCCGATACCATCACCTTCACCGAAGCCAATGCCGAGGCGTTGCCATTTGCGGACCGAAGTTTCGATGCGGTCACCATCGCGTTCGGCATCCGCAACGTGCCGCGCATCGAAACGGCGCTGGCGGAAGCATATCGCGTGCTCAAGATCGGCGGACGATTTCTTTGCCTCGAATTCTCCGCCGTCAATGTGCCCGGCCTGGACCGGCTCTACGATTTCTATTCGTTCAATGTCATTCCCGCGCTCGGCCGCGCGGTGGTCGGCGACGCCAAATCCTACCGCTATCTGGTGGAATCGATCCGCCGCTTTCCGAACCCGCAGGACTTCGCCGCCATGATACGCGCAGCGGGCTTTGCGCGCGTCTCGCATCAGGTCGTGACCGGCGGCATCGTGGCGCTACATTCGGGCTGGCGTTTGTGATCTCCGCTCCCGCGACTGTCTCTACTTTTACCTCTCCCGCTTGCGGGGGAGGTCGGCACGCGAAGCGCGTCGGGTGGGGGGTTTTAACCCATGCCGCGCAAGCCAGCCCCCACCCCGCCCGCCCCCGCAAGCGGGGGTGGGAATCCCCGGTCGAGAGCGTTTCGTGATCTCCGCTCCCGCGTATCTTCTCCGTTTTGGCCGCGCCGGCTTTATCTTCGCCCGCGAGGGCGTCTTCGGTGTCATCGATCCGGCGCTCATCCCGCCGGCGGCGCGTCCGCTGGTGCGCATGGCGCGGCTGATCGAGCGGCCGTCGGTCGGCGCCGCCGAGACCCGCCTATCGGCCGCGCTGACGCGGCTCGGCCCGAGCTATGTCAAGCTCGGCCAGTTTTTGGCGACGCGGCCCGACGTGGTCGGGACCACACTGGCCCGCGACCTCGAGCGGCTGCAAGACCAGATGCCGCCATTTCCGCAAGCCGAAGCGGAAGCCGCCATCGCCGCATCGTTCGGCAAGCCGGTCAGTGCGGTCTTCGCAAGCTTCGGCCCACCGGTCGCCGCCGCCTCGATCGCGCAAGTGCACCGGGCCGAGGTCGCGACCGCGAACGGGCCGCGCGCGGTCGCCGTCAAAGTGCTGCGGCCCGGCATCGAACGCCGCTTCTATGCCGATCTGCGCGCCTTCACCTTCGTGGCGCATCACGCTGAAGACTTTTCCGCCGAGGCGCGGCGGTTGCGGCTGATCGAGGTGGTCGACACGCTGCGGCGCTCGGTCACGGTCGAGATGGACTTTCGCCTCGAGGCGGCCGCGCTCTCGGAAATGGCCGAGAACACCAAGGACGATCCGGATTTTCGCGTGCCCGCCGTCGATTGGGATCGCACCAGCAAGGACGTTCTGACCCTGGAATGGATCGATGCGACGCCGTTGTCGGATCGCGCGCGGCTCGCCGCCAAGGGCTTCGATCTGCGGCAGATCGCGCGAGCCGTGATCCAGACGTTTCTGCGCCACGCGCTGCGCGACGGTTTCTTTCACGCCGACATGCACCCGGGAAATCTGTTCGTCGACGACGACGGCCGTCTCATTGCCGTCGATTTCGGCATCATGGGCCGGCTCGGGGCGAAAGAGCGGTTGTTCCTCGCCGAAATCCTGCACGGTTTCATCACCCGCGATTATCGCCGTGCCGCCGAAGTGCATTTCGAGGCCGGTTATGTGCCGCCGCAGCATTCGGTCGAGAGCTTTGCCCAGGCGATCCGCGCCATCGGCGAGCCGATCCACAACCGCACCGCCGAAGATATTTCCATGGCGCGGCTGCTCACGCTGCTGTTCGAGGTGACCGGCCTGTTCGACATGCGTACCCGGCCGGAATTGCTGCTGCTGCAGAAGACCATGGTGGTGGTGGAAGGCGTGGCGCGCTCGTTCGATCCCAAGCTCGACATGTGGTCGACGGCCGAGCCGGTGGTGCGCGAATGGATGACGCGGAATCTCGGGCCCGCCGGCAAGCTCGAAGGCGCCGCGCTTGGCGCCGCCGAGGTCGGACGCTTTGTGAGTCATGTGCCGGGCCTGCTGACCCGCGGCGCCCGCGTGCTCGATCAGTTCGACGAGATCACCCGCGACGGTTTGGTGCTGTCGCCGCAAACCGTTGCCGAGATCGGCAAGAGCGAAGCCCGCCGCAATCGCTGGGGCACCGTTGCGCTCTGGCTGATCGCCGCCTTGCTGCTGTGGATCGTGATTCTGCTGATCCGGTGATTGCATTGATTGCAATGCAATCATATCTCCACTAAGGTACTGGCGGCGCGGAGAAAGCCCATGGCCAGTCTCACCGTCCGGCAACTCGACGACAAGCTCAAGACACTGCTGCGGCTGCGCGCGGCGCGCCATAACCGATCGATGGAGGATGAGGTCCGCGTCATCCTGCGGCAGGCGGCGGAAGGCGTTGGCCACGAAGCGCTGGAGCGTTTCGAGCCGCCGGAGCGGCCGTTGCGGCAAACAGCTCCGCCGGCCGTGGCGGATACTCAGCGCATCCTTCTGATCATCGGCGGCGGCATTGCCGCATATAAATCGCTCGATCTCATCCGCCGTTTGCAGGACCGCGGCGCGCGCGTGCGCTGCATTCTCACCAATGCAGCACAGCATTTCGTCACCCCGCTGGCCGCCGGCGCACTCGCGGGCGAGCGCGCCTATACCGATCTGTTCGATCCGCTGAGCGAATTTGATGTCGGCCATATCCGCCTGGGGCGCGACACCGATCTTGTCGTGGTGGCGCCGGCGACCGCCGATCTCATCGCCAAAATGGCAGGCGGACATGCCGACGATCTCGCGACCGCCGTCCTGCTTGCGACCGACAAACCGATCCTGGTTGCGCCGGCGATGAATCCGCAGATGTGGAACGCCAAGGCGACGCAGCGCAATCTCGCGCAGCTCAAGACCGACGGCGTCCGCCTTGTCGGTCCGAACGCCGGCGAAATGGCCGAACGCGGCGAAGCCGGCATCGGCCGCATGGCCGAGCCGCTCGAAATCGTCGCCGCCGTCGAGGCGATGCTGCGCCGCGCCGGCCCGCTGACCGGTAAACGTGTGCTTGTCACTTCGGGGCCGACCAGCGAGCCGATCGATCCGGTGCGCTTTATCGCCAACCGCTCATCGGGCAAGCAGGGCCACGCCATCGCCGCAGCGGCGGCGGCCGCGGGTGCCGAGGTGGTGCTGGTATCAGGTCCGGTGAACCTGCCCGATCCGCCCGGGCTATCTGTTGTGAAAGTCGAGACCGCGAGCGAGATGCTGGCAGCGGTAGAGAAGGCGTTGCCGGCCGATGTCGCGGTGTTCGCAGCGGCCGTTGCCGACTGGCGGCCAGAGCGGGTCAGCGAAAACAAGATCAAGAAGCAGCAGGGCCGGACCCCGACTCTCGAACTGGTCGAAAATCCCGATATTCTATCGACCATCGCGCACCGCAAATCCGGCCGCCCGCGACTGGTCGTCGGCTTTGCCGCGGAGACCGATCACGTCATCGCCAACGCCAAGGCGAAGCTTAAGAAGAAAGGCTGCGACAGGATCCTCGCCAACGACGTTTCGCCGGGAACCGGCATCATGGGCGGCGATGCCAATACGGTTCATTTGATCAGCGCCGACGGCGTCGAATCCTGGCCGCCGCAGTCCAAGGATGACGTCGCGCGCGCCTTGGTCGAGCGGATCGCCGCAGCCCTCGAGGAGACCAAGCGGTGACCGGCGACGAGTGCGTCGAGGTGCGCATCATGCGGCTGCCGCACGCCGCTGATCTGGGCCTGCCGCAATACCAAAGCGCGCTCGCCGCCGGCCTCGATCTCATCGCCGCCGTACCGGCCGATGCGCCGGTCGAACTCGCGCCCGGCGCGCGGGCGATGGTCCCGACCGGCATCGCGATCGCATTGCCTCCGGATCATGAGGGCCAGGTTCGGCCGCGCTCGGGTCTCGCCGCCGG
Source organism: uncultured Alphaproteobacteria bacterium (assembly GCA_963709825.1). Classification (GTDB taxonomy): domain Bacteria; phylum Pseudomonadota; class Alphaproteobacteria; order Rhizobiales; family Xanthobacteraceae; genus BOG-931. The sequence goes on from CAVPXZ010000026.1 coordinate 432,980, forward strand.
TTACGGCGTCACGGTGCTGAACTCTCCCGGCACCATCGACGCCGACTATCGCGGCGAGGTGCAGGTCATCCTGATAAACCTCGGCTCCGAGCCGTTCGTCGTCCATCGCGGCATGCGCATCGCGCAATTGGTAATTGCGCCGATCCGACAGGCAAGACTTGTGGAAACGGACAACCTGGATGCCACCGAGCGCGCCGCCGGCGGCCTTGGTTCCACAGGGACCGGTCCGAATCCCGCCCGCAAGCGCGATTAACGGACTGGCAACGCGGCGTCAGCCAGCGTTCACGATCTGGACTCTTTCGGCACGATTCCGCTTGAGAGTAAAGTCATGCGATTCGCGGGTTTGCTCGCGAAGGACCCGCTGGCGATGGCGGTGACAGCCAGCAGAGGCAAATGGGGCATGCCGGACACGATCCGGAGGAGCGGGGGCTATGCTCGTCCGTGGCGCTGCGGATTCCCAGTAGCCATTGGCGTGCTCGCGCCGCTGCCGGCGCGCGCTGACGGACCGCCGAGGCTCGTGCTCCACGAGCTTGTGCTCGGCGTGTCGCGCAGCATCGACCGCCACGAAGTCGCGGTGCTTGTGCTCCTTGTCGGGCTCCTCACGTTCGCCGTCGTCAGCGCGATCCTGTTGTTGCGGGTGCGCGCCGGATGGGCGCGACTGGAAACCTCATCGCGCGACGAGTTCGCTACGCTGCGCGCCGATCTCGACCGCGCCAACGCCTTGCTGCTCTCCGAGCCGCAGGTGATGGTGGATTGGCTGCCGGCATCCGATGAGCCGAGCATCGAAGGCGATCCTGCCGTTGTCGGCGTCTCGGCGCCGCGTCGCGTGCTCGCATTCGGCAGCTGGCTCGATGCGGCTCGGGCCACCGCGATGGAGCAAGCCGTCGACGCGCTGCGGGCGCGCGGCGAACCGTTCTCGATGGCGTTCACGACGCTTTCCGGCCGCCCGATCGAGGCGCAAGGCCGCGCCATCGCCGGGCGCGCCGTGCTGCGGCTGAAGGACGCAAGCGGCGTCAAACGCGAACTTCTGGACCTCGCCGGACGGCACGAGGCGTTGTTGCACGAGGTCACGTCGCTGCGCGCGCTGATCGAAATGTTGCCCTCTCCGGTTTGGATACGCGATGCAGCGAGGCGGTTGACCTTCGTCAACCCGGCCTACGCACGCGCAGTCGAAGCGCGCGACCCAGCCGATGCCGTCGCACGCAACCTGGAACTCCTCGATGGCTCGGCGCGCGAGAGCATTATGCGGGCCCGCACGCTGACCGGCGCGTATACCGGCCGGCTGCCCGCCATCGTCGCCGGCGCGCGGAAGAGCTTCGACGTGCTCGACTTTCGCACCGAGACCGGCAGCGCCGGCCTCGGTATCGACGCCACCGAAGCGGAAACCATGCGCGGCGCGGTGGCGCGCATGGTCGACGCGCACCGCCGGACCCTCGATCAGCTTTCGACCGGTGTCGCCATGTTCGACGCCAATCACCGACTGACATTCTACAACGCCGCTTATCGCGCGCTGTGGAACCTCGACGCCTCCTATCTCGATCAGCGACCCACCGATGCCGCGGTGCTTGATGAGTTGCGCGTGGCGCGCAAGCTGCCCGAGGAGCAGGACTTCCGGCAGTGGAAGGCGCAGCTGCACGCGGCCTACCGCGCCGTCGAGGCACAGGAGCAGACCTGGCATCTGCCCGACGGACGCACGCTGCGGGTCGTCACCACGCCCAACCCGGACGGCGGCGTCACTTATCTGTTCAACGATGTGACCGAGCGGCTCGATCTTGAGCGGCGGTTCGAGGAATTGATCCGCGTCCAGGGCGAAACGCTCGACAACCTCGCCGAAGGCGTTGCGGTTTTTGCCAGCGACGGCCGCTTGCGGCTCGCCAATTCCGCGTTCGCCCGCATATGGCGGCTGACCCCGCAAGTCCTTGCCGCGCGGCCGCACATCGAGACGATCTCGGCCTTATGCCAGCCGTTGCACGGCGATCAGGCCACTTGGCAGGCGCTGCGCCAGGTCGTGACCGCAATCGACAGCCGCGAGGCGATTTCGGGACGGCTCGAACGTCGTGACGGCAGCGTGGTCGATTGCACCACCGTGCCGCTGCCGGACGGCGCCACGCTGGTTACCTTCCACGACGTCACCGACTCGGTGAATGTCGAGCGGGCGCTGCGCGAACGCAACGAGGCGCTCGAGGACGCCGACAAGATCAAGATCGATTTCGTCCACCACGTGTCCTACGAGCTGCGCTCGCCGCTGACCAACATCATCGGTTTCGTTCATCTGCTCGGCGATGAGAGTACCGGCCCGCTGGCGCCGAAGCAGCGCGAATACCTCGACTACATCACGGTCTCCACCAACTCGCTGCTGGCGCTGATCAACAATATTCTCGATCTGGCGACCATCGACGCCGGCCGCATGCAGCTCAATCTCGGGCCGGTCGACATCCGCGAAAGCATGGCGGCGGCGGCGGAAGGCGTTCAAGACCGCTTGGTCAGCGCCGGCATCGTGCTGGAAATGCAGGCCGCGGGCGACATCGGCAGCTTCATCGCCGACGAGCGGCGGCTGCGGCAGATCCTGTTCAATTTGCTCGCCAACGCGGTAAGCTTTTCGCCGCCCGGCGGCACGGTCACGCTGGTGGCGGAACGGCGGATCGATGCGCTGGCGTTCGCGGTGACCGACCGCGGGCCGGGCATCCCGCCCGAAGTGCTGGAAAAGGTCTTTGATTGGTTCGAGACGCACTCCCTCGGCTCGCAGCATCGCGGCACCGGAATTGGCCTGTCTTTGGTGCGCTCGTTCGTCGAATTGCACGGCGGTACCGTCGAGATCGCCTCCGTCGTCGGCGAGGGAACGACCGTGACTTGCACTTTCCCGTTCGGCGTCGCCGTCAGACTGACCGCGGCCGAATAACGGTACCGGCATGAGCCTCTATCAGAATTTTGACCTCACCAACGAGTTCAACATCCTGCGCCTTGTTTGCGGCTTGTTTTTGCTGCCGCACCTTTACGCCAAAGCGAGCAATCTCGAACTCACTTACCAGATTTACGACGATTTCAGGCTGTATCCGATCAAGCTGTGGGTATTCTCCTGCATCGCGATCGAAATCATTTGCGCGACCGGCATGGTGCTGGCGATCCATACCCGCTATGTCGCGCTCCTGGAGGCGGTATTTCTTCTGGTCGCGGCCTGGGCGGTGTGGCGCTACAGCAAGGGGAAATGGCTGTGGAACATCGGCGGCTTCGAGTACTGCCTGTTCTGGGCGATTTGCTGCATTGTGGTCGCCATGCACGGCTGAAACGGAAGACGCGATGTTTCTGACGGCTACCGGCGGCTCGAGCTTCACCCTGACGTTGCCGGACGAACAAGCGACGGCGGATTTCGCCATCGACGTCGCCGCCGTGCTCGAGCCCGGCGACCTGGTGACGTTGTCGGGCGACCTTGGGGCGGGCAAGACAACGTTCGCGCGGGCGCTGATCCGCTACCTCGCCGGCGACGATGCGATCGAGGTACCGAGCCCGACCTTCACGTTTATGCAGACTTACGAGCTGCCGCAGTTCCCGCTGGTTCACGCCGACCTCTATCGGCTTTCGGGCGCGGCCGAACTTGTCGAGCTTGGATTCGACGACCTGCCCGAAGGCAGCGTGGTGCTGCTGGAATGGCCCGATCGTGCAGCCGGTTTGCTGCCGCCGGATCGCCTCGACATTACCTTTACGCTAGCGCCGCAGCTCCCAGAGGGCTCGCGCGATGTCCGCGTCGTCGGTTACGGCGCATTCGGAGCGCGCGCCGAACGGATTACGCGGCTGCGTGCGTTCCTTGCGGAATCCGGTTTCGGCGAAGCCCAGCGCCGGCGCATGAAGGGCGACGCCTCCACCCGCATCTTCGACCGCCTTGTGCTCGACGATCAAGCCGTGGTCCTGATGAACGCGCCGCGGCGCCCGGACGGTCCGCCGGTGCGCGATGGCAAGCCGTACAGCGCCATCGCCCATCTCGCCGAGGATGTTGTTCCTTACGTCGCCCTGGCGACGGGGCTGCGCGATCGCAATCTCTCGGCGCCGACCATCCTGCAAGCCGATCTTAAAGCCGGGCTGATCATTATGGAGGATCTTGGCGAGGAGCTCATTGTCGCCGGCGATCCGCCGGCGCCGATCGCGGAGCGCTACGAAGTCGCCGTCGATCTCCTTGTGTCGCTACATCGCCGCCGATTGCCGGAACGGTTGCCGGTCGATGCGCGCGTGGAGCATCGGCTGCCGCGCTACGACATGGAGGCGTTCCTGATCGAAGCCGAGCTTCTGCTCGACTGGTACCTCAGAAGCGCCGGCGGCGCGCCGGCTGACAATGTGCGCCAGGAGTTCGTCGCGCTATGGCGCGAAGCGCTCGATCCGGCGGTCAATGCTCCCGCCACCTGGGTGCTGCGCGATTATCATTCGCCCAATTTGTTGTGGCTGCCCGACCGCGAAAGCGTGGCCCGGATCGGGCTACTCGATTTTCAGGACGCACTGATGGGTCCTCCGGCCTACGACGTGGCCTCGCTATTGCAGGACGCTCGCGTCGACGTTTCGGAGGAGCTCGAGGTCGCGCTGCTCAGCCGGTACGCGCGCGCGCGGCTGACCGACCAGCGCTTTGACGCTGCCGTCTTCGCGCAGCTCTACGCAACGCTGGCGGCGCAGCGCGCGACCAAGATTCTCGGTATTTTTGCCCGGCTCGACCGGCGCGACGGGAAGCCGCAATACCTGCGTCACGTCCCCCGCATATTGACCTATTTGCAACGCTCGCTCGCGCATCCGGCGCTGGCGTCGCTCCGGGCCTGGTATGATACCAACCTGCCGCCACGCGATGGGCTATGATGATGCGAATCGGCGGATGTGGAGGGTCGGTCGGGGGACATCATGATGCCGACGCGCGCGATGGTGCTGGCGGCCGGTCTCGGCACGCGGATGCGGCCGTACAACGGCCACATCCCCAAGCCGCTGGTCGAAATCGGCGGCAAGTCCTTGATTGATTACTCGCTCGACCGTCTGGCCGATGCCGGCGTCACGCGTGCCGTGGTCAACGTGCATCACCTCGCTGACGTCCTGGAACGCCATCTCGCCGCGCGTCAGCGCCCGCAGATCGTGTTCTCCGATGAGCGCGCCGAGTTGCTCGGCACCGGCGGCGGTATCGTCAAGGCCCTGCCGCAGCTGGGCGACGCGCCGTTCTTTCTGGTCAATTCCGACACGGTCTGGCTCGACGGGGTCAAACCAAACTTCGTCCGGCTCGCCGAAGCCTTCGATCCCGAGGCGATGGATGCCCTGCTGCTGCTCGCCCCGACGGCCGGCAGCGTCGGCTATGCCGGCCGCGGCGACTTCGCCATGCTGCCCGATGGCCGTTTGCGCCGCCGCGCCGAACGCGAAGTGGTGCCGTTCGTCTATGCCGGCGCGGCTCTGCTCGCGCCGGCTCTGTTCGCCGAAGCGCCGGCGGGCGCGTTTTCGCTGACGCTTCTGTTCGATCGCGCCGCCGGCAAGGGCCGCCTGTTCGGCTTGCGCCTCGAAGGCGTTTGGATGCATGTGGGCACGCCGGAGGCGGTCGCGGCCGCTGAGGCGGCGCTGGCCGCTACAGCCTAGAATCGGTTACGCCAGTCGGCCATGAGGCGTGCCGTATCCGCGTTCGCGGGACGGCGCCCAGCAAATTGATCAGCGATATGTCGCCTCGCGTCTTCACCATTCCGCCATCGGCGCCTTTTCTGCCGACGCTGATTGCGGCATTGACCGGCGGCAAGCTCGGCTTTGCCGCTCCGCGCGATCCGCTGGCGCTCGCCGCCGTCACGCTTTATCTGCCGACCCGGCGCGCCTGCCGGCTGGCGCGCGACGCTTTTCTCGAAGTTTTGGACGTTGACGCAGCGATCCTGCCGCGCATCGTCGCTATCGGCGATATCGACGAGGATGAAATTACCTTCGCCGAGGCCGCGACCGGCGCCATCGCCGAAGAAGCGCTCGCTTTGCCGCCGGCGCTCGGCGGACTCGAGCGGCGCTTGCTGCTGACCGAGCTCGTCGCCAAATGGGCGAGTTCGCCCGAAATCCACGCCGCGGGCGGCATTCCGCTGGTCGCCCAGACGCCAGCCGCGGCCTGCGCGTTGGCCGACGATCTGGCGCGTCTGATGGACGACATGACGACGCGAGGCGTGTCGTGGGAAGAACTCGACAAGCTCGTACCCGAGGAGTTCGATCCGTACTGGCAACTCACAATCAAATTCTTGAAGATCGCGCGCGAGTCTTGGCCGGCGGTTCTCCGTGAGCGCGGATTGATCGAACCCGCCGCGCGACGCGACGCGCTGATCAAGGCGGAAGCGGCGCGGCTGGCGCGCAAAACCGATGGACCGGTGATCGCAGCAGGCTCGACCGGCTCGATCCCGGCGACGGCCGAGCTGATCGCGACGATTGCGCGCTTACCGCACGGCGCCGCGGTGCTGCCGGGTCTCGACACGGATCTCGACGAGGAGTCCTGGCGGCTGATTTCAGGCGATGCGGGTGGCGCACCGGCGCCGGGACATCCCCAATTCGCGCTACAGGCCCTGCTCACGCGCATCGGCATTGCACGCGATGCCGTCATCAGCCTCGTCGACGCGCGTGGCCGCGAGCGGCTGATCTCGGAGGCGCTGCGCCCGGCGGCGGCGACCGACAAGTGGCGTCAGCGCGCCGGCGATACTGCGTTCAGCAGTTACGCCGACGCGGCGCTGGAAAACATCGGCGTCATCGCAGCCGCCAATGCCGAAGAGGAATCGTTGGCGATCGCCGTGGCCCTACGCGAAGCAGTGCACGACGGCAAGACGGCGGCGCTGGTCACACCGGACCGCGCGCTCGGGCGTCGCGTGCTGGCGGCGCTGGCGCGCTGGAACATCGCCGCCGAGGATTCCGGCGGCGAGAAGCTTTCCGAAACCTCGGCCGGAATTTTTGCCCGGCTCGCGGCCGAGGCCGCGCTCGGCAGGCTGGCGCCGGTCACTTTGCTCGCGCTGGTGAAGCATCCGCTGCTGCGGCTCGGGTTGACCGATCGCGATTACGCCATTGCAGCACTTGAGCGCGCCATTCTCCGCGGTCCGCGTCCGCGTCCCGGCAGCGCCGGGCTTGCGCATGCGCTCGATTCCATACGTGCGCAGCTCGAAAAATTTCACCGCGGCGAAGGCGTCGACCTGCATCGTTCCGATCCGCGCACCACCTTGACTGAAAGCGAATTGGCCGCCGCGGCCGATCTTGTCGCCAGGCTTGCCGCTGCGTTGGCGCCGCTCGAAAGCATGGCCGGTCAATCGCACCCGCTGAGCGACTTCGCCGACCGCCATCGTGACGTGCTGGCAGCACTGTCGCGGCAAGGCAGCGATGAATTCGCTTTTGCCGGCCCCGACGGTGGCAAGCTTGCCGAAGCGCTCGACGAACTCGCGACCAGCGCAGCCGCCGCGGACCTTTTGGTTGATGCGTCCGACTACGTCGAGCTGTTCTCCGCCGCGATTGCCGACCGGGTGGTGCGCCGGCCGCCCCGGCCGGATATGCGCGTGCGCATCTTCGGCCTGCTCGAAGCGCGCCTGACCGACAGCGACCGCGTCGTGCTCGGCGGCCTGGTCGAGGGGACATGGCCGCCGGAAAGCCGGACCGATGCCTGGCTCAGCCGCCCGATGCGGCTTGATCTCGGCCTCGATCTGCCCGAACGCCGCGTCGGCCTGACCGCCCACGACTTCGCCCAGCTCCTTGGCGCCCGCGATGTGATTTTAAGCCATGCCGCCAAGATTGCCGGGGCACCGACGGTGCCGTCGCGCTTCATCCAGCGCCTTGCCGCCGTCGCCGGCGAGACGCGGTGGCAAGCAGCGATCGATCGCGGCAACCATTATCTGACCTGGGCGCGCGAACTCGACCGGCCGGAGCAGGTCACGCCTGCGCCGCAGCCGGCGCCCAAACCGCCGCGCGCCGCACGGCCAAAGGGCCTTTCGGTCACCGATATCGAAAACTGGCTGCGCGATCCGTACACGATCTACGCCAAACATATTCTGCGGCTGATGCCGCTCGATCCGGTCGATCTCGCGCCCGGGGCCGCCGAACGCGGCACCATCATCCATGCCGCCATCGGCGATTTCACTCAGCGTTACGCCGAGCGGCTCTCCGCCGACCCGGCGCACGATCTCATCGAGCTCGGCCGGCCGCATTTCTCTGCGCTTGACGATTTTGCGGAAGCGCGCGCGTTCTGGTGGCCGCGCTTTCTGCGCATCGCCCGCTGGTTCGCCGATTGGGAGTTGCAGCGGCGCCCCGGCATCGAAGCGATTAGCGCCGAGATCCGCGGCTTGTTCGAAATTCCGCTCGCCGAGGGCACTTTCAGGCTTTCCGGTATTGCCGACCGGATCGAGCGCGACACCGGCGGGCGCTACGTCATTCTCGATTACAAGACCGGATCGGCGCGCACCGAAAGGCAGGTGCGGACCGGGCTCGCGCCGCAGCTCACGCTCGAAGCCGCGATGCTGCGCAGGGGCGGTTTCCCCGCGATCCCCGCCGGCGCCTCAGTCGCGCAGATTGGTTACGTGCTGCTCAAAGGCGGCGCGCGGGCCGGCGAGCCGAAGCTGATCGATTTCATCGAGGGCACGGCCGACAGCCAGGCCGATCATGCACTGGAGAAACTTGCCGCGCTCGCCCAGCGTTTTGCCGACGAAACCACGCCCTATCGATCGCTGGTCCATCCGATATGGACGACCCACTACGGCGACTACGATCACCTCGCACGGGTCAAGGAATGGTCGGCGACCGGCGGCGAAATTGACGACATCTGGGGCACCGAATGAGAGCCCCGGCCAGCATCCCGAGCGAGGTGCGTCGGAAGCAGAGCGAGGCTTCCGATCCCGACGTATCGGCGTGGGTCGCCGCCAATGCCGGCTCGGGCAAGACCTATGTATTGGCGCAGCGCGTCATCAATCTGCTGCTCAATGGCGTCGAGCCGGAAAAAATCCTCTGCATCACGTTCACCAAGGCGGCCGCCGCCAACATGTCGAAACAGGTGTTTGACCGGCTGGCGTCGTGGACCACGCTGGACGATGCCGCGCTCGATAAAGCGGTGCGCGAGCATTCCGGTTCTGTGCCCGATGCGCGGCGCCGGGCGCTGGCGCGGCGGCTCTTTGCCCGCGCGCTGGAAACGCCCGGCGGGCTGAAGGTGCAGACCATTCACGCCTTCTGCACGCAGCTTTTGCACCGATTTCCATTCGAAGCGAATGTTGCCGCGCGTTTTGCCGTGCTCGACGAAGCCGAGCAGTCGCAGCTCCTGGAGCGGCTGACGCTCAACGTGCTCCTCGACGGCGCCTCCGCTCCCGATAGCGCGCTCGCACGCGCGCTCAACACCGCCATGATGGTCGCGGCTGATCAGACCTTTCGCGAGGTGGTGCGCGAGGCTATCGGAAAACGCGACGCGATTTTCCGGTGGGTCAAGAACGCGGGTGACGGCAGTGTCGAAGCCACGATTGCCAATTTGACGCAGACGCTCAGGGTCGAGCCCGCGGACAGCATCGAAAAAATCGAAGCGGAGTATTTTACCGGCGCGATCATCGCGCCGGCGGAATGGCCGGCAATTGCTAAAGCCGTGGCCGAGGGCGGCAAGAACGATTGCGAGCAAGCTGTCCGCTTCGAGACGCTCGCCGCTTTATCCGGTACCGAGCGCGTCGAAACGTATCTCGACATATTTTGTACGGGCGTGAGTGCGGGCCGCACCCCGCGCAAATCCATCGTGTCGAAGGCGGTCCGCGACGCGGCGCTGGTCGCGCGTCTGCAGGCGGAGCAAGCGCGCGTCTTTGCGCTGCTTGAACGCCGACGCGCCGTCGCCTGCCGCGATCGCAGCGCCGCTCTCGTCACCGTCGCCTATGAGGTGCTGCGGCGCTATGCCAGCGAGAAAGAGCGACGCGGCCTCCTCGACTATGACGATCTGATCGACAAGGCATTAAGCCTCCTCGCCAACGTCGACGCCGCCTGGGTGCATTACAAACTCGATCTCGGCATCGATCACCTGCTGGTCGACGAAGCGCAGGATACCAGCCACCAGCAATGGGAGATCGTGCGCCGGCTCACCGCCGAATTCACCGCCGGCGCCGGCGCCCGCAGCTCGAAGCGTACGATGTTCGCGGTCGGCGATGAAAAGCAGTCGATTTATTCGTTTCAGGACGCCGCGCCGAAGGAATTCGCGGAGATGCAACGCTATTTCAAAAGCGCGTACGAGAACAGCGGTCAAAAATTTGTCGTCAGCAAGTTCGAGCACTCGTTCCGCTCCGGCGCGGCCATCCTGGGTGCGGTGGATCAGGTGTTCAAACGCCAGGACATCGCGCTGAGCGTCAGCTCGGATCAGGACGGTTTTCCGCCGCATATCGCCCTGCCGGACACGCCGCCCGGCATGGTCGAAATCTGGGATCCGCAAAAGCCGGACGAGCGCAAGGAGATCGAGGGGTGGGACGCGCCGTTCGATACCGTGAGCGAGACCAGCCCGCGCGTGCGGCTGTCGCGGCGCGTCGCCCGCACCGTGAGAAAAATGGTCGACGCGGGCACGGCGCGGTGCGGCGACATTTTGATCCTGGTGCGCCAGCGCGGCGAGTTGTTCGAAGCGATTATCCGGGCGCTCAAGAAGGTGGAGGTCGAGGTTGCCGGCGCCGATCGCCTGGTGCTCACCGGACACATCGCGGTGATGGACCTGATGGCGCTCGCCGAGGCTTTGTTGCTGCCGCAGGACGATCTGGCGCTGGCGACCGTGCTGCGCAGCCCGCTGTTCGGGTTTGAAGATCAGGATCTGTACGATGTCGCCTGGAACCGCGGCCGCGCGTCGCTGCGTACGGTGCTCACGCGCAAGGCCGGTGACCGTCGCATCTTTGTCGACGCCGTGGCGCGGCTCGATGAGCTCTCGCAAGCGGCGCGGCGCGAGACGCCGTTTACGCTTTACGCGCTGCTCCTTGGCCAGGGCGGCGCGCGGCGGCGCTTCCTGGCGAGGCTGGGGCACGAAGCCAACGATGCGATCGACGAGTTTCTCAATCTGGCGCTGGAATACGAGCGGCGCGAGACACCGTCGCTGCAGGGATTTTTGACCTGGCTGCGCGACGCGCGCGCCGAGGTAAAGCGCGATATGGAGATGGCGCGCGACGAAGTGCGCGTCATGACCGTCCACGGCGCCAAGGGCCTGGAAGCGCCGGTCGTCATTCTCGCCGACACGATGACGCGGCCTTCCGGACCGCGGCCACCGCGGCTGCTCGAGCTTGCCGACGGCGCCGTGCTCTGGGTGGGGCGCAAGGACGACGACGTGGCGCTTGCCGCAACCGCCCGTCAGGCGGCACTGAGCGAAGCCGAAAACGAATATCGCCGCCTCCTCTATGTCGCCATGACGCGTGCGGCCGACCGGCTGATCATCTGCGGCGCCGACGGCGTTCAAACGCGGCCGAAGGGCTGCTGGTACGACCTCATGGTCGAGCCGCTGCAACCGTTCCTTGTCGCCGAAGAAGAGGACGGAGAAAAAGTCTGGCGTTATCGCAAGCCCGTGTCCGGCGCTGCCGCCGCGCCGGCACCACCCGCGGCCGCGGAGCCGGCGGAACGACACGAAATTCCCGGCTGGCTGCGGCAGCCAGCTCCGGTCGGAGCGCCGCGCAAGCTGTACCTTTCGCCCTCATCGGCATTGGAGGAGGAAGAGGGTCGCGTTTTTGCACGCAGCGGCGGCTCCGCTGCCGAGCGCCGTAAGGCCCTAGCCCGCGGACGTATCATGCATCGGTTGATGCAGTCGCTGCCCGACATTCCGCCGGAAAGCCGCAAGGCGGCCATCGAGCGATATCTAAAAAACGCCGCCGCGGATTTTCTTCCCGCCGAGCAGGCGGAGATGGCGCAACAAGTCCTTACCATCCTCAACGATCTCATCTTTGCCGAAGTGTTTGCGCCGGGTAGCCGTGCTGAAGTGCCGATCGTCGGCCACATCGCGCGCCCCGGAACCGTGCCGATCGCCGTGTCGGGCCAGGTGGACCGGTTGGTCGTGACGCGCGATGAGGTCCTGATCGCCGATTACAAGACCGATCGGGCCGTCCCGCGCCGGCTCGCGGAGGTCCCGGAGGCCTATATCGCCCAGCTTGCGCTCTATCGTTGCTTGCTGGCGCGCCTTTACCCGGCGAAAACGATTCGCGCCGCACTGATCTTTACCGAGGGACCGATCGTGGTCGAAATCCCGGCGCCGGCCATGGAGGCGGCATTGGCCAAAATCATGAGCGAAAAGCCGAAAAGCGTGGGCTAAGTCACGCCCCGGTGAAGCGATCTTGACGCTGGCGAAGCCCATTCATAGGTTCCTGATCCTGCCTTTCACTCCCCCGGGACAACGAGGTCTGCCATGGTCGACAAGGTAACGGACGCAACATTCGATCAGGACGTGCTCAAGGCGAGCGCGCCGGTCGTGGTGGACTTCTGGGCGGAATGGTGCGGCCCCTGCAAGATGATCGCGCCCGCGCTTGAGGAAATTTCCAATTCGCTCAACGGCAAGGTGAAGATCGTCAAGCTCAATGTCGACGAGAACCCGGGCACCGCGGCCAAGTACGGCATCATGTCGATTCCGACGCTGATGCTGTTCAAGAACGGCCAGCTCGCTTCGCGCCAGGTCGGCGCCGCCCCCAAGCAGAAGCTTGAGCAGTGGATCACCGCCTCGGTGTGACCTGATCCGTCATCCCGCCTATCTGGCCCGGCGCCCCATGAGGTGCCGGCGCCGGCGCTCATCAGGAAAAACAGCCGACAATATCGGCGAGCCAAAACAGCAGCGGCTTGCCCGATATTTGGGCATTTGACTCACCCTGATTTCATTTTACACTTAAAAGGTCTTGCGGCTTCCGAGGGCGCCGCCGCGTAGGTCTTTGCCAATGCGTAGCGTTGCCGCTCGCACTACTGGTCCGGAACTGTCCGCCGACGACCTCAGCGTGGCCGTGCTTCGCGTCGCTGACTGCCGGTCGCTGCCCGCTTTACGCAATGCGCTCTTCAGTCAGACCGCTTCCGTCATCGGCGCCGTTGCGATGGGTCTCTACATGTACGATCGCGGCGAGCGGCTGCAATTGATTTCGAGCCGTCTCGCTCCCCAAGGCTTTCTCGACCAATACGCACGCGACTATGCCAAGATCGACATCATGCTCGATTGCATTGTCGGCGAGCGCCGCACCATCGACGGCTTTCATTTCTATGGTCCGGCAGGCTGGCGGCGCAGTTGCAATTACGAGATTCTGCGCGGATGGGGATTTTACCACAATATGGGAGGCGCGTTCGTCGTCAACGGCCAGACCGCAGGTGCGATGTTTGTTGCCACCGCGCACGATGAGGTTCCGTTTGAGGAAAATCAGGTCAAGCGCCTCGACCTTCTGTGTCGCGCCGGCTCTGTGGCACTCACGGCGATGCGCGACCGCGAGCGCCTGCTGTGCGAATTGTCGAATTCAACCGCCGCCGATTGGCAAGATCTATGGTCGGCCGACGAAGCCTGGACGGGCGCGGCCACCGAGTCCGATAAGGTTCGCCCAATCGATCGCTTGCCGGTGCGCTCGCGAGAAGTGGCGCAGCTCCTATGCCGGGGAAAGCCGAACAAAGCCATCGCTAACCAGCTCGGCATTTCGGTCTACACGGTCAAGGAGCACGTCCAAAATCTGTGCAAGCGCTTTGGCGCGCATAACCGAACCGATCTCGTCCACCACCTTCTGATATCTTCGTGAAACGCCGTTCGAGACGCTACGATCTGCCCGTGCTTGTGCCGGGCACGTCGTTTAGCTTGTCAATCGCGCGTCAATGAGCCGATGCGGGCTGTGCGGCGACGCTTCCGGCCGGCTCGCGGGCGAGTACCAGCAACACGATCAGGACGATCACCTCGCAGATCGTGTAGGCGACAAACGCCCAGGCGAACGAACCGGTTATGTTGATGACCGCGCCCATGAGCGACGGCGACAGGAACGTGGCGAACACGCCCATGACTTCGGCATAACCGACCGCCGCCGGCACCAGCCGGTCGGAATACTTCTGGCTTATGAGGCTGAAGATTGCGCCGCCGGCGAAAACCGCCGTCCCGCTGAGGGCTGCGACCGTCAGCATCACCGCGAAGGTTGTCGGATAGATCGCCGTCAGCAGGAAGGCCAATCCGACCAGCACGCCCAGGAATGCGCCAAATTTGATCACCGCCGGACGATTGTCCATCCAGTCGGTGACGTAGCCGCCGATGACGAGGAATAACACTTGCGACAGTCCCATCGCCGTTCCGATCAGCGCCGCACGGCCGACGGGCATGCCCTGAACCTTGATGAAGGTCGGAATGACCCAGGTCGCGGTGCCGGAGAGCGCGAACGTGCAGCCGCCGATGCCCAGCGCGCCGACATAGATCCACCTCGATTTGAAAATCTCCAAAAGCGAGGCTCGCGCCGAAGCGATGGGCTTCGCCGGCTCCCAGACGAAGTCCTTGATGCCGATGTCTTGCGGGTTGTCACGCACCCAAATCAGATCAAGCACGCCGATCACGAGGGTCAGCACCGCCAGCACGCCGAAGAATGTCCGCCATCCGAAAGCAATAGTCAGCGGAATGCCAACCGCGAAGTCTGCGGTGATGGCGAGACTGTAGGCGGCAAGAATGATGCCCATGATCGAGGCGCGGCGCGATTCCGGCCACCAGCCGACCATGAGTTTGATGTTTCCGGTCCAGACAGCGGCGTCGAAGAAGCCGATGATGATCCGCAAGATGACGAGTTGCGTGAAGTCCTGAACGTAGACCTGAACCGCCATGCCGATCCCGGTGCCGATGAGCCCGATCACAAGCATCTTGCGCGCCGTCATGGTGCGGCTGACCGGCGACCAGAAGAACATGCCAACCCCGTAGGAGATGGCGAAAATGCCCTGGGCGAAGCCCGCTTCCCACGGCTGGAGATGGATCGACTCGGAGACGAACGTCAGCACCGCGGCAAAGCCGTACCAATCAGCGGCAAGAAAGATTTCCGCGAGCACCGCCAGTCCGAGTATTCCCCTTGCCAGTTCTTGATCCTTGATCGCTCAGTCTCGGTGATGGTGGTCATGGACATATCAAGTCCTTTCGGTGGGAATTGAGTTTCGGCCGCTCACCCGGTCGCGCGGTCACTTTGGGGGCAGGAAGTTGACTTCGTGCTGCGCCGAGATGCGCACCACCTCGTTTGGATCGGTCAGGTTATGCAACTTGTCGAACAGCGCGCGCAGCTTTCGCGCGGGCGCGACCCAGAACAAGCACTTCACCGGCGCCGCCGAACGATTGAACAAGCCGTGCGCGCGGTTCATCGGCAACCGGATCAGATCGCCTGGACCGGCGCTCCCTTGCACGCCTTCCAGCTCCAGATCGAGCTTGCCTTCGATCATGTAGATGAATTCATCCTGGGTCGGATGAATGTGCGGCGGTACAAAACTGCCGGGCGGCAGCAGCGCATGCCAACCCATCGACGCATCGGACTCTTCCTTGAGCGTGTAGGTCTGGCCGAGAATGTTCCAAACCGTGCCGTTGAAGCCTTCGTTCGCTCGCGTCACGCCGGCGGTCATTTCAGTCATCCGGTTTGTTCCTCCGTTTGCGGCGACGGCGGCTTGGCCGTCAATGAAATCGGCGACGATGCCCGCGGCCGACGGCGTCTCCTCGAACACCAGATGGCCGGTATTTGGCACAAGCTTTAGATGCCCGTCGGGAAGCAGATCCATCCAGGCGTTCGCTTGCGCGGTCGGGCGCATGCGGTCTGCGCCGCCCCAGAGCAGCAGGGTTGGAACGGTGATCCGGTGCAGCCACCGCGCCAGCTTCGGATTGCCCTGGGGGTGGTTGCGGACGAGTTGCGCGTAGGCGCCGATTTCGCGCCCCAGCCGCGCATCGAAGGCCGGGTCCGGTGCTTTGGGGAAGTAGCGCAAAGCCGCCGCCGGATCGTTCGCCAGATAGGATGGCAATTCTGGCGGCGTGATCTCGGACAATTCGGGAGCGCGCGCGTTCTCGACCACGAGGCCGGCAGGCGCCACCAAGACCAGCTTGCGCAGGCGATGGGGTTGGCGGATGGCGAACTCGGCCGCCAGCCAGCCGCCGAGCGAGAAACCGCCGAGATCGAATTTGCTGAGGCCGAGCCGATCGAACAGGTCCATGTAATGCAGGACGTAGTCCTCGATGGCATCCAGCCCGGGATCGTCGCCGGATTCTCCGAAATTGGGATTGTAGGGAATGAGGACCTTGCGCCGCGCCGCCAAAGACCGGGCGAATGCAAAGCCGGTGAACGTTCCGGTGCCGTGCAGAAACACATATTCCGGACCGCTGCCGATCGCATGCACGACGGTCTTGACGCCGTTGATGTCGTACTCGGCGCGGGCGAATCCGGTCATGTCGGCGGCCGACGTCGCGCTCAGGTCGTTCATGTTCGCGGTCTCCGAACCGGCGCGGGATGCACGGGCGTCCTTATCCAACCACTCCAAAGACCGTCCACTGCGCATCCGGGCCGGGCAAGCCGAGCAGCGCCCGGCCGGCTTCCTCGAAAATCTGGTCGGCCATCAGAATGTGCTGCGTTCCGGCATGGATGTCGCGGTAGAACCGCTGCATCGGCGTATCGCGCAGCGAGGCGCCGCGCGCCGCGCGGTGGGCGAACGTACCGACGTCGGAAATGACGTCATGCAGATGCCTGAGCGAGAGCTTGATCATGGTCATCTGGTGGAGCGAAGGGCGTTCGCCGCGCTTGCAGGTCTCGGAGACGCCGCGCCAAGTGTCGTAGATGAACGCATGCGCGGCGCGGAATTTCGCCTCGGCCTGCGCGAATTGAAACTTGAAGCTCGCACTGTCGCTCGACTTGCCGAAGGCGTCGGTTCGGTTGACGATCACCTTGACGAGTTCGTCGAGGATGCGGCGGCCGACCCCGATCGCCCACGACGAATGCGCCCAGGCGCTGTAGCCGGCGAGACCGAGAGCCCCCTGGATGCCGCCGCGCCGCGGCGCGCCGATATCGAAGTCGTAGGTCCGGTAGGTCGGCACGAACAGCTCGTCGCCCTCGCTGAGCGTGTAGTCGAAGCTGCCGGTCGCGCGCAGGCCGATCACGTCCCAGTTGCCGAGCAGCTTGATGGTCGAGCGCGGATGATGGGTGATGACGACCTTGGGTTGGCCGTTCGGCTGGATCACCATGTCCTTGCCGGACGGATCGGTCACGAAGCAGCCGGTGTGAATCCACTCGGCGTGGCTGATTCCGCTGCCATAGGCCCAGTGGCCGCGGATCATATAGCCGCCGTCCACCGGCCGAGCGAAACCGCGCGGTACGCCGTTGCCGGCAATGGTAATGTCGAGCCCGTTGCGGAAAACTTCGGCGATGCCATCGTCCTCGATGTAGATGGCCATCGTCGTGCCCTCCATGTTGTTGACGATGGCGCACCAGCCGGCGGAAGCGTGTGCGTAGGACAGTTTCTCGATGATCTGCATGCAATCGAAATGCGACAGCTCCGGCCCGCCAACGTCCCGCGGAAACAGCATGGTGTAGATGCCGGATTCCCGCAGCGCGCCGACGACGTCGTCGGTCATGTGCCCGATGCGCTCCGCTTCCTCCGCGCGGCTTTCGATCAGGGGCAGGAGCGCATCGGCGCGGGCGTGAAACTCGGCGGCTGAGGTCGCGGCGGTTTTGTCGGCGCGCTTTGCGGTCAAACCGGTCATCTACGTTCTCCACGCGATTGCGCCCGCCCAGCCACGCGTCGGGGCGGCGGAAGTCCGGGCGCGGCTCGGGCTTGCGGTTGAACGACCCGCCCCCGCCTGAGAAGCGGGGGCTCGTTTCCGTCTCACGCACCTGCCGGGACAGCGAACTACGCCGACACGAGGCGGCGTAGCCTCGGCCGAACCGTCCGCCCGACCCGGCTGCAAGCTCCGCTTCCCCCAAGTCCGTTCCCACGCGAATTGTGGAGTGGCCGGAGCCGGTGGCAATCCCCTCAAAGGAGGGGTTTGCTCAGCCGCTGCCGCGGAAGCGGGCTCGCTTCGCGGACGGTACGGTTTCAGTGCAGAAGAGTAGTGCCCCAGAGCATGATCCGGAAAAGTGGAAGCCGGTTTTCCGAAAAGATCATGCTCCACCAGAAAGTTAGAGCGCCAATCGATTCAATCTGAAGCGATTGCGCTCTAATGCCGGAAATGCCGGACACCGGTGACGACCATGGCGATGCCATGGTCGTCGGCGGCCTTGATCACTTCCTCATCGCGTACTGATCCGCCCGGCTGGATCACCGCGGTCGCGCCGGCCTCGATGGCGACCAGAAGACCGTCGGCGAAAGGAAAGAAGGCATCGGACGCGACCACGGAACCCCTCGTCGCCGGCTCCTTGCGGCCCGATTCCCTGGCGGCATCTTCGGCCTTGCGTGCAGCGATGCGCGCGGCGTCGACCCGGCTCATCTGTCCGGCACCGATGCCGACCGTCGCGGAATCTTTCGCATAGACGAGGGTGTTCGATTTGACGTGCTTGGCGACGCGGAAGGCAAACCGCAGGTCGCGCAACTCGGCATTATTTGGCGCCCGCTTGGTGACCGGTTTCAGCTCCATGTCATCGACCACGGCGTTGTCGCGCGATTGCACCAGGAGCCCGCCGGCGACGGTCTTTGCCGTCAATCCCCTGGCGCGCGGATCGGGTAAGCCGGCGGCGAGCAGAAGCCGGAGATTTTTCTTGGCGCCGACGATGGCGATCGCTTCTTCGGTGGCGTCCGGCGCAATGATCACCTCGGTGAAAATCTCGGTGATCGCGCGCGCCGCGCCGGCGTCGAGCGTGCGGTTGAGCGCGACAATGCCGCCGAATGCCGAGACCGGATCGCAGGCCAGCGCTTTACGATAGGCCTCGGCGAGACTATCGGCCTCGGCGACGCCGCACGGATTGGCGTGCTTGATGATGGCGCAGGCGGCGGTGCGCGCCGGATCGAACTCGGCGACGCATTCATAGGCCGCATCGGTATCGTTGATGTTGTTGTAGGAGAGCTGCTTGCCCTGGGCCTGCCGTGCGGTCGCGACGCCGAAGCGCATGTCGGGCGTCCGATAGAAGGCCGCGGCCTGGTGCGGGTTCTCGCCATAGCGCAATGCTTCGATCAACCGGCCGCCGAAGGCGCGGTATTCGGGCGCGATCTCGCCAAGTTCGTTGGCGAACCAGTTGGCGATCGCCGCATCGTAGACGGCGGTGCGCGCATAGGCCTTGGCGGCAAGCCGGCGACGCAATGCGAGCGTCGTCATCCCGGCGTGCTTGGCGAATTCATCCAGCACGGCTGTGTAGTCGCCGGGGTCAACCAGCACGGCGACGTCGGCATGGTTCTTCGCCGCCGAGCGGATCATGGCCGGCCCGCCAATGTCGATATTTTCGATGCAATCGTCGAAACTGGCGCCACGCGCCGCGGTCCCCTCGAACGGATAGAGATTAACGACCACGAGATCGATCGGCCGAATGCGGTGCGCGCGCATGGCTTCGACATGCGCGGGTTTGCTGCGGATGGCGAGCAGTCCGCCATGGACCGCCGGATGCAGGGTCTTGACCCGGCCGTCCATCATTTCCGGAAAGCCCGTGAGATCGGAGATGTCCAGCACGGCAAGCCCGGCCTCGCTCAGCGCCTTCTTTGTGCCGCCCGTCGAGATGAGTTCGATGCCATAGGCGGCGAGCGCAGTGGCGAATTCGACGATGCCTGATTTATCGGAAACGGAGATGAGGGCGCGCGACGCGCGGCGCAGCTGCTCGGTCATGTTTTAATCCTTCCCCGCTTCGCGGGGCAGGAATTTGTTATCACAGCGGCAGCCTCGGTTCTTTCTCGCGCGCGGGGCGTGCGGCGCCGGCTGTCGCGGGCGCGCCGGCATTGGCCTGCTGGAAGCTCCAGACCACGCGCGGCGCCGATCGGGCGTGGCCATGGATGACCATCTGTACTGCGCGCCGCGGACCCTCGTTCCCTGCAAGATACACACTGTCTTCGAGCTGCACGTTGTTGTCGCCGGCGCTGAACGTCCACGCCTCCTTGTTGGGCATCATCAATAGCACGCCATGGCCGTCGGTCAGCCGCGTCGCCTTGACTGAAGGGTGCAGATGGAAGCGCACCGCGTAGCGGTCCTGGCGGGTGCGCACCTGCGCACTGCCGTCGGCGGCGAGAAACAAATCCTCGCCCTCGAAGCGCGTACCGTCGGCGAACAGCGTCACCGTGCGCTCGTGCACCACGCCGTAACGATCGGCATAACCGTCATGGGCAGCGCGCAACAAAACTGCGTCACGCTGCTCTTCACGCGATACCGAGACGTGGCTTGGTCCGCTCAGAATCGGCGAACCGCCCAACAAACGGCGGAACGCCGGCGTCTCGACGAATTGGGCCGAAGACGCGTCGTTGAATGTGACCGTCGAATGCGCCGCGGTGGCGCGCGCCAATGGCCGCCATTCGTCGCGGCCGGTCGCCGGCATCCCGCAATTGACGACAATGAGGCTCTGTTTCGGCGAAGAGAACTCGAACGACAGACAGCCGGCGTGGGCCTCAAGACTCATTTCGAGCGGGGGCGCGCAGCCGGTATCCATGATCAGCACGCCGCCGCCGGCTTCGAGGCGCTGATACGCGGAATAAGGTGCATTGGACAGCGGTGCGCCATGCGCCTCGTCATAAGCGAGCAGCGTCAGCAAGAGCTCGGCCGGGGTCACCCCCATGCCGTTGAAATGCGCAAACGTGCCGTCCGAATGACGAAAGAACCGCGACATCGGCATCATGCGGTCGATGGCGTTGAGCAGCGGCTGCGGCGGCGCGATGTTGCGCGACGCGAATACCTGGCGCAGCGGCAGCAGTTCGAGCAGCAGCTCGATGATCGCTCCCGGATCGCGGCTGACATGGCCGCCGTCGGCAAGGACCTGGGCGCCGATTTCGGCGTTGAGCCGCTCGGTAGCGGACTTGATGTAACGCGCCTGTCCGGCGATGCAGAGCGCGGCATAGTTGAGTGCGATAATGGCCTGCAGGCGGGCCACCCCGCGCCCGGCATGCGCCGCCGTGCGGCGCAGGTAACGCACCTGACGGACGAGGCTGCGCAGGAAGCGCCGATAGAACCGCACATCGGCGTCCTGCAAAACCAGCGGCGCCTGGCTGAGCCAGGAGATGATGCGCCGTGACAGCACGTCGGGACGCCAAGCCACGGAGTCCCGGGAACTCTGCAGAGTCATCCATTCATCGACCAGCGCGCGCGCATTGGCGCGGGTGATGCCGGATTCGGCCGCGCGCAGATGGCGCAGCCAGGAAAAGCCCAGCAGAGCGGCCGCCCATTCGTCCGACGGCGGCGTCATCTCGAAGATCGAGCGGCCGTCGCAGATTACGACCTTGCCGGCGAAGGCGAAGCGGCCGGAATAGATTTCGCTGGCGCGGGTGCCGTCGGCGGTGCGCAGCTCCTGCGGCGCGATCAACAGCCGGTCGGCCTTGAACGACAGCGCCGGCCAACGCAGCAACGGAGGGCCGCCGAGCCGTCCGCTGAGCCGTCGCAGCCCGCCGCGCAGCAAAAGCCAAGACAACGTCCAGGTCAGCTTCGCACGGTTCGCGACTGAAGCCCGCGCCATCGCCGCGTTCGCCCCTCCGTGGCGGAAGCGATTGCGTCCCGCCGGCTGGGACCATAACGGAATGGTGACGCGCCGGCCAACCGGCGGCGGTTTCGGCAGAAATACTAATGTCTTATGAGCCGCGCCGCGTAGAAGCCGTCGACCCCGGCAAGCCGCGAATCAGGATCGGGGAAGTGGCAGGGCAAAGTGCGCAGGTCGCCGGCTTCGGTGACGAACTCGCCGAGCCCGAAAACCTCGGAGGCGGCAATCGGCGCGCGGCGCACGCCCGGCTCGTGCGCCAGAAGGCCAGCGACGATGTCCTCGCCTTCTTCCGGCTCGAGCGAGCAGGTGCAGTAGACGAGCGTGCCGCCCGGCTTCACAAGAGCGACGGCGCGTTCGAGCAAGCGGCGCTGCACCGCT
Source organism: uncultured Alphaproteobacteria bacterium (assembly GCA_963709825.1). Taxonomy (GTDB): domain Bacteria; phylum Pseudomonadota; class Alphaproteobacteria; order Rhizobiales; family Xanthobacteraceae; genus BOG-931. Next base: position 454,885 of record CAVPXZ010000026.1, read on the forward strand.
GCGAGCTTGGCAATGTCGGCAGGCTGCTTGAGCCATGGCACGTCGGGGTGGCGGCGGATGGTGCCGGTCGAGGAGCAGGGCGCGTCGAGCAGGACCAGGTCGAACGGTTCGGCCGCCCATTCGGCAACGTCGGCGCAAACCAGGTCGGCCGTGAGCGACAGCCGGGCCAGATTGTCCTGCAGGCGCGCGAGCCGCGCCGGCGCCCGATCGACCGCGGTGACGTCAGCGCCGGCGGCGGCAAGCTGTGCGGCCTTGCCGCCTGGTGCGGCACAAAGATCGGCGACGCAAAGCCCGTCGACGGCGCCGAACAGGCGAACCGGCAGGGCTGCGGCGGCATCCTGCACCCACCATGCGCCTTCGGCGAAGCCGGGCAGCGCAGTCACCGTGCCATGCGCGATGGCGCGCACCGATCCGGTCGGCAGCACGCGCCCGCCGAGGCGCGCGGCCCAGATTTCAGGATCGCTCTTCACCGTCACATCGAGCGCCGGCTCACAGCCGTTGGCGACGGCGATGGCGTGTGCGGTGGACTCGCCGTAGGTCTTGATCCAGCGCGCCATCAGCCAGGGCGGCGTGTCGAGCACGGCGGTATCGAGTTCGCCGAGCCGCTCGGCGCCTTCGCGCGCAAGCCGCCGCAACACGGCATTGACCAGACCGGTATAGTGGGTGGCGTTGCGGTCCGCCTGAGCAAGCCGCACCGCGAGATCGACGGCGGCGTGGTCGGGCACGTCGAGAAAGAGAATCTGTGCCGCGCCGATGAGCAGCGCGGTCTCGACCCGCGGCGCCTGCGCCGGCGCGCCGCGTTCCAGCAGGAGAGCGATGAGATGGCGGAGCGTGCCCAGCCGGCGCAGCACGGTGGCGACCAGGGCTCGCGTCAGCGCCCGATCGCGCTCTGGCAGGCCGGCGAGGCCGGCATTGGCGCCGGCGCCATCGAGCTGCTCGTCGAGTGCCCGATGCTGCCGCAAGACGCCGTCGACGATGTCCGCGGCGATGCGCCGGACCGCAAGGCCCGGAACTTCGTCGCCGCCAGCGGAGCGGGCCGGTTGCCGGCGTGCGCCCTTCATTGCAAAATTCCTTCTTGCAGGCCGCGCACGGCTACGCCAAGTCAAAGACAATGCCAACCGATCGGAATTTGCCCGATTCCGCCGCGAGCGGCGCCGACGCGAAGCCCCCGGCGGAGAAACGGCCGCTGCCGCCGGCGGCGGAGCGCGCGCTCGCCGAGGCGGCGGCGCGCCGCGCCGAACGTGAGCGCCATCAGCCCGATCGGCCGAAGGAAATCCAGGGCCGCGACGGCCCCGACCCGACCCGCTACGGCGACTGGGAGATCAACGGGCTGACGTCGGATTTTTAGGAGTTCGACTTTATTGCTTGAAATGGAATATAATCCTCTAATCGTCTATCAATAAACCTCAATCAAAACGAGTGGATGGGCGTGGCGCATCCCTTGGCCTTCTCAGCACTCGCCAATCGGCGCTATGGCGGAGCGTTCGGCGGGGTGCTTGCCATCGCCGGTGCGATTTTTGGATTGGGCTTCGCGGTCGGCGTCGTGGTCAGGCCGTCGCTGCCGCTGCCAGGAGCCGCGTCGATCGACAGCGCGCTTGCGGCTGCCCGTGAGACCACATCAATCCCGGCTGCCGGTCCAGCTTCGCGAGCGCTCGACACACAGCCCGGCTATCCCGCCGACGTCGTCCGCGTCATCGACGGCGACACGTTCGAGGCGCGCGTGCGGGTGTGGCCGGGGCTCGATGTCAACACCAAGGTCCGGCTGCGCAACATCGATGCGCCTGAGTTGCACGCTCGCTGTGCCGACGAGCTGGCAAATGCGCAAGCCGCGCGGACGGCCTTGGAGACGATGTTGGCGGCCGGCGGGGTTACGATTTCGCGGGTCGGGCTCGACAAGTATGGCGGCCGCGTCAATGCCGCGGTCGCGACCCGCGACACCGCCTACGTTTCTACGGCACTGCTCAATGGCGGCTGGGCGCGCAGCTACGGAGGCGGCCGGCGCGGCAGCTGGCGCTAAGAGCCGATCCAAGAAGTTGGGATTCATGAGCAAAGGGTTGGTCTGGTCAAGCGTCTGAGCATGATGCGGATCATGGCGAGGCGGACAAAGGCGGCAACGGTCCTGGCATAGCGCTCGAAGTCGCGCGCCAGACGACGGTTGCGGCTGATCCATGCGATTGTGCGCTCGACGATCCATCGCTTGGGCAAGACGACGAAGTGGTGGGCATCGCGGCGCTTGACGATCTGCAATGTCCAGCACCCGGTGCCGGCAATGACCTTCTCCATCTTCGGCCCCTGATATCCGGCATCCGCGAAGATGCATTCGATGAAGGGAAACAGACGACGCGCCGTCCGCAGCACTTGGCGGGCGCCATCGCGATCCTGCACGTCGGCAGGGTGAACGATCACGCTCAACAGCAGGCCGAGCGTATCGACGAGGATGTGGCGCTTGCGTCCCGTGACCTTCTTGCCTGCATCGAACCCCTGCGGGTCGAGCGCAGAGCCCCTTTTTGAGCGGCCTTGGCGCTCTGACTGTCAATGATCGCCGCCGTCGGGCTTGCTTCGCGTCCGGCCTGCTCGCGGGTCGCGACGTAGAGCGAGTGGTGGATGCGCGCCAGCGTGCCGTCCCAGTCCCATAGCATGAAGTAATAGTGCGCTGTGCTCTTCGGTGGCAGGTCCTTCGGCAAGGCCTGCCACTGGCAGCCAGTCGACAGCACGTAGCAGATCGCGTTCAGCACCTCGCGGACATTCACGTCCCGCGGCCGGCCGCCGTGCTTGGCCGGTGGAACCATCGGTTCAACCAGCGCCCATTCGGCGTCGCTGAGGTCACTCGGGTAACGAAGGCCGTGCCGCTCGGCAGCCTGCCGGTGTTCGGGCTTCCACATCGGGCGCTCCTGTGCGAATCAAGGCGCCCATCAAGGAATCACAACCGACTCATCCAACTCAACATCTTCTTGGATCGGCTCTGAGACCAGGGATCAGGGATCAGTAGTCAGTAGAACTTTCCGCTCTGATTACTGATTACTGACTTCTGATTACTGACTACTGGACCACCACCTGCGTGCCGACGCTGACGCGGCCAAAAAGATCGGTGATGTCCTCGTTGAACATGCGGATGCAGCCATAGGACACGAAGTGGCCGATCGAGCCCGGCTGGTTGGTGCCGTGAATGGCGTACTCGCCGCCGGCGAGCGACATCGCGGCGACGCCCATCGGGTTGCGCGGCGAGCCGCCGGCGACCACGTTCGGCAGGCCGGGGTGGTCGTGCCTGACCACGGCCGGCGGCGACCACGCCGGACGGATATATTTGGCTTCGACATACGACACCCCCGACCATTGCTTGCCGGCGCGGCCGACCCCGACCGGATAGCGTATCGCCTGTCCATAGCCGATCACGTAATAGAGCCGCCGCTCGGCGGTGCGCACAATGATGGTGCCGGGCTGAAACGACTCCCGCATCGTCACCATGTCGCCATGGGCCTGCGCCGCTTTCGGCGCCAGCGCGGAACAGCCGACGACTGCCGCCGATACGGCGGCCAGCAGAAATTTCCCTCGCATGATCGAAATCCTCACTACAGAACCAGCCTCGTGACCTGGGTCGCCGAAGTCGGTGGCATCTTAATCGAATGCACGCGGTTGCTCAGCATCGGCCGCCCGATACGGTTTAATTTTCGCAAATTTTTCGGCAGGTGTGGCCGGCGCGCAACCAAACGGCCAGAGATCCTGGCATTGCGCTAGCCGGCGTAGATGTCCGCCACGGCGAGGCCCATCCCGGGCGGGTCAAGGACAATGCTGCCGTCGGTGACCACGAGCGTGAGGATGCTGTCGCCGCCGCCGCGCGAATGGTGAAGGATCAACGGCTGCGCGGGATCGACGATCAGGTAGTGCGCCACACTCGGCAAGCGGAAATAGCCGGCAAGCTTGACCGAAAGGTCCACGTCACGCGTCGATGGCGAAAGAACTTCGACGATGATCAGGGGGTTGGGCACTTCGACCGCGGAGCGCGCAATTTTTGGTCCGCAGTAAACGATCGCATCGGGCTCGTACCCGGTTTTGTCGTCGATTCGCACCGTCATGCCGTCGGGCAGGACATAACACGCGAGGCCGGCGGTACGAATTCCGGCCAAAAGCGCTGCATGAATGGCCAATTTGGTTTCGGCGTGCCCGGCGTTTTCGGGCGACATCACATAGACCTCGCCCCGGTGCAGCTCGTAACGCTCCGGCTGGGTCTCGGCCCAGGCCAGAAATTCATCCACCGTCATCCGTGGCTTCGTCAGCGCCGTCATGGGTCGGATCATAGTCGGATCGGGCGCCGAACGCGAATTTGGCGGCGTTGCGTCCGCCCTCAGGCGCTCTTCTTGTTCTGCCGATTACCGACAAGGTCGTCGACCACGGCCGGATCGGCGAGCGTCGAGGTGTCGCCGAGATTGCCGAATTCGTCTTCCGCGATCTTGCGCAGGATGCGGCGCATGATCTTGCCGGAGCGCGTCTTCGGCAGGTTGGGCGCAAACTGGATGAGATCGGGCGAGGCGATCGGGCCGATCTCCTTGCGCACCCAGTTGGTGAGCTCCTTGCGCAACTCCTCGGTCGGCTGCTCGCCGGCCATCAGCGTGACATAGGCGTAGATGCCCTGGCCCTTGATGTCGTGCGGGTAGCCAACGACAGCCGCCTCCGACACCTTTGGATGGGCGACCAAGGCCGACTCGACCTCGGCGGTGCCCATGCGGTGGCCGGCGACATTGATCACGTCATCGACGCGGCCGGTGATCCAGTAATAGCCGTCGGCGTCGCGCCGGCAGCCGTCGCCGGTGAAATACTTTCCCGGATAGGCGGAGAAATAGGTGTCGACGAAGCGCTGATGATCGCCATAGACGGTGCGCATCTGTCCGGGCCAGGAATCCGCGACACAGAGATTGCCGGTCGCCGCGCCTTCGAGCACCTTGCCTTCGGCATCGACGATCTCCGGCACGATGCCAAAGAACGGCAGCGTCGCCGAGCCGGGCTTCAAGCGCGTCGCGCCCGGCAGCGGCGTGATGAGAATGCCGCCGGTCTCCGTCTGCCACCAGGTGTCGACGATCGGGCAGCGGCGGTCGCCGACCACGCGGTGATACCATTCCCACGCTTCAGGATTGATCGGCTCGCCGACCGAGCCGAGCAGCCGCAACGAGGCGCGCGAGGTTTTCTTCACCGGTTCGTCGCCGGACTGCATCAGCGCGCGGATCGCGGTCGGTGCGGTGTAGAAGATGTTGACTTTGTGCTTGTCGATCACCTCCCAGAAGCGCGAGGCGGTCGGATAATTCGGCACGCCCTCGAACATCAGCGTGGTGGCGCCGTTCGCCAGCGGCCCGTAGACGATGTAGCTATGGCCGGTGACCCAACCGACATCGGCGGTGCACCAGTAGACGTCGCCGTCGTGATAATCGAACACGTATTGGTGCGTCATGGCGACATAGACCAGATAGCCGCCGGTCGTATGCAGCACGCCTTTCGGCTTTCCGGTCGAGCCCGACGTGTAGAGGATGAACAGCGGGTCCTCGGCGTTCATCTCGGCGCACGGACATTCCGCCGTCACCATGTCGGCGGCGTCGTCATACCAGACGTCGCGCCCGGGCAGCATGTCGACGCGCGCCCCGGTGCGCCTGACCACGATCACATGGTCGACGCCATCCGGTACCTTGGCGATCGCCGCGTCGGTATTGGCCTTGAGCGGCACCTTGCGGCCGCCGCGCAAGCCTTCGTCGGCGGTAACGATGACCTTCGATTTGCAGTCCTCGATGCGGCCGGCCAGCGATTCCGGCGAGAAGCCGCCGAACACCACGGAATGGATCGCGCCGATGCGCGCGCAGGCGAGGATGGCGTAAACCGCCTCCGGAATCATCGGCAGATAGATGGTGACGCGGTCGCCCTTCTCGACGTTCCGGTTGCGCAGTACGTTGGCGAAGCGGCAGACATTGTCGTGCAGCTCCCGGTAGGTGATTTTCTTCGAATCTTTGGGGTCGTCGCCTTCCCAGATGATGGCGACCTGATCGCCGCGTGAGTGCAGGTGGCGATCGATGCAGTTATAGGCGGTGTTTGTAGTGCCGTCCTCGAACCATTTGATCGAGACATTGTGCGGGTCGAAGGAGGTGTTCTTGACCCTGGTGAAATGCCGGTACCAATGGATGCGCTTGCCCTGTTCCCCCCAGAAGCCGTTGGGATCGGCGATCGAGCGCGCGTACATTTTTTTGTAGTCGGCGTCTTTGATGAAGGCGCGCTTCATCCACTCGGCGGGAACCTCGTAGATCTTTTCCGGCATTTCGTCCTCCAGGCGCAGCACGCCCGACGCGGGCTCACTAGACCATGATCCCGATCAATTGAATTGGCTCATGGTCTAATATTCGGCGAAGCATGAACTCACTTGAAACCGGGCCCGAAGGCAGGTTTTCGCGGATCGTGCTCCGGCAGCGTTTCTCCCACGCGCATTATGCGACGATGCCCGGACGAGCGACAAGGCCGTGTCCGGGCTCGTCCGGTCGGATGCGACATTGCGCCCGGGGGGGAGGTGCGTCCCGGGGATTGCGGCGGACGTTTGCGAGTCAGGGCTTCATGCCGCCCATCTTGCAAACGAGCTTCCATTCCTCCGCCGTCACCGGCTGCACCGACAGGCGGGAATATTTCACCAGCGCCATGTCTTTCAGCTTCGGCTCGGCCTTGACCGCCGCAAGCGTTACCGGCTTCGGCAGCGGTTCCACGGCAGCGGTGGTCACGGCGACCCAGGGTTCGCCCTTGGCGACAGTCGGGTCGGGATATTGCTCGCGGATGATTTCACCGATGCCGACCACCTGCTTCTCGTCGCCGGTGTGATAGAAGAAGAATTTCTCGCCCTTCTTCATCTCCTTGAGGTGGCGCCGCGCGGTGAAATTGCGCACGCCGCTCCAGATCTCGCCCTTGGCGCCGCGTTTGACCTGATCGTCCCAGGAAAACTCCTCCGGCTCGGTCTTCATCAGCCAGTACGCCATGTTCATCCCTCCGCCTTGAACGGTCGCGTCATCAACGACTCGATGGCTTCATCGACACTCGTTTTTCCATCCAGCAGCGCGGCGACGGCGGACGAGATCGGCATGTCGACCTTGCGCTCGCGCGCCATCTGCAGCAGCACCGGTGCGGTAAAAACCCCTTCGGCAAGTCCGGCGTGGATCTCGTCCGGCTTGCGGCCGCGGCCGAGATTGACGCCGAAGGTGAAGTTGCGCGATTGCGGGCTCGAGCAAGTGAGCAGCAGATCGCCGAGGCCGGAAAGCCCCATCAGCGTCTCCGGCCTGGCGCCGTAGGCTTTGCCGAAACGAATGAGCTCGGCGAAACCGCGCGTGGTCAGCGCCGCCGCAGCGCTGGCGCCCAGGCCGCGGCCATTGACGACGCCGGCGGCGATGGCAAGTACGTTCTTGGCGGCGCCGCCGATCTCGACGCCGCGCACGTCGGTGGAATGGTAGGGTCGAAAGCTCGCCGAACCGATCGCGTGCGCAAGGCCGCGGGCGAGGTTGTCGTCGCCCGATGCCAGCGTAACCGCCGTCGGCATCCCGCGCGCCACGTCGGCGGCAAAGCTCGGCCCGGACAAGATCGCCGGCACCGCGCTCGGCACGCATTCGGCGATCACCTCATTCATGAATTTCTTGGTCTCGCGCTCGATGCCTTTGGCGCAGACGATCACCGGCGTGCCGGGCGCGATCAATGGCGCCAGCGCCTTGGCCACTGGGCGCACCGCCTGGGCCGGCACCACCAGAAGGATCGCCGACGCCCGCGCCGCATCGGCGAGGTCGGTTGCGAGCGCGATGACATCGTCGATCCGGACACCAGGCAGAAACCGGCTTTCACGGCTTTTCGCCAGCTGGGCGGCGGTCGCTGGATCCGGCTCCCACAGGGTGACTTTGCGGCCGGCGCGGGCGCACGTCAGCGCCAGCGCGCTGCCCCAGGCGCCGGCTCCGATGACTGCAATATGATCGAATGGCATGCTGCAATATATCCGCGATAATTCAATGGCCCATTCAGGGGAAACTCCAGTCATCACAAGGCCTTACTGCGCAGCATTTTTCCCGATCGGCTTCCGCGCGCGGCGCGCGATTTTTAGGAAACTCCAATGATTACAATATCTTACCGCGCAGCAATTTCGGTACGTCACCGACCAAGCCTGCTGCTTCACGCATAAACAAGTGCTTGAGCTGGGGCGCGCGGTCGACCAAGCCGAGGCCTACATCGCGCACCAGGCGCAAGGCGGCCGAGCGATTGGAGAACAGGCGATTGAGCCCGTCGGTCGCGAAGCCCATGGTCATGGTATCGAAACGCCGCCAGCGCTGATAGCGCTCGAGCACGCTCGCGTCGCCCGGATCGAGGCCGAGCCGCGCGGCATCGACAATGACCTCGGCGAGCGCGGCGACGTCCTTGAGCCCCATATTAAGCCCCTGTCCCGCAATCGGATGAATGAGATGGGCGGCGTCGCCAATGAGCGCGAGGCGCTCGGCGATGAACGCGCGCGCGACAAAGAAGCCCAGCGGATGAACGCGACGGGCGCCGACCGTGGTGATCTCGCCGAGATGCAGCTTGAAACGCTGTTCGAGCTCGGCATGGAACGCGTCGTCGGGTAACGCCACGATGCGCTCGGCTTCGTCGGTAGCCTCCGTCCACACAATTGAGGAGCGGCGCCCCTTGAGCGGAAGAATCGCAAACGGTCCCGCAGGGAGAAAGTGCTCGATGGCGCGGCCTTCGTGTTCGCGTTCGTGGCCGACATTGGTCACGATGGCCGATTGACCGTAGTTCCAGCCGTGGACGGCAATGTTGGCGCGTTCCCGGATCGACGAGCGCGCACCATCCGCGGCAACCAAAAGGCGCGCCGAGATCGTGCCGCCGTCCGCCAACTCGGCTTCGATGTGATGCGCTGCGCCCTCAGCCGCGTTCACGCCACGACGTCCGCCTGACGGCGGCCGACCTTCCCCCTCCAGAGTAGGGTAAGAAAAGCTCGCGATGGCCGTTTTGCGCAGTTCAACGCCGACGTCTCGCGCTTTCGCTTCGAGTGCGGCGATGATGACGCGGTTCTCGATCATATGGGCGAACGGTTCGCCCGGCTCGATTTCGCCGGCGAAGGTCAGAAACACCGGGCGCATCGCGTCGCCGAGCCGGCTGTCGGTGACGACCATGTCGAGGATCGGCTGCGCCTCCGCGGCTACGCTCTGCCAAATGCCGAGCGTCTCGAACAGCCGGCGCGCGGCCGCAACGATGGCGGAGGCGCGCTCGTCTTCGGCATGGCTTTTGCCAAGCATCGGGTCCGCGACCGCGACGGCGAATTGCGGCCCGAGTGTCGCACGCAGCGCGATCGAAAGGGTGAGCCCGGCGAAGCCGCCGCCCGCGATCAGCACGTCGATTTGCTTGTCCGAACGGTTCATGGTGCGCAAGTCTGTACTGGTAAGCCTGTTTCTGGACCGCGGCGAGCCGGCAGCATAGCATCGGTCGGCGACCGCGCGAATTCGTCGTCACGGTCCACGCGGCCGTGTTTCCCCCGGGACATAGATTGGAACTTATGCATGTCCGCCGCTCTTCAGGACGTTCTCGCGATCCTCGATCTCGAGCAGCTCGAAGTGAACCTGTTCCGCGGCCGCTCGCCGCAATCGCGCTGGCAGCGGGTGTTCGGCGGGCAGGTCATTGGCCAAGCCCTGGTGGCGGCCTGCCGCACCGTCGAGGATGTGGGGCTGCGGCCGCCCCATTCGCTGCACGCCTATTTCCTGCTCGGCGGCGATCCCAAGATACCGATCATCTACGAGGTTGACCGCATTCGTGACGGCAAGAGCTTCACCACGCGGCGCGTGATCGCAATTCAACACGGCCACGCAATCTTTTCCATGGAGGTGTCGTTCCACGTTGAGGAAGGCGGTTTGACGCATCAGTTCCAAATGCCCGAGGTGCCGAAGCCGGAGGCGCTGCCCAGCGAAGCCGACGTTCGCAGTCGCCTGCTGCCGCTGATGCCCGATCCGGTGCGCCGCTATTACGAGCGTGAGCGGCCGATCGAACTGCGGCCGGTGGAGTATGGCCGCTATCTCGGCGAGAAGCTCGAGGGCGACCGCTTTCACATCTGGATTCGCGCGACCGGACGTCTGCCGGATGAGCCGGCGATCCATCAATGCGTGCTGGCTTATGCCTCGGACATGACCTTGCTCGATACCGCGCTCGTGCCGATTGGCAAGACCGTCTTCAACGAAGACATTATGGCGGCGAGCCTCGATCATGCGCTGTGGTTCCACCGCCCGTTCCGCGCCGACGAATGGCTGCTCTACGCCCAGGACAGCCCGAATCTTGGCGGCTCTCGCGGCTTCGCCCGCGGCTTGATTTTCAAGAGCGACGGCGCATTGGTCGCCTCGGTCGTGCAGGAGGGACTGCTGCGGCAGCGCCGGTCGGCAAAATCTTAAGGCGAGATCGAGCCGCGGCCGCGCGATTTCGACAACAAGTGACTTAATTCTCGGCGGCAATGCCGATATGGTGCGCACTTAACCCCTCGCACCGAGTCTGCTCATGAAGCTCGTCACCGCCATCATCAAGCCGTTCAAGCTCGAAGAGGTTCGCGACGCGCTCCTCGCCATCGGCGTCCACGGCATGACCATCACGGAGGTCAAGGGCTACGGCCGGCAGAAAGGCCACACCGAGATCTATCGCGGTGCCGAATATGTCGTGAACTTCATGCCGAAAATCCGCATCGAGATTGCGGTCGAGGCGGAGCAGGTCGACAAGATCGTCGAAGCGATCGGCGTTGCCGCCAAGACCGGGCAGATCGGCGACGGCAAGATCTTCGTCACGCCGATCGATCAGGCCGTGCGGATCCGAACGGGCGAGACGGACGTCGATGCGTTGTGACGCGCAGGCGCCAGCCGGACCTGGCTAGGCGCCTTTTCCGGAAGCGGACGGTTAGTCACAATCCCCCAAACAGAATGCATAGCAATTCGCCTATTTTTTAGGCATAGCTAGGCGAACATCTTGTCCGCGGCCAACAATGTTTTGGCTATGAATCGAGCCCGAGAGCGAATCATCGTTGATTACCAAGGCATTAAGCCCGAGTCCATGAACTGGCACGGCCCTTGATTGCGTCCATGCCGCCATGCCGCGTCGGGGGGCAAATTCCAGCGCGGTTACCGTAAGCTTTGAGTCCGTCCCGACGAATACGCAGAGGGCGGCGGGGAGATTGAACCAATGAAAATTGTCATGGCCATCATCAAGCCATTCAAGCTCGACGAGGTCCGCGACGCGCTGACAAAAATCGGCATCCAGGGGCTGACCGTTACCGAGGTGAAGGGCTATGGCCGCCAGAAGGGGCACACCGAAATCTATCGCGGCGCCGAATACGCGGTGAGCTTCCTGCCGAAGATCAAGCTCGAGATCGCCTGCGCGGCCAATCAAGTGGACAAGGTCATCGAGACCATCAGCGCCGCGGCGAAGACCGGACAGATCGGCGACGGCAAGATCTTCGTGTTCGGCCTCGACCACGCGGTTCGCATCCGCACCGGCGAGACCGACGCGGCCGCCCTTTAGCAATCCCGCACCCCGATTCCACGGACAGGAGTGAAGACATGAAATCGAAGAAGATTTTTGGTGCGGGCCTGCTCGCTCTCGCCGGAGCAATTCTCCTCGCCATCGTGATGAGCCTGCCGACCTGGCATGCATCCTACGCGGAAGACGCTCCGGCAGCCGCAGCACCAGCCGCAGCGGCGCCGGCCCCGGCCGCGCCGCCGGCCTGCGACGGTACCGCCAATCCCCCGGTGCTGGAGAACTGCACCCCCAATTCCGGCGATACCGCCTGGATGCTCACCTCGATGGCCATCGTGCTGATGATGACCATTCCGGGTCTGGCGCTGTTTTACGGCGGCATGGTTCGCAAGAAGAACGTCGGCGATACGGTGATGACGAGCTTCGCCATTACCTGCCTGGTCAGTATTCTCTGGCTGATCTTCACCTATAGCCTGGCGTTCCGCGCCGGAACCCCCTTCATCGGCGGGCTCGATCGCGCCTTCCTGCAGGGGATGATCAGCAACACCTTCAACAGCGCCGGCGTTGGCCTGAACATCGGCACTCCCAACCCGCTGGCGCCGACCATCCCTGAGTCCGTCTATTCGATGTTCCAGTTGACCTTCGCGATCATCACCGCGGCGCTGATCGCGGGATCGTTCGCGGAGCGGATGAAGTTCTCGGCCATGCTCTGGTTCATCGGGCTGTGGGCGATCTTCGTCTATTCGCCGGTCGCGCATTGGGTGTGGGGACCGGACGGCATCTTCAACAGCGCCAATCCGGACGCGAAATTCCACGTCCTCGACTTCGCCGGCGGCACCGTGGTGCACGTCAATTCCGGCGCCGCCGGCTTGATGGCAGCCCTTATGCTCGGCAAGCGCAAAGACACTGCGCCGCCGCACAACATGGTGCTGACCATGATCGGCGCCTCGCTGCTGTGGGTCGGCTGGTTCGGCTTCAATGCCGGCTCTGCGGTGAGCGCCGGCATGCAGGCCGGCATGGCGATGCTGGTCACGCACATCGCTACCGCGACCGCCGGCTTCACCTGGATGGTCGTCGAGTGGCTGATGCGCGGCAAGCCGACGGTCATCGGCATCTGTTCAGGCGCAGTGGCCGGACTCGTCGCCATCACGCCGGCATCGGGCTTTGTCGGCCCGGTGGGATCGTTCTGCATCGGCATCGCGGGTGGCATCATCTGCTACTGGGGTTGCACCGGCCTCAAGCACTTCTTCGGCTATGATGATGCGCTCGATGCGTTCGGCGTGCATGCGGTCGGCGGAGCATCGGGAGCCATCCTCACCGGCGTGTTCGCGGTGGCAGCCTATGGCGGCACTGCCGGTCTCATCGAGGGCAATCCCGGCCAGGTGCTCACCCAGATCGTCGGCGTCGGCACGGTCTTTGTCTACGACGTGATCGTCACCCTGATCATCCTTAAGGTCGTCGACATGGTGATCGGCCTGCGGGTGAGCGAGGACGTCGAGCGCGAAGGTCTCGACGTCGCCCTGCACGGGGAGGCGATCCAGTAGAGAACCGGTTTTCTGAACTAAGGTCGCGCTCTACTAAAGATCCGTACGAACGACGGTTGGGCGGAAACCCGGCACTGCCCGCCGTCGAGGGGCCCTGGCATCAGCCAGGGCCTCTCTCTTTTTGAGTGCATGGGGTGGCGTGCCGGCATTCCGCCGCTTTGCAGCTTCAAAGACTGCGCGTCAGTGGACGCTTTGAAAGCTTTCGCCAGGTAATCGGCTGGGGTCGAGCCAAAAAGCGGGACGGGACGTTAATGATGGGACAACCTGCGATCTGGACAAGGGCCTGCCGGTATGGCTATGCCCACAGGCTGGTGCCCAAAATCAGCTAATTTTTCGGGGAGGAGTATTATGGTGCGCAGCTCTCTTATTCTTGCGGCGCTTACCGCGCTGAGCCTGTCAGGGGCTCACAGCGCGTTTGCTGAAGATACGGTCAAGATCGGCTTCATCCTGCCGATGACGGGACAGCAACAATCAACCGGCAAGCAAGAAGCCGCGGCGATCAAGCTCTACATGGCGCAGCACGGCGACATGGTCGCCGGCAAGAAGATCGAACTCATCATCAGAGACGACGCCGCGGTTCCCGACAATACCAAGCGCATCGCGCAGGAGTTGATCGTCAACGACAAGGTGAATTTCCTGGCCGGCTTCGGCGTCACGCCGGCCGCGCTTTCGGTCGCCCCGCTGTCGGCGGAATCGAAGACCCCCGAGATCGTCACCGCCGCCGGCACCTCGATCATCACCGAGAGATCACCCTACATCGCGCGCACCAGCTTCACGCTGGCGCAATCGACCGTGCCGATGGCCGACTGGGCCGCGGAAAACGGGATCAAGAAAGTGGTCACGATGATCTCGGACTATGCGCCGGGCGTCGACGCCGAAAAATCCTTCGTCGCCGAATTCAAGAAGAAGGGCGGAGACATTCTCGAATCGATCCGCTTCCCGCTCGCCAATCCCGACTTCGCGCCGTTCCTGCAGCGCGCCGCCGACCAAAAGCCCGATGCAATCTTTGTGTTTGTTCCTTCCGGGCAAGGCGGCACCTTCGTCAAGCAGTTTGTCGAACGCGGCCTCGACAAGGCCGGCATCAAGATCATCGGCCCTGGCGACGTGATGGATGACGACCAGCTCAACAGCATGGGCGACCACGTGATCGGCACCGTGACGGCGCATATTTACTCTGCCGATCATGATTCGCCGACCAACAAGGCGTTCGTCGCCGCGTTTGAAAAGGCCAACGCCGGCATGCGGCCGAACTTCATGGCGGTGGGCGGTTACGACGGCATGCACCTGATCTACGAAGCGCTGAAGAAAACCGGCGGCAAGACCGACGGCGACTCGCTGATCGGGGCCATCAAGGGCATGGCCTGGGAGAGCCCCCGCGGCCCGATCTCGATCGACCCGCAGACGCGCGACATCGTTCAAAACGTTTACATCCGCAAGGTCGAGAAGAAAAACGGCCAACTCTACAATGTCGAGTTCGCCACCTTCCCGGCGGTGAAGGATCCGGTCAAGGCCGCGGCGCAGAAGTAGGCGGACACTCCGTTACTTTAGGCGCTAAGCTCGTCATTCCGGGGCGCGGGCTTTAGTCCGCGATCCCGGAATCCATAACCCCAAACTATGCAATAATGTCGATGGCGGTGGTTATGGATTCCGGACAGCCGCTCTGCGGCTTCCGGAATGACTTGGGGGCGCGCGGCCGATCATGCTGACCATCCTGTTCGACGGAATAGCCTACGGCATGCTGCTGTTCGTGCTGGCCTGCGGCCTTTCCGTCACGCTGGGCCTGATGAATTTCATCAATCTCGCCCACGGTGCGTTCGCGATGGCCGGCGGCTATTGCAGCGTCATCCTGGTCAATCGGCTGGGCGTGCCGTTCGCGCTCGGTCTGCCGCTCGCGTTTCTGGTGACGGCCGCGATCGGCGGCCTGCTTGAGCGTACGCTCTATGTGCATGTTTACGCCCGGAGCCACCTCGACCAGGTGCTGTTCACCATCGGTCTCGTCTTCATGTCGGTCGCGGCCGTCGACTACGTGATGGGCTCCTCGCAGCAATTCGTCCTTATCCCCGCTGTCCTGCAAGGCCAGCTCATCGTGTTTGGCATCGGCATGAGCAAATATCGTTTGCTCATCATCCTGATCTGCGGGTTGCTCACGGTCGCGCTGCAGCTGATGATCACGAGGACGCGCTTTGGCAGCCGGTTGCGCGCGGCGGTCGACGATCGGCGTGTGGCGCGCGGGCTCGGCATCAATGTCGGCGCGGTCTTTGCCGTCACCTTTGCATTTGGCTCCGGGCTCGCCGGACTGGGCGGCGCGCTCGGCGCCGAAATTCTCGGCCTCGATCCGACCTTCCCGCTCAAATACATGATCTACTTTCTGATCGTGGTGACGGTCGGCGGCACCTCGAGCATCACCGGGCCGTTCCTTGCCTCGATCCTGCTCGGCATCGCCGACGTCGCCGGCAAGTACTACGTGCCGAAACTCGGCGCCTTCGTCATCTATACGATCATGATCGTGGTCCTGATCTGGCGGCCCCAGGGCCTGTTCGCCCGCAGCACGGCGCGGTGAGCGCGATGACGCCCGTCGCCGCCGACGTCTCGGCCTATCTGGCGCGCCGCGCCCGCTGGTCGCCGCTGGAGATCGCTTTCTGGGTGTTCGCTTTCGCCACCATCTGGCTGTTCCCGGGCAAGCATCTGATCCTGACCGAGACGGCGATACTGGCGTTGTTTGCGCTGTCGCTCGACCTGATCCTCGGTTATGCCGGCATCATCTCGCTCGGCCAGGCCGCGTTCTTCGGCTTTGCCGGGTATTTCGCCGGTCTGATCGCCAAATACGGTATCGTCAACGAGCCGGTCATCGCGCTCGTTCTTTCCGGCCTGGTTGCGGCGGTGCTCGGCTTTGTCACCAGCTTTCTGGTTCTGCGCGGCTCGGATTTGACCCGGCTCATGGTGACGCTCGGCATCGCGCTGATGCTGGGCGAGCTGGCCAACCGCTTTTCCAATATTACCGGCGGTGCCGACGGCCTCCAGGGCGTCACCATCGCTCCGATTTTCGGCCTGTTCCGGTTCGATATGTTTGGCCATACCGGCTACGTCTATTGCCTCATTGTGCTGTTCATCTGCTTCCTGATCGCACGGCGTATCGTGTATTCGCCGTTCGGCCTGTCGCTGCGCTCGCTGAAGGGCAACACGCTGCGTGCGTCCGCGATCGGCATTCCGGTCAATCGCCGGCTGGTGGCGATCTACACGATTTCCGCCGGTATCGCCGGCATTGCCGGCGGGCTGCTCACCCAGACCACGGCGTTCTGCTCGCTCGATGTTCTCTCGCTGGAGCGCTCGGCCGATCTCCTCCTCGTCCTCATCATCGGCGGCACCGGCTATCTCTATGGCGGCCTGATCGGCGCGGTGATTTATAAATTTCTGCAGGACTGGCTCGCCAGCCTCACGCCGCAATACTGGCAGTTCTGGATCGGATTCGTGCTGGTCGTGATCGTGCTGGTCGGCCGCGAGCGGGTTGAGGAATGGACCGCAGCCGTCCGCGCCTCCCTCGCCCGGCTCGGCGCCCGCGCAGTGGCGCGCCCCGCCACGGTCGGCGGTGCCGGTCCGGACGGACAATAAAGCGATGGCGATTCTCGAAACCATCGGGTTGGAAAAGCGGTTCGGCGGTATCGTGGCAACCCACGACGTCTCGCTCGCGGTCGAGAAGGGCGCGCGCCACGCTTTGATCGGACCGAACGGTGCCGGCAAGACCACCATCATCAACCTGCTGACCGGGGTTCTGCGCCCGACTGCCGGCAGCATCATGCTCGGCGGCCGCGACATCACCGCGCTTGCTCCGCACCAGCGCGTCCGGCTCGGCATGGCGCGCACCTTCCAGATCAATCAGCTGTTCCTCGACCTCACGCCATTGGAGACCATAGGCCTCGCCGTCTCCGAACGGCTCGGCTTGGGCAGCGACTGGTGGCGCCTCGTCGGCAGCAAGGCTGTCGTCACCGAGGAGATCGTCGATATCGTCGAGCGGTTTCGCCTCGCCGACTTCATGCATGAGCGCACGGCGATCCTGCCGTACGGCAAGCAGCGCCTGCTGGAGATCGCGCTGGCCTTCGCCTGCCGGCCGCAGGTGCTGTTGCTCGATGAGCCGGCGGCCGGCGTGCCGGAGGCGGAACGTCACGAGCTTCTCGCGACCATCGCCGCGCTGCCCGAAGAGGTCACAGTGCTGTTGATCGAGCATGACATGGACCTGGTGTTCTCGTTCGCCGATCGCATCTCCGTTCTGGTCAACGGCGGACTGCTCGTCGATGGCGCCCCCGAGGACGTGGCGCGCGATCCCCGGGTCAAGGCGGTTTATCTCGGCGAGGAGCTCGATGCCTGAGCTTCTGCGCATCGATCATCTCTCCGCCGGCTACGGTGAGGCTGTCGTCCTCTCGGGCATCTCGCTGTCGCTCGCCGAAGGTCAGGCATTGGCCTTGCTCGGCCGCAACGGCATGGGCAAGACCACGCTGATCAACACCATCGTCGGCGTCACCCGCTATTTCTCCGGCGCGATCGTGCTCGACGGCGTCGATCTCACGCGGCTGCGTCCCGATCAACGCGCGCACGCCGGCATCGGCTGGGTGCCGCAGGAGCGCAACATCTTCAAATCGCTCACCGTGCATGAAAATCTGACCGCGGTAGCGCAGCCCGGCCGCTGGACCACCGACAAGGTCTACGCGCTGTTTCCGCGGCTCGGCGAGCGGCGGCAAAATCTCGGCAATCAACTCTCCGGCGGCGAGCAGCAGATGCTCGCGGTCGGGCGCGCGCTGGTGCTCAATCCGCGCGTCATGCTGCTGGACGAGCCGCTGGAGGGGCTGGCGCCGATCATCGTCGAGGAGTTGCTGCGGGCCCTGCGCAGCATTATCCGCGACGAGGGCATGTCGGCCATTCTGGTCGAGCAGAACGCGAAAAAGATTCTCGGCGTCACCGATTACGCCGTCATTATCGAGCGCGGCGCCGTCGTGCATGCCGCCGAAAGCGCCGTCCTGTTGAACGATCGCGCCGCTCTGGAAAGCCATCTCGGCGTCACCGACACCGGCCCGCGGCGTTTCGGAAGGAAGAGAGGCTGAGGCAATCGACCTCGACTTGGGCCCGGGCAAGAACCGGTCCGGCGTAGCGGTAAGGGTGGCGGCGCGACGTCGGCGAGTCAACCGTCGATAATCCCAGGGGACTGATGATAGTGCACACCTCACCGCATCACAGAGATCGCACTCGATTGCGAATCTCGGGCGCCTCTGCGGGTCTTGTCCCACTATCGTTCGCAAACAGTCTGGCGAGTTCCGTATCGAATGCAAGCAGATGGTGGTGAAGCGATAACAATGTGTTTTTTTGGGATTGCAGTATAGATGTTCGGTCCAGTGCAGGCGACTGCCGCATCGCTACGTCTGCGAAACTACTCACCGTTGCAACGATTGCCATGTAGTACAGTCGATCTTGCAAGCCCAACTGCCCCACTCCTTCTTTCACGATGAAGGAGTTCAAGGTCGATTGGACGTGAGTTGCCATCAAGCACATGAGCTTGTCGCGAATAGGCTGTTGTTCAATCGGTGCATCGAGCGCCCTGTTGATGGCTGCAAGGGCTGCGGCGGCAGCTTGTATAAGAGCATTAAGTGCGGTCGGGGCTTGGTCTTCAATTCTTTCGCCATGGTGTTTTCCGTACAACCTGGAAGATACCATGAATGCACCGAAGGGCAGAGTGGTGCTCGAGGCCAAAAAGTGTTCAGCGGCAAGAGGGCGGTGCACATCAGCCCGCTCGATGCCGGCCGCACGACTTCGGCGGCGAATGTCACGAGCAACCGAGGCTCAGGTCGCCGCTAAATAAAGTTAGCGCTGCGCCGCTCGCTCGAATGCCGAGTAACCAGCGACGCTATGAATCCGTGCTGCGATAAACGGGCGATGGCATATAATTGTGATCGTTCAGTTCGTGGGCTTTTGCGATGTACGCCGCAACAATCGGATCACGGCGCTATACGTTCCCCGATCTCAAGACGCTGTTGGCCAAAGCCTCGCCGCTGCGCGGCGGCGACCAGCTCGCCGGCGTCGCCGCCGAGAGCGGCGAGGAACGCGTTGCCGCGCAATATACGCTCGTCGACTTGCCGCTGGTCACGTTCCTCAACGAGACCGTCGTTCCCTACGAGAGCGATGAAGTCACCCGGCTCATCATCGACACGCATGATGGTGCCGCCTTCGCGCCGGTTTCGCATCTGACCGTCGGCGGCTTTCGCGACTGGCTGTTGGCGGACGAAACGACCACGGCGGTGCTGTCTGCACTAGCGCCCGGCATTACGCCGGAGATGGCGGCTGCCGTGAGCAAAATCAGCCGCTTGCAGGATCTCATCGTCATCGCGGCGAAGTGCAGCGTGGTGACGGCGTTCCGCAACACGCTTGGCTTGCCGGGCTGCCTGTCAGTGCGGCTGCAGCCCAATCATCCCACCGACGATCCGCGCGGCATCGCCGCCAGCATTCTCGATGGGCTTCTTCTCGGCGCCGGCGACGCCGTCATCGGCATCAATCCGGCGACCGACCGCCCGGACGGCGCCTACACGCTCCTTGCGATGCTCGATGAGTTTCGCGCCAAACTCGACATCCCGACCCAAAGCTGTGTGTTGGCGCATGTCACGACCACGCTCGATCTGATCACGAAGGGCGCGCCGGTCGATCTTGTGTTCCAGTCGATCGCCGGGACGGAAGCCGCCAACAAGAGCTTCGGCATCGAGCTTGCCCTGCTTAGGGAGGCGCGCGCCGCCGCGCTGTCGCTCCGCCGCGGCAGCATCGGCGACAACGTGATGTATTTCGAAACTGGGCAGGGGAGCGCGCTGTCCGCCAACGCGCATCATGGCGCCGACCAGCAGACGCTCGAGGCGCGCAGCTATGCGGTGGCGCGGGCATTCAAGCCGCTGCTGGTCAACAGCGTGGTCGGTTTCATCGGTCCGGAATATCTGTTCAACGGCAAACAAATCATGCGCGCGGGGCTGGAGGATCATTTCTGCGCCAAGCTCATGGGCGTGCCGATGGGCGTCGATGTTTGCTACACCAACCACGCGGACGCCGACCAGGACGACGCCGATGCCTTGTTGGCGCTGCTGGTCGCGGCGGGCGTAAACTTCGTCATGGGCGTGCCCGGCGCCGATGACATCATGCTCGGTTATCAGAGCACCTCGTTCCATGACGCACTCGCCATGCGCGATTTGTTCGGCCGCCGTCCGGCGCCGGAATTCGAAGCGTGGCTCGCCCGACAAGGCCTGATCGACGCTGCCGATCGCATTCGCCCGCGCAATCTGCCGGCCCGCTTCCGTGCGCTGCTCACGCGTGATCACGAAAAGTGGGAACCGGTTTTCGGAAAAGATCATACGTAAAAAACATGCATGATGCGGAACCGGTCGAACTAAATGTCGGAAGGGCTCATGGAGCGTGAAGAGGAATTCTGGAGCGGTCTGCGCCGGCTCACTGCGGCACGCATCGGGCTCAAACGCGCCGGTGCGTCGCTGGCGACCGAGCCGCTCCTCGATTTCCAGCTTGCGCATGCCCGGGCACGCGATGCCGTGCTCGAGCCGCTCGATGAAGCGCGGCTTGCCGCCGAATTGGCCGGGCTTGGCTGTCCGGTGATCTCGGTCGCGAGCGCGGCTGAAGATCGGCAGACTTATCTCAAGCGCCCGGATCTCGGCCGACGTCTGGCAGCCGACGCCGATGCCGCGCTGGCGGCGCACAAAGGCGATTATGATGTCGCGTTCGTGGTTGCCGACGGATTGTCGGCGCACGCCGTTGCGCGGCACGCGCAATCGGTCTTGGCCCCTGCAGTGGCGGCGCTGCGTGCCGAAGGTTGGACGTTGGCGCCGGTAGTCATCGTCCGCCACGGCCGCGTCGCTATCGGCGATGCCATTGCTATGGCGCTGGGCGCGACAAGCGTCGCGGTGCTGATTGGCGAGCGCCCTGGACTCTCGGCGCCCGACAGCATGGGCGCGTATCTGACTTTTCGGCCGCACGCCCAGACGAACGATGCGGAGCGGAACTGCATTTCCAATATTCGGCCGCAAGGCGTCGATTATGGGGCCGCAAGCTTCAAACTCGCCCATCTGCTGCGCGCCATGCGCACGCGCGGCCTATCGGGCGTCCAGCTCAAGGATGACTCGGATCCCCTCCTGGCATTAACCTATTGATTAAATTATGGAGTTTGCGCGATACCCAGCGCTTGGCGAGGTTATCAAATCCGGCAGGCAAGACTCGGTCGCCAAGACTCGCGCCGGCGTTTAAACTCAGTCGGGAGCAAGCGCCGATCCGGAAGCCAACGGCGGGAGAGCCATGTCCACGTCCCTGATGACGACGCGCCGTTTCGCACCTCTGTTCTGGTGCCAGTTCTTCTCGGCATTCGGCGACAATTTTCTCAAGACGGCGCTGGTCTTCCTCATACTGTTCCAGATCGGGGGCGCCAACTCCGGCGTCTTGATCACGCTGGCCGGTGCCACGCTGATCGCGCCGTTCTTCTTTCTCTCCGGGCTCGGCGGCGAACTCGCCGACCGCTACGACAAGGCCTTGGTAGCGCGGAGGCTGAAGTTTGCGGAAATCTTCGTCGCCGCCGTTGCGGTTGCCGGTTTCGCCGTGCACTCGATCGTGCTGCTGTTCGTCGCCGTCGGCCTGTACGGCACGATTGCTTCGCTGTTCGGGCCGATCAAATACGGCATCCTGCCGGACCATCTTAAGCGCGCCGAGCTGCCATCCGGCAATGCGCTGGTCGAAGGCGGCACATTCCTCGCCATCCTGCTCGGCACTATCGTCGCCGGACTGGCCGCGAAGGACGGCGGCGACCCGATCCACTTCGCATGGCTGATGATGGTGTCGTCGGTCGCCAGCTGGATCGCCAGCCGTTACATCCCGCCAACCGGGGAAGGCGCGCCCCACCTTATAGTGAGGCGCAACATCTTCGCTTCCACCGGGGCGCTCATCAAATACGTGCGCGCGGAGCCGCGGTTGTGGTGGGGCGCGCTGGTGACAAGCTGGTTCTGGCTGGTTGGCGCGCTGGTTTTGTCGCTGCTGCCGCCGCTGGTCACGTTTCACATCGGCGGCACCGAGGGCGTGGTTACGCTCTTTCTCACCATCTTCTCGGTTGCGGTCGCGATCGGCTCCGGCCTTGCCGCCTGGCTGGCGCATGGGCGCATCATTCTGCTGCCGACGCTGGTTGCCGGCGTGCTGCTGGGGCTATTCTCGCTCGATCTCGGCTGGACGGCGTCGGTCCTCGTCCATCCCGCAAGCCCGGTCGGCTTTGCCGATTACTTTGGGTCGCCGCACAGCCTTCACATCGCCATCGATCTCGCCGGGCTTGCGATCGCCGGCGGCCTGTTCATCGTGCCGACGTTCAGCGCGGTGCAGGCCTGGGCCAGCGCCGATCAGCGCGCCCGCGTCGTCGCCGCCGTCAATGTGCTCAATGCCGCCTTCATGGTGGTTGGCGCGATCATTCTTGCGGTGCTGCAAAAGCTCGGTCTGGGCGCGCCGCTGCTGTTCGCGCTCATCGGCATCGCCAACCTCGTCGCCGCCGTCCTCATCGGCCGCACCATGCCGACGAATTGGCTGAACGATTTGCTGTCGATCGTCTTCCGCACCTTCTACCGGCTGGAGGTCGAGGGCCTGGAGAACATCGCCAAGGCCGGCGACAACGCCATCATCGCGATGAACCATGTGAGCTTCCTCGACGCGCCGATCGCGGTGTCGCTGTTGCCGAAGCGCCCGGTCTTTGCCGTCGACATCGGCATCTCGAAGCAATGGTGGATCCAGCCGTTCCTGCCGTTCGTGCGGACGATGGCGCTCGATCCGCTCAAGCCGATGGCGCTGCGCACCATCATCAACGCCGTGCGCGAAGGCAACATGCTGGTGATCTTTCCCGAGGGTCGCATCACGCTGACCGGGAGCCTGATGAAAATCTACGACGGCGCCGCGATGATCGCCGACAAGTCCGATGCGATGGTGGTTCCGGTGCGCATCGAAGGGCCGGAGAAGACAATCTTCAGCCGCTTGAAAGACACGCAGGTGCGCCGCCGGCTGTTCCCGAAGATCAAGGTCACGATACTCGAACCGGTGAAGATGAACGTCGATCCGGCGCTGAAGGGACGGAAGCGGCGTCAGGCCGCCGGCGCCGCGCTTTACGACGTGATGTCGAACCTGATGTTCCGCACCGCGCGGACCGACCGCACCGTCATCGAAGCCGTCATCGAGGCGGCGCATGACCACGGCGGCAAGTGGCCGGCGGTCGAGGACCCGACCAGCGGCCGGCTGACCTACAAGCGGCTCCTGCAAGCGACCAGAATTCTGGGCGCCAAGCTGATGCCGTTGGCGCCCGAGGGGCGCGCCATCGGCGTCATGCTGCCGACGTCCAACGGCGCAGCCGTGACCGTGCTGGCGCTGATGTCCGGCGGACGTGTCCCCGCCATGATCAACTTCACCTCCGGCGCCGCCAACGTGCTCGGCGCCTGCCGCGCGGCGCAGGTCGACACCATCCTCACCGCGCACGCCTTCGTGGAAAAGGCGCGTCTCGAGAAGCTTATCGCCGCGATCGAGAAGCAGGTGCGCATTGTCTATCTGGAAGACATTCGCAAGGAAGTGACGTTCTCCGACAAGCTATCCGGCGCGCTGCGGGCAACAAAGCCGCTGGTTGCGCGCCAGCCTGACGATTGGGCCGTGATCCTGTTCACATCGGGAACGGAAGGAACGCCCAAGGGCGTCGTTCTCTCCCACCGCAACATTCTGTCGAATGTGGCGCAGGCCGAGGCCCGCATCGATTTCGGCCGCGACGATCGGCTGTTCATGGCGCTGCCGGCGTTCCACTCCTTCGGCTTCATGGGCGGCATTGTACTGCCGCTCATTTCCGGCGTGCCGACCTTCCTCTATCCATCGCCGCTGCATTATCGCACCGTGCCGGAATTGGTTTACGGCATCTGCGCCACCTACATGTTCGGCACCGATACGTTCCTTGCCGGCTACGCGCGCATGGCCAACGCCTACGATTTCCGCTCGCTGCGCTATATCGTGGCCGGCGCCGAGCCGATCAAGGAAGCAACGCGCCGTATTTATCTGGAAAAGTTCGGCATGCGCATTCTCGAAGGCTACGGCGTGACCGAGACCTCGCCGGTGCTGGCGCTCAACACGCCGATGTTCAACAAGTTCGGCACCGTCGGCCGGCTGCTGCCGGGCATGGCGGCGCGCCTCGAAAAAGTTGAGGGCGTCGAGGACGGCGGGCGGCTCTGGGTCAAGGGACCGAATGTGATGCTTGGCTACCTGCGCGCGGAGCATCCCGGTGTGCTCGAAAAGCCGCCGGAGGGCTGGTACGACACCGGCGATATCGTCGCGATCGACGAGCAGGGCTACATCGCCATCAAGGGCCGCGCCAAGCGCTTCGCCAAAGTCGGCGGCGAAATGATCTCGCTCGCCGCCGTCGAGATGCTCGCCGCCGAGCTGTGGCCGAACGCCATCTCCGCGGTGGCGGCGCTCCCCGACGACCGCAAGGGCGAGCGGCTCATTCTCGTCACCGACAAGCACGGCGCGACGCGTGCCGACTTCCAGGCCTATGCGCGCAGCAAGCACGCCTCCGAACTAATGAACCCGGCGGAAGTCATCGTGCTCGACAAGCTGCCACTGCTCGGTTCGGGCAAACCCGATCTGCAGGCGCTGCAGAAATTCGCGCGCGAGCAGGCGGCCGCCAAGGCCGCCGCGGCGGAGTGAGCGCATACCTCCCGGTCATCTTCACCGACAAAATTATTGCGCGCGCGAAGAGTTTTCGTTTACAACCACGCGGAGTATTATGCCAAAGCCCATAACTAAGCGGGCGCAGTGCGGTTTCTGAATGCCCGAGTGTGGCGATCCGAGATCAGATCATGTCAGCGACCAAGATCATGATTATTCGCCACGCCGAAAAACCGAGTGACGACGGCACGGTCAAGGGCGTCAGCGCCGCCGGCACGCCAGACGTCGAGGAGCTTATTGCGCGCGGCTGGCAGCGCAGCGGCGCACTCGTTCGCTTCTTCGCGCCACGCGACGGAAGGTTCGCAGACCAGCGGTTGGCGCAACCGAGCACCATTTTTGCTTCGGGCGTCGGCAAACACAGCAAGAGCCTGCGACCGCAGCACACTGTGCTGGAGCTGGCCACGGCGCTAAAATTAAAGCTCGATCTTCGTTTCGCGAAGGGTGACGAGGCTGACCTTGTCAAGGCGTCGACCGCGGCGGCGGGGCCGGTGCTGATCGCGTGGGAGCATGAGGTGATACCGGAGATCGCCAACCGCATCCTCGGCAACAGCACGACATGCCCGCAAAAATGGCCGGGCTCGCGTTTCGATCTGGTATGGATTTTTGATCGCCAGAAAGCGGCGCCAGGATGGGACTTCGGCGAAGTTCCGCAGCAGCTGCTCTCCGGCGATAGTGATCGTGGAGCCACGTGAACGTGGCACACCGACGAGCTTCCTTCGCCGCTGGCGGGGCGTGTAATCCCGGCGGAGACCGGGCAATCCTTTAAGTCAACGTTAAAACTAGCTCCGCACGATGCGTGCCGAACCAATCATCCCGGCACGCATGTCGACGTTTCACCCTCCCTTGCGCGTCGACACCATGTCACCGTTTAAGGTGCCAGGGTCCGGCGGGGCATCACGTCTTATCTATGTGCTTCGCCTGGCGGAGGCGCTGGCGCTGGTGGCGTTCCTGAGCTTCTGCGTGCTGTGGGTGCAGTGGCAGGCATCGGCGCCCGGCGTCTCCAAACTCGGCGGCGATTTTGTCAGCTTCTGGACCGCCGGGAAGCTGGCGCTGGAAGGGAGTGCCGCGGAGGCTTATCAAAAGGGACCGCACTTTCTGCTGCAACTCGAGCTGCATCACGATCCCGGCTGGGGCTATCTGGCATTCTTTTATCCGCCGTTCTTTTTGTTGCTGTGCGCGGCCTTCGCGCTGCTGGGCTACTTTCCCGCGCTCTGCCTCTGGCTGGCGACGAGTTGCGCCGGCTACGTCGCCGCGTTGCGCGGCCTGCTGCCAAAGGATTCGCGTGAGGGGGCACGGCTGTGGCTGCTGTTCCTCGGCTATCCCGCGGTGATGATCAATGCCGGGTTCGGGCAGAACGGATTCCTCAGCACGGCGCTGCTCGGCGGCGCCGCGGTGTGGCTGGACCGGCGGCCGGAGCTGGCGGGCCTGTGTTTGGGATGTCTGGCCTATAAACCGCAGCTCGGGATCATTGTGCCGCTGGCGCTGGCGGTGGCAGGACGGTGGCGGTGCTTCGCTGCTGCGGCCGCGACCGTGATGGCTCTGGCGGCGGCGGCGACCTTGGCGTTCGGGATGGATATCTGGCCGGCGTTCATTGCCAGCCTGGCCGACATGCGGCGCGATTGGATGGAGCCGCCCAATCCTTTGTACCTGCAATATTGGATCACCGTATACGGCGCGATCCGCCTGCATGGCGGTCCGCTGCTGCTGGCCTATGCGGCGCAAGGGTTGGTCACGGTAACGGCCGCGCTCCTGCTGGTGCGCGCGCTGCAGCAGCGGCCGCCCGGAGCGCGGTCAGGCCGGGCGGAGGGAGCCGCGATCGCGGCCTGTGTGCCGTTCTGCTCGCCCTTCATGCTGGAATACGATCTGGTCATCCTGGCCGTGCCGATGGCCTGGTTGCTCGGCGAGGCTTTGCGCGATGGTTTCCGGCGCGGAGAGCTCGTGGCTCTGCTGGGAGCTTATTTCGCCCCGGTCTTGTTCAAGCTCACGCTGTTTGACGGCGCGCTGAAGCTGTCGGTGATCGCGGCCGCCGCATTGTTGTTCGCCGTGGTGCTGCGGCGGATGACCGAATAGCCTGCGTAAATTTTTGAGCCACTGCCCGCGCCTTGCCCCGGCACCGTCCTTGCCGTCGGGAACATTGTGGGCCGTGTGGTCCGTCACTTTAAAAGCGGCTTCGCTGTCCAATTCGTCGAACGCCAAAGCCGCGACGAATTGGAAGAAAAACTGCTCGTCAAATGATCGCATGCCGACTGGCAACCGCGAAATCTCGGCCAAAGGGCCAATCTCGATTGCACTTCTGACGCATCGCTAGCTTTTCCGCATTGCCAATACCCGGTCCACCATGACGCCGGCCTCGCCAAGATAATTCGCCGGATCGCAGAGTTTCACCAGCGCGGTACGGTCGAGGTGTTTGGAAATTTCCTCGCTCTCGGCAAGCAAGTCGAGCAGCGGCCGGCCGGTGGCGACGACTTCGCGACAGATGTCGTAAACGAGGTCGTGCGCGTATTGCCGGCCGAGATACCGACCCAACCCCATCATCACCGCCTCGGAGACGATGAGTCCCTTGGTCAAATCAAGGTTGGCGCGCATCTTCTTCTCGTCGACCTGCAACCCGGTGAGCACGAACAGCGTCTGAGCCAGCGCGCCGGCGGCGAGACAAAAGATTTCCGGCAACACGATCCACTCGATTTCCCATGGGCCGGTCGCGCGTTCGTGGTCCTCGACCATGGCGTCAAGGAGCGCGGCCACCTGCTGGCGCACCACGGCATTGAGCGCTGTGATGTAAACCGAGGAGATCGGGTTGCGCTTCTGCGGCATGGTGCTGGAGGAACCGCGGCCGGGATAAAAGGGCTCATAGAGCTCCTCCACTTCGGTCTGCATCATAAGCTTCACGTCGAGGGCGAGCTTGGCGCAGGTGCCGGCGACGAGACCGAGGAAGCAGCCGGTCTCGGCGATGGTGTCGCGCACGGTGTGCCAGGCGATGGCAGGGACGCCGAGGTGCAACTCCTTCATTAGTTCGGCCTGTACCTCCAGGCCGCGGCCGCCGAGGGAAGCGAGCGTGCCGGCCGCGCCGCCAAATTCGCCGACCAGCACGCGGGCGCGCAGCTCGGCCAGGCGCTGCTTGTGCCGCTCGAATGCGGCGAGCAGGGTCGCCATCTTGTAGCCGAAGGTGATCGGCACCGCCTGCTGCAGGTTGCTGCGGCCGGCCATCGGCGTGTCGCGGTACTTGCGCGCGAGCGCGGCGAGCGCGTCAGCGATTGCGTCGATGTCCGCCGCGATGAGCGTGAGCGCCTCACGGACCTGCAGCACCATGGCGGTGTCGGTGACATCCTGCGTGGTCGCGCCCCAATGGCACCACTCGCCGAGTCCGTCGCGGCACAGCGCGACGAGCTGCTGCACCACCGGCAGCACCGGATAGCCGATGCGCTCGGTTTGCGTCTCGAGCTTCCCGAAATCCATCTCGCCGGCGTTGCAATGACCAACGATCTCAGCGGCCGCTGATTGCGGGATGATGCCGAGCCGCGCCTGGGCCCGCGCCAGCGCCGCCTCGAAGTCGAGGTACTTTTGCACCCGGTTTTCGTCGGAAAAGACCCGCCGCATTGCTTCGGTTGAAAAGATGTTACGAAAGACGGCGGAGTCGATAACGGTCGCAGACGTAGTCGCGGGCATCGTTGCAGTTCCTTCAGTTTAACTTCTGGAAAACCTCAATTTTCGTAAAGGTTATCTGTTTGCTGAAAGCAAAGCGATACACACCTCGTAAAGAATACGGCTTCAAGCAATCTTCAGCATAGCGTCAGAACCCCACGCCGCTTCACCAATTCCACACTACCGGCGGCCCAATAATGCGAACGACATACGAAGAATTACTGACGCGTCATTCAGGGGATAGAGTTGCGTAAGAGCACCATCGTCATGGGCGCCTTCGCAGTCTTGTTCGGACTGCTCGCGGTTTTCCTGGCGCAGACTTGGCTTAACAACCAGGCCGAGATGCGCATGCGGAACCTCGAGGCGCAAAGAAAGCCGGACGCGCCGGCGCGGACTATGGTGGTGGCGGGCAAACCGCTGCGGTTCGGCGATGCACTTGTCGCCGGCTCGCTGCGCGAAGTGCCGTGGCCGCAAGGGGCGCTGCCGGCCGGCGCTTTTGCCAGGATCGCAGAGCTGACCGCGGGCAAGCGCGTAGTGGTTCTGCCGATGGATGTGAACGAGGCGGTGCTCGCCTCCAAGATTACCGGCCCGGGCCAGCGCGCGACGTTGTCCGCGGTACTGCAGGAGGGCATGAAGGCCGTCACCATCCGCGTCAACGATGTAGAAGGCGTCGCCGGCTTCGTGCTGCCAGGCGATCACGTCGATGTCGTGCTCACACGACAAGTCGACAAGGAGACGGCGACCAACGATGTGGTGATCGAGAACGCGCGCGTGCTCGCCGTCGACCAATCGGCGGACGCGATGACATTGAAGCCTTCCGTGGTCAAGGCGGTCACGCTGGAAGTGGAAGTGGCCGACGCCCAAAAGCTGGCGCTTGCTTCACAGGTCGGCACGCTGTCGCTGTTGCTGCGCAAGGCCGGCGAGACCGCTTCTGACCAGTCGCGGCGCGTGACGCTCAGCGACTTGAGCAAAGCAATGACGTCATGGCGCGACCCGCATTCTGCGACGGTCAATGTAACGCGCGTGTCCAAGCGCGAGGCAGTCAAGCGCGAGAGCTACAGCGTTATGGTCGAGCGCAGCGCCGAGCGCGCGGCCGCCGTTTCGCAACGGGAGCCGGCGCACAACTAAGCAAATCGCAATCGATAATCAATTGGGGGCGTAGACGTGAGTTTGGGGACAATGAGCAGCGGCGGGGAGGCCGACGTGAACAGCCAGTACAAAAATACCAACAAATTCGCCGGCGCGCGCCGGCAATTGACGGACAGGAGCTCGGCCGGGGGGCTGTTGTGCCGCTGCCGAATGATGGCGGCAGCGATCATCGTCGCGGCGTTGGCGCTGGCGACCGGTGAGTCGCGGGCGCAGCAGCGGATTGCGCTGGCAAACTCCGCGCACACCGTGACGGTGACGGTGTTGATGGGGAAATCAGTGGACGTGCACACCGACCAGAGCCTGGTCGATATCACGGTCGGCGATCCCGAGATCGCCGACGTCAATCCGCTCACCGATCATGCGCTGTCGATCCTCGGCAAAAAGATCGGCACCACCCGGGTCACGGTCTATGGCGAAGGCAAGAAGACCGTCGGCATTTTCGACGTCGAGGTGGCTTACGACGTGTCGCGGCTCAACGCCGAGCTCGCGAGTTTCGCGGGTGGCAGCATCAGGGTGTCGGCGGTCAACGGCCGCGTTCTGCTGAGCGGCAAAGTTGCCGACGCTGTCACCCTCGATAAGGCGGTGACCATCGCGCGCCAGTTCGTACCCGACGTCATTAACACCGTGCAGGTGATGCGGGCCCAGCAGATCATGCTGGAGGTGCGGTTCATCGAAGCGTCGCGCCAGGCGAGCCGGGAGCTCGGCGTGCAGTGGAACATGTTCGGCAACTCGGCCCTGGCCAATGTCGGTTCGCAATTACCGGCTGCGCAGCTGCCGATCACGCAGCCGGGCGGTGCGTTCCAGCAGCCGGCCGCCGCCAATAGCGGTATCGGCGGCGCCAGCTTGCTGTCCAGTAACACCACCGGTACGCCGCTTTCGCCGCTCGTTGTCGCCGGCGTGCTGTCGGGCACGGCACCTTATGGATTTCTCGTCAGCCAACTGTCGAACGCGCTGCAGGTCCAGATCAGCGCGCTTGAGCAGAAGGGCCTCGCGCGCAGCCTGGCGGAACCCAATCTGGTGGCTTTGTCCGGTGATACCGCAAGCTTCCTCGCCGGCGGACAGTTCCCCGTCCCTGAAGCCAACGGGTTCGGCACCGTCGCGTTCGCTTACCAGCCATACGGCGTCGGGCTGTCCTTCACCCCGACCGTGCTCAGGGACGGCCTGATCAACATCGTGATCAAGCCGGAGGTGAGCGAGATCGACACCGCCCATACCGTGACAGTCGCGGGCACCTCGGTCCCGGAACTCATCACACGCAAGGCCTCGACGACGCTCGAGTTGCGCGACGGTCAGAGCTTCATGCTCGGCGGTCTGTTGCAGAACCAGAGCACGACTGCGCAGGATCAGCTGCCGTGGGTCGGCGACGTGCCGGTGCTCGGCGCTTTGTTCCGTTCCAGCATGTACCAGAAGAACGAGACCGATCTGGTGATCCTGGTGACGCCGCACATCATTCATCCGCTAGCGCCGACAGCTCCGATTCACAACCCGCTCGATTCTAGCTTGCCGGCCAACGACATCGACTTTTTCCTGATGGGCCAGGCCGAGGTCAGCCCGGCGCTCGCGCGGCTCGCCGTGGGGGCACTGAACCGACCCTATGTCGGGCACATCCTCGATTTGCCGAAGAACGGAGGCGCCTATGTCACAGCCAGGGATTAAGCGCGTGATGCGCACGATCGCGGCTGCCGTTGCGCTCGGCGCCATCCTCGCCGGCTGCTCCGATCCCGGTCTCTATCTGGACCGGCGCGATACCATCGCGCTCTCCGCCGGCGACTCGGTGGCCGCCAATGCGGTGGAGCAGACGGTCAATCCGTGGCCGCCCGCGAGCGACAACACGAATATCGCGTTCAACGGCCAGAGGATGCAGACCGCCATCGAGCGCTACCGCACCAATAAAGTCACCGACCCGGTTGACCCGATGATGCTGCAGGTCGCGACCCCGTCGCCGTCGACGGCACAGACCAGTGGCTCGCAAAGCGGCTCGTCCGGCAGCGCAGCGCCGGCCGGCGGCGCGAGCCAATAATTTTCTCCGTCCGGTATACGAGGCTAAAGCGATGCGCATCGGCCGATCGACGAGCCCGGGTGTCGAGACCAGAGTGGTCGTTGTGACCGCCGATGCGGCGTTCGAGGAATCGGTCCGCGCCACCTTCAGCGCCAGCGCCAAAATCGGTCTCGACGTCATCAGAGGAACGCTTTCGGGGCACGGCGACATCGACGTCGGCGGCGCCACTGTCATCGTCGCCGATCTCGCCGACGACGCTTCCGAGTTGCAGGCACTCGAACGGTTCATGGTCCGCATCGGCAATTGGCCGCCGGTCGTCGCGGTCACGCGGAGCTTCGATGGCAGCGTCGCCCGCCGCCTCATGCAGATGCGGGTGGCGGATTTTCTGGTCAAGCCGGTCCCGCCGGTCGAGCTGGTGCGCACCTGCGCACGGGTCGCGAAAAATCCAACCAGTACCGAAACGACAGAGGCGCAGATCTTCACCTTCCTGCCGGCCGTCGGCGGCGCCGGCGTGACAACGCTGGCGGTGCAGACCGCGATGCTGCTGCTTAACGCCGGCGCGCGCGGAAAGACCACGACCTGTCTCGTCGACCTCGATTTCCAGCACGGTGCCTGCGCCGATTATCTCGACATCGAACCGCGCCTCAATCTCGGCGAGATCGAGCCGCGTCCGGAGCGGCTCGATCGGCAATTGCTCGAAGTCATGCTGTCGCATCATCCTTCCGGACTCGCCGTCGTGGCGGCGCCGAACCGTCCGGCGGAAATGCGCTCGTTCGATCCGGACGTGGTGACCAGGCTCCTTGATCTGGTGTCGTCCCATTTCGATTACGTGGTATTCGACATGCCGCGCACCTGGTTCTCCTGGACCGATAGCGTGCTGCTCGGGTCCAACAAACTGTTCATCGTCAGCGAGACGACGGTGCCCGGCCTGCGCCAGGCCAAGCAGCTGGTCGAGGCCATCCGCGAGCGGCTCGGCGATGGCCCGAAGCCGCAAGTCATCATCAATCGCTTCGTGCAGAAGTTGTTTTCGCCGGGCTTGCGCCGCAGCGATATCGAGCAGGCGATTGGGGATGCGTTCCTGGCGTGCGTACCGAACGACTACGCGCTGGTACGCGAAGCCATCGACCGCGGCGTCCCGCTCGACGAAGTCCGCAAGGGCAACAAGATCACGATTCAGCTCAAACAGCTGGTCATGCCGCAACTAACCGGCAAGAGCGGCAAAGGGCCGGCCACCGCCGCGAAAAAACTCAACCTGTCGTTGGCGCGGTCGTGATTGCGGTAACGCCCTAGGGCAATCGATATGGCCGGTCGTTTCTCAGCACGGCGTGTCACCGCTCCGGATCTCGTTCCGGCAGCGGAAGATATCGCGCTCGAAGACGTGTCGGCGTCGTGGACGGTGCTGCCCGAACCCGAACCCGAGCCGGCTCCAGAGCCTGCCGCGCCTGCCGCTGCCAATCCGTTGCTGACTGACAAGCTCCTTGACGCCAAGGTGCGCCTGCATCGCCGGTTGATCGAGGAGATCAATCTGTCGGCGCTGGAAAAGCTGCCGGAAGAGGAAATACGCGGCCACGTCCAGCAGCTGGTGTCGCAATACGTCTTGGTCGAACGGCTGGCGCTCAATGCGCAGGAACTCCACGACTTCGTTTCGGAAATTCTCGACGAGATGACGGGTCTCGGTCCGCTCGAGCCGCTGCTCAAGGACAACTCCGTCAACGACATCCTCATCAACGGCCACGAATGCGTCTATGTCGAGCGGGCGGGCATGCTCGAGCCGACCGGCGTGCGTTTTAAGGACGAGGCGCATCTTCTGCGCATCATCAACAAGATCGTCGCGGCGGTCGGCCGACGCGTCGACGAAGCGCACCCGATGTGCGACGCGCGCCTGCTCGATGGTTCGCGCGTCAACGTGGCGGTGCGGCCGGTGGCGATCGATGGGCCGCTGATGTCGATCCGAAAGTTTTCCAAGAAGCCGTTCAACCTCAACAAACTGGTCGATGTGGGCGCGCTGCGGCCGCAAATGGCCGAATTGCTCGCGGCCGCGGTCAAGACCCGCGTCACGCTGATCATCTCCGGGGGCACCGGCTCCGGCAAGACGACGATGCTCAATGCGCTTTCCGCCTTCATCTCCGAAAAAGAGCGGCTCCTCACCATCGAAGACGCCGCCGAGCTGCAATTGCAGCAGCCGCATGTCGGCCGCATGGAGACGCGTCCGCCCAACATTGAAGGCAAAGGCGAGATCCGCCAGCGCGACCTCGTCAAGAACGCGCTGCGCATGCGGCCCGACCGCGTCATCCTCGGCGAGTGCCGCGGCGAGGAAGCTTTCGACATGCTCCAGGCGATGAATACCGGCCACGAAGGTTCGATGGCGACGATCCATGCCAACACGCCGCGCGATGCGCTGTCGCGCCTCGAGCAGATGATCGGCATGGCCGGCCTGCCGATGACGATCGCCTCGATCCGCGGCCAGGTCGCGGCAGCCATTCGGCTGATTGTGCAGCTGTCGCGGCTTTCCGACGGCAAACGGCGGGTGATGAGCATCGCCGAGATCACCGGGCTCGAGGGCGACATCATTCAGATGCAGGAGATCTACAAGTTCGTGCGCATCGGAACCGCGCCGGACGGCGCCGTGCAGGGGCACTTCCAGGCCACCGGCGTGCGCCCGCGCTTTCTCGCCGAGCTCGTCGCCATGGGGATCAAGATTCCCGGCTCCTATTTCGATCCATCGCAACCGCTGTGAGGCGGCCAAGGCCGGACCGACCATGTCGCTCGATTTCGATCCGATCTATCTGATCTGGCTGTTGGTCGCGGCGTCGGCTGGGCTGGCGTTCGAGGCCGTCTATCTTCTTGGCTTTTCCGCAAGCTCGTATCGCAGCCAGATCAACCGGCGGCTGATGCTGTCGAAGGAGCAGAAGGATCGCGAAAACGTCCTCGTCGAGTTGCGGCGCGAGCGCGGGCTCACCAGCGGCGGCAACTATCGGCTTAACTTCGTCGCGCTGAACCGTTTGATTCTGCAAACCGGCCTCACTATCGGTTTCGCGCGCCTCATCATCGTTATCGCCGTGATCAGCGTCGCCGCGTTCGCCGGCACCTTCCTGTTCCTCAACAACATCTTGCAGGCGGTCGGGGCGGCGTTTCTAAGCGCCACCGCGCTGCCTTATCTCGTGCTGCTTTTTTTGCGCAGCCGCCGACAGAAGAAATTCGCCGCCCAGTTTCCCGACGCGCTCGACATCATCGTGCGCAGCCTGCGCGCCGGTCATCCGGTGCCGATCGCCATCAACATGGTGGGCCGCGAAATGACCGACCCGATCGGCAGCGAATTCGGCATGGTGTCCGACGAAATCGCCTACGGATCGGATCTGGAGACGGCGATGCGCAATCTCTACTACCGCATCGGCTCGGAAGATCTGCCGCTGTTCGTTACCGCCGTCGGCATCCAGGGTTCGACCGGCGGCAATCTCGGCGAGATCCTGGAAAACCTTTCCGGCGTCATCCGGGAGCGCTTCAAGATGCGGCGGAAAATCCGGGCGCTGGCGTCCGAAGGCCGCGCCTCGGCGTTGATCCTGTCGGCGCTGCCGATCGGCTTGTTCATCGTCGTCCAGGTGGTGGCGCCGAACTTCTACGCGTCCATCTGGCACGAGCACCTTACCAAGGTCCTGCTCGGCTGCGCCGCCGGCTGGATGCTGCTCGGCAACCTGATCATGTTCAAGATGGTCAACTTCAAGATCTGACCGATGGACGCAACCGGAAGCTTCAGCCTGTTCGGCGACAGCGCAGCGACGATGCTGAGCCTGCTCGTCTTTCTCGCCGTCGGCACGCTCGCTTTTGCAATGATGCTCGGCGTGCGCGCGCGCAAGGCGGTGCTGCGCCGCGCCGCCCGCGCCGGCCTTGATGAGGAGCCCGCCGAGGGCCGGCGTTCGCTGCGCCATTCCGGACTGAAGGCCGCCCAGCGGCTGGTCGAGTACACCACCAAGCATTATTCGTCCGCCGACAGCAAGGATATGAAGATTTTGCGGCGCCGGCTTCTGCAGGCCGGCATCTACGATCCGCGGGCAGCGGCCTACTTCTTTATCGCCCGCTTGATCCTGGCAATCGTTCTGGCCGCTGCCGGGTTCTTTGTGCTGCCGCTGTTCCATAACACCAGCCAGTCATCGCTCTGGCTGTTCGTGTTGGCCGGCGGCGTCTGCGGGTATCTGGCGCCAAGTTTCTATCTCGACCGCCGCATTGCGGCGAAACGTCAGGAACATCGGTCCGGCTTTCCCGATCTGATGGACCTCATGGTGGTTTGCGCGGACGCGGGCTTGGCCATGGAGGCCGCGCTTGACCGGATCGGCCGCGAGCTCGGCGAGTCCTACCCTTCGCTCGCCGCCAACATCCACATGACCAATCTCGAAATCCGCGCCGGCTGCACCATCACCGAGGCGCTCGAGCACCTCGGCGACCGGCTGGGACTGGAAGAGGCGCGCTCCTTCGCCATGCTGGTTCAACAATCGGACGAGCTTGGGTCCTCGATCAGCAATGCATTGCGCGTCTACAGCGAGGACATGCGGCACAAGCGGCTGTCGCGCGCCGAGGAGAAGGCTTACGCCTTGCCGGCCAAGCTCGCGGTGCCGATGATGGTGTGCATCTTTCCGGTGCTGTTCGTGGTCATTCTCTGTCCGGTCATCGTGCGGTTGGTCACCAGTAATTGGTGACGCGAGCCGGTGAACCGCCGGGCGTTTGCGGGTGAGGCGCGCCCGACACCCATCGCTCGATGATCGGAGTGGTCGCGATTGGCCCGCATTAGGCGGCCCACTCCGCGCAAGTCCATGCCCGAAGGCGAAAAGCGCCCTGCCGGCTTCCGCGGCCGGGCTTTTTCCTCGCCAATCGGGGCTGCGGGCTGATAAGCCAATGTCCATGCGAACGATTCATCGAAAAGGATGGCGGTATGGCGGAGAAATCCGGAAAGTATGAAGCGAACGCTCAGTTCGCGAAAATATTGCGGGCTGAGGATGCCAAAAAGGCAACCTCCGAATACGAATCCACCGCCGTGGCGCTGCGCGCGAAGACCGAGCGGCTCAAAGCGCTCCGACTGGCGAGGGACGCGGCCGCTCCGGGTCAGGGCGTGGCCGCGCCGAAACGTAAAGCCACGAAAAAGGGTAACGGCAGCCTGTCGGAGTGGCTCGATGGCCAGGCCAAGGACGGCCGTAGCGGCTGAGCCGGCGACCCGTATTTTCTTCACGCTATCCGGGTGACGGTCTGCGCCGGTTACCGCCGGCCGTCGCGGAATTCGCGCTCCAGGATTTCGCCGAGCGTGGCGTAGAAGAAGCCGTTGAGGCGCCCGACCGGGTCGAGCTTGCGCATGTCGATATAGCCGTCGGTCATGCAGGCCGCATCGACGTGCAGATAAACTACCTCGCCGATGACCAGCGCGCTCGGCTTGCGGCCAAGCTCGAGCACCTGGTGCAGCTTGCACTCGAAATGGATCGGCACCTCTTTGACCCGCGGCGGCTTGACCTTGACGCTCGGGATCGGCGTGAGCCCGGTCTCGGCGAACTCGGAGTCGTCCTCGGGGAAACCGTTGGCGGAGTCCACCATCTGCTTCCACACCGGCTCGGTCACCACATTGAAGCAGAACTCGCCGGTCGCCCGCACGTTCTTGAGGGTGTGCTTCTCGC
Source organism: uncultured Alphaproteobacteria bacterium (assembly GCA_963709825.1). GTDB lineage: Bacteria > Pseudomonadota > Alphaproteobacteria > Rhizobiales > Xanthobacteraceae > BOG-931. Next base: position 492,117 of record CAVPXZ010000026.1, read on the forward strand.
TGCCGTCGGCCTTGGGCATGATGGTCAGCGACACCATCGGCGGCGCGACGCACACCACCGTGAAAAACGAGAACGGCGCCAGATTGGCGACGCCGTTCGCGCTTACCGTCGACGCCCAGCCGATCGGCCGCGGCACGACGGAGCCGATGAGCAGGCGGTAGATCGCCCGCTCGTCGACGATTGCGGGATCGAATGCGAGGGTTTCGGGCATGGGGGCGGAGCCTTTGGTGAGGGCAGGGAGCCTGTTACGGCAACCGCGAGAACACAATGACGGCGGCGGCAAACAGAACAGCGAATACTGCGGGAAAGGCCAAAGCGAGCGCCAGCGCCGTTCGCGGCGCGCGCCGGAGGTAAGCGATAATCAGAGCAGGCAGGCCGGTGACGACAAACAATCCGGCGACGACCACGCCCGCGGCATAGTCGAAACCGATCGTCGCCGGGTCGGACCCTGAATTAACGGAGGCGACCGCGACGACGCCAGTCGCCAGCGCATCCAGAAGTCCGATGACCATCGTTACGACGCGCGTGCTCACGCGCCGGCGCCGCGGCTCGCCATCGGCGGCGATGGTCGGCTCGATGTCGGCCGTCATTTCTTCAGCAGCGCGTCCCGTTGCTTGGTCAGCCTGTCAAGCTCTTCGTTTTGCTGTGCGATCCGGTCCGCGTTTCGCTCTTCGTCCTCGGCGCCGGAGTACGCTGCCGCCTGCTCGATCAGCTGGCGGATATTGTCGCGCACGATGGCCATGCGCGCCTCGAGTTCCTCAAGCGACAGTGAACTGCCCTGGCTCATGATATTCTCCCAAACATTGCTGGATGTTTGATCGTCGCCACGCCGGCTCATCCGCCCGGCGCATGCATCACGGCTTCATGGATCGCGATGCAGTGGCGCACAAGATTTGGTCGCGATGATACGAATTGCTTCAGGGACGTATCGATGTCGTAAAAGTAGATATTGGCGATGAAGCCGTAGATGCCGGCGTCGATGCTGGTGGGTGCCGGACCATGCAGGTAGCCGTCCGCGGGGATCAGATCGGAAAGCACCTTGAGATCGGCGAGCCCGCGCGCATAGGCGGCGTCCGGGGCGTAGCGGCCGATGCCCTGGAAATGGTAGCGCTGGAAATTGAATTCGCGCGCCTTGAGCAATCCTTCCGCGGTGAGGCTCGGATGCTCGCGCATCAGCGCGTTGCGGAACGCCGGCCAGAAGCGCTCGTCCTTCCAGCGCGAATATGACATCACCCAATAGAGATCGTCGAGCATGCGGGTGATCAGGAGGCTGGTGTCGCGCTGCCGCGCGCTCAAGCCGGCGTCGATGGTCAGCCGGTATTTGCCGATCAGGTGCGCGATGATCATCTCGCTGTCGCCGATCGTCTCGCCGTCGTCGACGATGTAGGGCAGCTGCCCTCGCGGCGCCGCCGAGGCGTCGAAAATGTGCTCATGCCGGAAGGGGACGCCCAATGCGTGATCCGGAAAAGTGGAGGCCGGTTTTCCGAATAGATCATGCATCGCTGAAGAAAGCCGCAGCAGGGCGAACACCTTGAGCCCGTAGCCGTTGTTATCGGCGACGCCGAACAGCGCGGGGTAGGAATAAAGCGTGATCATCGCACCACGCGCCCGCGGCTTTCACTTCCCGGCATAGGCCCAGCATTCGAGCTCGACCTGCGCGCCGCGGGCCAAGCCGCTGGCGCCGAACGCCGAGCGCGCCGGCAGGCGGCCGGGCTTGAAATAGGCGACATAGACCTTGTTGAAGTCTCCCCACTTCGCCATGTCGGCCAGCATCACCGTGCATTTGAAGACATTGTCGAAGCTCAAATCGTTGGCTCTCAGCACGGCGCCGATATTCTCCATGGCCTGCTTGGTCTCGGGCTCGATGCCGCCGGGAGCAAGCTCCGGCGTGCCCGGTACCACGCCGATATTGCCCGACACATAGAGGACATCGCCGACGCGCACCGCCTGGCTGAACGGCAACTTTGCCGCTGCCGCAGCCGGCGAATTATAGAACCGCATGCCCGATTCCTCGGCGCGCGCCGGGAACACGGCGCCGGCCAAAGCGGCGAGGCAGCCCACGGCGATCGCAAGTCTTGCGGCTCTCGATTTCATATCGATGTGCACCCCTGGCTCCTGGGCTCGTTCTCACATGATTGTAGCCCGAATCGAGCAAGGCGAAATGGGGGATCGTGCTGCGAGGTCTTCACCAAATTTCGTGGAATTTCCACCGGGCGCGCGCATCGCGCGACCCGTGCCACGCTTGCTGCAGCTAGCCGGTAAAGCGGGTGGCGATCTCGTGGAGCGGCGGGCGGGGCCGATCCTCGGGCGGACCCGGCGGCCGGCCGATGTGAACGAAGCCGGCGATGCGCTCGTGCGGCGCAACGCCCAGCGCGTCGAGCGCGCCGCGGTCGTAGGCGTACCATTCGGTGATCCAGTTGGCCGCGTAACCGAGCGCGTGCGCGGCAAGCACAAGGCTCATCGCGGCGGCGCCGGCGGACAACACCTGCTCCCATTCCGGAATTTTAACGTGCGGTGCGGCGCGGCTCACCACCGCGATCACCAGCGGCGCGCGGAGGAGCCGCGCGCGCTCGGCCTCGACATGCTCGGGCTTCGCCTCTGGGTACTTGGCGGCAAAAGCTGCGGCGGCCGCCGCGCCGGCCGCCCCCCGCGCCTCGCCCTCGAACACGATGAAGCGCCACGGCGCGAGCTTGCCGTGATCGGGCACCCGCGAGGCGACGGTCAGCAGCGTGTCGATTTCGGCGGCGGACGGCCCAGGCTCGCCGAGCTCGACCGCCTTGAACGAGCGCCGGGTGGTGAGGAGCTTTAGGGCGTCGGGCATGGGCCAGCACGTAGGATGGATGGAGCGAAGCGATACCCATCATAGGACGATGAATGATGGGTTTCGCAAGGGCTCAACCCATCCTACAGGCTCGATCCGGGCTACATGAGCTGCCGCAGGATCAGCAGCAGGCCGATCACCGACACGGCCCAGATCGCCGTCCGCAGCCACGGCACGCCGGCGATATAAACCAGCGCATAGGCGAGGCGGCCCCAGAAGAAGATCTGACAGCCCAGGAGCGTCATGGCGTTGGTCTTGCCGGCAATCTGCGCCACCAGCACCAGGATGGCGAACAGCACGAGGTATTCCAGCATGTTGAGCTGGGCGCGGCGCGCGCGCCCGGCCCAGCCGACCATCGGCGGCAGGTTCTCGCGATTGCCCACCAGCGGGGGCAGGCCGACTTGCAGTTGCGCGCCGACGACGGCGACGAGCATCTGCACGAAGGCCAGAATGGCGGACCAAACCAGCAGCGTGAGTTCAGGTGTCATGGAGCCCCCTCCCTGTCGCGCGGCTGCGGACGAGGCCGTGCGCCGCTACGAAATCTCCGGTACGGAAACTCCGGAACGCCGGAGCATTTCATATTTTCTGCCGCGATGCATCCGAGCGAAATCCGGCATCGTGCCGCGGGTTTTGTAATATGGACGGCAACCGCGTCCGGCCTTAAAGAAATGAGGGGGGAATGAGCGGCGTGATGCGTAATAGTTCGACCGACCACCGCGTGATCATTGCCGGCGGCGGCATTGGCGGGCTCGCGGCCGCTCTCACGCTCCATCAGATTGGGGTGCCCTGTATCGTCTTCGAAGCCGTGCGCGACATGCGCCCGCTCGGCGTCGGCATCAATCTGCAACCCAATGCCGTGCGCGAGCTCTACGATCTCGGCATCACCGAGGCCGACCTCGACCGGGTCGGCCTTCCGGCGAGCGAATGGGCGCTGGTCGGCCTGAACGGCAACGATATCTACGCGGAGCCGCGCGGCAAACTCGCGGGCTACAGCTGGCCGCAATACGCGGTGCATCGCGGGCTGTTCCACATGCTGTTGCACGACAAGGTCGTGGAGCGGCTGGGGCCGAGGGCGGTGAACCTCGGAAGCCGGGTTGCGGGCTATCGCAAACATGCCGACGGCAGTGTCAGCGCGCTGGTCGAGCACGCCGACGGCTCGACCTCCGAGCCGCGCGGCGCGCTGCTGATCGGCGCCGACGGCATCCACTCTGCGGTGCGGGCGCAGATGCATCCCGGCCAGCCGCCGATCCATTGGGGCGGCGCGGTGATGTGGCGCGGCACGACCTGGGGAAAGCCGATCCGCACCGGCTCGTCGTTTGTCGGCCTCGGCACCCACCGCCACCGGATCGTGTTCTATCCGATCTCGCATCCCGACCCGCGAACCGGGCTCTCGATGATCAACTGGATCGCCGAGGTCACGATGGACAACAGCGAGGGCTGGAAGCAGAGCGGCTGGTTCCGGCAGGTGCCGACGTCCGATTTCGTCCATCACTTCGACGGCTGGATCTGGGACTGGCTCGATGTGCCCGCTCTGATCCGCGGCGCTGACGGCGCGTTCGAAAACCCGATGATCGACCGCGATCCGGTGCCGACCTGGTGCGACGGCCCGACGGTGCTGCTCGGCGACGCCGCGCACCCGATGTATCCGACCGGCTCCAACGGCGGCAGCCAGGCGATCGTCGATACCCGCGTCCTCGGGGCGTGCATAGTGGAGCACGGTGTCACGCCGGCGGCGCTCGAAGCCTACGATGCGAAGCTCACCGGCCCGATTTCTCAGCTCATCCTGCGCAACCGTGGCGCCGGACCGTTCGGGCTTCTCAACATGGTCGACGAGCGTTGCGGCGGCACGTTCGACACCATCGACGACGTGATCCCGGCGGCGGAGCGCGCCGCGTTCATGGCCGGCTACAAGGCCGCCGCGGGCTTCGCCATCGAGACGCTCAACAAGGCGCCGCCGACTATGCCCCCCGGCGCGCGGGTGAGCATGGCGGCCACTGTCTAAAGCGAGGCTGCCGCGATCGCCGATCTTCCTTTGCCCGCTAAAGCGGGCTTCGCGAAGGCGGAGCGACGAATGCGCAAGCGCTAGCGACACCTACCATACGGCCGCGAGTTTAGATGATGGGGCTTGATAAGAGCTCAGCCATCCGACGGGGTTGCTTTTGGGCTTGCTCTGACGCACGTCGTGGTTGTATTCTTGCGCCCTGTCCTGCACGTCTTCAGTCACGCAAGCTTGGCGGTACGATATTTGGCGAGTTCGCATGACGTGGCATGAATTTTTTGAATCCGCAGCAAAATTTGCACCGCTCGCAACAGCTGCAATCGCGCTGGGCGCTGCAATCATTGCCTTTAATAGCAATCAATACACAACGTGATATTGCGCGCCGCAGGGCCGCTATCGATTTCTTTCTGAAGACCGAGATGGATCAAACCATGATCGATCTCTATAGCAATTTCAAAAGGATCGCGCCTTCGATAATGTCACATCCATCCCTTCCTGAATTCTCTAAAAGCGACGACTATCAAAAAGTTCGTGCATTTTTAAACGTGTGCGAGTTGATCGCAGTTGGTATTAATCAGGATGCATTTTCAGAACGTGTCTCTTTAGCATATTGGGGAGAGGTATTGCCGAAAGCCTATAGAGACACGGAGCCCCTGATCAAACACGTTCGCGAGACGTCCGAGGATGGCAGCCCTGAGACTTACAGTGATCTTGAGGCAATTTGCAAAAAATGGACTAGCAAGGTCGAGATCGGCGGCCGGGCGCGAATATTCCAACGTTTGGTAATCTGTTCTGCAGTATTGTCGGCGATCCTGGGCGTTAACGCTTCTCCCTCAGAGTGGCAGACGTGGTTCGGAAAGCCATTCACATGGCTAAAGGGCCTACTTTCTTTGGTGTAAGAAACTAAGCGTCCGTATGACAACCATGGCGGGCAAGACCCCGAAGCACGGACTGGTTCGCGCAAGAAGTCGCTGTGGTTTTATTCGGGTTACGCTTGCTTCATCCAGGTTCTGCTTTATGGTCATCTAAAGAAAGTCCGTACTTAGTTACACGGAATCTGTTCAGATTTGACTCTAGGCCAATTTTTTCTAGCGCCGCACGCGCCTTCTCGGAAATACCTCGCTCCATAGGACCGATGCCCCCGATTGCGCAAATTGCATTGCGGGAAGGATAACACGGTTTAGGTCGTCTTCGGGGGTCTCCTTGAATAGCTTATAGAAATCTTCTTCAGTTAGCGCGGCAAGTAGCGAGATATCCTGTGGGTTCCAGCCGCGGCTCTTGGACATGGTGATCAACACATCGCGAGGAAACCGGTTGTCCTCGAACGAGGCCAGTTTACGATAAAGCGCATCGCGCAGCTCTTCGTCCTTCATGTCAGAACCGAATGGGTGGTTGTCTATGTCAAAGAAGTCTCGCTCTTTATCACTGTGCATTTGCATATAATTCGCGATCAGTATTGTCGCGCGCTCTTGCTCGCCCAGTTGTTTAAGAACCGACACAACCGTAAAAAGGTCGTGTATAGACATAAAAGGCCCAGCCGCCGCTACTCCCTCCTCAAAGGCTTTCACCACCTCCGCCTCGTTGTCGGCAAATGATCCGTGCAATTTCGCCCATGCCGCTTTAAGGACCGCTATTCGGTCTTGCGCTTTAATTTTGACATCTGCGTCCGCTGCGAACTTCTTCACTTCTGCCTCGTTGAAAAATCCGTCTTTTATTCCGCGGAGAAGGGTCGCATCAAATTCGTCAAAATGCGTGAAGTCGTACTCCAATAGGATTGAGTTCCATTTTGTCTCTTCTGGTGCGAACTCGGCTTCGCCTTTTCTGCTCGATACGCGCAGGCGGCGCGCTTTGAGAAAATCAACGGATGGTGCTTCGGTCGGAGAATATATGCACCATGCCAGCAGCACGATTGATTGTATTATAGGCTTCAAGATGCGGGCATCAGACGTCGTAATGATTTCGGCTATCTGCTTAACCTTCGTCTGAATTTTTTTAATAATGCGAATGTTTGAAAGCCCAAGCTCAATCGAATATTTTGCAATTGCCTGGTCGATCGCGCTCTCGGACAGAGCTATTTGAGTAGATTCTTGGGGGGTAGGGGCGTAAGTTAGAGAGACGTCGATTACCTTTTCATGATATGTTTCAAATTCTTCCCTATCTTTTTCTTGAAGGTCGCCGTCATTTAAAATTATTACCACCTTGCACTTCTTTTCTACCGCGAGCTGCGTAACAAGACCGAGGATGTCTTTTATCGACAGGTCCTTGCCCTTTCGCTCTAAATCGTCGATGCAAAACAGCTCGCCTTGCAAGAGGCTGAATGTCGCGGACACGATTAGTGCACTGTACTCTCCTAGTTTCGGAATTTTTTGTAGTGAATTACCCAAGTTCCGAAGGAATTGGCGGCTTCTTTCTGCGAAAAACTCCGTTGCGCCAACTGGGTTACTGGTTAGGGATCCGACTACGAGGGCCAGTCGAAATTGATCAAGGGAATTCAGTCCAAAAAGCGATACGTATGAACACCGCTTCGCAATGGGGATGTTTTCCGCCCGGGCTTTCGCAAGATATCCGTCCCACGCATAGGTCTTCCCGACGCCCCACTTGCCAGTGATGCACAGCACTCCGCCCCCGACTGACCGGAGAAACCGCAGGACCTCCCTCTCGACTACTGCAATCGACATGCTTTTCGGGCTCTTGCGCTCCTGCTCGCGCCTGGATGCGGGCTATAGGTGGACGAGGCGCCCTATAAGGTCATAGCGCTTTATTACCCTTCCCGCCTTCTTCTGCCTTCGCGCTTCGGCGCGACAAGCCGCCCATCATAGAGCCTTATTGCTCTCCTTCACCTTCTCCGCCTCGACATAGACCTGCGCGCCGAGGTCCAAGAATTTCTGCGACATCTGCGCCATGCCTTGCTCCTTGTCATTCAGCGTCGCCGCGTAATCCCTCACATCCTGGGTGATCTTCATGGAGCAAAATTTCGGGCCGCACATGGAGCAGAAATGCGCCACCTTGTGCGCCTCCTTGGGCAGCGTCTCGTCGTGGTAGTCGCGCGCGGTGTCGGGATCGAGCGAGAGGTTGAACTGGTCGTTCCAGCGGAACTCGAAGCGCGCGCGGCTAAGCGCGTCGTCACGCAGCTGCGCCGCCGGGTGGCCCTTGGCAAGGTCGGCGGCATGCGCCGCGATCTTGTAGGCGATGACGCCCTGCTTGACGTCGTCGCGGTCGGGCAGGCCGAGATGCTCCTTGGGCGTGACGTAGCAGAGCATGGCGGTGCCGAACCAGCCGATCATGGCGGCGCCGATCGCCGAGGTGATGTGGTCGTAGGCCGGGGCGATGTCGGTGACCAGCGGGCCCAGGGTATAGAATGGCGCCTCGCCGCACTCCTTGAGCTGCTTGTCGACATTGATCTTGATCTTGTGCAGCGGCACGTGGCCGGGGCCTTCGATCATCACCTGGCAGCCTTTGGCCCAGGCGATCTTGGTCAGTTCGCCCAGCGTCTCCAGCTCGGCGAACTGGGCGCGGTCGTTGGCGTCGCGGATCGAGCCGGGGCGCAGGCCATCTCCCAATGAAAACGACACGTCGTATTTGCGCATCAGGTCGCAAATCTCGTCGAAGCGCTCGTAGAGGAAGCTCTCCTTGTGATGCGCCAGGCACCACTTGGCCATGATCGAGCCGCCGCGTGAGACGATGCCGGTGACGCGGTTGGCGGTGAGGTGGATGTAGGCAAGCCGCACGCCGGCGTGGATGGTGAAATAATCGACGCCCTGCTCGCACTGCTCGATCAGCGTGTCTTTGTAGCACTCCCAGTCGAGTTTGACGGGGTCGCCGTTGACCTTCTCCAGCGCCTGGTAGATCGGCACGGTGCCGATCGGGACCGGCGCATTGCGCAGGATCCACTCGCGGGTGTTGTGGATGTTGCGCCCGGTGGAGAGGTCCATCACCGTGTCGGCGCCCCAGCGGATCGCCCACACCATCTTCTCCACTTCCTCCTCGACCGAAGAAGTAACGGCGGAGTTGCCGATATTGGCATTTATTTTTGTGAGAAAGTTCCGGCCGATGATCATCGGCTCAAGCTCGCCGTGATTGATGTTCGACGGAATGATGGCGCGGCCGCGCGCCACTTCGCTGCGCACGAATTCCGGCGTCACGAACAGCGGCACCGAGGCGCCGAAGCTTTCGCCGTCGTCACGGGCTTCTTGGGCGCTCTCCAGCATTTTCTTGCGGCCGAGATTCTCGCGCTCGGCGATGTAGATCATCTCTTTGGTGATGATGCCTAAGCGCGCCCATTCCAGCTGGGTGAGGGGATGTTCCCCTCCCCCCTGTGGGGAGGGGCTAGGGGTGGGGGTCGAGAGGTTTTGTGCGGACGAAGATGGGTGCACCGCTCCCGTCTGCGGCGAAGTTTTTCCCTCCCGACCCCCCACCCCGCCCTCCCCCACAAGGGGGGAGGGAGAAGAAGCGCGCAGCGGGTTCGGCGTGTTGGGAAAATTGCGGGCGAGGTGCTTGCCGGTGGCATTGCCGTTGTCGACCGGCTTAATCGGCCGGCCTTGGTATTCCTCGACGCCGCCGCGCTCGCGCACCCAGTCGATGCGGGTGCGGGCAAGGCCCTTTTCCACGTCGAGCACTGCATCGGGATCGGTATAGGGGCCGGACGGATCGTAGACCGGCAGCGGCAGCTCGCCGGACGAGGCATCGAGCGCAATCTCGCGCAGCGGCACCTTCAGCTCGGGCGCCGCATCAGGCCGCGCATAAACCTTGCGCGAGCCGGCGAGCAGGCCGGTGGTGACCTTGGGCGTTGCGAGATCGGCTTCGGGAATATGCTTGTTCATCGATGCACTCCTAAGATTTTCACTTCCGCATGACCGCGGTCATGCATGTTTGTTGTTGCCGGCTAATTGTTCGCGGTCCGGTAGCCCTTGAAGCTGAGAAAGCCGCCGATGATGAGAACGATGACGCCTACTATCGCCATCGCATAGCCACCGGAATAGAGCGCGATCGCGGCGATGGCCGCAGCCCCCGGCAGCACGATGCGGATGATGCCGGCGATCACCAGGACCCAGCCGAAAATGGTAATGATGACCCGCCAGTCGGCGGTCCAGGCGTGATAGCCGTTGAGCATGGCGACGCCGGCCGTGAACGCCATCAGACCCGACAGGTAAATCAGGACCGGGACGAGGATCGCCTGTCCGATCATGTCGGCATAGATAGTCTGGTTCACCAGGCAGCCAATGCCCAGCACGACAAACAGCGGGCCGACGAGCCGGGCGATGAAGACGACGGGTTGCATGTCACGCTCCTTTTGCCGGGCGATAGCCCTCGAAGCTGAGTAAGCCGCCGAGGATGAGAACGATGACCGCGACGATCGGCATCACGGCCGCGGTGGCAAAGATGGTGTTGCCGAGCACCGCGGCCGTCTGCGGCAGGCCGATGCGGACAATGCCGCCGATGGCGAGCAGCCAGCCGAGCACGGTGATGATGACGCGCCAGTCCGACGTCCACGCCCGATGGACGTTGAGCATGACGATGCCGAGCGGGAGTGACAGCAGCCCGGAAAAGTAAATGAGTGTGGGGCTGTGTACCGACTCGATGACGATGGCGTTGTAGATCGGCTGGTTCAGCAGAATGCTCACGCCGATGACGACAAAGACCGGCCCGACAATCCTGGCAATGAAAACCGCGGGCGGCATCTCTAAGTTCCTCGGCACAGCTCCAAGCGCCCTGCCGCGACCAACTCGTCGCGGCTGCGCCTTTGCAATACTGGTCGGGGTGCGGGCGGGCAGTGGAAAGTATTCCTGTCCCTTCGCCGGCATGACCCGGATCAGGTTCAAAGGGTTTGTCGCGGTTGCGGGCCACAGCCCGGCGGCGATTTCTCAGCTCCCTCCTTGGGAGCTCCCCTCGGAACACATTTAATGTAGGCCGATGGCGGGGCGTGTCAACGCGGGGGCCTCGTCATTCCGGGGCGCCACAAAGTGGCGAGCCCGGAATCCGTAGCCACGACCGCTGGGGTTATGGATTCCGGACTTGCCGCTTGCGGCAATCCGGAATGACGACGCTCGCACGTGGCGGTTGATTCAGCTCAATGCGCGACCCTTCCTTAAGAATAATGTGCCGGCATGATCGAAGAACGACCAAAACCGACAATGAATTGCCCGCACTGCGGCAAACCCATGCGCCTTGCGCAGGTTATTCCCGCGCTCGGCGCCCTTCCTGAGCTTCTGACCTTCGAATGCAAGCCATGCGCAGAAGTGATCACGAAGGCAAAGGACGAGCTGCGGGAAATGACGCCCGCCTGATGTTGCCTTCAGCGGGCAGGCTTGTAGCGGGCGAGCGCGTCGGCCCATACTTTCGCGCGGTCATCATCGAAAACCAGCGCGGGATCTTCCGGCACCGTCACCCAGACGCCGTGCGCAATCTCGTCCTCGAGCTGTGAGGGTCCCCAGCCGGCATAACCGAAGGCAACGAGGCTCTTGTTCGGTCCCTTGCCAAGCCCGATGTCGCGCAGAACATCGGGAGCGAAGCTGAGCGCGATCCGGCCATCGATGTCCAACGTGTCGGGCAGTCGATACTCGGTGCTGTGAATCACGATACCGACGGCGGGGTCGACCGGCCCGCCGACAAAAACGCGCACGCTGTCGGTGATGCCGCTTGCATCGGCCCCGAATGCCGCGAGCAGGCCGGCGATGGGGCGTCGATCGACCGGGCGATTGATGACCACGCCGAACGCGCCTTCGCGGCTGTGCTGCGCCATCAGAATGACGGCGCGGTCGAACGGCGGTTGCCGCATTTGCGGCGATGCGATCAGGAGCTGGCCGGTCAGTGAGACTTGGTTGGGAATATCGGTCTCGGTCGGCAGCGCCGCGTGAATGAGCGTCGCCGGCACGAAGATCGCGGCGGCCGCCACGATCCAACGCGTGTGATTGCCCGCGAACACGATCGCCGTCGCTCCGCGCCGCCCGCAACATGATCGCGCCCAAGCCGCCGCGGTTCAATATCGGAATCCATAACCACGAACCGCGCAGGTTTTCTGGACAGGCGGAGTCCGGGCCGAATGACCGGGGTTATGGATTCCGGACAGCCGCTTCGCGGCTTCCGGAATGACGGTCGTAATCAAACAAACTGCACGGCAATGCCGCCGAGCGGGCCGAAATCGGCGTGCAGCGTGTCGCCCTTCTTGGCGTGGACCACGCGCGTGAACGAGCCCGCGAGCACGAGATGGCCGGGCTCGAGCGTCACGCCGTGCGCCCCGAGCTTGTTGGCGAGCCAGGCGACGCCGAGCGCGGGGTGGCCGAGCACGCCGGCAGCGACGCCGGTCTCCTCGATCTCGGCGTTGCAGTACATGATGCCGCCGACCCAACGCAGGTCGATGTCGAGCGGGCCGACCGGCCGGCCCCCGGTGACGATGCCGGCGGCGGCGCCGTTGTCGGATACGGTGTCGAAGATCTTGCGCGGATCCTGCAGCCGCGCATCGACGATCTCGATCGCCGGCACGACATATTCCGTGGCGCGCAGGACATCGGGCAGCCCGATGCCGGGGCCGCGCAACGGCTTGCCGAGGATGAAGGCGAGCTCGATCTCGACCCGCGGCAGGCAATAATTCTCATGCGCGACACTGGCGCCGTCGGCCACCATCATGGTGTCGAGCAAGTGCCCGTAATCCGGCTCGTTGATCTGCGACGAGCGCTGCATCGCTTTCGAGGTCAGCCCGACCTTGTGGCCGATCAGCTTGGCGCCGGCCGCGATCTTGCGATTGGCGACCGCGGTGGAGATCGCGTAGGCGTCCTCCATGGTGATGTCCGGCCAGGTCTTGGACAGCTGCACCGCCTGTTGGCGCGCTTTCTCGGCGGCGAGAAGTGTATCGGCGGCTTTGTTGCGATCGGCTTCAGACATCATTGCAGCGAACACCCCCCTTTAAACGTCATCCGGAAATTGCCTGCCCCGAATTCAAGCCGGGGGTGGAGGCCGGTTTTCCAAAAAGATCATGCCCGGCTTTTATTGGCACATGGCGCGCGTGATCACCAACTCGATCGGGCACTCGGCCTTGCCCGGGCGCTGCCCTTGCTGCAGCGCCTGTGTGGTATCACATTTTTCCGCGGTGCGAACATCGAGCGGCGTGCCGGTTGCGAAACCCTTGCTGCGGCAGGCGGCCGTTGCCGCGGCGCCGCAGTCGGGCGCGCCGTTCGGCGCCGTGGCGCAGCGCTCGTGCACCTCCACCACGCGGGTGTTCGGCAGCCGCACGATCGCGCCGGCGGCATCCTTGCTGACGTCGAGCGCGCCTTTCACCGCCCCCTGCGTCACCGCGGCGGCATCCTTGCTTACGCCGAGTGCGCCCTTGACCGCATCTTGCGTGGTGGCGGCGACACCTCTGGCAGCATCACTCGATTTTTTGTTGAGGGTATCGACGGTGCCGCGCGTGTCTTTGATCTTCGCATCAAAGAAGCCGATCGAATCGGCCCACCAGGCTTTCATCTGATCGAGGAAGCTCGGCTTGCCGGCGGCAGGAGGTTGCGGCGGAATTGACGGCGCGGCAGCAGGGGCGGGCGCCAGCGGCGCCGATTGTTGCGGCGCCTGCTGCACGGTGCCGGACGTGCCGGGAGGTGTTTGGTTGTCCTCGGCTACGGCCTCGCCAGTTGCCGCAGCTGACAGTGCCAGCGCGAGCATCGCCACAACGGCGGCAGTGCAAAGCGCTTTCAGCTGAGCGAACCTCGTCATGGTCGGCATATCGGTGCGGCGCGGGAGCCCGCCTCGGCGGCCAAGTCTACCGCCCCGCCAATCCGCGCCGACCGTGCAGGATACCCGCGCGACGATGATAAAGCCAACACCGACGTAAGGCTCGCGGTCGCGGCTGTCAGCGGTTTTCTCTCCATCGTGACCAGACGAACCAGGCAAATCCGGCCACCAGAACGACCGCGATTACAGCATCGAAATCGTGGAACAGTTTGCGCAGCGTCGGATCGCTGCCCCAGCGCGCGCCAAGCAAATACCCGGCATAAGCGAGCGCAAAACACCACGGCCAGGAGCCGAGGAAGGTATAAATCTGAAATTTCATCATCGGCATCCGCGCCAGTCCGGCGGGGAAGGCAATAAACGTTCGCACCACCGGGAGCAGCCTGCCGACAAAGACCGTGATGGTGCCGTAGCGGGCGAAAAAGCGGTCGGTGCGTTCGAGTTCGGCCCGGCTGATCAGGACGTATTTGCCCCAGCGCTTGAGCGCCGCCCTGCCGCCTTTGGCGGCCACGTAGTAGGCGACGGTGGAGCCAACATTGCAGCCCACCGCGCCGGCGGTCGCGGCGCCGATCAAGCTCATCTTGCCAATGGAGATGAGATAGCCGGCAAACGGCATGATCACCTCCGAAGGAAGCGGAATGCATGCGGATTCGATCGCCATAAGAAAGACGACGCCGAGATATCCGGTGGCGGAAATGACAGCAACGACCCAGGCCGCAAGCGCCGAAATGAGCTGGTCAATCATCAACAGCTATAATTTGTAAGAGAGCAGGTCAGCAACGCCGCATACGGCTTGCCGGCGGCGTCGATGCAGCATTTATAAGGGCGGCGGCGCATCGGCGGTGTGCTTAGCGGGCAGGGGGGTGGTTGTCCAACGAAATACTTCGTGGCTGTCGCGCCACGCCACCATTCGCCGTTTCTAGTTATCGTGCTTTTTGGGGCGTTGCAGGGAGCGAGCCATCCTTTGCGTCCGGCGAGGATTTCCCCGCCTGGCGCCGGAGCTCCGCGATGAGCGCGGCTAATCCGCGGTCCTCGGGTGTGATGCGCGCCAGCTGCTCGGCATAGTCGAGGGCCGCGCCCGCGTCTCCGCCATCGCGGCTAAATGAGATAAGCGCCAATAGGGTATCTCGATCGCCCGGATGCCGGGCCAAATTCTCTTTGAGTTCCGTCGCTGCTTCAACAGCGCGCCCCACGGAATGCAGGGCAACCGCATAGACATAGGCATATCGCGCCTGGCGGGGATCGAGCTCGGCGGCGCGTCGCAATTCGCCGAGCGCCTCATCGCTGCGCTTGAGCCGGACCAGGGAGAGGCCGAGCGCGTGATGCAGGCCCGCATCCTGCGGCGAGGCAATGAGCGCTGCCCGCAGCACAGTTTCGCCGTCGGCGTCCCGCCCCATTCCCCGATAAAGATCGGCGAGATTGACCGCTGCGGGGGTGTATTGCTGGCTCAACCGCAGCGCGGCTTTGTATTCCGTTTCCGCGTCGGCAAGACGGCCGCGCTTGGCAAGGAAACTTCCAAGCGCGGAGCGCGATTCCGGCCGATCGGAATTGAAGCGTTGGGCGTCGATAAATTCGGCGGCCGCGCGCTCGAACCGTTCGCGGTCGGCGGGCGGCTGGCTCGCCGTCGGCACCACGGCCAGGAGCGATGCCGCCCGGATGCGCACGCCGCGGCTGCGATCGTCAAGCAACGGTGAAGCCAACGGCCAAATCTGATTGGCCGGTGCGCTTTCGAGCATGTCGAGAGCGCCGATCCGCACCATCGGATCGGGGTCCGACAGGCCTGAGCGCGCCAAGTCGCCGTTCGTCGCCGAAAGGCTCGGAGCGAGGTCAGTCAATGTACTGGCGCGCGCAAATGCGGGAGCATTTGGATCGGCCGCGACGGCTGCAAGAAGCTTTGCAGCATCAGGCTGATCGGCCCATGCCGCATGGAACGCTTCGGCGTAGTTCTGGAAACCCTCGCGGTTCGACCCGTACCAGTTCTCGATTGCCGCCGCGGCCCATGCGGCCGATTTGTCCGCGTGGCAGCCGTTGCACGCATTGGGCGTACCGAGTTTCACCGACAGGTCCGGTCGAGGAATCCGCAAACTGTGGTCGTGCCGCGGATCGACGACCATGTAGGTGTGCGTTGGCATGTGACATGACGCGCAAGCGACGGGCGACTTCGCGGTCTCGTGATGGTTATGCGCCGCGGTCGCGTACTTGTCCGCCGCGTGGCATTGCAGACAAACGCCGTCGCCGGATACTTTCAGTTTGGCGCTGTGCGGATCGTGGCAGTCGCTGCAGGTGACGCCGGCAGCAAACATTTTGCTCTGCTTGAACGAGCCATAATTGTAGACTTCGTCCTGCATCTGGCCGTCGGCATAATAAAGCCCGTGGGCGAGCTCTGAAACGACATGCGAATCCGACAGCCACTGACCCGGCAGCCAATCCTCGAAGAATTCCGCCCGGCGCGCGTGGCATAGCCCGCAGGTCTCGACTTCCTTGCGCAAAATCGGCGGCGTGAAATTGCGCTGCGGGTTACCGGTTGTCGGATCGTGTCGCCAGCTGACATCGCGGCGCTCGTCGAAGCGAACGGCGAGGCCTTTTGACTTGTCCTCATGTTTCCCGAACGGCCACCAGCTTTGCCGGTCGTGCGCCCAGGCGGTATGGCGCGAGCCCCGGCCGTGGCAGGTCTCGCAGCCCACACTGATCTCCGCCCACGTGGTGTTGAAATGATTCTTTGCTGCATCGTAATTCTTGCGCACGCCGGTCGAATGACACTCGGCGCACATGAAATTCCAGTTCTGATTCAACTTGGTCCAATGCAGCACATCGTCGTGCTTGATCGCCTCGTTCGGGTAGAGGTGAAACCAGTGCTGGCCGCCTTGTTCCTTCGGCCGGCTGTCCCATGCGATCGACAGCGCCTGTATTCGTCCGTCGGGGAATTCGACCAGGTATTGCTGCAGTGGATCGATGCCGAACGTGTATTTCACTTGGAACGTCGCGAGCTTGCCGTCCGGCCCGTCAGTCTCGACGAAGAATTTGCCGTCCTTGCGAAAGAACCGCGATTTCACCCCGTAATAGTCGAAAGTTGCATCGGAGAAATCGCCCAGCACCGATTTATCGGTGGCGTGATCCATTGCGTGTTTGTGCTGCGAACGACGCCACAACTCGGCTTCCGTCCGATGACACCCGGCACATGTTTCGCTGCCGACGAATGTTGCGGCCGACGCGTCACCGGCGTTCCAGTCCGATCCGCTGCCAGCGAGGAGGTAGTACGCCAGCCCGACCGCAGTGACGACCACCGCGGCAAGCGATGCCGCGATCCAGATGTATCGTTTCGACAGCGGGCCGGGTTCGCGCCCGCCGCGCGACGCGCCTTGTGAAGGCGCGGCCGGCGATGCTCCGGCGGGCTCCTTCCGCGATCCGCCCTTGACGGCAGACTTGCGGCGCTTGCGTGTCAACGGCGTTGCCCTTCAGCACTTGCGTCGCGCGTTCGCGTTCGAACCGCGCGTCATTATGGAGCCTGAAACGCCACAAGGAAGGGTTTATTGAGGCGGACGCGTCGCGGGCGTCTGTGAGGCAGCTCGCTGACTGCGCCCGTCAGTCTCCGGTGTAGAAACGCATGACCGGTGGCACGAATTTCGGCCGGTCGACGCCGACCAGCGCCGGGCTCGGCAAGATGTCGGTGTTGGGAAACTCCTTCATTGATTTCATCATCTCTTCGAACGGCCCCAGCGCCATCATCAGCGCCCAGCCGCTGTCCTGGCCCGACCAACGGCCGGGCGAGGTCTTCAACATTCCGGCGGTCGGCGGCGCCGCGCCGTTGAACATCTTATCGTACGCTTCGCCCGGGTCCTGTTTCAGATTGTAAATCGCCGGCACCTCCAGTGTCAGTTCCGGACCGAGCCAGCTGTCCTTGGCGGTCCAGATGAATTTCCAGTCGCCGGTGCGCAGGCCGAGCATGGTGATGCCCTCGATGTAGATCATCGAATTGCGGGCCGACTGGCTTTTGCCGAGGACGAAGGCGCTGTCGTCGATGCCGTCGAAGTAGATCGGTTTACCGTCATTGCCGACCCATCCGCCATGAGGCGGCGGCGTCAGGCCGGCCAGCGCCGCGGCGGTCGGCCAGAAATCCATGTGCGAGATGATTCCATCGGTCTTCCTGCCGGCCGGAATGTGGCCCGGCCAGGACATGACGGTTGGCACCCGCCAACCGCCCTCGAAGCCGGTCCCCTTCATGCCGCGGAACGGCTGGTAGCCGGCGTCGGGAAAGGCGTCGATCCAGGCGCCATTGTCGACCGTCCACAACACGATCGTGTTCTTGTCGATCCCGGCGCTGCGCAACGCCTGCAAGACGACGCCGGTGTTGGCATCCATCTCCATGAGCGAGTCCAGATAGAGGCTCGCATGCGACTTGCCCTTGTAGTCGGGAGCGGGGTTGGTTGGATTGTGCATTTTGGTGAAGGCGACGTACATGAACATCGGCTTGACGTCGCTCGCGTGTGCTTTGATGTAGGCGGCGGCGTCGGCGGCCTGCTTCTGGTCGAAGGTGGCGAGGTCCGGATAGCCGAAATGTTCGATGACGCGCCGCGGCGGCGCGCCGGCTTCGGCTTCCCACATGCCGTCATTCACTTTTTGCCAATACGCCGCCATGAATGCCGCATTGTCGCGCGGGAAGTCCGGATGCAGATTCGTATCGGTGTAGGCGTAAACCCCCGAATAGTAGGCAAGGAAATCCTTCATCGTATCGAAGCCATGGTTGACCGGCATGGCGTCGACCGTGTCGCCCAAGTGCCACTTTCCCGAAAAATAGGTCTGGTAGCCGTTCTTCTTGAAGAACTCGGCGATGGTCGGCGTCTCCGGTCGAATCTTGTTCGGGTCGCCGGGCGCGATCACCACCGAGAGGGCGGAGCGCACGGGGATGCGGCCGGTTATGAACGAGGCGCGGCCGGCGGTGCAGCTCGCCTGACCATACCATTCGGTGAATGCGGTGCCTTCGGCCGCGAGCTGGTCGAGGTTCGGCGTCGGCGCGTTGCGGGTCTTACCGCCGCCAAAGGCGCCGAGATCGCCCCAGCCGGTGTCGTCGGTCATGATGACGACGATATTGGGCCGCTTGTCCTGCGCCTGGGCGCATAGCGGAAGAGATGTCAAGAGCAGCGCTGCGGCAATGCCGCCGACATAGTGTCGGATTTGTTTGCTCATCGACATCTGCGTTCTCCATTTCGTATCGAACGCCTTACGCGCAGGAAATTGCCACCCGATGCGAGTAATTGCTAAAATTAGCTCTCAATCGGCTCCCATATTGGAGCCACGGCCGATGGGCGATTTTGCGCACACAGATTTCGCGCCGCTCGATGGATTTACGCCCGGCGCAGCACCGGCCACCGCAGCTAACGAGAATCTTGTCGAGAATTTTGCCGGGAATCTTGCAATGAATCGAAGATGCAAACGGTTTGGCGGACCGCCTTTTACCGGAAATTTTGTCCGCGATGAGCTGCGATTTTCTCAATCGCCGCGCTAATCGTTCATTGCAGATTGTACATGTCCCTGGCGGCATCGAGCGCGCGCGTGCACCCGGCGCGATCGCCTCGTGCATCCCGCCGCTTGGCGCGCGCCAAGGTCGCGGCAAACTGCGCCCGTGCCCGTTTTTCGGCCCGTTTGACCGAAGCCGGCGTTGGCTGGCGATCGGTCTGCGCGCCGATTGATTGCCGCGCGAACGGCCCAGCGCCCGGCCTGCCCGCGGATTGCTGCACTGCGAGCTCGAACTGTGCGATTTGGTCCGTGCAGGGGCCGGCATGCGCCGGCGCCACGCTCAGTACTAACGCGGACATGAAGACGGCTGTGGCAATTCGTCGGTTCATAATCTTGCTCCGGAGACGTGTCTGGCCGGTGTGCGATGGATGCTCCACCCGATGCCGGCCACCCTGGTCCGGAGCAATACCGCAACAGCTGGGCTATTCGAACGAAAATATGCGCTTCCAGTCGTTTTTCATGTCGACCACAACCCAATGATTCATTGCTGCGACATCAAGGGCTTTGTCGAGGCGGCCGAAAGGCGTGTCGCGGTCGTAGGCGTATTCGCGTACGGCGTCGGTGTGGTGGACGATGAGGCCAAGGCGGACGCCCCCGGACATTGTCGTCCATTGCAGCATTTCGAGATCGCCGTCGGAATTGCCGAACGCCGCGATCGGGCGGCGTCCGATGAACTCATTGATGCCGACCGGCTTGCCGGCCTTATCGTCGATGAAATTCACTTCTGGCAGACGAAAAATCTCCGGCCTGCCGCCACGCATCTGAAACTTGGTCTTGATCGATGAGCCCACGACTTGCTCAGGCGGTACTCCGTAGACCCGCTCGGTCCATGGCCGCATGAACTCGACGCCGCCGCCCGAGACGATAAAGGTTTTGAATCCGTTGGCGCGCATATAGGCGAGCAGCTCGATCATCGGCTGGTATGAAAGTTCAGTGTAGCGGCGCTTGAACCGTGCATCGCGCGCGATGGCAAGCCAATCCGCAACGATCGTCTCGAATTCTTCCGTGCTCATTCCGGCATGGGTCGCCATGACCAGCTCCGCGATCCCGTGCTCGCCCGCTGCCGCGAGAGTTTTCATGTCCCCTTCAAGAGCTGCTTTGAACGGCTGTATGTCCCTCCATTCCGGATGGAGCGGCGCCATTGCTTTCACCCGATCAAGCGCGAAGGCCAGTTGGACGTACATCGGATGTTCGACCCACAGGGTTCCGTCGTTGTCGAATGTCGCGATGCGCTCGGGCGGCGGCACGAAATCCGGGCCGCCTTGCCGCGTGACGCGGGCAACGAACGCGGTGATTGCCTGCTTGGCTGCGCCGTTCCACGAGGGGAGGGGATCGGTCTGTGTCTGCGCCTGTGTCGAGGCGGGAAGTGCAGCTCCAAACAGGACTGCAACCGTTGCCGCGATTGTGAGTAGGACGCGGCGGTCGATGCTGAAGGACACGGATATCGATTTCACAACACTGCCTCCATTGAAGCAATAAGGGCACAATTCTCATGCACCATGCCGCCAGGCAGAGCTGCACTCGGGTGGGCGTGCGTTGGCGGGCGACCTATGCGTAGGCCGCCCGCTGATAATCATTTCTATTACTGACCGGGGCCTTTGGCCGCCGCCTCTGCCTCGGCCATTCTTTTGGCCATCTCTGCTTTGAGCGCGTCAAGATTGAAGCTGGCGCCCCGCTGCATCGGCGGATAATCGAGGAAGGTCTGGATTTCCTTGCCCATTAGCTGCTGGACGAAAACGAAGCGCCAGAATTGATACTTGAACCAATCAAAATATTGCTGGGCGCCATCTTTCGTTCCGTTGTTAGGCCAGCCTGCGCGCTCAAACGGATCCAGTCGCAGGTTGGTGATGTAAGGCACGTCCGGGTGGGTCTTTTCGCCCAACCATCCGGCGGGCTGATCAATGAAGCGGTACTTGTAGTCGTCAATGCGCACTGCACCGATCGTGCTTTCACCGAGGTAGAAAATTTCGTGACGCGCGGACGGTCCTTTGCCCGTGATCGCGGCCATCTGGTTGTACCCATCCAGATGGTTCTTGTAGGTGCGGTCGCCGATTGTCTTGCCCTTCAGCAATTCGTCGGTGATGTTCGGATTGCCGGCCGCCGCCACGAAGGTCGGCAACCAGTCCAGGCCGGAGAAGATTCCGTTCTGCACCGAGTCCGCCGGCACGTGGCCGGGCCAGCGGAGGATTGCAGGCACGCGGAAACCGCCCTCAAGAACTGTTCCCTTCGACTGCGCGAACGGCGTCTGACCGCCATCGGGCCAGGTGAAGAGCTCGGTGCCGTTGTCGGTGGTGAATACGACGATGGTGTTGTCGTCGACACCCATGTCCTTGAGCTTCTTCATCACCAAACCGACGTCGTCATCGAGCTGCGCCATGCCGGCTTCCTCTTCCGACCAGCCGTTCTCCGAGTTGCGCATTGCTTCATACTTCGGAGAGAGGTGTGTGACGATGTGCATGCGGGTCGGGTTAAGCCAGACGAAGAACGGTTTGCCATCCTTTTGAGCTTTGTCCATGAATTTGATGGCAAGGTCGCGAATCTCGTCGTCCACCGTCTCCATGCGCTTGGGATACAGCGGGCCGGCATCCTCGATCCTCTGCTTCCCGATCTTCCCCCAGCGCGGCATGTCCGTCGGATCATCTTTGTCGGTAGCCCAGCTATGAACCATGTTGCGAGGGCCGACGACGTTCAACAGGTTCTGCGGATAGTTGGGGTGTGCGGGGTCCTCCATCGCATCGAGGTGATACAAATAACCGAAGAACTCGTCGAAGCCGTGGACCGTCGGTAGAAACTCGTTCCTGTCGCCAAGGTGGTTCTTGCCGAACTGACCAGTGGCGTAGCCCATAGATTTCAGCACCGTCGCAATGGTCACCGCTTCGGCGGGGAGGCCGATCGACGCGCCGGCTTGACCGACCGTGGTCATGCCGGTGCGGATCGGCAGCTCGCCGGTGATGAAATTGGCCCGGCCCGCCGTGCAACTTGCCTCGGCATAGTAGTCCGTGAACAACATGCCTTCCTTGGCGATCTTGTCGAGGTTCGGCGTGCGCCCCGCCATCATGCCGCGGTGGTAGGCGCCGATATTCCACATGCCGATATCGTCGCCCATGATGACGATGATGTTTGGCTTAGGCTGTTGTTGCGCGGCGGCTGGTGCGGCGGCCATGGTTAGGGCGGCAGACAATGCCAACAAACCGAGCCAGATCGCTCTGATCAAACCCATGATTTTGTTTCCCGTGACTGCCTGAAACGGGCCGGCAGCCGATGCCCTGTCAGTTATAGTTCACGTGCCGGCGCAAACTCACGTGCTGGCCGGGACAGCGTCTCAGAAGGTGACTCTCGGAACAGCGCTCGATATTCGACCGCGAAGCGTCCAAGCTCCCAAAAGCCGTGGTCACCGGCAATCCTAGTCACGGTCGAGGTACCTGATGTTGCTCGGGCCAACGCTTGACGCGCCAGATGCATTCGCCGAAGCCAAAGGTATTGCATCGGACTCATGCCAAGCTGTTCCTGGCAGCAGGTACGGAGCCCGCGCTGCGACACGCCAATGGCAGCGCAAATGTCCGTCACATACAGCGGAACGGATACGTTTGCCGCCAGAAATTCGTCGAATCGTGCCATAATTCGCCGTGGATTGTCGGCGCTCATTTGGGCACGAGCATTTTCCGTCAGACACATGACCATTGCATGTGTCATTGCATTTTCCAGCGCTCGAGCCACTTCGTGGTTGGCAAGAATGTCGGGTGCGGTTCTTGCGAGATTTCCGGCGGTCTCATGCAGGCGTAACAATCGCGACATGTGTTTTGCGGCAGGCCGGATGACGCGGGTGGCCGGCAGTCGCGTCACCGGACGACCCAGCAGCGCGCTGCTGGCGGCCGCGAGTTCTTTCGGCGTTATTGAAATAGTGCCCCACCGACAGGGGGCGCGAGACCGACGGTGCATCGAATTTCGATCGACGACAATGATCTCGGTGGGCGACACGTTATAACCGCAGTGCAGCATGTCCGGTTGCTCTGAATCGGTGAGGAAACCGATCGCAACGCGTTGTGTCGTCACTGCGCCGCGAAGGATCCGCGGCAAAATCTCGTTTGAGCGCTGCATCCGGAGTCGAAGAAGCGCAACCTTCGTTATCTCAGCGCTGAATTCCCCGCTTTCCGTAGGCAGAATCTCTACCTGCGCGCCGTGGATCGACGCTTGGTATTGGCTGGGATCGGAAAAGCGTTGGATCTTACTCGACGGCACTGCTCGGTCCTCTAAGACCCGGGCGGTGTATCCAAATAACGGAGGACGCCCAGTTAGACAAAACGCCTCCCTTCGGCTGCACGCAAGGCCGATCGAAGATCAACCAATAGGGAGCTTTCAGGGAGTGATTTTGATTTAGATCAAGTTGCGCCCGATGATGGAGTAAGGCAAGGCGTGTACTAACTCAGCGATATCGCTTACTTACTTCGATCGTGGAGCACGGGGCTATCGCAAGTCATTGAGATGTCGGCGGCAAGCCTTTGATGGCGCGCAGCAAGTGTCCAATATTGACCACAATGCCGGTTCCTAGGTCGGGGCCGCCCGCCCGGCGGCGATTTTTGCATATTAGCCCGCGTTGCCATGGCTTAGTTTACTAAATCAACGGATCAATATTGGACAATTGGGCACCATGAAGGAGCGCTTATATGCGATTGCCGGGGCAACGGCATCATTTGCGAGCAGAAGGGCTTTGTTCGTGTAACGCATGATGCGTTTGCGTAGGAACGGCCTCAGGACATGATTCAGTTCCCGGATTCCGGGCGAAGCTGGGGCCGGTTGGCTGCGGCCTTGCTGCCGGTTCTGCTGACCACCTGCGTTTCCGCGGCACTGACCGGCGATCGCGTTCCTGAAAGCCTGGTCATGCAGGCCAATGTAGGAGGTTATCGGAAAATTCAATTCTACTCCGATGACGCCGCGAGCCTTCGGGCCCTGGCCAAAGATCGCGTCAACGACATCCGGCGGGCGTACGCCGGCAGGTCGCTCAAGGGTCTAAAGATCGAGATGAATTATCTGTCGATCTCCGGCGGCGGCAGCGACGGAGCATTTGGCGCCGGCTTTCTCGCCGGCTGGACCGCCCGCGGCACGCGGCCGAAGTTCGACGTTGTGACCGGGATAAGCACCGGCGCCATGATTGCTCCGCTGGCGTTCCTGGGGCCGGCCTATGACGGGGCGCTAAAAGAGGCCTATACTACGATTTCCTCGGCAGACGTCGAGAGTACCCGCCCGCTTCCGGCCCTCCTGGGCATGAGCCCCAGTCTTAGCAGCAACATCCCCCTGCAGAAGCTGATCGCCCGTTATCTGACGCAACAGATGATGGAGGAGATCGCCGTCGAATACCGCAAGGGCCGCGTGCTGCTGATTGGCACGACCAATCTGGATGCTGAACGGCCCGTGATCTGGGATATCGGCGCGATCGCCACCAGCGAGCGAGCCGATTCGCTTGCGCTGATCCACCAAATCATTCTGGCCTCTGCCGCCATTCCCGGCGCTTTCCCTCCCGTACAAATCCAGGTCCACGCCGATGGGAATAATTATAGCGAGATGCACGTCGACGGCGGCGTGACCCGGCAAGTGTTTCTATTCCCTCCAGGTTACGATCCGAAGGAAGTCGACACTGCTCTGGGATGGAAGCCGACGCGCCACGCCTACATTATCCGCAACGGCAAGATCGATCCGCATTTCGAAGTCACACAGCTGTCGCTCGTGCCGATCGCCACGCGTTCCATCTCCACCATGATAAAGACCCAGGGGATCGGCGATCTATACCGGATCTATGCTGAATGCCTGCGCAGCGGCACCGACTTCAACGTTGCCTATGTGCCCGGTTCGTTTTCGGTTCAGAGCGCAAGTGCTTTTGACCCCAAATACATGAATGCACTGTTCGATGTCGGCTATGGGGAAAGCGGCTCCGGTTTCCGCTGGCACAAGCTGCCGCCGGGTCTTGATCCGCGCCAGGATTAGTGCGCTGCGATATCTCCATCCTCGCGGTCGCCTTGAAGCCGGATTTGCCGAATTTGCATAGCGCCGGAAATAGTCCGCAGGCACCATGGAAAAAAGAATAGTAAACGGGAGCGGCACCCGAGTTCTCGGAAGGCTGTTGGGCGCCGACAGCAACAGCAGCACCAAACTGTGCGTTGCCGACAGATCGAGGAGATTTTCATGTTCGGACGTTACTCGGCCCTGGCGGCGCTCGCGCTGATTGCGATGCTCGCCATGCCTGCCGGCGCCCAGACGCCAGCCAGCTGGACCCAGGTGGGCATGTTGAAGTGCAGACTAAACCCGAGCATCGGCTTCATCATCGCAGGCCACCAGTCGATGGAGTGCGGATTTACCCAGGACGCGCCGTACCCGCCGCAGGCCTATCAGGGCGCCCTGAACATGCTGGGTCTCGACATAGGTATCAGCGCGGGCGGGGTGCTCGGCTGGGCCGTGCTCGCGCCGACCGTCGGCGTGCCCGCCGGCGCACTGGCCGGCGAATATGTCGGCGCCAGCGGCGATATCGGCCTCGGTCTCGGCGTTGGGGCCAACGTTCTAGTCGGGGGCTCGGGGCGCACGTTCGCACTGCAGCCGGTGTCGCTGGAGGGCTCTGTTGCCGTCAATGTCGCGCTCGGCGTCTCGGCGCTCAAGCTGCGGCCGGCGCTCTGAGCCGCGGCGATTGATGCGGTGCGAAAATACCGTCGCTGTATTTGCCGCTCCAGGTGTGTTTAATTGTGAGAGCGGCGCGCCGAGCGGCGTTACCGAATTTGCATTAGTCTCGTCGGCTGGCCCGCCGATAAGGTCGGAACGGATGGATTGACCGAAGCTAAACTACGGGTTGGCCGAGAGCCAAACTACTGCGGGCCGCTCAGGGTCGCAGTTCAGAAATCAAAAGGGAGCCGATAATGTTTGGGTTTACTCGTGCAATTAGATTCGGACTGGCTGTCGCAGCCGCGCTGATATTGGTGGGCGCTTCGACGCAATCTCATGCGCAGACCGGAACGGTCCACCTGAAGCTGGTGAAGGTGGGATTTATTGTTGGCATTGGCGGCGGTCACGGTACTTTGACCTACCATGGCCACAGATATCGCCTCGGCGTCGGCGGCGTCGGCATTGGCACCATCGGGGTTGCCGGAGCCGAGCTGGCAGGCACCGCCTACAATTTGCATTCCCCGGCGGACATTGCCGGCACTTATGGTGCCGCGAGCGCAAGCGGCGCGTTTGTTGGTGGCGCAAAAGTGGCGCGGCTGCAGAACGAAAAGGGCGTTATCCTCGAACTGCATGGAGTGCAGCTTGGGTTTGAAGTAACCCTCGGTCTGGCCGGGATGACGATCGGCTTCCGATAATCCGGGCTCGGGTGCCGAGCTCTTGCACTTGGTGCGCGCGAGGTTTGCCGGTAAAAGTGCGCCTTGCCTGTGCGCGAGGTGTTGAATTCGCGTTCGCGTTCTTGGGTGCGCGTTCTTGGGTGCGACCAGCCAGGCTTATTGCGGATTGCCTTTCCATCTCTGCCGAAACCGATCGGCAGTCGGCGGCTACTGGTTCAGCCTGCTCGCGTCTCTGGCCATCTGAAGGCAGGTCAGCAGGTCCGTGTAGCTCGGCATCCCGCCCGCGGTGGATTCGCCGATGCAGTTCGCCCTGTCCGAAGGTTTAAAGGTTGACCATTGTTTGGCGAGTTTGTCCCGGATCGCCATCTCGCTTTTGATGCAACCCTTGAAATCCTGTCGGGCGCTCCGGTTTGGTTCCAGGTCCAGACCGCCTTGTTGGGCGATGCCGCGGCAGACCGGCTCAAGATTGAAGCGGGGGACGACGTCGGCAACGGTAAGGGTGAGTTGCGTGATTAACGCCAGCGTCGCGACCGGCATGGTCATGCTAATGCTCCGGCATCCGCAATGATATTCAACAGGCGAGTTACGAATTGATCTTCAGCAAAAAATAGGCTGACGGGCTTTCAACCTATTTTTCCGAAGTTGGTCTAGCTGCGCGGCCGGGGGGCGGCGCGCTGCGACGCCCCCCGAACAACTCAATAGCAGGGCGGGTAGGGCGCATATCCGCATTGGGCTCCGTTGTAATAGTTGTAGTAGTAGGGCGACGCTATGGCTGCACCAATGGCGGCAGCGCCAGCGGCACCGAGGCCCACGCCATAGCCGGGGCGTACATAGGCTCCGCGATAGGCGCCGCCGCGATAGGCACCGCCGCGATTGACGCCGGCTACGTGAGCACCGCCTCCGTGAAATCCGCCTGCGTGAGCACCGCCGCCATGAAATCCGCCTCCATGAAATCCGCCGCCGCCTCGGGCTAAGGCAGCCGTCGAAATACATGCGATGCCGAGCACGGCGGCCGCGGCAACGGAAATAACGCTACGATACGACATGAGATTTCCCTTCTCTGGTTAGTCGGCCGGCATGAGCAAAGCCCAACGCCTCAAGCAAAGAACGTTCAAAACTGCTCGTTGCAATGAAATGTAGTTTTATAGTTCTAACGCTTGCATGCCGTGACGAAGATCAATTGTCGCGATGGAATCTAAAATGAGTTTTTAAATGGCGGGTCGTCGCCGGGTGAAAGAAACCGTGCGGCACATGCCCCTCTAAGCGATGTACGGTGCCACACGATGTACGGTGCCACACGCAGACTAATATGGCCCGGCCATCCCGCGCGATTTGGTCCGCATCATTGCGCGGCCCCGAGTCAGCTCTATTCCGAATAGGGGTTCTACTGCCCCATTATTGGCAATAATCCCAATAGCCTTGCGCCTGCGATGCATCCGCCCAGTACCAACACAGACCCGGCGCCGGAACCGGGGGCACCGCAGTCGCCGCGATCATTGTGCCAAGTGCCGCGCCGCCGACGATCGTGCCGAAATACGGCCGCCGGACCCAAGGCCGGACCACGCCGACATGAACATTGCGGTGGACGTTGACATTGCGGTTAACATTGACGTTGCGGTGGACGTTGACATTGCGGTTAACATTGACGTTGCGATGGACGTTGGTGTTGCGGTGGACGTTGGCACTGCGATGGGCGCCGGCCGATCTACCGGCGTGGGCATGACCGTGCACACTACGCGCTACCGCGAAATCCGACGCGGAAACCGCAAGCAAGGCGGCTAGTCCCGCCACAATTGAAAATTTACGCAGTATCTGATTTTCTCCCGGACGATGACGCCATCTGACGCATCTTGAATACTCATAGTCTGCGCGGGTTGGTTTTTTTTTGATTCAGGTCAATTAACGCATCACTCCGGAAGCCGGACCTTTTCATGCGGCAGCCCGCTGTCGTCGATGTCAAAGTCCGGATCGAAGATCGTCTTGCCTTGCGCGCCGAGGAAGGCCGGCTGGGCCTTGATCCACAAGCTCGGCTTCTGCTGCTTGGCATAAGCGAGCAAGCGCGCCTGCAGATCGCTCACGATCTCGGGGAATTGATCGGCGACGTTGGTCTGCTCACCCGGGTCCTTCGCGAGATCAAACAACTCGGTCTTTCCGGGAAGCAAAGCGATCTTGACGAGCTTCCAATCGCCTTTGCGGATGGCGCCACGGAAAGCTTCGACATTGATCAGGACGTCCTCGTGAAGCGACGGTTGACCTTCGGCCACTGTCGGCCAGATGTCCTTGCCATCAAAGGGGTGATCGGGGTCCCCCTTGGCTCCGGCGAGCGCCAGCACCGTCGGCATGATATCCACCATGTCCAACGGCTCATTGACGGTCCGCGGTTTGAGCTTGGCCGGCCAATAGAAGATGGTGGGAACCCGTACGCCGCCTTCGTGCAGCGAGCCTTTGCCGCCACGAAGATCGCCGTTCGAGGCCGGCGTCTTCGCGCCAAGCTCCACGCCGCCGCTCTCCTCGCGCTCTTCCGGTGACCGTGCTCCGGTCGCAAACAACGCGCTGGTGGCACCGCCATTGTCGCTGCTGAAGATGATGAGCGTATTGTCGAGCATGTTCTTCTGCTTCAACGCGGCAACGATCCGCCCCACCTGGGTGTCCAGGCCAGTGATCATGGCGGCGTAGGTGTGCCGATGCTCATCTCCGGCGGCATTCTTGTAGGCGTCGATGTCCTGCTTGGGGGCCTGATAGGGGGCATGCGGCGCAAGCGATGCGGCATACAGAAACAGCGGCTTGGACGTGTCGTGGTTTTCGATGATGTTGACGGCTTCGTTTCCGATCAGGGTGGTGAAGTAGCCGCTTTCCTTGAGGAACTTGCCGTCGCGCTGCCAATCGACGATGCCGCCGCGCTCTTTGGTGAAATAGTCCACCTCGCCGACCAGATTGCCGTAGAAATGGTCGAAGCCGCGATTCTGCGGCCAGAATTTCCTGTCGGCGTGGCCAAGGTGCCACTTGCCGACCATCGCGGTCTGGTAACCGACGTCCTTCAAAGCTTGCGCGAGCGTGCGCTCGTCGGTCGGCAATCCAAAGCTGTGGCTGGGAAATATCACCAGCGTTTGCAAGCCATAACGCATGGCATAGCGGCCGGTCATCAACTCCGCGCGGGCCGGCGTGCAGACCGGCATCCCATAAAACGACTCCAGCCGCACGCCTCCTGCTGCGAGTTTGTCGATATTCGGAGTCCTGATGTCGCTGCCGTGATAACCGAGATCGGCGTTGCCGAGATCGTCGGCTAGGATGATCACGATATTTGGTTTTGAATCTTGCGCGTACGCCTTCGAATCTTGCGCGTACGCCAATGTGCTCAAACTGGCGAGGCCGCACAGGAAGAGCGCAAATCCGATTGTCCAGCGCATTATTGGTATTCCAATCTTGTTTTTGTAGGCGACCGGAGGTAGCTGCCCACGAGCCGCCGAGTGCATGCCGATTTCATTGATGCAGATCAATCGGCCTATCACGCTCAAGCGATGTTTCATCGCTCACGGTCTTTCAAACCAGGCTAAGCTTAGAAATCATCTGCGCGCTATGCAAAATCAGCGCCGCGGAAAATATTTCCGATTGCGGGCATGCGATCTGAAAGATCGCTCACGTTTACGTGATGGCCGCTGATGCGCAGCAGGCTGGCAACATAATGTCTGTGCGATCGGAGATGGAACGCACGAACGGTGCTGGCATTTCATCTTGGGATCAGGCCCCGGTCTCCCCCGTCCACCCCGACGCACAGGCCGGGGCCTTTCTATTTGTTGGTTAAATTATTTGACCGCCGCGCGTTGACGATTTTTCGATTGGTCCGACTTCGTTGGTCCGGGCTCTCAATTGCGGGCCTATTATTAGGACACGCCAAACCGACGCGAGCGGAATAATGAACGATCCGAGAACGGCAATCGGGTCGAACCCGATTCACCTGCCGGATGCGCCTGCAAGCTCCTCGACCAGGCGGACAAAACGGCGCGCCAATCCCGCGTCGCCGATCTTTATGAACGCCTTGGCCAGTTTAAGCCCGTCGGAGGACGCCAGAAAGTCCGAGAGGTAGGCGGGCGACGGAGCCTCTGCGCTCGTTGCGCCGCCGCTGGTGACCTGTGGAGCGCCCTCGAAGAAGAAGGGCACAGCGACCTGCAGCGCCTGTGACATCGCCTGTAACCGGCTGGCGCTGATGCGGTCAGCGCCTCGTTCGTATTTCTGTACCTGCTGAAAGGTTATGCCGAGTTCGGCGGCGAGCTTTCCCTGGCTCATCGCGAGCATCAGCCGGCGCATTCGAACCCGGCTTCCGACATGCCTGTCGACGGGATGGGGCGTTTTGGTGGTCATTGTCATCTCCTGCCGCAGGAACGGGCTGGCTGCAGTCGCGCCGGAGCCGGTGTCACGCCGCGTAGAGGCGTTCCAGTTCCTCGGCCTTGGCCATTAAATCGACGGCGATTTCCTCGAGACCGTGCGACGTCGCCAAATGCGGACAAGCACGCGCGAGGCGCGTGCAGGTCTGCGCGAGGTCGCGCAGGTATTTGATGGTTTCCGGGTTCACAACAGGTTGCAAACAATCATCTGCGCGCCTGTTACGCTAATCGACCCATAAAGACTTGCGATCCTGGGACAGAAATTTGTTCCTGCGTGCCAACGCACGCGGATCGCGATGCAAGTTAATGTTGCGTACGTCGCCGGGAGAGAACTGGAGAGGCGGGTCGTCGCCGGCGGGAACGGTCGGCGCGGGGCGTGCGCCCGGTCCAGCGCCGGAAAGCGTGTGAAAACGCGCTCACCTCGCGGTAGCCGAGCAGCCAAGCAATCCGCGAGATCGGCAGGTCCCGCTCCGCGAGATAGCGTTTGGCCAACGCAAATCGCAAATCCTCGCGGAGGCGCTCAAACGTGACCCCTTCGGCGGAAAGCTTCCGCCGCAGCGACCGCGGGCTGGTACCCAGTTTTTGCGCGACGATGTCGACGCGCGCTTGCCCGTGCGGCAGCAGTACCGCAATTTTGTTTTCAACGCTGGCTCGGAGCACGTCCGGACGTGCTTTCCGGCTCGCCAGGGCCTGCTCACAGCAGGTGATCAATACTTCATTGAGATAGGGGTCGGCGCTGACGATCGGCAGTTTGGCAACGTCGCCGGAGAACGACACCTCGTCCATGCCGGCTCCGTATTCGGCTTTACGGCCGAGAAAGCCGTCGAACTCGTGCGACTCCGGGATGCGCTGGTGCGTGATTTGGACGCTGAGGGGCCGGAGACCGCGACCTGTCAGTTCGCGGCAGGTTCGAACAATAGCCGTGATCCAGGCTTCGATTTGATGCCGGTCGGAATGGCGTGAAACGCCGGCGTACTCGAACCTGATGCGAAGCGTCTTGCCGAATTTCGTTTCCAACCTGACGCCTTCATTGACGATCTCGGAATAGCGCGCGGCCCTTTGCAGGGCATCGCCAAGAGTCTCGGAGGACGCAACGACGTAATACAAAAACCCCAATCGTCGCAGATCCGTGTTTTGGACCACGTGATATCCCAGCAGCCTGTCGTTCATCGCTTCGGCGATCAAGTTGAGGCATTTGATTTGGTCCGGCACCCGAAGCGGAGTATTCGCATCCTCGATGTCTCGACTGGTAAGGCCGGCGCGCCGCAACAATGGCGGCAGTTCGATGCCGGCGTTTCGCGCGTGCGCACAGGCAAAACGGGTCATCAAGCCGGCGCAACTTGGGATCGCGCTCAGCCGTCTGGAAGGTTGCGTTTGCCCGCGCAAATCGGGCCCCTAATTTAGGACATTAGACATTGGCCATTATTCATAGCCGCCAGCTCGCGCTCAGTGGTTTGATGCAGATCAATAGCCCAGGTTGACTTAGCTTGGATGGTTCGCAGAGCATTGATGAGACTGGAATTCCGCGCCATGCCATGGATGCCTTGCGCAAGACGGCGCATGCAGCTGTGGCAACGGCAATTCGGATGATCTTCATTCTTACTTAGGGAAGTGACGCATGAATGCCCTGGCCGTCGGAGCTGTGGTTTTTGCGCTGGTTTTTGCCGGCGCACTGCTTGGCATGTATCTCCGGACTGTTCTCCCCGAACATCACTTGAGCAAGGATTCAAAGGACATTATCAGGGTCTCGACGGCAATGATCGCTACGCTTGCAGCGCTGGTGGTCGGCTTGCTGATTGCTTCAGCTAAAAGCTCGTTCGATGGCAAAAGCAGTGCGTTGACGCGCTCCGCCGCCCACTTCGTCCTGCTCGATCGGACGATGGCCCAATACGGGCCGGAGACGCGTGACGCCCGGGATCTGCTTCGGCAGATGATTTTGACGAGGCTGCACCAAATCTGGCCGGAGCAAAGTGCCGGAAAACTCGATCCGGAAGTTATCGGCCGGGGTGCCGGGATTGAAGTTATTCAGCGCCAGCTGCTGGATCTCGCGCCGCAGAACGATGCCCAGCGTTGGCTTAAATCGACGGCCTTGCAGCTCAGCAGTGATATTGCCGAAGTGCGCTGGTCGGCGGTCGAGGGAATGGGCAGCAGTATTCCGTGGCCGTTTCTGACCATCATGGTGTTCTGGTTCGCGGTTATTTTCGCGAGCTTCGGCCTGTTCGCGCCCCGCAATGGCATCGTGATCATTGCACTGTTCGTCTGCGCGCTGTCATTGGCCGGATCGATCTATTTGATTGTTGAGATGGACCAGCCCTACGGCGGACTAATAAAACTCTCGAGCGCCCCCGTTCTCACCGCTTTGGAGCAGATCGGCCGGCCATAGCCTGGCCTGGTGAAAATGTTGATCCGACCCGTCGCCCCGCGGCTGAGACGCATTTGAGTGAACCGTCACGCCGCCGCGTCTAGGCGCGGCAGTACGGCAAACCGTTCTCGCTGCTGGGATTTTCGACATTGCGGCTTTTGCGCAACCGCGAACGACATTCGGTACGTTTGCCGAATTTGCATAGAGCCGCCGACCCGGCTGCTTAGAATAAACTATCACCGGTAGTCGTTGCACATGCCGAGCGGTCGAAGCGCAATTGGAAAGGGCAATGATGATGCCAATAGCAGCGCTTTCTGACTCCGGTAGTGGGCAGTTTCCGGCTCTGTTCCGCGCTGTTCGATTGGGTTTAGTATGTGCCGCGCTCACACTTGCCGCCGTTTTCCCGGTCGCGGAAATTGCGCGCGCCGACGAAAGCGGCGCAAGCTTCTGGGTCCCCGGCCTGTTTGGCAGCCTCGCGGCCGTTCCGCAGCAAGCTGGCTGGTCGGCGACGCTGATCTATTATCATACCTCTTTGTCCGCCGGCGGCGACGTATCCCTCGCACGCGAATTTCAGATCGGAAGTATTCCGGCAAGTGTATCGGCGCATGCGAGCGCCAACCTGAACGGCACCGGGGATCTCGGCATATTCGCTCCGAGCTATGTATTCGCAACGCCGATCTTTGGCGGCCAGGCGGCGGCGACGCTGATGGCAATATACGGCAACACCAGCGCCTCCTTGAACGGGACGGTATCGGGCACCCTCGGCGGAATGCCGTTTGGTCCGCTGTCCGCCAACATCGGCAACTCAGCGACGGGCTTTGGAGATTTGTATCCGCAGTTCGCGTTACGCTGGAACAGCGGCGTCAATAACTACATGACCTACGTCGCCGGCGATGTGCCGGTCGGCGATTACAGCTCCTCCAGTCTGTCTAATGTCGGCATCGGCCACGGCGCGATCGATGGGGGCGGCGGCTACACGTATTTCAATCCGCAGACGGGACACGAGTTATCGGGAGTGCTCGGCTTGACTTACAACCTTCTCAATCCGTCGACGCAATATCAGAATGGCGTCGACCTGCATTTCGATTGGGGCGCGTCGCAATTCCTGACCAAGCAGATTCAGGTGGGTCTGGTGGGTTACGCCTATAAGGACATCGGCTGCGATAGCGGCTCCGGCGATCACGTCGGCTGCTTCCAGTCTCAGGTTTTGGGCATTGGCCCGCAGATCGGCTTGTTTTTCCCGGTCGGTGGAATGCAGGGCTATCTCAACATCAAAGCGTATGGGGAATTCGACGCGTCGGATCGGCCCTCGGGCTGGGAACGCATGGGTCACCTTGGTGCTGTCGCCGGCCGCGACTGCGTCGGCCACCCCGCCGATCGTCACGAAATAGCGCCCGGCGTTGGAGACAATAGTCGTTCGCCTCCTCACGCCAATTCGCAGATCATGCCCCTAGCCGCGCACGGGGACAAAACGCAACGCGCCGGACCTGCGTTAGGGCGCTTGGCTTCGGTTTCGTGGTAGTTTCGCAGCGAGTGAGTGCGGAGCTACACGATCGCAATGCGCCGTCGGTCCTGGCATTTTCTATCGCCGGGGCGGTCGTGATCTGTTGCTCGCTCCCGGCCGTTGGCGAGACGCCGGCACTGGCCTTCGGCCAGGGACCCCCGGCGCGACAGTCCGATCCATATCAACAAGATCCCGACTATAACGGTGAAGATTTCACTCGCCCGCTCACAAGCTTCGATACGCGCTTCATTTATCAAACCTCAGGGACGACGACCCAAACCGACCGGGCGAGCTGGCTGCTGCGGGCCAACTGGAAGGGCGACCTCGACGGCGGCTGGAGGTATGGGCTTCTGGCTCAGATACCAGTCGTCGACAAGACCACAATCGATACCAGCGGCACCGAGCGTGAGTTCGGTAACGGCGATACCTCGGTCCAGGCCGCGCTCATACACGATATCAATCGACGCTGGGCTTTCGGCTTCGGTGCTCGGCTGGTCGCCCCAACCGCCGAAGACTCGTTGGGAAGCGGCAAGTGGCAGATCATGCCGGGGTTCGGGGTGCGCTATTCCTTCCTCGACATCGGGCCCGACACTTATTTCGTCCCGGTGATACGGTACGCCGTCAGCTTTGCCGGCGATCCGTCGCGGCGCAATATCAGCGAACCGCAGATTGCGCCGACATTCAACGTCGGTTTGCCGGATCGTTGGTTTGTGACCTTTTATCCGAGTAACGACATCCGTATCAATTTCGGCGATCCGATTTCCGGTCAAACCGGGCGTCTCTTCCTTCCGTTTGATTTTTTGTTCGGTCGAAAAATCACGGACAGCTGGACCGCTTCGCTGGAAGTCAGCGTTCCAATCATCGACGATTATCCGGTTTATAACTTCAAGACCGAACTGCGAATGGTGATGAAATTCTGACCGCTGTAGGAGATGCGCGCGGGTCAGCGATCGTTCAGGAAATAGGTCTCCATCGTCCCCTTGCCCTTGACCTCGATGAGGCCGCGGCGTTCGAAGTTGAAACGATCGCCGAGGGCGGCGCGCGTCACCGCCGAAACCTGAATGCGGCCCGGCAAGGATTGCAATTCCATGCGGCTTGCGGTGTTCACGGTGTCGCCCCAGACATCGTAGACGAACTTGTGGGTGCCGATGACGCCGGCGGTGATCGGGCCGGTATGGATGCCGATGCGCGCCTGCAGGTTCAGCTTTGTGGCCGCTGCAGTGGCCGACACCGCCTCCAGCATGCGCGG
Source organism: uncultured Alphaproteobacteria bacterium (assembly GCA_963709825.1). Classification (GTDB taxonomy): domain Bacteria; phylum Pseudomonadota; class Alphaproteobacteria; order Rhizobiales; family Xanthobacteraceae; genus BOG-931. The sequence goes on from CAVPXZ010000026.1 coordinate 527,982, forward strand.
GGCGAGCGCAGCAATGCGGTCGGCATGGTCGGATTGCGCTTCGGGAATTCCGGCGGCAACCATGTAGGCGTCGCCGATGGTCTTGATCTTCTCGACGCCGAGATCGGCGGCCAGGTGGTCGAACGCCGAGAAAATCCTGCTGAGAAAGTCGATGGTCCGATCAGCCGGCAATTCGTGACTGAGGGTGGTGAAACCCACGAGATCGCAGAACAGGATCGTGGCTTCGCCGATCCGGTCGGCGATGACCGTTTCGCCGTTGCGCATGCGGTTGACGATGCTCTGCGGCAGGATGTTCAGGAGCAAGGTCTCGGAGCGCGCTTTTTCCTGTTCCAGGTCGGCGACGAATTTCTTTTCCCGGTCGCGCAGCCATTTCTTGTCCAGCGACGCGCCGATGCGGGCGCGCAGCAGGGTCGGATTGAACGGCTTGGTCAGATAATCCTCGGCGCCGGCTTCGATGCAGCGCACCACGCTGTCAAGCTCGTCGAGCGCGGAGATGACAATGACCGGAATATCGCTGGTATGCTCCGCCGCCTTGAGCCGGCGCAGCACTTCGAAGCCGCTCATTTCCGGCATGATCAGATCGAGCAGGATGAGGTCGAAACTCTCCGCGACCGCCAGCTCCAGCGCGGCCGAACCGTTCGCCGCGGTCGCAACCTGATGGCCCTCGCGCACCAGCCGGCGCTCGAGCACGTCGCGATTGGACGCGTTGTCGTCAACGATGAGGATACGGCTCGACTGCACCGCCTCGCGCGTCCCGCTTGCGGGCAGCGGCTCGACGGTACGCAGCACATCGGCAACCAGATCGAGTTCAAGCGCCCGGCGGCCACCGTCGGCCGGTTCCGCTTCTTCCCGTCGCGCCAGCGCGGCCATGGCGTCGATCTGACCGAGCAGTTGGTCGGCGGACTCCTTGAGCTTGGTGAGGTCGAGCCGCAGCGGATGCTCATCATCGGCAGGCATGTCCTCGATGAGAAGCTCGCCGTAGCCCTTGATGGCATTGAGCGGGGTGCGCAGGTCGTGACGGAGCCGGCGATGAAATGCTTCGAGGCTTTCGTCCTTCTGGCGATCGGCCGTTGAATCCTGGATGAGGCTTTTCACGAACGCGTTGAGCTGCGCGCTGGCGCTGCGCATCCGGTTGAGGTCGGCGAGGAGGCTTTCGGGCTGCGAGGTGCGCGCATCCTCGATGATCATGTCGAGAAAATCGGTGATGGCGGTGGCCGGCGCCTGCACCTCCTGCCGCAGAAACGCGGCTAAGGCCCGCTTCAGGCGCTGGTCCAGCACGGTCCTCGACAAGGGCGCTCCCTGGGTACGGTGTGCCGCTAGACCTTCGCCGCGCCGAGCAGCCTTTCGATCTTGCCGATCAGGCGGTCGAATTCGACCGGCTTGGTATCGTAATCATCGCAGCCGGCCTCGATTGCTTTTTCGCGATCGCCGCTCATGGCGTGGGCCGTCAGTCCGATCACCGGTACGCCGCGGGTGGTATCGTCGGACTTGACGCAGCGGGTCGCCTCCCACCCATCCATGACGGGCAGGCTCATGTCCATCAGGATGATGTCGGGTTTTTCGCTGCGCGCGAGGTCGACCCCTTCCTTGCCGTTGACCGCGAACACCACTTCGAAGCCGCGGCGAATGAGGCGACGAGACAGCATGTCACGGTTCATTTCGTTGTCTTCGACCAACAAAACCTTCGCCATCTACCAACTCCTGCCCTGACCGTTCCCATTCATTTAGCCGCCGTCGGCACGCGCGCCGGCCGACGCCGGACCGCCGCGCTGATCGCGGCTGCGATATCGACCTTGGTCGCCGTGGCCTTCTCCATGACATTGCGCGCCTGCCGCGACAGGCGGTCGCGCTCGACCGCGGTGAGCTGCTTTGCCGTGACCACGACCGCCGGGATTTCGCGCCATTCCGCGCGGGTGGCGATGGCGTCGAGAAATTCGAAGCCGTCCATTTCCGGCATCATCAGATCGAGCAGGACCATGGCCGGCGGCGCATGCTGGCCGAGCCAGGACAGCGCGACGCGGCCGTTGTTGGCCTCGGCGACTGCGAGGCCGAGTTTCTCGATCGTATGCCGCATCATGTCGCGGGTAGCGGCGTCGTCCTCGACCACGAGCACCGGGCCTTCGCGGCGGACCAGGCGATGGATCAGCGCGGTCAGCCGCGCCCGGTCCACCGGTTTGGTCAAGATATCGATGGCGCCGAGTGAAAGGCCGATGCCGCGGTCCGGAACCATCGTGACCATGACGACGGGAATGTCGCACAGATCGTCGTCGGCCTTGAGGGCGCTCAAAACTTCCCAGCCGTCGGGCTTGGGCATCATCACGTCAAGCGTGATCACATCCGGGCGCATGGCGCGCGCCAGCTTCAGAGCCTCGTCGCCGCTGCCGGCGTGAACGAGGCGGTAGCCGGCGTTTTTCAAGGTGGCGCTCAGCAGCTCGCGTGCCGCCGGATCGTCGTCGACGATGAGGACCGTGGCCGCATTGGTCGCGTCCGCCGCTATGCGTGGAGCGTCGGCAGGATTGATCTGCGCCGGTTCATCGCTGTGGGCCGGCAAGGTGATGGTGAACGTCGAGCCCTCGCCGGGGCGGCTGGTGACCGTTATGTCGCCGCCCAAAAGCTGGCAGAACTGCCGGGAGATCGCCAGGCCAAGGCCGGTGCCGCCGTATTTTTTGGTCGTGGATGCATCCGCCTGGCTGAACGCCTGAAACAGCCGGCCGATCTGATCCTCGGTCATGCCGATGCCGGTGTCGGAGATGGCAAAGCGCACCAACGCCCGATCGCCCTCGAAGCGTTCTGCCACCAGGGTCAGCCGTCCGTTCTGCGTGAATTTGCTGCCGTTGCTGAGAATATTGAGCAGGCTTTGCTTGAGCTTGGTGCGGTCGGTATGCATGCTGCCGAGGTTTTCCGCGGGCCGCAGTTCGAGCGCATTGCCGTTCTTCTCGGCCAGAGGAGCGATCAGCGCGCGCACCTCTTCGAGCAGCGGCACGATCTCCACGTCTTCGAGAAAGACGTCCATCTTGCCGGCCTCGACCTTCGACAGATCCAGAATGTCGTTGATCAGGCCGAGCAGGTGACGGCCGGCGCCTTCGACCTTCTTGAGGTCGGGAACCAGATCTTGCTGGCCGAGATCGGTTACTTCCTCCTGGAGGATCTCGCTGTAGCCGATGATGGCGTTGAGCGGCGTGCGCAGCTCGTGACTCATATTGGCGAGGAACTGCGACTTGTGCTGGCCGGCCACTTCGAGTTCGCGGCGCTTGTCTTCGATTTCATGAAACAGCCGCGCGTTCTGGATCGCCAGTACCGATTGCGCCGCAAAAGTTTTGATCAGGTCGACGGTGTTTGGCGGGAAGGCGCCGGGGGTGCGGCGGCGGACCACCAAAAGGCCGACGACTTCATCGCCGCGGAACAGCGGCGCTGTCAGCCGTGCGCGGTAGCCGGCGCGAATGGTGATCTCGTTGATCGGGTTCGGAACGTCCTCCCGCAAGTCGGCGACCTGGATCGGGTCGCGGTGCGCCAGCGCCGCCGTGACCACCGTCTCGTTGAGGCCGATGTGCCGCTGCGACAGCGCGTCGATCAGTTCCCGGTCCATGCCGTAGGTGGCGCGCAAATGAAATTCGCGGTCGCCCTCGTCGAACACGTAGATGGCGCCGGCGCCGGTGTTGGAGAGCTGCACCGCCTTGGTGACGATGGTCGACAGCACGGTTTCGAGATCGAGGGTCGAGTTGACTGCCTGCGAGACCTCGCCGAGAGCGCGCAGTTCGCCGACCGAGCGGCCGAGTTCGTCGGTGCGCTCTCGCAGTTCGGTGAGGAGGCGCGTGTTTTCGATGGCGATGACCGCCTGGGCGGCGAAATTCGTCAGCAATTCGACCTGCTTGTCGGTGAAGGGGCGGACCTCCTGACGATAGATCGCCGACGAGCCGATGACTTCGCCTTCCTTCAAGAGCGGCACCAGGATCAGGCTGCGCGCACCTGTCGTGGTCGCGAACAATCGGATCAGCGGATCGTCATCGCTGTACACGGCGAGATCCGGCACCTGAACCGCTTGTTTGTCGGCGACCGCCTGCGTCACGATGCGCGCCATCTCGCCGGTCGGCGTCCAGGTCGGTTCGCGACGCCGCAACTCGGCATAGGCCGGCGGCGCATTGTGCATCGCGACTACGCGCATCGCGGCCCCTTCGCGCAGCGAGAGCACGCCGAAATGCGCCTGACAGATCCGGGTGCCGTTCTCCAGCATGGTGCGGAACACTGGTTCGAGATCGCCGGGCGACGACGAGATGACGCTGAGCAAGTTCGAAGTCGCCGTCTGCTGATCCAGCGATTCGCGCAATTCGGTGAGCAGCCGCGCATTCTCGATGGCGATGACGGCCTGGGCGGCGAAGCTCGTCACGAGGGCAATCTGCTTGTCGGTGAATTCGCGGACCTCGGTGCGAAAGATGGTAATGACACCGATTGCCTCGCTGTCCTTGAGCATCGGCACGGTGACCATCGTGCGGATGCCGCCGACCTCGACGGAGTTAACGGCCTTGGGATTGCGGGAGAGATACGAAGATGCCTTGCTCAGGTCCACGACCTGGAGTGGCTGCCGGCCCGAGAGTGTCTGGAATGCCTGGAGTGAAGCGTCCGCCTGAATCAGCGTTCCAACCCGCCACTGCTCGTCCCAAGCCTTCGTCAACGAGCCATGATGCGCGGCCACCCGCAGCGCCTCGCCTTCGCGCAAGAACAATGTACCGAAATTGGCTTGGCAAATCCGAGTCGCGTTATCCAGGATGGCCGCGAAGACCGGCGCCAGCTGGCCCGGCGATGAACTGATCACGCGCAGCACATCGGCCGTCGCCGTCTGTTGTTCCAGCGATTCGCGCAACTCGGTAAGCAGCCGCGTGTTCTCGATGGCGATAACGGCCTGAGCGGCGAAGTTACGCACAAGGTCGATCTGGCGTTCGGTGAACGGCTCTACCCGCTGACGCGAAAGCCCGAACGCACCGATTGCCTCGCCCTCTCGAAGCAGCGGGACTCCCAGGATCGTCCTTATGAAGCCCTTATGTGCGGCTTCGCGGCCGACATGCTCATTGTCGGCGCCGATGTCGGAAATCTGGATCGGACGGCATTCTGCCAGGGCTCGGCCGATGGCCGTCCCCCGGCCGGGCGCATATGACATTGACCGGATCAGCTCCGTCATCTCGGGCGACATCGCGGAGACGGCAACGCTCCGATAATCGTCACCAACCGGAACTGCGAGATGTCCTGCATCCGCCTCACATAATCGCCGTGCCTTTTCCACCATCGCCTCGAACACAGGCTGAAGATCGCCGCGAGACGCGTTGATCACGCCCAGCACATCGGCCGTCGCCGTCTGCTGTGCCAGCGATTCACGCAATTCGCTCAGCAGCCGTGCGTTCTCGATGGCGATGACGGCCTGGGCGGCGAAGTTCTTGACCAATTCGATCTGCTTCTCGGTGAAAGGGCGAACTTCCTGTCGGTATACTGTGAATGCGCCGACGACCCCGTTTTCCTTCAGCATTGGAACGGCCAGCATGGTCCGAACCCCGCCAATTTCCACGGCGGCAACGATCTGCGGCGCCGTTTCTTCCAGGTAGCCCGGGTCCTCGCGAAGATCGGGGATGTGAATAACGCTTCTGGTCGTCGCCATCCGGCGAATGCCGGTTTTAGGACCAGGCTTGAAATCCGGCGCACTTCGGCGCGCCTTATCCAAGCCGGGCGGCAGGTCGTGGGTCGCAAGGAGGCGCAGAGTCTCGCCGTCCCAGCCATGGATGATTCCAAACTTTGCGCCTGAGATGCGCACTGCATTTTCGAGCATGGCCGCAAACACGGGCGCCAAATCGCCAGGCGAGCTCGAGATGACTTGGAGCACCTGCGATGTGGCGGTCTGCTGCTCCAGCGATTCCGTGAGTTCCCTGGTCCGTTGCTGCTCGGCCTCGAACAGCCGTACGTTCTCGATGGCGATCACGGCCTGATCGGCGAAGGTCGTCACCAGCTCGATCTGCTTTTCGGTAAACGGGTTGACCGCGTCGCGCAGCAGCCCGAACACGCCGATGGTCACTCCCTCGCGGATCAGCGGCACGCAAAAAACCGACCGGTATCCGGCCATCTCCTGATAGTCGCTGGCCCGGTATTCGGGATCGGCGAGCACGTCCGGAATATGAATGGCCTTGCCCTCGAGGGCGGCGCGTCCGGTAATGCTGCCGCGATCCGGCGGCAGCAGATGGTCGGCGAAGAACTGTTTCATTTTCGGCGAATATCCGTGGCTCGCGACCACGCGATAAGCTTCGCCTTCGCGCTTGTTGATGACGCCCTTGTCGGCGGCGCACAGCCGCGCCGCCGATTCCACCAGCGTGTCGAGCACCATCTGCAAATCGAAGGCGGAACCGCTGATGACCTTGAGCACATCGGCGGTCGCAGTCTGCTGCGCCAGCAATTCGCGCAACTCGCTGAGCAGTCGCGTATTCTCGATGGCGATGACCGCCTGGGCGGCGAAATTCTTGATGAGATCGATCTGCTTCTCAGTAAATGGGCGGACCTCTTGGCGGAAGATGCTAAGGGCGCCGAGCGTTTCCCCTTCCTTGAGCATCGGGACGACGAGTATGCTGCGCGCCCCGCCAAGCTCGACCACAGAGACAACGGGGGGATCCCGCTCGACGTAAGCCTGATCCCGGGTGAGGTCGACGATATGGACGAAATCTCCGGTAGCGATTGCGCGCGACACCGGCGCCAGTGGACCGGGGCGAAAGACCGGATCGCGCTGCCATTGCTCGGCGAACGCCGGCGTCATGTTATGCATCGCCGTGATACGGAACACGCCATCTTCGTAAAGTATCAAGTTGCCGAACTGAGCCTCGCAGAGGCGCGCGGCGTTCCCCAGCATGGCGTCGAACACCGGCTTCAAATCGCCGGGCGAACTCGAGATGACGCTGAGCACCTCTGATGTCGCGGTCTGCTGCGCCAGCGATTCGCGCAATTCGCTCAGCAGCCGCGCATTCTCGATGGCGATGACCGCCTGGGAGGCGAAATTCTTGAGAAGTTCGATCTGTTTATCGGTAAACGGCCCGACTTCAGGCCGGTAGATGATGAAGGCCCCGATGATCTCTCCGTCCTTGAGCAGCGGCACCGCAACGAGGCTGTGCGCGCCCGCAAGCTCCACCAGAGCGACGACGATGGGATCGCGCTGCTTGTAACCCTCGTCCTTGGTCAAATCGGTGATGTGGACGGGCCTCTTGGTGGCGGCGAGGCGTGCGATTGGCGCCAGCGGGCCCGGGCGGATCATCGGCATGAGCCGCCAGTGCTCGGCGAATCCCGGTGGCGGGTTGTACATCGCCCCAAGGCGGAACCCTTCGCCTTCCGATAACACCAAGTTGCCGAATTGAGCCCCGCAAAGCCGGGCGGCGTTCGCCAGCATGGTGTCAAAGACAGGCCTTAAATCGCCGGGCGATCTTGAGATGACGCTCAGGACATCCGAAGTCGCCGTCTGCTGCTCCAGCGATTCGCTCAGTTCATGCGTGCGTACTTCGACCTTGTGCTCCAGATCGGCGTAGGATTCTTGCAGCCGCCCGGCCATGTCGTTGAACTGATCGGCCAGCGCCTCGACTTCGTCGCCGGTTTTGATGGCGATGCGCTGGCCGAGATCGCCGGCGCCGATGCGGGCGGCGCCGGCGCGCAGCGCCTGGATTGGCACCACCATGCGGCGGGCGAGGAACATGCCGGCGGCGAAGGCGAGCGCGAGCGCGCCGAGCAGCACCAGCCCGGCGCGCTCGATCGAGGCGTAGAGCGGTGCGTAAGCTTCTTCGATCGGCGTGTCGACGAATACGAGCCAGCCGAGCGGGGCGACCGGCGCCGAGGCGGTGAGCACCTTGTGGCCCCCGATGTCCTCGGCCTCCTGCACCTGCTCGCCGGTATTGCCGGCCACCTTGGCGCGGGCGCTCTTGACCTGCGCCAGCTGCGACATGTCGGTATTGCGCAGCACCAGGCTGATGTCGGGATGGGCAATGAGCCGGCCGGCGGCGTCGACCACATAGGCGCGGCCGTGGCCGGCGAATTTGATCCGCGACAGCACGTCCCAGATCAGTTTCAGATTAACCTGGGCGATGCTCACGCCGGTGTCGCGCCGCGTTCCGGCGAGCGACAGCGTCATATACGGCTCGGATTCGCGGCGGAAATAAACCGGGCCGTAATAGACCTTGTGCGCCACCGCTTCGGTGAACGCCGGCTCTTTGGAGACGTCGTTGCCGCTGCCGACGACTTCCATCGCCAGCCGCGACACCCGCAGCTGTTCGTGGCCGGTCGAGTCGATCTCGGCGAGCTCGGTGATCGCCGGCACCTGCCGCAGCAGCCGCAACGCGTCGAAGCGGCGTTGCTCGAGCGTGCTGGCCGACCACGGCAGCTGGGTGGTCCAGCCGACCTGGCTTTCGATCTCGCTGATGAATTGTCCGATCTTGCCGGCGGCGGCCTCCGCCTGCTCGCGCTGAATGCGCACCAGCGAGGTCTTCTGCTCCTGATAGGAGAAGTAGATGTCGAACAAGGCGTTGGCGGCAAGCGCGAGGCCGACGACGATGACGAACAGCACAACGTATTTGATGAACAGCCGGCTGCGCAGGATCGAGCTGCCGGCCGCCGGCGCGATGCCGCTGAGGCGGTCGAGCCACGCCCGCATGCGTCCTTTGCGATGATCAGCCAGCGCTCTCATGCGATCGTCGGCCTGTTTTCGCGCATCGCGCGACCGGCAAAATCTGAACCCTCGCCGTCGCGGATGCAACCGGCGGCTGAGCCATTTCGCAGTTCACTCTATCACGCCGGGCTTTGCCATGCTCGCGACGTAGCCCAAACCGCGCCGTATAGGCCCGAACGCGATCGATGCTATCCGCCCAGCGATACTCGGCGGCTGCGCCCGCGCGCCGAGCGGCCAAGCCCTCGGCGACGCCGCTGCGCCGCCCAATAGCGCGATGAAATGCCGCCGCCTCATTCGATCACCTCATCGGCGACGATGAGGAGCGATTGCGGGATGGTGATTCCAAGTGCCTTCGCCGTCTTCAGGTTGATGATCATTTCGAATTTGGTCGGCAACTGAACCGGCAGTTCTTCCGGCTTTGCGCCCCGGAGTATTCGGTCGACATAGGTCGCTGCACCGCGCAGCAGATCGGTCAAATCGATCCCATAGGACAGCAAGCCGCCGGCCGCGGCAAAGAGGCGAAATGGATAGATCGTGGGCAAGCGGTCGCGTTTGGCGAGCGAAACGATGGTTTCGCGATTAGCCGCCGTGAAGGTATCCGGCATGACGATCACTCCGGCGTCGCTTTCGCGCCCGAGCTTCGTCATCACAGCTTCAACTTCCGTTACGCTGCGAACCGACACGTCGATCGGCTCGATTTTAAGCACCGCGGCAGCCGCTCGGAAGGTGTCCAAATAGTATCGGGCGTAGGATGCGGTCTGCGGATTGAACAAGAAGCCGACGCGCGACACGGACGGCGCAATCTCGCGCAGCAATTCCAGCCACTTGCCGCTCAACGAAGCCTCGATATTGATGAAGCCGGTGATGTTGCCGCCCGGCTTTGCCAGGCTGGCGACGAAGCCGCTGCCGATCGGGTCGGAGACGACCGTGAACACAATCGGGATCGTGTGCGTCTCCGTATGCAACGCCGCGGCGGCGGGAGTGGTCACCGCGACCAGCACGTCGGGATTCAGCCGCACCAGCTCCTCGGCGAACAGTTTCATGCGATCGACGTTGCCGGCACCCCATCGATAATCAACGTGGATATTGCGACCATCGATCCATCCCAATTCATCGAGCCGCTTTCGCCAGGCGGCATCCCAGGCCTGCCCTTCCGAATCGGTCTCGGCCAACGAATTAAGAACGCCGATGCGCCGTATCTTTTCCGGTTGCTGCGCGCGGGCGGCAAGCGACCAAGCCGCCGCCGCGGCAGCGCCGCCAAGCAGACTGATGAACGCGCGCCGCCTCATTCGATCACCTCGTCGGCGAGCAATTGCATTGTGTTGGATACGGTCAGTCCGAGCGTCTTGGCGGTCTTGAGATTGATCACAAGCTCAAACTTGGTTGGTTGCTGAACCGGCAAATTGCCGGGCTTTTCGCCGCCGAGAATACGTCCGACGTAGTTGGCCGCCAGACGGGCGTTTTCATTGAGATTGTTGCCGTAGCTCATCAGGCCGCCGGCAGTGACGAATTCGCGAAACGTGAAGATCGCGGGGATGGCGAGCCGCGCGGCCAACGTGACGATTTGCTCGCGCCGGCTCATGAAGAAGACATCGCCGGTCACAAGCAACGCGCCAGCCCGCCGATTCGCCATCGCCGCGAAGGCAGCGTCGATCTCTTGTTCCGTCGTGGCAGTCGTCAACAGCAGGTCCATCCCGTTCGCGCGCGCCGCCTTTTCAAGATCCGGGGAATCGGGATAGTTGGTCGGATTGTTGGAGTTCGCCAGCACCGCGATCACGGCCGCATTGGGAACGATCGTGTGAATAAGCTCCATCTGCTTCGGAACCAGAATGGGAACGAACAGGGTGACGCCCGTGACATTGCCACCAGGCCGATTCAGGCTCGCGACCAGGCCGCTTTTTACAACGTCCTGGCCGACCATGAAGACAATCGGAATGGTGGAGGTCGCTTGCATCGCCGCCCGGGCAACGATATCTCCGCCCAATGCGACGATCACGGCCACGTGATGGCGAGCCAACTCGTCGGCAAGCGCCGGCAGCTTTTCGAAATGTCCTTCGGCCCAACGGTATTCGATAGCGACATTCTGGCCCTCGACATAGCCCGCGTCTCGTAAGCCTTCGCGGAACGCCATCACCTGCTCGGGAAGGCTGGCTGATGTCGCACCGTGCAGAAAGCCGATCACCGGCCGGGCCCGCTGTTGAGCGCGGGCTGCAATCGGCCAAGCAGCGCTTGCGCCGCCGACGAGCAGATTTATAAGTTTCCGCCGATGCATGGCTGGCTCCAAAGGCGCTCGATCAAAGCCCTCTGCCGTTGGAAAGTACACGTTGTGAGGGTGTCCGGCCACGGCGGGCCTTCGATGGAAGCAAAGTTTTCCGCGCCCGGTCGAACGCGGGGCGGGGCCTTTGCGTGCGGAAACGCTTAACCTTGGGGACTCAAATACCGGGCTGAAATAGCGAGGCCGATGTTGGGTGGGCGCAGCCGGCGGTGGGGCCGGGATCAGCGCCGCTTGCGCAGCCGGCGGCCTTCGAGCACGACGATCTTGCGGCGGGCGCTGTCGTCTGGGGCCTTCTTGGGCACCTTCTCGGCAATGCCCAGAAGCCGCTCGCGGCGATCCATTTCCTTCCAGATATCGTCCGGGCGGATGCCGCTGGCGACCCACAGGATCACCATGTTGTAAATGAGATCGGCGCTTTCCTTGACCACGGCCTCGCGGTCGCCATGCATGGCGTCGATCACCACCTCGATCGCCTCTTCGGCGAGTTTTTTTGCCATCTTGCTGCGGCCGGAGCGCAACAGCCGCGCCGTCCGCGAGGTCGAGGGATCGTCGTGCCGGCAGGAGAGCGCGGCCTGGTAAAGACGGGTGATCGAATCAGACATCACCCACCAAGATAGCGCGATAACGTCGCAATTGTGTTAAAGTTCGGCTGGCGGGCCGGGGCCAGATGAGAGATCACTCATCCTGGGCCAAAAGCCCGGCATTACCGCCGGCGGCCGCGGTGTTGACGGTGACGACCTGTTCGGCCGCGAAGCGGCGGAGGTAGTTCGGCCCGCCCGCCTTGGGGCCGGTGCCAGACAGAAGTGTGCCGCCAAACGGCTGGGTGCCGACCACCGCGCCGATCATGCTGCGATTGACATAGACGTTGCCGTGCGGGAGCCGCGCCGCGATGCGGTCTATCGTGAAATCGATGCGCGAATGGATGCCGAGGGTCAGCGCCGTGCCGTTCGCCGCGATGTCGCCGAGGAGCGCTTCGAGTTCTTCCGCGCGCCAGCGCACGAGGTGGAGAACGGGCCCGAACACCTCTTCCTTCAGTTCGCGCGCGCGGTCGAGTTCGATGATCGTCGGTGCTACATACGTGCCTTCGGTCGGGAGCGCCCGGTTGCGATCCCAGCGATAGCGCACGCGGTCCGCGCCTTCCATATCGGCGATCCAGCTTTCGAGGTTTTGCCTGGCCTCAGCGTCGATCACCGGCCCCACATGGGTGGCTACTTCGCGCGGATCGCCGACTTTGAGTTCGCCCGTGGCGCCGATCAGCATGGCGATCATAGCGTTGGCGATGTCCTCCTGCAGGCAAAGAACCCGCAGCGCCGAACAGCGCTGGCCGGCGGAGTGGAATGCCGACGTGATGACGTCGTCGATCACCTGCTCGGGCAGCGCCGTGGCATCGGCAATCATCGCGTTGATGCCGCCAGTCTCGGCGATCAGCGGCACGATCGGCCTATCCTTGGCGGCCAGCGCGCGGTTGATGGCGCGGCCGACTACGGTGGAGCCGGTGAAGGCGACGCCGGCGACTTCGTCGTTGACGAGGAGGGCGCCGACAGTGCCGTCGCCGGGCACGAGATGCAGCGCGGTCTGCGGCACGCCAGCTTCGTGCAAAAGTGCGACCGCGCGCGCGGCGATCAGCGGTGTCTGCTCCGCCGGCTTGGCCACGACGGCATTGCCGGCGGCGAGCGCCGCGTTCACCTGACCGAGAAAGATCGCCAGTGGAAAGTTCCACGGGCTGATGCAAACAAAGACGCCGCGGCCGCGGTAGCGCAACACGTTGCTTTCGCCGGTCGGCCCCGGCATGGTTTGCGGCTTAAGGCCAACGCGCGCTTGCGCGGCATAATAGCGGCAATAGTCGACCGCCTCGCGCACTTCCGAGAGCGCGTCATCGAGCGTCTTGCCGCCTTCGTTCTGCAGCAGCGCGAGAAATGGGCCGCGATTTTCCTCCAATAGATCCGCGGCGCGGTCGAGCGCGCGCGCCCGCTCATCGCCTGGCGTCTTCGCCCAGGCGGCAAATCCGGCTGCGGCCGCTGCCATCGCCGCGCGCGCGATCGAGGCGTCGCCCTCGCGCACCAAGCCGATGACGCGGCCATCGATGGGTGAAATCACCGCGCGTTCGATGCCGGGGAGCGCGACGCCGTCGACGAGCGGCGCGGCTTCAGCGGGCACTTGTGCGCCGGCGCGAGCTTCGTCCAGGAGCGCGTCGAGGCTCGCACGCTCGCCGAATTCGACGCCGGCGGAGTTACGCCGTTCCGGCTGATAAAGATCGCGCGGCAACGGGATTCTTGGATTGCGCGCTTCGCGTGGATTGCCAACGCGGCTTTGCGGACGCCGCAGAATTTCCTCGATCGGTACGTTGGGATCCGCAGCGGCGGACACGAACGAGGAATTGGCGCCATTTTCCAGGAGCCGCCGCACCAGATAAGCGAGCAGATCGCGGTGGCCGCCGACCGGCGCATAGACGCGGCACACGGCATCGGGCAACTCGCTCAGAACCGCCGCATAAAGCGCTTCGCCCATGCCATGCAGCCGCTGGAACTCGTATCCATCGACGCCGCCGGCCTCCTCGATCACGCCGGCGACGGTCAGCGCGTTGTGGGTCGCGAATTGCGGAAAAACGCGATCGCGCGCAGCGAGGAGCTTTTTGACGCAGGCCGCATAGCAAAGATCGGTCATGGCCTTGCGCGTGAACACCGGATAATCGGCCAGTCCACGCTCCTGCGCGCGCTTGATCTCGGTGTCCCAATAGGCGCCTTTGACCAGGCGTACGGTCAGCCGGCCGCCGCATGTGGCGGCCGCGTCTTCAATCCAGCCGATCAGCGCCAGGGCGCGTTTTTGATAGGCCTGCACCGCAAGGCCGAATCCCTCCCAGCCGCGCAGTGAGGAATCGCCGAGTACTGCGCCGATGACCTCCAGCGACAATTCCAGGCGGTCGGCTTCCTCGGCGTCGATCGTGAATTGCAGTTCGCGCGATTTGGCGAGACGCGCGAGCTCAAGAAGGCTGGGCACAAGTTCGGCCAAAACCCGGTCGCGCGAAATCGCTTCAAAGCGCGGATGCAGCGCCGAAAGCTTGACCGAGATTCCGGGACGCGCAGGCAGGCTCGCACCGCCGGCGCTCGCTCCGATGGCTTCGATCGCGGCGGCGTAGGCATCAAAATATTTGGCGGCGTCCGCCGCGGTGCGGGCGCCCTCGCCGAGCATGTCGAACGAATAACGAAACTCGCCGTGGCTGCGGGCGTGTCCGAGTGCCTCATCGATGGTCTGGCCGAGGACGAAATGCGAGCCGATCAGCCGCATGGCCTGGCGGGTCGCGGTGCGCAATGTCGGCAGCCCGAGACGCCGCGCGATGGTGTCGAGCGTAGTCTCCGGCGTTTGTCCCGGATGGATGATGCGCGCGGCGATGCCCAGCGTCCAGGCCGAGGCCGAAACCAGAAGCGCTGTGGATTTGACATCGCCGTCGAGCCAGCGGCCAGCGGCGAGCTTGTCTTCGATGAGGCGGTCGGCGGTCGCGGCGTCGGGTACCCGCAACAGCGCTTCGGCGAGCACCATGAGCGCGAGCCCCTCCTGGGTGGACAGCGAGTAGGCGTGCAGGAAATCCTCGATGCCGCCGAGCCCGCCGGTCTTGGCGCGGATCGCCTCGACCCATCGGCGCGCGCGGGCGTCGATGCGCCGCTCGGCGGCGCCGTTGTGGGCGTCGCCGGCAACAAAGCCGGCCGCCAAGTCCTCGTCCGGCGGCGCGAATGGCGCCCGGAAGGGTGGCAGGGTTAACGCGGGCCTGTTCATCGCCGGCTCAGCATCGATGGCGGATAACATCGCCGCAGCGTGCAGTGTGCAGCTTCCGCTTGCGCTTTACGACAGTATGTTCTCTATCAGGCGGCAGCGGAGGGGCTGGGACGCCGGGCATTAAAGTCACGGAATTGGACAAGGAACCGGGCATGGCCATCTTCGACTTCGCGCGGCTTACCCGGTTGGCCGCATTCGCCTTGCTTGCCGCGCTGGTTTATCCGGCGTCAATCAGAGCGGCCCACGCCGAAACCGCGATCCATTTTACGCTCGACCGCAAGATCGACGGACCGGCGGCGCCCTTCTTTCTCGCCATCGACAAGGGTTACTTCAAGGCCGAAGGGCTCGACGTGACCATCGACGCCGCGACTGGCGGTCCGCGCGAAGCCCTCGACCGGCTCGCAGCGGGTAGCTACGACATTGGCGTCTCCGACATCAACTTGCTGATCAAGCTGCGCGACGCCGCCAACGCGCCGATCAAGGCCCTGTTCATGGTGTTTGACAAGCCCCCCTACGCCATCATTGCGCGCAGAAGCCGCGGTATCGCCGCGCCCCGGGATCTGGAGGGCAAGACGCTCGGCGCACCGTCTTCGGATATGAGCTTTGTGCAATGGCCGATCTTCGCCCATGTGAGCGGCATCGATGCCAAGACAGTCATCATCGAAAACGTGGGCCTGCCGGTACGCGAGCCGATGCTCGCCGCCGGCGAGCTGGACGCCATCACCGGTGATGCTTTCACCGCCTTTGTCGATCTCAAGGAGCGCGGCGTACCGGCGGCGGACCTCGTTGCGCTGCCGATGGCCGATTACGGGGTCGAGCTTTACGGCGACGCCATCATGGTGGCGCCAGACTTCGTCCAGCAAAAGCCCAATGCCGTCCGCGCTTTTCTGCGCGCCTATGTGAAGGCGCTAAAGGAGACCGTCCGCGATCCGGCCAGTGCCGTCGAGTCGGTGCTCCGTCGGCAAGACTCCGCCAGCAAAGACGCGGAACTCGAGCGCCTGCGGATGGCGATCCATGACAACATCGTCACGCCGGGAGTGAAAGTGAACGGCTACGGCGCCATCGATCCGGAACGCTTCGGCGCGGCGCTCGATCAGATCGCGTTGACGTATCGTTTCAAGGCGAAAGACGAGGCGGCAGGCGCATTCGATCCGTCATTCCTGCCGCCGGCGGCGGAGCGTAGCGCCAGCGACACCGCTTCGCGTTAGGCGCGCCGGCCAAGTGCGCGTGTGGCGGCTTACGGGCCGGCTGCCACAAGCGCTTGCAAGCGATCGATGCTCTGCGTCCAGCCGGCTTCCATTCCCTTGATGTGGGCGACGGCGTATTCGACCGTGGCGGCAGCGCGCGTGTGCAGCACGAGCCTGGTCTTGCCGGCCTCTTCGGTGAAGGTCACGGTGGTCAGGCCTTCAATAATGCTATGGCCGGATTCATCGACGGCGATGTTGGTAAACACGAGCCGCTCAGGCGGAACGATTTCGCGGACCTCGCCCATCATCTTGTGAACCATGCCGTCGGGTCCGCGCATATGGATGCGAATAGCGCCGCCCACGCGGGCCTCGATTTCGCAGACCGGATTGGTGAAGCCTTGGGGACCCCACCATTGTGCCAGATGCCTAGCGTCGGTCCAGGCCTGGAACACAAGCGGCCGCGGCGCGTCGAATACGCGCGTGATCGTCAATTCCTTGTCGGCAAAGGACTGCTTCGGATTGGCGGCGTTCATGGGAGTTTCTCGGCTTCTGCAACTTGCGGGGACGCGGCAAAGACCGGTTCACGCGGCGCATCGAAGACCCGCGTCGCGATGATCGTCTGCGAGCCGGGCTTTGATGCTATTTTCTGCGGCCATGTCTTTTCTCCTTGGCGGTGGGCGTTTTGGCTTGAGGCGTTTTGGCTTGAAGCGTCTTCAGGTAGCTGTCGAGGCGATCGAAGCTTTGATCGAAAAATCGACGGTAGTGATCAAGCCAGTGGTCGACGTCTTTGAGCGCGCGCGGCTCAATTCGGCATGGCCGCCATTGCGCTTCGCGCGATCGCGCGATCAGGCCGGCCCGCTCGAGGACTTTTAGATGTTTGGAGATCGCGGGCAGGCTCATGGCGAACGGCTGCGCCAGGTCCTGCACGGTAGCCTCGCCCCGCGCCAGTCGGGCCAGGATGGCGCGACGGGTGGGATCCGCGAGGGCGGCGAAGGTGGCGTCAAGATTCATTTAGCTAATGGGTTAAATAACTAAGTGGTTAAATACAACATACGCGCCTTCGTTGTCAAGCGCTCGCATGACGCGGTGGTTCTCGAATTAGCGATTAGATCAAGCCCCGGCGCCGTACTTTTCGGCTCGCTGTCTGATCGTCAGCATGCGCGTTGCTTATTTGGGCTGCATCGACCTCGACCCTAAAGACGCAATTCACGCCTTCGCCAGATAAGCGGCGAGTCGGTCGAGCGTGCCGCTCCAGGTCGCCTTCATGCCGACGTGGGCGACGTCGAAGGTTTTCTGCTCGATTTCCGTTGCGTTGTGAGGGGCCCAGCGGACGCCGAAGTTGGTCTTGCCGCCCGGCTCCTCGCCGAGCGTGATGGTGATCAGCGTCTCCATCGGCCAGGTGGGAACGATCGGGTGCTTGGCGACGCCGCCGGCCTCGTTGGAGAACGAGTTGACGAAGACGATCCGCTCCGGGGCGACAATCTCACGATAAGTGAACTTACCCCACATCTTGTAACCTTCGGCCGACCGCATGCCGCAATGAAACACGCCGCCGGGACGCAGATCGACGCTGATGGCGATCATGGTGAAGCCGGTAGGGCTCCACCATTCCCGGACGTGTTCCGGTTCCGTCAGCACCTGCCAGACGCGCTCGCGCGGCGCATCGAGGACGCGGGAAATGACGAAGTCCTGGCCGCTCGCTTCCGCACCCATCACTCCCGCCCCTCGACATTGATGACGACGGGCCTCAGTGTGCCACAAGGATCATCCATCCGACACCGAATTTATCGGAGAGCATGCCGAAGCGCGGCGAGAAAAACGTTTTGCCCAGCGGCATCTGCACCTGGCCGCCGTCGGCGAGGCCGGCAAATAGCCTGTCGGCCTCGGCTTCGCTATTGGCCGTAATCGACAGGGCGATGCCGTGGAAATTCGGCTTGCCGGAATTGCGGCCGTCGGACGCCAGCACCGTGGTGTCGCCAATGTCGAACTGCGAATGCATGACCTTGTTCTCGCTGCCGGGCGTTATCATCGACTTGTCGGGAGCGTCCTTGAAACGCATGAGCATGCCGACCTTGGCGCCGATCGTCTTTTTGTAGAATTCCAGCGCTTCATCGCAGCGGCCGTCGAAGTTGAGATAGGGTTGGACGTGCATGCAACTCTCCTTTTTTTCGGGCACAATCGGGCTTGACAAAAGAGTTGATATCAACATAATTAGCGCATGTCAACCCGCGACCAACCCTCCGGCGAAGTGTCTTATGCCTTCACCCACCATGTCCGCGACAATTGCCTGTGCCTGCACGTGCAGCAGGCGGCGCGGGCGCTGGCGCGGCGGTTTGACGACGCGCTGCGTCCGGTCGGGTTGACCCAGGGCCAATTCTCGCTGCTGAACGCGCTGAACCGTCGGGCGCCGCCGACCATCGGCGACGTCGCGGCCTTGCTCGCGCTCGATCGCACGACACTGACCGCCAACCTCAAGCCGCTCGAACGCCGCGACCTGGTCAAGGTGAAGGTCGACCGCGAAGACAAACGCAGCCGCCGGTTGACGCTCACGCCCACGGGCCGCGCTCGGCTCGCGGCCGCGGCGCCAATCTGGAAACGCGCGCATGCGGAGGCGGAGCGGCTGTTACGGAGCTCCAGTGCCGATATCCTGCGCGCCGGTCTGCGCGAGCTGGGCTGACTTCGTTAAGCCTCATGGCGTAGATCGAGGGGCGCAGGCGGCTGCTTATCCCTGCGCCAAGTGCATCGGATATCACCGGTGCACTGGCGGCCGTGCAGCAAGTGCTTTTTGCGGCTGATCATGGGTTTTCTACGTACTTATCTGCGTGTGCTCGCGCTGCTCGGCTCTGAGGTCCGCCTCGCCGGCGCGCTGGCGCTTGCCAACATCGTGCTGGCCGTTGCCCAGTTCATCGAGCCGGTGCTGTTTGGTCACATCATCGATGCTTTGTCGGGCGCACTTCCCGCAGGGGTCGCGGCCGCCGCGCTTGTGCTGGCGCCGATCATCGCGGCGTGGGTCGGTTTCGGACTATTCGTCATCGTTGCCGGCGGGTTGGTGGCATGGTTCGCCGATCGGCTGGCGCACCGGCGCCGCAACATGATTTTGGCGGACTATTTCGAGCATGTGCTGCAATTGCCGTTGAGCTACCACGCCGGCGCGCATTCGGGCCGGCAACTGAAAATCATGCTCACCGGCACCGACACGCTGTGGTGGCTGTGGGTGTCGTTCTTTCGCGAGCATTTCGCCGCCTTTGTGTTCATCGCCGTGCTGCTGCCGACGTCGCTGTACTTGAATTGGCGTCTGGCTTTGCCGCTGCTTGCGCTTTGCGTCGCGTTCGCGGCGCTGACTGCGCTGGTCATGCGCCGGGCCGATGCCATGCAGCGCGCGGTCGAGCGGCATTATTCCGATCTCGCCGAGAGCGCCGCCGATGCGCTCGGCAATGTCGCCGTGGTGCAGAGCTTCGCCCGCGTCGAGCTTGAAGTCTCCGCGCTGAAGGGGCTGGTGAACTCGCTCCTGCGCGCGCAGATGCCGGTGCTGTCGTGGTGGGCCGTGGCGGCGGTGCTGACCCGCGCCGCTACCACTCTCGCCTTGCTGGTGATCCTGTTGACGGGAACCTACCTCAAGCTGGTCGGGCTCGCCTCGGTCGGCGAAATCGTCAGCTTCATGGCGATCGCGGCGCTGTTGATCGCCCGGCTCGAACAGGTGGTTGGTTTTGCCAACCGGCTGTTCATGGATGTTCCGAAACTCAACGAGTTCTTCGACGTGCTCGACACGGTGCCGGCGGTACGCGACCGCCGCGATGCGATCGATCCCGGTCGCGTGCGCGGTCTTGTTGAATTCAACACCGTGTCATTCTCCTATGACGGCAAGCGCGCGGCGGTGGCCGATTTGAGCTTCACCGCGCTGCCGGGAGAACGGATTGCGCTGGTCGGTCCGACCGGCAGCGGCAAATCGACGGCGCTCGCGCTCCTGCACCGCACCTTCGACCCGCAGTCCGGCTTCATCGCCATCGACGGCATGGACATTCGCGCGCTCACGCTGACCGGGCTGCGCCGCAACATCGGCGTCGTGTTTCAGGAAACGCTTCTGTTCAACCGCTCGATTGCCGAGAACCTGCGCGTCGGCAAGCCGGACGCGACCGATGCGGATATGCGCAAGGCTGCCGCCGGTGCGCAGGCGCTCGATTTCATCATGCGCAACGCCGATGGATTTGAGGCCCGCATCGGCGAGCGCGGCCGGCTCCTCTCCGGCGGCGAACGCCAGCGCCTCGCCATTGCGCGCGCGCTTCTGAAGGATCCGCCGATCCTCATTCTCGACGAGGCGACGAGCGCGCTCGATCCGGTGACCGAAGCCCGCGTCACCGCGGCGCTCGACGAGGTGATGAAGGGCCGCACCACATTCGTCATCGCCCATCGGCTGGCTACCATCCGCAATGCGACGCGCATTCTGGTGTTCGCTGACGGGCGCATCGTCGAGACCGGATCTTATGACGAGCTGGTCCGACGCGGTGGCGTTTTTGCCGGGTTCGTGCGCGCGCAGTTCGGGCCGGCGATGGAAGCTGCGCCGCGGATCGCGGCGGTGCCGGAACGCCCAATCGTAGAAACGTGAGCCAGAACACAATCCGCAAAACGGCCGTTGGCACGGCGATTGTTTGGCTGGAACTACCCGTCAACGATGCCGGTTGCGTTGACTATCGGGACCACTGAGCAAGAAGGAGCACTTTGGATGTGTGACTACAGCCTACAGGACATTGCATCGCGGCCGCCAAAGGTCGGGGACGAGCTGGTTGCGGCAAAGTTCGCCGGGTCTGCTACCCGCGGGTTCTCAGCGATCGGGCAACCAAACGTGGCTGTGTGCCTGCTGCCCGGCACTGAAATTGCCCTCGAAAAGGAAGCAGAATATCGCGTCCCCGTTGCCCGGCTCTTTGCCGGTTTCGAAAACGAAACGCGACGTGCCGGTTCTTTTGCTCACCTGTTTTCCGGGCTCAGGGTTGTCCGTGGCAAGGTGGCTCGCTTCCGGCAGGTCGATCTGACCGATCCGTACGCGCATCACGATGCCTTGGAGTTCGCCGATGGCCAAACCGTACTGCTGACCGCGCTCTGCGCCGGTCAACGTGCGACGGTTCTTCAGCTTCCGGCCCAGCCACGCGCCGAGCAAGAATCTGCGGCGGCGAAGCGTTCTGAGCTTGTTTCCTGATAAGGGGCGCATCAAGAAAAAGTCGGCCAACGATCGCGGCTTCCGTGATGTCGGCCGACTTTCTATCTAACAGCGCGATTTGCGGGCGTACCTTCTAACGCAGCCGCTCCAAAATGCTGACGTAATTGGCGACGGCCGCGCCGCCCATATTGAAGATGCCGCCGAGCCGGGCATCCTTGATCTGCATGTCGCCGGCGGTGCCGGCGAGCTGCATCGAGGCGAGCGCGTGCATCGACACGCCGGTGGCGCCGATGGGATGGCCTTTGGCCTTGAGACCGCCAGAGCGGTTGATGGGCAACTTGCCGTCTTTGGCGACGGTGCCCTCGGCGATCACCCGCGCCCCTTGCCCTTCCGGCGCCAGCCCCATGGCCTCGTATTCGATCAATTCGGCGATGGTGAAGCAGTCATGCACCTCGGCGAAGGACAGATCGGGAAGGCCGATCCCGGCCCCCTGTAGCGCGCGCTGCCAGGCCACGGCACAGCCTTCGAACTTGAGAATGTCGCGCCGCGACATCGGCAGGAAATCCTGCACGTGCTCGGCGGCGCGGAACACGATCGCCTTATTGAGCTTCAGCGCGGTGTCGACATCGGCGAGGACCAAAGCCGCGGCGCCGTCGGACACGAGCGAGCAGTCGGTGCGCTTGAGCGGGCCGGCGACGCGGGGATTCTTCTCGCCCTCGGTGCGGCAGAACTCGTAGCCGAGGTCCTTTCGGATTTGCGCGTACGGATTGCCGACGCCGTTCTTGTGGTTCTTGGCGGCGATGCGCGCCAGCGCGTCCGATTGGTCGCCCCAGCGCTGGAAATAAAGACTGGCGATTTTGCCGAAAATGCCGGCGAAGCCGCCGTCAATGTCGGCTTCCTCGCGCACATAGGACGCCTTGAGGAGATTGCCGCCGACTTCGGCGGCAGGCGTCGTCGTCATCTGCTCGACGCCGACCACAAGGACGATGCGTGCGGACCCCGCGGCGATGGCTTTGAGCCCCTGATGCACGGCGGCGGACCCGGTCGCGCAGGCGTTCTCCACGCGCGTCGCGCGCTTGAAGCGCAGATCGGGCGAGGCCTGCAGCACAAGCGAGGCAGTGAAATCCTGCGCCGAGAAGCCGGCATTGAAATGGCCGAGCACGATTTCGTCGACGTCGTGTGCGGCAATGCCGGCGTCGACCAGCGCCTCGGTCGCCACTTTTACGATAAGGCTCTCGACGGTCTCGCCGGTCAGCTTGCCGAACGGCGTATGCGCCCATCCTACGATGCAGCCGGTCATAATTTCTCCATTGCCGAATTTTGGTCGCTTTTCATTTGCAAACGCGCTGTGGCGAAACCACACGGGCCTCGATGATAACGGGATTCACCTTTGCGTTCGAGCGTTGCTTTGGGTTAGATAGTTCGCCACCGGAGCTTCGGGAACCTTTCGTGAACCCTTCGCGGCCCCTTTGTCGGCTTCTTGGCGTTTCCCGAGGTGACGCCCTGGGCCCGACCAACCGAATGGACCGCGACGCGTGAATCAATCGCAGACTTTTCGGGCGCTGATTTTTGCCATCGCGCTCGGCCCGCTGTGCGCAGCGGGCTTGCCGCCGACGCCGGCGCACGCCGGCGCGTCGATTCTGGTTGATGCCGAATCCGGCAAGGTGTTGCGCGCGGAGAATGCGACCTATCCCTGGTACCCGGCGTCGGTGACCAAGCTGATGACCCTGTATGTCACGCTGCAAGCGGTGAAGCAGGGTCGCATCACGATGGATACGTTGTTCACGGTTTCGCGCAACGCGCTGGCGCAGTCGCCGACCAAAATGGGCTTCGGCGTCGGCACTCAGGTCACGGTCGACAACGCGCTCAAGATGATGATGGTGAAGTCGGCGAACGACATGGCCGTCCTGCTGGCCGAAGGCGTCGACGGCTCGATCGAAAGTTTTGCCGAAGACATGACGCAGACGGCGCATCGTCTCGGCATGACGGAATCGAATTTCGTCAATCCCAATGGCCTGCCGGCCGATGGGCAAATCATGTCGGCGCGCGATCTCGCTATTCTGGCGCGGGCGCTGATCCACGATTTCCCGGAATACAATTACTATTGGCACATTCCGGCGATCAAATTCGGCAGACGGGTGGTCCGCAACTACAACACCCTGCTCGGGCGCTATCCCGGCGCCGACGGCATGAAGACCGGGTTTATCTGCGCCGCCGGCTTCAATCTGGTCGCCACCGCCACCCGCGGCGGCAAGCAGCTGATCGCGGTGGTGCTCGGTGCGCCGTCGTCTGCGTCGCGGGCGGTGAAGGCTGCGGAGCTTTTGGAAAGCGGCTTCACGCAGAACCCGCTGGCATGGCTTACTCCCGCGCTCGGATCGGTCAACGCATTGGCGCCGATCAATGCCGATCCGCCCAATTTACACGACGAGGTGTGCGGACCGCATCGCAAGCGGCCGCCGGCGGAGGATGAGGAGGAGGCGGGCGGCGAGAATGGCGCGCCGGTTGACACGCCGTTCTCCGCGATCCTGTCGAGCTTGCGGGCGCCCACTCCCAAAGGCGCCGGACTTCTCTCCGACCTCGGGGCGGTGACGCCGGTCGTCGTCTATACCGGGCCGACGCGCACCCAGGCGGAACTTGCCAACCTCAACGCCATTGAGGCGGCGGCGCCGCATCATAAGAAAAAAGCGGCGGCGAAGAGCGCAGCCGCGAAGCCGACGGACGAGAAAGCCGCAGACGTGAAAGCCACGGACGCGAAACCCGCGGACCGGAAGGCTGCTGACGGGAAAGCCGCCGCGGAAAAAGCCGCGGATACCAAAGCGGCGGACGCAAAAGCCACTGACGGAAAGATCAAGCCCAAACCGTGGACGCCGATGTCGGCCTCGACGCTTACGGCAAGTCCGCCTCCCGGACTGGAGACGAAGTCAACAAGCGACAAGCCGAAAAAGCCGAAAAAGGCAGAGGCTGCGCCAAAGTCTGCCCCGTCACCGTGACGCCGGCGCCGGCAGTGGCGCGGTGCGATTGGCTACATTCGTTCCCTCCACGTTTGGAGTGTGGGAGCAAGAGTAGCGGTGGCGAGAATTTCTCGGAATTGGGTGATTGGCGGAATTTCCCGCCAACCAAAATAAGCTAGTCGAAAAACGGCAGGAGGCTTGCACATCCTCGAAGTAGTAGTCGTGCTTGAAGAGGCCGTTGAACAAAAGAATTGACCTTGTTATTGTAGGTCGTCTGATCCGCCCCGTCGGCGAAGCCGTCCCCCAGCACAGCGATGTTGACCTTGGTGCCGGGCGGGCCAGATGAAAGTATCTGGGTCATACTGTCAGGCATGATTCCCTCCGATCTTTCGTGTTCGACTTTCTTTCACTACCTCCAGATAGACAGCTCAACGTTGACCCGCGGGCGCGATACCGCGCTGGACTTAAATGCATTCGTGCGTATTGCCGTAGCTACGCGATAACGAGACCGAGTACGTTGAATGCCTTTGTCGTTGCTTCATCGCTTCAACGGGTCGTGCGCGCGGACGAAGCAGTGTGTTTCCTCATAGCCGCCGATCAACGCGGCAGTCTTATTCGCTTTAAGATTGCGCAGAAAAAGGCCGGTAATGTGGCGAAGTAAATCACCGGCGGCAAAATCGTAACGGCCGGCGACATTGCATGCCGATGATTTCCAAATGAATCCGACGTTTAAGACGCTTCCGATGCCGGCTAATTTCGCCCGGCGCGCTCTAGCCGCGACCGAAAACGGCTTTGGCTTTATTTTCTCGGTGGTAAGGAATTACCCAATGCCGCGCGAAAAATTCGAAGAGGTTGAAGAGAAAAATCAAATACATTGCAAAGAGCTTACGTAGCTGCCGAACTCGCTGCAAAACCTCGCGGCATCACGGAGCGCGTCGCGACTGCACGCGAAGGTGCCGCGACTTACGTTTTGATCGCACTCGACGGCCCGTCACGGACGCGGGCAAAACATGGAAAACGGTAATCCTCGTCAATTCGCCATGCGTAACGGCGCGTCGGTCACGTCCTGCAGCGCCTCGAAGGTCAGGCCCGGCGCCATGTCGCGGACGACGAAGCCATCGGCGGTAATGTCGAGCACGGCGCGGTCGGTGTAGACGCGCTTGGCTGCGCCAACGGCGGTAAGCGGATAAGTGCAACGGCGCATCAGCTTGCTCTCGCCGCTTTTCGTCGCGTGCTCCATCAAGAGCCAGACACTCTTGGCGCCGACTGCAAGGTCCATGGCGCCGCCGACGGACGGCATGTCGGTGTCCGACTTCGACCAGTTGGCGAAATCGCCATTCTCGGCGGCCTGAAAGGCCCCGAGCACGCAGAGATCGAGATGGCCGCCGCGGATCATGGCGAAACTGTCGGCGTGATGGACGTACGAGCCGCCCGGCACCAGCGTGACATACTTCTTGCTGGCGTTGATCAGCCAGCGATTGATTTTGTCCGGCTCGGGCTCCGGACCCATGCCGAGGATGCCGTTCTCCGACTGGATGACGACTTCGCGGTCCGGCGGCACGTAATTCGCCACCAGCACCGGAATGCCGATGCCGAGATTGACGTAAAAGCCCTCGGGGATGTCGCGGGCGGCGCGCGCAGCAATCTCCTCCCGCGTCCAGGGCTTGCAATTGCCAGGCTTCACACCAGCCTCCTCAGGTCACGACCGGTTCGCCATAGGGCACGTGCACCACGCGGTTGACGAAAATCCCGGGCGTTCCGATCTTCTCCGGGTCGAGCACGCCCAAATCGACAATGTGCTGCGCCTGCGCGATGGTCAACTTCGCCGCTGTCGCCATCACCGGATTGAAATTCCGGGCCGACGAGCGGTAGGTCAGGTTGCCCCAGCGGTCCGCCTCCCAGGCCTCGATCAGCGCCACATCGCCGAAGAACGCCTCCTCGAGCACGTACTGCCGGCCGGCAAATTCCCGCACCTCTTTGCCTTCGGCAAGCTTCGTCCCCACCGAGGTTGGCGTATAGAACGCCGGAATGCCGGCGCCGGCCGCACGCATGCGCTCGGCCATGGTGCCCTGCGGCATGACCTCGAGCTCGATGCGGCCTTCCCGGTAAAGCTTCTCGAACACCACCGGATCCGAGGTGCGCGGGTAGGAGCAGACGATCTTGCGCACCCGGCCGACCTCCATCAGCCGCGCCAGGCCGGTGTGACCGACCCCGGCATTGTTGGCGACCACGGTCAGGTCCTTGGCGCCTTGTTCGATCAGGCCGTCGATCAGCGAGTTGGGCTGGCCGATGCTGCCAAAACCGCCGATCAGCACGACCGAGCCGTCGCGGATTCCGGCCGTCGCCTCGGCCATGGTTTGTACGATCTTGTTGATCATGGTCGGAACGAAGCTATCCGGCGGGCGGCGGCACCGCCGAAAAGACCGAACCGCATCAGGCCAGCTCCCTGCACTACCTTAACAATCTAGCCAGAACGCCGGCCGTTTGAAACCGCTCAACGCGTTGGCAAAGTCGCATGAAATCCGGGGGCTGCCGATTCTCAATCTTTAGTTTACCGCTTGCCGCCATGATGCGACAGCGGGTCGCTGAGCGGCCCACCCGCCCCACGCTCGATTACTCCGAACGGCCGCGGAATATGCCAGCGATGTCTGACGAACTCGTATTTATCCGGGAGGTTGACAGCGCTATCTCCGGCGCATCGGCCGACCGGCGCGGTACCATGCTGCGCAAGGTTACTGATTTGTTTATCAACGGCTTGGACGAGTTCACGGGCGAAGACCTTTCGTTATTCGATGATGTTATCATCCGGCTCGCCGCCGAAATCGAGCAATCCGCCCGTGAGTTGCTGGCGAAACGCCTCGCCCCGATTCGCAATTCGCCGCCCCGGATCATTCACGCTCTGGCGCTCGATGAGGCGATTGAGGTTGCTGGGCCCGTACTGTCCCAATCGACGCGGCTGGATGATAAGACCATCGTCGAAATTGCGCGGACGAAAGGCCAGGATCATCTGCTCGCGATCTCGCAGCGCGCCTCGCTCAGCGAGACGGTGACCGACGTATTGGTCGAACGGGGAGATCGGGAGGTTGTGCTCAGTACCGTAGATAACTTCGGTGCGAGCATTTCCGACCTTGGATTTTCCGCCCTTGTGCGTCGGTCGGAGGGCGACGATTTGTTGACTGAGCTGGTCGGCTCACGGCCCGAGATTCCCTCGCCCTTGCTGACCGCACTGGTGGTGAAAGCATCGCAAGCCGTTCGCGCCAAACTGGAGGCCTCGCACCCGCGGGCAAAAGCCGAGGTCGGTCGAGCCGTTGCCGAGGCTACCCGGCGCGTCGAAGCGCGAGCGCTTTCGACATCGTTGGACTACACCGCCGCTCTGGCGTCGATCGAAAGCCTGCAGCGGTCGGGGGGGCTTGACGAAGGCGTGCTGGCCACGTTCGCGAAACGCGGCGCCTACGCCGAGGTCGTCTGCGCTTTGGCGGTGATGTGCGATCTGTCGCTGCATTTTGTCGAGCGGGCCATGTCGCGGGACCGATCGGAGACCCTGGTCGTCATCACCAAGGCGATCGGCTTGTCCTGGTCCACCGTCAATGAAATCATGGTGCTGCGCGCCAAGAAGGGCTTCCTCGCACAAGGCGAGATCGTTCAGCGTCAGGTACGCTTCGATCGTTTGAAATCGGGTACCGCAAAGGAAATCCTTCGGCCGCTTCGAGCTCGCGCGCAGGCAAACTCATTCCCGCCGACGTGATCATGCCGGTTTGAACATCGGCACCGGCGGGCCGCCCTCGGTCTCCTGAAACACCACCAAGACCGGCTGCCCAATGCGCAGCGTGTCGAAATCGCAATCGACGATATTGGTCAGCATGGTCGGTCCTTCGGTCAGCGTCACATGGGCGATGACGTAGGGGTCCTTGACGCGGCGCATGACGCTGAAGGTGTAGATTGTGCCCCGGCCGGACGCCGCGCGCCATTCCACCTTGTCGCTTGAGCAAAACGGGCAAATTGCGCGCGGGTACCAATGCGCTTTGCCGCACGCGGTGCAGACCGGGACCGTGAACCGGCCTTCCCGCGCCGCGTTCCAGAACGCTTGCGTTTCGGCGGTGACGACCGGCGAAGTAATCTTGCGGGCCATCGCCTTACTCCCGTTCCATGATCAGCGTGGCGCTGCCGTGCCGCGTAGCGAGCTGAAAACCGGTGCCTTGGGCCAGCGCTAGATCGCAGTTCGTGACCTGCACCGCCGGGTGCGCCTCACCGCGTAGTTGCCGCACCGCTTCAATCACCTTGGTCATGCTGCCGCGGTTGGCTGGGTGGTTGTTGCACAGCCCGCCGCCGTCGGTGTTGAATGGCAGCTTGCCGACTCCCGAGATCAGATTGCCGTCGGCGACAAATTTTCCGCCGGCGCCTTTGGCGCAGAAACCGAGGTCTTCGAGTTGCATGACGACGGTGATGGTGAAGCTGTCATAGATCGAGGCGTATTTGATGTCGGCGGGGGTAACGCCGGCCTCGGCAAACGCAATCGGGCCGGAACGCGCGGCGCCGGACGTGGTGAGATCGAAGGTGCCGCCGGCAAGATGTTTCACCGCTTCGCCGGCGCCGATGATTTTCACCGGCGGCCGGTTGAGCTTGTTGGCGATCTCCGGCCGCACCAGCACCAGCGCGCCGCCGCCATCGCTGATGACGCAGCAATCGAGCCGATGCAGCGGATCGGCAATCAGTGGCGAGTTGAGCACGTCCTCGACGGTCACGACCTCGGGCAGCATGGCATGGGGATTGTGCTGCGCGTGGTGCGAGGCGGCGACCTTGACCCAGGCGAGCTGGGCGCTGGTGGTGCCGTACTGGTGCATGTGCCGCATCGCGCACATGGCGTAACCGTTCGCCGTGGTGATGGCGTAAGGCGCCTCCCATCCGGCCTCGGGCTGGTCCGCGGGACGCGCCCGCGGCGCCGTGCCGGTCGCCATGCCTTCGCTGCGCGGCCGGCCGGCTAGCGTGATCAGCGCGACGTCACACTTGCCGGCGGCGATCGCCTCGGCCGCATGCGAAGCCAACGTTATGTAGGACGTGCCGCCGAGCTCGGTCGATTCGGCATGGCGGAGCTTCAAATTCATGTACTCCGCCATGGAGGCGGGGCCGGGACCGGGCGCATCGCCGGAGCAGAAATAGCCGTCGACGTCGTCGCGGGTGAGCCCGGCGTCGGCCAGCGCCCCGAGCGCCACCTCGGCGTGAAGCTGCGCAACCGTCTTGTCCGGTGCATGCCGCGTCGGATGTTCGAACGCGCCGGCGATATACGCCTTGCCCTTGATGCTCATGCCCGAAAATTCCCCGCTTGTGGGCCGCAACATATCGGCCTTCGGAGCGACCTCCAACATCCGTCTCTTGCCCGAGGCCCGCTATCGGTCGGCATGCTTCTTGCGCTAAAACGAGGCTAGGGTTGATCATGAAGCACGCGCGCGAAGTCAGAGCTGCCGGGCATTGGGACGCCGCAGATGCAGTCGATTCCGTGACGCTCGATGCGCATGAGCGCTATCGCCGCCGCGTCGTGTTGAGCGGCGAGCGCGGCACGCGGTTTCTTCTCGATCTGCCGCAAGCGACGGCGCTGCGCGATGGTGACGGCTTGGTCCTCGACGATGGCGCCATCGTGCGGATCGTCGGCCGGCCGGAGCCGCTGGTCGAAATCGCCGCGGCCGACGCTCACGAGCTGGCACGGCTCGCCTGGCACATCGGCAATCGCCACATCGACGTGCAGATTGTCGGCGACCGGCTGCGAATCCGGCGCGACCATGTCATCGAAGACATGCTGCGCGGGCTTGGTGCGCTGCTGTCGCCGGTCGAAGCGCCGTTCGATCCCCAAGGCGGCGCTTATGAGCACCAGCACGGCCATCACCATCACCATGACCACGACCACGACCACGACCACGACCACGACCACGGCCATGGCTAAGGCGCTGCTGCGCTCGTCCGCGCGAAAGCGGGGGCCCAGGAAAGTAACCAAAGCAGCCAAAGGTCTGCATTCCCGCTTCCGCGGGAATGAGCAGAAGAAATCCGCCACTGCTCCGCTCGACACCGCCGCGCTCTATCGCTTGATGGCCTGGCTGTCGCCGGCCTTTCCGGTCGGCGCCTTTTCATATTCGAGCGGCATCGAATGGGCGGTCGAGGCTGGCGACATCAAAGACGCCGAGACGCTGCGGGCATGGCTCGCGGTGATGCTCGGCGAGGGCGGCGGCTTCTGCGATGCGGTGTTTTTCGTTCACACTCATCGTGCCGCGGCGGCGAACGATGACGCCGCGCTGCGAGTGGTCGCCGAGCTTGCCGCCGCGTTCGTCCCCTCGAAGGAGCGCTTTTTGGAGACGACGGCGCAGGGTCGCGCCTTCCTTGAGGCGACAGGCGCGGCGTGGCCGTGCCCGGCGGTCAAGCGCTTTGCCTCCGTGTGGAGCGGGCCGGTGGCGCTGCCGGTCGCGGTCGGGGTTGCTTGCGGCGGACACGGCATCGCCAGCGAGGCGGCGCTGCACGCCTTTCTTCACGCGCTCGCCGCCAACTGGATTTCCGCCGGCGTGCGGCTCATTCCGCTCGGCCAGACCGACGGGCAGCGCGTCCTTGCCGCTTTGGAAGACGCCGTTGTGGCGGCGGCCGCGCGGGCGCTCAAAACGCCGCTCGACGAAGTCGGCAGCTGTGCACTGCGCGCCGATCTCGCCAGCATGCGTCACGAGACCCAATATACCCGCCTGTTTCGCTCCTAATTGCAAGCCACGCCAGACGGCCCGGCATTGCGGACAAAAGGCCGCATGGCTGCATCACTTTGCCGACTTTATGGAAGGCAAGGCTCAGTCGAGGCCGATCCACCCGGCGGCGGTGGTGCCGGCGGCGCAACGACAAACTCGAGTCGAACGATGGAGCGTCGGCACTGGCGAAACGTGAAGGTACTCGTGCCGTGCATCGCCGTGCTCGGCGTGATGTGCGGCATCGTCGCTTATTCGCCGACGCTCTACCGGATGTTCTGCGCGGCAACCGGCTACGGTGGTACCACGCAAAGGGTGCTTGAGGATTCGGCCACGATCTCGCAGCAGACCGTGACGGTTGAGTTCGACTCCAGCGTCGCGCCGGGTCTGCCGTGGCGCTTTGAACCGGTGCAGCGGGCGGTGACTGTACACCTCGGCGAGCAGCAACTTGTTTTCTTTGCCGCCGAGAACGTCGGCAACGAGCCGATGGTCGCTCACGCGACCTTCAACGTCACGCCGCAAGCGAGCGGCATCTATTTCAATAAAATCCAATGCTTTTGCTTCAACGAGGAGCGTCTCGACGCGCATGAGAAGGTCAAGATGCCGGTGGTGTTCTATGTCGATCCGGCTTTTGGCAAAGACCCGGAAATGCGTGGTGTCTCTACCATCACGCTCGGCTATACGCTGTTCCGTTCGGTCAATCCCGACAAGGCAAAGGACCTGTCACGCTTTCTCGTCAACGCCGCACCGGATGCGGAGCACGGCCGCGCGCTCTTCGCCAAGCGGTGCACGGCCTGTCACGCGCTCGACAGCAACAAGGTCGGTCCGATGCTTGGCGGCGTGATCGGCCGCCGCGCCGGCTCCGCCGCCGGCTACAATTATTCCGCGGCGCTGAAGAATGCCGGCCTGGTCTGGTCGGCAGACAATCTCGAGCGGTGGCTTGCCGATCCGCGAGCATTCATCGCCGGCGTCAAAATGCCGATCCGCGTTCTTGACGCGCCCTCGCGCAAAGACATCATTGCCTACCTGCAGAAGCAGAGCCGGGCGCACAGGGATCAAGGCTCAGGTTCTTGATACCGAACGTCGGTTCAGTGCTACTCCCCAAGCGCTTCCTCACTCTGTTAAGCTCGCAGCCTGAAATGGGAACCTTAGACATGCCCCCGCATCACGGCCCTTTGCGCGTCGGCGTCGGCGGGCCGGTTGGCTCGGGAAAAACCGCGCTGATGGACGCCTTGTGCAAGCGGCTGCGCGACCGCTACGAGATCGCCGCCATCACCAACGACATCTACACCAAATGGGATGCCGAATATCTGGTGCGCTCCGGCGCGCTCGTGCCCGAGCGCATCGCGGGCGTCGAGACCGGCGGCTGCCCGCACACCGCGATCCGCGAGGATGCGTCCGCCAACCTTGCGGCAATAGCCGACATGCGGCAGAAATTCCCGGCGCTCGATCTCGTGCTGATCGAATCCGGCGGCGACAATCTTGCTGCGACGTTTTCCCCCGAGCTGGCCGATCTCACCATCTACGTCATCGACGTCGCCGCCGGCGACAAGATCCCGTCGAAAGGCGGGCCGGGCATCACCCGCTCGGATTTGCTGGTGATCAACAAGATCGATCTCGCGCCCTATGTCGGCGCCTCGCTTGAAACCATGGAGCGCGAATCCAAACGCATGCGCGGCACGCGCCCGTTCGTGTTCACGAACCTGCGCGCCGGCAAGGGCATCGACGAGATCGCGCAGTTCATTGTAGAAAAGGGCGGATTGGGGATGGAGTGATCAGCGGCCCTGAACGGGGCTGAAGAGGTCGCGATGGCACGCATTCGTTTGATCTTGCTGATAAGCGCGGCAATTCTATTGGTGTGCTCCCAAACCTACGCGCAAGGACTAAGGTATTCGCTTTCGCCGCTCGCTTCATTCCCGTGCAGCGCCGTGAGCTTCGACGGCAACAACGTTGTGTTCCGCAGAACGATTGTGATCGTTTGCAACGGGAAGGAACAACTAGAGATGCCCGCCGGCAGCATTATGGGCACTAATGCCGTGTGCGATGGGACGACTCTAATTCTTCATCATGATTACGCAGTGAGAAATGGCCTCTTTGACATTCTGCGCAGGTCTTGCGGGCGTGCCCGACCGCGCAGGTGATGGCCGCGCGGTTCCGGCACCGGCGGACTAGGTGCGCGGTTGGAGTCGGGAGTAGCGCTTTTTATGCCCGTCCCGTGTGCTTCCTGGCCGCTTCGAGGTGGCCGAAGCTCTGCACCGGCGCGCACATCAGGAAGCGATAACCTTCCTTGACGACGCGCTCGGCGTTGCCTTGCTCCACATGCGGGTGACCGACTACGACGTTGTGCTTTTTGCAAGTATCGACCACGCGCTTCATCCATTCCAGCACCGCCTTGTGCTCGTATTGGCGCGGATAGCCGAGCTCCTGCGACAGGTCGCCTTCGCCGATCAGGATGGCGCCGATCCCCGGCACGTTTTTAAGCATGTCGTCGAGATTTTCCACGCCGCGGGTATCCTCGATCTGCAGGATGCAAAAGATTTCGCCCTGCGGATTGAGCGGCCAGACGTCGGCCTTCTGGTAATACTCCTGCTGGGTGAGGCCCCAATAGCGTGCCGCGGTGGTCGGGCCGTCGCCGCGGATGCCGGCCGGTTCGTAATGCGCGGCGCTCTTGAGCCGCGGATAACGGCAGGCGCCGACCGCATTGGCGGCTTCCTCGACGGTCGAAATGTGCGGGAAGACGATGCCATAGCAGCCCATGTCGAGTGCCTGCTTGGCCTGCCACTGCGCCATCTCGACGCCGTTGACGGGGACGCGCGCCATCGGCGTCACCCCAGGCACCACGGAAGCGGCTTTGGCGATCTGGGCGCGGTTGAGCATGTATTGCAGGCAATCGCGCAGCAGGCGCCCGTCCCATGGCTGATGCTCCATCTCGAATACGCAACCGTCGAACTTCGAGGTGCTCATCGTGACGGCGCTGTTGATCTCGGCGGGCGCGAAGCAGGTCAGCGCGTGCTGGCCGGCTTCGAGCGCGCGGATGATGCCGTTGAGCCGTGGAAGTTCAGCCATTCCCATCTCCCATAAAGTGGCGGCATCCTAGCGCATGATCCCGAAAAGTGGATACCGGTTTTCGGACAAGATCATGCGCCCCTAAAATGCGCGCACACGCGGTTTGACAATCCCGCCCCGCGCCGTAGCATTTGCCTTCCGCAACCGCACCACCGACGAGATCATGATCATCGATTGCCACGGCCACTACACCACCGAGCCCAAGGATTTACATCGCTTCCGCAAGGAGCAGACCGCGGCTGCCAACGCCAAGGACAAGGCGGCAATGCCGTCGCGGGCCACGCTGAAAATGCCCGACGACGAAATCCGCGAGAGCATCGAGCAGAACCAGCTCAAGTTGCAGCGTGAGCGCGGCACCGATCTGACCATCTTCTCGCCGCGCGCTTCCGGCATGGGCCATCACATCGGCGACGAGAGCGTCAGCCTCGAATGGTCGCAGATCTGCAACGATCTGATTGCGCGGGTCGTCTCGCTCTATCCGCAGAACTTCATCGGCGTCTGCCAGCTGCCGCAGTCGCAGGGGGTGCCGCCGCAGCATTCGATCGGCGAGCTCGAGCGCTGCGTCAAGGAGCTCGGCTTCATCGGTTGCAATCTCAATCCCGACCCGTCCGGCGGTTATTTCAATGCGCCGCCGCTCACCGACAAATGGTGGTATCCGTTCTACGAGAAGATGGTCGAGCTCGACGTTCCGGCAATGATCCACGTATCCGGCTGTTGCAACCCGGCGATGCATACGACCGGATCGTATTATCTCAACGCCGACACCATGGCGTTCATGCAGCTTATCCTGTCCGACCTGTTCAAGGATTTTCCCACGCTCAAGCTGATCATCCCGCATGGCGGCGGCGCCGTGCCGTTTCACTGGGGCCGTTTCCGTGGCCTGGCGCTCAACAACGGTCGGCCCGAACTCGTCGACATCATCAAGCACAACATCTTTTTCGACACCTGCGTGTATCATCAGCCGGGCGTCAATCTGCTCACCGAGGTGGTGCCGGCCGACAACATCCTGTTCGCCTCCGAGATGGTCGGCGCGGTCAAGGGCATCGACCCGAAGACCGGATTTAATTTCGACGACACCAGGCGCTACGTCGACAAGGTGCCGGGCTTAAGCGACATCGACCGGCACAAGATTTTCGAAGGCAATGCCCGCAAGGTTTTCAGCCGTCTCAAGACCAAGGCGGCGGCGAGGGCACCGGTCTGACACACGGTGCCGTCATGGCCGGGCTTGACCGGCTTGACCCGGCCATCCACGTCTTGGGTTAATCGATTGATAAGACGTGGATGCCCGCGACAAGCGCGGGCATGACGAATTGAGGACCCGCGTTGGCAAAGCCGCGACGAAAGCCAAAAGCGCACACCAGATCGCAGCTGATCAGGTTCGGTCATCGCGAGATCGAGACGCTCGGCTTAAGCCAGGGCTTCTGGACCGACCTCTATCATCGGTCGATGACCGTTTACTGGCCGGTATTTTTCGGCAGCGCGGCGCTGATTTTCGTCCTGCTCAACGCCGGATTTGCGTTTCTCTATTTCCTCGGCGAGGATCCCGTCGCCAATGCCGGCGGCAAAAGTCCGATCGAGCTGTTTTATTTCTCCATCGAGACACTGGCGACGGTCGGCTATGGCGACATGCATCCGCAGACCAATTACGGGCATCTCATCGCCACGATCGAGATTTTCACCGGCATGTGCTTCCTCGCGGTGATGACCGGGCTGATCTTCGCCCGCTTCTCGCGGCCGCGCGCCCGCTTTGTCTTCGCCAACTATCCGGTGGTCACGCACTACGACGGCAAAGCCACCCTGATGATCCGCATGGCCAACGCGCGCCACAACACGATCTCCCGGGCCAATGCGCGACTCTGGATCATTCGCGCGGAACGCACCGCGGAAGGCGATCACCTGCGCCGCTTCTATGAGTTGAAGCTCGATCGCCGCGAGCATCCGATGTTCGTATTGAGCTGGATGCTGTTTCACGTCATTGACAAGGACAGCCCCTTGCATGGATTGACCGCGGTCGATCTCGAGCAGAGCGACACGCTGTTGGTTCTTAATGTTGGCGGCGTCGACGACAGCTCGGCGCAGCAGCTTTATGCCCGGCGCATTTACTCCTGGCACGACATCCGCTGGCGGCATCGCTATCGGGACATCACCAGTGTTTCGCCGCAAGGCCGCTTCATGCTCGACTACACCAAGTTCCACGACGTGGTGGCCGACGGGGAGTAATTGTCTCGTCATCCCGGGTTCGCCGCTTCGCGCCGCCCCGGAATGACGCGTAAGGTGACGGCCCGGTATCACCGATGTACCTTCTTGCAGCCGCCCGGCGGCCACCCATCTTTTCCGTGAGATCAAAGGCTTACCCATCATCTCGCGGCAGGATCAATTCGCCATGTCCATTCGACCGGTCAAACGCATCGTCTCATCGAAGCCCACCATCGAGGGGGCCGGCGTGCGTCTGCGCCGCGCTTTCGGTTTCGGCGACACCACCGAGTTCGATCCGTTTCTTCTGCTCGACGATTTCCGCAATGACCGGCCGGACGAGTATCGCGCCGGTTTTCCCTGGCATCCGCATCGCGGCATTGAGACCATTACCTATGTGCTGGCGGGCAATGTCGAGCACGGCGACAGCCTCGGCAATCGCGGCAATCTCGGCTCGGGCGACGTGCAATGGATGACGGCCGGCCGCGGCATTCTCCACCAGGAAATGCCGCAAGGCGATCAGCACGGCCGCATGCATGGCTTCCAGCTCTGGGCCAATCTGCCGTCATCGCTGAAGATGACGGCGCCGCGCTACCAGGACATCAAGGCCGGCGAAATTCCCGAAATCGTCGATGACGATGGCACCCGCGTGCGCATCGTCTGCGGCGATTTCTGGGGTAAGCGTGGCCCGGTCGAAGGCGTCGCCGCCGACCCGCGCTATCTCGACGTCACGGTACCGCCGGGTAAGTGCAAGACGCTGCCCGTCGAGCTCGAGCGGCATGCCTTCGCCTATGTGTTCGAGGGCTCCGGCAATTTCCGCGCGGCATCGCAGCCGTTCGGCGTGCTGACCGAAAAGACCGACGGCGCCAATGAGATTCTGGTCCGCGAGCAGACCGGAAACCGCTCGCTGGTGCTGTTCGACAGTGGCGATGAGGTCACGGTGCAGGCCGGCGACGAAGGCGTCCGCTTCCTGCTGGTTTCCGGCAAGCCGATCGAGGAGCCAGTCGCCTGGCACGGCCCGATCGTGATGAACACGCAAGCCGAGCTGCAGCAGGCGTTCACTGAGCTCCGCAGCGGCACATTCATTCGGTGACGGCCGGAC
Source organism: uncultured Alphaproteobacteria bacterium (assembly GCA_963709825.1). Lineage (GTDB taxonomy): Bacteria > Pseudomonadota > Alphaproteobacteria > Rhizobiales > Xanthobacteraceae > BOG-931. Next base: position 565,063 of record CAVPXZ010000026.1, read on the forward strand.
CCGGCTCTGCTTTGACTTGTGCGGAGCGAGCCCGCCCCGCGCGGCGTTTGCCGCTTGCCGGACTTTCATTGCATCGCCCCCACCCTGCGTCTTAATAAAGGCCGCGGACAAGGCAGGGCCTGGGACGAATGGCAACCGATGACGACGCGCCGGCGCTTCTTCTCGACAGCGTGGTCAAGACCTATGGCGCCATTCGCGCGGTGGATGGTGTCAGCCTGAAGGCGTCGGCGGGCGAGTTCATCGCGCTCCTTGGCCCCAACGGCGCCGGCAAGAGCACGCTGTTCCAGCTCCTTTCCGGCCTGTTCGTACCGGATTCCGGCCGCATCGCGATCATGGGGCATGACATGCTGCGCGATCCGGTGCCCGCGCTGGCGATGCTCGGCATCGTATTTCAGCAGCCGACCCTCGATCTCGAGCTTACGGTGACCGGCAACCTCCTGTTCCATGCCGGGTTGCACGGAATCTCGCGCGCCGTGGCCAAGCCGCGGATCGAAAGCGAGCTGGCCCGGCTCGGGCTCTCCGAGCGCGCGCACGACAAGGCCGGGCAATTGAGCGGCGGCAATCGCCGCCGCGTCGAGCTGGCGCGCGCGCTGTTGCACGAGCCGCGCGTGCTGCTCATGGACGAGGCCACGGTCGGTCTCGATCCGGCAAGCCGCAGCGAGCTTCTCAAGCTGATCTTGAGCTTGCGCACGGAGCGTTCGGTCGCCGTGCTATGGGCGACGCATCTCTGCGACGAGGTGACTAACGCCGATCGCGTGGTCGTCCTGCATCGCGGCAAGGTTCTGGCCGATACCACACCGAAACAGCTGGTGGCCCAGGCCGGCGCGGCGACCATCGAGCAGGCGTTCTTGACAATGACCGGGCCGCAGTGAACGGCCGCGGGGGCGGTTTGCAATTGGTAGGTTCCTGAAAGTCAGTCATGAATCCCAAAATTCTCATTCTCGACGGAAACGCCGAAATCTATCGCGATCGGCTGCGGGCCGAATTCCCGACGCTGCAATTCGTGCTCGCGCACGGCTTGTCGGCGCTGCCGCAAAACCTCTCCGACGTCGATGTGCTGATCTCGTTCGGCATTGAATTAAAGGACGATTTTTTCCGTGACGCGAGGCAACTGAAATGGGTGCAGTGCCTGGCAACCGGCATCGACCATCTGCTCCGCATGCCGTCGCTCAGGCCGGAGGTCTTGGTCACCAGCGGCCGCGGCATCCATGGCGCGCCGATGCGCGAGACCGTGGTTTATCTGATGATGGGGGTGAGCCGCGGCGTCGCGCGTTTGGTCGATGACCAGAGAGCCCATGTCTGGGACCGGCGGTTCTGGCATCTGTTGTACGGCAAGACGGCGGTTATCGTCGGCGTCGGCATCGTCGGTATCGCCATCGGCCGGCTGCTTAAGGCGTTCGGCATGGATGTCATCGGCCTCACGCGCACGCCCCGCGCGGTCGAAGGCTTCGACGAGATGATGCCGACGGAGCAACTGCAGGAGGCCGCAGGCCGCGCCGATTTCCTGATCAACATCTTGCCGGCGAACGCCGACAACGCGCTCCTGTTCGATCGCGAAGTATTCGCCGCCATGAAGCCCACGGCCTGCTACATCAGCGCCGGCCGCGGCCAGACGGTCGACGAGGCGGCGCTGATTGCCGCCCTGCGCGAACGCCGCATTGCCGGCGCCGGCCTTGACGTATTCCAGACTGAACCCTTGCCCGCCGACAGTCCGTTCTGGGACCTGCCGAATGTGTTCATCACCCCGCATCTCGGCGGCTACACCAGCGAATACGAGGACCTGATCATGCCGCTGGTGATGGAGAACATGCGGGCCTTCCTCGCCGGCCGGCCGGGCGAGATGAGGAATATCGTCAAGCGGTGATTGCGGCGCCGTTTACTCCGGCGGCGTGCCGTTGGCGGCCAAAACCTCGCCGGCAAGGTAGAGCGAGCCGGTGATCAGGATGCGCGGCGCGGGCTCAAGCTCGAGCTTGTTGGCGACGGTAAGCGCAGTCTCGACATCGTCGCAAGCGATTGCCGGAATGCCGATGGCGCGCGCGACCTCGGCCAGGGCGGCGGGCGGCAACGCCTTGTCCTGATGGATGGGCACGGCGATGACGCGGCGGGCGAGGCCGGAGAAATTGCGCAAAAAGCCTTCGCTGTCCTTGGTCGACAGCATGCCGACGATCAGGATGAGGGGCCGCGACACGCGCTCCTCGAGATCGGCGATCGCCGCGGCAATGACGCGACCGCCGTCGGCGTTATGGCCGCCGTCGAGCCATAATTCGCTCTCCGCCGCCAGCGAGGCGGCGAGCCGGCCCTGCGACAGGCGCTGCATGCGCCCCGGCCAATCGACGCGGATCATGCCGGCTTCGAATGCCGGCGATGGCAGCTTCAAGCCGGCGGCGCGCAGCGCCGCAATGGCGGCGCCGGCATTCTCGAATTGATGCCGCCCGTAAAGCTTGGGTGCCGGCAGATCGAGAAGCCCGTCGCTGTCCTGATAGACCAGCCGCCCGTGCTCCTCGGTCGACGTCCAGTCCTCGCCCGCGATCGACAGCGGGGCCTTGAGCCGCGCCGCCTGCCGCTCGATGACCGCGAGCGCTTCGCCGGTCTGGCTGGCGATGATCCCCGGCGCGCCGGCCTTGAGAACGCCGGCCTTTTCGCCGGCAATTTTTTCGAGCGTATCGCCGAGATAGTCGCGATGGTCGAGCGACAGCCGCGTGATCACGCTCGCCAGCGGGTGCTCGACGACGTTGGTGGCGTCGAGCCGGCCGCCGAGGCCGACTTCTAGCAAAACAATATCGGCCGGATGGCGGGTGAACAGAAGAAATGCCGCGGCGGTTTCGATCTCGAATACGGTAATCGGCGCGTCGCCGTTCCTGGCTTCGCACTCGGCCAATGCGTCGGCGAGCTCAGCGTCCGCGACGAACCTGCCGCCGCCCGGCTGTCCGATGCGGAAGCGCTCGTTGAGGCGCACCAGATTGGGCGAGGTGTAGACATGCACCCGCTGCTGCGCCGCTTCCAGGATCGCGCGCATGAAAGCGATGGTGGAGCCTTTGCCGTTGGTGCCGGCGACATGGATTACGGGCGGCAGCCGCCGCTGCGGACGGCCGAGCGCCGCCAGTATGCGCTCGATGCGATCGAGCGACAGATCGATCCGCTTCGGATGCAGCGCCAGCAACCGCGCAAGGATGGCGCCGATTGCGGTGGCGTCAGAACGCGGCGAGTTCACGCCGGCGCCGGCAGGCTGATGCGCGGGCTCGCAGGCGCGGCCGGCGCCTTCAGCAGAAGCCGGCACAGCCGGGCGATGGTGGACCGCAGGTCGTGGCGATGCACCACCATGTCGACCATGCCGTGGGCCAGCAGGTATTCGGACCTCTGAAAACCCTCCGGCAGCTTTTCTCGGATTGTCTGTTCGATGACGCGCGGTCCGGCGAAGCCGATCAGCGCCCCGGGCTCGGCGATATGCACGTCGCCGAGCATGGCGTAGGAAGCGGTGACGCCGCCGGTCGTGGGATTGGTCAGGACGACGATGTAGGGCTTGCGGGTCTCACGCAGATTTTGCACGGCGATGGTGGTTCGCGGCATCTGCATCAGCGACAGAATGCCTTCCTGCATGCGGGCGCCGCCCGAGGCTGCAAACAGCACGAACGGGCAGCCCTTCTCCACCGCGGTGTCGAGCCCCTTGATCACCGCCTCGCCGGCGGCCATGCCGAGCGAGCCGCCCATGAAATCGAAATCCTGTACGCCCACGACCATGGCCTGGCCGTCGAGCTTGCCGTAGCCAAGCTTCACCGCATCATTGTTTCCGGTCTTGCTGCGCGCATCCTTGAGACGATCGACGTAGCGGCGCTCGTCGCGAAACTTCAGCGGATCGATCGCCACCGCCGGTACCGCGATATCGAACCAGGTCTCGTTGTCGAACATCGATTTGAGGCGCGCGGCGGCGCTCATGCGCATGTGGTAGTTGGAACCGGGGATGACGAACTGGTTCGCCTCGACGTCTTTGTAGAACACGAGCTGCCCGGTCTCCGGACATTTGATCCAGAGATTTTCCGGCACCTCGCGCCGGAGCATGCTGCGGATTTTCGGCCGCACAACGTTGGAGATCCAATTCATCGTTTTTCTTCAGCACCTGGAAAGCCGGTTTTGGTTTCTGCGGCTTCTATATCGCATTTTGGCGCCATCCAGCTACCATTCCCGGCATCCTCGAAGGACCCGGTGTGGCTGCCTTTAACGCGGGGTAAAGTTTGCTATTCTGCCGTGTACCATCTTGCACTGATGTGGGGCGCCGATGCCGCTCTCGAAAGCAGCAGGTTGAAGAAATGCGCAGTGGGCGGTTGATCGTTGTGGGCGTGCTTTCGCTGGCGCTCGCTGGCTGTTTCGAGGGGCCGAAAGGCGATTCCGGAACGCAGGGACCGCCCGGACCGAAGGGCGAGCCTGGCGCCGCGGGTCCGCCCGGTCCAGTGGGCCCGCCCGGTCCGCCGGGCCCTAAAGGCGAGCAGGGCCCGTCCAGCCCCGCCCTGCGGGTGCTGCGTTCGGACTGCCTGGCCGGATATTGCGCGGTTGCCTGTAATGGCGATGAAGTTCTGGTCAGCGCCTATTGCGGGCCGGAGCGAAAACCCGCAACGTTTCTCGGTGAACGCCAAGCGTCATGCGGCGTTGACGCTAATGCGGCCAATGCTCCCTTGGTCGCGATTTGCGTCGCGTCGCCGCCGTAATTCGGCATTTCATGCAAGGGCGAGACTTAAATCAGCGCGCGATCAGTACGACGCCGACCGCGACGCATAAAGCCGCGGCCCCCTTCTGCAGCAATTCGCGCGATGACAATGTCTCCCGTGCAAGCCGCGGCCACAGAACGCTGAGCGCGACGCCGAAGGCAAAGACGAACAACGTGGTCGTGCCGCCGATCGCCTGCACGATGCTTAAGGGCGCGAACAGCAGGGCATAGCGGCTGCCGAGGGCGCCGCCGAGATTGATCAGCTCGTTCGATCCGCTGATGGTCAATAGCGCGCGCGTGTTCGCTTGCAGCAAGGCGATGAATTGGCGGCGATAGGAGGGGATCGACAACAGCGCGGCGCCGAAGACCGCTTCGCCGACGAACATCCAGAACGTGGTGGCCCAGAAATCGACCCGAAGGGCAAAGATCTTGAAAATCAACGCGCTGAGCGCTAGCGCCAATCCGCAGGCAAGCATCAGCACAGCAAGCCGCAGCTTGAACACGCCGAAGTTCCCGTCGAAGCGAACGGAAACGATCAACGTCCCGGCCAGGATCAGTCCCCCGCCGGCCATTTGCAGGGGCGATAACGTCTCGCCGAGCACGGCATAGCCGAGTACATAGCCGAACAGCGGCGCCGCCTGGAAGAATGGCGACACCACCGAGGCTTCTTCCGTTTGCAAGGCGTGCAAATAGAACAGCATCGCTCCCATGTAGAGGATGCCGGACAGCACGATCAGCGCGATGCTGCCAATGTCGTAATGGGCGATCGTCGGCTGATAGAAGGCGATCAGCGGCAGCGCCAGCACGCCGATCAAGGCCGTAAAAACCACCAGCACCGCCACGTCGCTGTGCTTGAAAAACCGTTCGACGAGATACTTGTCCAGATGTGTGGAAACGGCCCACAGGACCGGGCCGCAGAACGCAAAGAAGAGCCAGGACATCGGTTTGGGAGTTTGCCGCCGGACGGCAGGAACTTCAAATCGCCGGGCCGACCCGTGCGCCGGAAAAATTTTACGCCTACGGCCGGCCGCACCTTGTGCGCGCGGGGCGAAGAGGACATCTCAGTCTGCCGCCCATAGGAGGCCTTGGGCACGTCCCAATTTTGCCTTTGTCGCCAATAGAGTAGCCGCGGTGCGGCCGCGGCTCTCGGCGTTAATCCTATCGGTAAGGCGAGGGTAACGAAGCCGGGCGCAGTGTTGTATGGGTTGCCGGTGCGAATCGGCATCCGCGGGATTGGAAAGCGTGGGAATGAAGAAGCTCTTGGCCGGATGTCTTGCGGTAGGCGCGCTGGTGACCGCGCAATGCGCCGCCGCGGCCGACCTCTCGCTTGCTCCGCTCTACAAGGCGCCGCCGGCAGCACCGCCGCAGATCTATGACTGGACCGGCTTTTATCTGGGCGCCAATGGCGGCGGCGGTTGGGGCAATTCGTCGTGGAACGCAAATGCGACGGGACTCAATTTGTCCGGCGCCCAAGCCGGCGGCACGATCGGTTACAACAAGCAGCTCGGCAGAGTCGTGTTCGGCATCGAAGGCGACATCGATTGGTCCGGCTTTGACGGCAACGGCACCTCGGCCGGGTGTCCCGGCGGCTGCAGCACCAGCGACACCTGGCTCTCGACTGTGCGCGGACGCGTCGGCTATTCGTTCGACCGCGTCATGCCCTATGTGACCGGCGGGCTGGCCGTCGGCGATATTCGCGCCGCCACGCCCGGGTTCGGCGGCGGCGACGCCACCAGCGCCGGCTGGACGCTCGGCGCCGGCCTCGAAGTCGCGCTGCCCGGCAACTGGACCGCCAAGGCGGAATACCTCCGGGTCGATCTCGGCAGCTTCAATTGTACCGGCTGCAGCGCCTTGCCGCCCGACAATGTCTCGCTGCAGGAGAACGTCTTCCGCGCCGGCGTGAACTACCATTTCGGCTGGGGCAAGTAGAGCGGCTTGTGGCCCTCACATTCGCCCGCCCCACACGGCAATCCTTACAATTTTAAGCAAAACAGCAAATAGAGCGCAGCATTGAGCTGGTAGTAACCCGTACACCCGCAAATTGTGGGCATCGGGGAACCTGCAAGTGCCGACCGTCGCCGCGTCTCATTTCGTCATCGATCTGCCGACCCTGTTCGTGGTGACGGTGTTCATTTCGATAATCGGCGGTCTGCTGCTCATTTTCGCTTGGATGCAGAACCGCAACACGCCGGCGCTCGTCATTTGGGGCATCGGCTATCTTATGGGCGCGAGCGCGGCGGGGCTGCTCGCGCTGCACGGTTTTATGCCGAATAGCTGGTCGGTCTGCAGCGCCAACGCAGTGATCTGCGGCGCATATGGAATGATGTGGGGCGGCGCCCGATCGTTCGAAGGCCGCCGCATCCGCATTTCCCTGATGGCAATGGGCGCCGGAATCTGGATTACCGCCTTTCAGTTCGACAGTTTCGCTCAGTCGACCGTGGCTCGCATTGATCTCGTTTCCATTGTTCTCGCCAGTTACGCGCTGTTGGCGGCGCGCGAGCTTTGGTACGCGCGCGACCGCGAGCTGATCTCGCGCTGGCCGACCTTGGTCCTGATCGTGGTTCACGCCGGCTTCCTGTTGGCGCGCATCCCCTTCGCCGATGTGCTGACAGCTTCGGTCAAGACCGGCCAGCCGCAGAGCGCGATCGTCACGGTGATGGCTTTTCAGATGCTGTTCGCCAATGTTTGCCTGCCATTCCTGCGCGTCGCCATGTCGAAGGAACGGGGCGAACTGGAACAGAGAAAGGCTGCGCTGACCGATGCGCTGACCGGGGTCGCCAACCGCCGCGCTTTCTTCGATCGCGGCGCTCAACTGCTCGAAGCCGCGACCGCCGACCTCCGGCCTGCTGCGCTCCTTTTGTTCGATCTCGATCGCTTCAAGGAGGTCAACGACACCGCCGGCCATCAGGCCGGCGATTGCGTGCTGAAGGCGTTCTGCGATCTGGTGGCGGGCGCGATGCGGCCGGGCGATGTGTTCGGCCGTCTCGGCGGCGAGGAGTTCGGCTGTCTGCTGGCGGGTGCCTCCATGGCGCATGCGCTCACTACCGCGGAGCGGTTGCGGCGCGAGTTCGCGGCGCTGCGCGTTCCGGGGCTCGAGGCCAATGCCACCGTCAGCGTCGGCGTCGCCATGGTGCGTGAAACCGGCCGGAGCCTGTCCGAGCTGTTGGCGACGGCGGACCGGGCGCTCTATCGCGCCAAAGCGGATGGGCGCAATCGCGTGGCGCCGGCGCCGCTCGTTTTGGTCGATGCCGCCGGGGGCGAAATCTCGCGGCGCCTGGCGGAGCGGCCGGCGGCGATTGCCGCACCGGTGGCCGGGTAGAGGAGCGCCGTTGTCGCGCCCTTTTCCTTTCTCGGCGGCGGTTTACGCCGGATCGCAAGCAAAACCCGTCGCGCAAAGGCGCGGCAAAAAGGATAAGATGCGGCGCCGATCCGGAGGCGTGTCGGAGTCGACGATGAACGAAGTTGCGAGCAAGACCGAAACCCAGCCCGCTCCGGCGCCTGCGGCAACACCGGCGGCAGCACCGGCGCCAGCATCAGTGTCAGCATCAGTGTCAGCACTCTATAATCCGGTTCGTGCCCTGCTGCTGGCCGGCAAGAACGACGAGGCGATCGTCAAATTGTGCGCGATGCTGATCGCGCGCCCGGACGATCTGATCGCCAAGGAATTGTTGTTCGACGCCTTTTTTCAGAAGCGCGACTATGAGCCGGCAATTACGCTGATCGAAGAACTTATCCGCCGGCAACCGGACAACGCGAGGCTGCAGAAACAGCTCATCGTAACGCTCAACAACATGAAGCGTTACGAGAAGGCGATCCCGCTGGCGCAGAAATACGTCGAGCAGCACGGCGAGGACCTCACGCTGCTCGACGTGCTCAAGGTCGCGCACTTCTATACCGGTAAGGTCCAGGAGGCGATCCGCTACGGGCAGCGCGGCATCGAGATGCGCGATGTGGAGGCCTGCCGGCTGCCGCGCACCATGGTCTTGACCGAACCGGAAGGCCCGCCGTCGGGCGACAACGTCATCTCGTTTTCGCTGTGGGGCACGGCGCCGTTCTACAGCTATGGCGCCATGATCAATCTCGTGCTCAGCCGGACGGTCTATCCGGGCTGGAAGTGCCGTTATTACGTGGACGCGTCGGTTCCGCGCCCCTGCGTCGCCTTTCTCATCAATAACGGCGCCGACGTACGCTACATCGAAGATGAGTATCCCGGCGTCGGCCTGTTCCAGCGCTTCCTGGTGATGAACGATCGGACGGTCGGGCGCTTCCTGGTGCGCGATTGCGATGCCCGGCTTTCGCCGGCGGAAGCCGACCTGGTCCAGCAATGGATCGACTTCAGGCTATCCGTTCCACGCCGTGCGCGACCACGTGCTGCACAACGAGCTGATGATCGGCTGCCTGTGGGACGGCCGCACCGACTGCGGCCTCGATATCGTCGCGCTGATGCGGCAATATTTCGCCGGCGTACCGAACGCGCGCTACGGGCACGACCAGTTCATGCTCGGCCGCCAGCTGTGGCCGCTGATCCGCAGCCGCTGCCTCGTTCACGACAAGTATTACCGGCTGCCCGGCGTTCACACCGTCCCGCTCACCGATCCGCAGAGCCGCTTCGGCGCCGGCTATCAGCACATGCCCAATATCTTCGCGGAGCTCGAGCAACTCGGCATCCCGCGCGTGCTGTAGCGCTGATCCTTCCCCGCGTAGCTGGGCGGATCGGCTAGTGCAGATGCACGAGGCTGTGCAGCTGCGCCTGCAGCTGTGCGGCGGTCATGCCGGGAAGGGTCATGTTGTCATGCTGCGCCAGTTCGATCGCCGCAAAACTGTGGGCTTCGGCGGTGATGAATGACGCCAGTTGCTGCGGCAGCGACTCCCCGTGCGCGAAAGCGTTGAACTCCGCGATGTCGTGCTGCGGCTTGAACGTGCCGCTGGTCACGGCGCCCAGATCGCCCTGAAAGATGAATGCGTCGTGGCCTGGCCCGCCCACCGACACCGGCGTATTCGGGCTTCCGGTCGCGGGCGGATCGAAGATTTCCGTGCCGCCGCTGCCGTCAGATGCAAACTGGAAGCTGCCCGTGAAGTCGATGAAGGTGAGCGACGTAGTATTGGTCCCGTCGCTCAACGTGAGCACGCCGGTGGACGCATTGTAGGTTTCTGAAAAGGCGCCAGAATTGTAATTGATTCCGGAGACATCGATCACGTCCGAGCTGTTGGCGTTGGGCGCGGTTCCGGCGAACCCTGAAATCTGGCCGGAGAAGCCTGTCGCGTCGCCGAGCACGAGCTCGCCATAGCCGCTGCCGTTGTTGAAAGTGACGTTAGCGCTGGACGAACTGTTGAACTCGACCGTGCCGCCGGCGACGACCGCACTGCCGCTGCCGGTCACGGCGTCCTCGACCTGCAGGGTGCCGCCGTTGGTTGCTTCCAGAACGCCATCGTTCACGATCGGGGCGCCGGTAGCGACCGTCAGCGTCGCGCCGGCGACATTTGCCTCGATCGTACCGTGAACCTCATTGATCAATGTCAGTGTGCCCTGACTGCTGGCGCCGCTACCGGCGGTCAGCGTCACGCCGGTGCCATTTGCCGCAGTCGCACCGTCACCGGCGCCGATCTGGCCGGCGCCGGAAATGGTGTTGTCGACATTGGTCAAAGTCGCCGTCGAACCCGTGCCGGCGATGAGGGCATGGCCCGAGAGCGTGACCTGGCCGCCGCCCTGGAGCGTGATGCCGTCGCCGGCGATCTGCAGTTCGGCCTTATGTCCGGTGGAGTCGAGGGCGATCGTCCCGGTGTTGTTGACGATGCCGCCCAACGGCAGTACCGCGCCGTTGCCGATCGTCATGGTGCCGTTATTATTTGTAGTCGGCGTCTCGTTGAACACGAAGTCGGCTGCGGACAGCGCCGAGGCATTGACGCCGTCTAGCGTGATGGTCTCGCCGCTGCCGAGCGTGATTACGGCGTTGCCGCTGGCGTCGTTGGCGATGTGCAAGTCGCCGAAGCTGTCGACACCGGCGAAACCGGTCAGATCGATTTTGTCGCTCGCCACATTGAAGTTGTTGATGGTGTCGTTGCCGATCGTTTGCGCGAACACGAAGGTGTTGTTGGCGCCGGTGCCGGTCAGGCTGTCGTTGTGGGCGAGCGCGAAGATCGGGTTCCCGGGCCCATAAGCCTCGACGTTCTCCGCGATCGACTTGGTTCCGGTGCTGCCGTCTGCGTTGGTCCAGGTCTCCATGACGTGGAGCACCGCCGCGCCAGTGAACGCCGCCGGCGTCGTGACGCTCAGTCCGCTCAAGTCCTGGGCCTCGACCGCCCAGGTGCCGTTGCCGAGGCTTTTGCCTTCATTGAGCGACCAGCCGGTCGGCAGGCCGGAGACGGCGACGGAAATCGGCTCGCCGTTCGTCGATGATGGTTCGCTGAGAGCCAGATTGATCGGCGAGCCGGCTATGCCCGCGGGCCCCTTGGCTGCGCTCTGCGTCACCTCGAAGACGACAGCCGCTTCCTGACCGTTCTTGAGCGTTTCCTGTATCCCGATAATGACATTGCCGTTGTTCGAAATATTGATCGTATTGGAACCGCCGTCGGGAAAAGCCGACAGATTAAGCGTCGAGCCGGTGGTGGTGAACTCGTTTTTGCCGTTCGAATTTTGGGCGATGGTAACACCGGGAAGGACGACGACGTCCATCGGGGTGCCCTTTGTCGGCTTTGCGGTTAGCGCATTAATATCGATAGTACCGTGAAAATTCTCCTGACCGGAAAAAGTCTGCTGACCGTTGACCACCAGACCGTCGAGAACGAGCGTGCCGGAGCTGCCATTGAAAAGGACTTGGACTCCGGCGTCGACCGTCCCGTTGTCGACCATCGTTCCGCCGTTTTGGATTTCAACGAAAGGGGTGAGTCCTGAGCCGGGGCTGATCTCGCCGTCGGAGACAAGGGTTGCTCCTTGTTCGATTTGGACTAACCCGAAGCCTCCGAGGTTGATGTTGCCGATCACTACGTCGCCGTTGTGGGCGTTACTCACCAATGATCCCGACGTCGCCTTCTCCACCACTAAGGCCGATCCAGCACCACCCAATTGGATCGAAGTGCCCGTCGTCTCCGCCAATTGGGCGTACAGCACGGTGTTGGGGTTGACTGCGAGCAAGACGCCGGAAACGATCGCTCCGCCAAGCACCCCCGATCCGTTGACATAAAGCGGAGCAATCTGGTCCGGCAGGTTGATGTTGCCGACCAGAGTGGTGCCGCTGATCTCCACATCGTCGAGCGACAGCGTGACTCCGCTCACGGCGGCGAGTTCGCCGCCATTGATCACCATATTGGAGATTTGGCTATCGACGACGGTCTGACCGCTTGGCACTATCGCCGCGATCGTACCGTTGTTGTAGATGGTCTCGACGCTATTACCTCCCGGAGTGTTCAGGGCGACCCCGTCGAGCCCGAGGCTGGCGCCGCCGGCAACGGTCATCGAGTTCTCGACATTCACCAGGCCCTGCAGGCCGGAGGTGCCGGTAAAGGTTACGTCATCGAGCGTGAGGACGATGCCGCCGCTATCGACGGCGATCACGCCCTGGATCGTGGTGCTTTCGATGGTGCTGTCGCCGGTGATGGCCGCCACGGCGCCGCTATCGATGGTGAGGCTGTTGACATTGACGGTGTCGCCGTCGAAGGCGAGCTTGGCGCCGCTGACGACTGTGATGGAGCCCCCGCCGGTGATGAAAGTGTTCTCGATCTCCGCCTTGGCGGGCGAGCCGTTGATCACAATGCTGCCGCCGTCGAAAATCTCGCTGCCGTTGCCGCCGTTGATCACGGTCCCCGGCAGTGTCAGCGTAATGCCGTCGTTAATGATGACGGTGCCGTTGTTCGTCACACTGCCGACGATCGTCGTCTGATTGACGAGCGAGTTGCCGTCCAAGGTCACGGTGGACCCGCTGGCGGCGACGACCTCGCTGCCAAGACTGACGTTATCCAGCGTCAGTATGCCGCCGCCGAGCGATGTACCGCTCACGGTAGCGGGCTTTGCCGCCACCGCCTCGCCGCCGGTGAAATCAACGCCGGTCAGCGTCAGCGTCGTGCCGGCCTCGGCCAGCACGGTGCCGCCGCTGATCGTTGTGCCGCTATCGATATAATTCGCGGTGTCGCTGATGACGCCGCCGCTCTTGCTGACCGCAGCCACGACGTTGCCGCCGCCGCTGATCGCGGCTGCCAAGAGGGTGCTGTCTTCCAGCACCAGCGTCCCCGGTCCCTGGGTTTGCGTCACTCCGTCGGGGGTGGTCGCGGAAGCCCCGGGGTCGAGTACGAAGGTGCCGCTATAGATCGTCGTGTTCTCAAGTGCCAGCGTCGACCCGCTGTCGCCCAGCGCCGCGCCGTTTCCGACCGTGAATTTGGTGCCGCCATCAGCCGTCACATTATCCAGCGCCAGCGCCGCACCGCTCGCGGTCGACACTGTCGCACCGTCGAGGGTGATAGAGCCGCCGCTATTGATGGTGGCGTTCTCGATCTCGGCTTTGGCAGTGACTACGATCGAGCCGCTGTCGCTGACAAAGCCGCCGCTGATCACCGTGCCCGGAAGCGTCAGCGTGGTGCTCGTGTCCACCTTCAGCGTGCCGTTATTGGTCACGCTGCCGGTGAGCGTCGTATTGTCGAGCGTCACGGTACCGTCGAACGTCAGCGTGGAACCGCTCTCGGCCACGACCTCGCCGCTGGTTACCTTGACATTATCGAGCGTCAGGATTCCGCCGCTGAGGACCGATCCGCTCGCGGCCTGCAGGGCCGCGAGCTCGGCGCTGAGGACGGTGACGCTGTTGAGCGTCAGGGTCGCCCCGCCTTCGACCACGACGTTGCCGCCAGTGATCGTGCTGTTGTTGTCGATCGTGCTGCTGGTGCCGATGGTATTATCGCTGCTGTTGACGGTTGCCACCACGGTTCCGTCGCCGCTGATCGCGGCGTGGGAGAGCGTGCTGCCTTCGAGCACCAGCTTCGCCCCACCCTCGGTTACCGTCGTCCCGGTCACGGTCACTTGCGTCCCGCTGTTGACCGTGAAGGTGCCGTTATTAATCGTCGTGTTCTCGAGCGCCAGCGTTCCGCCGTTCTCGGTGAGCGTCGTGCCGCTGACGGTCACTGTGGCGCCGCTTTCGATCACGAACTGACCGCTATTGACCGTGTCGCCGTCGAGCGCCAGCGCCGCTCCGCTCGTGGCGGTGACCACGGTCTGCCCGCTTGTGGTGGTCGACGTCACCGTCCCGCCGCTGTCGACCGTGATCTTGCTGCTGCTGGTGTCATTAAACGTGGCGTTCTCGACTTCGGCTTTGGTGGTGACGACGATAGTGCCGCTGTTGGCGACAAAGCCGCCGCTGACGAGGGCGCCGGAGAACGTCAGCGTGTCGCTCGTGTCGATCTTGACTGTGCCGTCATTGGTTATGCTGCCGATCAGAGTAGTATTGTCGAGCGTGACAGTGCCGTCGAACGTCAGCGTCGAGCCGCTTTCGGCCACGACCTCGCCGCTGGTCACTTTGACGCCGTTGAGCGTCAATATTCCGCCGCTGACGGTGGTCCCGCTGACGGTCGCGCTTGCTGCGGCCGCGATGTCGCCGCCGGTATCCGTGACGTTTAGCAGCGTCAGCGTCGCGCCGCTGTCGGCGACGATGTTGCCGCTGCTGGTGACCGTGACGTTCTCGATCTCGCTCTGGTTCCCGGGGACGGCCACCACCATGCCGCTGGCGAGAATATCGAGGCTGCCACCGTTCAGCTTGGCTCCGTCGAGCGCCAGCGTCTCGCCGCTGTCGACCGTGATCGTACTGATGCTGGTGCCATTGATCGTGGCGCTCTCGATCTCGACCGAATTGCTGACAACGATGGCGCCGTTGTTGTTGATGATTCCGCCGCTGATGATCGTGCCGGACAGCGTCAAGGTGTCGAGTGCGCCCGGCGAACCGTCCACCTTGATCGTGCCGGAATTGGTCACCGTGCCGATCAGCGTCGTGTTGTCGAGCGTCACCGTGCCGTCGAACGTCAGCGTCGAGCCGCTTTCGGCTACGACCTCGCCGCTGGTCACTTTGACGCCGTTGAGCGTCAATATTCCGCCGCTGACGGTGGTCCCGCTGACAATCGCGCTTGATCCGGCCACGATGTCGCCGCCGGTAATAATGTCGTTCAGCAGGGTCAGCGTCGCCCCGCTGTCGGCCACGATGACGCCGCTGCTGGTAACAGTGACGTTCTCGATCTCGCTCTGGTTTCCGGGGACGGCGACGACCACGCCGCTGGCGAGAATATCGAGGTTGCCGTCGTTCAGCTTGGATCCGTCGAGCGCCAGCGTCTCGCCGCTGTCGACCGTGATCGTGCTGAAGTTGGCGCCATTGATCGTGACGTTCTCGATCTCGACCGTGCTGCTGACGACGATGGCGCCGTTGTTGATGACAGTTCCGCCGCTGATAACCGCGCCGGACAGCGTCAGGGTATGCGCCGGCCGAGCCTTCCACCTTGATCGTGCCGTCATTGGTCACCGTGCCGATCAGCGTCGTGTTGTCGAGCGTCACCGTGCCGTCGAACGTCAGCGTCGAGCCGCTCTCGGCTACGACCTCGCCGCTGGTCACCTTGACGTTGTCGAGCGTCAAGATGCCGCCGCTGACGGTGGTTCCGCTGACGGTCGCACTGGCCGAGGCGACGATGTCGCCGCCGGTGTCCATCACGTTGTCGAGCGTCAGGGTCGCGCCGCTCTCGGCCACGATGGTGCCGCTGTTGTTAACCGTGGCGTTCTCGATCTCGCTCGGGCTCCCGGGGATGGCCACTACTACGCCGCTGGCGAGAATATCGAGGCTGCCGCCGTTGAGCGTGGTTCCGTCGAACGCCAGCGTCTGCCCGCTGTCGACCGTGATCGTGCTGAAGCTGGCGCCATTGACGGTGGCGCTCTCGATCTCGGTTTTGACGGTTACGACGATGGCGCCGCTGTTGGTAATCGTTCCGCCGCTAATGACAGTGCCGGACAGCGTCAAGGTGTCGGGCCAGCCGTCCACCTTGATCTTGCCGTCGTTGGTCACGGTGCCGATCAGCGTCGTGTTGTCGAGCGTCACGGTGTCTTCGAACGTCAGCGTCGAGCCGCTCTCGGCTACGACTTCGCCGCTCGTCACCGTGACGTTGTTGAGTGTCAAGATGCCGCCGCTGACGGTGGTTCCGCTGACGGTCGCACTTGCCAACGCTACGATTTCGCCGCCGGTGTCCGTGACGTTGTCGAGCGTCAGGGTCGCGCCGCTCTCGGCCACGATGGTGCCGCTGTTGTTAACCGTGGCGTTCTCGATCTCGCTCGGGCTCCCGGGGATGGCCACTACTACGCCGCTGGCGAGAATATCGAGGCTGCCGCCGTTGAGCGTGGTTCCGTCGAACGCCAGCGTCTGCCCGCTGTCGACCGTGATCGTGCTGCCGCTGGCGCCATTGATGGTGGCGCTCTCGATCTCGGTTTTGACGGTGACGACGATGGCGCCGCTATTGTCGATAATCCCGCCGCTGATAACGGCGCCGGACAGCGTCAAGGTGTCGCCTGCGTCGACCTTGACCGTGCCGTCATTGGTTGCGCTGCCGATCAGTGTCGTGTTGTCGAGCGTCACGGTGTCTTCGAACGTCAGCGTCGAGCCGCTCTCGGCTACGACTTCGCCGCTAGTCACCGTGACGTTGTCGAGCGTCAGGATGCCGCCGGTCACGGTGACGGTCGTACCGCTGACCGCGCTTGCCGAGGCTACGATCTCGCCGCTGTTCACGTTGACGTTGTCGAGCGTCAGCGTCGCCCCGCTCTCGATCACGATCTCGCTGCCGCTGACCGTGCCGCCGCTGGTCACCGTGGCGTTGATTCCGTTAATGGTGGTGTTCTCGATCTCACTGGGCGTGCCGCCGGGGGTGACCACGATGCTGCCGCCGGCGCCGATGCCGACGGTGAGGAAGTCGGTCGTGGTGCCGGATGCGGTGACGGCGTTGAGCACCAGCGCCTGGCCGCTGTCGATCGTGATCGTGCCTCCGGCGCCATTGACGGTGGCGCCCAAGACTTCGGTCGTGGTGTCGACGACGATGGTGCCGCTGTCGGTAATGACACCGCCGCTGATGACGACGGCGGACACCGTCAACGTATCGCCGCTGTCGACCGTGAGCGTCGCCCCGCTGATATTGACCAGTGTATCGGTGTTGAGCGCCGCCGCCCCGGCCACCACAATGCCGCCCAGGTTTACGATCTTGGCGTCATTGATGCTGGTCCCCCCCTCCAGCGTCAGCGTATCTCCGCTATTGACCTGAACCTGGCTGCCACTGGCGACCTCCCCGGTGATGGTCGTGCCGGAAACCGTCACGTCGTCGAGCGTGAGCGTCGCGTCCTCGATCGTCACGTTGCCGCCATTGAGAACGGCGTTGCCGCTGATGGTGCTCGATCCGACGACGTCGATGGTACCCGGAATAATCGTGCCGCTGGCATTGACGCTGAAATCGTTGATGGTGCCGCCGACAATGGTGGCGCCGGAGAGCGTCAGCGTGTCGCCGCCGTCGACTTGAATCGTGGCGCCGCTGGCGCTCACCGCGATGCCGTCAAGCGTCGTATTGTCCAGTGTCAGCGTCTGGCCGCTGTCGACAATGATGCGGCCGCCGCTGGTGATGCTTGCGACCAGGGCTTCGTCGATGGCGCTCGTGACCGTGACGTGAACGATGCCGGAATCGTCGATGGTGCCGCCGGTGATAGTGGTATTGTCGAGTAGAATAATCGACGTCGGGACGGCCGGGGGGCCTTTGGTGCCGCCCTGGGTCGACAACGTGCCGGAATTGGTCAGCGTAACATTGGCGAATTCCAGGGTCCCGCCACTCAACGCCTCCATGAGGCCGGCGTTGATGACCGCACCGCTCGACACCTCGAAGTGTGCAGTCGGCCCCGTGACCTCGACCAGGCCGCCGAGTTCATTCACCAGGTCTCCGACCACGGAGAAAGTGCCACCGGCCTCCGCCAGCATCGTGCCGAAATTGCCGCCGCCGCCGGTGTAGTTCGGGTTGGCGGCGATACTGATCGTGAAAGTGCCGTTGTTGGCGACCTCCTGGGTGCCGAAATTGGCGTCGCCCTGGAGACCGTTGATGGTCAGCGTTCCACCCGCGGCCAATTCCACGGCGCCGGACTCATTGACATCGGTAGCGGCCGTGAACACCCCACTGTTGTCCGTCAGCACATGATTGATGGTCAGCGTGCCGCCGCTGGTCACCTCGATGGTACCGAAATTCTCGCTGCCCGGCAGATTCTCCGAGATGGTGAGGACACCGCCGGCGACCTTGATCGCGCCGCCATTCTTGACGACCACCGTGTCCACGTTGATCGTGCCGGTATCGCCGGGTTGCACTTCGATCGCGCCAGCGTCGACGACGGTGCCGCCGGAAATCGTGGCGTCGACCAGTTTCAGCGTTTCTCGCGCATCGACCGTAAGCGTTGCCAAATTGGCCACGTTGCCGGTCAGCGTCACGTTGTTGAGCGTCACGTTATCGACCGTCAGCGTCACGCCGCTCTCGACCGTCAACTGGCCGCCGGTAACGACCGTCTGCTGTTCAATCTCGCTGTCGGCGCTGATCACGACCGCGCCGGCGTTGCTGACGGTGCCGCCGATGATGGTGACCGCGGCCAGCGTCAGCGTGTCGCCCTGGTCGACAGACAGCACCGCGCCGCTCGCGGTGTCGGTAAAGGTGGTGGCGGTTACCGTGTCGTCATCCAGCGTCAGCGTCTTATTGGCATGAACCGTGACGCCGCCATTATTCACGGCGGCGTTCTTGATGTCGCTGTTGCCGGAGATGACGATCGTGGCACCAGGGGCGCTGGTGCCATCATTGACCGTGCCGCCGTCGATGGTGACATGCTTGAGCGTCAGCTTGTCGCGGTTATTGACCGTCAGCGTGGCGCCGTTGGCGATGTCTTTGAATTTGGTTCCGGTGATCGTGTCATCATCGAGCGTCAGAGTTTGACGGGCATCGACCTTGACCTGGCCGTTATCGATGGTGGCGTTTTTGATCTCGGATTTGCCGGATACCGTGACGGTGGCACCTGAGGTGCTGGAGCCGATGTCGATGGTGCCGCCGCTGATCTGCGTCTTGTGGAGGGTCACGTCGCCGAACGTCAGCGTCTGTCCGCTCTCGATCGTGAATTGGCCGCCGTCGAGGGTGGCGTTGTCGTCGATGGTGCTCGATCCGACGATATCGACGACAGCCTGGTTGTCGATCGTGCCGCCGTCGATCGTGCTGTCGGTGAGCGCGAGCGTCGCGCCGGTGTCGACCTGCAGCGTCCCCAAGCTATTGGTCACGACATCGCTGTCGAACGTCACCAGCTCGGCGATTTCGATGATGCCCGCATTGTTGATGGTGCTGCCGGCGGCTCCGGTAACGGTAGCGCCGGTCAGCAGCAACGTGCTGCCGGCTTCGACGGCGATATCGCCGAAATTGTCGACCACTTGGAAAATCTGCAGCGTGCCGCCCAACGCTTCGATCGTGCCGCCAATTTCGTTGATCAGCGTGAGCGCGCCGGGGCCTTCGCCGATGGTGCCGGTGCCGATGATTGTGACGTCGACGTTGTCGAGGGTCGCGCCGGTGCCGGAAACGCCGATGATTTGGTTGTCGGCGGTCGGGCCCTCCATGAAGAGCTGGCCGCCGCCGTCGATGAGAACCGTGCCTTTGACAGCCAATGTCGGATCGGCGCCGGTGGAATTAAGCTGAATGACCCCGACATCGTTGATGGCGGTACCGACGGTCAGACTGCCGCCGTCGGCGATATTGAGGATTGCACCCTGGCCCAGGATCAGGCCTGAAATGGTTTGCACCGAGGTCAGCGTGACCTTGACGGCATGGCTGATCTCGACCGCGTCTTGCGGCAACGGCGCCGTGAATATGTCCCAGTTGATCCCGGTTTCCCACGTGCCGCTGTTGGGAGAGACCCACTCAACCGTAATCGCGTTCGTCAGCAGGCCGATTGATTGTGCGATTCCGCCCGGGCCGGACACGGTGGCAGCCGCAGTCGGCGTCCCGACGGGGCCCGGAAGGTTGGCGGCGAACGGTGTGCCGCCGTTTTCGTGCAGCAGATGTTGTGGAGCGAACAGCTCATCCGGCGCCGTCCCGCTGCCGGGGCCGCCCGGAGTCGATTGCGGATTGGCGTTGTTACTGAACAGATTGAGGATCTGGCCAAGCTCGTCGAAGAAGTGCCGATCCTCGAACAGCCGCGAACTTTGTATCGGCTCGAGCCGCACGACCGGCGGCAGGCCGGGACCCTGCGGCTCGAGATAGGCGACGTAGTCCGAGCTGTCCAAAACGTAGATGACCTGACCATACGTTGGTGAGGTCGGATCCTGGTCGATCAGCGCGATGCGGCCGAGGTGATGACTGCCGTCCAAATCTTCGTGCAGAAAAACCGACCAGACGTGGCCGAGATTGGCGTTGACGACGGTCGGCTCGCTCTTGAACAGGCCAACCGTGCCGCGGATGCCCATCGTCGCCACCGGCGTCGCGATCTTCATATCGCCGCTGTGGGCGACCTTGCCGGCGACAAAGGCGAATGTGCCCTGCACCAGGCTGAACAGCGCCTCATTCGACGTCCCGTTCGCGTCGTAGGAATATTCGTTCAGCGCCATCCGCGTGTTGGCGACGAGATCGAGCGCGGTGCCGTCCGGAAAGGCGATGCCGACCGAGGAACTGACGCCGGTCTGGATGACGTCGCTCTTGTAGACCGCGTCGCCGACATTGAGCGCGACAGCCGTGCCGTTGCGCATGACGGTGGCGTGGCCGACGACCTTTTCAATCTTGCCGATGGCATCGGCCGGAAGGGTCGTTTGCGCCTGGGCGTACTGTCCGGGAGCGGGCGATCCGGCCAGCAGATCGACGAGGTCGGCGGAAAGGCTGGCGCCGTTCGGGGCAACCAGCGCCGGATGGTGCTCGCCGCCGAAGTAGTCGGGAATAATGTGCCGGTGGCCATCCTGGCCGGTCAGGATGAGGTCGGGACCGTGGCGTTGAAAATCGCCTCTAAACAGCAACTCGGGGTCGGAAACGTTAATGAAGCCGGGATGCCCGGACTCGGTGGGAATAGGCGACGCATTAGATCCGAAACCGCTGCCAGTCGCGGACGCATAAGCCATTTGACGCTCCCCGCCACGCCCCTCAGTGAGCGTGAACGAATGATTAACCCACCCCTTGTTGCCGGTTCACGCGTCGTCACCCTGTTTTTTCAGGTCCCCGTGCCGACGAGCAGATTGAAGAATGCGCTATCCAGCTGGCCCCGGCAAGAACATTGTAAATAAAAGGTGAACGGGCCGGACCGTTATTAACTATTTTGTGGGTTGAGGCCTGTCCGGCTGCTCCCGCGTAAGGGGAAACTACGCCAACCCTATTCAAGGACCGAGAGCTTTGCCATTGGTGCTTTTGCGGATGGCTCGACAAAGTCGGGGGAACTGATGACCATAGCGGGGCGGCCAAGCGCGCTGCTGACGGACCTCTACCAGATCAATATGATCCAGGCCTACCTGGACCATGGCGAGACCAAAACCGCGGTCTTCGAGTTTTTCGTCCGCAACCTGCCGCCACGCCGCGGCTTTCTTGTCGCCGCCGGTCTGGAACAGGCGCTCGACTTTCTCGAAAACCTTCGTTTTCCCCCCGAGGAGATCGAATGGCTCAGGAGCACCGGCCGGTTCGGGAACAACCTTCTCGATTATCTCGCCGGGTTCCGCTTTACCGGCGACGTCCACGCCATGCCCGAAGGCACGGTGTTCTTCGCCAATGAGCCGATATTACGGGTGACCGCGCCGATCCCGCAGGCGCAATTCGTCGAATCGCGGCTCATCAACATCCTTCATTTCCAGACCCTGATCGCCGCGAAAGCGGCGCGCATGATGCTTGCGGCGCCCGACAAGCTTTTGGTCGATTTCGGCTTCCGCCGCGCGCATGGCGCCGAGGCCGGGCTCATGGCCGCGCGGGCGAGTTACCTTGCCGGCTTCGCCGGGACCGCGACCGTGCTCGCCGGCGAAGAGTTCGGCATCCCGACCTACGGCACGATGGCGCATTCTTTCATCGAGGCGTTCGACGATGAGATGACGGCGTTCGCAGCGTTCGCGCGGTCGCGGCCGGACAATCTCGTGTTGTTGATCGACACCTATGATACCGAGGCTGCCGCGCGAAAAGTCGTGGAGCTGGCGCCGCGACTCAAGGCGGCGGGGATCGCGATCCGCAGCGTTCGCATCAACTCCGGCGATCTGGTGGCGCTGTCGCGAAGCGTGCGCGGCATCCTCGATGCCGGCGGACTTCGCGAGGTGACGATCTTCGCCAGCGGCGGCCTCGATGAGGACCAGCTCGCCGCGTTCGCGCGACAGAACGCGCCGATCGACGGCTACGGCGTCGGCACCAGCCTGACCACATCCGCCGACGTGCCGGCGGTCGATTGCGTTTACAAACTGCAGGAATATGCTGGTCTGCCGCGGCGCAAGCGGTCGACGAAAAAGGCGACATGGCCGGGGCGCAAGCAGGTGTGGCGGCGCTATGGAGCGGACGGCCGGATGATCGGCGACGTTCTTGCGCGCGAAGGCGACAACAAGGCGGGCGAGCCGCTGATCGAGCTGGTCATGCAGAGCGGCCGGCGCCTGCGGGCGGCGCCTTCGCTCGACGACATCCGGCGTCATGCCAAGCGCGAGCTCGAACGGCTGCCGCAGGCCTTGCGCGCGATCGAGCTGGCCACGACCTATCCGGTCGAGGTGGCCGACGAGCTTAAAGAGCTTGCGGCGGAAGTCGATCGCCGCACGCTCACGGCCGCACGCTGACGAAAGTGGCGCCGCCGATAAGCGCGGCCGGACCGATCATGAGCGAAGCCGCAACGATCAACGGCACCGACGTTCTTATCGTCGTCGACGTGCAGAACGACTTTTGTCCCGGCGGCGCGCTGGCGGTGCCGCGCGGCGATGAGGTTGTGCCGATCGTCAATCGCCTCGCGGCGCGGTTTCGCAATGTAGTGCTGACGCAGGACTGGCATCCGCCCGGACATTTCTCGTTCGCCTCGAGCCATCCCGGCAAAAAGCCCTATGAGACCATTGCCGCGCCGTACGGTCCGCAGGTGCTGTGGCCCGATCATTGCGTGCAGGGCACGCCGGGCGCCGCGTTTCATCCGGCGCTGCAAATTCCCCACGCCGCGCTGATGCTGCGCAAGGGCATGGATCGCGCGATCAATTCCTATTCGGCGTTTTATGAGAACGACCGCAAGACGCCGACCGGCCTGCTCGGCTATTTGCGCGAACGCGGTCTGACCCGGGTTTTTCTGGCCGGCCTCGCCTTCGATTTCTGCGTGCGCTATTCGGCCGAGGACGCCAGGCGCGAAGGCTTCGCCGTCTTCGTCGTCGAGGACGCCTGCCGCGGCATCGACGTCGATGGCTCGGTTGCGGCGACCCACGCCAGCCTGGCCGGGCTCGGCGTTGCTTCGGTTTCGGCGCTCACGACCGTTTAGGGACGCGCCAGTGTCGGCTGCGGCGTGCGTCGCAGCACCCGGTCCTCGCTTTTGCCGCCCGCAGATCCCCAAAACGGGTTGCCGCACTATGCACTTGCGGCAATGCAGCGACCTTCTGTGTGCATCGCACAATAATCATTGACTCTGCGTTGAAGAGGCGGGAACATTACAAAACTGTAAAACGACCCGGTAATCGAATGCGTCATCGAACGGTTTCACCACCGTCAAGCCTGCCCTCGCTGATGATGCCCTGCCCGGCCTGCGCAGGCCGCATGGTCTACCACTCCCGCCGCCCGATCACTTCCGAAGTCGAAGATACTGTCTATGCCTGCCGGCGCTGCGGCGCCGAGCTGATCCGCACATCGGCAATTCCGGCCGCGAAGCCTGCTCAGATCAAGAGCGCGGAAGCCGCGTAAGTCTGCGGCGGCTTGCGATTTCGGCCAAGCGCAGCGGGAGCCGAAGTGACTCTCACCCCAAATTCAGTTCCTTGAAGAAGTCGTTGCCCTTGTCGTCGATGACGATGAAGGCGGGGAAATCGACCACCTCGATGCGCCAGATCGCTTCCATGCCAAGCTCGGGATATTCGACGCACTCGACCTTCTTGATGCAATGCTCGGCGAGGTTCGCCGCCGCGCCGCCGATCGAGGCGAGATAAAAGCCGCCGTGCTTCTTGCAGGCCTCGCGGACGCTGGCGGCGCGGTTGCCTTTCGCCAGCATCACCATCGAGCCGCCGGCGGCCTGGAAATCGTGGACGAAGGAATCCATGCGGCCGGCGGTGGTCGGCCCGAACGCGCCCGAGGCGTAGCCTTCCGGCGTCTTCGCCGGTCCGGCGTAATACACCGGATGATCCTTGAAATAATCCGGCAGCGGCTCGCCGCGCTCGAGGCGCTCGCGCAGCTTGCCGTGGGCGGCGTCGCGGGCGACGATCATCGGCCCCGACAGCGACAGCCGCGTCTTGATCGGATGCCTGGCGAGCTGCGCCAGGATGTCCTGCATCGGCTTGTTGAGGTCGATCTGCACCACCTCGCCGCCGAGCTTAGCCTCGTCGACCTCGGGTAGATATTTCGCCGGGTTGTGCTCCAGCTCTTCCAGGAACACACCGTCGCGGGTGATCTTGCCCAGTGCCTGGCGGTCGGCCGAACATGACACGCCGAGCCCGATCGGCAGCGAGGCGCCGTGGCGCGGCAGCCGGATCACGCGCACGTCGTGGCAGAAATATTTGCCGCCGAACTGCGCGCCGACGCCGAGCGACTGCGTCATTTTTTGTATCTCTTGCTCCATCTCCTTATCCCGAAACGCGTGGCCGTCCTCGCAGCCGTGGTCCGGCAGCGTGTCGTAATATTTGCAGGAGGCGAGCTTGACGGTCTTCATGGTCATCTCGGCTGAAGTGCCGCCGATGACAATGGCAAGATGGTAGGGCGGGCAGGCGGCGGTGCCGAGCGTCAGCACTTTGTCTTTCAGGAACGGCAACAGTCTTTCACGGGACAGAATCGACGGCGTCGCCTGGAACAAAAACGACTTGTTGGCCGAGCCGCCGCCCTTGGCGATGAACAGAAACTTGTAAGCGGCGTCGGCATCGCCGGCGCTTTCGGCATAGAGCTCCACCTGCGCCGGCATGTTCGAGCGGGTGTTCTTCTCCTCGAACATCGAGATCGGCGCCAGCTGCGAATAGCGCAGATTCCGTTTCAGATACGCATCGCGCGCGCCCTCGGCGAGCGCCGCCTCGTCGCCGCCGTCGGTCCAGATGAGCCGGCCCTTCTTGCCCATGATGATGGCGGTGCCGGTGTCCTGGCACATCGGCAAGACGCCGCCGGCGGCGATGTTGGCGTTCTTGAGAAAGTCGTAGGCGACGAACTTGTCGTTGTCGGACGCCTCCGGGTCCTCGACGATGTGCTTGAGGCTCGCCAGATGCGCGGGGCGCAGCAGATGATTGATGTCGGTGAAGGCGGCTTCGGCCAGCGCGCGCAGCGCCTCGCGCGGCACCACCAGCACCTCCTCGCCGAGCACGCGCTCGACCCGCACGCCTTCGCTCGCGATCTTGCGGTACGGCGTTGCGTCCTTGCCGAGCGGGAACAGCGGCGTGTGCTTATAGGGCGGCGTCGGGTGGGCGGCGAGGGGGGCATTCATGGGGGATGATACCTTGTCCGGAACAGCGACGTTTATACCGCAGCCGATGGTCTCGGCATACGACGAGGAGAATCTTTCGCCCCACGTCCGCGCCGCTTCAATGCACGAAGTTCGACGGCGGGTAGCGGCGCAAGTGCCATTCGGTGTGGGTCGCCGCCGGCAAGCGGCGCGGTCCGCCGACCTGGACCTGATCATAGCCCTGCTTCTGCAGCGCCGGCGGCATCAGGGCCAACTACGCCCTCCCCCGCTATCGCGGGGACGGAAAAACGATCTCGTTCTCGCGGCGCTTACGCGTCCGAGGTTTGCCAGCCACGACCAAGAAACAAAGCCACTCTTTTAAACTCGTAAACTCGCCTCCTGCACGCATGATCCCGAAAAGTGGCATCCGGTTTTCGGATGAGGATCATGCGCACGAAACAGGGAGGCGAAGCGCCGAAAGGCGCACCATCCGTTGTCCGCGCCACACCAATAAACGTTGCCGCTTGCTGATGCCCGGGCGCGGAAGCGGACCTTGACGCGGCCCGCTCGCCTTCCGGCGCTTCGCCGCGGCTCTTGTCGCAGCGACCGAACGCGTTGACTTAAGCCCAGGCCGTGCTTCACGCGATGAAGTGCGAGGGCGTTACCCTCGCCTTTGGATCACGCTTAAGCCAGGCACCTGGCGCCCCGGTCATTATGCCGGAGGGCACGTTGCCCGAGCCGCCCGGGAGCGGGGTTACAAGCCCCGCCCGCAGGAACCGCACTCGCCCCATCCAACGGCTGTCACCGGTAGACGTCCCTGAAGTGAGCGAGATTCGCGGGTCATTTGTAGCCGAAACGCGGACGCTTCCCCGGTGCTGCTGATGCTGCCGACTCCAACCCTTTTTGACGAAATTGCCAAATTCAAGGATGCGCGGTTATATCTCTTGCGGTTTGATAGTCACCGCGCTCCTGGCGATGACACCAGCATTCGGCGCTGATCCGAAGAATGGTCAACGGCTCGCTCACCGGTGGTGTGAGGCTTGCCACGTCGTTGTCGTCTCAGCCGCTCAGCGCCGCTCGACGACCGACCAGGCACCGCCATTCGCGAGTATTGCAAAGACGCCGGGCTTCGATGCCGCCAAGATCGCGCTGTTTCTGCTCGATCCGCATCCGAAGATGCCGGATATGGGACTATCTCGAGAGGAAGCGGAAGATCTTGCGGCATACATTGCAACGCTCAAATAGTCCGGCCTGCGCCGTCGTCATCGAAGCCAGTCCTTCAATCAAGGCAAACTCGGAGGGCATCCTGCGGTCTTGATATAGATCAAGTGGACAAGCGGCGCGCTGTTTAGATTACCTCAGCCGGGCGGATGAAGGAGTAGCAATCATGCCTGCGCCTGGGGCACGCGAGCGTAGACCAATCTATTTGTGTGAGATGATGGAGCGCCTCGGTATTGAGCCGGGCGGTGGCATGGCGCCTCACCTGGGCTTAAGCTACGCCACCGCGCTTCGCCGCTGCGAAGCTTGCCCCTCCAAAGCAGCCTGCCGCGACTGGCTCGATAGTATGCCGACGTCGGTGGCATTCGCTCCGCGCTTCTGCCCGAATGCCGATATCTTCTTTGAATTGCAGGTTGATCAACCTAGCGCGCCTCGGCTGGACCTGATCGCAGCATCCCCGCCTTGGCCGCCATTTGCCCGCGTTGCGGAGAGGCGATGAAACTGGCCCGCACCGTGCGGAAGTTCGGCGCGCTCCCCGAACTTCTCGTGTTCCGGTGTCCGTCGTGCAATGAAGTCGAGACGAAAGAAGGCACGACAGATGACCTATTAGCGGTATAAGAGGATTATCCAACTGACGGTCGCGCACCGCAATTGCTCTGCCATCAAACAGAAACCCCATTGTCCATTCCGAATTGCTCGATACCCGACCTATCATTTTCCTTTTGGCAGATGTATCCGCGAGTTTTTGAGGATACCGCGGCACAGGAACACCTCCGTCAAGAACAACAGGCTGAGGCGCCCGCTTTGCCGGAGCGAACCCGCATTTTCACAAATGTTTATCTCGCACATTTTGGCAAGGAAAGCGCGCGTTGAGGAAGACTTGATCGACCAGCTATTCAACTCAACCGAGAAACGCCTCGCGCGGGTGCTGCCGCTGCTGGCCAATTTTGGCAAGGTTGGTTCGCCTGAACCAATTCTCGCGGAGATCAGCAGGAAACACTTGCTGACAATGATCGGCACGACGCGGGGGCAAGTGAACCACTTCATGAACAAGTTTCGAGACTTCGGAGTTTATTGACTACGACGGCGAGCTCCAAGTCCACAGCTCACTGGCGAGTGTGCTTCTGAAGGATAAGCAACCCCCGGTAAGAGCGACGAAAACGCTCCCGGCAGAAGTCGTCAAATAAGGCGGCCAAGACCTCGCCAGCTCCGGCTGGTTAAGGTTAAGGCCGCCCGGCTCTAATTCGATTGCCCCCGTCTCAGAGCCGAGCACTACTTTAAGCAATTTAACTTGAAAGGCCAGTTGGGCGCGCGCCTCAGCGCAGGCTGTTGCCATCTCTCCGACCCCACGGAACAGCCGCCCAGATGCGTTCGTGGAAGTAATAGAAGATGATTTTGGTGAACAATTCAGTGCCGGCAATTGACCCAGCCAGCCCGACGCGACCTGTCACTATCAAGCTTATGACGAAGGTATCGACCGATCCCGTCATTCGCCAAGTGACCGCTTTTACCAAAGATCGCCGGTGTGCCTCAAAACCGTGGAGCCACTTCATCGTGCCCTCTATCGTTCAATCACCGACCGTCAAACTTGAATGCCTAGCCCAACTGCGCGGCTCGTCATTCAAAGTAGAAGCAGCCTTTAACGTGCGAGCCGATTGGTATTCCGGCACTTGGCGGATATTGCATCCGCCGCGCCTCGTCGGGACCCTTGATCTGCATCAAAGCATTCGCGGAACGGTCACATATCCTGGCGTAGCTCAGGGAGGGGACGACACAACACCCGAGAGCAAGCAAGCGGCCTCGACCGAACCGAATAGCTCCTAGGCTACTTATTTGGCTCCGGTCCGTGGCCGCTTCGCGTTTGCCTCGCTGCGCTCGCAGCGTTGCACATTTCACAGCCGATGCACAAAGGAAAACGGCAATGAGCAAACTGATATCCAGGCACGGTGGCTGCAGATACGTCTATGACGAAGACGGGCACGTGGAACAGGTGGACGAGATCAATGCAAAGATGACGAATATTAGTCTTCAGACTTGGCCTGATTTCGAAAGCGCCGAAAGGGCGCTTGAGAAAGGCCAGCTCCAATGGCGCGAAAAAGAATAGCATCCGCACTGGCGCTCGACGGGCTTTTGGTCGTGGACTTGCGGATAACTTGAACAAAGCTATTGGGAAAATGGCTCATCATGCCAAAGACGACAAATCGCGCTGTTCTGAAGGCGCCAGTCGCCCGCGCTCGCACTCGTCGTCCACAGCACACATGATCTGGCCTGGCTGCGGCATTTCCTTGTGCTTGGAAACCATTCCCTCGGAGAGCTCCGCTTGCAGCTCCTGTGGTGCAAACCGAAGATAGATATCGCGCATCGGTGGGGCTTTCTTGAGAGGACTGTCACCGGCCGCTTCGATCGCGTGGCAGCGCCCGCACTTTTCTTGAAGAATGAGTTTGCCTAGTGCCGACAGCTTACTGGTGTCGGCCGCTTTCGAGGGCGTCGGCAAGCAAAGAAGTACTGCGGCGCTGAGGCCTAAAGCCTGAGGGGCGAAACGCGCCGGCATATCAAGTCCCCTTTATACTGCATACTGCGTGCGGGTGTACATAAAACCTTACATGACAATTCGCTGTTGCGATTGATTACGGTCAAAGCGCTGATTAAAGCGGCGTGTATTTTTTTTATTCTTATTTGTCGGTCGATTCGCAAAGCCGCCATCTCCATCGGTCGGCCGAGCAACTCCGTCTGAGGAGGAAAACAATGCTGGCAAAAATCGCGCTATTGCTGGTGCTTTCGATGTGGTCCGGTTCGGCGTTTGCGTTTGGCGGAGGCGGCGGCGCCGTCGGCGCGGGCGTCGCCAACCCGTACAAATATTATCCTGTTTGTCCACGCGGCCCGGCCGGCGACAGTTGTCAGTGCCGGGTCGCCGGCGCCTCGGAAGCCAATATGCTTTGCCGCACCGGCGAATATTGCGATACGCACAGTGGAACCTGCGGACCGGTGCCAGCGCGTCGTTGATGTGCTGAGGTTGACATGCGCGGAAGCATGTTCGCGGCGGCTGGGCATCGGTTCGCCGCCCGCTTCACTTGCATCGAACTTTACGCGATCTCCCGGCGGGGCCTTAACGCGGCAGCGCTAAAGTCTGCTCGCCCCCCGCAGCGCGCGAGACAAAGGCCATTGAGATGGTATTCGGAAAACGCTTTTCCATGCACAACGACCGGCAGCCTCCGGTCATCAAACAAACTTGCCGGCGCTGCCTCGGCACCGGCTGGGTTCGCGAGCGCGGCAGCCGAATCGTCTGCAAGCCGTGCAACGGCACTGGGAAGGTGGATGCCAAGAAAGAGCGCACTTCCTGATTGGTCCGCGGCTCGAGCCGTGGCGGAAAGACCGTCGCGCCGATTTATTTGCAGTAGCTGCCGGTCGATTTGATGCCGGCGCCGAGGATTACGGCGTGGAATGTTCCGCCCGGCAGTTTCTCAATGGACGCCACGTAGTCATAACGGTCGGTATGAACGTGCACGCCCTTGGCGGTCATGGACCAGGTACCCTCTCCGGACATGCTGTTCGAGTATTTGCCGCCCGGGCCGTAATTGGTAGCGGAGCCATTATCCCAGCAAATCTTCTTGCCGGATAAATCCGCCGCGGTCGCCGGTGCCGCCAGCGCGTCGGAAAAGAACGCGAGGGAAAGTGCGAAAGCGGCGCCCAGCGACCAAAGATACCTGTGCATGTCCTGTCCCCACTTGGCCGGATTGAAGCAAACTAGCTGACGATTCGGTGGGCGGCGAGCTATTCAACGCGTGCCCTGTCAGCGGTTTCGAGTATAGTAAGATGAGGCTTGTGTGGGAAACCGGGCGATTACCGCCCAGGTGGCCGCATAATTGCGCTGCGGTTTTGGGGGGCAATGGATGGCGGACAGACAGTGGTACACCGCGATTGACGGCCAGCAAGCGGGGCCATATTCGGACCAGCGGCTCGGCGAACTGGTCGCGGCCGGCATGGTGCGGGCCGACACCTTCGTCTGGTGTGCCGGCATGAAGGATTGGGCTACGGCCGCCGAGATTCCGGGCCTGATGCCGCGCTCGCGACCCACGCCGCCACCGCCGCCGCGGCAGCCGCCGCAGGCGGCACGTCAGGGAGCGCCCGGTCAAAACGCGCGCGGGGCTGCGCCGAGGCAAGGCGCCGCGCAGTCTTTCACCGCGCCGAACTTCAACAAGGCCGAGGTGACGCAGAGCTTCGGTCAGGCTTTTTCACAGCAGGTGGCATCTGACGCCGAGCGGTTGACCACCCACGTGCAGATGTGGCCGCTGTTGGGCCGCTCGCTTCTGGTCGCGCTCGGACAGATTACGGTCATCCCCTCGCCGTGGCTGACGACGGCGTTCTACAAATGGTTCATCGAGAACATCGAACTGCCGGGCCAGCGCCGCACCGGGTTCACCGGCCAGCCGATGGATATCTGGTATATCTTCATGCTCAACGCCGGGCTGCCCTATATCAAATACATTCTTACATATCTCGGGATCTACATCCCGTTTCTGTGGGACATCGCCACTTATCTCGGCTGGCTCGCCTGGCCGCTGTCGGTATTCTTTTTGTTCATCATTCTGAAATGGGTGGTGCGGAATACGGTCTGGGAAGGCCAAAGCGGGCCGCTCACCTTCACCGGCGGCTTTTGGAGCGTGTTCGGGTGGTATGTGCTGACCGCGATCTCCTTCATCACCATCGTCGGCTGGGCGTGGGTCGGCGCGGCGTGGACGCGGTGGATGTGCCGGCATCTCGAGGGCGGCAACCGGCACCTGGTCTTCACCGCCAGCGGCTGGGACCTGTTGTGGCGCACGGTCGTGTTCGCAGTGTCCTGCTCCGTGGTGATTCCGATTCCATGGACGCTGCACTGGATCACGCGCTGGTATATCTCGCAGTTTGCGCTCACCAACGAGCCGGTGGCCGCCGCATAATCGGCGCCGGTCTCGGAAAGGCGTGTCTGGCCGGACTTAAGTCCGGCCGTGACGCGCCGGGCGCAGCAGTGGCCCCCTACACCTTGAAGAGCTTCTCGGCATTGCCGTGGGCGATCCGCTCCCTGTCGGCCGCGCTGACCGGGATCTGCTCCAGGAAGGCGCGCGCCTTCGCCATCGGCTGATACGGATGGTCGGCGGAGAACATGATCCTGTCGACGCCGCCCAGCTCGAGCAGCAGATCGAGGAAGGTCGGCGAAAAATTGAAGCCTGAGAACGTGTAATGCAGGTTGTCGCGCAGATAGGCGCTGACCGGGCGTTTGAGCTTGGTGAATTCCGTGGCCATGATGTCGACCCGCTGGAACATGAACGGCAGGCCTTCGCCCAGGTGGCCGATCACGATCTGCAATTTGGGAAAGCGGTCGAACACGCCGCCGAGGATCATGCGGATGACATGCACCGCGGTTTCGATGTGCCAGCCCCAGCCGGGGCCGGAGAACAATTCGGTCACCAGCGGCGAAAAGCCCCCGAACGACGCGTCGATCACCGGCTGCGGCGGCCGCGTCGGATGCAGATAAATCGGCGCGCTTAAGCTTTCGGCGCATTCCAGGATCGGCCAGTAGAATTTGTCGTCGAGATAGCGCCCGCGATTGTGGCCGTTGATCACCGCGCCGGCGAATTTCTGCTGGCGCACGCGGCGCTCCAGCTCCGCCGCCGCCTTGTCCGGAGTTCCGGTCGGGACGGACGCGAAGCCGGAAATGCGCGCCGGGTGGCTCTTGATCGCCGCAGCCAGGACATCATTGGTGTCGCGCGCCATGGCGATCGCGTCGGCAGCTTCCATTTGTTCGACGCCGGGCGCGGTCAGCGACACGACCTGCATGTCGATGCCGGCGGCATCCATCTCGGCAACTCGACCCTCGCCGAGGTCGCAGAGCTGCGCGATGAGTTTGGCGGCGCGGGCCGCATGCCGGGATTCTTTCAGCTCTTTCAACGGGCCATCGAGAAATGCCGGGATGGCGAAATGTTCTTCGAGGGTGATGGTTCGCATCTTTCGTTTCCTTCCTCCGCGTGCGGCGTGCTTGGGGCGCCATTATCCGCGCTCGTCATACGCGGGCTCGACCCGCGTATCCATGCGGTATTGAGGCCGGTACGAGCATGGCTGCTATTACCGGCGGCATGAATGGCCGGATCAAGTCCGGCAATGACGATTTTGAGCTGATCATCACCCGCGATTGTTGCGTAGCACGACGCAGGCGCCGCCGGCGGCGATGAGCTTTCCGCATAATCTGTCGAGCGGGGCGCGGTTGTCGTCGGCGATGCGGATGATGGTGCGCGTGGCCGCGCCCATGCCCGGCAGCCGGCCGCGCAGCACGATCGGCTCGCGGTCGCCGATCAGCGTGGCGAATTTCTTCTGCAGCGCGCGGTAGGTCGCCCAGGCCAGGCTTTCCGACCAGTTGGCGGTGAGCTGCGCGCCCCAGCGCGGTACGTAGGACGCGATGCGCTTCGCTTCCGCTTTCGGCGCCAGGATCAGGTTGGCAA
This sequence comes from uncultured Alphaproteobacteria bacterium, assembly GCA_963709825.1. GTDB lineage: Bacteria > Pseudomonadota > Alphaproteobacteria > Rhizobiales > Xanthobacteraceae > BOG-931. The sequence continues at coordinate 597,992 of CAVPXZ010000026.1, forward strand.
GCCGGGAGCAGGGCACGCCCTGCGGGATCGTGGTCTCAGCGGTCTGCGGCGGCGCCGGCGAAGCCCAGTCATCGGCGGTCCAGCCGGTGATGATGGCGACGTAATTGCGGGTCTCGCCCGGCAGGGCGCGCTTGCCGTTGAGCCATTCGCTGACCCGCCCGGGACCGGCGTTATAGCCGGCGGCGGCGAGCCCGAGATTGCCGAAGCGGTTGCGCAGGTCGCGCAGATAGCTCGCCGAATTGCGCAGCGCCTCGACCGGATCGAACGGATCGGCAAGCCCGCGCCAATCGGCGGTGCGCGGCATGAATTGGGCGATGCCCTCGGCGCCCTTGCGGCTCACCGCGCGGGCGTTGAAGCGGCTCTCCTGCCAGATTACCCGGGCGAAGAACTCGACCGGCAAGTTCATTCTCCGCCGCCGCCTCCTCTAGGGCGCGGCAAACGTTGTCGGCCGTAGGCTGCTGGCGCCTTCGCCGGGCGGCGCCCGCCTGCGCGTCGGCATGGGCGCTCCAGAGCGCGAGCGCACAAATGAACAACGGTCCGACCCATCGGGTCATGCCGGTCTAACGCGCCAGCGTCGGGAACGGTGCCCGGCTCGAAATCAAGGGCCCTTACTCCGTAGGTCTTGTATGTGCAAATTGTATGTACATATGCTAATTATTCAAGATTGACTTCGAATGGGATGAGCGCGAGCGCGCGCAGATCATCAAAGATCGAGCGCTCGATTTTGTGTCGGCTCACCGTTTTTTTGATGGGCGTGCGCCGATCCACCACCCGTCGCCGCGCAACAACGAGGAGCGATGGAAAACGACGGCGGAGATCGAAGGTGCTTTCTTTACCGTCGTTTGGACCTGGCGCGGCGAGACCATCCGCGTGATTTCAATGAGGCGGGCACATGAGCAGGAAATCAGGAAATATCGTGAAACACACGGCGGCTGAGTTGCGCGCCATGGAAAAGCGCGGCGAAGCAAAGACCGACTGAAAGGCGGCTGCTAAGAAGCCTCTGCCATCGGGCCGCGATACGGATGACGCGATGGAAGAAATCGATTGGCTCACGACCCAGCTACCGAAGCCGCAGCGCAAGGGGCACGTGACGCTGCGGATCGATTCCGATGTGCTTGCCTGGTTCGGCTCCCAGGGCAAGGGTTATCAGTCGCGCATCAATGCGATTTTACGGCGTTACTACGAACAGCATACGTAGTGAGGCGGGTGAACACGGCGCCGCGCATCTTTGCCACCTCTAAGCTTGCTCCTTTCTTAGTTCGCGAACTGAATATCCTGAGACTGTAGAGGGGGATCGCCTCCACTGTAGGGAAGAGATAGAGAACAGTCGAATTCCCCGCTGGGCATTTTCTCGCCCAGTTTAAGGAGCGGCGTAGCCGCGAAAGCGATTCTCGTAAACTTGCCAGGAGCGAGCAATATGTCCTTTGTCGTCTCGTTAGGCCTTCCGAGATCCAACTCGGCATACGGGAGTTGAGAAATGAACCGGATGTGAAAATCGTGCGGACTTAGCGCCAGAAACGGCAAGCTGTTCACGGTTGCATATCCAGTAACACTGACTTTATCGCCTGAAGCAATACAGCGAATGTAATAGCCGGTCACAACAGAGGTGGCGGGGGGTGTATTCGATTGCCCCAAACTAGTCACACCAAAATACACATTAAAGAGTACAACCTCTCCTGAGAAAATTACCAGATAGGGAAGGCTCAGCGCGAGAGCGGGGATCGCTATGAATTTCAGCGCGCCGTGCTTGGGCCGAACAGCCTTCGTCACAATAACGGCAAAGGGCAACGCAAAGATGCTTAGCTCAAAACTCGCTGCCATGTGGGATTGAAATAATTGAAATCCTGGAAGACCTATGCGTGGGGCGTAAAAGATTGCAATTGTTCCAGCGTAGACGGTTCCCGCTGCGATGCGCAATAGCGATGCATACAAGCATCGTCGCGATTTGTGCGGAAGCAGCGCGCAGGTCAGGCGGATCAGCAGATCGATGCTGACCGTTAGAATGAAGGTTGAAATCAATATTATAAGAAAGGGTGTCTCGAAGGGAATATTGCCCTTCAACAGAATGTTCGCCAGCGCGCTCGGTTGGGTATAGACGGAAGCTGCGATAATTATCCAAAGAAAAAGATAGCTCAGCGGAGACAATCGATTGGTTAGCGCGATTACTCTCGGCCAGAACCTGCGAGATTTCCTAACAAAGATGAAAACAAGAGAAAGGAAGGTGAGACGTGAAAAATCATAGGCTGAGAGGATCGTTCCCTTTACCAAGCTATCGATCAGTTTGATCGGTTCGAGTTCCAAATTTCTGCCCCCAAGCTACGGCGTGTGCGACCCGCATGGCCGGATTTTGCGCATCATCCTGCTTTTTGCTCCACTCAAGGCAGACTATGCTCCCACACCCTTATCCTTGAGCGCCGTCCCGATCTCATCGAGGACGGCCGGATCGTCGATGGTCGCCGGCATGCTCCAAGCCTCGCCGTCGGCGATCTTCTTGATGGTGCCGCGGAGGATTTTGCCCGAACGCGTCTTCGGCAGCCGTCCGACCGTGATGGCAAGCTTGAACGCCGCCACCGGGCCGATCTTGTCGCGCACCAGCGCGATGCATTCCTTCTCGATCTCGGTCGGCGGCCGGTTGACCCCGGATTTGAGCACGATGAACCCGCACGGCACTTCGCCCTTGAGCTCGTCCTTGATGCCGAGCACGGCGCATTCGGCGACGTCCTGGTGCGAGGCGAGCACTTCCTCCATGCCGCCGGTCGAGAGCCGGTGGCCGGCGACATTGATGATGTCGTCGGTGCGGCCCATCACGAAAATGTAGCCGTCTTCGTCCTTGAAGCCGGCGTCGGCGGTCTTGTAGTAGCCGGGGAATTCGTCGAGGTAGCTTTCCTTGAAGCGGTCGTCGGCCTGCCACAGCGTCGGCAGGCAGGCCGGCGGCAACGGCAGCTTGACCACGATCGAGCCCATCTTGTTGGCGGGCACCTCGTGGCAGCTCTCATCGACGACACGCACGTCGTAGCCGGGCATCGCTACCGTCGGCGAGCCGTGTTTGATCGGCAGCATGCCAAGGCCCACCGGATTGCCGGCGATCGCCCAGCCGGTTTCGGTCTGCCACCAATGATCGATCACCGGCTTTTTCAGGAGGCTTTCCGCCCATTCAAGCGTCGGCGGATCGGCGCGCTCGCCGGCCAGAAACAGCGTGCGGAATTTTGCGAGGTTGTGTTGTGCGAACAGCTTGCCCTGCGGGTCTTCTTTTTTGATGGCGCGGAACGCGGTCGGCGCGGTGAACAGCGCCACACAGCCGTGCTCGGCGATCACCCGCCAGAATGCGCCGGCGTCGGGCGTCCCGACCGGCTTGCCTTCATAGAGGACCGAAGTGCAGCCGTGCAGCAGCGGCCCATAGACGATGTAACTGTGGCCGACGACCCAGCCGATGTCGGAGGCGGTCCACCACACTTCGCCCGGGTCGAGGCCGTAAAGATTTTTCATCGACCATTTGAGGGCGACCATGTGGCCGCCATTGTCGCGGACGACGCCCTTGGGGCGGCCGGTCGTGCCCGACGTGTAAAGAATATAGAGCGGATCGGTCGCCGCGACCGGCACGCAGTCGTAGACCGAGCGGGCGTGGACGAGCGCGTGATCGCGCATGGTCGCCCAGTCGTGATCGCGGCCGCCGACCAAAGAGGCTTCCGCCTGCGGCCGCTGGAGAATGAGGCAGGCGCCGGGCTTGTGCTGCGCCAGCGTAATCGCCTCGTCGAGCAGCGGCTTGTAGTGGACGATGCGGCCGGGCTCGATGCCGCAGCTGGCAGTGAGGATCGCCTTCGGCTTGGCGTCATCGATCCGGGTGGCCAATTCGCGTGCCGCGAAGCCGCCAAACACCACCGAATGAATGGCGCCGATGCGCGCGCAGGCGAGCATGGCGATCACCGCTTCCGGCACCATCGGCATATAGAGGATCACGCGGTCGCCCTTGCCGACGCCGAGATCGCGCAATACCGAGGCGAGCACCTGCGTCTCGGTCATCAGCCGATGATAGGTGATGGTGCGCTTTACGCCGGCGAGCGGCGAATCGTAGATGATCGCCGCCTGGTCGCCGCGCCCGGCTTCGACGTGGCGGTCGACGGCATTGAAGCAGGTATTGCAGACCCCGCCGGGGAACCAGCGGCCGTAGATCCCGGCCTTGGGGTCGAAGGTCGCCTTCGGCTGCTCGAACCAGTCAAGGTCCGCGGCCGCCTCGGCCCAGAAGCCTTGCGGGTCACGCTGCCAGCGCGCGTAGACCTCGTGGTAGCGGCTCGAACGGGCGTCCATGGCGCTTCACTCCCGGCTGCTCTCCTGACTTTATCTCAATCCGCATCGGCGCGGTTTGCAAGACGTGCCGCCGTCGCGGCCCCACCATGCATCACAGCGCTGGCGTCAAGCCGCGCGCTTTGATCTATGTCAGCGCGCCCCTGCCACCAACGCAGCCCTTTTCCGTGATCACCGATCCGCTGTTCTATCTCCTGGCCATTCCCGCCGTGACCCTGCTCGGCCTGAGCAAGGGCGGCTTCGCCGGGCTCGGGATGATCTCGACGCCGCTGCTCGCGCTGGTCGTGCCGCCGCTCGAAGGCGCCGCCATCCTCCTGCCGATCCTCATCTGTCAGGACGCGATCTCGGTCTGGACCTATCACCGCCAGTGGAGCGCCTGGAACCTGAAGGTGCTGCTGCCCGGCTCTGTGCTCGGCGTCGGCGCGGGCTGGCTGTTCGCCAAGTCTTTCTCTAATGCCGCGATCGAGCTGACGGTGGGCGGCATCGCGCTCGTTTTCGTCCTTTATACGTGGCTCGGAACGTGGCGGCGCGCCTATCTCGGACACGCGCCGGCGAAGGCGCGGCGGCCGCATCCGGCCATGGGAATTGTCTGGGGGGCGCTATCGGGCTTCACCTCGACGCTGGTGCAGGTTGGCTCGCCGCCGTTCCAGATCCACATCCTGCCGCAGCGGCTCGACAAGTTCACGCTGGTCGGCACCACGGTGATTTTCTTCGCTATCCTGAACTGGATGAAAGTCGTGCCGTACCTGGCGCTGGGCCAGTTCTCGTCGCGCAATCTGGCGACCTCGGCCGTGTTGCTGCCGCTCGCCGTCGCCACCAATTTTCTCGGCATCTGGCTGGTGCGCAAGACGCCGACGGAAGCTTTCTACCGCATCGCCTATCTGCTGATGCTTCTGATCGCGGTCGCTCTGCTCTGGCAGGGAGCGAGAGGTTTTGTTCGATAGCAGCGCTGTCCGCTATTCCCTGTTCGCTCCTCGCCATTTTCGCTAGGCTGCATGGTCAGTGATTCTCTCTGCCACTGGCGAACTCTCATGCTGATCCAACTCAGGCCTGCCTGCGCGGAACCGCTTCCCTGCAAGATCTGCAGCGGTGAGGCCGGCCTCTACGGCGTCATCGATTTTCACAAAAACTGCGCGGAGCCGAAGGGGGTTCGGCTGCCGCTATCCGGAGTGCCGGTTTATTACCGACGCTGCGTGAAATGCGACTTCCTGTACACTGACGCCTTCGATGACTGGAGCAGCGAGCAATTCAAACAGCACATCTATAACGACGATTATCAAGCCGTCGATCCCGATTACCAATCGGTGCGGCCGCGGGCCAATGCCGAGGTGGTGACCCGGTTATGGGCGACGCACAAGGCGGAAACCCGCGTGCTCGACTATGGCGGAGGCAATGACGAGTTTTGCACGGCGCTCCGCGCCAGCGGCTTCCCGGCGGCGGTAACTTACGATCCCATGGTGCCGGCCTACGCACGCCGCCCGGACGGAAGGTTCGACCTGGTGACCAGTTTCGAAACGCTCGAACATCTGCCGGATCCGCTTACCGGTATCGCCGCGATCGTTGAATGTGCGGCTGAGACGGGACTTATTTTCTACTCGACGCTGGTGCAGCCGCAGGACTTCAACAATTACGGCCTCGGCTGGTGGTATGTCGGGCCGCGCAACGGCCACGTGTCGATCTTCAGCAGGCAGGCGCTGGCGGCCGCCTGGGGTCGCCACGGCTACCGGACGATATCGTTCAACGACAGCATCCACCTCGCCTTTCGGACCTTACCGCCGTTTCTCGCCCATCTGAACAAAAAGATGACGGACTCCGCGCTCAAGTCTCCCGGAGAGTGACCCGCTCGCGGCTTCGCCTCCAAAACGCGAATAGCGAACAGGGGTCATCGGCTTCTGCTATTCGCTGTTTTCCGTTGCCAAGCTTCCATTAGCTTCCGGCTGTTCGCCATCCGCCAATTTCGCTAGGCTTGGGGTTCCGCAGCGAGAGCAGGACCATGCCGACGCCCTACGACACCGACCTTGAGCGCAACGCCGCGAATTTTCAGCCGCTCACGCCGCTGTCCTTCCTGGCGCGCGCGGCCGAAGTCTATCCGGACGTCACCGCGATCGTTCATGGCGCGCGTTCCTGGAATTATCGGCAGTTCTACGCGCGGGCACGGCAACTGGCGTCGGCGCTGTCACGGCGCGGCATCAAGCGCGGCGATACCGTTTCGGTCATGCTCGCCAACACGCCGGCGATGATCGAGGCGCATTACGGGGTGCCGATGGCGGGCGCCGTGCTCAACACCATCAACACGCGGCTCGACTCCGCCATCGTCGCCTTTGGTTTCGACCATGCCGAAACCAAGGTGCTGATCACCGATCGCGAATATTCCAAGGTGGTGAAGGACGCCTTGGCGGCCTGCAAAGCAAAGCCGCTCATCATCGATTACGACGATCCGGAATTCACCGGGGCCGGCGAACGCTTGGGCGGCATCGAGTACGAGGAGTTGTTACGCGAGGGCGATGCGGATTTCGCCTGGCGGATGCCGGACGACGAGTGGGACGCCATCTCGCTCAACTACACCTCCGGCACCACCGGCGATCCGAAGGGCGTGGTCTATCACCACCGCGGCGCTTATCTGCTCGCGCTCGGCAACGTCATCACCTGCGGCATGGGCAAGCACCCGGTCTATCTGTGGACGCTGCCGATGTTTCATTGCAACGGCTGGTGCTTTACCTGGACGCTGTCCATCGTCGCCGGCACCCATGTCTGCCTGCGTGCGGTGCGCGCTGCGCCGATTTTCGACGCCATCGCCGCGCACAACGTCACCCATCTGTGCGGCGCGCCGATCGTGATGTCGACGCTGCTCAACGCGCCGGCGCACGAGCGCAAGCCGCTGCCGCACGTGGTCGAGTTCGTCACCGCCGCGGCGCCGCCGCCCGAGGCCGTGCTGGCGGCGATGAAGGGCGCCGGCTTCAACGTCACCCACGTCTACGGTCTTACCGAGACCTACGGGCCGGCCAGCATCAACGATTGGCGCGGTGAATGGGACGCGCTGTCCGCCGATCAGCAGGCGGAGAGAAAGGCGCGACAGGGCGTGCGCTATCCGGTGCTCGAGGCACTCGACGTGCTCGATCCCGAAACCATGCAGAGCGTGCCGCGCGACGGCCAGACTTTGGGCGAGGTGATGTTCCGCGGCAATGTGGTGATGAAGGGCTATCTGAAGAACAAAAACTCGACCGAGGCGGCGTTCGCCGGCGGCTGGTTTCATTCCGGCGATCTCGGCGTCGTTCACCCCGACGGCTATATCCAGCTCAAAGACCGCTCCAAGGACATCATCATCTCCGGCGGCGAGAACATTTCCTCGATCGAGGTGGAGGACGCGCTCTACAAGCATCCGGCGGTCGCCGCCGTCGCCGTGGTCGCCAAGCCCGACGACAAATGGGGCGAGACGCCTTGCGCGTTCGTCGAGCTGAAGCCCGGCAGCAATGCTACGTCCGAGGAGCTGATCGCCTGGTGCCGCTCCCACCTCGCCGCCTACAAATGTCCGCGCCATGTCGTGTTCGCGGAAATTCCGAAAACGTCGACCGGCAAGCTGCAGAAGTTCAAACTGCGCGATGTGGCGAAGGGGGTGTAAGGAAGAAAAACCACCAACTTCCCCGCTTCCGCGGGGACGAGCGGCCAAACTAAAACCGATCTATTTGACTAATGTACGCTGGCGTCTTGTGTGAGCCGCGCGATCTCGTCTTTCACGTGCAGCTTGCGGCGTTTGAGTTCTACGATCCTCAAATCGTCCGTCGAAGGGTGGGTTAGCGCTTCGCTGATTTCCAGTTCGAGTGCTTGGTGCCGTCGTTCGAGTTCCGCAAGATGCAATTCGATCGGCATATGGCCTGCCTCCATGAGTCTGATGACCCCTGACCCTTGAACGCGATGTTACACCAACATGACTACTATAAAGGATACTCCCTTTCCCGGAGCGGGAAAATCCCCACTGTACACCGGACCCGCGGCGGGCTTGTCGGATATTAACCAAAACGCGATAATCCATAGCGGCTTACCGGCCTTTACACCGTGCCCACGGGGCGCCCAAGGCAAAACCACGGCGCGACCAAGGCGGCGATGACACAAGAGGAAGAACGCGAGCTTCGGGCGCAACTTGCACGCCTGCAGCAGGAGCATCGCGACCTCGATGCCGCGATTGCGGCGCTCCAGGTCTCGCCTGGCGCCGACATCATCCAGGTTCAGCGCCTGAAGAAGCGCAAGCTGCAATTGCGCGACCGCATCACCTTCATCGAGGACGAGCTGACGCCGGATATCATTGCGTGACCTTGCCCCGTACGCGGGGAGACGTGTTTTGTCGGCGCTCGGTCTTGCGCGCGTACATGGCTGCATCCGCACGCCCGAGCACCTCGGCCGGGGTTTCGAGGGGGCCAATGAACGCCACCCCCGCGGATGCTCCGACGACCAGCGTCGAGGCGGCCCAGCGAACCGGCGTCGCGTACACCGCCGCTTCAAGCTCCGCGGCCTTCGCCGCGGCTTCGCCGTCACTGACGTTCCACAACAGCACGACGAATTCGTCACCACCGATGCGCGCCACCACGTCGGAAGCGCGAACGTGGCTTATGAGTGCCGCCGCGATCGCTTTGAGAACGGCATCGCCGGCGGCGTGGCCGTGACGATCATTGACCGGCTTGAATTCGTCGAGATCGAGATAGACCAGCGCCGCGCTCACCCCGTAACGCTTGACATAAGCGAGCGAGCGCTTGAGTTCGCGCTCGAAGCCGCGGCGGTTGAGCGTCTCGGTGAGGGGGTCGATGTCGATCCTCGCCTCAAGTTCGGTGATGCGGGCGCGCGAAGCTTCGAGCTCGGCGGCAAGCCGATCGACCTCGGCCGCCAGCCGCGCGGCGGCCATGCGCGGGCGCGGCTTCGGCGCGCCCGGTTCTTCGGCAGCGGCGCCGATCTGAATCCGTCCGCGGCGCGGTGCTGGTTGCGACGGCCGCAAGGAAACCGCCTTACGCTGTAGGCTCGCAGGCTTGCGCTTCACGTACCCCCCAATCCGAATCGCAAAACGAGACTAGCCGTTGGAGGGGCGCGATTCAGCGCGTCATCGCCTCCTGTTGGCCCGATGATGATGGCCTGCGACGGATTGACGCAGGGGTAGGCCCGACGCTGCGAACTCCGCCCAATGTCCGCCGTGCAACTTGCACGGCGCGGGGAAAGGATCGGGGCGCGAATTCGAAAGCGGCAACCTCCCCGATGTCGCCCGGCAAACCCGATCTCATTAGGCTTGTAGAAATGTCGTCGGGCTCGTTTCTGCGCCGTCAAACACCGCCGCGGTCAGGACACCGCCGAACACCGCTCCGGTGTCGAGGTTCAGACGGTTGCTGCGCAAGTCCGGCGCATCGGTCGCCAACGGCGTGTGGCCGTGCACGATGAGACGTCCATAATCGCGGCGGTCGAGGAGGAACGGCTCCCTGATCCAAAGCAGATCGGTCTCATCCTGCGCATCGAGCGGTTTGTTCGGATCGATTCCGGCGTGGACAAAAAAGCGGCGGCCGTCATCGTAGCTCGGCCGCAAGGAATGCAGCCATTCGACATGATCGCGCGGCAGGTCGCGCGCGTCTTCAACGCCGTAGCTGCGCAGCGTCGCTATTCCGCCTTGGGCCAACCAATAGTCGGCCGGCAGCGTGCCGTCGATGACGCCAAGTACGATCGCCTCGTGGTTTCCTTTCAGAGCGACGACGCGTTCCCCAATCTTCGACTGAAGGTCGATCACCGTGCGGATGACGCCGGCGCTGTCAGGCCCACGGTCGACGTAATCGCCCAGAAAAACGAAGGTCATCGGCTGTCCGGCGGCATGTTGCTCGCAGCGCGCCATCAGCTGGCGCAGTTTTGATAGCGAGCCGTGAATGTCGCCGACGGCATAGATCAGTGACATGAGACCTCTAAAGTTCTGGGACCTCTAAAGTTCGTTCGCCCGCTCCAAATGATGGCCACAATCAGGCGGCATTGTTCAGTCTGTGTTCACCCATAAATGGGAACCTAGAGCCCTAGGGGCGGAATTTGGGTGCTGTGAACAAAACGATGCTCAGTCGAGGTGATGCCATGAAGAAGATTCTGACGACACTCGTTGCGGCGGCCGCTATCGGCACGACGATGCTCGCGACCGCGAGCCCGGCGGATGCGTGGTGGCGCTATGGCCCCGGTTGGGGATGGCGTGGTGGTTGGGGCTGGCGCGCTGGCGCCGTAGCCGCCGGCGCTGCTGTCGGAGCGGCCGCGGCCGCGCCCTACTACTACCGTGGCTACTACTATCCGTACGGTCCGTACCCCTATTACGGGCCCGGCTGCCGGCGCGTGTGGAACGGCTACGTCTGGGTGCGTGCCTGCTACTAAGAGCGCAGGCTTAAGGCATTGCCACGGAAAACTCGTCCCCCCACCCGGTGGGGGGACGCCTTAATTTAGCTCACAGAAGCGGACTAGGATTCCCGACCAGCCGCCCAACAAATGCCTCCGATGCTGAGACGGAGGCGATGAGGAATTCGGGGGTTTACGGGGACTTCCGCTTGTTGATGGTCGCGGTCGGCTCCCGGCCGATCACACGAGGAGAACACATGCATAAATCGCTCATCGCGCTTGCAGGCGCAGCCAGCATCAGTGTTGCGTCGCTGGCCGCTCCGAGCCCGGCAAACGCATGGTGCGTCGGCTGCGCCGTGGGTGCGGGGATTATCGGCGGCCTCGCCGCCGGCGCCATTGTCGGCAGCGCCGTCGCCAACAGCTCGCCCTATTATTATCCGCCCGGTTATTACCCGCCGCCGGGTTACTACCCGCCGCCCCCCGGTTACTACCCGCCGCCCCCCGGTTACTACCCGCCGCCGCCACCCCCTCCGGGTGCCTATTATCCGCCTGCGGCCGGGGCGCCTGCGTCTGCTTACGCTCAGCTGGCGCCTGGTTGCCATTGGGCCAAGCGTCAGGTCTGGGTCGAAGGCGTCGGTTATCGCTGGCGGTCCGTGCAAGTCTGCCCCTGATTCCGCCGGTCCCTGATTGCGCGGCGTGGGATTGAATCCGGCCGGCCGGCTTGCATAAGCCGGCCGGTTTGTTTTTGTGACCGTGCGATTCTGGCTTGGCCGTACTGACGACAGTCCGATGCGTGCGTCCGGATATAGACGAGAGATTTGATGGGGCGTTCCGTTTCATTTCGATCTGACGGAAGAATCGGTCATGCGCGCGACTACGGCGCCGCTATTTTCCGGGGCGTCGCTTCGCGCGCACGGGAGTTCGTTCAACGCGCCCCGGCTGCATCGCGTGAACTCGCCGCGCGCGCGTGGCCGTGGCCGGATCCTTGGACCTCGCGGGCGAAGACGACGCTCAAATGGCTCGCGGTCGGCTTGTTCGGTGTCTATATCGGCCTCGGCGCGATCCTCTACTTCACCCAGCGTTCCCTGATGTATTTTCCCGACTCGATCCACGCGCCGCCGGCGCAGGCCGGTCTGCCGGAGGCCGAGGAGGTCACGCTGACGACGTCCGACGGTGAGCGCATCGTCGCCTGGCATGTTGCTCCGCGCGACGCCAAGCCGGTCATTATCTATTTCCACGGCAATGGCGGTTCGCTGCGCCATCGCGTCGAGCGCTTTCGTAAGCTCATCAAAGGCGGCATCGGCCTGGTGGCGATCGACTATCGCGGCTATGGCGGTTCAAGCGGCAGTCCCAGCGAAGCCGGGTTGATTGCCGACGCCGAGGCCGCCTATGCCTTTGCCGCCGCGCGCTACCCGGCGCCGCAGCTCGTGGTGTGGGGCGAGTCGCTCGGCTCCGGCGTCGCCGTCGACGTGGCGACGGAAAAGCCGGTCGGCCGCGTAATCCTGGAGGCGCCGTTCACGTCCGCGGCGGCGGTCGCCGCCATGCGCTATTGGTATTTGCCGGTCGGGCTGCTGATGAAAGATCAGTTCCGCTCCGACGAGCGGATTGCAAAAATCACCGCGCCTGTTCTCATCCTGCACGGTCTGCGCGATCGGATCATTCCCTACGCCATGGGCGAGCGGCTGTTTGATCTGATCAAAGCCCCGAAACACATCGTGCGCTTCCTCGACGGCGACCACGATGACCTCGACGCCAACGGTGCGCTGCATGCGGTCGGCCGCTTTCTCGCCGGCGATCTGGACGAACCGCCAGGCCGTCCCCAGCACTGAGCGCTGCGTTAGATTCTTCCTTTGCGCATGATCTTTTCCGAAAACCGGGTTCCACTTTTCGGGATCATGCTCTATTGCGGCACGGTCATCAGTTCGAGCACGTGCCCGTCCGGATCCCGGAAATAGACGCCGCGGCCGCCGTTCCAGTCATTGAGCTTGCCGTCGTCGAGGCTCCACGGCGCGCTGCCGAAGGCGATTTTCGCCGCCTTGACGCGGCGCAGGATGGCGTCGAACTCGCGATCGCTGACATGGAACGCCAGATGATGACTCTCGAACTTACTGTCGTCGTCGAACAACAGCGTCAGCGACTTGTTGATCCGCACCGGGGCGAAATAGTTGCTGCGGCCACGCTTGAGACCGAAAATGTCGGCGAAAAACTTGGCCGCAGCGGCTTTGTCGCGGGCCGGAACGATGGTGTGATTAAGCGTGATGGTCATGGCCGCGCTCTCGTTCGGCTGCGTTCTCAGAACGTCTGGTACGACTGCCCCACTTTGCCGCCGACGCGGGCAAAGCCGGCGCGCGCGACCTCGTATTTTTCGTTGATATTGAGCGCCTTCGCATACGAGCCGGCTGCCTTCTCCTTTTGCCCGAGACGCTCGTAGGCGAGCCCGCGGCTGGTCCAGGCCTGCAGGCTGTTCGGCTCGAGCTGCACCGCCTCGTCAAGATCGCTGGCCGCCGACTTGGCGTCGCCGATCGCGAGATAGCTGAGCGCGCGCGCTACGTAAACTTCGGCCTTTTTCGTCGTCAGCCCGAGCGCGGTGGAAAAATCGTCGATGGCGAACTGGTACTGACGCTGGCCCTGATAGAGCAAACCGCGGTTGTAATAGGCCTGCCCATTGTCGGGCTTCAGCGCAATCGCCTTGTTGAAGTCGCCGAGCGCCTGCACGGTGTGGCCCTGCTGGCGGTAAACGACGCCGCGGCCGAGATAAGCGGGCGCGTAATTGCCGTCGATCGACAGCGCCTTGTTGTAGTCGGCGAGCGCAAGCTCAAGCTTGCCGTTGCGCCGATAGAGCAAGGCCCGGTTGGCGTAGGCCTGCGCGTAATTGGGATCGAGGCTGATCGCCTTGTTGAAATCGGCGAGCGCCTGCTCGGCCTGCCCGGCATCGGCAAGCACCGAGCCGCGCATGTTGTAGGCTTGCGGATCGTCGGGATGTTTTTCGACCACTTCGGTGAGCGACGTCAGATTGGATTGCGAAGTCGCGTAGAGCGCGTCGTCCTTCTCCGAAGATGCCAGATTGCCGAGCGGCGTGCAGCCGGCCAGCGCCAGCGGCGCAAGCAAAGACAATGCAAGCACTGAACTTCGCGTCGTCATGCGCCGGTATCGCCGCGTTCGCCACGCCCAAGTTAAACCCGTCATCCGATGACTCGCGGCACCGCAGCACCCCTCCGGCCAACGGTAAATCACACGGCGCCAACGGGATAGCCCCGGCGGATCAAAACAAAGGCCCACGCCAAAACAAAGGCGCGGGCCAAAAAAAGCCCGCGCCATCAGCAAAACGCGATCAGTTCAGCCGAAGCGGGGCGCGCGCGGCGGCCCGGACCTGCCGCTAGGCCCGGCGGCGGTCGTGGGCTTCGGCTTCATCGGCAGCAGGCCTTCGCGCTGCAGCCGCTTGCGGGCAAGCTTGCGGGCGCGGCGGATCGCCTCCGCCTTCTCCCGAGCTTTTCTTTCCGAGGGTTTTTCGTAATGGCCGCGAAGCTTCATCTCGCGGAAAATGCCCTCGCGCTGCATCTTTTTCTTCAGCGCCTTGAGGGCCTGGTCGACATTGTTGTCGCGGACGAGAACCTGCACGCGTGCTGCTCGCTTCGCTGCGCTCAGTTAAGTGCGCCCTGAATGGAATGGTGGCTCATACGCTCGCGCCTGCGCCACCTCGGCGCCGTCCGTAGCAGAATGGCCCCTAAAAGTCCATAAGTGGGGAAGCGGCCGCGTTACTCAACAAAGACCCGCGTCACGTGCCCCATCTTGCGGCCGGGGCGTATGGCGGCTTTGCCGTAAAGATGCACGGCGGCGCCGGGCACGCCGAGCCAGGACCGGTAGTCTGCGACCTCGGCGCCGATCAGGTTGATCATTTCCACGCGGCCGCGGCGGATGGGTTTTGCCAGCGGCCAGCCGGCCACCGCCCGGATGTGTTGCTCGAACTGCGACACCGAGGCGCCGTCGAGCGTCCAGTGGCCGGAATTGTGCACCCGCGGCGCGATCTCGTTGACCAGAAGATCGCCGTCGCGCAGCACGAACATCTCAACGGCCAGCACGCCGACATAAGTGAATTTCTGCGCGATGGTTTCGGCGATCCGGCGCGCCTCCTGCGCGGCGGCGTCGGACAGGGCGGCGGGGACGCGAGAAACCTTCAAAATATGGTCGCGGTGTTCGTTCTCGGTGACATCGAAACATTCGACGGCGCCGTCGTAGGCGCGCGCGGCAACAACCGAGACCTCGCGCGCGAACGGAACGAATGCTTCGAGAATGCAAGGCTGACCGCCAACCTCACGCCAGGCGGCCTCGGGGTCGCTGCCGTTACGGATTGTCGCCTGGCCTTTGCCGTCATAGCCGAACCGCCGCGTTTTCAGGACGGCGGGACGGCCGATCCGGTCGAGCGCACCGGCCAGCTCGGCCGGCGCCGCTACGGCGGCATAGGGAGCGGTGGCGATACCCAGCGCGGCAACGAAGTTTTTCTCCGCAAGCCGATCTTGGGTCGTCGCCAATACTTTAGAGTCGGGCAATACCGGCACACGCGCGGCAAGAAATGTTGCGGTTTCCGCCGGCACGTTCTCGAACTCGTAAGTGACGACGTCGACGTTTCCCGCAAATCGGTCGAGCGCCTGCGTGTCGGCATAATCGGCGCAGGTGACCCGGTGCACGACATCGAAGGCGGGCGAGTCCGGATTGGGAGCGAAGATGTGGCACTTAAAGCCGAGGCGCGCCGCCGCCTGTGCCAGCATGCGCCCGAGCTGGCCGCCGCCGAGGATACCTATGGTGGCCCCCGGCTCGAGCACAGGCGCAGATGCGGTCACGCGCCGGGGTCCTTGGGCTCTTCAGCGACAGCGGCCGTCTGACGCTGCCGCCACGCTTCGAGCCGGCTGCCAAGCGCCGGATCGCTGAGCGCCAAAACGCTCGCCGCCAGCAACGCGGCATTGACGGCGCCGGCTTGCCCGATCGCCAACGTGCCGACCGGAACGCCCGGCGGCATCTGCACGATGGAATAAAGCAAATCCTGGCCCGACAGCGTCTTCGATTCGATCGGCACGCCGAGCACGGGCAGGCTGGTGAGCGCAGCGGTCATGCCGGGCAAGTGCGCGGCGCCGCCGGCGCCGGCGATGATCACCTTGAAGCCCGCGGCTTTGGCGCCTTTGGCGAAGGCGTAGAGACGCTCGGGGGTGCGATGGGCGGAGACGATGCGCGCGTCATAGGTCACGCCGAGCGCGTCGAGCGTCTCGGCGGTGTGCTTCATGGTCTGCCAGTCGGACTGGCTGCCCATGATAACGGCTACGGATTTCGCTCCCGGTGGCGCCAAGACAATCCCCTGCGCGAAGGAAGCGGCGCATTATAGGTCCGGCCCTCGGGGTGGCAAGGCGGCGCGGCGCGTCACCGTAGCGAAAGGTTAAATCCGAATCGCCGGCTTAGACACTTTGGCGGCTGCATTGGCTGTCGCAGCGAGCACGATGATACGCCGGGCGGCCGCTTCGTACGATCGGTGGATGGCTGCCGCTCTCGATCACGGCTTGGCCTTTTTCGCAGGCGGCGACCGATACGGCGATTGTCTCTGAAACGAAAGCTCGGCACGACGATGGCGGTATCTGGGTCATGACACACTCGAGCGGCTAAACCGCAAAACGCGGTCAGGCCGTCACCTGATCTCCGGTTCACCGACGACTGCAACCAACTCTTTCATCCACTCGTAAGTTCCTGGGCCTTTCGCTGGTCTCTTCCTGCCGGAACTTGCTGGCGCTCTTCCCTGTTTTAGATATGCTGTTTTTTAGATATGCTGCTCTTGGGCGGCGGAAGCGGAGTGGCGTCTTGGCCGACAACGACAACACGGAGGGCCGCGGGCAGCCCGCACAAGAAGCGAGCAACGAAAAACCGCTCATCGTCGCCATCGGCGCCTCGGCCGGCGGCGTTCAGGCTCTGCAGAGTTTTTTTGCTGCGATACCGGATCACACCGGCGCCGCGTTCGTCGTCATCGTGCACCTCGAGCCCAAACATCGCAGCGAGCTGGCAAGCATCTTGGCGGCACGAACGCAGATGCCGGTGGTTCAAGTTGAAACGCAGCAGAAACTCCTGGCCAATCACGTCTACGTCATCCCCCCTGATCGCCGTCTGCAGCTGATCGATCACGAAATTTCGGCTTTGCAGTTCGACGAGCCGCGCGGGCAGCGAGCCCCGATCGATCTGTTCTTTCGCTCGCTCGCCGAACGGCTCGGCGACGGCTTCGCCGTCATTCTAAGCGGCGCCGGTTCGGACGGCGCTATCGGTGTGCGCGCCGTCAAGGAAGCCGGCGGCATCATCCTGGTGCAGGACCCGAGCGAAGCCGAATATGCCTCGATGCCGCGCAGCGCCATCGAAGCCGGCCCGGCGGATTTCGTGCTGCCGGTGCGCGAACTTGCCGCGCGGCTTGCCGATCTGATGCGCATCAAGGAGACGGTGCCGATATCGGCATTGCAAAGAGTGGACGAGGAGGAATTGCGGCGCATCCTGACGGTGTTGCACACCCGCACCGGTCATGATTTTTCGAAATACAAGCGCGCAACCGTGCTACGGCGGATCGCCCGCCGTATGCACGTGACCAGAACCCACGACCTGAAAGAGTACTATCAGTATCTGAGCGAGAATGCGGACGAGGCGCCCGCGCTGCTTGGCGACCTGCTCATTTCGGTGACGACGTTCTTCCGCGATCGCGAAGCCTTCGAGGCGGTTGTCAAAGAGGTGCTGCCGGAAATCTTCAAGGAGAGCCGTCACGGTGAAACGATCCGGGTCTGGGTTCCAGGCTGCGCCACCGGAGAAGAAGCGTATTCGCTCGCGATCCTTCTCCTGGAGGAGGCGGTACGCCAGGAAATGCGCCTGTCGATCCAGGTGTTCGGCTCCGATCTTGATTCCCAGGCGCTGGTTGCCGCGCGAGATGGACGTTATCCGATCGTCATCGAGAACGATGTGACCGAGGACCGGCTGCGCCGGTTCTTCGTGCGTGAAGGCGATCATTACCGCGTGCGGCAGGAGCTGCGCGATATCGTTCTGTTCGCCGTACATGATGTTTTGAAAGACCCGCCGTTCTCGCGCGTCGATCTGATCTCCTGCCGCAACGTGCTCATTTATCTTGATCGCGAATTGCAGGAACAGGTTTGCAGCATCTTCCACTACGCCCTGAATGCCGGCGGCTTTCTCTTTCTCGGCCCGTCGGAAAGTGCCGACAGCCCACCGGGCTTTTTCCGCCCGCTCGACCGGGCCACCCGCATCTTCCAATCGGTAGCGGTTCCCGGCGAGAAGCAGCGGCTGCCGCCGCACCTGCTCGGGTCCATCGGCGGGCGCGAACAGATCGCCCAGATCGGCCGCGGTTTGACGCCCGCTATGGCGCTGCAGGAAGCCGCGTTGCATCGGCGCGCGATCGAGCAGGTGGCGCCGCCGTCGATGCTGATCGACGCGAGCCATCGGGTCATTCACCTGTCGGAAAACGTCGGCCGTTATGTGCGGCCTTCGGGTGGCCCGCTCAGCAGCGACGCCGTCGATCTGGTGCGACCCGAACTCCGCTTCGAGCTGCGGTCCGCGCTCAATCGCGTTTTCGAGCAACGCCTGTCCACCTGCACCCTCTCGATCCTGGTTCGCTTCAATGGCGTCGCCCATCGTGTTCATCTGCTGGTCAAGCCGGCAAAGGACAACGGCTCGGACCAGACACCGAATGCTGTCGTCATGTTCATCGAGGGCGAAGCCGTCGATGAGAGCCTGGTCGCGCCGGACCGCCTGGCCTCGGATGAGACGGTGCGGCGGCTGACCCAGGAATTGGAGCTGACGCAGGCGCGACTGCGCACCGTGCGCGAGGAGTCGGACGCGGCCAATGAGGAACTGCGCGCCGCCAACGAAGAATTGCAATCGATCAACGAGGAATACCGATCGACCTCCGAGGAGCTGGAAACCAGCAAGGAAGAGCTGCAATCAATCAACGAGGAGCTGCAGACCGTCAACAGCGAGCTGAAGCTCAAGCTCGAGGGAATCTCCCGCGCCCACAGCGATTTGCAAAACCTGGTGGCGGCGACCGATTTCGCCACGCTCTTCCTCGACGCCGACCTGCGCATCAAGCGCTTCACCGATCGGGTGACGGAACTGTTCAGCATCACACTGAAGGATGAGGGCCGGCCGATCACCGATTTCGCCCACCGGCTCGAATACGACGACCTCGGCAAGGATGCGCGCGCCGTGATCGCCAATCTTACGCCGATCCGGCGCGAGGTCCGCAGCCGCAACGGCGTCTGGTACGACATACGGCTGCGGCCCTATCGAACCGCGGACGACAGGATCGACGGGGTGGTGATTACCTTTGTCGATGTTTCCGAGCGCCAGCAGGTTGAGCAAACGCTGCGCCGGAACGAAGAGCAGCTGCAGCAGCAAAAACATCTCATCGACCTGTCGCGCGATCCGATCTTCGTCTGGGATTTCGACAGCGGCATCGTCGAGTGGAATCGCGGCAGCGAGGAACTCTACGGTTTCAGTCATGACGAGGCGCTGGGCAAGGGCAAGGAACAATTGCTTCATACGACGGTCCCAGGGTCCTCGTTTGCCGAGCTCAAAGCCAAGCTGTCGCGCGAGGGAAGCTGGGCCGGCGAGCTGCGGCAGAGAACCAAGAGCGGGACCGAGCTGACGGTCGAAAGCCGTATCCAGCTTGAAAATTTCAATGGCCGCCGGCTTGTGCTCGAAAGCACCCGCGACGTCACCGCGCGCCGGGCCGCCGAGCACCGCCTGCGCCTGCTGTTGGGCGAACTGACGCATCGCGTCCGCAATACGCTTGCGGTCATTCAGGCGATCGCGCGCCACACCATGCGCAACAGCAAATCGAAGGAGGATTTCGTCGAGCGCTTCGAGGGACGGTTGTCGGCGCTCGCGGCCGCGCACACCCTGCTCGTTGGCTCGGATTGGAAGGGCGCCGATCTCGCGGAACTCGCACGCCAGCAGCTGGCGCCGTATATTACTGACATCCGGGACCGTCTGCGCCTGCAGGGCGAAGCCATTTTGCTCCCGGCTGATCTCGCTACTCCGGTTGGTCTGGTCCTGCACGAACTCGCAACCAACGCCACAAAATACGGCTCGCTGTCGGTCGCAACCGGCACCGTCAGCGTCAGTTGGGCGACGAGCGGACGGAACAATCAACGCCGGCTCAAGCTTATCTGGGAGGAGGGCGGCGGCCCGCGCGCGGCGCAGCCGAAGACGGACGGGTTCGGCAACGCACTGATCGACAGCGTCATCCCCGGCGCGCAGGTGGGCCGCGAATTGCGGCCGGGCGGACTTGTCTGCACGATCGACCTGGCGCTGCCGGAGGCAGCCGATGATGGAGCAGTTGGCCAAGTTCAGTAAGGTGTCCGCACTCCAAGGGGCGCGTGTGCTGATTGTCGAAGACGACCTTCTCTTGCTCATGGAACTCGAATCGATTCTGCTCGAGGCGGGAGCGGAAATCGCCGGCTGTTGCCGATCCGTCCGTGAGGGGCTCGCTGCGGCCGATGACCGTATCGCCGCCGCGATCCTCGACGTCAGGGTGGGCCGCGAAACGATTGCTCCGGTCGCGCGGCGGCTCGCCAGCCGCGGTACGCCGTTTGTCTTCTATACCGGGCAGGTACCGGGCGATCCGGAATTGGCGGAATGGCCCGGATGCACGGTCCTGTCCAAGCCGGCGCGCCCCGGCACGATCGTCGCCGCGCTCGCCGACTTGCTACGGCTCTCCTGACCGAAGGCCCTTCGCTCGCTGACACGCCTTCCACAATCGGGCCGCGGTCATCGGCATGTCGAGATGCGCGCCGGCGCCGCCGGGAATGGCGTCGGCGACGGCATTCATGACTGCGGCGATCGAGGCGGTGGTGCCGGCTTCGCCTACTCCCTTGACGCCGAGCGGGTTGGTGGTCGCCGGCACACAGAGGTGTTCGTCGCGGATCGCGCGCGGCATATCTGCCGCGCGCGGCATGGCGTAATCCTGAAACGAGCCGGTCACGAGCTGGCCGCTCTCGTCATAAAACACCTGCTCCATCAGCGCCTGTCCCAGCCCCTGAGCCAAGGCGCCGTGCAGCTGGCCTTCGACGATCATGGCGTTGAGCACATTGCCGCAATCGTCGACCGCGGTGTAGGCGACGATCTCCATGTGACCGGTCTCGGGATCGATCTCGACCTCAGCGACGTGGACGCCGTTGGGGAAGGAAAGCGGCGTTTCGGTCGTCACCTTGGTATCGAGGTTCTCCGCGATCGTGCCGTGCTTTTTCAGCTCGGCCGCGCGCGCGGCAACCTCGAACAGTGCGATGCGACGATCGGTGCCGACCACGTCGAAGCGGCCGGAGTCGTAGGCGATATCGCCTGCCGCAGCCTCGAGCAGCATCGCCGCGATGCGCTTGCCCTTTTCCAGCATCACATCGATGCATTTGACGACGGAGGCGCCCGCGGTCATCGCCGAGCGCGAGCCGACCGAGGCGTAGCCGGCGATCTCCAGCGCCGAATCGCCGTGCCTGTGAGTGACCTTGTCGTGCGCAATGCCGAGCCGATCGGCAACCAATTGCGGAAACACTGATGCGTGGCCCTGGCCGGTGGACTGGACGTTGAGATTGACCGTGAGCGTGCCATCTCCGGGAAAGCTGAGCAGCGCGCCTTCGAGCGGCGCGCCGCCGGAATGCTCCAGCATGCAAGAAATACCCAGGCCGCGATATTTGTCGCGCTTCTTCGCTTCCCGCCGCCGCGCTTTGATGCCGTCGTAATCGGCGAGCGCCAGGGCCCTGTCGAAAATCGGCGCGAAATCGCCGCTGTCATAGGTGGTGCCGACGGCGGTCTTGTACGGCATGGCGGCAGCCGGGATGAGGTTGCGCCGCCGCAGCTGTGCCGGATCGATCCCAGTGATCCGCGCTGCTTCCTCGACGACGCGCTCAAGGACGTAGTTCGCTTCCGGCCGCCCGGCGCCGCGATACGGCGCGGTGGCGATCGTGTTGGTAAACGCGCACCGCGCGCTGACGTCGATATGCCGGATGTCGTAAATGCCCGGCAGGCAGCGGGTGAAATTCAGGGTCGGGATATTGGCGCCGACCGCGCCGACATAGGCGCCGAGATTGCCGGTGTTGCGGATGCGCAGCGCCAGAAACCGTCCCTTGTCGTCGAGCGCGAGTTCGGCTTCGGAATAGATATCGCGCGCCTGATTGTCGCTAAGAAACGCTTCCGAACGGCCCGACATCCAATGGATCGGCCGGCCGAATTTTTTGGCGCCGATCATCTGTGCGATGTATTCGGGATAAGGGCCGGTCTTCAGGCCGAACGCGCCGCCGACGTCGTCGGTGATGATGCGAACGCGTTCCTTCGGCAGCTGCATGATCGCGGCGATCGGATCGCGCATCGCGGTGACGCCTTGCGAGCAGACGCGCAGCGTATAGGCCTCCGTGGCCGCGTCGTAGCTCGCGGTGGCGCCGCGCGGCTCCATCGAAGCGACCGCCATGCGCTGGTTCATCATCGCAATGCGCGCGACGAATTTCGCGGCAGCAAAGATCGCATCGACCTGCCGGGCGTTGGCTTCCGGATCGGCCGCCGGCCCCGGCCAGTCGACCGCGAGGTTGCCTTCCGCTTGCGGCCACACTTGCGGTGCACCGGGATTAAGCGCCGCGAGCGCATCGATCACCGGTGTGAGCGCCTCGTAGTCGACAGCGACCAGCTCCGCGGCCTCCTGGGCCGCGATAGCGCTTTCGGCCACAATCATCGCCACCGGCTCGCCGATATGCATCGCCCGCTCGGCGGCGAGTGCGGGGCGGTGCGGCACGATCAGACCCTTGCCGCTGCGCCCGCCGAGCGGCGGGTGGCGCCCAAGACTGCCTACGCCCTCCATATCCTTCGCCGTCAGCACGCCGAGGACCCCGGGCGCGCTTAGCGCTGCCGCCGCGTCCACGTTCACGATGCGGGCGAAAGCGTGCGGCGAACGCACGAAATAGGCATAGGCCTGGTCCGGCAGCGGAACATCGGCGGCGTAGCGGCCATGCCCGCGGACCAAAATATTGTCTTCCACGCGCGGTGCGCGTACCGCGCGACCATCTATTTTTGCATCCATGCTTTGTTTCGGAATGCTCTGTTGAAGTGTGGGCCGGCCCTTTATAACCGAAACCGCCGACGGCTAAAGGGCGGCCTTTTTCGGGAACTTTTCCGCTCAAGCTCCCTCTGATCCGTCTCCCGTCGCACCGCGGCGCATGACAGCGAAAGTCACCTGCTGGATCCCTGCTGATGCTCCGCCCCGGCACGTTCGCGCTCACCACGCTGTTAGCCGCGCTGACCGCGCTCGGTCCGCTGTCGATGGACATGTATCTGCCATCGCTGCCCGAGATCGCCCGCGTCCTGCACGCGCCGCCGGCCCGCGTGCAGTTGACGATCTCGAGCTACCTGATCGGCTTTGCCGTCGGCCAGGTCATCTACGGTCCGCTGTCGGATCGTCACGGCCGCCGCCCGGTGCTGCTTGCTGCACTGGCCGCCTATGTCACGAGCACGCTCATTTGCGCTGTGACTCAATCGATAGACCCGCTGATCGGGGCGCGCTTCCTGCAAGGGATTGGCGGTTCCGGCACGATCGTGCTGGCGCGTGCCATGGTGCGCGACGCTTACTCTGGCGCCCGAGCCGGGCGCGAACTGTCGCTGATGGGATCGATCAGCGCGTTCGCGCCGATCGTGGCTCCGATGATCGGCGGCGTGCTGCAGACTGCGTTCGGCTGGCGCGCGAACTTTGTCGTTATGGGCGGTGCCGCGGTTATCGCCATGCTGGTTGCAGGGCGGCTGCTGCCGGAGACGCTCCGTCAGCGTGCGCACGGACCGTTCTCGCTGTCGCGAATCGTTGGCAGCTATGGCTCGGTGTTGCGGCACCGCGGCTTCATCGCCAATCTCGCCATCCTCACCATCAGCTATGCCGGGCTGTTCGCCTGGATCTCCGGCGCCGCCTTTGTCCTGCAAGGAATCTACGGCCTCTCGGCTTTGGCGTTCGGCTTCACCTTTGCGATCGCCGCGGCGGGATACATGACGGGCGCGACGCTGGCGGCGCGGCTGGTGCTGCGGCTCGGCCTTGATCGCACGATGGGGCTCGGCGTGACCGCGCTGGCGGCCGGCGGCTTGGGAGCGGCGGCTGTTGTCACCACGCACCTCGCCGACGGTGTGTGGCTGGTGGTGGCGATGGCGGTCTACCTCGCCGGCCTCGGGCTTTCGATGCCGCAGGCCATGGCCGGCGCGCTGACGCCATTTCCAGATCGCGCCGGGACGGCAGCTGCGCTCATGGGGGTCGTGCAGCAAACGGCAGCAGCCGTTGTCGCCGCGGTGGTGGGCAGTTACCTGGGCGGCTCGGCTTGGCCGGTTGCCGGTTTCGTTGTCACGATGGGATGCCTTACTTTCCTGACTTGGGCGTGCACGCGCCGCCTGCGCGCATGAACGCTAGGCCGCCACAAAGCGCTTCATCAGGGGAGACTGGAACTCTGGTTTGCCTGCGGCATCATGTTCGTTAGGATGTCGCGGGGGTGGCGCCATTATGTGCGACAGGCGATCGCCGACGTTCTCACCAAAGCCCCCCGCCGTCACCCGCTTAGTTTGAAGAATTGCAGATGAAAGAACGCCATCCGCTGAGCCGCCGTTCCTTCCTCGCCGGCATAAGCGCCGCTGGCGGGAGCCTCACGCTGGCTTTCGCGATTCCGTTCGGACGCGGGCGCGCCGCCGTGCGCGATGCAGAAGCGCCCGAGGTCACAGCCTGGGTCGTCATTCAACCGGACGATTCGGTGGTCATCCGCGTCGCGCGCGCCGAGATGGGGCAGGGCGTTCTGACGGGTCTCGCCATGCTGGTCGCCGAGGAGCTCGAATGCGACTGGTCCAAGGTCCGCGCCGAACTCGTCTCCGCAGGTGAGAATCTGCGGCGCGACCAGGTCTGGGGCGATATGTCGACCGGCGCCAGCCGTTCGATCGCCGCTTCGCAGCTTTATCTGCGGCAGGCCGGCGCCACGGCGCGGGAAATGCTGATCGCTGCCGCCGCGGCGCGGTGGCATGTGCCCGCCGCGGAATGCGCCGCTCGCATGAGCAAGATTACGCACGCGCCGAGCGGCCGAACGGTGACGTTCGGCGCCGTCGCCGAAGATGCGGCAAAGATCACGATCCCCGCGGACGTCGCGCTGAAGGATCCTGCCAGATGGACTCTCGCGGGAACGCCGCGCCGGCGTCTTGACGTGCTCGACAAGGTGACGGCGCAGCCGGTCTACGCCATCGATGTGCGGCTGCCGGGCATGCTTTACGCCGCCATCAAGCAGTGCCCGGTTTACGGCGGTGTCCCAAAATCGGTCGACGAGAATGTGATCGCTGGCATGAAGGGCGTGCGCCGCGTGGTGCGGATGCCCGACGCGGTGGCGGTGGTGGCCAATTCCTGGTGGCGCGCGAAGCGGGCGCTCGAAGCTCTGCCGATCGTCTGGGATGATCGCGGCAACGGCCGCCTGTCGACCGCGGCGATCGCCGAACGTGTGCGCGCCGCCCTCGATACCGAGACTGCGCAGGTCGGCCAGACCGACGGCGATGTGGCGGCGGGTCTTGCCTGCGCCGTACGCCGCGTGGAAGCCGAGTACTGCGTCCCTTACCTCGCGCACGCGACCATGGAGCCGCAGACTTGCACTGCCCGTGTCACGCCCGAGCGCATCGAGGTTTGGGCTCCAAGCCAGGGTGCCACGACGGCGCTGGTCACCGCGGCGGTCACTGCCGGCGTTTCCAACGACAAAGTCGTCGTCCACAACACCATGCTTGGCGGCGGCTTCGGCCGGCGCGGCGCGATACAGGAATATGTCCGCCAGGCCGTGCTCATCGCCAAGGAGGTTGACGCGCCGGTCAAGCTGGTGTGGACCCGCGAAGAGGATATGCGGCACGACTTCTATCGGCCGTTCGGGATGGCCCGCATGGTCGCCGGCCTCGATGCCGACGGCATGCCGATCGCGTTGCGGGTGCGGCTTGCCGGTCCGTCATTCGTGGCGGTGTTCGTAGCGGCTTTCGGTACCAACATCGTCGACAAGACTTTTCTCAGCGGTTTGACCGACGACGAGATGGCCTACGACGTGCCGAATTATCTGGTGGACTACGTGATCCACCAGACCCCAGTGCCGGTCGGGGTCTGGCGCGCGATCAATTACACCGAGAATGCGTTTTACAAAGAAAGCTTCGTCGACGAGATGGCGCATGCCGCGGCAATCGACCCTTATCTGTATCGGCGCCGCCTGCTGCGCAACAGCCCCAAAAATCTCGCGGTGCTCGATGCCGCGGCAAAAAAGGCCGATTGGTTCGCGCCGCTGTCGCAGGGCGTGTTCCGCGGCATCGCGGTCAACGAGGCCTGCGGCAGCTATTGCGCGCAAGTGGTCGAAGCCTCGGTCGAGGCGGGAAGCGTGCGCGTGCACCGCGTTGTTTCGGCGATCGACCCCGGCTATGTCGTCAATCCGCTGTCGGTCGAAATGCAGACCCAGGGCGCCGTTATCTACGCCCTGACTGCGGCGCTCTATGGCGAGATCACCATCAAGGATGGCGGCGGCGAGCAGGGAAACTTCGACGATTACGAGATGTTGCGCCTGGCCGACGCGCCCAAGGTCGAAACCGTGATCGTGCCGAGCGGCGATTTCTGGGGCGGCGTCGGCGAGCCGCCGGTGCCGCCGCTGGCGCCGGCCTTGTGCAACGCGATTTTTGCCGCCACCGGCAGGCGCGTCCGCTCATTGCCGCTCAAGAACCAGGATTTGAGCAAGGCGATTTAGCGCGTCGTTGCTCTTTGCGACGCTTGCGCTCAACCATTCCCGGCGCTGCTGGCGGCGGGCGCTCGCATCCGAATAGAGAAATCCACGCGGTCCGGCGGCGAATTGATTTGCATCAAAGCGCCCTCGGGGGTGCGATTGCATATTTGTTGCGCCTGCAACGAATTGTCGCGTGGCGTTTCATTGCGGGTGACGGCGCAGCTACGGGGGTACTGCGCCGTCCTTGGTTTCCCCACGCGATGGAGGAGGCTCAGATGTCAGTGCCCAGTGGACAAAAAATCCGGTCGCCGATCGACGCTTTCTTGCAATGGTGCCGCGAGTGGACTGCGGCGGGCTCTGCGTCTGAGCTCAAATATTGTGCGCCGGACGAGGTTGCGCGCATGGCCCACGAGGCCGGCGTGTCCACCAGCGAACTCCGCACGCTTGCAAGCAAGGGTCCGCAATCGGCCGGGCTCTTGCTGCAGCGCATGGCGGCACTCGACCTCAATCAGGACGAGGTCGCGCGCATCGAGCCGCAAGTGTTCCACGACCTGCAGCGCGTTTGCACGATGTGCGAAAGTCACGGGCGGTGCATGCGGGACCTCAGGCGCGATGCCGCCGACCCGGCGTGGAAGACCTATTGCCCGAACGTCGACACCCTGATGGACTTGGATTCGCAGCCCTGGTCGTCGCGCCGCGAATACTGACGCCTCGCAGATCGGCAATCGCGGCGCGGTGCGCGCGCTAATAGCTGGAACGCCATAGGGGGGCAACGGAAGCTACCGGCCAACCGGCACGGTATTCAATATCTCGCCCCTCGCTGCGCGAGAGAGTATGCTGTCACTAATTCTGGCGTGATCAGCAGCTCGGGCGAGGGCTTGATGAAGCGGCGCGGGAAGGGAAGCGTGCGGCGGACGACGGCGCGGCGCCGCATTGTGGCGGCCAAAGCCCGTCCTGCGCGGCAAACGAAACTTCGCAAGCCGCCCGCAACCGATCTGCAATTCGAGTTGCAGGAGCGGACCCGCGAGTTCAACGACGCGCTCGAGCAACTCAACGCGACCTCGGAAGTGCTGCGCCTGATGAGCGGATCGCAGAGCGATCTCGCGCGTGTATTCGAAACGATTTTGGCTAACGCCACGCAACTCGGCGAAGCCAGCTTCGGCATCCTATCGCTCTACGAGGGCGATGGATGTTTCCGCGTCGTCGCCATGCACAACCCGCCGCCCAAATTCGCCGAGCTGCGGCGCCGCGAACCGGTAATCCGGCCCGGCCCGATGGCGCAACTGGTCGCCAGGCAGGTGATGCACATTGCCGACATCACCGAACACCCCGCCGCCAAGCAGGGCGACCCCGACGCCGTCGCGTTTATCAAAACGACGGGGGTGCGAACCATCCTCGGCGTGCCGATGCTCAAGGCAGACGAAGTCATCGGCGCTATCGTCGTCTATCGTAAGGAAATTCGCCCGTTCGCCGATCGGCAGATCGAGCTGGTCAAGAATTTTGCCGCCCAGGCGGTCATCGCCATCGAGAATACGCGGCTGCTGAACGAGCTGCGCCAGCGCACCACCGACCTCACCGAGTCGCTGGAGCAGCAGACGGCCACATCCGAAGTGCTGAGCATCATTTCGCGTTCGCCCGGCGATTTGCAGCCGGTGTTTGAGAGCATGCTGGCAAATGCCACGCGACTCTGCGAGGCCAAGTTCGGCAATCTCTGGCTCCGCGAGGGCGACCAATTTCGCATCGTCGCCATCCATGGCGGTTCGCCCGAATATCGCGACTATCAGTTCGCTGAACCGCTCGCCGCGCCCAATCCGGAAAGCGCCATGGGCCGCATTGCCCGCGAGCGGAAAGCGGTACAGATCGACGACATCAGCAAAGCGCCAACCCATGGCATGAGGGCGCGGATCGCAACGATTAAGATTGCAAAAGCCCGCACATTGGTGGGCGTGCCGCTGCTCAAGGACAACGAGGTGATCGGCATAATCGGTATCTATCGCCAGGAGGTGCGGCCGTTCACCGGCAAGCAGATTGAGCTGTTGACGAACTTCGCCGCCCAGGCCGTCATCGCCATCGAGAATACGCGGCTGCTCAACGAACTGCGCCAGCGCACGAGCGACCTCACCGAGTCGCTGGAGCAGCAGACGGCGACATCAGACGTGCTGCGCGTCATTTCCAGTTCGCCGGGCGAGCTGGAACCGGTATTCGCGACGATGCTGCAGAATGCCGTTCGCATCTGCGACGCCAAGTTTGGCAACATTTACCGCAAGGATCGCGACGTCTTGCGCCTCGTAGCGACGCATGGCACGCCGCCTGCCTTTGCCGAAGCACGCAGGCGTTCACCGCACCATCGTTTAAGTCCAGAATCCCTTATGGGGCGCATGATGGCTGCCAAGACGGTCGTTCACGTAGCCGATCTTGCTGCAGACCACGGTTACATTGAACACCGCGTTCCGGAAATCGTCGCAGCCGTCGAACTCGGGGATGTACGGACGATGCTGGTTATACCGATGCTGAAGGAGAACGAGGTGATCGGCGCGTTCACCCTGTTCCGGCAAGCGGTCCGTCCCTTCAACGATAAGCAGATCGTGCTGATGACGAGCTTCGCTGCTCAAGCCGTCATCGCTATCGAGAATGCGCGGCTGCTGAGCGAACTGCGCCAGCGCACCGATGACCTCACCGAGTCGCTTGAGCAGCAGACGGCGACCTCCGACGTGTTGCGCGTCATCAGTTCGTCCCCCGGCGAGTTGGACCCGGTGTTCCAGGCGATGCTGGAGAACGCGACGCGCATCTGTGACGCCAAGTTTGGGTTACTGCTGCGGTACGGCCGCGAAGGGTTCCGCTTCGCGGCCGAAGTCGGCACGCCGCCGGCACTCAGCGAATTCCTGAGACAGCGGGGGTCCTTTCGGCCGGTGCCGGGCACTCATCTCGAACGCATCATGCGGACCCGGCAGGTGAGTCACACCGCCGACTACGCCGCCGACGGTGTTTTAAGCCCACCGGTTGAACTCGGCGGCGCGCGATCCACGGTCGACGTGCCGTTGCTCAAAAATGATGAATTGATCGGTGCTTTCTCGATCTATCGCCAAGAGGTCCGGCCGTTTACCGACAAGCAGATCGAGCTGGTCAAGAATTTTGCCGCCCAGGCGGTTATCGCCATCGAGAACGCGCGGCTGCTCAACGAGCTGCGCCAGCGCACCGCGGACCTTACCGAAGCGTTGGAGCAGCAGACGGCGACCTCGGAGGTATTGACTGTCATCTCAAGCTCGCCCGGCGAACTGGCGCCGGTGTTCGATGCTCTGCTGGAGAATGCGACACGGTTATGTCAAGCCCAGTTTGCCGGCTTATTTCTGAGTACCGCGGATGGACTTCGCAATGTTGCCACGCACGGGGGTACATCGCCCATTTTCGACCTATTGAAGCGCGCACCAGCGATACTGTTCAGCGAGCATCCTCACCTCCCACTCGTCCGAGCCGCGCAAACAAAACAAATCGTGCATATTACCGATGTCTTCGCGGACCCGGCCTATATCGAACGCGATCCGAATATGGTTCGGCTGGTCGAGTCCACCGGCGCACGAACATTGCTGATCATGCCGATGCTTAAGGAGGATCAACTGGTCGGCGTGATCGGCACTTACCGCCAAGAAGTCCGGCCGTTCACCGACAAGCAGATCGAGCTGTTGCAGAATTTCGCCGCGCAGGCGGTGATCGCCATCGAGAATACGCGGCTGCTCAACGAGCTGCGTCAGCGCACCGATGAGCTTTCCCGCTCGGTCGGCGAGCTGCGCGCGCTCGGCGAAGTCTCGCAGGCGGTGAATTCGACCCTCGATCTGCAAACCGTGCTCTCCACCATCGTCGCCAAGGCGGTGCAACTGTCCGGCACCGAGGCCGGCGCAATCTACGTGTTCGATGAACTGCAACGCGAATTCCATCTGCGCGCCACCTACGGCATGAGTCAGGATTTGATGGACGCGCTGGCGGGGCGCCATATCGGTTTGGATGACCCGAACATCAAGCTCGCTCTTTCGCAGCCCGAACCGATCCAGGTCGAAGATCTGAGCGAGGATGCCGCCACGGAGTTGAACGAGATCAGCCTGCGCGCCGGCTACCGTGCGCGATTGGTGGCGCCGCTCGTTCGCGGCGACGATGTGGTCGGCATGCTGGTGGTGCGGCGCCGCATGCCCGGCGCCTTTCCGCAAAACACTGTCGATCTTCTCAAGACTTTTGCCGCGCAATCGGTGCTGGCAATTCAGAACGCGCGGCTGTTCCACGAGATTGAGGACAAGGGTCGGCAGCTTGAAGTGGCGAGCAAGCATAAATCGCAGTTCCTCGCCAATATGAGCCACGAGCTACGCACGCCGCTCAACGCCATTCTCGGCTACACCGAACTGATCCTCGACAATATCTACGGCGAGGCGCCGGAAAAGATGCGCTCCGTCCTGGAACGCGTGCAGACCAATGGCAAACACCTGCTCGGGCTCATCAACGACGTGCTCGACCTGTCGAAGATCGAAGCCGGGCAACTGACGCTGTCGCTGTCCGATTATTCGCTCGCCGATCTGGTCCAGGGAGTCTATGTGGCGGTCGAGCCGCTGGCGGCGCAGAAGAATCTTGTACTGACCACGAACGTCGCCAAGGGCCTGCCGGCTGGTCATGGCGACGAGCGTCGTCTCGCCCAGGTGCTGCTTAACCTGGTGGGCAATGCGATCAAGTTCACCGAGACAGGCGAGGTCGCGATCGAGGCATCGGTTTCTGACGGTGCGTTCCGGCTCGCGGTGCGCGACTCAGGGCCCGGCATCGCCGCCGCTGATCAGGCGAAAATCTTCGAGGAGTTCCAGCAGGTCGACAACACGTCGACCCGCGAGAAGGGCGGGACCGGATTGGGGCTCGCGATCTCCAAGCGCATCGTCGAAATGCATGGTGGGCGAATTTTGGTCGATTCCGCGCTCGGCAAAGGGTCGACCTTCACCATCAATCTGCCGGTCAATGCCGGGCGCGAGGGGCGGATGACATGAGCAAACGCATTCTGGTGGTGGAAGATCAGGAAGATAACCGGCGCATACTTCGCGATCTGCTGACCAGCGTCGGGTTTCAACTATTCGAGGCCGAGGACGGCGTTCAAGGCATTGCTGCAGCCGAAGCGCATAGTCCGGATTTGATTCTCATGGATATTCAGATGCCGATCCTGGACGGTTACGAAGCGACGCGCCGCATCAAGGCCAATCCCGCGCTTCGCGCAATCCCGATCATCGTCGTGACCTCCTACGCGCTGTCCGGCGACGAAGACAAGGCTCGCACCGCCGGCTGCGACGACTACATCACCAAGCCCTATAGTCCCCGTCAGTTGCTGGCGAAGATCAAAGAATATTTGCACTAGCTGCAGCCCCGGGACCGCCGATGCACCAGCCTCCGCGCATTCTCATTGTCGACGACAATGAGACCAATCGCGACATTCTGCGGACGCGGCTGCGGCCGCAGGGCTACGAGCTTCTGGAAGCGGCCGACGGTGAGGAAGCCTTGTCGCTCGCCCGGCAGCAGCTGCCCGATCTGATCCTGCTGGACGTCATGATGCCGAAGGTCGACGGCATCGAAGTGTGCCGGCGGCTGAAATCGGATGGCGATCTGCCGTTCATCGCCATCATCCTGGTGACGGCAAAAGCCGACTCCAAGGACGTCGTCGCCGGCCTTGAGGCCGGCGCCGACGAGTATCTGACCAAGCCGGTGGATCAGGCCGCGCTTGTCGCCCGGGTCAAGTCGATGCTGCGGCTCAAGGAGCTGACGGATCAGGTGCGCGGGCAAGCCGCCGATCTCGCCAGCTGGAACCGCACGCTCGAAGACCGCGTGACGCAGCAGCTTGCCCAAATCGAGCGCATGGACCGCTTGAAGCGGTTTCTTTCCCCGCAGGTCGCCGAGCTGATCCTGACCTCGGGCGACGATCGCGTGCTCGACAGTCACCGCCGCCAGGTCACCGTGGTGTTTTGCGACCTGCGCGGATTTACCTCTTTTGCCGAGACCGCCGAGCCGGAAGAGGTCATGGGAATCTTGCGCGAGTATCACGCCAGCGTCGGCGCCATCATTCACAAATTCCAGGGCACGATCGAGCGCTTCGCGGGTGACGGGCTGATGGCGATGCTCAACGATCCCGTGCCGTGTGCCGATCCGTGCGGACAGGCGGTGCGGATGGCGGCGGAGATGCGCGCAGCGGTCGGCGAGTTGAGCGCCAAATGGCGCAAGCAAGGCTTTAGTCTGGGCTTCGGGGTCGGCATCGCGCACGGCTATGCCACGCTCGGGCGCATCGGCTTCGAAGGCCGGTTCGATTACGCCGCGATCGGCACCGTGACCAATCTGGCGGCGCGATTGTGCGCGGAGGCGAAGGACGGTCAGATACTAATTGACGGCAAGGTCCAGGCGGCGGTCGAAGGGGTTGCTCAGTTGGAGCCCTTGGACGCGTTGACCCTCAAAGGATTTCACCGGACGGTCCAAGCCTCCAACGTTCTTGGGATCTCGGCATAGCGCGCTTGAGTCGGTTGTGACGAGTTGGTGGCGCCTTTCGTGAGCGCCCGCCGTGATGCCGATCACGGCCTCCACTTGGTCTCGGCAATGATCTCAAGCGGTAGAACGTCCACGTGACCGCCGCCGGCCTGTTTGGTCTTCTCCGTGTAGCGCGAGAAAACCGCGTTTTGCTGCAGCGCTTTGACGGCCTGGTCATCGGCCGCGGTCGCCAAATGATAGTAATCGGAGCCGTCGCGACTTTTCATGCAGCGATAGGAGATTTTCCCCTGTAGCGCCGGATCGTTGTCCAGAGCGGCGATGAATTCGGCGACGTCCTTATGCCACGCATCCGGCGAGGCATTCTGCAGGCGATACTTGATGAGAAAATGTTTCACGTTTGATTCCTCGCCGGCCGGCAGCTTAGGAGCGGTACGAGCGCTCGTGCAAGTACGGACAAAAATGATACCATGCGGGCGTCAAAAGCCGACTGCCGCGAGTCAATGGAATAGCCATCATGCCGAAACAGCTTCATTCCTGTCCGGTCACTGCTTTTCAGAAGATGATCAGCGGCAAATATAAGCTGCGAATTCTCTGGGATCTGAAGGACGGTCCACGCCGCTATGGCGAGATCAGAAGTGGTCTCTTGCGCGGCGCCGCGGGCACGCCGGAGATTGCCCCGCGCGTTCTCAGCCGCGAACTCAAGGCGCTGGCCCAGAGCGGGCTGATCGCGCGCAAGGATTACGGCGTCGTGCCGCCCAAAGTGGAGTATCGCCTGACACCATCGGGCCGAAGCTTCATTCCGGTCATCGCCGAAATCCGCAAGTGGGGGGCGCGGCATTTGAGCGGCGAAGACCTCCG
This sequence comes from uncultured Alphaproteobacteria bacterium, assembly GCA_963709825.1. Lineage (GTDB taxonomy): Bacteria > Pseudomonadota > Alphaproteobacteria > Rhizobiales > Xanthobacteraceae > BOG-931. The sequence goes on from CAVPXZ010000026.1 coordinate 631,735, forward strand.
GCTGGCGAGCTAGCAACTCCGGGATTTGGTCGGCGCCGCCATCGTTCACCGGCGGCCGAAAAGTTTGTCGAGCAGCCACGTATCGAGACCGCCCTGATCTGATGGCGACTGCCGTCCGCCAGCGGCGCCCGGAGCAGCGCCTAGCGGCGGCTGTGGCGGCGACGTATTGAGCCAACCTCCGCTGGCGAGGCCGGGCAGGGCGGATGGCGCTAGGCCCTGATGCGCCGTTCTCATGAACCGGCTCCAGATGTCCACCGGCAAGCCGCCGCCGACCTGCCTGCGCGTCGGCGAATTGTCGTCGTTGCCGAGCCAGACGCCGGTGACCAGGTGCGAGGTGTAGCCGACGAACCAGGCATCGCGGAAATCCTGGCTGGTGCCGGTCTTGCCGGCGGCGGGCCAGCCAGGCAGGTCGGCGTGGCGCGCGGTGCCGCTGACCAGCGTCTCATGCAGCATCGCATTCATCATCGCCACATAGCGCGCATCGACGATGCGGCCGAGAGCCTGGGTCGGGCGCACATAGAGCGTCTTGCCGTCGGAGGCGCGGACGCGCTCGATCACATGCTCGGAGACGGCAAACCCGCCATTGGCGAACGTCGCGTAGGCGGCGACGAGTTCGAGGGGCGACACTTCGGAGGTGCCAAGCGCGATCGAGGCGTTGGGCTCGAGTTTGGAATCGATGCCGAGCCTGTAGGCGGTTCGCGCCACCGCGGCCGGACCGAATTCCAGCGTCAAGCGTACGGATACCGTGTTCAGCGAATTGGCGAGCGCCTGCGTCAACGTCACCGGGCCCAAGTATTCGTGCTCGAAGTTTTCCGGCTTCCAGCCTTTGACCGCAATCGGGGCGTCGTCGCGCACCGTGTCGGGCGTCAATCCGTGCTCGAGCGCGGTGAGATAGACAAAAGGCTTGAAAGCGGAACCCGGTTGGCGCTTGGCTGAGATGGCGCGATTGAATTGGCTTTCGGCATAATTGCGGCCGCCGACCAGCGCGCGGACGACGCCGTCCGGCGTCATGGCCACGAGCGCACCTTCGCTGATGCCGAGTTTCTCGCCCTTTTGCGCCAGGGCGTCGGTGAGCGCGTGTTCGGCCGCGCCTTGCAGCGCCGGATCGATCGAGGTTTCGACAACGACATCCTGATCGAAGCTGCCGACGAGGTCGTTGACGGCGTCCATCACCCAGTCGGCCACGTAATTGACCGAGTCGGCGCCGGCCGGCTTCACCGCGCGCGCGGGATGCGCGAGCGCGAGCTTCTCGGCGTCCTCGCCGATCATTTTTTGCTCGGCCATGTCGGCGAGCACAAGACGCGCGCGGCGTTCGGCGCCGTCCGGATTATGGCTCGGGGCCAGCCGCGACGGCGATTGCACGAGACCAGCGAGCAGAGCTGCTTCGGCAAGCGTCAATTGCCGCGCGGATTTTCCGAAGTAGCGCTGCGCCGCCCCCTCGATACCGTAAGCGCCGGAACCGAAATAGACGCGGTTGAGATAGAGATCGAGGATTTGCGCCTTGGAGAACTTGTGTTCGAGCCAGAACGCCAGCACCGCCTCTTGCAGCTTGCGCGATACGGTGCGCTCCTGGGTCAGGAACAGGTTCTTGGCGAGCTGCTGCGTGATGGTCGATCCGCCCTGCGAGGCGCCGCGACGCAAGACGTCGCGGACCAGGGCGCGCATGATTCCCAACGGATCAACGCCGTGATGGAAATAGAAGCGGCGATCCTCGATGGCGATGAACGCTTTGGGCACGTAATCCGGCAGCTCGCGCAGCGGCACCGCGGCGCCGCCCATGTCGCCGCGCGTGGCGAGCGTGGCGCCGTTCGCGCCCAGGATAAGGACCGAAGGCGGCCGCTTGGGAATTTCGAGCGACTGGATCGGCGGCAGGTGGATACCGATCCAGACGAGCGTGCCGATCGCGGCAATGACCGCCCATAGCGCCAGGACGGCGCCCCAATAAACGATGCGCCCGACGGCGGAACGGCCTTTGCCGCCGCCGCGCCTCTTTCTCTTTTGGCGCGGGGGCGCGTCGTCCCGGCGGCGGCGGCCGCCGTCGCCGCGCGCCGCGGGCGGGCCGCCGGCGCGATCCTGCGGCCGCAGCCGCAGCTCAAGGCGTCCGGCATCTTGTGCACGTTTGCGGCCGGCCTCTCGTCGCCACGCCATAACCCGTCCCCGCGGAGGTAGGGGCACGGTAGAGAGCCCGGTTTAAGGGCCGGTTACCGGTTCGCGAATGGCGGTGGATTGGCTATTCAGCAGCAGCTTCCCGCGCCGGCTTCGTCTCGCTGCCGGGCAAGGTAAACAGGGCGATCAGCGGACGCTTGATCGCGGCCTGGCGGGTCGGCGTCGTAATCTTGGCGCCGAGCAGATCGGTCACATAAAACACATCGACCACGCGCTCGCCGAAGGTCGCGACATGCGCCGAGGCGATGTTCAGGTTGAGCTGGGATAGCGTCGTGGTCAGTTCGTAAAGAAGACCCGGCCGGTCGAGACCGGTGACTTCCACCACGGTATAGCGCTGGGACCACTGGTTGTTGATGGTGACTTCCGGCTCGATGGCGAAAGCCTTCAGCCGTCCCTTCGGCGGCGCGCGCTTCGGCACCACATCCGGCAGCTTGATTTCGCCCCGGACCGCTTTCTCGATCACGTCGCCGATGCGGGCGGCGCGTCGCGCCTCATCCTCCTCATGCTCGAATTCGCGCGAGACGGCGATGGTGTCGAGCGCAAGCCCGTCGGTCGTGGTGTAAATCTGGGCATCGACGATGTTGGCGCCGGCCAGCGCGCAGGCCCCGGCGATGATCGAAAGCAGCCACGGATGGTCGGGTGCGTAGATGGTGAGTTCGGTCACGCCGCGTTCGACATCGAAGCCGACGCTGGTTGCGAGCCGCTTGCCGGCCTGCTCGGTTTCGCGCACGAAATGGGCCTGTGCGACCTTGTGCGGCACGTCGACCTTGAGCCAATAGGCCGGATAATGCCGCGCGATATAGGTTTCGAGGGCTTCGAGCGGCCAGCCCTTGATCGCCGCGCGGAGTTCGGCTTTGGCGGCGGCCACGCGTTCGGCGCGATTGACCTCGGAGAAGCCGCCGGTCAGCACCGGCTCGGTCTCGTAATAGAGGGTGCGCAGGAGCTGCGCCTTCCATCCGTTCCAAACCCCCGGGCCGACGGCGCGGATGTCGGCCGTGGTCAGGATGGCCAAAAGCTTCATGCGTTCCAACGACTGCACCACCGCGGCGAAGTTCTCGATGGTCTTGCGATCGGAGAGATCGCGCGATTGCGCCACCGTCGACATGACCAGATGCACTTCGACCAGCCAGGCGACGAGCTCGGTCTCGGCGGCATTGAAACCGAGCCGGGGACAGAATCGCCGGGCGATGCGCGCGCCCAGGATCGAATGGTCTTCGACGCGACCCTTGGCGATGTCGTGCAGGAACAGCGCGACGTAGAGCAGCTTGCGGTGCTCCGGCTGAATCGTGTGAATGAGCTCATTGGCGAGCACAAAGTCGCGGCCGTCGCCCCGCTCGATCTCGTTGAGGACGCCGATGCAGCGCAGCAGATGTTCGTCAACCGTATAGTGATGATACATGTTGAACTGCATCATCGCCACGATGCGGCCGAACGCGCGCACGAATTCGCCGAGCACGCCGGCCTCGTTCATGCGCCGCAGTACGGTCTCGGCCTCGTTCTTTGAAGTGAGGATCTCCAGGAACAGCCGGTTCGCTTCCTCATCGCCGCGCACTTGGGCGTCGATCAGCTTGAGCGAGCGGGTCGCCGTGCGCATCGCTTCGGGATGAATCGCGAGATTGTGCTTCTGCGCCAGATAAAACAGCCGGATCAGGTTGACCGGATCGTGCTTGAAGACATTGGCGCGAGCGAGGTTGATGCGATTGTTCTCGATGATGAAATCGTCGGTCTCGGTGAGCGTTCGCCGGCTGCGCGCCGGCCGCAAGCGGGCGATGACCCGGCTCAGGACCGGCGCCGGCTTCGCCTGACGTTCCTCCAATCCGGCGCAAAGAATCGCGGTCAGATCGCCGACATGCTTGGCGGTGAGAAAATAATGCTTCATGAAGCGTTCGACGTCCTGCAGCCCGGGATGCTGGGTGTAGCCGAGCCGCACCGCGATCTCGCGCTGGATGTCGAACGACAAACGTTCCTCCGCGCGGCCGCTGAGGAAATGCATGTTGCAGCGAACCGACCAGAGAAAATCCTCGCACCGGCGGAACATGTTGTATTCGTCGCGATCGAACACGCCGCGCTCGATCAGTTGCTCGGGCTCGTGCACGCGGTAGACGTATTTGGCGATCCAGAACAGCGTGTGCAGGTCGCGCAACCCGCCTTTGCCGTCCTTGACGTTGGGCTCGACCAGATAGCGCGACTGGCCGGCGCGGCGGTGGCGCTCCTCGCGCTCGGCGAGCTTGGCGGCGACGAACTGCGGCCCCGTTCCTTGCACGACCTCCTTGTCGAACCGCGCGGTCAGCTCGGCGTAGAGCTTGGCGTCGCCGAACAGGTGCCGCGATTCGAGGAGCGCGGTGCGGATGGTCATGTCGGCCTTGGCCTGGCGGATACATTCGTTGACCGAACGCGTGGCGTGGCCGACCTTCTGTCCCATGTCCCACAGGCAATAGAGCAAGGCCTCGGCGACCGATTCGCCCCAGGCGGTCTGCTTGTAGGGGAGCACGAACAGGAGATCGATGTCGGAGCCCGGCGCCAGCAGGCCGCGGCCATAGCCGCCGGTGGCGATCACCGCCATGCGCTCGGCCTGCGAGTGCACCTGAGGCGGAAACAGCTTGCTGACGGCACATTCGAACAGAATGCGGATGATTTCGTCCTGGGTCTGGCACAGCCGTTCGGCACAGCGCCGCCCATGGCGATCCTTGAGCAACAGTTGTTCGGCGTGGGCGCGCGCTTCGGTGAGCGCGGTCTTGAGCCGGCGAGCCACGGCGGTGCGCAGCTCGCGTTCGCTCCCGGCATGAGTTTCGGCGAGCGCATTGAGATCGGCGACGATCGCTGCACTATCGAGGAGCTCGGCCGTGCGCGCTGAGCGTTGGGGGTCCAGCATCATCGTACGTCATAACCGAGCGGCCAGCCGCTGTCATCGGCCCCGCCATGGCGTGGCGCACGCCAAGCGGGAAGGATGCGGCCCCTTCGCATACGATGGTCATGCCTCGTGTTCAGGATAACCAGAACCTCGTATGCTACGCTGACCTTTTCGAGAACGATAAACAGCTGTTGGGAGCAGGTCCGATGAAGAGCTATGATCTTTGCGAATGTGGCGCGCCCCTGCGGCTGATGGAGCGGCCCACTCCGAAGCCGGCCGGGACCGAGGTCCTGTTAAAGGTAGTCGCCGCTGGCGTCTGCCACAGCGACCTGCACATCTGGGACGGTTATTACGACTTGGGCGGCGGCAAGCGGCTGAAGCTCAGCGATCGCGGCGTCAAGCTGCCCCTGACCATGGGACACGAGAATGTCGGTGAGGTCGTCGCTGTCGGCCCCGACGCTGTCGGTGTCGAAATAGGCTCGCGCAGGCTCGTTCATCCGTGGCTGGGTTGCGGGGAATGCGCCCTGTGCCGGCGCGGCGACGAGCAGCTGTGCCGCACGCCGCTCAGCATTGGGGTATTTCGTTCCGGCGGCTATGCGGATCATTTGTTGGTTCCGCATCCGCGCTACCTGTTCGACATCGGCGGCATTGCGCCGGAGAAGGCCGCGCCGCTCGCCTGCTCGGGTATTACGACCTACGGCGCGTTGAAGAAGGTCGGGCCGATATTGCGGGAGGAACCGATCGTCATTATCGGTGCCGGCGGTCTTGGGCTCATGTGCCTCGCGCTGCATCGGGCGATGGGCGGCAAGGGCGCCATTGTTGTCGACATCGATCCGGTCAAGCGGGAAGCGGCGCTGAAAGCTGGCGCGCAAGCCGCGATCGACGGCGATGCGCCGGACGCCGCCAAACAGATCGTCGACGCGACCAAGGGCGGCGCCTGGGCGATCATCGATCTTGTCGGCGCCTCGCGCACCGTGCAGCTTGCCCTCGACAGCATCGCAAAGGGTGGCAAGTTGATCGTGGTGGGGCTGTTCGGCGGCGACATCACGCTGCCGATACCGTCGATTCCACTGCGGGCGATCACCATTCAAGGCTCGTATGTCGGCAGCCTCACCGAAATGGCGGAGCTGCTCGATTTGGTACGTCGCAAAGGCGCGCCCGACCTTCCCATCGGTACGCGGCCGCTGGCGGCGGTGAACGAAGCGCTCAACGAACTAAGGACCGGCAAAGTCGTCGGTCGCTTGGTGCTGACGCCGGCGGGGTAATCTCGAAGGGACCATGGGATGCTGTCGCACGTCCATATCGGAATTACCGATTTTGCGCGCCTTCGCCTTCCACCAGGCCGTGATGGAGGAACTTGGCTTAATGTTGAAGTTTTCCGGCCTCAAACAGAGAGGGTAGAACAATGGACGCCGCCAGGCTGCGCGCACTGCAGACGCCGATCAAGGAGCGATACAAGACCGAGCCTGCGGCGGCGATCATCACGCTCAAAGCCAAAGGCACGCTCGACGACGCCAATATCGCCTGCAAGGTCGAGACCGGCCGGGCTCTCGCCGTGGCGGGCCTGCATCCGGCGACTGGCGGATCGGGGCTTGAACTATGCTCCGGCGACATGCTGCTTGAAGCGCTGGTCGCCTGCGCCGGGGTGACGCTCAAGGCGGTCGCGACCGCGCTCGAGGTGCCCTTGAAATCCGCGACGGTTTCCGCCGAAGGCGATCTCGATTGCCGCGGCACGCTCGGCGTTGCCAAGGACGCACCGGTCGGGTTTGCGCAGATCCGTCTCCGCTTCGATCTCGATACGGACGCGCCGCAGGACAAGCTCGACCAGCTTCTCAAACTCACCGAGCGCTACTGTGTCGTCTATCAGACGATCAAGAATGGGCCGCCGGTCGCGATCAGTCTTCAGCGGACCTGAATATTCGGAATACACTCAGATCGTCATGCGCGGGTATAGCCGTTCGAAGAACGGCGTCGCTTCGCTCGCCTGTGACCCGCGCATCCAGGCAGTGTCGCCGGCCTTATGGATTGCCGGATCAAGTCCGGCAATGACGAGCTGAAAGAGCGCAATAGCTCATGTCCCCCGATCTCCTGTTCTGGTTCGGCCTCGTGCTGAAGATGGCGATGACGGCGACGGTCGTCGTCATCACGTCGTTGGCGGTCGAACGCAGCGGTCCGTTCGTCGGTGCGCTGATCGGGGCGCTGCCGACCGCGGCCGGCGCCGCTTATACGATCCTCGCGATCGAGCAACCGCCCAGCTTCATTGCCGCGAGCGCGATCGGCACGGTTGCGGCCACCGCCGCAGTCGCCATCTTTGCGGCCACCTATACGGTGCTGGCGCAGCGCCACGGCCTGTTCGTGAGCCTTGGTGCGGCGATGCTGTTGTGGTTCGCGGCGGCCTATGCGCTGCGTCTGATCGATTGGACGCCGCTCGGCGCGGTCCTCGTCAGCGCCGCAGTCTATGCTTTGACCATCCCGCTGAGTTGGCGCTTTCGTACCAGCGGCGCGCCGGTGCGATTTGTGCGGACCCGCTTCGACATTCCGCTGCGCGCAGTGACCGCCGCCATCGTGGTCGCAATCGTCACCACGGCGAGTTCCACCATCGGCTCGTTTGCCTCGGGGATGTTCGCGATATTTCCGATAATCCTCGGCAGCTCGATCGTCATCATGCATCCGCGCATCGGCGGCAAAGCGACGGCGAGCATGTTGGCGCACGCGCAGCCGTTTCTGATCGGCCTTGGGCTAGGCGGTCTGGCACTGCATTATCTTGTGGCGCCCATCGGGGTCTGGCCGGCGCTGTTCGTCGCGCTCTGCGTCAACCTGGCTTGGAGCGGATTGCTTTGGGCGTTGCGGACCCGCAGCCGGAAACGGGTTTCGGCCTGAGCGCCGCTACGATTTCATCTTCGCTAGCCGCCCCTTAAGCGCGTAGAGCGCTTCGAGCGCATCGCGCGGCGACATTTCATCGGGATGAAGCGCGGCCAGCGCCTCGACCAGGCCCGCGAGCGCGGCGTCGGCTTGCGGTATGGCTGGCGCAGTTGCAGCTGTTCGCCGCGTCGCGGCGAACAGCGGCAGATCGTCGATCAGCTTGCGGGCCGGCGAGATGCGGTCTTCGGCCTCCAGCTGTGCGAGGACGAGCTTGGCGCGTTCGATCACGCTCGGCGGCAGCCCGGCGAGCTTCGCCACCTGAATGCCATAGGACCGGTCGGCGGCGCCGGGAACGACTTCGTGCAGAAAGACGACCTCGCCCTGCCATTCCTTCACCCGCATCGTGGCGTTGTGCAGCCTGGTGAGCTTGGCGGCGAGCGCGGTCATCTCGTGGAAGTGCGTAGCGAACAGCGCGCGGCAGCGATTGCTCTCGTGCAGATGCTCGATGGTCGCCCAGGCGATGGAGAGCCCGTCGAACGTGGCGGTGCCGCGGCCAATTTCGTCCAAAATGACCAGCGCGCGCTCCCTGGCCTGATTGAGGATCGCCGCCGTCTCCACCATCTCGACCATGAAAGTCGAGCGGCCGCGGGCGAGATCGTCAGCAGCGCCGACGCGGGAAAACAGCCGATCGACCACGCCGATATGGGCGGCGCGCGCTGGCACGAAGCTCCCCATCTGCGCCAGCACGGCGATCAGCGCGTTCTGGCGCAGAAACGTGGATTTGCCCGCCATGTTGGGACCGGTGACCAGCCAAATGCGTCCGGCTTCTCCTTCCTTTCCCTCCCCCGCAGGCGTGGGAGGCGGCGGCGACAGATCGCAATCGTTGGCGACAAACGGGCCGCCCTCGCGCACGAGCGCCTGTTCGACCACCGGATGGCGTCCGCCCGTGATCGCAAAGGCAAGACTGCCATCGACCTCGGGTCGCACGTAGTCGCGCTCGACGGCAAGGCTTGCCAGCGCCGTGGCGACGTCGATCATTGCCAGCGCTTCGGCCGCCGCCTTGATCGCGCCGCTTGCCGCCCTCACCTCGGCGGCCAATCGATCGAATATTTCCAGCTCCAGCGCCAGCGCCCGCTCCGCGGCGTTGGCGATTTTGGCTTCGAGTTCGCCAAGCTCGGTGGTGGTGAAGCGCACCTGCCCGGCCAATGTCTGCCGATGGATGAATGTCGCGTTGAGAGGCGGGCCCAACAGTTTTTCGCCGTGCTGTGCGGTGACATCGACGAAATAGCCGAGCACGTTGTTGTGCCGGATTTTCAGCGAACGCACGCCGCTGGCTTCCGCGTAACGGACCTGCAGCGCTGCGATGACGCGGCGGGATTCGTCGCGCAGCGCGCGCGCTTCGTCGAGCGCCGGCTCGTAGCCGCTGCGCACGAAGCCGCCGTCGCGGCGGAACGCGGGCAGCTCCTCGGCCAGCGCCCGCTTGAGCTCGGCGGCCAGCGCGGCGTTGGGCCGGCGCAATGCCGCAGCGGCTTTCGCCAACTCGCGTGGAAGATCCGGCAGCGCGGAAACCCGCTCGGCGATTTGCACCGCCGCAAAGATGCCGTCGCGGATAGCGGCGAGATCGCGCGGTCCGCCGCGGCCGATCACAATGCGCGACAGCGCGCGGGCAAGGTCGGGTGCGGTCTTCAGCCGTTCGCGCAGCTCGCCGCAGGCGGCGGTGTCATTGACGAAGGCAGCGACCGCATCGAGCCGCTGCCCGATTTCCTGCGGGTCGGTCAGCGGCGCCGCCAGCCGCTGCGCCAACAGGCGCGCGCCGGCCGCCGTCACGGTGCGGTCGATGGCGGCCAGCAGCGAGCCGCGCCGTTCCCCGGTCAGCGTGCGGATGAGTTCGAGATTACCGCGCGTCGCCTGGTCGATGGCCAGCGTGGCGCCGGCTCTCTCCCGCGCCGGCGGCGACAATGGCGGCCGTTTGCCGAGCTGTGTGCGCTCGACATAGGTGATCGCCGCCGCCGCCGCCGTCAGTTCAATCCGCGAGAAGGCGCCGAAAGAGGCCGTGGTCGCCACGCCGAAGAACGACGCCAGGCGGCGCTCTGCCGTGGCGCCGTCGAAGACATCGCGGGTCAGCGGCGTGACTGCCGGCAGCGTGCGCAGGTAGGGCGCGAATTCCGGGTCGGAATAGAACGCATCCGAAACGATGATCTCGCCTGGCTCGATCCGGGCGATCTCGGCCGCGAGCGTGGCCCGGTCGCATTCGCCGACGCTAAACTCGCCGGTCGAAATATCGATCCAGGCGAGCGCGAACCGGTCCTCATCGGAAGTCGTCCGCGCACGCGCCAATGCGAGCAGGTAGTTGTTGCTTTTGGCGTCGAGGAGTGAGTCTTCGGTCAACGTGCCGGGCGTCACCAGCCGCACCACGTCGCGGCGAACGACGCTCTTGGCGCCGCGCTTTCGCGCCTCCGCCGGGTCTTCGAGCTGCTCGCACACGGCGACGCGATGGCCGAGCGCGATGAGCCGATGCAGATAGTCGTCGGCGCGCTCGATCGGCACGCCGCACATCGGAATATCGCGGCCAAAATGCTTGCCGCGCTTGGTCAGCACGATACCAAGCGCGCGCGAGGCGACTTCGGCGTCGTCGAAGAACAGCTCGTAAAAATCGCCCATCCGGTAGAACAACAGGCAATCCGGATTGGCCGCCTTGATCTCGATGTATTGCTCCATCATCGGCGTGATGCGGCCGCCTTCCGGTAAAGCTCCGGAGTTGTCGATCATGATGGGCGGCGCGGCGTCCATGGCCGCCGACGCTAGCAGACGCCAGTTTGGAATGAAACGCGGCGCCTAATTAGCGAACGCGCTACTGCGGCGGCAACGGCCAAGCGGCCATTGTCGAAACAAGCAAAAACGACGAGAGCGAAAGGTCAGGCGGTCAGCGTCGACTCTTCACGCTGAATGGCGGGATGCCTTCCCAAATGATGCCGGCGTAGGAGCCCGGCCGTTGTTGGCTGCCGGGTGTACACCGGCTAATCGCCGACATTCCACCTGTTCCAGCCGTGCTCATTGGTCCAGTTGTTCCAGAGGCTGTAATAAGGACCCGGGTTCCACAGATTGTTGTAACAAGACGCCGACGCGTCATCATTAGATCCCGGCACGAGCGGTGGTGGCACCGGGTAGTCGTTTTGACCGTAGGTCGGACACTCGTAGTAGCCGTAGCCGCCGTGATAGCGATCCTGCGGGATGGCGCGCTGTTGTGCCGAAGCGACCGCCGTGGCCGCGAGAAGGATAGCTCCCGCCGCCGCCGTCATCATGATCTTATCCGCCATTTCAGTCTTCCAGATTTACATTCTCGACGCCGTCAATGTTTCAAATGATCCCTAACGTTCTCATAATGCCGGCGCCGGCACGGAGCCTTCACGACAAGAAACAAAAAAGTTATAGGCGCGACGGTCTTCGGAGCCGAATGCGTTGAGCGCGATCATCCACACGCCGGTCCTACATGACGATGGCAAATTGCTGACGAAGTTCTACCCGTTCGAGCGCATCAACGACGCGGCCTCGGACAGCGAGCGCGGCATAACCGTCAAGCCGAACATCCGCATCGGCAAAGCCCAGTCGGCTTGTCGCGCCTTCGATCGGCTCAGAACGGATAGGGATTCGGCCTTTCCTTGATCGTCACCCACTGCCACTGGGTGAATTCGTCCCAACTGGCCGGCCCGCCGATGCGTGTTCCGTTGCCGGAGGCTCCCGATCCGCCGAAAGGCACGTGTGGTTCGTCGGCCACGGTTTGGTCGTTGATGTGCAGAAGTCCGGTATTGACGCGATTGCCGATCGCAAGTGCGCGTCCGACATCGGCCGAGAATACGCCGGCCGAGAGACCGTACTCGTTCTGGTTGGCGAGCGTCACGGCTTCATCGTCGCTGGCGACCGACGTGATCGCCGCTACCGGCCCAAAAATCTCTTCTTCGAAGGCGCGCATTCCCGGCTTCACGCCAGTCAGCACGGTCGGGCGATAGAACGGTCCCTCGAACGTGCCGCCAGCCTCGAGCTTGGCGCCGGCCGCCACCAACTCCTTGACGATGCCGTCGATGCGCTGGACCTGCGCTTTCGAAATCACCGGTCCGAGCGCCACCTGTCCCAGCGGATCGCCGACCGGCAGGTGGTTGGCCTTGGCGACGAGCTTCGCGGTCAGCGACGCGGCGATTTTGTCTTTGGCCAGGATGCGGCCCGTGGTCATGCAGATTTGACCCTGGTGGAACCACGCGCCGAACGCGATCGCGGACGTCGCCGCATCGAGATCGGCATCTTCCAATACGATCACAGCGTTCTTGCCGCCGAGTTCGAGCTGCACTTTCTTGAGATGCTTGCCGGCGAGCTCGCCGATGCGGCGGCCGACATTGCTCGAGCCGGTAAATGACACCATGGCGATGTTGGGGTCGGTGCAGATCGCCTCGCCCGCTTCGACGCCGCCGGGCAGGACGTGGAGCACGCCCTTGGGCAGGCCGGCTTCCTCGAATACCCGGGCGATAATAAATCCGCCGGTCATGACCGTGCGCGGGTCCGGTTTCAGAACCACGGTGTTGCCGGTCGCGAGCGCCGGCCCCACGGCGCGCATGGAAAGGATCAGGGGGAAGTTGAACGGCGAAATGATGCCGACGACGCCGCGCGGCACGCGGCGGGCGATACTGATGCGGCCGGGATTGGACGGCAGCACCACGCCTTGCGGTTCGGTGCACATGGCGGCCGAGCGATAGAGGCCTTCTGTCACCAGATGGATTTCGAAACCCGCTTTGGCCGGAATGCCGCCGGTTTCCCGCGCAATCCATGGGATCAGTTCCTCCTGGTTTTCTTCCAAGATCCGGGCAGCCTTGCGCAGGATGGCGGCGCGCTCCTCGTACGGCGTGGCGGCCCAGGCCGGCTGTGCGGCGCGCGCTTCGGCGGCCGCCTGACGCACATCGGCGGCGGTAGCATTGCCGACGCTGGTGATCTTGTTGCCGGTCGCGGGCTCGAGCACGTCCAGCGATCCGCCCGCGGCATTGCGCCATCCGGTGCCGAACACGCGGCCTTCCCAGGTCTTCTCAATCAGGAATTTCGGTGCCGGAACGTTCATTTTATTTTCCTCCCTGCGTCCGCCTTGGTGGCGGACGATTGCGGTGACGCATTCAACCAGAGCGATTGGCGCACCGTGATATACGGCACGCTATATCGAATTCCTGTCCTGCGAACAATACCAGCTCAAGTGAACCGCCGGGACCCGGCGCGCTCTGAAGAAAATATTGCGGCATCGCTCTCCCGGAAAAGTCCCGGATGTTGCCTTCAGTTTTCGGTTTTCTTCTCGTGCGCTGCGCTCGGCCGCACGATCAATCGGCGTCGAACCGGAAACAGGCTGATGTCGAAGGTACGCGAGATCAGACCCCAAACTCCGGCCGGCGCAAACAGCATGAGCAGAATGGCGAGCGCGCCGAGGATGATGAGATACCAAGACCCGAGCGCGGCCAGATAATATTGCAGCAGATAGAAAATCGCCACGCCGATGATTGGGCCCTCCATGGTCGCGATCCCGCCGATAACCACGATGAAAATGACGTAGCCGGTCCAATCGATGAGCGAAAAGGCAGCATCCGGCGAGATCCTCGCCTTCTGCAGGAAGATCAGCGCGCCCACCATGCCGGTCGCGATAGCAGTCGCGACGTAGATCAAGAGCTTGGTACGGAAGACATCGACGCCGGTGCTCTCGGCGGCGGCTTCGGAGTCGCCGATGGCGGACAGCGCAAGGCCGTAGCGCGACCGCAACAAGCGATAGACCAGCACGAACGTGCCGACCGCGAGGAGGAGAGCGAGCCAATAGGCCAGGATGTCGCGCGCGACCGGACCGCGGACAGCAAACAGGTTGCGGACGAAATCGAGACCGACCATGGAGCTGGCGACATCTGCTGGCAGCGAAGTTCCGGTGCCGCCGCCCAGTTGCTTGACCTGCGCCAGGATCAGCCGGCAGACCTCGGCGACGACCCAGGTGCCGATGGCGAAATAAGCGCCGCGCAGGCGGAACACGATCAGCGCCGCCGGGACGGCGACCAGTCCGGCGACGGCGCCGGCCAACACGATCGCGAGCATCGGATCGAACGCCGCGGGGACGGTGAACGCGAACAGCGCGTAAGCGCCAACGCCGACGAAGGCCTGCTGGCCGACCGAAATCAAGCCCGCACTCCCGGCCAGCAGATTCCACAATTGCGCGAGCGCGAGCATCGTAAAGACGTAGAACAACTCCTGCAGCATCGCCCGGCTCGCGAATGCCGGCATGGCGAGCAGAATAAGGATGGCGGGGATGGCGAGAAGCGCCATGACCGTTGATGCACGCGTCGCCGTCGCCACGGCAAACCGCGAGCCGTGACTACGGCCGGCGCCAAGAACGTTCGGGCTCATTTCCCCCATTTGCGTCCCGCGGCTCTCAATCCACCGCGCGCGGAAACAGACCACGCGGCCTAATCACCAGCACGATCAGGAACGCGACATGGCCGGAAAGAATCTGCCATTCGGGATCGATGTGGGCGCCAATCGTCTGCGCCAATCCGACGACGATGCCGCCGGCGAGCGTTCCCCACAGGCTGCCGAGGCCGCCGATAATAACCGCCTCGAAGGCATAAAGCAGACGCGCCGGGCCGATGCTGGGATCGAAATTGGCACGGGCGCCGAGGAAGAATCCGGCGACGGCGCAGACGGCAAGCGCAATCCCCATGGTCAGCGCATAGATTGCCTTGTTGTTGATGCCCATGAGCTGGGCGATCTCGACGTCGTCGGACGTGGCGCGGAATGCCCGGCCGACCGCGGTCCGGTAGAAAACGCCGTTGAGCAGCAAGATGGCGGCGATCGCCGCCAGGAGGCAGATCAGCGGCATGACCCCGATCGCGATGCCGCCGCCCAGCGGCAGCGAAGCGCTCTGCAGCGGGCCGACGTTGAGAAAACGCGTGTCGGCGGAGAAGGTCTCGAGCAGACCGTTCTGCACGATGATCGACAGCCCGAAGGTGATCAGCAAAGGCGGCAGAATATTGCGGCCGAGCGCCCGATTGAGCAGGACGGATTGCAGCGCGTAGCCGGCGGCGAACATCAGCGGCACGACGATCACGACGGCGACGATCAGCGGCACTCCCGCCGTGGTCAGCGTCAGGATCAAAAAAGCGCCGAGCACGATCAGGTCGCCGTGCGCCAGGTTGACCAGGCGCATGATGCCGAAGATGACCGAAAGGCCGGTGGCGTACAGCGAGTAGAGTCCGCCGAGCAGCACGCCTTGCAGAATGGTGTCGACCCAGCCGAGCATCGCTCACAATCCAAAATAGGCGGCGTGAATGGCGTCCCGGGTCAGCTCTGCCGGACGGCCCGAGAGGCTCACCCGGCCTTCCTGAAAACAATAAGCCCGGTCGGCTACCGACATGGCATGGACAAGATCCTGCTCGACCAGGACCACACTGGTGCCGCGCAGTTTGATCTCCGCCAACGCCGTATAGATGTCGCGGATGACAATCGGTGCGAGGCCGAGACTGAGTTCGTCGCAGAGCAGGATGCGTGGATTCGACATCAGGCTTCTGCCGACCGCGACCATCTGCTGCTGGCCGCCGGAGAGCGCCGTCGAGGGTGTGTGACGCCGCTCGCGCAGCATGGGAAACAGCTGATAAACCGCGGCGAGGTTCCACGGACCTGAGGTGCGCCGGCCATAGGCGCCGACCAGCAGATTTTCTTCGACCGAGAGCGAAGAGAAGAGCCGCCGGCCCTCCGGCACTAGCGCGATGCCGAGCTTGACGATCTCGTAAGCCGGCAGCGTTCCGATATCGCGGCCGTCAAGCCGCACCGCTGCGGCCGGGCGCGTCAGCAATCCTGCAATCGCCTTCAGAAAGGTGGATTTCCCGGCGCCGTTGGCGCCGATGATGGCGACCGTCTCGCCCTCGTCGAGAACGAATGTAATGCCGAAAAGCGCCTGGAAGTCGCCGTAAAAGGCGGTCAGTTCGCGGGTCTCCAGTACCGCCCCGCCCGCGTGCGTCACGCCGCAATGCCCATATAGATCTCCCTGACCTCGTCCGAGCCCATGACCGATCGCGGCTCGCCTTCGACGATCTTGCGCCCGAAGTTCAGCACCGCCAATCGGGAAACGACCGCGAGGAGCGCATGCACGATGTGCTCGATCCATACGATGGTGACGCCGGATTGTCTGATGTCCCGGATCAACTGCACGAGCTCGGCGCATTCGGCCTCGGTCAGGCCGCCGGCGATTTCGTCGAGCAGAAGTAGCTGCGGCGCACTCGCCAGCGCGCGCGCCAGTTCGAGGCGCTTTCGTCCCAGGAGATTGAGCGTGCCGGCGCGACGATTGGCGAAAGCGATGAGGCCGGTACGTTCGAGAATGCCGCCGCACGCATCGACCACCTGCGGCTCGCGTTGCCGGCGGCCATGAATCGCGGCGACCAGCAGATTTTCGAACACGGTGAGGTTCTCGAACGGATGCGGAATCTGAAACGAGCGCCCGATGCCGGCGATGCAGCGCACGCGCGGCGGCGCCTCTGTGATGTCCCGCCCGTCAAACCGGATCGAGCCGGCATCCGGCTTAAGCAAGCCGGTGATGAGATTAAAGAGCGTCGATTTGCCGGCGCCGTTCGGTCCGATGATGCCGAGCGCTTCGCCCTGCGCGACCTCAAGCTGGACGTCGTCGACGGCTTTGAGCGAGCCGAATGATCTCGTCAACTTATCCAACCTGAGGATCACGCCACCGTCCGCCGCGCGCCGGCCCGGCCGGGCCGACGCTTTTATTTCATCTCATGCCGATCGGACGTCACCGCCTTGCAGATCGAGCAATCCAACGCCTAGCCGATCGGCTCCATCTTGCCGCCGACCGGAATTTCCGGCGCGGTCTTATTGTCGGTGATGACGATGTCGTATTTGTTGCCATTACGCAACCGCCATTGGCCGCCGACCAGCGGCGTCTTGGCGATATTCTTTGCGGCGAACGGCGGCAGGTTCTTGCCGTCCCAGGCGATCGGTCCGACCACGGTATCGAGCTTGGTCGCGGCGATCGCCTTCACCATAGCTTTGTTGTCGCCGACATTGCCCGAGCGCTTGGCCACGTCGACGGCGAGCTCGAATAGCGCGTGCACGAAGCCGATCGGCTGGGTCCATTGCTTGCCCGAGGCCTGTTGATAGGCATCGGCAATCTGCTTTGCCGACTGTCCGGTGAGCGAAGACTTGAACGGATGGTTCGGCGACCACCAGACTTCGGAGGAAAGATTGTTGCCGTTCTTGCCCAAGGCTTCGACTGCGACCGGGAACAGGATGGCCTTGCCGATCGAGGCGACCTTGGGCCTGAAGCCCTGTTGCGAGGCCTGGTTCCAGAACGTCGTGAAGTCCGGCGGTATCATCACTCCGGTGATGATCTCGCAATTGCCCTTCTTGAACGCGGCGATCTGCGCGCTGAAATCATCGGTGAGGTTCTGATAACGGCCGGGGTCGGTGAGCGTATAGCCGAGCTTGTCCAGCACCGGCGGGAAGCCGACCTGCTTGCTGCCCCAGGCGTTGCCGTCGCCGTCATTGGGAAACAGGCCGCCGACGGATTTGTCGGTCTTAACCTGTCCCCACATGTTGGTGAAAACAGCGATCACGTCTTCGAGGCCCCAGAAGAAGTGATATGTGTAGTTGAACGGCTTCCAGGCCGGCGGGCCGCCGGCCGGATCGGCCTGCCGCCCGATGAAATACGGCTGCCAGGGCGCGACCGTGGAAATGCAGGGCACCTCCTCGATCTCGCATTGGGTGGAGACCGGATTGGTGGTCTCCGGAGTCGAAGCCACGAGCATCAGATCGATCTTGTTGCCGACGATCAATTCTTTGGCGACTTCGGCCGCGCGGTTTGGATTGGATTGGCTGTCTTTGACGGCGACCTCGACCGGGAGCGTCGCGGTGCCGACTTTGACGCCGCCCTTCACCGTGTTGAGAAAGTTGGAGATGACGAAGTTGTCGGCCTCGGCAAACGCCGCGAGCGGTCCGGTCTGCGGGCTGACATAGCCGAGCTTGAGGCTCTGTGCGGCGCGCACCGCCGGTGCAAATACGGAACCTGCGGCGAGTGCCGCGCCGGTTGCCGCCGACGCCTTCATGAAGCCGCGGCGATTCACGCGAAACCTGTCTGATACCTTCGCCATGCCGTCCTCCCTGTCCGGTTCGGCACGCCGCCCGGAATCGGGCCGTGCCAGAGGCGTTCACTCCTCGGCGAAACCTTCGACTTGCACCAGCCGGCGCAGTTCGTTATGTTCGATTATCGAACGAAGGTTCGCTATAAGGTATTGTTGCTGAGAGCCGGATTTCTGTCAATTGCCAAGGCGCTGCCGCGGGAATGATTGGTGGTCGGAACGCTATGAACAAAAGGCCTCAGGACAAGGAGTTCATGGCGACGCTGGCCAAGGGTCTCGCTGTGTTGGGAACATTCGACAAAGCACGGCCGACCATGACGCTGTCGCAAGCAGCGCAAGCGACCGGACTGTCTCGGGCGACAGCGCGACGCATCTTGCGCACCCTGACCGAGCTTGGATATGTCGCGCAAAGCGGCCGGCAGTTCTCGCTCTCATCGAGCATTCTC
This sequence comes from uncultured Alphaproteobacteria bacterium, assembly GCA_963709825.1. Lineage (GTDB taxonomy): Bacteria > Pseudomonadota > Alphaproteobacteria > Rhizobiales > Xanthobacteraceae > BOG-931. Next base: position 650,211 of record CAVPXZ010000026.1, read on the forward strand.
AAGCTGGGCTTCACCTATCTCGCGACCCAGAACTGGATCGAGCAGGCGACGCCGCTGATGCGGCAGCTCAGCGAGCAGTTCCACGAATCGTGCTCGGCGGCGATCCTCGAGGGAACCGAAATCGTTTACGTCGCGCGCATTCCGGCCGGACGCATTATGTCGGTGACGCTCGCGGTGGGCACGCGGCTACCCGCCTTCCACACCTCGCTCGGGCGGGTGCAGCTCGGTTTTCTCGACCACGCGGAAATTTGGCGGCGACTGATGTCGTTGCGGCTCGACGCCTTTACGCCGTCGACGATCACCGACATCCAGGCGCTGTTCGACCGCGTGCAGGAAGATCGCACGCAAGGATTTTCCATTGTCGACGAGGAGCTGGAACGCGGCTTGCGCTCGATCGCGGTACCGATCGTCGACCGCAACAGCCAGGCGGTCGCAGCGCTCAATTTGAGCACTCATTCGACGCGCACCACGCGCAACGAAATGCGCGACCGCTTTTTGCCGCGCTTGCGCGCGGTCGCCGCGGAGATTTCAGCGTCCGTCGTGTAGGGCGCGGAGTCATTTCCGCATCTTGCTTGACCGTGGCTCGCCGAGTATCGTTCGCATAGCGCCGAATATCGGACGATAGTTCGATTATCGAACAACAAACGATTGGATGAAACGAAAAAGGGGTGAGCGTCATGAGCGTAGCGGTCAAGGACGGCAAGGATGCGGGCGCCGGCAAATCGGCCAAGGCCGGCAAAGCCGGCGCCACGACGCCGCAGACCGGAAACGAATATCTCGACTCGCTGCGCGACGATCGCACCGTTTTCATCTACGGCGAGCGCGTCAAGGACGTGACGACGCATCCGGCGTTTCGCAACACCGCGCGCATGGTGGCGAGGCTTTACGACGCGCTGCACGATCCGAAGCACGCCGACAAGATCATGGTGCCGACCGACACCGGCAACGGCGGCAAGACGCATGCTTTCTTCAAGGCGCCGAAATCGCTCGACGATCTGTTGGCCGGGCGCAGCGCCATCGCCGAATGGGCGAAGATCACCTACGGCTGGCTGGGCCGTTCACCCGACTACAAGGCGTCCTTTCTAGCGACCCTCGGCGCCAATTCCGAGTTCTACGCGCCGTATCAGGACAACGCGAAACGCTGGTATAAATTCAGCCAGGAGCGCGTTCCGTTCGTCAACCACGCCATCATCCATCCGCCGGTCGATCGCGACCGGCCGCCGAGCGAAGTCGGCGACATCTGCTGTCACGTGGAGAAGGAAACCGACGCCGGCATCGTCGTGTCCGGCGCCAAGGTCGTGGCGACGGGGTCGGTGCTGACTAATTACACCTTCGTCGCCCATCACGGGCTCATCCCGGTTCAGGACAAGAAATTCGCCGTGGTGTTCATGGTCCCGACCAATCATCCGGGGGTGAAGTTTATTTGCCGCACTTCGTACGAGATGACATCGACGGCGATGGGCAGCCCGTTTGATTATCCGCTGTCGAGCCGGATCGACGAGAACGATGCTGTTTTCATTCTCGACAAGGTGCTGGTGCCCTGGGAGAACGTCTTCGTCTATGGCGACATGGAGAAGGCCAACAATTTTTTCCCGCGCACCGGATTTCTGCCGCGCTTTGTCGTCCACGGCTGCACGCGGCTGGCGGTGAAGCTCGATTTCATCGCCGGCCTGCTGCTAAAGGCGGTGGAGGCATCCGGGACCAAGGATTACCGCGGCGTGCAGGCCAATGTCGGCGAAGTCATCGCCTGGCGCAATCTGTTCTGGGCGCTGTCGGACGCAATGGTGCGCGATCCCAAGCCCTGGATCGGCGATTACGTGCTGCCCAATATGGACCCGGGCAACGCCTATCAGATCATTGCCACCATCGCCTACACCAAGGTCAAATACATCATCGAGCAGACCGTCGCGTCGGGGCTCATCTATCTCAACTCCCACGCTAACGATTTCAAGAACGCCGAAATCCGCCCGTATATCGACCGCTACATGCGCGGTTCCAACGGCTACAAGGCCGAAGAGCGCGTCAAGCTGATGAAGCTTCTGTGGGACTGCATGGCGACGGAGTTCGGCGGCCGCCACGAGCTCTACGAGATCAATTACGGCGGCTCCACCGAAGAAATCCGCCGCTACTGCCTGTTCGGCGCGCAAGCCTCCGGCAATGCCGACCGCTTCAAGGGCTTCGCCGAGGACTGCATGGCGGAATACGATCTCGATGGCTGGAAGGTGCCGGATCTCACCGATCCGGGCGAGCTCAGCTATCACGTGATGCGCGCCGCCAAGAAGTAAGGCGGCCCGGCCGGTCTCTAGCGCATCGGCGATAGGCCGAGCCGATCCATCAGCGCCCGGTCCCGGCTCTGCTCGGGGTTGGGTGTAGTGAGGAGCTTCGGCCCGTAGAAAATCGAATTGGCTCCGGCGAGGAAACACAAAGCCTGCGCCTCCTCGCTCATGGCCTCACGGCCGGCCGAGAGCCGCACCGTCGACCGCGGCATGGTGATGCGGGCCGCGGCGATGGTGCGCACGAACTCGATCGGATCGAGCGAAGGCGCATCCGCGAGCGGGGTACCGGCGACCCGGACCAGCATGTTGATCGGCACCAACTCCGGGTGCGCCGGCAGGCTAGCGAGCGTCGCTATCATGCCGACGCGGTCTTCGCGCGTCTCGCCCATGCCGACGATGCCGCCGCAGCAAACGTTGATGCCGGCGGCGCGCGCGTGTTCGAGTGTTTCGAGACGGTCGTCATAGGTGCGCGTGGTAACGATCTTTCCGTAGAACTCGGGCGAGCTGTCGAGGTTGTGATTGTAATAGTCGAGCCCCGCGTTCTTGAGCTTTCGCGCCTGCGCTGCGGTCAGCATCCCGAGGGTGGCGCAGGTCTCAAGCCCCAGCGCCTTAACCCCTTCGACCATGGTGCAGACCTGCTCGAGGTCGCGCTCCTTGGGCGAACGCCAGGCCGCGCCCATGCAGAAGCGGCTGGCGCCGGCCTCGCGGGCGGCACGGGCCTCCGCCAGCACCGCTTCGAGCGGCATCAGCTTTTCCGCGCGCACGCCGGTCTCGTACTGCGCACTCTGCGGGCAATAGGCGCAGTCTTCCGGGCAGCCGCCGGTCTTGATCGAAAGCAGCGTCGAAACCTGCACCGCGGCCGGATCGAAATTTTCGCGGTGAACGCTCTGGGCGCGAAAGATCAACTCGGCGAGCGGCAGATCAAATAGCGCGCGCACCTCGGCGCGGGTCCAGTCGTGGCGCGGCGCCGCAGCGGGTGCCGCGGCCGGCGGGTACAAGTTAGCAATCGACATGGCCACAACATAGCCGGCTGGGTATCAGCGACAACTTCATCGCATGCTCGACAATCCGCGCGGTCCGCTGAAGCGGCGCCGCGGGTGGAATGCATAGCAAACAAAATCGCCAAAAGAAAAAGGCCCCGCGGAACATCCGCGGGGCCGTGGCAGGTCTAATCAGGCCGTTGCTACATTACCGTCATGTCAGTTCTTGGCGACCAGCGGTTTCGGAGCCTCGGGGGCCCAGATCCGGAAGCCCAACCGGGTCCAGACGTCCAGACCGTCGATGGCGTTATCCCTGGACACGCTGTCGGTCACCCACACTTGCAGGTCGACCGGGCCGAAGTCGTAGCCGACCAAGCCGCCAACCGCGAAGTTCCGCAAGTTGCCGCAAACAGCCGCGACGGGACAGCCGCTGTCGGAGGTCGTCTGCGCTTCAAAGTAGGCAACAGGACCAATCTCCCACTTGCCGAATTTGTAGGCGGCCGTGAAGTCGCCGTACAGCGCATCGCCGCTGGTTATGGTAGCGCCCACGCAACAGGTGCCAGCCGAGGCGGTGTTAATGTCATAGAAGAAGTTCGCGGACAGCACCCAGTTGTTCGCCAGGTACGAAACCGCGAAGGTCGGCTCGAAGGTCCAGTAATCGGGGTTCGGCGTTCCAACATAGCGCGTACCGATCGGCGCCATGAAGTTGAAGCCTGCGCTGACAAACCAGCCGCCGCCCAGGTTCCACGACAGAGTGATCGGGTTCCACAACGGGTTGGCAACTTCGGCGCCCCAACCGATCGGAGCTTGGGGTTCGTTTATGTTGTTGGTCGGCAACACGGTGAACGTATAGAACGCGATGACAGCCGACATGGCATAGTTGGCGCCCAAGAAATTCCAGCCAGGTACATACAGCAAAGGCACTGCTTGTGCGATCGCTGGCAGATCAAGCCCCGGGGCTTGGTTGCCGGTGCCATGGCCGGGCCAACCGAGGTAGGCCGTTTCCAGGCCGGAGTATAGGCCAGGAGGCGGCAGTGCGCCCAATGGCAGGCCAACGGTGGCGCCGTTCAAACGATTTTGGAACGTTCCGGATTCCATGGCCGAAGCAGAGCTTGCCACGCCACCAATGGCGAGCGCTGCAAGACCGCCCAGCACTATCTTTTTCAGTCGGGTCATTTGCCCCTCCGCGTGTGTGTCCCCAAGACCTGCGTAAAATTCCCGCATGGTGCTTAACTCGTCGGCACGACCTGCCAACTGGCCGGAGGGTCGTGCAATCGGCCGAAGAATGCAATGGTTTGACGCGCTTGCGGCGGGGGAAACGGTCATTTCTGCTGCAGTAGTTGCAAAAATATCACGAAACTGTGGGCGGCGTGTTTAATAAATTAAGAAAGTCAATGGGTTATTCGGCGGGGCGGGTCGTTTCAGTCGACCAAATACGGGGCAGGACGAGGTACTGAAATGGCCGATTTGCGCGCTGATTCTCTGGCGATGTTGGCCTTACCAGAAATCCAGCGTCGGCCAGATTGTTTGTTGGTGCGAGTGTAGGAGCGACGCGAGTCGGCCGACGTGCAGCACGATCGGGGACAGGCTGTCGGCATGTCGCAGAGCGAAAATATGCCCGACGAAGAGCGAATGGTCGCCGCAGGGATGCCGTGCGGTCACTGTGGCGGCGATTGTTGCGTTGGCGCCGGCGAATAGCGGCGTATCGCCGGCGTATTCGTATTTGACATCGACGTTCTCGCTGGGACGGCCGGCGAAGTGATTGATCAGGGGTTCCTGACCGCGCGCAAGAATATTCACGCCGAAATGGCCGGCTTCCAGCAGGAAGGCGTGCATGCGGGCCTTGGTGCCGACGGAGATCACGCACAAGGGAGGATCGAGCGAGCCCGACATGAACGCATTGGCGGTCATACCGCGGACCTCGCCGCGAACCTGCGTGGTGACGACGGTAACGCCGGTCACGAACGAGGCCATGACCCGCCGAAAGAGCTCCTGGGTCACCGCGCCGTCGACGGCGGGATCGGGCGCCGAAAGAACCATTGCTGAACCATACGAAACGGGGTGAAGCGAGGCAAGGAACAGGGCGCCACCCGGCGCTTTAATTTGAACTCCGCTTTCGTTTGCAGCGGTTCTCAGTGTGGCGCGTTCTGATCCACATCCTTGGCCAAGGCCGTCAGTGCCTCATCGTACATGGCTTGGACTTGCGGAGAATTGCTGTCCTGAGTTTGAGGAAAGTCGTTGATCCGCAGGTACAAAGCGCGCCTCAGCTTAAGATCGGCGCGGGTGGCGAACATATAGGAGGAGGTCTGGTCCGCGTCGCGCACCCAAATGATGTAGTCGTTTGGATTTAATCGGCTGCGGCAAAAGTAAACGCGATGGTCGGCAGTCACGACCGAGGTGATTGGGAGCACCTGGTTTGGGTTGTCCGACAAGCCGAGGTTCTGGGCCGTCGGCGCGGGAAACTCCTCTTTTGCGCCGATCGTATCGAGGAACTTCAGTATTTTATGAAGTTGCGCCGGTGAAAGGAGCGGAGCCTCCCGCGCTGCGGCGGCGAACGTTCCGACCCAGAGGATTGTAACGACCAGTGCGGCAAGCCATCGCTTCATTGCTTCGCTCCTCGGTGCCACTTTCCGCTCGTCATTAGGGCTTCATCACGACTTCACCAATTTACGCCCGGTGACTGCTTCGAGGTTCTTGAAGTAAATCTTGTCCTGGTCGGCTTTCGACAGATTGAGTTCGTCCAGGATGCGCAGGGTCTCACGCGGGTACAACGTCCCGCCCTCGGGATCGAACGGGCAATCGGAGGCGAACACGATCTTGTCGCGCGGGAAGAAGTCCATGCCGGCCTTGGTCGCCGGTTCCGCGGTGAACACGGCGGTGTCGGCCCAAAAATCCTGCTTGAAATAGTCGAGCACGCGTTTCTTAAGGCCTTTGCGCAGCGCGACGTAATCCGTGTCCGAGGTGCGCGAACCGAGCACGTCGTTTCCCGGGCCAAGCCGGCCTTCGAGCATCGGAACGATGCCGCCGAAATGATGGGTGATGATTTTCAGGTTCGGATGGGTGTCGATGATCTTGGAAAACACCAGCCGCGCCATCGCGGTCGCGGTCTCGTAGGACCAGCCGAACGTCCACCAGATCTCGTAGAGCGATTTGTCCTCACTGATATAGTCCGGGGTCTCGGCGCCGCGGGTCGGATGCAGCCAGACCGGCGCGCCAAGCTCGTTCATCTTATCCCAGAATGGCAGGAACTCGGGGCGATCGAGCGGTTTGCCGGCGACGTTGGTATGGACCTGCACACCGAGCGCGCCGAGCGTCTTGATCGCGCGCTCCGCCTCGGCGACGCCGGCATCCGGCGCTGCGAGCGAGATCTGGGCGACCCAGCCCGGGAAGTGATCCTTCTCCTTTGCGCACAATTCGGCGAAACCATCGTTGATGATGCGGCAGAACGCATCGATGTCCGCCGGCTTGGCGAATTTTTCAATGGTCGGCTGCGGATAGGAGAGAATTTGTTGGTAGTCTTTGTGGCCGTCGACGATCTTCTTACGGACATCGATGTCGTAGAGCGCCGGCAGCGAGCGTACCCGCTTGCCCATGTCCTTGTAGTCGCCGGCGACTTCGTTGAGCTTTTCGAAGAATTTCTTCGGGAAAAAGTGGGTGTACGCATCAATCCGCATGGGGGGTATGGCTCCTGCTTGCGCCGAGTTTTTAGCACAGTCGCGGGCCGCGCCGGCAAGCCTCCAAGCTCAGGCGCCACTGCGTCTGAAACGCGCAAGCACCTCGGCCGGGATCGGCTGCGACTTTATGCGTTTGGGATCGTCGGGGTGGCGGACCACCCAAACGCGGGTCTCGAAACCCTCGACCATCAGCGCGCCGGCCTTGCTGAGCCGATGCTCGATTTTAAAGCTCGATCGGCCGCATTCGATGAGCGCCGTCTCGATCGCCACTTCGTCGCCGAACCGCGTCGGCAGGCGAAAACGCGCCCGGGTCTCGACCAGCGGGTGCCCGGCGAAGTCGTAGGTCTTGAGGTAATCGATCTTGTTCATGCCGAGCGCGTGCTCGATCAGTACCGTCGTTGACGTGTCGAAAATCTCGAAATAGCGCGGATAGAAGATGATCCCGGCGGGATCGCAGTCGCACCATTCGATTCGGGTGTTGCGGATGTTGGCGAGCATTCCGGTCCGGGTTCACCGCGGCGCCATGCGCAAGGCGGCGTCGAGACGGACGACTTCGCCGTTGAGGTAGCGGTTGTCGATCATGTGGCGGACCAGCGCGGCGAATTGCGACGGATCGCCGAGCTTTTTCGGGAACGGCAGCGAAGCGGCCAGGCTCTCCTGCGCCTCCGGGGTCAACCCGAGCAGCATCGGCGTGAGGAATATGCCGGGAGCAATAGCGTTGACGCGGATCCCGAACTGGGCGAACTCGCGCGCCGCCGGCAGGATGAGGCTGACGACGCCGCCCTTCGACGATGCGTAAGCGGCCTGGCCGATCTGGCCATCGAAAGCCGCCACCGAGGCGGTGCAGACGATCACGCCGCGCTCGCCGTCGGTGAGCGGTTCGAGCCCCTGCATGCCGGCTGCGACAAGCCGCATCGCATTGAACGTGCCGATCAGGTTGATGCGAATAATGCGCTCAAAATCGGCGAGTGGCTGCGGACCGTCGCGGCCGACGATGCGTTTCGCCGTGCCGACACCCGCGCAATTGACCAGAATGCGCGCCGGGCCGTGGTCGGCGGCGGCTTTGGCGACCGCCGCCTCGGTAGAGGCGCTGTCGGCCACGTCGCAATGAACGGCGATGCCGTTGGTATCGATCGCGACCTCGGCGGCGGCCTTAGTATTCACATCGAGGATGGCGACTTTGGCGCCGGCCTCGGCCAGCATGCGCGCAGTGGCGGCCCCAAGGCCGGAGCCGCCGCCGGTAACAATCGCTGCATGTCCGCGAATATCCATGGTCAACTCGCTTGCTGTGTATGCCCCCACCCTCCCTCGCTTGCGGGGGAGGGGAGGGAGGGGGCGACGATCACGTTCGCCGCCGGCGGGTCGGCGTAAAGCGTCTCCACCAAAGCCGCGCGATGGGCGAGCACCGCGCGTTGGTTGATCGATCCTTTGTCGGTGATCTCGCCGACATCGAGCGATGGCGGTTCGGCGAGCAGAATGGCGCGGCGGATGCGGGCAGAAGTGCCGCGGCTCGGGTCGGATAACGCTCCGAGAAGCCGAGCGAACTTGTCGCGCACGCGGCCGTCGGCAAGTACGACTGTGGCGGACACGTTGGGCGCAAGATCGGGCGCCAGTTTGCGGCAGGCGTCGAGATCCGGAATGATCAGCGCGGCGACATCGTCGCGATCCGGCCCGGCCAAAACGACGTCGCGCACCAGCGGCGCGCAATGGGCGACGAATGCCGCGCGCAGCGGTCCAACACTCACCCAGGTGCCGGTCGCGAGCTTAAAATCTTCGGCCAGGCGTCCGTCGAACAGCAAGCCTTTTGCCGGATCGGCCGGGTCCTCGAATTTGAGCGCATCGCCGAGCTTATAAAAGCCCTCCTCATCGAACGCGGCCGCGGTGAGCGCTGGGGCGCGCCAGTATCCCGGCGTGATATTGACGCCTCGAAGCCGCGCCTCGAGCTTGTCGTCGCGCGGAATGAGCTTGAGGTCCACGCCCGGCAGCGGCAGGCCGATATTGCCCGCATGGCCCGATTCCCAACTGCAAGACAGCGCGGAAGGAGCGGTTTCCGTGGAGCCCAGGCTCGACAGAAAAATGATGCGTTCGCCCGTTGTCGCGACCGCCAGCCGTTCGAGCCCGTTGCGGACGTGCTGCGGCAGGCCCGCGCCGGCGTAAAACAGCACTTTGAGCCGGCTGAAGAATGTCTTGCGCAGTGCGCCATCGGCTTCGAGATGTGGCAGCAGCATCTCAAAGCCCTTCGGGACGTTGAAATAGATCGTCGGCGCCACGTCGCGGAGGTTGCGTACGGTCGCGTCGATCGCGCCCGGCATCGGCTTGCCTTCGTCGATATAGAACGAGCCGCCGTTATAGAGCGCGATGCCGAAATTGTGGTTGCCGCCGAAAGTGTGGTTCCACGGCAGCCAATCGAGCAGGACCGGAGGCTCGTCGGCGACAAAACTAAGCGCCGCGCGCACCATCGCCTGGTTGGCGCACAGCATCAGCTGCGAATTGATGACGCCTTTCGGCTCGCCGGTCGAGCCGGACGTGAACAGGATTTTCCCGACCGTGTCGGGACCGACCTTGGCGTGCGCCGCCTCGACAGCCGGGGTCGGTTGCGCGCTCGACAAGTCGGCAAATGATGTGGCCGGTCGATCGCTCGGCGGCTTGGCGCCGACCACCACTTCCACACCGGGCGGCACGGTCGCGGCGATAGCGCGCGCGAATGCGGTACCGTCCGCGGCGAAGACCAGGCCCGGCGTCAAAATGTCGATGATGGTCTTGAGCTTCTTGAAATCCTGCGAAACGAGCGAATAGGGCACCGAGATCGGCGCGTAGGGAATGCCGACATGCATGGCGGCAAGGCCGAGGAGCGCGTGCTCGATGTCGTTGCCCGATAGAATAGCGACCGGCCGCTCGGGTGAAAGATTCCGCTGCAGCAGCGCCGCGGCGATGGCGCGGACGCTGGCGAAGGCCGCTGCATAGGTCAGTATTCGCCACGCGCCGGTATCATCGCGCTGTGCCAGGAAAACGCGCTCCGGCGCGGCCTTCGCCCAGTACGCGAGCCGCTGCGTGAGATTATGCGGATGAGGCTGCAGCGCGTGCGGCGAACGCATAAGGATCGCGCCGTCGGCCCTGCGCTCGACCAACACATCCGGCGACCCAAGGTGGACCGGCCGCAGCGGCGGCTCAGTTTGCGCTGAATGTTTTTTGGCGAGCGTCCCGGACATGGTACTGGCTGCACGCGACACGGCGCGTCGTTCAAAGCGAAGTCGTCAACATCGATCCGTAGTCCGCCTGACATGACGGCCGAACCGCGTCAAGGCGCGATATAAATCGATCGCATCAGACGCATTTGACCCTGCCGGGTCCGAGCCGTAAATAATCCCATACGCCAAAGGAACGCGGCGCGATCATCGAGCCGCATGACTTAAGGGTAGGGCGCGTTAGTCCCGCGGCCCGCCCCGTTTAGCCCCATGGAGAGACCGAATGCGCGAGGTCTTTATTTGCGATGCGGCGCGCACCGCGATCGGCCGCTACGGCGGCGCGCTCGCCAAGGTGCGCACGGACGATCTCGCGGCGGCCCCCATAAGGGCGCTGGTCGGGCGCAATTCTCAGGCTGATTGGTCGCGGCTCGATGAGGTGTTCTTCGGCTGCGCCAATCAAGCCGGCGAGGACAACCGCAATCTCGCGCGCATGGCGCTGCTGCTGGCCGGCTTGCCCGATACGATCCCCGGCGTGACCATCAACCGGCTGTGCGCTTCCGGGCTCAATGCCGTCGGCGACGCGGCGCGCGCGATCCGCGCTGGCGAGATGGATTTCGCCATCGCCGGCGGCGTGGAGTCGATGACGCGGGCGCCGTTCGTGATGGGCAAGGCGAGCGAGCCATTCTCGCGCGCGGCCGAAATCTACGACACCACGATCGGCTGGCGGTTCGTCAATCCCGCGCTCAAGGCGCAGTACGGCATCGATTCCATGCCTGAGACCGGCGAGAACGTGGCCGAGGAATTTCAGATCGCGCGCAGGGATCAGGATGGGTTTGCTTTGCGCTCACAGCAGCGCGCCGCCCGCGCCACCGCCGCCGGCTACTTCGCCGAGGAAATCGTTCCGGTCGAGGCGCCGGGAGGCAAGGCCGGCCCGATCATCGTCGACAAGGACGAGCATCCGCGCCCCGATACGACACTCGAGAACCTGGCGAAGCTTAAGCCCATCGTGCGCAATGGCGGCACCGTCACCGCCGGCAACGCTTCCGGCGTCAACGACGGCGCCGCGGCCATCATTCTCGCCAGCGAAGACGCGGTGAAGGCGCACGGGCTGACACCCCACGCGCGCGTCGTCGGTATGGCGTCGGCGGCGGTGCCGCCGCGCATCATGGGCATCGGCCCGGTGCCGTCGACCCGCAAACTGATGGAACGGCTGGGGCTGAAGATCGCGGATTTCGATTTGATCGAGATCAACGAAGCGTTTGCCTCGCAGGGACTGGCGTGCCTGCGGCAGCTTGGCGTCGCCGACGACGCTGAGCATGTCAATCCGCATGGCGGCGCGATCGCGCTCGGCCACCCGCTCGGCATGTCCGGTGCGCGGCTGGCAATGACCGCGGTGCATGGGCTGGAAAAGCGCGGCGGCAAGCGCGCGCTCGCCACCATGTGCGTCGGCGTTGGGCAGGGCGTGTCGCTGGCGCTGGAGAAGGTTTGATCAAGGCTAAACCTAAATGAATGTGCTCGTTTGGGCGAAGATGCAGGCCGAAGCTGGCGAGCCGCTAGAGCAAATTGTCGTGCGCAAGGAGGCCGAACGTAAAAACGGCGGCGGTACCTTTTGGTGGGGTTTCGGCGCCAGTCTTGGAGACGATGCCGCACGGGCTGCATTCGAGAACGACCTATCGCTGCCGGTCCTATTTTCAAAAATGCTGCTGCCGCCGAAGAAGAAGGACTCCGCTCCCGATGTGGTGTGGCTGTGGGACGGATGGGCGACAAACGATGACCAAGGTCAGATACCGGCAAATGTCCTAGTGACGGGTGGAAGCGGCCCGGCCAGATCACACTACGCACTTGTCTGTCGGTCAGATGCGCCTCTACGCCTGCACGATCATGGAATCTTCGACCCTAAGCAGTGCTGGACTTACAAGAGCAGGAATAACAAAGGCAATGAAAAAGCACCTGGGCCGTCGCAGGTTACTAGCCTTCTATGGGACCGACGGCCCTCGCAACACATAGCTGGCGATTACCGTACCGGCTTTAGAGCAACCCTTATTCGACCTTGGACCGTCAAGCTGACTCACCCACGACAGCTAACTGGCGCTGAACGCGCAATGATCAAGGGCTATCGAGAGGGTGACGATTGGATGTCGTTGGTTAGAGCACTGCGCAAGTAGAGGGCGCTTTTTGCATGCCGATGAGCCCCGGTTACATTCCCTTTCATCCCAATCCATCGAAGCCGAAATACCGACCGCCGGCGGGCGCGGTCGACGCCCATTGCCACGTGTTCGGTCCGGAAGACAAATTTCCCTTTGCGCCGGAGCGCAAATACACCCCGTGCGACGCGCCCAAGGAAAAGCTGTTCGCGCTGCGCGATTTTCTCGGCTTCGACAAGAACGTGATTGTGCAGGCGTCCTGCCACAGCAAGGACAACCGGGCGATGGTCGATGCGCTGGACGCCGCCCGAGGCCGCGCCAAGGGTGTCGCCTTTGTCGGCGAGGAGGTCACCGACGCCGAACTGAAATGGATGGATAAGGCCGGCGTGCGGGGCGTGCGTTTCAACTTCGTCAAGCGGCTGGTCGACTTCACGCCGCGCGATGTGCTGGAGCGCATCGCGGCACGGGTGGAAGAGCTCGGCTGGCACATCGTCGTCTATTTCGAGATGGCGGATTTGCCGGAGCTTGAGAGCTTCTTCACGGCGCTGCCGACCACCGTCGTCGTCGACCACATGGGCACGCCCGACGTGAAAAAAGGCGTCGATCACGCGGAGAACCAGCGCTTTCACCGGTTGCTCGCGCGGCACAAGAATTTGTGGGTGAAGGTGACCTGCCCGGAACGCATGAGCCTCACCGGGCCGCCTTATGACGACGTGGTGCCGTTCGGCCGCGCGCTGGTCGAGCGCTTCCCCGATCGTGTGCTCTGGGGCACCGACTGGCCGCATCCCAACATGAAGAAGGTGGCGCCGGACGACGGCGTTCTGGTCGATTACATTCCCAAGATCGCCCCCACGGCGGTTTTGCAGCAGGCGCTCCTGGTCGATAATCCAATGCGGCTTTATTGGAGTTAGGCGGAAGTCATGGCGACGTTCGTTCTCGTTCACGGGGCCTGGCACGGCGCCTGGTGTTGGCGGAGGGTCGCCCGGCTGCTGGTTGGCAACGGCCACGAGATATTCACGCCGACGCTGACCGGGCTCGGGGAGCGCTCGCACCTCCTGACGCCCGATATCAATGTCGGCACCCACATTCTCGATGTCGTCAACGAGATGAAGTGGCAGCAGTTGAGCGACGTGGTGCTGGTCGGCCATTCCTACGGCGGCATGGTGATTTCCGGCGTCGCCGAACAAATGGAAAAATCGATAGCCGCGTTCGTGATGCTCGATGCATTCATGCCGGAAAGCGGGCAATCCGTGGTCGATATGCAGCCGCCAGGGCCGCGCGAGGCGATACTGGCGGCGGCAAGCCAGGGCGCGACTACCCTGCGGCCGCGGCCCGCTGAGTTCTTCAAGGTCAATGAAAAGGACCGCGCTTGGGTCGATGCGCAATGCACGCCGCAACCGATCCAATGCTTCTTGCAGAAGCTGACGCTCACCGGCGCGCGCGAGCGGATTGCGAACAAGGCCTACATCCGGGCGGCGGGCTACCCGAGCCCGTATTTCGATGCCGGCCTGGCGCGCGCGCGCGCCAAGAATTGGCGCATCCACGAAGTGCCATGCGGCCACGATATCATGCTCGACATGCCGGAACGGCTGACGGAGATATTGCAGGAGACGGTGTGACGGCGCTCGTCGTTCCGAGCTTGGAACGGTTCGAGACTGCAGGTATTGCTTACGTTGCCAAGCTTTCCTGCGCTATATATGTGAAGCCGAACGGGAGAGACGCCGATGGCCCGCGAACAGCACGATTACGACGACATCCCCGGAACATTCGTGTTCGATGCCGAGCGCTCGCGCGAGGGCTTCGGCATCAACATGTTCTGCATGTCGCTGATGAAAGAAGCGAACCGCAACGCCTTCAAGGCCAACGAGGCGGAATATCTGAAAAAGTTCAACCTGACGCCGGAGCAGACCGAGGCTATCCTCAAGCGCGATTACAATCGCATGCTCGAACTCGGCGGCAACATCTACTTTACCGCCAAGCTTGGCGCCACCGATGGGCATTCCTTCCAGCACCTTGCAGCCGTCATGACCGGCAACACGCAGGATGATTATGCCAAGATGATGCTCGGCGGCGGCCGCTCGGTCGAGGGTAATCGGTCGCGCACGGGCAGGAACGTGCCGTCGAAGTTTATTGCCGGCGGAACAGGTGCGAAGAAGCCGGTGGCTGCCAAGACCAAGTCCAAACTCAAGTTCAAACCCAAATCCAAATCAGCAAACAAGTCAGCAAAACGGAAGTGAAGCCGTGGCCAGGATCGTCGCAGGTATAGGTTCGTCGCACGTGCCGGCCATTGGCGCGGCAATCGACAACGGTAAGACCGAGGAGCCGTATTGGAAGCGGGTGTTCTCGGGCTTCGTGAAATCGCAGGAATGGATGCGCGAGACCAAGCCCGATGTCGCCATCATCGTCTATAACGATCACGCTTCGGCGTTCTCGGTGGAGATGATTCCGACGTTCGCGCTCGGCTGTGCCGCGGAATTCCCGCCGGCCGACGAAGGCTGGGGGCCGCGTCCGGTGCCGGTGGTGCAGGGCTATCCGGCGCTCGCCTCGCACATCGCGCAGTCGGTGATTCTGGACGAATTCGATCTGACGATTTGCAACAAGATGGAAGTCGATCACGGCATGACCGTGCCGATGAACCTTCTGTTCGGCAACGTCGACAAGAACGCGCACTGGCCGTGCCCTGTGGTCCCGCTCGCGGTCAATGTGGTGATGTATCCGCCGCCGACCGGCCATCGCTGCTTCATGCTGGGGCGCGCCATCAAGAAGGCTGTGGAGTCCTATCCGGAAGACCTCAAGGTCGTGATCTTCGGTACCGGCGGCCTGTCGCACCAGATCTCGGGCCCGCGCGCGGGGCTGATCAACAGCAAATGGGACAAGGCCTTCCTCGATAATCTGTCGAAAGATCCGCAGAAGCTCGTCAGGATCCCGCATGTCGACTACATGCGCGAGGCCGGCGCCGAAGGCATCGAGATGGTGATGTGGCTGATCATGCGCGGCGCGCTCGACGACAAGGTCGACGAGGTCTATCGCTTTTACACGGTGCCGGCCTCGAACACCGCGGTCGGGCATATCATTCTCGCCAATCGGCCGCGCACGGCACGGCGCCGCGCACCCGCGCGCAAAGCCGGCAAGCGCGCCGCCCCCGGCAAAGCCAAGGCGCCGGCCCGGCGCGCCGCGGCGCGCGCGAAGGCCACAATCATCCGAGGTTAGGAATGAAAATTTGCGTCGCCGGGCAGGGTGCTTTTGGCCAGAAGCACCTCGATGCGCTCAAGCGCATTCCGGATGCCGAGATCACTTCGCTGGTCGGCGGCAATCAGGACGCCACCGCGGAAGTGGCAAAGAAATACGGCATTCCGCATTATACCGGCGACCTGTCCGAGGGCATCAAGCGTGCCGACGCGGTGATCCTCACGACCCCGACCAAGATGCACTTCCGCCAGGGCGAGCAGGTTATGCGCGCCGGCAAGCACGTGCTGGTCGAAATCCCCGTCACCGACAGCGTTGAGGACGCCGAGGCGCTGGTGCGCATCGCCAAGGAAACCGGCGTCGTCGCCATGGCTGGGCACGTCCGGCGTTTTAATCCCAGCCATCAGTGGGTGCACAAGCGCATCGAGAAGGGCGAACTGAAAATCCAGCAGATGGACGTGCAGACCTATTTCTTCCGCAGGAAGAACATGAATGCGGCCGGCCAGCCGCGCAGCTGGACCGATCATCTGCTGTGGCACCATTCCGCCCATACAATCGATCTGTTCCAGTATCAGACCGGCGAAACCATCTCGGATTGCTACGCCGTGCAGGGGCCGATCCATCCGCAGCTTGGCATTGCCATGGATATGGGCATCGTCGCCAAGGTGCCGTCGGGCGCGATCCTGACCCTGTCGCTGTCGTTCAACAATGACGGGCCGATCGGCTCATTCTTTCGCTACATCTGCGACAACGGCACCTACAAGGCCTATTACGACGATCTGTCCGACGGCAAAGACCAGAAAATCGACCTGTCGAAGGTCGACGTCTCCATGGATGGCATCGAGCTCGAGGATCGCGAGTTCATCGCTGCGATCAAGGGCAAGCGCGAGCCGAATGGGAGCCTGGCCCAGGTGCTGCCCTGCATGCGCGTCCTCGGCAAGCTCGAGAGTATCATCGACCCGCAACGCAAGGCGCACGCGTAGCGCAAGAGAAACGTGCCGAGACGTGCGCGGGTAAGAAGCGTCCAGGCTGCTTGCGCGTTTCAGCGGGCTTTCCGGAACTAAAGCGGTCACAGCGTTTTGGTTCGTGACGGCGGGGCGATCTGTCGCTCGCAGACGACGAGCGCAACGGCTGGCGCTCAGCAGCGGCGGCGAAGCGCTCGCTACCGGGCCGAAATTTTGATTTACTGCGGCGATGAACTTTGCCGAAAAAGAAGCAGGTCCGGCCACCACCGAGCCGAAGCCCGCGGGGCAGAAGGTGGTCAACCTGGCGCTCCAGGGGGGCGGCAGCCACGGCGCCTTCACCTGGGGCGTGCTCGATCGCCTGCTCGAGGAGGAACGGCTGGCCTTCGAAGGCATCACTGGGACCAGCGCCGGCGCCGTCAATGCCGTGGTGATGGCGGAGGGCTTGGCCGCAGGCGGCCGCGAAGCGGCCAGGAAAGCGCTGCGCCGGTATTGGGAAAAAGTGTCCGCCCTCGCGTCCAGCGGGGTTTTCAAGCCCTCGGTGTTCGATAAGGCCAATCCTAACTTCGGCCTCGAGCATTCGCCTGGATATCTGCTGATGGAGTCGATGACTTACTTTGCGTCTCCCTATCAGATGAATCCGTTCAACCTCAACCCGCTCAAGGATTTGCTTGCGGAGACGATCGACTTCGAGCGCGTTCGCCGGCAACAGTCGATTAAGCTGTTTGTTTGCGCCACCGACGTGCAGACCGCCAAGATCAAGGTCTTCGCCGGCAAAGAGCTCGGCGTCGAACACGTACTCGCCTCGACCTGCCTGCCGCTGATGATGCAGGCCGTCGAGGTCGACCGCGAATATTATTGGGATGGAAGCTTTGCGGGTAATCCCGCGATCTTCCCTCTGCTGTTCGAGTGCGAGGCGCGTGACATCATCATGATCCACATCACGCCGGCGGAGCGGCCGGGCGTTCCGACGACGTCACCCGCGATCATGAACCGCATGCAGGAGATCAGCTTCAATACCTCGCTGATCCGCGAAATGCGGACGCTCACTTACCTGACCGAGCAGATCGACGGCGGCAAGATGACCGGGGCCAGGCGCATGCTCGTGCATTTGATCGAAGCCGAAGATTTGATCCGGGTGCTGTCATGGTCGAGCCGGCTGAACGGCGACTGGGGTTTTCTGATGCATCTTTTCAACAAAGGTCGCGAACGCGCCGATAATTGGCTGAAGTCGAATTTCGAGCATCTCGGCATCCAATCGACCGTCAATCTTCGGGAGAAATATTTTTGAAATAGTTTTGACGATTCCGTTTGCTTCGTCGCTTCGCTCTTGGCTATCACAGCACCGAACGTTCCTCGGCCAGGCTGTCCACCCTGGTTGTCTGGGCCTACGATTGCGACCATCCTTGGGGGTACATGTCGGAGCTTATTCTTGCGCTTCACTCGGGCCCTCACGATTCTGTCGCGGCGCTGTTTGACGATTACGACCTGAAGGCGGCCGTCCAGCTCGAGCGCTTGACCCGAATGAAAGGCGACGGCGGCAAACCTCCGGACGCCTGCATCGACGAAGTGCTGGCGATCGCCGGCGCGACGCGCGCGGATGTCGATGTGATTTCGATGTCGCGGACGCTGCTCGACACCAAATATTTCCGGCGCATGCGCGGCCTCCGCTGGCTCAACGAGGAGATCCTGCGGCGCAGCCGCGGCCGTACGCTGCAATATATGACGCACGAGATGCGCCGCTACCGCTCAAGGAATTTCGACGATCTGTTCGATCTGGCCGCGTTCCGCCGCGACGGCGGCTTCCGGCCGGATACGGCGCTGCATTTTTCCAATCACCACGAAGCGCACGCTTTGCCGCCGTTGTTCTATAGCCCCTGGGATGACGCGTTGCTGGTCACCGCCGACGGCGGCGGCGACACCGTCAATTACAGCCATCGCGGCTTCGCCAACGGAGCTATCACAACGATCTATGGCGGCGACGAATGTTTGTTTACTGAGAAACCGATCGACAGTCTCGGCCGCGCCTACAGCGCCGCCACACTGGCGCTCGGATTTCGCATGGATCGTCACGAAGGCAAGCTCACCGGCCTGTCCGCGCTGGGCGAACCGGTGCGCGCCGGAGAGATCGGCGGCTACTTCCGCGTTGACGATAAGGGGCGGGTTTACTCGACGTTTTCCGGCTTCAGCCACATGCGGCGTCTCATGCGGCAATTGGCGAAGACCACCCGGCCCGAGGATCTCGCCGCTTCGATTCAAAAGGTGCTTGAGGACACCATGCTCCGCTCGGTCGAGAACCTGCTGGCGCATTACCCGAGCAGGCATCTGGGCGTTGCCGGCGGCGTGTTCGCCAATGTCAAACTCAACCGCTTGTTGGCCGAGCGCCTCCCGCTCGATGAGATTTTCATTTTCCCGGCGATGGGCGATGAAGGACTGCCGGTCGGCAGCGCTTTGATCTATTTGCTGGAGCGCGACGGCCTCAAATCCTGGCTCGACCGGCGGCGGCCGCTCGGCCCGATCTTCCTCGGCCGCGATTACACGAGCGCAATCGATCCCGCGCTTGCGGCTCTGCCCGGCGCCCGGCGAGTCAAAGGCGCGCCGGTCGCGGAAGCCGTCCGGCGCTTGGCCAACGGCGAAATCGGCGCAATCTTTACCGGCCGCATGGAATACGGACCGCGCGCCCTCGGCGCCCGCTCGATCCTGGCCAATCCATCGCGGCGCGAGACCCACGATCTGCTCAATCAGCGTCTGGCGCGCACTGAGTTCATGCCGTTTGCGCCGGTGATCGCCGCCGAACGGGCGGCTGATGTGTTCGACGTCAATGCCGTGAACGCCCGCGCGTGCCAATACATGACCATTGCCTGCGACGTGCATCGGCAATGGCGCGACCGCATCCCCGCGGTCGTGCATGTGGACGGCTCGGCGCGGCCGCAGACCATTCGACGCGAGGACAACCGGGTCTATTACGATATCGTGCGCGCCTTCGAGGCTGCCAGCGGTTTACCGGTGCTGGTCAACACCAGCTTCAACGTGCACGAGGAGCCGATCGTCAATTCGCCGGCCGAGTGCGCCAAGGCCCTCCTCGACGGCCGCATCGATTTTGTCGTCACCGACAACGCCGTTTACGAGCTTGCGCGTTGATCCAAATGCATTTTTAGGCTCCGGTCCTTTAGGTTTAGGCTTGTCCATAAGCGATGGTTAATCGCGCCTTAACCTCGCCGCCCTTATGCTGGCCCGTCGCTGATGCGGCGGGCGGCCCCGCTATTCGTGATGTATAGGATGACCCGCCAAGCTCCCTTTTCGCTCGTTAGCGCACCCGACTCGCGCTCGCCCTTCGTGCGTCTGCGCGAGTTGCTCGGCGACATGGCGCCCGGCCAGCCGGCGATCAGCATGGCCGTCGGCGAGCCGCAACATCCGGTGCCCGCGTTCGTCGGGCCGGTGATCGCGGCGCATATCGACGAATTCGGCCGCTACCCAATGAACAAGGGGCTCGACGTATTTACCGAGGCTGTCGCCAAGTGGCTTAATCGCCGCTACGCGCTCGAACGACCGGTCGATCCCAGCACGGAAGTGCTGGTCCTTAATGGCACGCGCGAAGGGCTTTTCCTCGCCGCGATTGCCGCCAAGCGATGGGTGAAGCCCCGCGCCGGCCGGCTGGCGATGCTTATCCCTAACCCGTTTTATGCCGCCTACGCGGCGGGCGCCGCCGCAGCGGACTGCGAGCCGGTCTATTTGCCGGCGACCGCGGCAACCGGCTTCCTGCCCGACCTCGATATGCTGAGCGAAGACCTGCTCGCGCGTACGGTTGCGTGCTACCTCGCGTCGCCGTCGAACCCGCAGGGCGCGGTGGCCGACCGCGCCTACCTCGGCAAGCTTGCGGCGCTGGCGCGACGCTTCGGCTTTCTGGTGTTCTGCGACGAATGCTATTGCGAAATCTACAGCGACCGGCCGCCGCCGGGCATGCTGGAAGCAGCGGGGCCTGACTTCACCAACGTCGTGGTTTTTCATTCGCTATCGAAGCGCTCCAGCCTGCCGGGGCTGCGCGTCGGCTTCGCCGCCGGCGACCGGCGTTTCCTCGCGGCCTATCTCGAACTGCGCAACGTCGCGGCGCCGCAGGTCGCGATGCCGGCGCAGCGCGTCGCCGTCGCTGCCTATGGCGACGAGACGCATGTCGAAGAAAACCGGCGCCTCTATCGCGAGAAATTTGATCTCGCCGATCAGATCGTCCGCGACCGTTACGGCTACCGGCGTCCCGCCGGCGGATTTTTCCTGTGGCTCGACGTTGCCGCGCAAGGCGGCAGCGAGGCTGCCACGATCGCGTTGTGGCGCGACGCCGGCGTGCGCGTGGTGCCCGGCCGCTATCTCGCGCGCGAGCAGGCCGACGGCAGCAATCCCGGCGCGGACTACATCCGTGTCGCCATGGTGCAGAACAAGGAGATCACCGCCGAGGCGCTGCACCGCCTCGTCGCGGTGTTGGGCTAGCGCATGATCCCGAAAAGTGGACACCGGTTTTCGGAAGGGATCATGCGCCAGCTAGAAAGCATGATCCCGAAAAGTGGACACCGGTTTTCGGACAAGAGCATGCGCAAACTGCAGAAGCCGACGCGATGTCGATGATCGACCGCAGCCTCGACGGGATGGCCTTTCTCTCCGGCCAGCTCGGCATCATTTTGCGCCGGCGGCTGCGCGAAGTCGGCGGCATTGCGCTCATCAGTCTCGCCATGATGGCGGCGCTGGCGCTGGCCACCTGGTCGGTGGATGACCCTTCGCTCAGCCACGCCACCGATGCATCGGTGCACAATCTGCTCGGCCGCCCCGGCGCGATCGCCGCCGATCTGATGATGCAGTTGCTGGGCTTGGGCTCGCTGGCGCTTTTGTTGCCGATTGCGGTTTGGGGCTACCGGATGCTTGGCCATCGGCCGCTCAACCGCGAGCGGCTGCGTGTGCTGCTCTGGTTGTTCGGCGCCGTGCTGGCGGCGGCTTTCGCGTCGTGCCTGCCGCGCGGCACCCATTGGCCGCTGCCGTCCGGTCTCGGCGGCGTGATCGGCGATACCGTGTTGCGCGTACCGGCCATTTTCCTCGGCAAACCGCTTGCCGGGACTTACCGCCTGGCGGCCGCCATTGTCCTCGGCATTGCAGCGCTCGCGGCTTTCGCCGGCGCCGCCGGGCTGATGTGGCGCGGATCGGCCGACGAAACCGAGGACCAAGAAGAAGCGGAAGACGACGAGCCGGTCGAGGATGATGCCGACGCGCACGGATGGGTCTCGCTCGGCTTTCTGACCCATTACCTGCTCAGCTTCCGTGCCCGCGTCGCACGCATGTTTCGCCGCCGCGCGCTGACGCCCGTTGCGGCGCGAAACGAGGACCCGATATCGCGTCGCCGCATCGAGCCGCGCCTGGGTACGCCGCGGGAACCGGGCCCGGATGACGACTCCGAGGATGAGGATGAAGAGGCCGCCGGGCCTCCGGTCGCCCGCAAGCCGCGGTCCGCCGCACGGCCGGCGCGCCGTACTTCGGGCGGCTATGCCTTGCCGTCGCTCAATCTCCTGACCGCGCCGCGCGCCAACGAGCGCACCACGCTTAGCGCCGAATTGATCCGGGAAAACGCCACGGCGCTCGAAGGCGTGCTCGCCGATTTCGGGGTGCGCGGCGAGATCATCAATGCGCGGCCGGGCCCGGTGGTGACGCTGTACGAGCTGGAGCCGGCGCCCGGTATCAAATCGTCGCGCGTGATCAGTCTGGCCGACGATATCGCCCGCTCGATGAGCGCGCTGTCGGCGCGCGTCGCCGTGGTGTCGGGAAGGAACGCTATCGGCATCGAGCTGCCGAATCCAACCCGCGAAAAAGTCTACCTGCGCGAATTGCTTGGCTCGCGCGACTATTCCGAAACTGCCGCCCGGCTACCGCTCTGCCTCGGCAAGGCAATCGGCGGCGAAGCGGTGCTGGTCGATCTGTCGCGGATGCCGCATCTGCTCATCGCCGGTACTACCGGTTCGGGCAAGTCGGTCGCCATCAACACCATGATCCTCAGCCTGGTGTATCGCCTGCATCCCGACCAGTGCCGGCTCATCATGGTCGATCCCAAGATGCTCGAGCTGTCGGTCTATGACGGCATTCCCCACCTGCTCACCCCGGTCGTCACCGATCCGAAGAAGGCGGTGGTCGCGCTCAAATGGGCGGTGCGCGAGATGGAGGAGCGCTACAAGAAAATGTCCAAGCTCGGCGTGCGCAACATCGACGGCTACAACGCGCGCGTCGCCGAAGCGAACGCCAGAGGCGAGAAGCTCAACCGCACGGTCCATACCGGCTATAACCGCGAGACCGGCGAAGCGATCTACGAAAAAGAAGAGCTCGATCTCGAACCGCTGCCTTACATCGTCGTCATCGTCGACGAGATGGCCGACCTGATGATGGTCGCCGGCAAGGACATCGAGGGCGCGGTGCAGCGCCTGGCGCAGATGGCGCGGGCCGCCGGCCTGCACGTCATCCTGGCGACCCAGCGGCCTTCAGTCGATGTCATCACCGGCACGATCAAGGCAAACTTCCCTACTCGAATCTCCTTTCAGGTCACCTCGAAGATCGACAGCCGCACCATTCTCGGCGAGCAGGGCGCCGAGCAACTGCTCGGCCAGGGCGACATGCTTTACATGGCCGGCGGTGGCCGCATCAGCCGTGTGCATGGACCCTTTGTCTCCGACGAAGAGGTCGAAAAGGTCGTGCGCCATCTCAAGGCGCAGGGGGTGCCGCAATACCTTGAGGCGGTCACCACGGAAGTGTCCGGAGATGAAGGCGACACGGCGGTGTTCGATGCCACCGCCATGGGAGCAGCAGAAGGCGGCGATCTCTATCAGCAGGCGGTGCAGGTCGTGAAACGCGATCGCAAGGCCTCGACCAGCTACATCCAGCGTCGGCTGCAGATCGGCTACAACCGCGCGGCGTCGCTGATGGAGCGCATGGAGGAAGAAGGCATCGTCGGCCAGGCCAATCACGCCGGCAAGCGGGAGATCCTCATCGAGGCCGCTGAGGAAGAGCCCTATTGAGAATCAAGCGAGCGATCTCTAATCGGAAAATCTCAGCCGTGAATTCGCCATATCGCGCAGTTAGCGGTTCATCTGGCCAGAGCGGGCGCGCGGATAGAGGGGAGCGGACTATGTCTGGACGGGGGGCGCGAACGATTCTGGTGGCAATGGCCGGTGTCTTGCTTGCGGCGGCCTCGGCTGTGGGCGAGGACGTGCCGTTGCCGCCGCCGTCACCGCTTACCGGCAAGCCGGGGTCGGCGTCGCCGGCAGCTGCGGCGCGGCCGGCATCGGCCAATACCGCTCCAGCTTCCGCCGCGGCGTCCGATGCTGCGGCGCCGAGGGGATTTTTCCCGTTCTCGCTTTCGTTAGGCAAGAACGCCACGCCGAACCAGGCGACCGCATTCGACGCCAATCAGCGTGCGCTGCTCGACAAGATCAGCGGCTATTTGTCCGGCGTGCAGACATTGGTGGGAAGTTTCGTGCAGATCGGACCGGATGGCCGGCGCGTCGAGGGAACTTTCTCGATTCAGAAACCGGGAAAAGTCCGCTTCCAATACAATCCGCCGAGCCCGATTGATATCATCGCTGACGGCTCTTCGGTTGTGGTGCGCGACCGCTCGCTGGCGACCGCTGATTATTACCCGCTATCGCAGACGCCGCTGCGCTACCTGCTTGCCGACCGCATAGATCTGTTGCGCGACACCGACGTTGTCAGCGTCTCGGCCGACGATACCTTCGTCACCGTCGTTATCGAGGAAACCCAGGTGATGGTCGGCACCAACCGGCTGATGATCATGTTCGATGCCAAAAACCTGCAGCTCAAGCAGTGGACGGTCACGGATCCGCAGGGGCTCGATACCACCGTCGCGGTCTATAACCTCGATACGGCGAAAAAGCCCGATCCGAATCTTTTCGTCATCAATTATCAGAACAATCTGAAGTAGGCACTCTGCCTCAACGCGGCGGCGCGATGCCGATCAGGCGGGCGCCGCGCTGGAAGGTCAGGTAGCTCCACAGCCAGTTGACCGCGACCACGAAGCGATTGCGCAATCCGATCAAAAAATAGATGTGCACCGCGCTCCAGAACAGCCAGCCCAAGAACCCGGTGAGCTGCAGGTAGCCAAGCTTCACCACGGCGGACTTGCGACCGATCGCTGCCAGTTCGCCCAGATGGTGGTAGGCGAACGGTCCCGGCGCGGCCCGGCCCTCGACCCGCGCGGCGATGACTTTGCCGACATAGTGGCCCATCTGTTTTGCCGCCGGCGCAATGCCGGGCACTAGGCGGCCATTGGGCTCCGTGACGGTTGCGGTATCGCCGACGGCGAAGATGTCCGGCCGTCCGGGGACGCTGAGGTCGGCGTTCACCTTGATGCGCCCGGCGCGATCGCGTTCGGCGCCGATCCACTCCGCCGCCGGCGAAGCGACGACGCCCGCGGCCCAGATCACCGTCGCCGCCTCGATGCGGCCGCCGTCCACTGACACTCCCTGGGCGTCGCAGCCGGTGACTTTGCGATTAAGCTCGACCTCGACGCCCATGCTCTGCAGCGAGCGCTTCGCATAATCCGATAGCGCCTCGGGAAACGTCGGCAGCAGGCGGGGGCCGGCCTCGATCAGAACGATCCGCGACGTGCGCGGATCGATGCGGCGGAAGTCGTGCTGCAGCGTTTGCCGCGCCACCTCCGCGATCGCTCCGGCCATTTCCACGCCGGTGGCGCCGCCGCCGACCACGACGAAGGTGAGAAGCCGCTTCCGCGCCTGGTCATCCTGCACCACTTCCGCCTGCTCGAAGGCGAGCAGGAACCGCCGCCTGATCTCGGTCGCGTCGGCGATGTGTTTGAGCCCAGGCGCGTATGGCGCCCAATCGTCATGGCCGAAATAGGAGTGGGTCGATCCGGTGGCGAGAACCAGATAGTCGTAGGAAAGATCGATCTCGGCGGTGCGCACGCGGCGCGCTTGCACGTCGATCGCCGTCACCCGAGCCATGATCACGCGGACATTCTTCTGCGCCCGCACGATGGCGCGGATCGGCCAGGCCACATCGGCGGGCGATAACGCCGCGGTTGCGACCTGATAAAGCAGCGGCTGAAAGCAATGATGATTGTAGGCGTCGACGAGCGTTACGTCGACGGCGACCTTGGCAAGGGCGCGGCAGGCTTCGAGGCCGGCAAAACCGGCGCCGACGATCACCACTTGCGGCCGCTTCAATTCGTCCTGCATCCCGGTCTCCTGAGCGCCGATCATAGGGCAACTAAAGGCCGCCGACGAGTTCCGCCGCGATCTCCTACGCCAGGCGGATTGGGAGACTTGCACCTTCGGCCGTTGGCTCGCATAACCCGCGCCAGCATTCACCCTGCCTCTCGCATGAAAATCACCGTCGCCACCTGGAACATCAATTCGGTCCGTCTGCGCATCAACCTGGTCGCCAAGTTCATCAAGGCGGTGCGGCCCGATATCCTGTGCCTGCAGGAAACCAAGTGCCCGGACGACAGATTTCCACTTAAGCGCTTCAAGCGGCTCGGTTACGAGCACGCCGCACTCAACGGCCAGAAGGGCTACCACGGCGTCGTCGTGCTCTCGCGGCTGCCGTTTGAGTCAACGGCGATCCGTGCTTATTGCGGCAAGAGCGACTGCCGCCACATCGCCGTCGTCGTCGGCGAGCGCGCCGGGCTGAAGGAGCCGATCGCGCTGCATAATTTCTACGTGCCGGCCGGCGGCGACGTCCCCGACCCGGCGGTCAACGCCAAGTTCGCCCACAAGCTCGCCTTCCTCGACGAGATGCAGGCCTGCGAGACGCTGCGGCCGGCAGCGTCGGCGCGCGCCGTCATTGTCGGCGACCTCAATGTGGCGCCGCTGGAATGCGATGTCTGGAGCCACAAGCAGCTTCTCTCCGTCGTCTCGCACACGCCGATCGAATGCGAGAAGCTTATTGGCGTGCAGAAGGCCGGCGGCTGGGTTGACGCCGTGCGCACTTTCGTTCCGGAGCAGACCAAGCTCTACACCTGGTGGAGCTATCGCGCGGCCGACTGGACGAAATCCAATAAGGGCCGCCGGCTTGACCACATCTGGAGATCGCCCATGCTGGCCGATCGCGTCTCGGCGATCACGGTCGCGAAGGATTATCGCAGCGCTGCGCGGCCTTCCGATCACGTACCGGTGACAGCGACGCTCGAACTGTAAAAGCCGCGGGAGCTGAACGGGGAAGAGTCATGTATCCCGGCAATCATGCCGCGACGCGGGCCGGCCAGCCGGCCGTGATCATGGCGCAAAGCGGCCAAGTTCTGACCTATGGCGAGCTTGAGGCGCGCAGCAATCGCCTTTCGCATCTTCTCCGCGCGCGCGGGCTTCGCCGTCTCGATCACTACGCCATCTTCATGGAAAACAACGCACGCTATATCGAGTGTTGCGCCGCCGGCACGCGGGCCGGCCTCTACTACACCTGCATCAATTGCTTTCTCACGCCCGACGAGCTTGCCTACATCGTCAACAACAGCGAATCCAGGATCTTGATAACCTCAGAGGCTAAGCGGCACGTGGCCGAGGCCGCGCTGAAAAGCTGCCCCAAAATCGAGCTTTGCCTGATCGCCGACGGCAAGGGCGACGGGGAGCAGGTGCAGAACCTCGACGAAGCAACGAACGCGTATCCCGCCTCTCCGATTGCCGGCGAGTCGCTCGGAGCAGCGATGCTTTATTCCTCCGGCACCACCGGCAGCCCGAAAGGGGTTTTGCGGCCTTTGCCATTACAGCCGCCGTGGCAACAACTTCCCCTCTACGCCTTTCTGGATAAGCTTTGGCGCTATCGCGACGGGATGGTCTATCTCTCGCCCGCTCCGCTCTATCACTCGGCGCCGCAAGCTGCCGTAAGCCTGGCCATCGACCGCGGCGGCACCGTCATCGTCATGGAGAGCTTTGACGCGGAGCGCTATCTGCAACTCGTGCAAATCTACCAGGTGACGCACACTCAGCTGGTGCCGACCATGTTCTCGCGTATGCTCAAGCTGCCCGAGACCGTGCGGCGGCGTTACGATCTGTCTTCCCTCGAGACCGCAGTCCATGCCGCGGCCCCATGTCCGGTGCCGGTGAAGGAACAGATGATCGCATGGTGGGGTCCGATCATTTTGGAATATTACGGCATGACCGAAGCAGCAGGCTTTTCCGCCTGCGACAGTGCCGAATGGCTGGCGCACCGCGGGACCGTCGGCAAGGTGCTCTTTGGCCAGCTGCATGTGCTCGACGAGAAGATGCGGCCGTGCCGGACCGGAATGCCGGGGAGATTGTGGTTCAAGACCGTCTCGCCGTTCGAATATTTCAACGACCCGGTGAAGACCGCGGCAGCGCGCTCGCCAGACGGCGCCCTGAGTACGGTCGGTGACATCGGCTACGTCGACGAGGAGGGTTACCTCTATCTGACCGACCGCGCGACCTTCATGATCATCTCCGGCGGCGTGAATATCTATCCGCAGGAATGCGAGAACCTGCTCATCACCCACCCGAAAGTCGCCGATGCCGCGGTATTCGGCGTGCCCAACGAAGACCTGGGCGAGGAGGTCAAAGCCGTCGTTCAGCTCATGCCCGGCGTCGCGCCGGGACCGGAAGTTGTCGCAGAGCTGATGGCGTTCTGCGCCGAACACCTGGCGCGGCAGAAATGTCCGCGGTCGATCGATTTCGAGGCCGAGCTGCCGCGCTTGCCGACCGGCAAGCTCTATAAACGAACGTTGCGCGATCGCTATTGGCAGGGACACCAGACGCGAATCGTCTGAACCTTCGGCGTAGCCTGTTCAGCCGATTTTTCACATCTCGTTTAACGGCGTATTTGCCAGTTTCCGTCAGATTGGCACTGTGCGCGTCCGATCATTGCCCGCGCACTTAAGCGAGCGAAAGCGAAAATCCATGCTCGGTGTTTCGACCACGGGCAATGCCACGCTCATTGCCTATGATGATAAGCCGATCCTGGCGACCGATCCGTGGTTCGGCGACGAAAATCCCGCTTATTTCGGCAGCTGGCGACTGAGCCACCGCATCCCGGCCGACTGCAAGCGCGACATCCTCAACGCCAAATATATCTGGTTCTCGCACGGTCATCCGGATCATCTCAACGGCGACAGCCTGCACCAGATCCGCGGCCAGCATATCCTGCTCGCCGATCATGTCGGCGGCCGGATCGCGCACGATCTGCGCGCGCAAGGATTCGAAGTCACTATTCTGCCGGACCGGCAATGGGTCGAGCTGTCGCCGCGGATCAGGGTGTTTTGTATCTCGACCATGATCCAGGACAGCGTGCTGCTAGTCGAGGTCAACAAGCGGCTGTTCGTCAATCTGAACGACGCCGGCAGCCGCGACTGCACCCTGCTCATCCGCAAGATCGCCGCCGACTATGAGCACAGCTATCTGCTGTGCCTGTCGGGCTACGGCGACGCCGACATGATCAATTTCTACGACGAAAGCGGCACCTTCATTGTGCCGCCGGCGAGCCAAAAGCCGCCGGTCGGCCGGCAAATGAGCCTGCGGGCGGCGTCACTCGGCATCCGCAACGCCATTCCCTTCAGTTCCTTCCATTCTTATCAGCGGGCCGATTCGATCTGGGCGCAAAATTACGTCACGCCGCTGGAGGCGTATTCAAAGGGGTTCGATCATAACAGCCAAAACTTCATTCCGGCGTTCTCGCACATCGATTGCGCGACCGGTGCGATTACTCCGCTCAATCCGGTGAGCATGGAGACGGTGGTGCGCCGGCCCGAGGATTTCGGCGACAATTGGAGCGACGTTCTCGAACACGGGGAATTGGACAAGCTATCGAATTATTTTCGCAGCAAGGAGCGCGTCCGTGACTACCTGTCATTTATCAATTTCCGCGTCGGCGGCCGCGATAATTTCATTTCGCTCGGCGGCAAGAAGGGCCGCGGGATCACCTTCGAGGTGCCGCGCAACAGCCTGATGACCGCGATCGACTATGAAGTCTTCGACGATCTTCTGATCGGGAATTTCATGAAGACCACGCTGCACAAGATGGGCTCGCTCTACGAAGGCGACTTCAATTTCGCCGTCACCAAGTTCGGCGACAACGGGCGGGTCAAGACCCACCGCGAACTCGACGCCTACCTGAATGAATACCGTCAGCGCGCGGGAGCCGACTGGTATTATCACCGGCTCTACGAAAGTCTGCTCGACCGCGTCCGCTCTTCGGCGATCGCCTATCTGCCGCGCGAATCGCCTGCATGGCGTGTTGCCTACCAGGTCTATCGGATGCTGGTCGCCTCGCCGCATTAAACCACCTACATTTTGCTTCTTGGCATCCCGCTCCACAATGCAGCGCTACAAACACGCGCGGTTTGCAGCCGTCGTCGCGCGCTGTAGGATTGCCGCTCAGGCAAATGTCGAGGCCCGGCCGCATGCGCGTAGCGATGAAGCGTTGGAACAAGTTCCGCAGTCGATTTAAGAATTTCCAGGAGCGAACGCGCGAACCGGGGCTCACGGCCCTTCTGATCGTCGAAGTCATGCTCATCTTCATCGCTACGCCGCTCGCCGCCATGGAGGTCATTCCTGCATCCGTCGTACCCCTCATGTTTGCGATCTTGATCGTCGCCATTCTGGTCGTAGCATCAAGAAGCCGCTCGGCCGTCGGCATTGTGCTTATTGCCATCGTGTTGATGCCCATTTGGGCGTTGATTCAGGCCGAGCACCCCTCGCTGCTCACGGAGTTGTTGAGTGCGGGCGCGCGCTTGCTGGCATTGGCGGTGTTGACTTACGTGGTCGCCCACGCGGTTTTCGCTCCGGGCCGCGTAACGATGCATCGGGTCCAAGGCGCGGTGGTGCTGTACCTGAATTTTGCCTTGATCTTTGCGGTGCTCTACCGGGTCGTGATTACCGTGTTGCCCAATGCCTTTTCCGGCATGCCGCAGCCCGGCGCGGAAGCCTCGGGCGCGACACTTCTTTATTTCAGTTTCACGACGCTGACGACGACCGGATTCGGCGACATCGCACCGCTTCATCCGATCGCTCGCGATATTGCCAATCTCGAAAGCGTTATCGGGCAACTTTATCCGGCGACGCTGCTGGCACGGCTGGTCAGTCTTGAGGTCGAGCACCGGCGGCAGTCGAAGTCCACGTAACCAGTGCTCGATGGCGAAGACCAAGTCTATTCCGGCTTGGTGTCGGGCGTCAGCGCGGCGCGAACATTCTCCATGTCGCGCGCCCATTGATCGGCCCGCGCCGCGATCATCTCGCGTAGCCGCTGCGCGGCGTCTGGATAGCCTTCGAGCATTTTTAGGAACATCGTTCGCGAAATCCGCAGCACCGTGGCGGTTTCGCGCGCCGTGGCGGTCGCTGGACGGCGCGTTTCCGCCAGCAGCGCGGATTCGCCGAGCAAAGTGCCCGGTCCGGCGATAACGTCGGCATCGCCGCCCCATTGCGGACGCAGACTGAAAGAGCCTTGCTGCACGATGTAAGCGCCGTCGGCGGCGTCTCCGGCGGCGAACAGCACTTGATCCGGTTCGACGCGATAGCTTTCAGCGCCGATGGCGAGGATGCGGAGCCCCTGTGCACCGAGCTGCCGGAGAATTGGAATCCGCTCAAGGAACGCGATGTCGTCCTCGATCGTCATGGCGGCCGCGGTTTACGGCACCAGCTTGTAGCCGCCGGCCTCGGTGACCAGGATGGCGGGCGCAGCGGCATCCTTCTCGATTTTCTGCCGCAACCGATAGATGTGGGTTTCGAGCGTGTGCGTCGTCACTCCGGAATTGTAGCCCCAGACCTCCTGCAGCAACGTCTCCCGCGAAACCGGTCGTTGGCCGGCACGGTAGAGGTAGCGGAGGATCGAGGTTTCCTTTTCGGTCAAGCGGACCTTGTTGCCTTTGGGGTTGAGCAGAAGCTTCGAGCTTGGCCGGAATGTATAGGGGCCGATGGTGAAAATTGCGTCTTCGCTCGCCTCGTGCTGGCGCAGTTGCGCCCGGATGCGCGCGAGCAGCACGGCGAAGCGAAACGGCTTGCTGACGTAGTCGTTGGCGCCCGATTCGAGACCGAGGATGGTGTCGGAATCGGTGTCGTGGCCGGTGAGCATGATGATCGGCGCTTTGAAGCCGTTCTTGCGCAGGATGCGCACCGCCTCGCGGCCGTCGATATCGGGCAGCCCGACATCCATGATGACGAGATCGATCTGTCCGGCTTTTGCCGCCTGCACGCCTTTGCTGCCGCTCTCCACCGCGACGGCTTCGAACTCCTCGTGCAGCGACAATTGCTCGGTCAGCGCGTCGCGCAGCTCGGCATCGTCGTCGACAATGAGAATCTTACGCGTGTTCGGCATTAATCCGGACCCCCGCGGCCGCTCCGCCCGCCGATCAGCGACGTGCGCCTGACATCGGCCCCCATCGCTTGGCTGCGATCTTGGCGGCGCCGCCCGGCGCGAAGTAGAACATGAAAGGATACAAGAGCAAGCGGCAGTTGGGAATTCGCCTCCCGACGAGGCATCACGGCATGCGCCGGATTTCGCTAGGCACGATCACGGTACGCCCGCGGCCGGGCCAGCGTTCACAAGGCTGGCTGCACGCCGGTCCGCTGTGCTTGCCCGTTGCGCTCGGCCGCGGCGGTGTGCGCGCGAACAAGCGCGAAGGCGACGGCGGGACGCCGCGCGGGCGGTTTCACCCGCTGCGGCTATGGTGCCGGGCCGATCGCCTTCCGCGCCCCCGCACGTTTCTACCGATCCGCCGGATCGGCCGCGACGACGCCTGGTGCGAAGACCCAGCCGACCGGCGCTACAACCGCGCCTTCGCGCGGTCGGCCAATGAACCAGGCGACCGGCTTTGGCGCGGCGACGGCCTCTACGACATGCTCATCGAGATCGACCACAACACGCGGCCCCGGATCGCCGGTCGCGGCAGCGCGGTTTTCATTCACGTCGCCCGGCCGGGCTTTGCGCCGACGGCCGGCTGTATCGCGCTGAGGCTGCACGACCTGCAGGTGCTGTTGAAGCGGATCAGCGCCAAGACGCGAATTATGATTCATTACTAGCCGGCTCACTCCGCGTGGCGAAAATCGCCGTGCCGACGCGTACATGCGTCGCACCGAAGGCAATAGCGATTGGGAAGTCGGCGCTCATGCCCATGGAAAGCAACGCAAGCCCGTTGCGGCGCGCGATTTTAGCCGTCAGCGCGAAGTGCGGTCCCGGCGCTTCGCTCAGCGGCGGGATGCACATCAGGCCGGACACAATGAGGCTATAGCGGTCGCGGCAGGCGGCCAGAAAAGCGTCGGCGTCCTGCGGTTCTATGCCGGCCTTTTGCGGCTCCGCCCCGGTATTGATCTCTACGAAGAGCAAGGGCCGGTGTGCCTGTCTGATCACCTCTTTGGCGAGCGCCTCGGCAAGGCTGGCGCGATCGAGCGAATGGATGGCGTCGAACAGCCTCACTGCCTCTCGGGCCTTGTTCGATTGCAGCGAACCAACGAGGTGCAGTTCGAGACCTGGATGGCGGGCCATCAGCGGCGGCCACTTGGCCTTGGCTTCTTGCACTCGGTTCTCGCCGAACACGCGCTGGCCGGCAGCGATGACGGGTTCGATCGCCTCGGCGCCGAAGGTTTTTGCAACCGCGACAAGCGTCACACCGGCGGGATCGCGCCCGACGTCGCGGCAGGCGCGAGCGATGCCCTCGCGTACGGCGGCAAGTCCGGTGTCTCGGTTTATGCTTTCCAATTTGTCACCGCCTTTGCACACCGCCTCAAATTTTAGCAGGGGCGCGAACATGGTCTTTACGCATTTCCACTACCTTCGGGAACCGGGGTGGATGAGATGGTGGACGTTCAAGCAGGGTCTCCTAAGACATTGCGCCAGACACCGCGCAAGACGTCGCGGCGCCGCAAGCCGATCCTTAGCATCCGTGGCCGGCTGATCGTCGTCGCGCTCTTGGCGATCGCGCCATTGATGTTCGAGCGCGTGCGCGGCCTGGAAAGAGCCCGTGCCGAGCGTACCGAACTCGCCCACGCCAGAGTTGCCGATCTGGCGCGCGGCGGGGCTGAGGCGCAGCGCGAAGTTGTTTATTCCATGCGCGCCCTGCTCCAAGTGGTGGCGCGAATCTACGCGAAGATGCCGCTCGATCCGGCCGACTGCAACCGCATCCTTACCGAACTGACCGGCAATATTCCCTGGCTCCGCAACATGAACGTCGTCGGGACCGACGGCCGCATTAAATGTGCAACCGACCCGCACGCGCTTGGATTGAACATCTCCGACCGGGAGTATTTCCAGAACGCGCTGCATTCGCACGATTTTGCACTCAGCGACTACCTGATCATGCGGGTCAGCCAGGTGCCCGGGCTGATGGCGACCTTCCCTATTGTTAAGGATGACGGCTCACTCGACGGTGTCGTGCTGGCGTCGATCAATCTGCATTGGATCGGCGAGCTCGCGGCGAGATCCGCCGAGCGGTCCGGCACCTCGGTCGCATTGATCGACGGCGGTGGCACGCTCATCGCCGCGTCCGCCGATCAAGGCGCGTTTATTGGCACCAACTTCGCCGGCCGCCCGCTCACGCACGACATGCTGGCCAACGATGAAGGAACCGCGACGGCTGCGGGCTTCGACGGGATCCGGCGCATTTTCGCCTATGTCCGCGTGCCTTGGACGCGAGCACGGCTTGCCGTCGGTCTTGATGAAGCGCTGGTACACAGCGGTATCGACCGCGAAATCACCATCGCCTACCTGCAGCTTGCGCTGTTTGGCACGCTGGTTCTTCTCGTCGCCTGGTTCGGCGGCGAGCGGCTCATCTTGCGGCCGATCAGGTTGCTGGTGCGCACGGCGGCGCGGTTTGGACGCGGCGATCTGCGTGTGCGCACGACCGACGAGCCATGGATCGCCGAATTCGAGCCTCTTGCCGCCGCCTTCGACGATATGGCGCGCAAGCTCGCCGCGCGCGAAGAGGAGCTGCAAATCGCCAATCAGCACCTCGAAGAGCTGGCGAGCCTCGATGGTCTTTCCGGCCTGGCCAACCGGCGCGGCTTCGACCGCGAACTCCAGAGCGCCTGGGAACAAGCACAAGAACGCGGCCAACCGCTCGCGCTGATGATGATCGATATTGATCATTTCAAAAAGTTCAACGATCGCTACGGTCACGTGCGCGGCGATGCTTGCCTGCGTGCGGTCGGCGAGACGCTGTCGCTGGTCACGTTGGAGGAGGCCGTCCTCGTTGCCCGTTACGGCGGCGAGGAATTTGCGTTGCTGCTGCCGGGGCTCGAAATCGGGCGGGCGGCTGCGCTTGCCGAAGAGGCGCGCCGAGCGGTCGAAGATCTGGTCATGGCGCACGATCAGGTACCCGGCGGCCTTGTCACGATCAGCGTCGGCGTCGAATCGCTCGTGCCGCAGAACGATCAGCTGGCTGCCGATCTGATCGAGGCTGCGGATCGCGCGCTCTACGCCGCCAAGCGGCGCGGCCGCAACACGGTGGTCGCGCATGATCCGGTGCCGCTGAGCATGGCCTGCTGATCTTCAAACTGCGGAATTTCTAAATCCGCCGCACCGGCGGATCAGGATTTCCGCGCGCCGGTCCGCTTCCTTGCTGCCGGCTTGCGCTTTGCCTTCGTTGGTTTTTCGGGCGGCGCCCAGATCATGCCTTCGAGCTTCATGCCGTCCGGATCGCTGAAATAAACGGCGTAGTAGTTGTGATCATAATACTCGCCGGGCGGGTCGAGTACGGTGATCGCATTTTTTTCCAGAAAGGCGCCGAGCTGGTCGACGTCGTCGCGGCTTGCGAGCTCGAAGGCATAGTGGTGGAAGCCAATATCGCCCTTGCGGTACTTCCGCTTTCTGCCTTGGGTGTCGGCGGCGGCGATCCAGAACAGCGTCTTGCCGTTACTCCAGCCGGCCATATCCGCGTAATCGTATTTCCGCTTGAAGCCGAGAAAGCCGAGCAGCTTGTCGTAGAAATCCTTCGAGCGCGCGAAGTCGCCGACACTGAGGACGATATGGTCGATACCGACGACGCGAGGCATGGCACCTCCGATTTGATCAGAGCGGCCGCACCAACGACCCGGTTTCGCCGCGGCTCGGACGACGGCTTAGTATAGTCGAGCGAGCGACTTTGGATGCGCGGTTTAGAACAAAAGCGAGGGAGCGCGCTCCGGGGGGCGTGTTCTAGGCCGTCCTGGCGGGGTATCGTCCAAAACGACAAAAGCCTGCCGTGAAGAGGGATTGGCAAAAGAAAGGGGCCAGCACATGGCCGGCCCTTCCCCCATTTCAAGCTTTCCAGCTATCACCCCTTGGTCGCCATTGGCGGCGGGG
The DNA here is from genome assembly GCA_963709825.1 of uncultured Alphaproteobacteria bacterium. Taxonomy (GTDB): domain Bacteria; phylum Pseudomonadota; class Alphaproteobacteria; order Rhizobiales; family Xanthobacteraceae; genus BOG-931. The sequence goes on from CAVPXZ010000026.1 coordinate 685,893, forward strand.
GCGCAGTGGTACAGCCAGCGATGCTCAGGAGAGACAGCACCGCAACGAGCGCTAAGGCCAGCTTCTTCATTTCTTACTCTCCATCGATAGCGCGCGGACCATAGTGGCTGCTGGTGGTGATCTTCTAGTGCAGAAAAGCCACACTGTTGGTTGTATTATCTTATCACGCTGAAGTAGGTCTGCCGGAACGTTCGTCCTGGCGGCCATTGGCCCATTCGGGGAGTTATTTCGGGGCCAAGGACGCATGCCTTCGAGCGAACGTTGCAAATATGCCGCACTCCCGAAAAACCTTGGCGCTCGCCTTGGCGAAATTGCGGCAGAGAATGGTGCACCACCCCGCCTCTCAGGCAAAACATGGGCTGCGGCTACGAATCACCCATATAGTTGCCTCGATTGTTCTATTGGTCGCGTCGAGAGTATGATGGGCGAGGTCGAGACGGGGCAGATGTTTTCGCAACTCACGGCGTGGTTTTCGCTCAATCGGATGTGCGCGGGCAAGCGGTCGAAGCGACCGGGCATCGCCTCATTTGTATTCGTTGCAGTGGCTGGCGGGTTCGCGCTGGCGGCCTGTACCGGGTCGCCGTTGTCGTCGCCCACGGCATCATCGTCGTCTTCCTCGTCGACGGCAGAGGGGCTGCTCGGATTGAACAGTATGGCCGCGGCAGCGAGTGGCGCGGGGCAGCGCGAGCTCACGCCGCCGGAAAAGAAGATCATTACCGACGCCGTCGCGCTTTCGATCAAAGACCCGGGTTCCGCGCAATATCGCTGGCCGAAGATTCCGGCCTCGGAGGAAGGCTCGGTCAATTACTGCGGGATGGTGAACGCCAAGAGCCCGTACCCCGCCTATAACGGGTGGCAAGGTTATATCGTCGAAGCAATGGTCAGTGGCGGCAAGGTTTCCTCGGCTGTGGTCGGTCTCATCGCCGGCGGCAAGGACGTCGAGATCGTGCGCAAGATGTGCAAGAAATACGATCTTCAGCTCGGCGACGCGGGCTGATCTTTAACACGCAATAAGACACGCCGCAGTCGCACTGGCTCAATCGACATACTGATGTTGCGATGACGTATTGCACTACCAGCTGCGGGTCGTCGATCTGAAGAAATAGCTCGGCGTTGGCGAAAGTCTTGTATTTCTTCGTGCATCGCATCAGCGAGCGCTTGAGGATGTAATCGTCATCCGAATTGATTAACGGTGAGCGGGGCCTTCCGGGCGCAGTGCTGCGGTCGTTGGCCGCATTGTAAGTTGTCGTCCTGGATTGTTTGTCTGTTCGCGCATCTGCGCCGAAATGGGCAGCCGCCCAAAGTTTCAGCAAGTCGGCCGAAGGTCCTCGGCTGAAGGGCAAATGCTGCCGTTCGCGTGGCAGTCGATCTGGGGCTGAACGGCGCGAACCCGGTAATGTTCGCTATCCGATCACTGATAAATGTCGCCAATAATCAAAAACAACAATCGCGGAACGCTTTCCAATCGATGTTTATGCCGGTATCATGGCTGGCGTGTTAGGAAACACGGGGGGCAACCCCGGCAGCAACATACATCATCCAGGGAGGAGTTTCATGAGACGGCGCGAATTTTTGAAATACACCGCAGCAACGGCGGTAGCCGCACCGTTTGTGCGGACCGCCGGCGCGGAAGCCGGCACCTACAAAGTCGGTGTGATCGGTGCGAAGACCGGCCCGCTCGCACCGGGTGCGGCGGTCACTCATTTCCCGCCGTATAAGCTTTGGGCTCACGACGTCAATGAACGCGGCGGCCTCAAGCTGAAAGATGGCGCGCGTAAAATCGAGATCATCGAGTACGACGATCGCACGCAACCGCCGGAGGCGATCAAGGCCGTCGAACGCGCCGCCACCGTGGACAAGTGCGATTGGATCGGAGGAAACTACGCGACCGGCTTTAATCTGGCCTGCGCGCCGACTTTCGCCAAGCACGGCTATCCGCAGCTCACCCAGGCCTGCGTCACCGATCAGGGACCGGCGCTGGTCAAGAAATATCCCGGCTTCTTTATGTTCCAATCGTCGACCACGGCCTACGCCAAGGGCGCGATCGGCGTTCTCAAGAAACTGAAGGATAGCGGCCAGATCGGCAACAAGGTCGCTGCCGTCAACGTCGGCGACGATTTCGGCATCGAGCTCGCCAATGCGGGCCGCCCGCTGTTCAAGGCAGCCGGCTTCGAGATCGTCTACGACAAGTCCTATCCGCTGGGCACGCAGGATTACACGCCGGTGATCAAAGCCGCGAAAGCGGCCAACCCGGACGCCTTCGTCGCCTGGTCTTATCCGCCCGACACGTTCGGCCTCGCCGACGCGTCCAAGATCGAAGGGCTCAACGTCAAGGCCTATTACTGCGCGGTGGGCTGCGCCTTCCAGGGCTTCTCGCAGAAAAACGGTGCCGCCGCCGAGAACATTCTTGGCGCTGGTGGCGTGGTCAACTCGCCGGAAATCCGGGATTTCTACAAGCGGCACAAGGAAGTCACCGGCGTTGATGCCGACTATTGGGGCAGCCCGTTCTACTACTCGATGCTTCAGATGCTCACCCAGTCGATCGAAACCGTGGGTACGACGGACCGGCAGGCTATTGCGGCTCACTTCCGTGGCCGCAAGTTCAAGGTGCTGATCGGCGAAGTCGAGTTGCCCGGCCAGATTCTCGACAAGGTGTATACAGTTGGCCAATGGCAGGGCGGGTTCTTCGCCGCGGTCAACGGCGAAGGTTTCGGCAACTACGCTCAGGTCAAGCTGAAGAGCAGCTGGGGTTGAGAATCCTGACGGCGTCGGGCGCGAACTAAACGCGCCCGACAAGCCGCAAAAACTCCGACGTCGTGACTGTCGTTCCCGGTCTCGCGCAGGGGCCGGGACGAGAGTGGTGCTGGAGATGACTTATAATCGGCCGACAGCGGCCTAGAACATCCGCGCCGGGCAGCGCATCGGTAGACCCGTTCGACATGGACATTGTTATCATCGGTCTGCTGCTTGGCGGCACCTATGCCTTGATGGCGATAGGCCTTCAATTGCAGTACGGCGTCGCCCGCATCATAAATCTTGCGAACGGCGAGATTCTGATTGCGGGCGCCTTCAGCACTTTTTGGTTTTACGCCAGCACCAAAGCGAGCCCGCTATTGGCCTTGTTTCTGGTGGCGCCGGCGGCCTTCGTGCTGAACTGGGCGATTTACCGGGTGTTCATCTTCCCCCTTGTCCGCCGTGCCAAGAGCCAGGGCAAGCTTGAAGTCGACAGCATCCTGGCAACCTTTGGCATCAGCTTCATATCCGTCGGAATCCTGCTGGCAATTTTCGGCGGTGAATATCTTGACTACGATTACTTGGCGCGGCCGATTTTCATCTTTGGCGAACGCTATGGGCTTAACCGCGTGGTTGCCTTCCTCGCCTCGGTCGTGCTTTGCGCGGGTCTCTATCTTTGGCTGCACAAGACCCGCGCCGGCCTGGCGTTGCGGGCGGTTTCCGTCAATCCGAGCGCCGCGGGTCTCGTTTCGATCAATGTCGCGCGCGCGTCGGCGTTTGCTTTTGCACTGGGCGGAGCGGTGACCGCGGCAGGCGGCGGATTGCTCAGCATGTTCCTGACTTTCGATGTTTCGCTCGGCGTGGTGTTCACGCTCAAAGCCCTGGTCATTGTCATCCTCGGCGGCGTGGGCGACATTCGCGGCACGATCGTCGCTTCCTTTATCCTCGGTTTTGCTGAGACGGCCGTCGCCACGGTCATCGATCCGGGTCTCACGCTCGCCGCGGCCTACGTCCTGTTCATGATCGTTTTGTTGGTACGGCCGGAGGGTCTTTTCGGGAGGCGGACGACTTGAACGAGCTCGGGGAGCGCCAACCACCCGTGGCGGTGGAGACCGTCCCGGAGTTTCACGCCGGGCTCGTTTTCACCGCCGGCGAACGGCGCAATCTGCTGATCAGCGTCCTGGTCTTGGTTGCGGGCGCCTGTGTGCCGCTGATCTTCGGCGGCTATGTGCTGCAGTTGGCGATTTCCATCGTGATGTACACGGCGCTCGCCACGTCATGGCTGCTGTTTTCCGGGCCGACCAACTACATCGCCCTTTCCACCGCTGCGTTCTTCGGCATCGGCATGTACATCACGGCGGGGGGCGTCGATCTGCTGCCTTATCCGGTGCTGATCCTTGCTTCCGGGGTCGCCGGCGCCCTGCTGGCCGCCGTTGTGGGGCTGGCCACGCTGCGGGTATCGGGCGTGTATTTCGTGATCTTTTCGCTTGGTCTCGCCGAACTGGTGCGGCAGATCATGACCTGGCTGCAGCACGTCCTGGGTACAATGAGCGGCCTCTACGTTACGATCGACCGCAGCGAACCGGAATACTACTGGCAGCTTTTATTGTTGACCGCGGTGGTCTTTTTGGTCGGCTGGTGGATTGGCCGCTCCCGGCTTGGATTTGCGTTGCGCATTATCGGCAACGACGAGCTGGTCGCGGTTCACTGCGGCATCAATACCGCGCGCGCCAAAGTGATCTTGTTCGTCATATCGAGCGGTTTTGCCGCCATCGCTGGAGCATTGGTGGCGCCGCGCTGGGGCTATGTTGAGCCGGTCGTCGCCTTTAACCCGTTCGTGTCATTCCAAGTTGTGATCATGGCGCTTCTTGGCGGTACGCACCGCTTGTGGGGGCCCCTCCTGGGCGTCATTCCCTTCGTGCTGCTATGGGAGCTGATCTCCATCGAGTTTCCCAATCAGACCACTCTCTTGCTCGGCGTTTGTTTCCTTCTGATCGTATACGTCATTCCGAACGGCATCACCGGCCTCATCGAGGATTTATGGAATCGCCGCGCCACGCTGGCAGCCGCGGCACCCGGCGCAATGCCGCGCGTTCTCAACTCCTCGGCCAGTTTGATCAGGAGCCTGCTGCAAAGGCGGAAGGGTCGCAATGCCTAGCGTCTCGACTGCCGAAGCATTGTCCGCGACTGGCGTCACCAAGCGCTTTGGTGGTCTGGTCGCGGTCGAGAGCATGTCGTTTAATCTTGCCGAGAAGGAGGTCCTGGGTCTGATCGGGCCGAATGGATCCGGCAAGACCACGATGATGAATCTGATCTCCGGTGCTCTGAAGCCGAGCGCGGGTGAGATCAAACTCTACGGCGATCCTATTGCCGGTATTGGCGCCAGCCGAGTCGCCAAAAAAGGCGTCGCCCGAACGTTTCAGCTGGTGCGCATGCTTCCCGGGATGACCGTACTCGAGAATGTCAGCGCCGGCGGCGTATTTGGTCATGCCCGGCGATGGGGCACGGAACTCGAGGACTACGCCCACGCTTTGCTGCGCCGGGTCGGCTTGGCGAACGCCGGCGGCGCCTTGGTTTCGGCACTGACCTACATCGATCAAAAGCGCGTCGAACTGGCGCGCGCGCTGGCGTCCGATCCGAAGGTTCTTCTGCTTGACGAATGGCTCGCCGGTCTCAATCCGACCGAGCTCAAGATCGGCATCGCGCTGATCGAGCAACTGCGCGTCGAAGGGTGCACGATCATCATCGTCGAGCATGTCATGCACGCAATTCGGAGCCTGTGCGACCGCTGCATCGTGATGAACTCTGGCGCCAAGATCGCCGAGGGGACGCCGGCGGAGGTGCTCGCCGACCACGGCGTGATCCAGGCCTATCTTGGAGTCGCCGATGCTTGAGACCCGCAACGTATCGGTATTCTACGGCCGCCATCGTGCGCTGGAGAATGTCTCGGCGACCGTGGCGAAAGGCGAGATCGTCGTCATGCTGGGCGCCAATGGCGCCGGGAAGAGTACCTTTTTGCGCGCCATTGCCGGTCAGACCCGCAAGGTGGAAGGCGGCACGGTGCTCATGGACGGCGCCGATATCACCCACCGTCCGCCGCATGAAATCGTGGAGACCGGCATCGCGCTGGTGCCCGAGGATCGCGGCATTTTCGCCGACCTCACCGTGCGGGAGAATCTGATACTCGGAGCCCATCCCGCGCGCGCCCGCCCGATCGAGGCGGAAAACCTGGAGCGCGTGCTGAGCCTGTTTCCGAAGCTGAAGCAACGTCCGAAGCAGGTCGTGCGCACTATGAGCGGCGGCGAGCGCCAGATGGTGGCGATTGGCCGCGCCATGATGTCGGCGCCGACCATTCTCCTGCTCGACGAGCCATCGCTTGGGCTTTCGCCGCTGCTGTGCACCGAATTATTCCGGACGCTCGCCCGCATCAAGGAAGCCGGCGTCGGGATTTTCCTGGTCGAGCAGAACGCCAAGCAGAGCCTCGCCATCGCCGACCGCGGCTATTTGCTCGACAACGGCCATATCGTTGGCGCCGATACCGCCGATAAGTTGTCGAAGGACGAAAAGGTCAAGGCGGCGTATCTGGGCGAATGACCTTTGGTCACGGCGATGCGTAGATCGTTCGTGCGTCGGCCGTGAAGGCTTTGCGGGATTGCGGGTCGGTGTAGAACATGTGACCGCCGCGGTAGAGCCGCAGCTCCGCGCGCTCGCCGTCGACGCTGGCCGGGATGTGGTCCAGCAGGTAACGGGAAATCCCGTACGGCGTAACCATGTCGCTGTAGCCATGGGCGATCATCAGCCGGAATGATGGCGTCAGCGCCAGGAGTTCGCGCAAATCCGCAGTGGCGCTCGGCGGCGCGTGACCGCCGCCGTCCTCCCAATCCCATTTGCCGGAAATTTCCGGAGCAAGCAGGTTGTAGGTCATCTCGGTCCTGAAGCCGAGTTCGTCGCGCGCGTCGGCAACAAACGCGCTGCCATAGGCGCGAATGAAACCGTCGAGAAACGGGTCGGGCCCGCGCGCCGCTTCCTGCTCCGGATTGGGGTCGTCCACTGCGAACGTCGCATCGTAATGGCTGACGATCTTGTGGTCGCCGGCGTGCAGGTTCTTGATGTAGGCATCGCGAATGAAGCCGCGCTCCCGCGCGACGACGTCTTCCGGCAACCCGGTCATTTGCGCGACGCGCGCGTAAAACGCACGTGCCGCGTCGCCGCTAAGCGGCGCTCTGGCGAGGGTGGACAGATAATCGGTGAGCGCAAAATGCTCGGCCTGCGCCAGGGCCGCGGGGCTGAAGGTTCCTTTCCGTTCGAGCTCGGCCGCGGCCAGCGACGGCAATTCCAGCGCGGCCCCAAGCGCAAAGTGGTCGCCGCCGAACTGGAAGTGGCCTTCGAGCATCGGCGAGACCATGAGAATGCCGCTGACCACGATGCCCTGATTGTTTTGCAGCGTGCGCGCCACCTTGGCGGCGCGAAAGCCGCCATAGCTCTCGCCCAGAATGTATTTCGGCGAGCTGAGGCGGCTGTTCTTGGCGACGTAGAGAGCGATCACTTTCGCCATCGACTCGGCGTCGCGGTGCACGCTCCAGAACGCGCTGCCGCCGTCGGGCTTGGCCGGCCGGCTCCAGCCGGTGCCGACCGGATCGATCAACACCAGATCGGTGAAGGCGAGCCAGGTATCCGGGTTGTCAACCAAATGGACGTTGGCGCCGTCATAGCCGTTGCCGAAGGCAGCGATGCGCGGGCCGACCAGTCCGAGGTTGAGGAATGCGGAACCGGCGCCGGGGCCGCCATTGAATACGAAGGTCAGCGGCCGTCCCGAGGCATCCGGCTTCGCTACGTAGGCCGTGTAGAAGACGGCGGCCGAACGCTCGCCGGATTGATCGAACAGCGAAAACGTACCGGCGGTGGCCGTATAGGCGAGCTTGCCATTCGGAGTGTCGAGGCCGTGCTCAGTGATGGAATCTCCCGGCAAGAGCGAGAGAACGCCGGGGCCGCCCTGTTCCTGTCGGCCTTGTTCCGGATGCCCGGGCCGGTCGCCCGCCGGTCGGCCGCCATGCTCCTGCGCGGCTGCGGCCGTGGCAAAAGACGCGACTGCAAGGGCGATAATGAAACGGTGAAAAACACTCATCTTTGCTTATCCCTTTGCAATTCGCCCGTTCGTGCTGCTGTCATTTTCATCATCGTCCGGTGAATAGTGCCCGAAAGATGGCTCTCTCGGCACACTTTAGCGTATCAGCCCGATCGCAACGACCGGCACAGCGGACGGCCGCGTGCCCGTAGACAATAATCATGGGATCGGGGAAGTTCTGGCCCCTCCCGGTAACTTCGCCGGGACAACATGGAGCAGCCGGTAGTGCCTTTCCCTCGCGCCTCGAAGGCTCTTGCCCGCTTCACGGTGCTTGATCTGACGCGGGTGCGGGCCGGCCCGACCTGCGTCCGCCAGCTTGCCGACTGGGGCGCCAACGTCATCAAGATCGAGGCGCCGCCTGGGCCCGACGAGCCGATGGGCGGTCCGCGGGAAGGATCCGACTTCCAGAACCTGCATCGCAACAAGCGCAGCATGACGCTCAATCTGAAGGCGCCGGAAGGGCTCGCTGCGCTCAAGCGGATGGTCAAGAAAGCCGATGTGCTGGTCGAGAACTTCCGCCCCGACGTGAAGAAACGGCTGGGCATCGACTATAAGACGCTGGCGCGGATCAACCCGCGTCTGGTCTATGCCAGCATTTCCGGCTTCGGCCAGGATGGGCCGTATTCGGATCGGCCCGGCTTCGATCAGATTGCGCAGGGCATGGGCGGCTTGATGTCGATCACCGGTCTGCCGGGGCAGGGGCCGGTTCGCGTCGGCATCCCGGTCGCCGATCTCAGCGCCGGGCTGTTCGCAGCGCTCGGCATTCTGGTCGCGCTGCTCGAGCGCGAGCGATCGGGCAAGGGCCAGGCGATCGAGACTTCGCTGCTGCAGGCGCAAATCTTCATGCTCGATTTTCAGGCTTCCCGCTATCTGGTCAGCGGCGAAGTCGCGCGGCAGGCGGGCAACAATCATCCGACCACCGTTCCGACCGGCGTGTTCAAAACGCGCGACGGACTCATGAATATCGCCACCACCGGCGGCGAGATGTGGCAACGGTTTTGCCGGACGATTGGAGCCGAGGCGATGGCGCAGAAGCCGGAATATCGGACCGCCGAGGCGCGCTCGAAGCATCGCGACGCGCTTAATGCCGAGATCGAAAGCCATCTCAAGGACCGCGGCAGCGCCCAATGGATCGAACGCCTCAACGCGGCCGGGGTGCCTTGCGGGCCGATCTATTCCATCGACCAGGTATTCGCCGACCCGCAGGTCCGACATCTCGGCATCGCGCAGAAAGTCGCCGGCAAGCCCAAACGTCCGCTGCATCTGGTCGGCCAGCCGGTATCGCTGTTGCGGACGCCGTCGCGTCTTGCGGCGCGACCGCCGAAACTCGGCGAGCACACGGATGCGGTGCTCAAAGAATTTGGCTTCAAGCCGCGCGAGATCGCCGCGCTGCATAAGGCGAAGGCGGTGTAGCTACTCCATTGTCATGCCGGGCCGTGACGAAGAATGAGAAGAAGGGAACATCATGACGCAAACCGACAAGCTGCTCTCGCGCAAGGAAGCGGGCGTCGGCATCGTGACTTTCAACAATCCCGAGCGGCACAACGCGGTGTCGCTCGGGATGTGGGAGGCGGCCAAACACATCCTCGATGCGTTTGCCGCCGACGATGACGTGCGCGTCGTGGTGCTGACCGGGGCCGGCGGCAAGGCGTTCGTATCCGGCGCCGACATCTCGAAATTCGCCAGCGAGCGCGCATCGCTGGAAGCGACGCGCGCCTACGACGCCACCACGGCGGCGGCGTTCAGCAGCATCTACGAATTCTCCAAGCCGACCATCGCCATGATCCGCGGCTATTGCATCGGCGGCGGCGTCGCGCTCGCCACCTGCTGCGATCTGCGGATCTGCTCGGACAATTCCAGGTTCGCGGTTCCGGCGGCGAAGCTCGGGCTGGGCTACGGTTATTCGGGCCTCAAGCGCCTGGTGGACATCGTCGGGCCGTCCTACGCCAAAGAGATCTTTTATACCGCACGGCAATTCGACGCGCAGGAAGCCTATGCCATGGGTCTCGTCAACCGCGTGGTGCCGGCGGCCGAACTTGAACCTTACGTGAAGAGTATCACCGACATGATCTGCGCCAACGCTCCGCTCACCATCAAGGCGGCCAAGTTCGCGGTCGGCGAAATTCTCAAGGACGAAGGCAAGCGCAATATGGCGCAGGCGAACGAGCTGGTGGAGCAATGTTTCAAGAGCCGCGACTACACCGAAGGCCGTACCGCCTTCATGGAAAAGCGCAAGCCGGCATTCACCGGTACATGATGAAAGTGTGCTTCACTTCTGCGCGCTCGCTTAAGGCCTTCATAGCTGCGATGCAAATGCCCAGGTTGATCAACGGCCAAGGTGGCCGAATTTTTATTTTCGGATTTTTGTCAGCGATAGCGCCGCTTTCGATCGACATCTATCTGCCGGCACTGCCGATGCTGCGGCAGGCGCTTGCGGCCGATGAAGCGCAGACGCTGCTCACCCTCTCGGCTTTCCTGATCGGCTTCGGTGTCGGGCAGTTGCTGCTCGGGCCGCTTTCCGATCGTTTCGGCCGCAAACGCCCGCTCATCGCCGGTCTTGCGCTTTACATTTTGTCATCGGCGGCCTGCGCGCTGGCGACCAGCATGTCGGCAATCGTGTTCTGGCGCTTTGCTCAGGCGTTCGGCGGCGCGATCGTACCGGTTGTCGTGCAGGCGATGGTCCGCGATCTGTATGATCGCAACCAGAGCGCCCGCATCCTGTCGCTCAATATGCTGGTGACCGGCGCGGCGCCGATCGTAGCGCCGTTGATCGGCGGCCAAGTGCTGCTGTGGCTTGATTGGCGCGCGATTTTTTGGGTGCTTACCGGGTTCGGCGTTCTCGCGCTTTCGGCCGCACTTATCCTGCCCGAAACGCTGGCGCCATCACGCCGCAACGAGACGCATCCGCTCGCCATGCTGCTCGGCTATCTCGATCTGTTCCGCAGCCGACGCTATCTTGGCTATGTCTGCTGCTCCACATTCTATTTTTGCTGCCTGTTTGCTTTCCTCGCCGGCTCGCCCTTCGTCTACATCGAGTATTTCGGCGTGCCGCCGCAATATTACGGGTTCCTGTTCGGCATCAACGTCGTCGGCATGCTCGCTTCGAGCTATATTAACAGCCGGATCGTGATACGACGGGGCAGCGACCGCATCCTGCGCATCGCTTGTTCGCTCGGCGCCGCCGGCAGCCTCGTTCTGTTGGCGACCGGGACCGGCGGATTTGGGTCGATCGCCGGTATCGTGATTCCCGTTTTTGCGGTGCTCTCGCTGGTGACGATCGTGGCTTCCAACGCAATCTCCGGGGCGCTTTCGGTCTTTCAACAGCGCGCCGGCGCCGCCGCAGCCTTGGCCGGCGCGCTCCAGTTCGGCGGCGGTGCCGCTACCAGCGCGGTTCTTGGTGCCTTCGCCGACGGCACGCCGCGGCCGATGAGCGTCATCATCTGCGCCGGAGCGATGACGGCTCTTCTCGCCAATCTGGTGCTGGTCGGAAGGCCGCGCGATTAGCCCGCCCTTGTTTCGCCCGCGCGCCGCGGCTAAATACTCGCGCGAACGCTCAATCGATCCTCAATTCTGCGGAGAGGTGGCTGAGCGGTTGAAAGCACCGCACTCGAAATGCGGCATACGGGCAACCGTATCGGGGGTTCGAATCCCTCCCTCTCCGCCACGACCGCGTCCGTCAGCGTTCGCGCAGGTTCAATTAGCCCCGTCAATATTGACTTTTTCACGCATTCTGCCTCTGTTCTCGTTCGCTGAAATCCGCCTGCACCCATACCAAAAGTATGGGTGAGAGGATGGGTCGGCCCCCCACGCGTATGCATGAGGCGAACGCAATGCCGAAAAAGGTCAATCGCCTATCCGCAGTGAAGGTCGTTAGCACCAAGAAGCCCGGTTTCTACGCCGACGGTGACGGACTGTACCTGCAAGTGACTGACCGTGGCGGCCGGTCTTGGGTCTTCCGATTCAAAGCCGGTGGACGTACTCGCGATATGGGGCTGGGCTCGCTCAATACGATCAGTCTCGCTGAGGCGAGGGGATGGCAGCGGAGTGCCGCCGTCAGAGATTGCAAGGGATCGATCCAATTGAGGCACGTAAGTCCGAACGCGTGCGGGCACAACTTGATGCCGCTCGTTCGATGACGTTCGACGATTGCCGGGACAAATTTATTGCGTCCCACAGGGCTGCGTGGACAAACGACAAGCACTTGAAACAATGGGAAAGCACTCTCAAGACCTATGTCACCCCTGTGTTCGGCGCGTTGCCGGTGCAAAACATCGACGTCGCACTGGTGACAAAGGCCCTTGAAAGTATCTGGACGACCAAGCCTGAGACCGCGGGTCGCGTTCGCGGACGGATCGAGCGGATTTTAGACTGGGCAAAAGCACGCGGCTTCCGTCAGGGGGAAAATCCTGCGCGTTGGCGGGGCCACCTAGACATCTTACTGGCACCTCGGGCAAAGGTCCGGCGCGTTCGGCATCATGCGGCATTGCCATACTGCGAGTTACCAAGCTTTATGACGAAAATCCGCCAACGCGATGCGGTCGCTGCGCGCGCGCTTGAGTTCGCGATCTTGACCGCTTCGCGGACGGGCGAAGTCCTCGGAGCGTGCTGGGACGAGATTGATCTTGAAAAGAAGACATGGACAGTTCCGGCGAGCAGGATGAAGGGGGGGCGGGAGCACCGGGTGCCAATAACAATGGCCACATTGGCCATTGTTAACGGGATGAAAGCGATCCGTCAAAATGACTTTGTGTTCCCGGGCGAACGGCGGAACAAGCCGCAGTCGAATATGTCCATGCTCATGATGCTGCGGCGAATGGGGCGCGGGGACCTTACGGTACACGGTTTCAGATCGACGTTCCGTGACTGGGCAGCCGAGCAGACAAACTTTCCAGGCGAGGTAGCTGAGGCGGCTTTGGCGCATGTCATTGCCGACCGCACCGAAGCTGCCTATCGACGCGGCGATCTACTCGACAAGCGTCGCCGTATGATGGACGCCTGGGCGATCTACTGTCAGACGGAGCGGAGCTCAGGCGGCGCAATCATTCCGATTAAACGTATAATATCATCATGAGAGTTATTGTTGAAACCTTTCTACGAATGCTTGTCCTCTAAACCAGCTATCGCAGACAGTCCAGACGCTCTATCAATAACGCTTAAGTAAGAGGTTTTTTTTAATCAGCAATTGGTCAAGAAGCTTCAAATGAATGCGCTGTAGCCATTGAGGGGACCTTCTGCCCGCCTGTCAACGCCGACCAACCCAATCATGAGCCTTGATTTACATGATACGGCAAGAATTTTGACCCAGCGTGACGCCGGGGCTTCCATTTATATCAGGGCCATTCGACTATTCGAGTTCCAAACTTGGTTACTTTATCCGCGGTCGAACTCGGTCCAATGAGTCAATACAAAAAGATGCGCGGGTCCTGGCCGCGATAAAATTGCTTGAACATCTTGAGCACAAAATTCGCGCAGCGACCGGCGAACAATTTCTTTCCTTAAAGACCTTGGCTGCTAACCCGGACTATGCCGAAATCTTTGACACGGTGATAACGAAAAGTGGCGGTTGGCGTCAAATACGACACACATGGAGCGCCAGTGAATTTGATGAGCAAATCAAGATACAGTTGGCTGAAACTAAGACGGTAGCGAAGTTTATTGATTTTTCTTATCGGTTTGGTCGCCTCAAAGACGACGATAAACGCAGCGGCGGGATTACGATGGCGCGTTTCGTAATGAATACGGCTCCGTCTTATGGCGTAAAACTAGGTAGAAGCTCCCTGAAAAGCCGGTGGAACGAATATAGTCTGAGTGCCGGCTTTTTGTACTTGCTTCATATCCAAAAATTCGAGCTGAAACCTCCACGTATCACGAAAGATGAATTCGCTGACAAACTACTAGAACAAGCTGCGGATCGCGAGCATCTTATTGAGCTTTTTCAATCGCATCAGTACCTCGCAAAAATCCTAAAGCCGCGCGGTTACTCACTGCCTGCCATATCGCTCAATGTGGGCACGCTTCGCTACGATCTTTCCTTCGATCCATTTCCTGCGGACGTGGAAGACGCAATTAAACGTTATAGCAAAGAGGGCCACGCTAACTAGCGCCCCAGTCGGCGGCCAGACGTTGGTAGGTCAACCGGTCATTGACCGGGTCAGCATACGTTTGACCTAGAAACTCTGCGGCTAAGCCTGGCACCCGTCCTTCCTGAGCCGGTACGAACGCCGGCGAATTCCGAAGGACGAGACATCATGCAAAACCAAAAACCCGCGATGTCGGTCGGCGAAGCGGCGAAAGCTGCCGGAGTTGGCCGCACGATCATTTTCGAGGAAATCCGACGTGGCCATCTTAAGGCAAGAAAATGTGGCCGCCGCACCATCATCACGGCCGATGACCTGGACGCTTGGCTCAAGTCATTGCCGTTGGCGGGAAAAGGAGGACGCGATGCGTAGAAAGTCATTAAACCCCGCCCGCCTTGTCGACGCGTTGGGCCCCTCCTGTTATTTAGGATGGGGCGGCCAGAATGAACGACGAGAACGTGACAAGCGTGTGCGTTGGCTCCGCAAAAAAGCGCGGCACGACGCGCGAGCGCAAGCAATTGCAGACCAGATGGAGGCGTGCACATCGCAAGCGCCATGCAAATCGGCCGCGTGCCCGATGTGCGCCGGGGCGGCGCAACGGCTCGCCTCCAGGGCCACGCGTGCTTTCTTGCAATCCCAGCCCGATCAGGGCGAGATCGTGTGCGTGACCATCGTGCCGACGGACGGCATGTGCCAGCCGAGCCAGCTGTTGCTGACTCAGCACCGCAAGAATCTTCGGCGCTGGCGAGATCGCATCGGCCGGTCCGGTGTCGATTGGTTCGTCGGCGCGGTCGATTTCAGCTACAACGAACACGGGAATGGACGCTACCCGGCCCACTGGTCGGTTCATCTGGTTGGGTTCACGCACACCGACGATCCGGTTGATCTCAAGCAGAGACTCCTGCAACAGTTTCCGAGGAGCGATGCGGTCCCGAGGCCGGTGAAGGTCAAGCCTTGGGATGGCGACATTCTAGCTGGTCTGTACACCTTCAAAGCCGATTTTAGGCGACGAATTGGCAAGGACGACGGCCAGCGATTTATCAAAGCGACCGGCGACTGCCGGACGTGCCGAGACACCGACAAGCAACCGCTGCGATCAGCGGAGAAGCTAGAGCTGCTATTGCATTTGGAGGCAATCGGTCTCCAAGGCCGGCTGTTTACCCTGCATGCTCAGTTTTTAAACTTGAAAAGGACAGGACCGACCTTTGTCAAGAAGATGCCTCCGACTCGTAGGCGGCGTTGGCCTGGGCCGTAGCCCGTTAAGCTGCCGCCCAGGACGGCGAATACCAGCGGTAAATGGCGCTCATTGCGTTTTGCGTGGGCGCCATTTTCTCGCGTTTTGCTGCTCACCGAACTCTTATCCCCATAAGCAAAGGCGGGCTCTGTAAATAGGGATGCTCGGATGAATAGCCCAAGCGGAGGAAACAGTGATGGCAAACAAACGAGTCACTAGCTTTCCGGTCATTCATCCAAATTAGTCGAGAGCGATACCAATTTAGCGGATTGGCAACCGTAAAGCAGTTTCGCGCCGCGCTAAGGTATGCGCACACGCGCGGGCCAATGATCAGCGGTTTATTCGGCGGATGATGGACCTGGAGGACATGTTGGGCATCGCCGACGACGTGCCACTATGGCCCCGCCTCGATGGGCCCGCTAGCGACAATATCATCCCGGTTCGCGCGAAGCACCGCAAACAACGCCATGGGTGATCGCAGATAGGGCAGTTAAATTGTCACGTCGCGCCTACGATTTTTGACGCGGTGCTGTAGGTCGATGACGGTCTAAGAGCCGATCCAAGAAGATGTTGAGTTGGATGAGTTGGTTGTGATTCCTTGATGGGCGCCTTGATTCGCACAGGAGCGCCCGATGTGGAAGCCCGAACACCGGCAGGCTGCCGAGCGGCACGGCCTTCGTTACCCGAGTGACCTCAGCGACGCCGAATGGGCGCTGGTTGAACCGATGGTTCCACCGGCCAAGCACGGCGGCCGGCCGCGGGACGTGAATGTCCGCGAGGTGCTGAACGCGATCTGCGACGTGCTGTCGACTGGCTGCCAGTGGCAGGCCTTGTCGAAGGACCTGCCACCGAAGAGCACAGCGCACTATTACTTCATGCTGTGGGACTGGGACGGCACGCTGGCGCGCATCCACCACTCGCTCTACGTCGCGACCCGCGAGCAGGCCGGACGCGAAGCAAGCCCGACGGCGGCGATCATTGACAGTCAGAGCGCCAAGGCCGCTCAAAAAGGGGCTCTGCGCTCGACCCGCAGGGGTTCGATGCAGGCAAGAAGGTCACGGGACGCAAGCGCCACATCCTCGTCGATACGCTCGGCCTGCTGTTGAGCGTGATCGTTCACCCTGCCGACGTGCAGGATCGCGATGGCGCCCGCCAAGTGCTGCGGACGGCGCGTCGTCTGTTTCCCTTCATCGAATGCATCTTCGCGGATGCCGGATATCAGGGGCCGAAGATGGAGAAGGTCATTGCCGGCACCGGGTGCTGGACATTGCAGATCGTCAAGCGCCGCGATGCCCACCACTTCGTCGTCTTGCCCAAGCGATGGATCGTCGAGCGCACAATCGCATGGATCAGCCGCAACCGTCGTCTGGCGCGCGACTTCGAGCGCTATGCCAGGACCGTTGCCGCCTTTGTCCGCCTCGCCATGATCCGCATCATGCTCAGACGCTTGACCAGACCAACCCTTTGCTCATGAATCCCAACTTCTTGGATCGGCTCTAAGAGACTCCAAGCTAGTCCTAGGCACGCCTTTTCGTAGCGAAAGCGTCCAACTTGAACGGACGTACACAACGCCGAAAATTAAAGGTCGCGCGGCAGTCCGTGCCTACGTCGATAAATTTCAACAAGTGGGGCAAATTTCCGACCTTGACCGTCCAAAGCGCCTCACGGCTCGTAGCCGCGGTTCGGCAGATTCCGGGACTGCGGCTTCTAAAAGAGAATTAGCGAGTTCGCTAAAAGCGGATCGCGTTGTCGTAGCCGCGATCTCGGTCAAAAGGGCTAATTGGCCCGTAAATCCAGCACGCAAGGCCTTAAACCCGTGCCCACGTCTCTGATTTTCAACGAACTGCACTTTTGATGTCGCATTTTTTTTGGACCCGCGATCATCGTCCTCAGGCGTTGCTGTAAATGAAAATATGCAGACGACGCGCGCGTCGCTTGCGCATGTGAGACGTGAGACGCGCCCACGCGGTCACACTCCCCTATCTCACTAATTTCTTCTGAGCACCTGCAAGCGCGGATTCGTAACTAGTGGAGAAGATGATGGCCCCCTGGAAACCAATCGGTTCCCTCCGACATGACCACGATTTGCAAGCCCGCGACTCCGAGAGGCGCGGGAATCGAACGGTTGGCGATGTCGCCGCAAAATGGCGGGCGCGTCGGTTACGATCCGGGTCACTCAGCGGACCTGTCTTCATCGAGTTTACATTCCCGACCGAGGAAGGCAGCCTCGGCAAGTTGTGCGTGCGAAACAGCGAACTGCGCCATATGCACCGGCTTCTCGATCAATTTGCCGATCGCTTGCCGGTCTTTCCACCTGAGGTGAAGACGACCGATCGAGATCAGGGTCGCTTCATTCTTGAATTGTCATCAAGCGCCACGCGAGTGGAATTGGTGCCTGATCGGACCGGATTCCTCGATAAGGATACATTCGCTACTTATGGCGAGATCATTCGCTCAGACGGCGCGCGGAGGGTAATTGCGCGGCTTAATGAGACCGATGCGCAAAAATTAGTGGACGTAAAGGGAGATCCCTCTGGCACCACAGAACGAGTCTTAAAGCTTGCCGTGCACTCGACCTATTTGGCGTTCGGCCTGGGAGTCGCGCTGGCTGCGCCGCTGCCGACCTACCTTAAGCTATACCGTGACGAAAACGACGAAGTTATCGCTTTTCTGACCGAGACCGCGGTGTTTAATTTATCGGGTGAAAGCAGTTCAGGAAAATCGTCGGTCTGCTTGGCCGCCATCAGCTTGGGAGGCTCACCGGAGCGCGCCGGCACCCTGGATTTCTCTCCGCGGGGGCTCGCCGAACTCGCCAGCGATAGCAATGATTTGGCGCTGGTGCTCGATGACACGGAGAAGGCAGAGGATGGCCCGGCGTTCTCGTCAGGGCCTTAAAGGGTGTGATTCACACTGTGCCCGGTGGACGGTCCAAGATCATTTCTAGAGGCGCTGACCAAAGCCGATTTCCACAGTTGCGCTGGAGCACCTTCGGTCTCTCCAGCAGTCCGCGCCCCATCGCGCAGATCGCGGCGGAGAACCACTGGGAGATGTCGCCGGGCGACAAGGTGCGTCTCTTCGATATCAGCGTGCCTGGACCCGCCAAGGGAGGCATCTTTGATCGGATCGATGGTACGGCAGCGGTCCGAGCCAAACGCAGCGTTGAACTGATTGCTAAGCTTGAGCGCGGTTATTCGAACCACCATGGCCACATAATTCCACAGTGGGTCCTATACTTGATGCAAAAAAAAAGTTCGAAACGCGTGCTGGAATTGACTAACGAATTTATCGAGCATGCCGCTGCCGGCCGTAACGGGTGGGAAAAACGGTTTGCGCTCAAATTCGGTCTCGTATACGCGGCAATGGTGCTGGCAGTTCGTGCTCGGTTATTACCTTGGCCGCGGGATTTGCCGCTCAAGGTGGCGACCGAGTGCTATCGCAAGGCTCGCAACGCGGCAAAGACGAGCCAGGAGCACATTGCTGCAGCTTCCGGCAAATTGCACGACCTAATCATGAATGGGAACCGCGTCGTGGACGCGATTACAAGCAATCGCAGTGGCAGGCCGATCAAGATTCCCGACGGTTGTGTTGCTATCCGCTACCGCAAGGAAGGCCAAACCAAAATTGGGATCTTGGATGATGCCTTGCTCGATACGTTGGGAAGCAAAAGGGCCAAGTCAGTATTTACCAGAAAGCTGCAAAAAGCAGGACTTGTGGCGGACGGTCATGGCCATGCCGGAACTGTTCAGGAACGCATTCCAATCAAAAGGCATGGCAAGATCGTTCGTCGTCCTCGGCTCTGGGTAATCAACGCCGACGATCTCGGAAGTCTCCGGAAGCAGGTCAGCGGTTGAGATGCGCCGTTGCGCTTTGATCGGCATCGGTGATGAGCGCGATCATACCTCAGTTGTCGCAAAATCTGTTGTTGGTACCGGGATGCCTCGGTTCGAATGAATAGGCTATAGCGTTTCGATTGTGACTCGTAATCAGAGGAAGACGCGATTGTTGTCGGATCAAGCACTTCGCCAGCGGATTTCCGCGTTAAAAAAGCTGGAAGAGAAGTGTTTTGCGTCGAGGAAGCGGCTTGCGTTTTATCGCTATTTGGCCGCCGTCTATCAGCTTTTGCCGACCTGAGGCGAACCAACGCGACCGAAGATTTGGCTCGGCGCATCGCGAAATTGTTCAACCTCGACACCCGCCAGGACATGGATTCGTTCCGCATCATCGTCGACGCCAGCTCGCAAGCCGACAGCAAGACCAAAAGCCGTTGGAGCCGAGCATTGCGGTTCGCCTGGCACGAATGTAAGAGCTGGACAGATCTTGAGAGCTTTTTGCGGGAAAACGGCGGACCGGCGGGGTGTGCGAGCCCGTTCGGAGCTTTGCATTCGAGGCCGCCTCGCGGCTGCGCGAGGTTGGCTGGTGAGGGCCGCGTGCCAAAGATTCCATTGTTCATGGGCCGAGACATGCTGCACTAGAGGTATTGGCCCTCATCAAAGTGTGACGTTATTGTTTAGAACGGCGGACGTGGCTGCCTGTTCGATATAATCAGTACTGACCGAAGAATTGGAGTTGATCTCTGTCCGAGCCTGATCTCATTCGCTTCATAAACGCTCAAGCCGAGATCTATAGTCAGGTCATTGCCGAATTGTCCGAAGGATGTAAGCGGAGCCACTGGATGTGGTTCATCTTTCCGCAACTCGCGGGCCTGGGGCACAGCACCATGGCGCGGCGCTACGCCATTCGCGATCTAGATCAGGCTAGACGTTATCTAGCTGACCCAATGCTTGGAAGCCGCTTGCGTCACGATCTGCGTTTGATCATGCGTCACAAGGGCAAAACGGCGTTGGAAATACTCGGCTCTCCCGATGAGTTGAAGTTTCGGTCCTGTCTGACCCTGGTTGGTCAAGCAGCCACTGATCACTCCGACTGTGCGTTATTCAAAGAGGCTTTGGACCAATTCTATGGCGGCGAACCAGACCAGCGAACACTGGAACTGCTAACTCAAAATATTTCACCTTGAAGGCGCGACTACAAGTTGCCACTGGGAGATGAGTGAGCTCACCCATCATGGGTCCTCACATTCGCGATGTCCGCGTCCCACCCGACTCCGGACATATCGCTGCACCGCACTAACTGTCGCGAAGGGCCATGAGCAGAAGTCGTCGAATAGCGTTGAGCAATCGCAGGCGTGGAACAAACCGGCCGCCCAGCAAGAGGTCGAGAACCTCCACCAGCGATCAACGGAGTAAACGATTAGCCTATTCGTCTTCGTCTTCGTGAAGCGTTTTGCCGGTTGATCGGTTTACTAGATGCATGCGCGTGCAGGCCAGGCAGGTGATCGGCTCATAAGTGTTCGTCTCCGGCACTTCGTCAGCGAACAATCCCTGAACGTTCAAACCCGTTGCGGGGCATCGATAGATAAAAGGAATCATTTTTCCCGGGTAAACGGGGTAACGGCGTATCTCAACTCAGGAAATATACGTAGATCGGCCGGGGGGTTACTTTTCATGTTAGCGTGGCGTGGCTTGTCTGGCCCACCTTTTTCCTCGGCCCATAGTCTTTCCAACATTGCCCGCTTGACCGGGTCAGGTCCGCTTTTTGATTGATCTGCGTAGTTGCGCTCACTGCTCGCGTATGCGGATTAAATTGGATCGCCGGCGTCTTTTTGCTTTTGCTGCTCTTCGTCTAGCAGCTTCAGAATTCGCTGTCGGTCTGACTGCTCGGTCACACGTTCTAGGAGACGACGGTAAAGCTGAACGTTTTGGCCTCGGATAAACCGTTCCATGGCGTCCTCCGTTCGTAACGCCCCTCACTTACAGGCTGTCTCGGTCGGAGGAGGCAGTCTGAGCAATTTTGACCACTCCGACAGCTTGGGTTCATCCCAATATCGAGGCCCGCTTTGGGTCATTTTCGACCGAATGCACCCATCGCTTTCGAGTCCGCTTTGACCTCAACTCCGGACATATCGCTGCACCGCATTAAGTGACGCGATGGGCCGATGCTGTCGAAAAAGGCGCTGTTTTCTCGGAATAACCCGTCGCCCGATTTGATGAGGCCCGAGGCCTGCCGCCTACTAGGTTGCGAGCTGTAAACCTTCACTTACGCAAGCGCTGCCGATTGAAGCATGTTAGGAGGCTTGAGGGCTCGCAGCGCCAGCGTTTTGAGGTTCTGCACAATGGCGGCGAGATGGAATTCGTCGCGCGCGCCGGATAGACCTCGAAGTCGCATGCGTTCGAATCCATGGTGGATTTTAAGGTGAGCAAAACGCATCTCGACGCGCTTTCGCTCATCGCGTGACTTTAGGAAGTGCTTTGTCCCCATAAGACGACGTGCCACATCGCGAGCGTCTTCTTGCAGATCGCGGGGAACATGCCGCGCCGGCGTCTTGGGACAACACTTCATCTTAAGCGAACAAACATCACAATCGAATTTCGAGGCGCGATAGCGTAGTAAGGTGCCATCGTACACAGTCCCGGTGGTATGCATCACTTTGTTGTTCGGGCAGATGTAGACGCCGCGCCGTCTGTCCCACCGGAAATCACTGCGGGAGAAAGTGCCGTCATCGCGCTCGCTTGCGTCGCGCACCGGGATATGGGGCGCGATTCCGCAGCCAACCAGCCAACCGAGGAAACGGCCTGTCCCATAAGCCGTATCGGCGGCGAGCCGTTTCGGCTTCAAGTGAAAGCGCTGCTCAGTTCGAGCCAGCATCGCTTTTGTGGACTCTACCTCATCGTAGGTCCGTGCCGGCGTCGGCTCGACATCGACGATGACCGCGTTCTCAAGATCGATGAGGTAATTGAGGCCGTATCCAAACTGCACCCGCTTGTTGGCCTTGGCGGTCCACGCCGAGCAGGGATCGCTTGGCGAGATCACCTTCGGTGGCTTGCGGTCAGGGTTGGGCTGCACGTCAGCTTCGAGCCTTGCAAGATATTCCTTCACCGCACGCGTCTGCCGCTCGGGCTCGGCCCAATTAATCTCGTCAGGCGCCTGGCCGTGATAACGGCTAGCATTGGCTTCCATCACGCTGGCATCGACGGCAAAGCCCTCGCCCCCGACCAGTCCGGCCGTCATGCAGGCTGCAACGACGCGTTCGAAGATGTGGCGCAAGACATCGCTATCGCGAAACCGGTGAAGCCGGTTCTCCGAGAAGGTCGAATGGTGCGGAACCGTGTCATCGAGGTCGAGCCGGCAGAACCAGCGATATGCCAGATGCAACTCGACTTCCTGCGTCAGCCGCCGCTCGGAGCGAAGACCAAAGCAGTAGCCAATAATCAACATCCGGATCAGCAGCTCGGGATCAATCGATGGCCGGCCGATCTCACTGTAGGAAGGCCTCAGTCGCCCGTGGATATCCGCAAGGGCAGTCGTGACAAAACCATCGATACGTCTGAGCAGGTGATCCTTCGGCACCCGATCGTCGAGCCGGAACTGATAGAACAGGCTTGCTTGATTGCCCCACCGCCGACCCATCATCGCAGCCTCCAAGGCTCAGATCATGGAATCACCGGAATCATTGTTCGCCAAAGTTCTCAAGCCTTTTTCGACAGCATCGACCACAAGGGGACATATTTGCCAAAGCGCGAAATGCAGATCGAAGGCGAAAAAAGGTCTGCCGCTGAAGCTACAGACAAGGCCGCCGACTGAGGCGGCCTTGGAGGAGGCAAGCTTATGAAGGCGGCTGGCAGAAGCCAAGAGGGCGCATCGTTGGGTTTATGGTGTTTCGTCGTCGATCAAGCGACCGAGGCGCGCTGTTTCTTGGGTGGGTTTTTGGTCCTTTACGATACGGCCGATAGCATCAATTTCCCTCGCCATTTCCAACAGCGCGTCGGCAATGGCGGCTAGCGCATCGAGCCTCGTCGTAATTCGCAAAGCCAGGATTTGCCAGCAATATGGCGGTAGCCGCTGCGGACTGTTACACTAACAATGTCCAGGTCGGAGGAACAGCCTATGAAGCTTGTATTTTCTTCCGAGGAATACCCCACCGCTAAGCGCTTCGAAGCTTGGCGAGCAGGCGTGTGCGACAACTATGTCCAAGTCGACATGGTGGACATGGGACCGAGCGATTATGTCGGCTATATCAAGGAAGCAAGCTTCGGCCCGGTAACGCTTACCGAGACCCAATCGCCACCACTGCATATCGTGCGCCGTCGGTCGCACTTGTCTCGCGTCAGCAAGGATTGCATCTATGTCTGCTTCGTCGCGAAGGGCGGTCAGGCGGTCCAGCAACGCAATCAGAACATTCTTTACACCGCCGGCAAAGCGGGTCTTTTCACGGCGTCCGAACCCTACGAGCTGAAGAACACCGAGCCTGCACTGTTCATATATTTGGAGTTTCCCCGGGAACAGTTCGCGAAGCGTTTCTCCGGCCACACGCCGCCAGTGACGTCGCCCATCCAAACCAAGTTCGGAATCGGTCGCGTCGCAGCGGCGATGTGCAGCACGATGGTGATGGAGGCTGAGAACCTTCCGGCGGATGCGCGAAGCCAGCTTGGGGAAGATATCCTTAACATTCTCGCCTTGGCATTCGAAACCACGGAACACGACGCGTCGGAGTCTGTAGGCGAAGCCGACGTTCGTGGCGCTCGCCTGCGTCAGGTAATGTCCTACATCGAGAAGAACTTGGGCAACCCGTTGCTCAATCCGGACCGCATCGCCAAAGCCAACCAGATGTCGGTCAGGTCGCTGCAATACCTGTTCAAGTCAGCCGACATGTCGGTATCCGATTATATCTGGACGAGCCGGCTAGAGCGTTGCCGAAAGGAGCTTGAGGTGGCGGTCGGCCTGAAGCGCACGGTCACGGAAATCGCTATGGACGCGGGCTTCAATAGCCTATCCCACTTCAGCAGCGTGTTTCGGAAGCGCTACGGCGTCTCTCCGACGAGTGTCCGCGACTCCTAATCTCGTGTCTCCAGCGGTATTGCCCCGATTGCGTGCATACGCAACGCGGTTGCGCGCACGCGCAAGTGAAGGGAACAACAGTCTGCCACTCTTCTGGGCGCCTACTCGTTTGAGGCCCTCGGGAGACGTGTGTGAGCGACGTTATCGTTTATAAAGAAAATGGCATCCTTCGGCTGACACTGAATCGGGCGGTTAAACGCAACGCCCTCACCGCGGAGATGTACCTTTCGATGTCCAAAGCCCTCGATGAGGCGCGGACGGACGCCAGTATCAAAGTTGCGCTAATTGACGCGGAAGGACCACATTTCAGCGCAGGCAACGATATCGCTGAATTCCTCGGGGGCAGCTACAGCCTCAATCCTGGCTCGCCCTGGCGCCGATTTGCAGAATCTCTTCCCACCTTCGACAAACCGATTGTCGCTGCTGTCCAAGGCTACGCGGTTGGCATCGGGCTGACGATGTTGCTCCACTGCGACATCGTCCTCGTCGATGGCACGGCCAAGCTTTCAGCACCGTTTGCCCAGCTGGGGCTTGTTCCGGAAGTTGGGTCGAGCGGGCTCTTGCCAGCGCGCGTCGGGCATCTCAAGGCGAATGAAGTATTCCTCCTCGGGCGGGTCATTGAGGCCGCCGAAGCCGAACGCCTTGGCTTGGCCAACACTGTCGTCCCGGAAGGGAAGGTGCGAGAAGCGGCCTATGAAGTCGCCAGTCGGCTCGCCGAGCTTCCGGAAGCGTCTGTGGCCCACATCAAGCGTCTCGGCCGCTCTAGCTACCTCGGGATCATCGAACGCATAGAGGCCGAGGGCGAAGCCTTCATCGAATGCCTCTCAAGCGAGCAAACAAAAGCGGTCCTTGCCGGTCTAAAGCAGGCTCGCAGGCCTAGCTAGGCCACCGGAAGCGACCAATTCGACCGACGATGGCGAAGGCTAAATGCCTGCGTCCCGACAAAAATAGGGCTCGCCTCGCCAATTGCGCCTCTACGCAATGCCGTTGCGCTCTGACACAAGCCGAACCACCTGACTGCACTTATCCTCCCAAAAAAATCGATGACGGAATAACCTTGGGAGGAAGCCGCTATGGCCGATGCGAACGCATCGGCGCGGGTCGAGAGTTTTCACGTCGAGGCGAGGCGCCTAGGGGTCTATTCCCAGAAAACGATCGTCTTTGCGATCTTTGTGGTGCTATTCGCCCTGCTTTCGGTCTTCGTGCCGACCTTTTTGACTGTGCCCAATCTTCTGGCGCTTCTGCAAAGCGTCAGCATTCTTGGGATTCTGGGACTCGGGATGGCGGTCGTGGTCATTGGCCGCGGCATCGACATATCGATGATCGCTGCTCTCGCCGTCCCCCCAGGGATACTTCTTCAGCTCGTCCAGTGGGGACACAGCGTTCCCTATGCGGCTGTCTTCTCCCTCGCGGTCGCCATTGTGTTTGGTTTGCTCAATGGTTGGCTGATTGCCTACGCGGAAGTGCCTTCTCTTTTCACGACGCTCGCATCAGGTCTCTTTCTCGCCGGCTTCGGCCAGGTTTTCTTTTTCCCTGTCGATGTCGTGCAATGGAGTCCGGACCTGTACTCGCTGTCCTGGATAGGGCGTGGCGACGTTCTAGGGATACCCAAGCCAGTCATCATGTTCGCGGTGGCGGCGGCTGTGATGGCTGCCTTCCTGCGGCTGACCAGATTGGGCGCCTTCATCTATTCAGTCGGTGATAATTTGTTGGCTGCGCGGGCAACTGGCATTCCAACACGCCCTTTGATCGTCCTGCAATATCTGGTGGCGGCCCTCATCGGTGCGTTCGCGGGCATCGTGATGGCCGCTTCGCTCGAAAGCATGCCAACGCGCGTCTTTAACTCGACGCTGATCTACGACGTGGTCCTTGTCGTCGTTCTGGGAGGCGTCGGCCTCTCCGGGGGCCGAGGCGGTGTATCCAATGTCGTCATTGGAACATTGCTGATTGGCACGCTGCTCAACGGCATGACGCTGATGGACCTGTCGTATTCAGCCCAGAACTTCATCAAGGGGCTGATCCTGCTCTGCGCAGTCGTATTCGAGTCGCTAGCCAATCCTCGCAACGAGGAGACAGCTCAGCAAGGCGATATCTGATGGCCGTCGCATTTCGCGACGACCGGTTACACCAAGGGAGGAAGTCATAATGAGCATGAAAGCACCAAGGTCTACGCTGCTGGCACTTGGGCTCGGCGCCGGTATTCTCGCTACTGCAATCGGTCCCTCTCTCGCCGACGGTATCGACGAACCGTTCCGCGCGGGTTACCACGAAGCACTCAACGGAAAGAAAGTCGTCTTCATACCCGTCGCCCAAGCCGTGGACCTGGCGCAGGGTTGGTTCGCGACGATGAAGAAGGAACTGGAGCCGCTCGGGGTATCGGTAACCGTGCGCGATCCGAACTTTAATTCGAGCGCCGGCGCTCAGGCGATCGAAAACCTGATCAACGAAAAGCCGGCGGTCATGGTCGTCCAGAACCCGGACGTGCAGACCTACGCGAAGCTTCTGCAGCGTGCCGAGCAAGCTGGCATCTTCGTTATCCAATTGAATATGCGGACATCCTATAACTCGACGGCATTCGTCGGGGTGGATTGGGTCGAAATGGGCGAAAAGCTCACGCGGTCCGTCGTGAAAGCGTGCGAAGGAAAGTCGGGGAAGATTGCAATTCTTCAGGGCGCTCTCTCGGCCGCCGCCAGCGCATACACGCTCAAAGGTATCGAGAACGTGTTGGCAAAGAACTCGCAGCTCTCCGTCGTATCCAATCAGGCGGCGGACTGGGACGCGTCGAAGGCGAAGGCGATTACGCAAACTGTTCTAAAGCAGCATCCGGACCTGTGCGGCATTATTGGGTTTTGGGACGGTCAGGACATCGGGACGGCAGCTGCAATCAAAGAGGCTGGCTTGACCGGCAAGGTGTTCTTGATCACCTCCGGCGGCAGCGAGCAGAAGGGCGCTTGCGACATGGTGAAAAGCAGCGCCTACGACATGTACATTTCGTACAACGTTCCGGATCAAGGCCGCGACGTGTCGGCCATGATCAAGTGGCTGCTGCAATCGGGTGTCAAGGCTGGCACGGCAAAGGGCTCGATCTATACAACGTTGAACACCGTCACGAAGGCGAATGTGGACGGCGCGTGTTGGACGTTGGGCAAGTAACGGTCTGAGTGACAGTCGACCGCGTCTCCGACGCGGTCGACTTTTCATTCAACGCCGGGAGTCGCGCCCGTGAATTTTGAACTTTTCACACGTCTGCGTCATCGCTTCTGGCCCGATTACGCGCTTGGCGAAATCCTGTCAAAAAGGTGGACCGAGACTGCAATTCCGGCGATCCTTTTGGTGTTGGTATTTGCTGTGCTCGCCAACTATGTTCAAAACTTCCTGACTATCGGTGCCTTAGTCAGCATGAGCCGACAGGCCGGGGAAATCGGCCTGATCGTATTGGGCCTCGGTCTGGTGATGATCGTCGGCGGCATCGACCTTTCGGTCGGCTCGACTTTCGCTCTCACAAATTTCATGGCGCTTTTGGCTATGAACGTGTGGGGCTGGTCTGTCATATCGACCGCTCTCGTAACTCTGGGGCTTGGAGCCCTGCTCGGCACTGTAAACGGCGTCCTTGTCGGCTATCTGCGGTTACGCGCGTTCTTGACCACTCTGATCACGTTGATCGTATATCGCGCCGCCTACGATATGCTGGTCCTTCGGTATTCGACCGCGATCTCCGCGAACCTGCCTGATTCCGAGGCCTGGAATTGGCTCGGCTCGGGGACCATCGTGGGTGTGCCGACGGTTGCCGCCATCTGCGTCGCGGTCGCTATCTTCGGCCATATTTTTCTGACGCGCCTTCGCTGGGGATGGCACGTCATCGCCATAGGCGGATCGAGGCGATCCGCTTTCAATTCCGGAATAGCGGTGCGGAGGACTGTCGCGTTCTGCTACGTGGCCGCAGGCGTACTAACATCCATTGGAGCTCTTTGCTTCGCGTCACGTCTCTCGACCGTGGGCGGCGACGTTGGTGCAGGGTGGGAAGTGACCGCGCTGACGGCGGCAGTTGTGGGCGGCATCCGATTGGGTGGCGGCAACGGGTCGGCGACGAAGGCGATCGTCGGGACATTAATCGTCCTCACCATTACGAACGGCCTGGTGAGTCTTGCTGTCCCCGGCGGCGTCAACCGCATGGTGCTGGCGGCGATCTTGATACTGTCCGCATGCGTGGACATTCGTTGGATCAAGAATCGGCAGCGCATCATCAGCAAGGTCTACGTAAGCCCTTCATACCTCCGGCTGCCGAAAGCGCCCAGCACAAAGCCAGAGGATCGCACGGCTTATGCGATGAACGACGCGCTCAATGATGTGGAGCCGATAGGATTGGGCCGGATCGAGGGTCCGGAAGACGTCATCCTGGATCGGAGCGATCACCTCTACTGCGGGTCGCGGCATGGCGACATCGTCCGCTTCTTCGCGCCCAGCTACGAAAAGATGGAGGTGTTCGCCCATATCGGCGGCCAACCGCTCGGCATGGCTTTCGATCGCGATGACAATCTCTACGTCTGCGTTGGTGGCATGGGGCTATATCGTATTGCGCCAGACGGTTCGGTCACATTAGCGACCGATGAAACAAATCGGAGCATGACGTCGATCAACGACGATAGCCGCCTAAGGCTTGCTGACGATCTGGATATTGCGCCGGATGGTCGCGTCTTTTTCTCCGAAGCGACCATTCGTTACGAAATGCACGAGTGGGCCGTCGACAGCCTTGAAGCGCGCGGGAATGGCCGCATCATCTGTTACGATCCGAGAAGCAACACGACTCAGACGGTTCTCCGCGGCTTGGTATTTCCTAACGGGATATCCATGGCGAGCGACGGAGAGTCCTTCCTGTTCGCCGAGACCTGGGGCTGCACTCTCAACCGGTACTGGTTCGACGGTCCCAAGAAAGGTACCCACCAGGTCGTCATCGCAAATCTTCCGGGCCTGCCCGACAACATCAATCGAGCGTCCGACGGAAACTTCTGGGTCGCCTTAACGGGTATGCGCTCCCCGGCGTTTGACCTCGCGCTACGCCTGCCGGGCTTCCGCCGGCGGATGGCCAAGCGGTTGCCACCTGACGAGTGGATGTACCCGAACATCAATGTCGGCTGCGTCATCAAGGTCACCGAAGACGGCAAGGTGCTTGAGGCTCTCTGGGATCGCGCCGGTACCAACCATCCGAGCCTCACATCGATGCGGGAGCATCGGGGCTACCTTTACCTCGGCGGTTTGGTCAACAATCGTATCGGGCGGTACAGGCTGAAGAACGCGCGGGAGGATTACGTTCAATACGACACCTATTGGAAAGGCACGCCGTTCTGGAGCAAATCCGCATGATCGCGCTGCTCAAGGAAGTCTCGGATCGACTTCTCGGCCGCGGTGAGGCGGCCATTACGGTTCCTCCAATGGATGGGCCGCTGAAGCCCAATCACGTCATAGACAACGCCGAAGTCGTCGCCGAACTGGAGGACGGAAATGATCTCGCTTCCGACGGCGAAACGCTCTGGATTGCCGAAGGGCGACACCTGTTGCGCCTACAGCCCGGCGGCGAGAAGGAACTGGTATCCGAGTTTCCGGAGGCATTAACCGCTCTCGCATGGCTACCCGCTGGGCCCATCGCGGCTGCGATCGCAGGAAAGGAAGTTGCGGTCATTGGCAATTCGAGCTGGGCGTCCACGCGCCGCTCCGTCGGCGGAAAGTCCCTCAGATGCGTGACGGCGCTAAGCGCCTGCCGCGACGGAGCGCTGCTGGCTACCGACTCATCCGCGGACACTGATCCGAATGAGTACGCACGGGACCTCCTGTCGCACGGCAAAAGCGGCCGAATTTGCAGGCTCACTCCCGACGGCCACGGCGACAGAGAGCTTGTCGCGGGGCTTCGCTATCCATTCGGCGCTTACGAAGTGGCGAACGAACTCTGGTTCTCTGAAAGCTGGAACCATCGCGTCGCCAAGATCGAGCGGAACGGCGCAACGCCTCATATTTCCTCAGTCATTGATCGTCTGCCGGCCTACCCCTCGAGAATGTCGCCGGCAGTCGGCGGAGGGATGTGGCTGACATGTTTTATCGCCCGTCGCCGACTCGTCGAGTTCGTGCTTCGTGAGGACCGTTATCGCCGCATGATGATGGAGGAGGTCGAACCCACTTTCTGGGTCGCTCCTATGCTGTCGTCCGGTCAAAGCTTTCTTGAGCCGCTCCAAGGCGGCAACGTCAAGACTTTGGGGATCTCCAAACCCTGGGCCCCCCCGCGCTCCTACGGGCTGGTAGTCAGGCTCGGGCCGGACGGCCTGCCGAACTACTCGCTCCACAGCCGCGCGGATGGGCACCACCACGGCATCGTGTCGGCAGTAGAAGCCAATGGGTATCTCTATCTCTTGTCCAAAGGGGCTGGCCTTCTGCTCCGCGTTGATTTGGCGGGATTGAGAGAAAGACATTCCGCGTGAGCAACTACGTGCTTGAGCTGAGAAACGCGACCAAACGATACGGCGGCGTTCCCGCAGTTGAGGATGTCTCAATCGGTCTGAGGCGAGGAGAGGTCCATGCTCTGCTCGGTGAGAATGGAGCAGGTAAGTCGACGCTGACCAAGATCATGGCCGGCGTGGTTCACCCGAGTTCTGGGTCGCTCTACATAGAAGGTCAACTTGCCGAGCCTCGCAGCCCGCATGAAGCCCAGCAAATGGGTGTCGCCATGGTTTTCCAGGAGACCAGCCTCGTCCCGACGATGACGGTCGCCCAGAATCTGTTCCTCGGTCATGAAGAGATCTTCAACAGGTTGCGCGGGATCAATATCGCCGCGCAGCAGTTCCTGCAGTCGTTGAACTTCGATGTTGATCCGGTACAGACCGTAAGCCAGCTGGGCGCCGCGAAGAAGCAGATGGTCGAGATCGCGAGAGCGGTTCTACTAAACGCGAAGGTCATCATTTTCGACGAGCCGACGGCGACGTTGACTCCGGAGGAAAAGAAATACTTCTTCGACTTGGTCAGGACCTTGAAGAAGCGAGGCGTGGCGGTCGTTTTCATCTCTCACGCGCTCGAAGAAGCGCTCGCGGTTTCCGATTGGATCACCATTCTCCGGGATGGAAAGCATGTTGTCACCGATCAGACGGTCAAGTTCGATCGGGCATCGATCGTGAAGGCAATGGTTGGACGTGACCTGTCCCAGACGCTTTACGGTCAGCGCAAGAGGCAGACACGACCGGCGGGCCGGCGCGTCTTGTCGGTGCAAGACCTTCGTATGTCGTCAACGGTCAAAAGCACGTCATTTTCCGTTTTCGCGGGTCAGATAACGGGTGTCTTCGGCCTCGTCGGGGCTGGCCGGACCGAAACGTTTAAGATCATCGCAGGTCTTTTGAAGCGCGACTTTTTCCATGGCGGCGAGGTACTTCTTCACGATCGACCGGTCCGCTATCTGGTTCCGGCCCCCGCCGTGCGCGATGGCATTGCCTACGTGACCGAAGATCGGAAAGTCGAAGGTTTTTTCGAGACCATGTCCATCGGCCGCAATATCTACATGGGTGTCCTTGCGAGATTCGGGAAAGGACGCGCGCTTACGAAGCGGTCTGAAGAGAGAGAGCTCGGCAAGACCTGGATCTCCAATCTTGCGGTGAAAGCTATCAGCCCCGGTATGCGGGTCATCGAGCTCTCTGGCGGCAATCAGCAGAAGGTGGTCATCGCCAAATCCCTAGCTCAGGAGCCGCAAATCATCATCTTCGACGAGCCAACTCGTGGCGTAGATGTTGGCGCGATTTCTGAAATCCACGAAATTATCAATCGCCTCGCAGATGCGGGCAAAGCGGTGGTGGTCATCTCGTCCTACTTGCCGGAGATCATGACTGTGTCCGACAGAATATTGGTCTGCCGCCAGGGCAGAGTGGTCGAAGAATTCGCAGCGAACGAGGCGACGGAAGACCTCATCATGTATGCGGCAGTGCACTGAGCGCAGTGGCACCGGGGGAAGGCGAGCTAACCTATCATATTGTCGATGAGGCCGATGTTATGGGTCACAGCAAACGGTGGTCGGATGTCCGCTATGGGTCGATTCTGTTGAAAAACTCGCCGGTTGAAACGCTGAAAGCACACTGATTCAGTCCTGTTGAGAAGCAGGAACTGAGTCGATGATGGGACCACGGCAAATCGAACAGGGTGTGCTGTTCTACAACTTCTCGCTTGATGCGCATGTTCCGGCGGATCATTTGCTAAGATCGATCGACCGCTTTGTCGAGCTGTCGGAACTGCGCCGCGAGCTCTCTCCCACCTGTTCCGACGACTGCTCCTGCAAAAACTCCGCGCCGCCTACAAGGCCGGCCAACTGCAGTTCTTCGGCCAACATGCCCATCTCGCCGAGCCAAAGGCCTTCGCCGCTTATTTGGCGCCTTTGCGCAAGATCGAGTGGTATCTCTACTTAAAGCCGCCGTTCGGCGGCCCCGAGGCGGTGCTCACTTATCTGTCGCGCTACACCCACCGCGTCGTCATCGCCAACACCCGGCTCATCGCGTTCAACGACAACGGCGTCGCCTTCAGGTACAAGGATTATCGAGCCGACGGCCGCGCCCGCTACAAGACGATGACGCTCGCCACCCACGAGTTCATCCGCCGCTTCCTCATCCACGTCCTGCCGCACGGCTTCCACCGCATCCGACATTACGGACTGTTCGCCAATGGCAACCGCGCCGCCAATATCGCACGCGCCCGCGAGTTGCTTGCGGCGCCGGATCGGCCAAAACAACCCGAGATGCCCGAGGCCACAGCAGCAGCCGACCAGCCGCCCATGCTGCCGCGTCCATGTCCCTGCTGCGGTGGGCGCATGATCATCATCGAGACCTTCGCGCGCGACTGCCAGCCGATGCACCGCCCCACACCGGTTCCGGCACCGACCACGATCGATACCTCATGACTGCCTCACCGCCGACCGACAATCGCCCCGACACTCACTATTCCTGCCAGCTCGTCGCCGGTAACGCCCAAGCTCGGATCAATCCGCTCGATCGGCCCGCAGTCGCACTACAAATCCTGCCACCCAAGGTACAGTTCGTCCCTTCATCGCCGTCCATTCACCCAACTTCCGCGCCCACACGATCACCGCAACAGCCCCACTTCAAACCACCCACGCATCACGCCGCGGTCAAATCCCCATAGCGCACGCCGCACCGCCGCTGCACCACCGACCGCGATTTCGTGCCTTGGCGTTTTTTGGACGCCGGCCGACCGAGCGTCCGACTGCCATCGCAATCACCGGCGTCCAAAAACCTACACAATTTCAGACATTTGACACTGCCGCGATCATGGACTCAAACACGTGGAGACGTTGCTGTAGTTTTTTTAAATCGTTCTCCGGCAAGTTGCCGGTGCATCCGGCCGTTACGCGCTTGGCGCGACCAATAAGTTTAGTGCGCAGGTCGTCATGCTCTGTGGCGCTTGCGATATCGCGAAAGGCGCGCAGTAAGCGCAAACTTACCGCGATGTCGGCAGCGGCATAGTGCCTGATCTGCTCAAACGCGGTATCGAGGAGCCCGTCAAAGCTTATCCAGGGCACATACAACCGCAGCACATGAGGCGGCGCGTAATAGTGCTCCGGCGGCGGCATGCGGCTAATCCAACTGATAACGATTCGGCTGAGCTGGTCCACGCAGCTGATCGCCGTACTAAAGTCATTAACCGCTGGAGACATTGCGCGCAGTGCAATGTCAACGATTTGGATGATGCCAAACTTGACATCCTGCTGCATTGTGCGCGTTGGCCCGATATCGAAAGCAGCAATGAAATCGAGAGCACGGTCGGCTGACACGCGCTCCGGCCTCGACACACGTGCCAGCGGAACGCCCGCCGGCACGAATTGACCGACGCGGCGCTTTGCGTCAGTGGTCAGATCGAGCCGCGGTAGCACCCGAATATAGCCAGACTGTCGACTAAGGATGGCACCCTCGCCTACGGGAGGCGCTTCGCTCCGAACGGGCAATGGGAACGGGCCCCGTGGATGGGGCATTAGTTCTTCAATAACCAGCTCGGTTTCACGCGCAATTCGATCCACGATGTGATTGACACTGATTGATTGGGAAATGTGATGGATGAAGTAAATTAGCCACCCGACAGAAACCAGCGCTAGCGCCATCGCCCCAGTTACGGTCGCGACAGGGACAAACGGGTGCGGCAACGCACGTGCGGCAGGTAGCGCCGCCATGCAGTAAGAGAACGTTCCCAGGAATACACCGAGCGTCCACTGCGTCGTGCGGTCCCTGACGAAGCTGATCAGGATGCGCGGTGAGAATTGCGTAGATGCGAGCGTGAGGGTCATTAGCAGGATCGCAAACACGATCGACACAACTGTCATGATCGAAGTCGCAATGCTGCTGAGGATTATCTGCGCTACGCCGGGGTCCTGACGCGAGGGAAAAAGGACGCTTGGTATCAAGGTACTAATTAGGGGTGTCGTTTCTTCTAGCCATGAGAGGACGGCTCCAGCCGCTCCTAAGACGACAGCAATTACCAATGGTCGAATGAGGAAGCCGCCGCGAAGCGCGTACATCGCGGAACGAAACAAGACGCGGAAACGCTCAAACATTCCCGAAACCGTTGTCGCTCAAAGGATACGGAGGGTCTCACCCAATTCGACCAAATTCAACTGATACCGGTGGGCTCGCTCTAGCCGATAGAGTTGTTGGCGTGACCATCGGCCTAGCCCAACGTCAGCTTTTTCGGCCCCACGCGACCATGCAAATGGAATGGAGGTCAATTAGATCAACCAATGTCCGAGATGGGCCCGAAAGGCGACATCTTGAGTTGTGCTTTGGCCGGCGGCAGATCACGGACCGAATTCCTCCGAACTTGCAAAGTTTCGCAGGGTCGATGCACCGGCGGCGGCAAAGCGCTAGAAGAGGCACGGACAGTGCCCAGCTTCAAAATTTGCCGCTCAAAGCGAAATCGACTTACCGCTCGGGGGCGATGCGCCAAAGGTTGTAGTGGTCAGCGATTTTGAGGTGAATCTTTTTGACCTCCCGAAGCAAACACCTTGCCGTTAGACGTAGAATTGAGTCCCGGAATTCGTAAACGGTATCCCACCGGCAGCAGTCTGATTCCGAATCGGTCTTCGATGGTGCCCCACAGGCCGCGCGGCAGAAACAGCGAGAACAGCAGCGCCGCCGCGCCGAGCCCGACGAGGTACCAGACGCCTTGGCCGCCGAACATTGTCTCGATCACAAAGAAAATAACAGCGCCCAAAATCGGGCCCTCGAAGGTGCCTAGGCCGCCGACCAGCGCCATGAAAATCATGTACGCGGTCCATTGGACGCTGAAATAAGTCTTGGGCTGAAAGCTGATCAGCGTGGCGAGCCACATAGCGCCGGCGGCAGCGCAACCAAAAGCGGCCAGTACGAAGATCAGGCGTTTGTTGGCCAGCACCCGGACGCCGACCGAGGCCGCGGCCTCCTCGTTATCGCGGATGGCCTGTACCGAGGCGCCGACCCGGCTGCGCAGCAGCAGAAATACCAAAGCCATGAACAACGTCATGCCGGCGAGAGCGAGCCAATAATTGTAGGCGAGGCGCGTTTCTGGCTGGAAGGCGTCCAGCGCGATCATCGAAATGCCGGTCTCGCCGTTGACCCGCGGATCGAGATTGACCAGGAGGTGAGCCAGTTCGGCGATCACCCACATTCCGATCGCGAATTCGCCGCCGCGCAGCCGCAACGC
Source organism: uncultured Alphaproteobacteria bacterium (assembly GCA_963709825.1). GTDB lineage: Bacteria > Pseudomonadota > Alphaproteobacteria > Rhizobiales > Xanthobacteraceae > BOG-931. Next base: position 721,663 of record CAVPXZ010000026.1, read on the forward strand.
GAATAAGGATAGCGGCAGCGAAAACGCTCCGACGATCAGCGTGCCAAGAACGAGAGACCAGTAGGCGCCGACATCCCAATAAGACAGCCTAATCGCCGCATAGGCGCCGAGACCGAAGAAGACCTGTTGGCCGACCGAGACGAGGCCTCCATAACCGGCCAACGCGTTCCACATGGCGGCCATGATCACGTAAATGAAAAAGGTGGTGAGCCGGTCGGTGAGATATGCGCTTAGATAATAGGGGCCGAACGCCAGCACGACGACGACACCAACGAGGCAGCTCGTCGCCGCGATCGATGTCGGCGTCCAGCGCTGAACCGCGATTTTGCCGACGCCGGTCACGACGATGACCTCAGCAGCGCCCGGATCCGCAGCCGCAGCTCCGGTCCGCTGATGAATAGGCGCGCGCCCAGAATGACCAGGAAGACCGCGTGCCCGCCGATCAGGAATCCCTGCGGACTGATTTGAGAGCCGAGGTTCTGGGCAACGCCAAGGACAATTCCGCCCAACAATGTCCCCCACAGCGATCCGGCGCCGCCGATAACGACCGCCTCGAAGGCAAAGATCAGCTGTGCGGGGCCGGCATAAGGGTCGATGGCGGCGCGCATCGCGAGGAATGTGCCGGCAATACCCACAGTCACCAGCGCGATGGCTGCCGCGATCGCGTAAACCTGCCGCGAGTTGATGCCGACAAGTTCGGCGGTGTCCGGATCCTCCGTGGTCGCTCGGATCGCGCGGCCCCACGATGTCCGCTTGAGAAAGAGATGCAGACCCCCGAGCAGAACGACGGCGGTGACAAAAGTCACAAGCGCCAGTTGGCCGGCAGTGATCTCGTCGGTGAGGTTCCAGCTATCGAAGGCGAGGTCACCAATATTCGGCGCCAGCGACACGGTATCCGCGCCAAACGTTTCAAACATAAGATTGTCGAGCAGGACCGCGAGCCCGAAGGTGCTGAGCAGCGGCACTAACAGACCGGATCGCAGGCTGCGTTCCAACACGGTAAGCTGCAACACGAAGCCCGCCAGCGCCATGAGCGGCAGAACGATGACCAGACCCAGAAAAGGCGAGATGTCCCATCGCTCCGCCACTGTCCAGAGCAGATACGCGGCCAGCACCGCAAGACTGCCGTGCGCCAGATTGATGACGCGCATGACGCCGAACATGAAGGACAGTCCGCTGGCGATCAGCGCGTAGTACCCGCCAAGAAGGACGCCCTGTAGGATCTGATTAGCCCACATCGGCTAATTCACCTCGAGGCTGGATCGGCGGAGCCCGAAATACGCTTGCGTGACCCGCTCGCGCGTCATTTCATTGGCGCTCCCCTCCAGCACGATACGGCCTTCCAGCATGCAGATAATACGCGTCGCAACCCCGAGTGCCCGGCCGATATCCTGTTCCACGAGAACTATGGTGGTACCGATTTGGATCAACGTTCCAAGGGAGCGGTACACGGCGTCGACGGCGATTGGCGCAAGCCCGAGCGAAACCTCGTCGAGCAGCAGAAGCTTGGGATTGGTCATCAGCGCGCGGCCAATGGCAGTCGCCTGTTGCTCGCCGCCTGACAGGTTGCCAGCGCGGTTGTTGAGCCGCGCCTGCAATAGCGGGAAGGCTTCCAGCACAGTGTTGAGATTCCACGGTCCAGGCCGCCCATTGGCGGCCGCGACCAGAAGGTTCTCCTTGACGGTCATCGCAGCAAACAGCCTGCGGCCCTCCGGGACCAGCGCGATGCCGGTGCGCAAACGCGCGTAGGCGGGAACGCCGGTGACGTCGGCACCGTCGAAGGTGACACGGCCCGCTGCCGGTTTGTGGGCGCCGGCGATGACGCGGAGCAGCGTGGTTTTTCCCGCGCCGTTGGCGCCGACCAATGCGAGCGTTTCGCCGGCGGCGACCTCGAAGCTGACGCCACGGACGGCCTGCAGGAGACCATGCCGCGCGTCCAGTTGTTCGACGCTCAGGAGCCTCATGCCGCTCCCACTCCGAGATAGGCGTCGATCACAGCTGCGTCCGCCATGACCTCATCAGGACGGCCGTCGGCAATGATGCGTCCGGCGTCCATGCACACCAAGCGCACGACAACCCGCACCAGCACGTGAACGATGTGCTCGATCCAGACGATGGCGATGCCGCGCCGGCGCAGTTCCTGAATAATTTCCACAAGCTCGCTCGCTTCCGAATCAGTCAAGCCGCCGCCGATCTCGTCGAGCAGCAGAACTTTCGGGCCGGTTGCGAGGGCGCGGGCAAGTTCGAGCCGCTTGCGATCGAGCAGGCCAAGCGTCTCGGCCTGACGGTTGGCGAGACCGATCATCCCGCACAACTCAAGCGACTCGATGCAGCTCTGATAGGCGGCTTCGCCTTTGCGGCGGCCGCCGGCCGCCGCGGCAACGAAAGTGTTCTCGAAAACGTTCATGCCGCCAAATGGGCGCGGAATTTGATGGGATCGGGCGATGCCGAGGCGGCATCGGTCGGCGGCATCGAGCCCGGTAACGTCCGCGCCGCCGAACAGAACAGTCCCGGCCGACGGGCGGTAGGTGCCGCCCAAAAGGTTCAGCAGCGTGGTCTTGCCGGCGCCGTTCGGACCAACAATACCGACCGCGTCGCTGTTTTTGAGCGCGAAGTCGACATTGTCGACCGCCACGAACGCGTTGAACCGTTTGGCGATCCCGGCGGCAACCAGGGTGCCACTCTGCTCCTCCATTGCCGCCGGGTCCTTATGCTTGACGCGCTCAGCTGTAGGGAACGAGTTTGGCGCTGACCGGAACCTTCGGATCGTTGGCGTTCTCGGTGATCACTGCGTCAAACTTATATTTGCTGCCGGGCTTCGTCTTCACCCACTGATCTCCGATGATGCTCGTTGGCGAAACATTGGGGAAGGGGCCACTGGTAAAATCGACGGCGCCGACCATGGTCACGGTCTTGAGCGTGCTCAGGGCCTTGGCGACGGCGGCTTTATCGTTCGGCGCACCGCTGTTTTTCAGGGCCGTAAAGCCCGCGTCGAGCAGCGACATGCTTGCGCCGATCTGCTGGTTCCATTGTTTGCCGGCGGTCTTTTCGTACCCCTCGGCGATGGCCTTAGAGCTGACGCCGGTCAGCGACGAACTGTAGGGGAAGTCCGGGTGCCAGTAGCAGGCGCTGGCGAGCTTGTCACCGAGCGACCCCAGCGCCTCGATCTGAGACGGGAAGAGTCCGGTCTTTGCGATCTGGGCAATCTTGACCATCTTGGTGTAGCCCTGCTGCGCGGCTTGCCGCCAGAACGTAGCGAAGTCGGGCGGGATCGGAAATGTGTTGAAGATCTCGCATTTCTCCGCCTTGAATTTAGCGATCTGCGCCGCGTAGTCCGTGGTGCCGTCCTCGTATCCGCCCGGATCGACAATCGTGTAGCCGGCCTTGGCAAGCGCGGGCGCCAGGTGCTGCCGGATCGCATTCCCGTCGGCGTCGTTGGGATAGAGCACTCCGACCTTTTTGTTGGTCGGCAGACTGGCCCATAGTGAAACGTAGCAGTCGAGGAAGTTCTTGACGCCGAAACTGAAGTGATAGGTCCACTTGAAAGGCGATGGCTGGCCAGGCTTCGCTCCCCGACCGAAATACCACGCTTCCCACGGCATGACCGTCGACAGGCACGGCACTCCCGCCGCCTCGCAGGCGTCCGACACCGGATTCACCACTTCCGGAGTCGATGTCGTCAGCATGAAGTCGATGCCGCCGCTGGTGATCAGTTCCTTCGCCAATTGTCCGGCGCGGGCGGGGTCCGACTGCGTGTCGCGATCAATAATTTCGACTGCGTAGGTCTTCCCGCCGACCGCTAAGCCTTTTGCCAGGGTCTTGCGGGCGAGATCGATCACATAGGGATCGCCTTCGCCGAAGCCCGCGAGCGGGCCGCTGCGCGGACTGATGAAGCCAACTTTGAGCGTGTCAGCGGCGTTGGCCGTGCGCCAAAAGGCCGGAATTGTTCCTGCCAGCGGTGCGGCGCCGACGGCTGCCGCCGCTCGTTTGGCAAAATCGCGCCGCGACAAGGCGCTCGTCAGGTTTTCTGTCCGTTTGTTTGACGGCATTTCGTCCTCCCGATTTCTGTTTTGTGTAAGGTTGGATGATGTAACGGTCGTCCGCTCCCGAGCGCATGTCACCACGCGGTGCCATCGCGATTTTTTGTTGTGCCGCCGAACAGAAACGTCAGCGGTTGTGAACCGCATTTTGCATAACCGCTCCTCTGAAATGAGTCCAGCGTGCGCGATGCGACTTGGTGTTGCGTGCTGCGCCATATCCCGCCGCTCAAAAAAAAAATATGGTACATTTTCCGTCCGCATAGCGAACACTGGGAGGTTTGCGGGAGCGTCAAGACCGCCAGGCCGCTTGATCAAGCACTGCGGACGCTGCCATCGAGTGATGGCCGTGCGGCGATGAATTAGACTAACATCGCGCAAACGACCTCAATTCGCGGTCGGGAAACACATAATTCGGGAGGAAAATTATGCCGGTGTCAGCTGCCGCCAACGCCGTGACGGCCGCCGTCGTGCGTCAGAAGGGCGGGCCGTTCACGCTCGAACAATTGCAGCTCGGTGGGCCGCGCGCCGACGAAGTGCTGGTGCGCATCATCGCGACCGGCATGTGCCACACCGACATGGTCGTACGCGATCAAGTCTATCCGGTGCCGCAGCCGATCGTGCTTGGCCACGAGGGAGCCGGCGTCGTCGAACAGGTCGGCTCAGGCGTCGTCAAAGTGCGGCCGGGCGACCACGTCGTGCTGACATTCATGTCGTGTGGACGCTGCAGGCTCTGCGAACAGGGTCGACCGGCCAACTGCGAGAACTTCAACGCGCATAATTTCAGCGGAGCGCGCGCCGACGGCACCGGCAGTCTGCGCGACGAACGCGGCCCGATACACGATCATTTCTTCGGCCAGTCGTCCTTCGGCACCTTTGCCGTCGCCAACGAACGCAACATCGTGAAAGTGCCGAAGGAAGCGCCGCTGGAATTATTGGGCCCGCTCGGCTGCGGCATTCAAACCGGCGCGGGCGCCGTCATGAATGCGCTCAAGGTCGGCCACGGCTCGAGCTTTGCGGTGTTCGGCGCCGGCGCGGTGGGCCTGAGCGCAGTGATGGCGGCGCGCGCCGTCGGGGCGACGACGATTATCGCAGTCGATGTGGTTCCGTCGCGGCTCGCGCTGGCCAAAGAGGTCGGCGCCACTCATACCGTGAATGCCAAGGACGGCGACGCTGTCGCCGCGATAAAGGAAATCACCGGCGGCGGCGTTCAATTCAGCCTCGAAACCACCGCGATCCCGGAAGTCGTCCGGCAGGCGGTCGACGCGCTCGGCGTGCGGGGGACGTGCGGCATTGTCGGTGCCGCGCCGCCCGGCACCGAAATCAAGATCGACGTCACCGAGTTTATGCAGATGGCCAAGACTATTTACGGCATCATAGAAGGCGACAGTGTGCCGGACATATTCATCCCGCAACTGCTCGACCTGTACCTGCAGGGCCGCTTTCCGTTTGATAAGCTGACGAAATTCTATCCGTTCGAACGCATCAACGAAGCGGCAAGCGACAGCGAGCGCGGACTGACCGTCAAGCCGATCATCCGCATTGGCAGCCTTTAGTCGGAGCCACTTCTAAATCGGGATTCAATGGTCATTTGCGCGGCAGCAATTTTTGACGGTTCATGTCGGAAGTGGGTCTTGGCTGTGTAAAAACGCGGCGCCCCGCGAGCGCGGCAGAATAAACGTTCGTCCAAAATACCGTTGGGTGTGCAAAAATTCGCAAGCGAGTCCGATTTCGATAGACCCGAGAAAAATCATTCTCGTCTCTTTTCAATTTTCTGCGTTTTTACACAGCCTAGGTCAAAATGCGACATCGCGGCTAATGGCCGGTTGAGTTCTTCCCTCTAGTCAACTCCCTTTAATCGAGATAGCTGACGACGCCCGTTTTCAGGTCGTAGATCGCTGCGGCGATCTTCAACTTTCCCTCGTTAGCGAGACCCGCGATGAGCTCGCTCGTCGCGGTCAGCCGCCCCGCGGTCCGCTTTGCACTTTCCTTGGCGGCGTTGTTGACAAAATCGCCAGGATCGTTCTTCACCGCAAGCGCCGCCGGCAAAATTGGCTGGATCATCTGGCCGATTGCGCCCGGATAAATTGCGTTCTTCGTTACGACGTCGCAGGCCGCCTTCACTGCGCCGCAACTAGTGTGGGCCAGAACGACGATGAGCGGCGAACCGAGAACGGCGGCGCCGTATTCGACGGTGCCGAGGGTGGCAGTATCCACGAGATTGCCGGCGTTCCGCGCAACGAAGAGTTCGCCGACGCCGTGGCCGCCTAAGATCAGCTCTGGAGGCACACGGCTGTCGGCACAGCTGATGATTGTCGCCCAGGGCGCCTGGTGCGCGGCGACAGCGCGCCGCTGCTCCGCAAGATCGTTCGAGCAGAGTTCCGGACGGCTGACATAGCGCTCGTTGCCTGATTTCAGCGCTGCGAGTGCCTCGTCCGGCGAGAGCTTGGCGGCCGCACCTTCGGCCGCGCGCGCATACCAAGACACACCGCCGAGTCCGAGCGCGACGATGCCCCCCGCCCCGAGCTTCAGAAGGCCCCTCCGACCGACCCTTTGGTCCTCGCAATCGCTACACATGACCGGCCTCCTTGGTATCGCAAAGGCGAGCTTGTTCCGATTTGGCTTCTTCAGCAAGGCTGACCGCTAATCATGTCGGT
>CAVPXZ010000027.1:0-303559 GCA_963709825.1 uncultured Alphaproteobacteria bacterium
CTGCGGCGCTTGGTCGACCGCGCCGAACTCTGCACCCCATCCGATGATCCGCTGTACGGATGGGGGGCATCACGTGGGCGCCCCAGGGAGGAAGCATTGATCGAAGTGCCGGTCGAGAGCTCGGTATCGACCGTCGCCGATAGGCGGCAGGCATCGTTAACTGCAAGACCGCAATCTGTCCGGAGTTGCGGGCAGAGCAGACATTGCGCGGACATTTGCGGATGTGACGCGATTGACCGATGCTGTCGAAAAAGGCGCTGTTTTCTCGGAATAACCCGTCGCCCGATTTGATGAGGCCCGAGGCCTGCCGCCTACTAGGTTGCGAGCTGTAAACCTTCACTTACGCAAGCGCTGCCGATTGAAGCATGTTAGGAGGCTTGAGGGCTCGCAGCGCCAGCGTTTTGAGGTTCTGCACAATGGCGGCGAGATGGAATTCGTCGCGCGCGCCGGATAGACCTCGAAGTCGCATGCGTTCGAATCCATGGTGGATTTTAAGGTGAGCAAAACGCATCTCGACGCGCTTTCGCTCATCGCGTGACTTTAGGAAGTGCTTTGTCCCCATAAGACGACGTGCCACATCGCGAGCGTCTTCTTGCAGATCGCGGGGAACATGGCCAAGAACGACCGATTGCACTGCGGAAAACAACGCGCGTCGCGCCTCTTGGTCGGCTCACCAACGACAACGAACCTCAGTGGCGTGCGGGAAGATTGTAAGGATCGTCTTGGACACCTTTGCGATCGCGCCCGCCCGGTCGATCCATCGGCTGAGAAAACAATTTCCCTACATTCCGCGCTGAGTTCCGTGCCGAACAAAAAAACGCGAGAGAAATCAATCCGTCGACATCAAATAAAATAATATGCGAGTTCCGCGGAACAGCGGAAGCCTATCGGCGTTCCAGCGTCAGCACCCCCGCGATGTTTCGGATCGATCTCGTAACCGATGCGTGGTTCGATCTTGTCGCCGATGCGCGGTTCCCGGTCGCCAATTCAAGCCGCTGCGAAAGCTCCGGCGGCATTTGCGCAATCTGTCATGGAACTGTTGAAAGCAGGCTGGCTATGCAGCCTCGCTTTAATCGGCGCTTCCCCACCAACCATCGGGTGAAGGAGACGATCCCCCATCGGAGAATGACAAATGTCCGAAACTATGAACCTGCATCAGGTGGCTGAAACTATGACCTTGCATCGCGCCCTGTGGGCCGGCCGGATAATGAGCGCGTTAGTCGTTATCGCTCTGGTGGCGGACGGCACTATTCAGCTTTTCGCGCCGGCACAGATCGCGAGCACGATGCAGGAAACCGGGTTCGCGCTGGACCTGACCCGTGTCGTGGGTCCGATCGTACTCGCCTGCGCCATCCTTTACGCCATCCCGGCCACCGCCGTCCTCGGTGCGATCCTAGTGACGGGCTTTTTGGGAGGTGCCATCTGCGCCCATGTCCGCATTGGTGAGTTCGGGTCGCCGCCGGAAATCATTTCCCTGCTTCTGGGCGCGATGACATGGGGCGGCCTCTACGCGCGCGATCCTCGTATCCGGGCCATTCTGCCGCTCATCCGTTGAACCAACAGGGGCAGTCCTCTGTCCCTCAAGATCAGGAGAAAGCGCATGTTTTTAGTAATGGGAATCACGGGAAAAGTGGGCGGCGCAACGGCAGAACATCTGTTGGTGCACGGCAAGGAAGTACGCGCGCTAGTCCGCAATCGCGAGAAGGCGTCAAGCTGGGCGAACCGGGGCGTGGAACTGGTTGACGGCGATTGGAATGCTTCGGCAGCCATCGAGCGGGCTCTCAAAGGCGTCGAAGGCGCGTTTGTCATGTTGCCGGCTAACTGGGCCCCCTCGCCCGATTACAAAGAAGCCAAGGACGTGATTGCGAACTATGTCGAGGCGCTCACCAAGGCACCGCCGCCGCGGGTGGTAGCACTTTCGTCGATGGGTGCGAACAGGACCAGCGGGCTTGGGATGATCACGGCCTTGTCGCTTCTGGAGCAAGGTTTTCGCGACCTGAAATCGCCAATTGCATTTGTGCGCGCGGGTGGATTCTTCGAAAACTTCCTCTACGGCTTGCAGGTCGCCAAGGGCGGAACGCTACCGGTCTACTACAATCCGACAAACCGGAAATCGACCATGGTCGCGACGAACGACATCGGCGCGGAAGTCGCAACCCTTTTGACCGGACCAGCGTGGTCAGGGCAGCGCGTCGTCGAGCTTGGTTCGATGGTCACCGCGGATGAAGTCGCGGAGCAATTGGGTGAAGTCCTGAATCTCGACGTGAAAGCCTTTGCAGTCCCGCGTGCAGGGTGGGCGGAAGCGTTCGAGCAATTCGGCGCCCCGAAGGGAGAGACCGGACCTGCCGAAGAAATGTTTGAGGCCGTGAATGCGGGATGGATGGACCTCGGAGTCGAGGGTACGGAGCACGTAGCGGGTACGACGTCCGCACGCGACGTCTTCGCGGCGGCCCAGAAGGCCGTGACGGCGTGAACCGCGAGGTTCATACCAATGAAGATCGAGATCGAACATGAAGCCTCTCCACTTCCGGTTCGGGTCAAAACTGCGACATCGCCGGATGTCTGTGCCACGTCCGGTATGACCTCAACTCCGGACATTTTCTTGGGTCGCACGAAGTGACGTGAAGGGCCACTTTCGGAAGTGTTAGTGTCACTATGAGGACACCTCGTCCGCAGTCACACAAGCTTTGAGATACAGCAAGTCTGAGTGCCTTAGCGGTGCTGAGATTGATGCTTAGTTCGAACTTGCCGAACGTTTTGATGGGCCTTTTGCTTTACTGCCTCGTTTGCGGCTTCCAGTTCTTCGTCCGGTGCATCTTCGATATCTGCTAAACGATTATCGGCACCCTTTATGGCCAATATGAGTTCTGAAAGCTTTACTTGCAGCGCAAGCGTGTCCCGGTTCTGCGTGTTCTGAATCAAAAAGACCATCAGGAAAGTGACGATCGTGGTGCCTGTATTAATCACCAGCTGCCAAGTATCACTGTAATGAAATAGAGGGCCGCTGATTCCCCAAATTATAATGATCGCGGAGGCCAGCAAAAATGCTGTCGGCTTGCCTGTCCAGGACGCCGTGGCCGTGGCTATCCGAGAAAACCAACTGCCATTGTGTTTATCTGTCCCCGACCCCGGTACTGAAACTGGCAGGCTTGCCTTCATGGAAACTGCCTTTCTGGACGCCTCAATCCTTCAGCATTTGAAAAGTTCCATATTCGGTGATGGACCAGACCGGTTTCGGCGGAAGCCGAGAACGGCCACCGCCCGGACGGACCACATCACTCCTTGAACGCAGTCACCGATGTCGGAGATGGGTCAATTTCTGCCGCGGCGACAAGTGGCGGGCGGGCAGAAAGACCTCTGACAACGGACATCATGAGGCGGGATAGCGCGCGAAGCAGCGCGGCCGATGCAGGCCGTTTAAAGCTGTTGTGCTTTGACGGGCAGAGCGGCCTCGCTCTGCCCGGTTGCGTCACACGTCGATTTGCTCGGCTATGGCCAGGGCGTCATCGACCTCAATGCCAAGATAACGAACTGTGCTCTCGATCTTGGTATGGCCGAGCAGTAACTGGACGGCTCGCAGATTGCCGGTGCGGCGATAGATTAGCGTGGCCTTGGTCCGGCGCAGTGAATGCGTACCGAACACACACGAATCGAGGCCGATACCGCGTATCCAGTCGGCGAGGAGGCGCGCATATTGTCGAGTTGAGAGGCCCTGATTTGGCTGACGCTGCGCGCCAAAAAGAAATTCTCCCCGCTTCCTGTGCGCCAGACGAAGATAATCATCAACCGCTTGCCGGGTTTGTTCTGTGATCTCGAATCGTACCAGCCGGCCCGTCTTCTTTTGGCGGACTGTCGCGCGCTCAACGGCGTAGCCGTGGGGGGCAATGTCTTCGACTTTGAGTGCGACGACATCGCAACCGCGCAACTTGCTGTCGATGGCGAGATTGAACAGCGCCAGGTCGCGTTTCCGGTCTGCCATTTGAAGCTTGGTGCGAATCGACCAGACGTGTTTTGGTCGCAGCGGCGGCTTGGCGCCGGTCAACTTGCCTTTATTCCAAGGCGTGCGCTTGGACGTAGCTGAGGCAGGGTTTTCGCTGTCTTGCGTGGTCATTCTCCTCGTTTGCGAGAACGACCAGCATGACCTCAATTCAACGCTTTCGCTCGTCGATCGGCGTCCGCTTATTGGGGTGAACCTGCCACGCCCGCCACCGGCAGGCGCGGCAGTTCTTGACCCACAACGGACCTCGGGCTTCGGGAAAGCTTACAATTGTCTCGCAAGTGCTGCTAAAATCTGCTTCCTGGCAAGAAACACGCACAGCCCACCACCAGACGCACGATGCGGCAGGTTGCAGACTGGCTCAAAAAGCTCGGTATGTCCGAGTATGCGGATCAATTCGTCGAGAACGACATCGACGTTAGTGTGCTCCGCGATCTGACAGACCAGGATTTGAAAGAGCTGGGTGTGACCTCGTTGGGCCATCGCCGCAAATTGTTGCGCGCGATCGCCGCGCTGGAAGGCAACCTTGTGTCGGCTCCGGCAAAGGTTGACCCGCAACCAACCAAACCGACCGCGCACACCCTGCCGCCCTCTCCCGCGCCGGCAACCAAACCGGCCGAAGCCGCCGGCGAGCGCCGCTATCTCACGGTGATGTTTTGCGACCTGGTGGGCTCGACTGGTATTTCCGCGCAGCTCGATGCCGAGGAATGGCGCGACCTGGTCGGCGCGTACCTCGATGCCGCTTCGGCCGCGGTGACGGAGATGGGCGGCCATGTTGCCAAGAAGCTCGGCGACGGGCTGATGGCGCTGTTCGGCTATCCGGTCGCGCACGAGAACGACGCCGAACGCGCGGCGCGGGCGGCGCTGTCGATCCAGCGGGCACTCTCTGAGCTCAACCGCGTAAACGAAGACACCGGCAAGCCTGTGCTCGCCGCCCGCATCGGGCTGGAGACCGGGCCTGCGGTGGTCGATGCGGCCGGAGAGATTTACGGCGACGTTGCCAACGTCGCGGCGCGGGTGCAGGCGCTGGCCGAGCCCGGCGCGGTTCTGGTCACGGCGCGCGTGCAGCGCCAGGTGGCCGGCCTGTTCGTGGCGGAAGAGCGCGGCGGTCACACGCTCAGGGGCGTATCGGAGCCGGTGACGCTGTTCCGGCTCGTGCGGGCGAGCGGTGGTGGACGCCACTCCGGGCAGCGCCAGCTCACGCCGTTCGTCGGCCGCGATGATGAAATCGCAATGCTGCTGCGGCGCTGGGAGCGGGCCAGCCAGGGCGATGGCCAGTTAGTGATGATTGTCGGCGAGCCGGGGCTCGGTAAATCGCGCCTGATCGAGGAATTTCACACGCGGCTTGCGGACACGCCGCACACCTGGGTGGAATGGAGCTGCTCGCAGCTGCTGCAGAACACGCCGCTGCACCCGATTGCCGAATGGGGACGCCGACGTTTCGGCGGCGCCGACGTACCGGCCGAGCGGCGGCTGGCGGAGCTGGAAAACGCGCTGGCGCAGGTCAAGCTCGACCCGACGGAGAATACTTCTTTGCTCGCGCCGCTCCTCGACATTCCGTTGCCGAAGGAGCGCATTCCGACTTTGGCGGCGGAGGCGTTGCGGCGCCGGCAACTGGCGTCACTGACCAATTGGGTGATGGCGGGCGCGCGGGTTCAACCGGTGGTGCTGGCGTTCGAGGACTTGCACTGGGCCGATCCGACTACACTCGACTTGCTGCGCGGCATTGCCGAGCGCGGCGCGCTGGCGCCGCTCTTTATCGTAGCGACGACGCGGCCGGAGTTTCGTGCCCCATGGGGCATGCGCTCGCATCACGGCACCATTTCGTTGGCGCCGCTCGACCGCGCCCAGGTGCGCAACATGGTGGCGGAGCTGTCGGCCCGCCATGCGCTGCCGCGCGACGTTGTGGAGGACGTCGCCGCGCGCACCGGCGGCGTGCCGTTGTTCGTCGAGGAGGTGACGCGGCTTTTGTTGGAACGCGGCGAGCAAGGCGGCATTGAAGCGATTCCGCCGACGCTGCAGCAATCGTTGATGGCGCGGCTCGACCGGCTCGGCCCGGCGCGCGAGGTGGCGCAGGTCGGCTCGGTGATCGGGCGTGGCTTTTCCTATGATCTACTCCGCAACGTCGCCCGGATCGAGGAGGCCGCGCTGCAAGCCGCGCTGGAACAGCTCGCCGACGCCGATATTGTCTTGGTCCAGGGATTACCGCCCGACTCCGATTATCGTTTCAAGCACGCGCTCATTCAGGACGCGGCCTACGAGAATCTGCTCAAAAGCCGTCGCCAGGTTTTGCACAGGCGCGTCGCGGAGACTCTGCGGGACAAGTTCATTGACACCACTGAAGCTGAGCCTGAGTTGGTGGCACATCACTTCACCCAGGCGGGCCTGACCGAAGCCGCGATCGAGTGGTGGGGCAAGGCGGGGCAGCAGTCGCTTGACCGTTCGGCGTTGGTCGAAGCCGCGGCGCAGCTCACCAGAGCACTGAACCAGATTGGAACGTTGCCTGCGACTCCTGCGCTGCGTCGCGAGCAGATCAAGCTTCAAGTCGCGCTCATCACCCCAATCCTGCATGTCAAAGGGTATGCTGCGCCGGAATCGAAGGCGGCTGCGGAACGGGCACATTTGCTGATCGAACAGGCCGAAGCTCTCGGGGAGCCTGTCGAAGATCCGCTGCTCTTGTTTTCCGTCCTCTACGGGTTTTGGGTCGCGAACTATGTCGCGTTCAACGGCGATGCGCTGCGCAATTTTGCGGCGCAGTTCCTGGCGCTCGCCGAGAAGCAAGGAGCGACCGTTCCGCTTATGATTGGGCATCGCCTGATAGGCACTTCCTTGTTTGTCACCGGAGGTATCGAGGAAAGTCGGGCCCATTTCGATCAGGGGATCGCGCTGTACGATCCTGTCGTGCATCGTGAATTGGCGACGCGATTTGGCCAAGACCACAAGGTGTCAGTCTTGCCTTTTCGGTCGGGGGCCTTGTGGCTGCTTGGCTATCCGGAGGCTGCTGTTGCAGACGCGGACCAAGCGCTACGTGATGCGCGCGAGATCGGCCAAGCCGCCACCTTAATGTTCGCGCTGGCCACCACATCGTGTTGGACCCATGTGCCCTGCGGAAACTACGCGACAGCAAACGAGCAATTGGATGAAGTCGTCGCTTTGGCGGACGAAAAGCGCGCTTTGCTCTGGAAGGCGCTCGGGATGGCTTTCAAAGGTTGCGTGATGGCGCTAGCCGGCAGGGCTTCGGATGCGGTCCACGTACTTACATCCGGAATAACCGCCTCTCGGTCAACCGGAGCAACACTGTGGACGCCATTCTTCCTTTCATGCTTGGCGCTCTCTCATGCTGATCTTGGGAAATTCGATGACGCCTCGAGCTGCATTGGCGAAGCGATGACGGCGATCGAAACAACCAAGGAAAGGTGGTGCGAAGCCGAGGTCAATCGCGTGGCCGGAGAAATCGCTTTGATGGCGCCGGAGTCGGATCCTGCGAAGGCGCAAGGGTATTTCGAGCGTGCGCTAGCGGTTGCGCGTGAGCAGCGGGCAAAGTCTTGGGAACTGCGCGCAGCGATGAGCACAGCCCGGCTGTGGCGCGGTCAGGGCAAGCGGGATAATGCACGCGATCTCCTCGCGCCGGTCTACGGCTGGTTCGCCGAAGGCTTCGACACGTTAGATCTGAAGGAGGCCAAGGCGCTGCTGGCTGAGCTGCGCGCCTGACCGCAGTCCAAACTTTTTCCAAATTTGTTGCACTGCGTGAGTCTCTTCATGATGCTGTGGACGGCTCTTCCACCGGCACGTGAGTGCCATGAATGTGGGTGCCTGCTGAGGCCCCCACGATTCGGAGGAGCCAAATCATGCAATCGATTGTGACAATCGGTCTCGACATCGCCAAGTCGGTATTCCAAGTGCATGGCGTTGATGCCACCGGTCAGGTGGCGATCCGCCGGCAGTTGAAGCGTCGCTACGTCCTGACGTTCTTTGAGAAGCTGCCGCCGTGCCTGGTCGGCATCGAGGCATGCGCCTCGTCGCACTATTGGTCGCGGGAGCTTCGGGCGCTTGGTCACAGTGTGCGGCTGATGCCGCCGGTGTACATGAAGCCCCAGTAAAGCGCCAAAAGAACGATATGGCCGACGCTGAGGCGCCAAGTATCGGCGTTGGGTTGCAGCTTTATTGGCAAGGCGGCCGACCAAAGTCGCTGCCATCGCCCTTGCCAACAAACTCGCGCGAATGGCCTGGGCAATGATGGTTAGGGGTGAGCGATACAATTATCCGCCCGGGCTGAGGGTCTGACGAAGATTTGCGCCGAGTACCGTGGCGTGATGTGAAGGTTGGGAGGGTGAACAGCACGTAATGCAGAGCCGGTCGATCCGGCGATCAGGACACCCCACTTGGGCCATCGCATTCTTGAATGCGGGTTTGTGACCGGGACCTGATCCGCGGGGGGCATTATGGCCAGCGGTCATGTGAACCGCACTCAAAGGCCGAACACATGGCTGCACCGACCAAGCCTGCGACGTGAAGATTCTCCTTGCCAACTCGGAGCCGTCCACACATGGCCCGTTTCGACCGTCCCTGCGATGCATCAATTCGGACCGGTGTTGAGTTCAAAGCAGACGTTGTGCGGACATCGTCGATTCGTCAAAAATGACCCGGACCGGAAGTCGAGTGTGCATCGCAGCAATCCGGATGTTTGACGTAAGACGCGACCTTACCGCGCCGTCCTTGTGGTCGCCACGCTACGCGACGACGGGGTTGACTGCGCAGGCTTAAATCGGTTGGGTGGGTTAGTAGGTGTGATGTTGTAGAACGGTGCTGGGATTTGTCTAAACCATCAGCCGATCGACGATTTCAACTGGTTCTCATTAAGCCTTCGCATTACGGCGAAGACGGCTATGTGATCCGCTGGTCGCGTGCGATTATCCCTTCGAACTCTTTGGCCGCGATCTACGGCGTTGCGCTCGAATGCACCGAGCGCAAGGTGCTCGGCCCTGACGTTGATATCGACCTTGAAGCAATCGACGAATTCAGCCAGCGAGTCGAGATTCAGAAACTGGTAGAGCGATTTAAGCGTCACGGCAATTTCGGCCTGGTGGCGCTGGTCGGCGTGCAATCCAATCAGTATCCGCGCGCACTCGATCTAGCGCGACCGTTGCGTGTGGCCGGGATTCCAGTTGCAATTGGCGGCTTTCATGTCTCGGGCTGCCTATCGATGCTTGACGGCAAGGCCGTAGACCTAGACGGCTGCCGTGAAATGGGCGTGTCAATGTTTGCGGGCGAGGTCGAGGGCCGACTCGACATTTTGCTGCGGGACGTTGCCAAAGGCCGACTGCAGCCGGTCTACAACTTCATGAAAGATTTGCCGCGCATCGAAGGCACGCCGATCCCGTTCCTTCCCATCATCAACATCCGCCGCACGCTTGGCCTGAGTTCCAGCTTCGACGCGGGACGCGGGTGCCCCTACGAGTGCTCGTTTTGTACGATCATTAACGTGCAGGGTCGCAAGTCGCGTTATCGCTCGCCAGATGACATCGAAGCGCTGGTGCGCGTCAATTGGGCTCAGGGCGTCTGCAAATATTTTATTACGGATGACAACTTCGCTCGAAACAAAGACTGGGAGGTTATTCTCGATCGGTTGATCAAGCTCCGCGAGGTTGACGGCATTCCACTTGGCCTAATGATCCAGGTCGATACTCTGTGTCACAAACTGCCAAATTTCATCGAGAAATCGAAGCGCGCCGGCGTCACGCGCGTTTTCATTGGACTTGAAAATATCAATCCGGACAATCTAGCCACCGCAAAGAAGCGCCAGAACAAAATCACGGAATACCGCAAGATGCTATTGGCGTGGAAAGCGCAAGGAATCTTCACGCTTGCTGGTTACATTTTAGGCTTTCCTGCCGATACTCCCGCCTCGATCCGTCGAGACATCGAAATCATCCAACGCGAACTGCCGCTTGATATCATGGAGTTCTTTTGCCTAACGCCGCTGCCGGGTTCGGAGGATCATCAAATACTTTGGCGCAAAGGGGTCGACATGGATCCCGATCTCAACAAATACGACCTTGAGCATGTCTGTACCGAACATCCGAACATGACTCGTGAGGAGTGGACAGCTATCTACAACGAGGCTTGGGGCCTCTATTATTCGAAGGAGCATATGCGGACGCTTTTGCGGCGTACCGCTGCGACCGGAGGCCCAATGGTCAGTATGGTCAAGCTGCTGCTGAATTTCTCGCTGACCGTCGGGCTCGAAGGTCTTCACCCGATCCAGAGTGGCGTTTTGCGATTGCGACATCCTTCTGAGCGACGGCCGGGTCTGCCGGCAGAGCCTGCCTTGATCTTCTGGCCGCGCTTTGGATGGGACACGGTACGCAAGACTGTCACCATCCTCATCGCGCTGTTAAAACTCGCTGCATCCGCAATTAGCGCGGCGCAAGACCCTGACCGCCATCGCTACATGGATCAGGCGCTCACTCCCGTCGGCGACGAGGACAGTTCGCTCGATCTGATGACCAAGACCGGTGGAGCGGAGGCCGCAGTCGCCCACTTCAAGCGCGTTGCTGAATTGACGCACGTGCGCAGCGCGGCCTGAATGAGCCCATGCCGAGGGACAGACGCTCGACGGGGGCGAGTGTAACTCCCCTCGCTTTGCACTGGGCAAGCTACAACCTCATAATTGTTTGTTGCAGTGCGCAAGTCTCTTGCTGGCCCTTCACGGCGCTTCGTGCGACGCAGCGATATGTCCGCAATTGGCGGGATTCCTTTTCTTGCTTTCGCTTCCTTGCTTTTGCCGCGGCTCTCGCTTGGGTCTGATTTCCGCCGCGCTGCACGCGCGAAGTCAGCGCGGGCCATCCATGCTTGGCCGGAGGATCATCTGCTTCGTTATTGCATCATCAAGCAATCCAGCGCAAAGTGACCTCGTTTGGCTTCTCGCCGAATCTCCTCGGGGTCGCGGTCTTCGACGTCGATCTCGGTGCCGGTGATAACGTCTTGGCACATGGCAGAAAGTTCGTTGGTCCAATTCTGCGCCTCACCGCCTCCCGAACGCTCTTGCGCCCGCGCTATCTCATGGACGAGCGCTAAAACGATGGCGCGCAGCGCCAGAAACTCTGAGGGGTTGACCGCGATTGGTTGGGCCGGCTTCGACGAACCTAACATGGCTCGTCTCCTTTCCTAGAAAATGGCGTGACCCACGCTAGTCTCCAATAAACTCTGATTGTTTGTCTGTAACAACCACACTCATTGTGCTTAAGTTCCAATTCATCAAACACCGAAGTGATCACTTTTGCTCAGACTGGCGGCCCCATCTCATGCAAGCTTTATCATTAGTAAGACGCCACTTCGTCGCCGCGCGACGTTGGAAGTGACATCTCTGAGGCTTGGTGATTTACTCTCAGGAACGCGCTGCAATCGTGTTCTGACCTGGCGCAGCGTCGGGGTGCTTTAATACTGTGGGTCTTAAATTTTCTGAGACTGCAGGCGTGGAGGCAGTCGCTGGTCTCAAGATCGTCAACCGTCTCTGCTCTTAATCTGCGGCTGGTCGCGCAGAACGACATTCAGCAATGAACTGTGGATTTCGATGCTGCCGTTATAGTCAATCAACCCCAGTTTTCGAAATTTGTTCATGAAGAAGCTCACGCGGGACCGGGTCGTTCCGATCATCTCCGCAAGCGTCTCTTGGCTGACTTTTGCTATGATCGGCTCCGGTCGACTTTCCTTGCCAAAATTCGCCAGAAGTAGAAGAGTCCGCGCCAGGCGCTTCTCGCTCGAATTGAACAGTTGATCGACCAGGTCTTCCTCGACACGGCTGTTGCGGGCCAACAGGTGCGAGATAAACAACTCAGCAAACGCCGGCTCTTCGTGGATCACGCGCGTGATGTCCACCTTTGATATTCGCGCGATCATACATTTCGTCAGAGCCGAGACCGTCGCCAGTCGCAGCGCCTCGCCAGCCAAGCAGCCCTCGCCGAAGAAATCGCCGGCTCCCAGAATCGCGACCACGGCTTCCTTGCCCTGCTCGGAAACGACGGTCTTTTTGGCCTTGCCGTTGTGAATGTAGAAAACGGCATCTGCGGGATCGCCCTGCCTGTAGACAATTTGATCCTTCCGATAGTCGGAAATGCGTTGTCCGCCGTTTACTTTCAAGAGAAACACTTTGGGATCGAACGGGAGCCTTGCTTTGCGAATGATCACCGGGCGCACCTTCTGATGACGAGGCTCATCTCGACAGCAGGCCCCTTATCCTGCTGAAAAGGCCACCTTCGCCGCTCCCCCGCTAACCCTGACTCTAGGTCACCCTAGGGGCTGCTGTCGGTAATGTACATTACCGTACGGCGGGAGTGACAATATCACTCGTATGTTTTGGGAAGATGAAATGCGAGGCGCGTCCGGACCAACTGATAACATTCGCAAGATGCCTCCATGAGGCCCCGTCGATCGAGTATCGTGACTTGCCGCCGGCCATGCTCGATCAAATCGGCACGTTCAAGCTCCCGGATGGCATTCGTGATGGTCGGCCTTTGGACACCCAGCATTTCGGCGAGCAGGCTCTGAGTGATAAGGAGCGCGTCACTGTCGCTGCGGTCACGCATCATGAGCAGCCATCGCGCTAACCGCTGCTTGAGGCTGTGCGCACCATTGCACGCGACCGACACCATGACCTGTTCGAGAAAAGCTTGGACGTAGGCGTCCATGACGGCTCGGAAGGACGGCATTGATTGCATGGCCCGCGTAAAGGCCGCGCGAGACATCCTTACGGCGGTCCCCGGGATTTGGACGAGAAGCTGGACAGAGGAGCGCTTGGCCCCGAAGATGGCTTGCACATCGGTGAAACCCTCCCTTCCGACCGTTGCCATCTCGATGATGCTGCCGTCGGCATAGACCGCCACCACCGAGACGACTCCGCTATCGGGGAAGAACACGTGGTCGAGCGCACTATCCGCGTTCATCAGGACTTGCGCGCGTTGGCAACGAATTTGCTCAAGGTCCGTCATAAGTCGCTTGAGATTGCGGGGGGGCAGCGCCAGCAAAAGCCGGTTGCGGGGCCAATTCGATGAAGCGTTTGCCGCCATTCGTTCGCGCTCGATTCTTGTTCGGCCCATCAGCGGCCTCCCGCCCGCTAGGCGTCGACTGATGCGGTCGAAAAGAAAGAGCCCCGACGAGGGGGACTCGGGGGGCGAGGGGTGGCTTGTCAGGGGCTCAGTAACGACAGCAAGCTCAGCTGTTTCTGGTTCGATTGCTTGCTACAACGTTAGCATGCACTTTTTGGCAGTAGCCAATCTGGTCAAAATTGCTCACCTGGACCGTCAGGCTGAAAACCCTCCACCGAAACCAACTTGGCGACAGAGCTACCGAATTCTCAGCCGCCGACCTCTGGCGTGGGGCGATGCCGGGGGCCGTGGTATTTGGGGATGGTCGGTGAGCCTACCCCTCAAGAAAATGCCCAAAGGCTGCTAACATCCGGATCCGGTCGCAGATGATCTTCGTGATTGCGAGCATAGGCACTGCCAGGATCGCGCCGGGCACGCCCCACATCCAATACCAGAAGATAAGCGCCAGGATGACAAGGACGGGGTTGAGCGTAAAGCGCCGCGCCAACAGCATCGGCGTTATGGTCTCGCCCTCGACGAGGTGAATTACGAAGTACAACCCGGCTGGCAACAAGGCCGGCCACAACGTCTTTGCGGTGAGCAGACCGGCTAGCGTGAACATCGCGACACCGATCATTGGCCCCAGGATCGGGACGTAATTGAGCAGAAAGGCGACCGCCCCCCACAATATCGGATCACCCAAGCCGCAAAGCCACATCGCAAGTGCTGTCGCGAGTCCCACGACCGCATTCATAATCGTAATGGTTATTAGGTAGGCCGAGACGTCATTTTCGATGTGCTGTGAGATTTCGACTGCCTGCCGCTTGTCGCTGAAGTTCGGCAGGACCTCGACAAGGCGGCGCAGGAATGTGTCGCCCGAAAGCAGAAGGAAGAAAAGTACGAGAACCGTCTCGAAGAAGGCGGCGGCGAAGGCACTCGTGTTCGAGAATATGGTCAGCAAGAGGCCAGCTCCAATGGCCGGGGCCTCGGACGCGCCGGCGGTTGGTTGCGAATCACCGCTCACATAGCCCTGCGCCTGCTCGGAAAATCGCCGAACTGCTTCGATCGGCCCGCGCAGAAAGCTCAGATGTTCCTGCAGTCGCGGCACGCCCTCCGGCAGCTTTGCTGCCCAGGAGCTGGCCGGTCCAGACATTCCGGTCACGAGTCCGACGATCGTGCCAAACAACACGGCGATCAGGAGAAGGGCGCCGAGCATTCGCGGCAGATGAAGGCGCTCGAGCATCCGCAAGGCAGGCTGCAGCAGAAGATTGAGGATGATGGCAAAGACGATCGGCAGCACGATCTCCCGCCCGGCATAGAGCGCGGCAAGGAGCGCTAGCATGAATAGTCCGCCTTGGAAGACGCCGCGGACATCGGCCCCGCCGGGCATCCCTTGCTCGCTGACGGCGGTCTCATCGGACAAGGGTTGTGCGGCAGGGTCCTCGGCAGGAGTTGATTTCACCGGCTCACCGCGACTCTGCGAAACTTCCGCCATGCTCGCCGTCCCGTTGGCTTAAAGCTACAATTGGAGCGATCCTGACGTGTTGCTTGTACCCCGAGCTGACGATCCTGGAAACGGCGCAGCACTCGCTGGCCCGATTTCGATACATCGACTTCTTCATGCTAGAGCACGTCGTTTTTCGTTTGGCCACTCGTCAGAAGCCGTCTCCTTTGTGGCCACGTGAGGAAAACGCCGTTTGTTCAAGTGCGGCCAACTTGTCTCCAGTAAGCCGCGATTGCCGCCAGCCTCTGCTCTGCGCTGCGCTTTTGGCCGAAGGTTGAACGAGATTCCGCCGCAAGAGCCACACGCCGAGAGGCGGCAGGTAGTCGATCGCAAAACCAGCGAGGCCAATGGCCCCGCTTGCTTGCGTGCGTCGCGACGACCGCGGCTATTTCATCGCCGCTTCGTACCCCTCGGCGAAGTAGTCCCAATTGACCAGGTAATCCAGGAACGCCTTCAGGTAGTCCGGTCGTCGGTTGCGATAATCGATGTAGTAGGACCGCCGTGGACTAGCGGACTTTCTCCGTTCGGCGTCTTCATTAATCACGATCTTACCGTCCTTGACCGCGAGCCAGCACCAGCCTGCGCCGAATTGGGTGACCCCAGCCTGGGTCAAGTTCGGCTCGCAAGTTACACGTGCCGTCCATATGACGGAAGGCCATGCTCATGTCTCATCTTGGCCCTTTTCGACGTTTGCCGTGGCGCAGCAATTCGTCTGCAATTGGGAGCGAACCGGACTCGCGATCGAGCGCCGCGATCGGTCGCTGGTCATAGGTGAAGTCGTCGCGTGAGAAGGTGCCGTCCTGACGGGTCGACTTATCGAACACGGTCACATGTGGCTCGATGCCATGCTCGTAGACGAGCCATCCGAGCATCTCGGCTGAGCCGTAGGCGCTGTCTCCGAGGAGGCGGGCGGGATAAAGATCGAAGCGATCGAGCGAGCGTTCTATCATGCGTTTTGCGGCCAGGACCTCGGCCTGCCGGATCGCGGTTGTGGCTTCGACATCAACGATGATCGCGTTGTCGACATCGATCATATAGTTGGTGGAATAGGCGAAGAATGCTTGTCCGCCATGGGCTCCGGTCCATCGCGCCGCCGGATCGGCCGGTGAGACGAACTTGGGCACGACATCGGTCGCAGCGCCGAAGGCCTCATCGTCGAGCACAGCCATATACTCTTTGACCGCCCGGCCGGTCGCTTCTGGTGGCAGCCCCTTTTCGCCCTCGATCCCTTTCTGCCGATTGGCATCCGCCTTGATTAGACTGGCATCGATCGCAAAGGCTTCCCCGCCGACCAGTCCCTCGCGGATGCAGCGCTGCAGCACCGTCTCAAAGACGCGTCGAAGGAGATCGCTCTCGCGGAAACGGCCATGCCGGTTCTTCGAGAAGGTCGAATGATCGGGGACATCGCCGTCAAGCCCGAGCCGACAGAACCACCTGTACGCCAGATTGAGGTGAACCTCTTCGCAGAGGCGCCGTTCGGACCGAATGCCGAAGCAATAGCCGACGATCAGCATCCGGATCATCAGCTCGGGAGCGACCGACGGGCGACCCATCAAGCTGTAGAACGGCGCGAGCTCGCGGCGCAGTTCCGACAGCTCGACAAAGCGGTCGATCGATCTTAGCAAATGATCCGCCGGAACATGCGCATCAAGCGAGAAGTTGTAGAACAGCACACCCTGTTCGATTTGCCGTGGTCCCATCATCAACTCAGTTCCTGCTTCTCAACAGCACTGAATCAGTGTGCTTTCAGCGTTTCAACCGGCGAGTTTCATGACCCTGAGCAGACCTCCGCACGGCTCGCCGATACAGCGGCAGCTAGTGCGTAAAGCCCGATTTCGTCTTTCCTTGCCGCGGAAAATCGGGCCTACGGCCCGGGTCCAGGCTCCACGCACATCATGGAATTAATCTTCTTGTCCCAGTCCGGGGTCAGCATTGGATATGTGCCACTGGCCAGGCGCAGTGTGTTGCCGCCATAGTCGTCGTCGGTGAAAAAGTCCCAGGTGCCGGACTGTACTTGGATCGAGGAGATAGCGTTTTGCCAGCCGCTTACCGACAGGCTCGGCTGATTTTCGCTTGCCGGCGCCGAGGTACCAGCGAAATCGGGTTCCGCGTAGATCATCAATTGGCAGGTACCTTGTGACGGCAGTGGCGGCGGTGGTGGTAACGTAGCCACCTGCGCCGGAGGCGGCCCGGCCTGAGGGCAGTACTGCACGCATTGCGGCTCGCCATCTCCGTCGGTGAAATCGACCATGCGCCAGTGCAGTTGGCAGCCGTCGGGCGTGTCGCCAGCACAGTACGGACCTGCGATCGAGACGTAGCCATCAGGATACCAATACGACGAGCCGATTAGGACCACGCCGAGAGCGCCGAACGGAACAAAGAGTTCCTGCGCCCGCCCAGGTAAATGTATTTCTGGCCTTTAACGATCGGAAAGTATTTGTTGTTCACGGTCACAACCGGGAATTTCGGCTTCACGGCTGGCGCGTTGGGTCCCTGAGGCAGACGGTGCGCGGGCGTCGCGAGCGCCCCGTGGGGACCGTATGCGAGGCCGGTCGGGCTCAGTCTGACATTCGTTGGCCCCGTCCGGCCAGCTGGTACGGCGGCGCGCTGCGGCGGTGTCGGCCGCGATACGGCCCGTGGGGGAGGTGCTGGCCGCGATACGGCCCGTGGGGGAGGTGCTGGCCGCGATACGGCCCGTGGGGGAGGTGCTGGCCGCGATACGGCCCGTGGGGGAGGTGCTGGCCGCGATACGGCCCGTGGGGGAGGTGCTGGCCGCGATACGGCCCGTGGGGGAGGTGCCGGACGCGACACGGCCCGTGGGGGAGGTGCCGGGCGCGACGCCGCCCGTGGGGGAGGTGCCGGCTTTTTTGGCGGCTGTTGTGCCTGCACAACTGTGATGAACGCCAACGATCCCGCAGCCGTCAACGTGACCAAGGCAATTACACTCGCGCCCCATATGCTCCAGCCTTTGAGCTGTTTCTGGTTTCCCACGATTTCATGCCCGTTCATAACTACCCCCGGTTTCACGTACAGACGCGACCCATTATAAAACGATCAGGTACTGATGGTCGACTCGGCAGCCTCGACGTGATTTGAAGCGATCGCACACTCATCACGATGCCAGCTATCTCGATCAGCAGTTGTCCGTAAAGGTTCTACTTCTGCAACTGGCCCTTCACGTCGCTTCGGTGCGACGCAGCGATACGTCCGCAATTGGCGGGATTCCTTTTCTTGCTTTCGCTTCCTTGCTTTTGCCGCGGCTCTCGCTTGGGTCTGATTTGCGCCGCGCTGCACGCGCGAAGTCAGCGCGGGCTATCCATGCTTGGCCGGAGGATCATCTGCTTCGTTATTGCATCATCAAGCAATCCAGCGCAAAGTGACCTAAAAACTAAAGTGATCGCCATCTCGATTTCCGGTGCGGCGAAGGGGGGTTGATGACAAACTTTGTCCTGGTTCATGGCGCTTGGATTGGCGGATTCTGTTGGCGAGCAAACGCGCAAGCGCTGCGCAAAGCAGGGCATGAGGTCTACACGCCGACGATGACGGGACTAGGCGAGCGCATCCATCTTATGAGTCCAAGCATCAATCTTGACACCCATATCATCGATATTGTGAACGTCATTAAATACGAAGAATTGTCGGACGTGGTTCTGGTCGGTCACTCCTATGGTGGTATGGTGATAACCGGTGTCGCCGACGCGCTGCCCGACAAAATTACGTCCTTGGTTTATCTCGACGCCTTTGTGCCGGAGAACGGTCAATCGCTTGTAGGCCTCATCCCACCCGGCGCGCCACCCCCCGCAGCGGCCAGCGAATATACGTTGGCGCCCCTGCCCGGCGCTGTGTTCGGCGCTAAGCCGGAAGTGGCAGCATACGTTGATGCCCACACTACGCCGCACCCGACAGCGTGCTTCACTCAAGCGATAAAGTTAACCAGTAGCATCGATCGCTTTAAGAAGAAGGCCTACATTTACTGCAACGTTCCGGCGCCGACGACCTTCACGCCTTTTTACGAGAAGCTCAAGAATAAGAAGGATTGGACGGTGCACACACTGCCGTGCACGCACATCGTTCAGATGGAATTGCCCGACGAACTGACGGCCCTATTGTTGCAGGCCATTCCCTAACCGCGACCTTCGCAACGCGGTTTGTTTTCGCGCATTGTAGTTTGCCTTGTCGCAATTACCTCGCGGCATTTGCGCCTGGCCCTTTGTTGCGGTGCGCGTGGCCGCTCCTGGCCCGAAGCGTCAGTGACTGCGGCGCAACGATATGTCCGAAGTTGGGGGTAAAGCAGACCGCGTCAGCTCCGCTCTGAAGCGTGCGCTACCGCAATGGATGGCACTTAGGATGGCACTTAGCGCGCCGCTTGTTGCGATCTCCTCACAAATCGAAATCTTCGATCGGCAGACCGAAATAGGCTTGGGCGATGCGAGTCGCGGCAAAATCCGGCTGATGCACGGGATTGTTTCGGAAGGTCGCAAAGTCGCGGAAGAAACGCTGCATCGGCTGGCCGTCTCGGATGCTCGCCGTACTAGAGGCGCGGAACAGATCGTATCCCGCTTCCCAGGCGATCCTCGATGCCTGATGCTGCATCCCCATCAGCAACATCGCTTCCTTGCCGGTGAACTGGCGGGTGCCGTCCATTCGCCCGCGAGCGTATTCGACATAGAGTTCGGCGCTGCGTAGCAGAACAGCCTCCGCGGCGTGAGTCATCGACAGGGCCAAACCGAAAATGCGCTGCCAGTCGTGATGCTGGTATTTGAAAATCGGCGTCGCAGAGAGCAGCGGTTTGGTCGTGCGGATATGCTTCTCAAACTCCTCGAGCGCCGCCCAGGCGGCACCGACCTGGGAGCAAGCGAGCTCGCCAGGGGCGAAGCCCATAAAAATTCCATTATACATCGGGTTCCCATGCACCCCTGCGCCCGGCATGTTGCCGGCGCCAGCGTCGCCAAAGATCGTTTCATCGACAAATTCTTCGGGTATGAACGCATCCTTGATGACGACGCTATTTGAACCGCTCCCTTTGAGGCCGAACATGTCATGCCAATCGTCCAGCATCTCGAACTGGTCGCGTGGCACCACGATACTGACCATCTTTCGCGTCGGCCCGCCAGGATGCGAGCCCTTGAGCGGCGCCATGCCCATGAAGTGCGTCGCGTAAGGCACGCCCGACGCGTACCGCCACTTTCCCCTGACGCGATAGCCTCCCGGCACGGCCACGCATTCAGCGTCGGGCGACGGGCCGCTGGGCGAGTAAGGCGCGATGAAATGGCCGTCAACGCCGTAAATTTTCGCTTGCGCCGCTTCGCCAAAATTAGTCCCGATCTGGAGCGCGTGGCCTGAAGCGAGGCAAAGGCACCAGCCAATCCCCGGATCGCCGCTGGCGATTTCAACTATGGTCTTGAAGAAGGTGCGGATACTGAATTCATAACCACCGAAGCGTCGCGGCTGGAGGCAGCGGTAAAATCCCGCCTTGACGAATTCCTTGTGCAAGGCTTCGGAATAGTAGCCGCGTCGCTCTGCCGCCTCGGCTTCCTCTCTTACCATCCGGCGCAGCGCTCGTGCTCGCGCAATCATCTGCTCGGGCTCAAGATTGGGTTCAGGTACCGGCACTTCCGTCGGGCTCAACGCGCTCATTGTTTTTCCTCCCTGATTTTATTTAAGTAAAATCTCCAACTCGTATTTTCTCCCCGATCTTTTGTATGATGGCCCGGTAGACCGACAAAACCAGTGACGCCGAGGCCATCACCTGCCCTATCGACTTTGAAGATGCCATTTGCTGAAGTGCATGAGTCCGAAACTGGTCCGAAACTGGCCCTGAACGTCGTTTGCTGCGAGACAGCAATACGTCTGAAGTTGAGGGCATAGCGGAAGTGTGAGCCTGCCGCTCGACATGACGCAGATGACCGATTCTGTTGAAAAACTCGCCGGTTGAAACGCTGAAAGCCCACTGATTCAGTGCTGTTGAGAAGCAGGAACTGAGTCGATGATGGGACCACGGCAAATCGAACAGGGTGTGCTGTTCTACAACTTCTCGCTTGATGCGCATGTTCCGGCGGATCATTTGCTAAGATCGATCGACCGCTTTGTCGAGCTGTCGGAACTGCGCCGCGAGCTCGCGCCGTTCTACAGCTTGATGGGTCGCCCGTCGGTCGCTCCCGAGCTGATGATCCGGATGCTGATCGTCGGCTATTGCTTCGGCATTCGGTCCGAACGGCGCCTCTGCGAAGAGGTTCACCTCAATCTGGCGTACAGGTGGTTCTGTCGGCTCGGGCTTGACGGCGATGTCCCCGATCATTCGACCTTCTCGAAGAACCGGCATGGCCGTTTCCGCGAGAGCGATCTCCTTCGACGCGTCTTTGAGACGGTGCTGCAGCGCTGCATCCGCGAGGGACTGGTCGGCGGGGAAGCCTTTGCGATCGATGCCAGTCTAATCAAGGCGGATGCCAATCGGCAGAAAGGGATCGAGGGCGAAAAGGGGCTGCCACCAGAAGCGACCGGCCGGGCGGTCAAAGAGTATATGGCTGTGCTCGACGATGAGGCCTTCGGCGCTGCGACCGATGTCGTGCCCAAGTTCGTCTCACCGGCCGATCCGGCGGCGCGATGGACCGGAGCCCATGGCGGACAAGCATTCTTCGCCTATTCCACCAACTATATGATCGATGTCGACAACGCGATCATCGTTGATGTCGAAGCCACAACCGCGATCCGGCAGGCCGAGGTCCTGGCCGCAAAACGCATGATAGAACGCTCGCTCGATCGCTTCGATCTTTATCCCGCCCGCCTCCTCGGAGACAGCGCCTACGGCTCAGCCGAGATGCTCGGATGGCTCGTCTACGAGCATGGCATCGAGCCACATGTGACCGTGTTCGATAAGTCGACCCGTCAGGACGGCACCTTCTCACGCGACGACTTCACCTATGACCATGTCGGCGACGTCTATTCTTGCCCCGCCGGCAAGATGCTGACGACGACCGGCTCACGTGTGAATGACGGAGCGACATTACGCTACCGCGCGAGCAAGTATGACTGCCAAGCCTGCCGCCTAAAGCCCCGATGCTGTCCGAAGGAGCCGGCCCGGTACGTGCCGCGATCGATCTATGAAGGCGCCCGTGACATGGCGCGCCAGATCGCAGGCTCGTGGCAAGGCCGCACCGCGCGACGACTGCGCAAGAAAGTTGAAATGCTGTTCGCCCATCTCAAACGCATTCTCAAACTCGATCGGCTCAGACTAAGAGGACCAAACGGCGCGCGCGATGAGTTCCTGCTCGCAGCAACCGCCCAAAACCTCCGAAAGCTGGCGAAGCTGATACCGATACCAATCCCCCACCCAGCCTGAGACCACCAGCAGTTTGCAATCGAGGGCCTTCGAACGGCCAGGCTGATTCATCTCCAATTACTCACCGACTTCTTCAACAGAATCGACCCCAAGCAGACATTCGCTCTTTCGAAAGCGGCCTTACTCGAATGCGAAGATGCGCTTCCAGTCGTTCTTCATGCTGATAACCGTCCAGCCGTCCTTCTTCGCCTCGTCGTAGAGCGCCTGAGTGAATGTGCCGACTCTGCTGTCCGGCAGGCCCTGCGCAGGACCGTAGGCATATTCGCGCTGCGCATCGTCGTGCAGCACGAGCATCATCAGCCGCGCGCCGTCGCCCGCTCCCGTGTACTCCAACATTTGCCGATCCCCCGTAGAGTTGCCAAACGCCGCGTGAGGACGTCGACCAATCATCAGATGAATGCCCTCTGGCTTGCCGGCGTTGTCATCATTGACCCAGAGTTTTGCCTCTTTGGTCAGGATCGGCTTCCCGTCCTTATCGTAGCCGTAAGTCGTTTCGCCTGCGCTGCCGACCACTTGCTCGAGCGGGATGCCGTAGATGCGCTCGGAGTAGACGCGCACGAAGTCTTGGCCACCGCCAGTCACGATGTAGGTTTTGTAACCGTTTGCGCGGAGGTAGCTCATCAACTCCTGCATTGGCTGGTAGGTGAGGTCGGTATAGGGCCGTTTCCAGCGCGGGTCCTTGGCGGCAGCAAGCCACTTCTTCACTTCCGTATCAAACTCATCCACGGTCATGCCACTGAGAGTGGCAAAGGCTATTTCTTCTAGGTCTCGGAGCGAGAGCTTCGCAATTGCCTCGCGGTCCCCGGACAGCACAGTCTTGAACGGCTCGACATTCGCGAGTCCGGGTTTCGCTTTGACCACCGCAGGCACCCGGTCGAAGCAATACACAAGCTGACTATAGATCGGGTGCTCGACCCACAGTGTGCCGTCCTGATCGAACGTGGCAATGCGATCCTCGGGCCGAACAAATTTTGGGCTTGCTTGATCGGTGGTGGCGCGCACGAAGTCGATAATTGCTTGCTTCGCAGGCCCATCGTTCCATGATGGCAGCGCGCCACCTAATGGTGCGGTCTCTGCCTCTACGGAGACCGTTAGGAAAGTTCCAGACAAAGCTGGGAGTATCGCCAATGTTGAGACCACTGCTCGACGGTTCAGCCCGGAAGAAAAAAGCTTCGGCGACATGGCCCGTCCTGCTTTTCGTGATCTGCCATTGCTCTCCTAAAGCTGCTAGTTCGTCGTGCGGGTTGTTGATCTGGATCAACCGCCATATCCAAAAAAGCACGATGCAGCCATGCGTAATTCGCAACTTGCCGTATTTGCATAGCGCGCAGCCGACCTCCCGCTCAATCGTGCGAGCGGGCGCATTGATCTATGTCAATGACCAGCGGCGATCATTCCGCTGGTAGTTGCAAATTCCGCGGGAACGCATTGCGGTCGAACGCATTGCGTCAACGGGCGTCGGCTCTTTTTGTCGAGCTGTCGGAACTGCGCCGCGAGCTCGCGCCGTTCTACAGCTTGATGGGTCGCCCGTCGGTCGCTCCCGAGCTGATGATCCGGATGCTGATCGTCGGCTATTGCTTCGGCATTCGGTCCGAACGGCGCCTCTGCGAAGAGGTTCACCTCAATCTGGCGTACAGGTGGTTCTGTCGGCTCGGGCTTGACGGCGATGTCCCCGATCATTCGACCTTCTCGAAGAACCGGCATGGCCGTTTCCGCGAGAGCGATCTCCTTCGACGCGTCTTTGAGACGGTGCTGCAGCGCTGCATCCGCGAGGGACTGGTCGGCGGGGAAGCCTTTGCGATCGATGCCAGTCTAATCAAGGCGGATGCCAATCGGCAGAAAGGGATCGAGGGCGAAAAGGGGCTGCCACCAGAAGCGACCGGCCGGGCGGTCAAAGAGTATATGGCTGTGCTCGACGATGAGGCCTTCGGCGCTGCGACCGATGTCGTGCCCAAGTTCGTCTCACCGGCCGATCCGGCGGCGCGATGGACCGGAGCCCATGGCGGACAAGCATTCTTCGCCTATTCCACCAACTATATGATCGATGTCGACAACGCGATCATCGTTGATGTCGAAGCCACAACCGCGATCCGGCAGGCCGAGGTCCTGGCCGCAAAACGCATGATAGAACGCTCGCTCGATCGCTTCGATCTTTGCTTGGTCGCCGGCAGCCGGTGTGGACGAAGCGGCTAATGCTTCGGTGCTTCAATGGGGTCCGGCTCCGGCGCCGCCATAGGCGCCAGTTCTGCCTTAAGGTCGGACGCTTCCTTTGACTCCGGTTCGAGCTTGAATGTTAGCTTGTTGACCTTGCCGGTGAACTTGAACGGAACATCGTAGCGATACTCGAGCATCGCGACGCCGGTGCGGGTGTCCTCGCCGACATCGAAGGTTTCGTCCTCCGGGAACGTGATCGGGGTCGTGTGTTCCATGGAATTTCTGGCAACTTCCTTGCCGTCCACGGAAAGCACGCCCGTCCCTCCCTTGCCCAGGCCTGGACCGTCCGACTTGAAGTCGAACACGATGGTGTGTTTGCCAGCGCTCAACCCAGGCCCTGACCAGGTCGTGCGCTTGAGGTTCAGCAGGTTGTAGAGGAACACCGGCTTACCCGCACGTATGCCCGCCACACCTTTGCTAAGGAACAGCCCATAGCCGCCGAAACGCCCGCCCTCGGTGACAATCATGCCTTCCGCACCGCCCTTGGGAATCTCGACCTCGGCAGTGATGGTGTAGGACTTGTTCAAGATGTTCGGGGCAGCGCTGGCTGGCACGCCGGTTAGTTCGCCCGAATACGTAAAGACGGTTCGGCCGGCCGTCAGGCTTGGGCGCGGCGTGTTCCATCGTGGCAGCGTCGTGTTATCGAGTGGAAACACGTTGTACTTCTTCGCCTCGGAGTCGAAGAGGGCCTGCATCTCCTTAAGTTTCTCTGGCATCTTGGCAGCCAGGTCGTTGAACTGGGTGGGGTCCTCATCAACGTTATAGAGCTCCCACGTGTACCCGGTGATAACATCAGGAGGCGGAGCGCTGCTCAGTTCCCAAGGGAGTGTCACTGGCGTGGTCGAAGCCATCCACCCATCGTGATAGATGGCGCGATTGCCGAGCATCTCAAAGTATTGCGTCGTGTGCCGGGTTGGGGCGTTGGCGTTCGCCTTCTCCCATGTGTAAGTCATGCTCACCCCTTCGATGGGGGCCTGCTTGATGCCGTCGATCATATCAGGCGCTGGGATACCGGCCGCTTCGAGGATAGTCGGCACGATGTCGATGACGTGGTGGAACTGGCGGCGGATGCCACCCACGTCCTGGATGTGGCCGGGCCAGGACATGGCCACGCCTTGGGCCGTGCCCCCGAAGTGTGAGGGCACCTGCTTTACCCACTTGAACGGCGTGTCCATCGCCCACGCCCATTCTGCTGCAAAGTGCGGGAATGTCTTGTCGGACCCCCAGAACGGATACCAGAGATACTGGGCCTTCACCGGCACAGCGACGCCATTAAAGGTAGTGAACTCGTTTGGTGTGCCGTTGAGCATTCCCTCGGCGCTCGCGCCATTATCGCCGCTGATGTAGATGATCAACGTGTTGTCGAGCTCGCCCAGGTCTTCGACAGCCTGGATGACGCGGCCGATCTCATTGTCGGCATAGGCGAGGTAGGCCCCATAAACGTCCGCTTGCCGGATGAACAGCTTCTTTTCCAAGACACCGAGGGAGTCCCACTCCGGAAGTTGTTTCGGCCACGGTGTCAACTTGGCGTTTTCGGGCATGATGCCGAGGCGCTTTTGGTTGGCGAAAATGGTCTCGCGCACTTTGTTCCAACCTTCGTCGAAGAGATGCAGATCGCTGATCTTCTTGATCCACTCCGGCGTCGGATGATGTGGCGCGTGGGTAGCGCCAGGTACGTAATAGACAAAGAAGGGTTTGTTCGGCGCAACCTCCTTTAGTTGCTTCATGTACTGGATGGCCTCATCGGCCATTGCGGTCTCTAAATTCCAGCTCGGATTGTTTAGGAACGGATAGATGGCCGTCGTATTGCGGAACAGGTTCGGTTGCCACTGGCTCGCGTCGCCGCCGACAAAACCGTAGAAATATTCGAACCCCATACCGTTGGGCCATTGATTGAACGGCCCGGCCTGGCTCGACTGGAAAGAGGGCGTATTGTGGTCCTTGCCGAACCACGAAGTTGCGTACCCGTTTGCTTTCAGGATTGTACCGATGGCGCCTTTCTCAATCGGGATGATCAAGTCGTAACCTGGGAACCCCGTCGAAATTTCCCCTACCACTCCATTACCTACCGAGTGATGGTTGCGTCCGGTAATGATCGCCGCCCGCGTAGGTGAGCAGAGCGCCGTGGAGTGAAAATTCGTATAGCGCAGCCCCGCAACAGCAATACGGTCGAGCGCCGGTGTGGGGATCACCCCACCAAAAGTGGACGGTGCGGCAAAGCCGACATCGTCCGTCATAATAAGCAACACATTGGGCGCACCCTTCGGCGGGACGACGCGAGGTCCCCACCAAGGTGTTGAATCCGAGGCCCTCTCCTTAATCACCCCACCGAATTTTGGATCAGGTGGCGGAAGTTGCTTTCCGTCGATTGTGGTGGTGGCAGCGGGCGAACCTGGGACGCCTGTGACCTGCTGAGCCGATGCCGAGACCCAACTAATGACGACGAGACCTACCCCCGCGAGCAGCATGCCGTGGATTTTCATGACGGAAAACTCCCATTGCGCTGTGCCTTGGTAAAAAGCTCGTGCACCACAAAAACAAATGGCCGCATTGAGCGGAACGTACTTTGATTCAGATCAAACGTGCGGGTAGGTCCGGACGCCTTAGCGGGCTGGGGTATCTGTTGGCGATGAGCCGCGATGTCTGCGTTGGGTCCAATCGCGACATGCGCGGTCGGCGGCGGCGGACGACCACTTCCGCTGTCGCCCCGAGAGCTGACATTCGATTGCGCCGCTGCATCCGACGTGATGGGCCAAGGAACGAACCCGCTCGCGCGGGAGTGCGCTGCGCGCGGAACGGATCAAATGGTGAGGGCCGCGCTAACCGACTGATCGAGAGGCGCTGACGGTCAGGCTTCCCGCCCTGAGGATCGAGGGGTTGCAGAACCCCAATCTCAGGACAGGAGCCTTCGATGAGTGACAAGCCCATCAGCGATCTTCGCCGCCGCATTTTGCAGGATATGACGAACCGCAACTTCGGCGCCAAGACCCAACACGATTATATCCGGCACATCGAGACCTTTGCCAAGTTCCTCGGCCGCGCGCCGGACACGGCGAGCGGCGACGACATCCGCTGCTTCCAGGCCGAGCAGATCGCGCAGGGCGCGCAGCCAGCGAAGATGAATACGCAAGCATCCGCACTGCGCTTCTTCCTTGGCATCACGTGCGGTCGCGCCGACCTGGCCCATCAGATTGCCCGCACGCGTTACCCCAGGAAGCTGCCGCGTGTGCTCTCGCCCGAGGATATCGCGCGGCTGCTCGAGGCGGCACCGGGCCCGGGCCTGAAGTACAAGGCGGCCTTGAGCGTGGCCTATGGTGCGGGCCTTCGAGGCGGCGAGGTCGCCATGCTGCGAGTGGGCGACATCGACAGCCAGCGTATGCTGATCCGTGTCGAGATGGGCAAGGGCCGCAAAGACCGGCACGCCATGCTGTCGCCGGTGTTGCTCGAGCTGTTGCGCACATGGTGGCTGCAGTGCCGCTCGCAGGGCTGGCTATTCCCGGGCCGCGATCCGCTGTTGCCGATCACCGTGCGCCAGCTCAACCGTGCCTGCCACATGGCTGCCGATGCCGCCGGGCTCGGCTCCTGGGTGTCGCCGCACACGCTGCGACACTCGTTTGCGACGCATCTTCTAGAGAGCAGCATCGACGTGCGCGTGATCCAGGTTCTGCTCGGGCACGCCAAGCTGGATACGACCGCACGCTACACGCAGGTCGCGACCAATCTGCTGCGGTCGGTCGAGAGCCCGCTCGATCGACTGCTGCGGCCGAAAGATCAGTCGCCGGCATAATCGGCGCCCCTTGGCTCGTCCTGCCCTGGAGGTCGCGGACCTGTTCCGTGACCATGGTCCCGCTTGGCGTGAGGCCAACCGCGGCCACGTGAGCCTCAGCCAGCTCAAGGTGATGAGTGCGATCGAGGACTGCCGCACGGCGGCGCTCGGCGGGCACGTTGCGCGCTGTGAGAACCAGCGGTGCGGCTTCACCTCGATTGCCTACAACAGCTGCCGCAATCGGCATTGTCCCAAGTGCCAGGGGGCGGCTGCGCGCGAATGGGTGGCGGCGCGCGAGGCTGATCTCTTGCCGGTGCCATACTTCCACGTCGTGTTCACGCTGCCGGCCGAGATCGGCGACATTGCCTATCAGAACAAGGCGGTGATCTACGACCTGCTGTTTAGAGCATCGAGCGAGACCATGCTCACCATTGCGGCCGACCCTAAACACCTCGGAGCCAGGATTGGCATCACCGCCGTGCTCCACACCTGGGGCTCGGCGATGACCCACCATCCGCACCTGCATATGATCGTGCCGGGCGGCGGCATCTCGTTCGATGGCCAGCGGTGGGTATCGTGCCGACCGGGATTCTTCCTGCCGGTGCTGGTGCTCTCTCGGCTGTTCCGGCGGCTGATGCTGGAGAAGCTTGTTGCTGCACACGCGGCCAGCAAGCTCACATTCTTCGGCACGCACGCGGCACTCGCCGATGCTGTGCGCTTCGCCGCGTTCCTGGCGGCGCTCAAGAAGAAGCGCTGGTTCGTCTACGCCAAGGAGCCCTTCGCGGGCCCAAGAGCCGTGCTCGCCTACCTGTCGCGCTACACCCATCGCGTCGCCATCTCCAACAGTCGGCTCTTGAAGACCGACGGCAAGACGGTGACCTTCCGCGTCAAAAACTATCGTGTCGACGGCGTTGCGCGATATACCACAATGACGCTCGACGTCGCCGAGTTCATCCGCCGCTTCCTTCTCCACGTGCTGCCGAAGGGGCAGCATCGCATCCGTCATTACGGCCTGTTCGCCAACGGCACACGCGTCGACAACATTGCGCTCGCACGAACGCTGATCGGCGTGACCGCGGCAGAGATCGCGAACGCTGCGGCGGCGCCGATGCTCGACCAGGACGCCATCAACGCAGAGCCGGCGACAGCCGAGCCCGAGCCTCACACACCGACCTGTCCGTGCTGCGGCAGCAAAATGCGCATCATCGAGGTCTTCCAGCGCGGCCAGACGCCCCGCCACAAAGCCTCGCCGTGCCCGCCATCGATCCGGATCGATACCTCATGACAATGCTCGTAGAAGCACAGCAAAACGATGATGCTTCGAGTTGGTCACCGGCCAGCCTCGCAGACCCGTTGTCGATCCGCCACCGACGCGGCTGTCGCACCGCCGGCAGTCACTCCCAACCGCACCATCGCCACCTGTTGCGAGGCCGTCGTTCGAAAAATACAAGACCAGCCGCCGCGATCACCACTTCGTCCGACAAAGACCAAGGGCTCAAATACCCATAGCGTTCGCGGCAGCCACCAGTCAACCCCCCGCGGGTTCCTTCCCTGCAGGCTTCCGGACGCCGGCCCCGGTGCCAGCGGCACCGTCCGTGACGGCCGGCATCGGAACCTCAACAACAACAGAAGTTATTCGATCACCTCGTCGGCGAGCACGAGTAAGTTATGCGGCACGGTTAGGCGTAACGCCTTAGCGGTCTTGAGGTTGATGACTAGGTCAAACTTGGTCGGCTGCTCGATCGGCAGGTCGCCAGGATTGGCACCGCGGAGAATCTTATCAACGTAGTCGGCCGCGCGGCGGTACAAATCCGCAATGTTCGGTCCATAAGACACGAGCGCTCCTGCTCTCGCGGCTTCCATAGTTGTGAAAATCATCGGCAGCCGGAAGTCGAGCGCAAGGACACCGATGCGCGAAGAAGCATTGGCAAGTAGACTATTATCGATAACATAAACCGCGTCTGCTTTGCCTTTGAGATCAACGAGAACGGGCTCGATCTCGTCTGCTCGTTGGACCCCATGCGGCGCGACTTCGAGGCCGAGGTCACGCGCCGAAATCTGAACATTGTCCAACTCTTTCAAGCTCCCGCGATAGCTAGCGTCAAAGAGGATTGCCAGGTGATGGAGATTAGGCACGATATCACGCAGCAATCCTATCCGCTTGCCAGCGCTTTCGGCCTGCTGGAGGGACAATCCCGTGACGTTGCCGCCGGGATGGGAGAGGCTCCTAACGAGGCCGGTGCCAACTGGATCGGCGGCGACTGCAAAAACGATAGGGATTGAAGCTGTGATATTCTTTGTTATTGCAGCGGCGGCCCCATAAGTAACAATGACGTCGAACGTTCGCTTCACATAATCCGTCGCAATCGCGACGATGCGCTCTGAACGATTTTCCGACCAGCGACGCTCTATGGTAACGGTGTGGCCCTCGACCCAACCGAGTTCGCCCAATCGCCGCACAAGACCATCGACCCACGGGCTCTCAAGCGAAGCATTTCCACCGAGCCATCCGATCGTGGGCAGCTTGCCAGCTTGCTGCGCGTTCACAGCGAGCGGCCAAAACACCGCGGCACTACTTCCGAGTCTAATGAACTCGCGCCGCCTCATTGCCTCCCCCATGGCTCGGGACCGAACGTCGCAGAGCCACAGTTAGCATGCCGCAGACGTTCGGGCATAGGAGCAGCGGATGGTCAGCCGATGTCGCTGTTGGGTCAGACTCGGTCTTCGGCCCAAGTCCGGTTCATGTCCGCTTTCGCCCCGATTGCGCCGTGTTTCTCACCCGGACAGAGCGCCGCCGTGCCAATATTAGCCCGCCCTACAAGCGACGACGGACGTCGCTGATGGTTGGTTAGCGAATGTTGGCCGTTAATGCGCGATTTTGTGGTGCCGATCACACCTTAAACAGAAGGACAAGGATAGTGTGCCAAGGTCGAGTGTTGGACTGGCTCTAAACAAAGGTGGTCGCAATGCTGGCAGAGATATTCATGGTTCGGCTGGAGGCCGCCGCGCGGGTCTCAGAGAAAACGATACCGGCAGGCAATTCTCGGTTCGTGCCATTTAACCCGGCTGGTCCGCTTGAACTTAAAACGAGCACGACTGACCCAGAAGCCAGGGCGGTTACGAAAGCCACCCACAGGCCGTGTGGACGGATTTGATCAAGATAAAGCCGAGAGCAAGCGCGACGAAGGAGCCGTAATTCTGCGCCGTCTTCTCGCATCGAAGCGCGATACGCTTGAAGCGCTTGAGCTTGCCGACCGTTTGTTCGATGCGTGCCCGCGCCTTGTAGAGTGCCTTTGGAAAGAAGGTGGGCATGTCTTTGGTGTTGGATCGATACGGGATTGCCGGGCATATTCCGCGTTGGCGTGCGGCCTCGCGGTTTGATTTGAAATCGTAGCCCTTGTCACCGAGCGCGGCGCGCGGATTGATATCGGGGCCGAGGTCGAGAAGCATCTCGAAGTTGCGGCTGTCGCTGGCTTCACCACCGGTGAGATGAAAGGCAATTGGCAACCCACCGAAATCGGTCTTCAAGTAAATCTTGGTAGAGAAGCCGCCACGCGAGCGGCCGAGCGCCTGATCATGCTGCCCCCTTTTGCGCCCGCCGCCGAGACATGGGCGCGCACCACGGTGGAATCGAACATCTGCACCAAATGCGCGGTTTCGCTCATCGCCGCTAGCGCATCGAAGAAGGCTTCGAAAGTTCCCGACCGGCTCAACCGCCAGAACCGCTTCCACACGCTGTTCCAATGCCCAAACTTTTCCGGGAGCGCCCGCCAAGTGATGTTGTGAACCACGAAATACTGCAGGGCTTCGAGAAAATTTCGGTCGTTCAGTCCCTTGTCGCCACGCCGCGCGCGAGATGCCTCGAATACCTTCAAAACAATCGCCCAGTCCTCTTCCGTCATGGTGGTCAGCATGGTCGGTCCTCCAAAAACCGACCGCCCATGAGTAAGAGAAAAAGTGATTCGGGAATCCCTCTACCCTAATGCTCGGCTAAATCCGTCCACACGGCCTAGTAGCCCCCCGATGAACGGGCATGTCCCTGATTTGGTCATTATCAGGCCACGCAGTTCCTCACCATTTATTCTCCCATTGTCATTACTGCGTTTGTCGGAGGCTTACAGACCGGGATTTTCATCGACATAGATTTTGTATGTCGCTCATCAGCCCCAATCCTCCTCGGCTTCGCGGCGCACTGCCGGCGCCGCCGGATTCTTCACCTTCAGCCAGTGATCTGTGCGACCGGAACGGTACGGCGAGCCCAGCCGCTTCGACACGATGCCCTCGCAGCCGAGCGCGCAGGCTTCCCTGTAAATGGTCGCGCCGTTCTCCTCAAAATGCGCGTTGATTGCGAGACCGTCATGCGACTGCCGGTGTAGGGCGGCAAGCGTCCATTTTCGTTCCTCGATCGGTCGCTTGCGCAGATCTTCGCCGTCGAGTTCGAGGAGGTCGAAAGCACAGAGCGTCACGGCGTGATCGTGCTGTCGCCAGCGGATCATCTCGAATACCGATAAGCCATTTTCGTTACACGCAATCGCCTCGCCGTCGATCACGCAGGAGCGTACACTGAGGTTTGCGATTGCCATGACAATCAGAGGAAAGCGCTCGCTGAAGTCATACCCGTTGCGCGTAATCAGCCGTACATCTGCGTTGTCGCGGTGCGCGATGATGCGGAACCCGTCGTGCTTGATTTCGTGAATCCAGCCGGGACCCGCTGGCGGCTCTTTGGCGAGTCGCGGCAGGCAAGGCTCAAAGCGGCGAGGCAGGGAACGGTCGGCGCGCAGACGGCGCTGAAGCTCACGCGATACTGACATTGTTGCAAAGATACGCCCGGCGCCATTGGAGTCGAGTCGCTCGATTTTAACGCCGCAGCGCGGCGCATCGCTGCCCACGTCGTCAAGCTGCCGGAAATCGCAACTCGATGATCCAGTTCTGCTACTTCCGGTTAACGCAGACGGCAATCATGGTGAAGTAGCCGCAATTGCCACCCCCGGTCGCGCCTGTTCTACGTTCTTTGACATAAGTCCCGTTGAACTTCTCGCAGGCAGCCTTAGCGGCGACAACTTCGGCATCCGGATGCGCATGAGCAAAATCACACCACTGCCGGTATTGGACCGGCGGACAGCCGACGAACGTCTGTATCAAAGGAAGCCCCCGGCCCTCGCCACGTGTGACGACCTGCGTGACCATATTCGGAAACTTCGCCTGCGGATTATCAGCCTCCCCAACGCACGCCGTGACTTCGAACGGCTTAGGCGCCGTCGCCGGTTGAGCACAAGCGAACTCAGAAGCGACTATCCCTGACACCGCCACAGCGGCGCCGATAAGCAAACGCTTTGATGCGGTCATGATTTCCCCCTTTGCTCAAGCGACAAGGTAGCACGCCCTAGCGGGAACATTCGCGTGGAAATGGGTCCGCTATGAGCTTTCTTATAGCCCAATTGGCTGATGCCTTCATTGCTACTGAGCGAACCGTAGGAATTGATAAGCTCAAGAGCGATAGGCCTATGTGGTTCGGCGCACGCGAGAACGCATACAACTGGCAAAGGATGAACTGCCTACAGATGACGAGGCCGCCAACTGAGGCGGCCTAGTCAGCGGTGGAGCAAAGCCAAAGGCACCGCGATAGAGAACCCTAGAATAAACAGCAGAAGCACGACGCGCGGGACCGGCGTGCTCAACGGCATACCGCAACGCGGGCAGGTATAATCAGGCCCGCTTAACGGTCCTGAGCAAGCTCCGCAGGTTGTCATCGGCCTAACCGGCCTCTTAGTGAGCGAGCCCCGGCATCAGGTAATGCCGGGGGCTCTGGACGCGCGAGTTCTTGGGGTCAGTAGTTCAACGTCATTAGTTTGGCGGGCCCCCGTGACGGCCGCGTGATATTATCTGATTCGGCGCGTTTGCGGTTGGGCTCTGGGAAGTCCTCAACCCCTGTTGAGCAGCAGCCCCGGCAGCTTGGCAAATTTGCTCGTCATCCGCCGCGCGGCTCGGGGGACCCTTGATCCAGATCAAAGCATTCGCGGAACGGTCACATATGGTACCTGATCGGTGAGGTCGCGCAGAACCGAGAAATCGATGCGGTTCTCGGCAAAGCGCTCGGCGTACTCGGACATGCCGAGCTTTTGAGCCACAGCGAAATCTCCTGCACCGCCCCCCCCTGCAGATCGTTGCCCGAGGCTACCGAACCAGTGAGCGAAAGAGCCTATCAATGCTCGGGATAATAGTGAAGGAGCGTAAGCGACTGAGGTCGGTTCTGGGTCCCGTCGCATCACTTGCCGTAACGCGCAAATACGGTAGCGATCGAGGGGAAAGTGGACATCGCGCAGACATCATCGATCGGTCGAAAATGACCCGAACCGGAAGTAGACTTTATGTAGCGCGGCTTCAAATTCCGCGGGCCGACCATCGTCTACGCCTTCACGCGGGCGATCGGCATGGTCAATGATCAGCCACCGCAATGCGGCGGTGCAGGGATCGGGAAGAAGCGACTAACGCACAAGATGCCGTTACCCCGAGGCGGGACCGCCGACTTGGTTCTCGGAAGCCTTTAAGGTTCCAAGCCCCGGGTCCTCGTTCGGCTTCCCCTGCCGGTCGCAAGACTAGCCCATTGCAAGAAGTTGATCCCCGACAAGGCCATGCCAAGCGCGATTGCGATCCCTTCGATCACGAATTGCAGCGCCGACGAGAGTCCAAGCATGACCAGCATTTGGCCGAGCTGAGTAAGGAACAGTGCCGCGCCGGCGACGGCAATCATACTCCCGATGCCGCCCGTCAGCGCCGTCCCGCCAAGAACGGCGGCCGCAATTGGCGCCAGCAGATAGGGCTCGCCGACCTTCAGGGTCGGGTTGCGAATGAACGCCGAGAGTAGAATTCCCGCAATGCCATAAAGAAAGGCCGCAACGGTATAGGCTGCCGTTTGGTAGCCGGCGACTTTGATACCGGCGATCCAGGCCGCTCTTGGATTAGCACCCACCGCCGAGAAATGCCGGCCGATCGTGGTCTTGCGCAACATGAAATTGAGGATGATCGCCACCGCGGCGAGGGCCCATACCGAGTAGTTGATGCCGAGCAAGCGGGCATCGCCCCACGCTGCCATCCCCGGAGGCACTCGCGACTCCTGCGGCAGCGAGTCGCGAAACCACAGCGTGGCGCCGGCGGTGATCGCGCCGACCGCGAGGGTGACGATCAGCGCATTGAGCTCGAGCACCGCGATCAGCAACCCGTTGACAAGCCCAATCACGGTAGCGAAAAACAGCGCCCCGAACACAGCCCCCAGGATGGCGTCGTCATGGCCTCCAGAGAAGCCGAGGACGACCGTGCTCGACAGCGTGATGACCGCCGGTATCGACAGGTCGATACCCCGCGCCATGAGGACAAGGGTTTCGCCGATGGCAGCGATGCCGAGGAACGCCGCCAGCGGGACGATCGCCAGAAAGGTCGAGGGAAGAAGACTGCGCGGGACAATAATCGCGCACACCACAATCAGACCCACCATCGCGATCCAGATCGCCATGAAGCGCACCTGGAACAGCGACCCGGACGCGAGCCGTGCCGGAGTAGCGGCCTCGATGTTGGCTGCGTCTTTCATGGCGCTTCCAACGGTGCGTTCAATCGCTCAAACGCAGCACGTATGTGCCCCCAAACCCGACGGACCGGGGTCAAGCCGGAATAGAGCGCTACCGCAAGCAGCGTCAGGACCCCACTGGTCATAATGCCCGCGCCTGTATTGAGCCCGAGCAGCGTGATGATGTTGACAACGAGTGTGAAGAACAGGGCGCCGAGCAGCCCGCCGACAAACGAGCCTCGGCCGCCGGTAAGCGCGGCGCCACCAAGGACCGCCGCCGCGATGCTCGTCAAGGTGTAACTGGAACCGATGACGGGCGTGCCGACGCCAACTTCGGAGCTGACGAAAAAGCCGCTCAACACGGCGATGACAGCGGACAGGCAGAAAGCGCGCATATGCACGAAATCGACGCGCACGCCATTGCGCTTGGCGGCTTCTTCACGAAAGCCCACGGCACGCAGCTTAAGCCCGCTGCGCGTTCGGTAAAGCCAGACGTCGCCCGCAGCGGCTGCGGCAAGAATGACGAAGAAGGAAACGGGAATGAAGCCAATGCGGGTCTGAAAGAAGTCGATGAAATCCTCACTGATCACCCCAAACGGTGACGGCCTCAGATAGAGCGCTATTCCCTGGACCACGCTCAGCATGGCGATGGTTGTGACCACCGAATTAATACCGACCCGACGCACCAAAGCGCCGTTCGTCAGCCCAACGACGATCCCGACTGCGAGGCAGACCAGCGCACCAACAAGTATGAGACCGGCGCTCATGTCCTCGGCCATGAGGAAAGAGCCGATGACGACGGTCAAGCTTATGACCGCGCCAACCGAAACGTCGAACCCCCGCACCATGAGCACGTTGAACTGCGCCATGGCGACAAGAGCAAGCGGCGCGGCGGCAAGCAGGATGTGGCGGATATTGAGCGGAGTAAGGAACGCCTCCGTACGCAATGACGCGTAGCCACTGACGGCGATGATCAGGACCAACAGGAACAGCAACGGCACCCACCATTGATTACTGCCGCCCGCGATCAGCTTGCGCAGGTTGGCGATCGAAAGCCACTCAACCCGCATGCCATCAATTATCCCCCTTGCCGTGACCGCGACTTCCTTTGAGCGCAGGAATGAGGAGACGATGCTTTCCTCCGTGATTTCGCGACCGGTTAGCTCACGGATGACGCGCCCGCGCGAGAACACGAACACCCGGTCGCATAGACCGGCCAATTCCATTGCGTCGGAAGAATTGATCACG
Organism: uncultured Alphaproteobacteria bacterium; assembly: GCA_963709825.1. Taxonomy (GTDB): domain Bacteria; phylum Pseudomonadota; class Alphaproteobacteria; order Rhizobiales; family Xanthobacteraceae; genus BOG-931. Next base: position 36,713 of record CAVPXZ010000027.1, read on the forward strand.
CAGGCGACCCCCTCGTCCGCCTTAGCGCGGATCGCGCGGTAGATATCGAACCGCGCCTTAGCATCGACACCTTGGGTCGGCTCGTCGATCAGGACTACCTTCGCGTCATAGAGGAAGCTGCGCCCCAGCACCGTCTTTTGTTGATTGCCGCCGGAAAGACCTCCGATCGGCTGATCGAGATCCACCGCCGCGATATCCAGTTTCCCGATCAGAGCGAGCGCACTTGCCCGTTCCTTCGGCGCCGAGATCACCCCGGTGGTAGCAAATTTTTGCAGCACCTGAACCGTCATGTTCTCGCGCACGCCAAGCCCGGGAAAAATCAATTCGGCCGCGCGGTCGGCGCTGAGCGAAAATATGCCGGTGTCCAGGGCGTCTCGCGGCACGCCGAGCTTGACCGGCCTCCCGCCGCAGAGTAGCTCGCCACAGGCTGCTTCGAGCCCGCCCAGTGCGCGCAGCGCCTCCCGCTGCCCATTACCCTCCGAGCCGGCAAATCCGAGAATCTCGCCGCGACGAAGAAAGAGGCCGACATCGTGGAAATGCGATCCGGTCAGCCCGGTCGACGACAGTACAATGTCACTCGACACCAACCCCGAACGCACTGGATATTCGCTGTCGATCGGGCGGCCGACCATCAGCGCGATCAGATCGCTCTCCGAAAGCCTTTCGTCAACATCGTAGGTACCCTGGCCTTCGCCGTCGCGCATAATGGTCACGCGGTCGGCAAGCGCAAGAATCTCCGGCAATCGGTGGCTCACATAGACGACGGCTGCACCGGCAGCGACAATTTGCCGTATGATGTCGCTCAACTTCTCGACGCCGGAAATATCGAGGCTGGAGGTCGGTTCATCCAGCAACAGCACCTTTGGGTCCGCAGCCAATGCTTTGACGATCTCGAGGAACTGCCGCTGCGACGCGTTCAAATGTCCGACCAAGGCATCCGGCGAGATACGAAGATCGTAGCGCGCGAGCTGTTTCGCGGCCCATCCGCGCTTACCGGCCAGCGTCGCGGGACCGTCGACAGCGCCAAGAAGCAGATTCTCCGCCACGGTCAGTTCGCGCACGAGCGAGTCGTCCTGATAGACGACGGCCAGGCCAAGCTGGCGAGCGTGCAACGGATCGGCAGTGATGAGGGGTTGGCCCATGATCGTGACCCGGCCCTCATCGGCGACAACCGCTCCACCTGCGATGCCGAGTAACGTGCTTTTACCCGAACCATTCTCGCCAAGCACGGCGTGAATTTCGCCGGGCCGACATTCGAAATCGACGCGGTTGAGCGCCTGCACGCCGGGATAGCGTTTAGAAATACCGGACAGTTCGAGCGAGGCAACGACCCTCACAGCACCCCCACGATCTCGTTCTATCGTGACTCAGAACGAAAAAGCGGGAAACAGTTTTCCCGCTTTGAAGTCGGCGTCAAACGGGCGCGGCACAAGGTTCGCGCCCGTTCAACCACCTCACCGGCCTTTCTTATCTATTGCTTGGCGAACATCTCCTTCATCATGTCGTTGTCCACCAGCGTTGTGAGCGAGGCACTTTCGGGAATAGCCGGATTGCACTGACCCTTAACGACCGGATGCATCTTGAATGGCACGTTGATCGCCGGAGGAACGTCCTTGCCCTCCTTCTTCATCATCGCTGCGGTCAAGGCGAACCGCGCCTGATCGTTCTGGCCGTTGGAATAGAAGATCTTGAAGTTCGGATCGTTGGCTTTTTCCCAGTCGCAGATGACGCCCATTTCGTCGGTGCGCAGCGAAACGATCAAATCAGGCGGCTTCTTTGCCGCCTCGTAGGCCCGCAGCCCGCCGCGGAAGCCATCGGCGTACTCGAATAGCACCGCGTCAACATTCCCGTACTGGGCAAGGAAGCCCGACATGGCCTTGAACGATCCCTCTTGCGTCCAATTGGTGTCGGCCTTGCCGAGGAGCTTCAAGTTCTTGTGCTTGGCAATCTCCTGTTCCGAGCACTTCTGCCATCCGGCGCTGAGGCCGTTACCCGGCGTGCCGCCGAGTTCGACGATCGTCGTAGGATCCTTCTTGGAGTTCTCCACGACCATTTTAACGAAGTCCGTGCCAAGCTCGCAGAGGTCTTCGGCGATGGTGGTCACGAAATCCTTGCCGGGCTTGCCGCCGACATACGTGCCGTTATGAAGGACCACGAGGATGCCCGCTTCGGTGGCCTCCTTGACGGTGGGGAGCAGCGCCGGACCGGCGTCGGCGAAAATCACGATGACATCGACCTTCTGAGCGATGTAGGCCCGCATGTCGGAGACCGCCTTTGTGGCGTCGCCGCCGGCCGAGGTATAAATGATCTTCTTGATGCTCGGATAGGTCAGTGCCTGCGTGATGAACTCCATCTTGGTGACCTGGCGCCAAACGTTCTCGCCGAAGCCGTCGGCATAGGCCACGGTGAGAGTGCCGTGCCCGGTTTCGCAGACGTTGTTTTTCCAGCATTCAAGCGCCAGCTTGCGCTGCTCCGGTGTTAAATCCATTGCGGCGTGTTTGATGGCTTCGACAATAACCGGAGAGACATTCTCCGTTGTGCCCACGGACTTCAACAGAAGCTCGTTGGCATCGCGTGCATGAGATGGCGTTATCGACGCAAACATGGCCGCCGCCACCAGCGGCACAGCCCATTGGCGCACTCCCCAAAGATTGTAGTTCATTGCCGTCCTCCCTTGAATTGTTTGCTGCGAGGCGGTGATCCGGCTCCGTCTCGTCTACTTGTTCTTCAACCACGGGTACCGGGCCGTGTCTTTTCCGGCGTAGTCGGGATCGAGATAGATGAAGCAGCGCTGAATTTTCCAATCGCGAATTTCGAATACGTCGCACCAGCGGCCCGCGGCGTGCTCCGGATCGCCGGCGCGCCAGGGCCCATCGCGATGCTCCCCTTCGCTCGTCCCCTCGCACACCACTAGGTCACTGCCGGAGAAGATGAAGTTGAAGTGGGAAAAATGGTGTCGAATCCACTTGAGCGTGCTACCGATATCACCAAACATCTTTCCGATCTCTTCCTTGCCGTAGGCGAGGCCCCATTTCGGGAAATACACCTGCGCGTCGTCGGCGAAGAGATCGAGAATGCTACCGCCGTCCCAGGTCTTGCCGGCACGGTCGAAAGCTTTCAGGTATTCGATGACCACCGACTTTCTTTGTTCATCGGTCATGATTTGTTTGGCAACGGCCATCTATTTCCTCCCTTAACGCCAAAAGGCTTCCGTTGTCGCCGGCGCACGGCGATCCTACTTGGCGGCTTTTTTGCGCTCCTTATGTGCGGCCGCGGCCGCCAAATAACTGAAGGCCAAGATCGGTCCGATGGTGGCGCCCCCCGCCCAATACGCCCGAGCAGAAGCGGAGGCGACGCAATTGCCGACACCATAGAGACCGGGAACGGGCTTATCCTGATCATCGACCACTTGGCCGGAGACGTTGGTCTTCGGCCCGCCTTTCGTATCGAGATTCCCGCCTGTAAGTAGAGCCGCGTAATACGGTCCCTGTTCCGAAATGGGGAACATGGTGGGATTCGGCTCGGAAGGTGATGATGCAACTGGCCCGTTGAACAGAAGTTCAACTTGGCGCTCACCGCGTTGGAAGTCAAAATCCCTGCCGCCCGACGCGAAGCCATTGAACCGCTTGATCGTAGCCGTGAGTGTTTTTTGGAAGTCGGGAGCGAGTTTCAGGCCGCCGGTGACTTTCTCGTAGCGCGCCAGACGCTCGCCGATCGCTTTGCTCAAGGCGGCAATCGAGACGCCCTTGATCACGTGCGCGTCGTCGGTCCCGGGCGGAACGATGAAGCGGCCATACTCGTCGCTGGCACTGTGATCCTGGCTGCGCTGGTCCCAGATCGCGATCAGCAAAAGGTTCGGGTATTCGGAGCGCGCTCCGTCCCATTGAAAGAATGTCTGCGCCGATTCGTTGTAGGCGAGCTTCTCGTTGGAGACACGGCGGCCTTCCTTGTTCACATAGATCATCGAATCGCCCGACGGCGAAAACGTTCCAATGAGCCCGGGATCCCGCGCGATCGCCTTCTCGAAGATGATCGGACACATCCAAGCGTAATTCATGTTGCGCAATTGCGCGCCGAGCGGGCTGGCAATGTAGACGAAATCGCCTTCATTGCTCATAGCGGCACAACCGCCATAGACCGGCACGTTGAGATAATTTTTGCGCAGCTCGACATTGTGGGTGAAGCCGCCGGAGCAGAACACGACGGCTTTCCGCGCGAAGAACCGCTTCCTGCCCTTGGTCGCGTCGGCCTCGACCCCGATGATTTCGCCTGCGGTATTCTTGATTACGCGCTGCACGCGATGGCCGGTGCGAATATCCACGCCGTCGCGCTTAGCGGCGGCGGACATGGTCTGGATCGCCACTTCGCCACCATCCGACATGCTCTCGCGCGCGCCCTTGGGTAGCAGCACTCTCCCTTTCGGCGCCTTGTCTTCGGGAAGCTCCGCCCAATAATCGGGGACAAAATCGCAATGGCGGTACTCGAGCGCCCCCTTCTTGCTCAACATTTCCGTGGCGGCCGAAGCGTTGTCGTAAACGGCTTCGTATTGTGAATATTCCCATTCGGGCACGCCGAAGCGGGGCGCCTCGGAATTGTAAATTTCCGGCCGCGAGAGGCGCGCCATGTACCGAATGCAGTCCTTCTTGGGATCCTTGGTGCCGGCGGCTCGCATGGCGGCATTGTTCGGCACCCAGTACCAGAAGGCTGCCTTGCGCGTCGTGCCGCCGAGTTCAGCTACCTTTTCGAGCACGAGAACTTTGTTGCCGTGCCAGCGGCTGAACAACGCGGTCGCCAAACCCGCAACACCGCTGCCAACGACGATGATGTCGACCTCAGCGTCGAATTTTCCCCTGGCGGCGGCCGGCGCCGAAGACTTGCGAGCGACAGTAGCCACGCAGTGCCCTCCCTCAATTTGTTTTGGAAAGATTGCAGCCATCCGCGCCTCCAAATCTTTCAAATTCAAGATTTTATCGAATTCTGAAAACCCCAAGAAAAACCGTTAGATGGCGTTGCCAGGCCGGACCGGAGCCGATAAGGTGGGCGGCGCCAATCAAGGGATCATAAGAATCCGCGCGTCGGGCGGGTGGTCGCCTACGCAGCCGTTGAGCGATAGCCCTCTGGGAGGAAGACGATGCCCCTGTCGGCCACTGAGCGGCCGGGCTTCGGCTCGTTTCGCGGCCTTGAACAGTTCCCGGTTCGTGGCGACACAAGCGGCGTCGGTTATTGCATCGCCGGCGCCGAACCCTACGCTCTTGAGTTTTCCAACACGGCCGATGTGATTTGTCTGCTGTTGGGCGATATCGACAGCAGCACCAAATTCGAGGACGACCACGAGAGGCCGCTCGTTTTTCTGGGCGGGTCGACCGCGTTCCATCCGCGTATCGGCAATGTTCGAGTTCGCGCGGATGAGGTTCGCTACGGCTTTATCGCCTTCAGCTATACCGAGGAGTTTCAGGGTTCTCTCGATGATCGCAGCATTGCCGGACACCGTCGGGCTGGGAGCCGCAACAACATCCGCAATGATGCCATCAAATTTCTTGCTCGCCACGTAAGGGAACGGCTGCAAAGAGAAGACGCCTTGCAGCCTCTTGAATTGCAGTTTCTCGCACTCGGTACTTACGTCGAGACGATGCGTCAGCTCGATACGGTTACGACGACGCGTCGCTGCGGGCTATCTGATCAGGAATTCGCCAGGCTTTGCGAATACATCGAGGGGAACCTGGAGGGCAAACTTACTTGCTCGGACTTGTCCCGGGCCGTCAATCTGCCGCTGCGAACTGTGTACGACAGCGTGAAAATCCGTACCGGCCGTTCTCCCTACAATCTGATCGTTGAAAAGCGGGTTGAGCGCGCACGCAGCATGTTGCGGGAATCGGATGCTTCGATCGCCGAAATCGCGTGCGCTTGCGGTTTTTCATCACAGCAGCATCTAACAGCGACGCTGTCGCGCAAATTAGGCCGCACGCCACGTCGTCTACGCGATAAATCCTAGTCGAAACAGCGCTTTGCTGCGCGGCTGCCGCGATCCGCAGTGAGCCAGATCGGGGCTCGCTGCCGATGGCGAGTTGATGGCTGGCGAGCGAACTTTGCCCGCCCGCGTGGAAGCTCTTGCGTGTCCGGTCTTGGCCGATTCTGTTGAAAAACTCGCCGGTTGAAACGCTGAAAGCCCACTGATTCAGTGCTGTTGAGAAGCAGGAACTGAGTCGATGATGGGACCACGGCAAATCGAACAGGGTGTGCTGTTCTACAACTTCTCGCTTGATGCGCATGTTCCGGCGGATCATTTGCTAAGATCGATCGACCGCTTTGTCGAGCTGTCGGAACTGCGCCGCGAGCTCGCGCCGTTCTACAGCTTGATGGGTCGCCCGTCGGTCGCTCCCGAGCTGATGATCCGGATGCTGATCGTCGGCTATTGCTTCGGCATTCGGTCCGAACGGCGCCTCTGCGAAGAGGTTCACCTCAATCTGGCGTACAGGTGGTTCTGTCGGCTCGGGCTTGACGGCGATGTCCCCGATCATTCGACCTTCTCGAAGAACCGGCATGGCCGTTTCCGCGAGAGCGATCTCCTTCGACGCGTCTTTGAGACGGTGCTGCAGCGCTGCATCCGCGAGGGACTGGTCGGCGGGGAAGCCTTTGCGATCGATGCCAGTCTAATCAAGGCGGATGCCAATCGGCAGAAAGGGATCGAGGGCGAAAAGGGGCTGCCACCAGAAGCGACCGGCCGGGCGGTCAAAGAGTATATGGCTGTGCTCGACGATGAGGCCTTCGGCGCTGCGACCGATGTCGTGCCCAAGTTCGTCTCACCGGCCGATCCGGCGGCGCGATGGACCGGAGCCCATGGCGGACAAGCATTCTTCGCCTATTCCACCAACTATATGATCGATGTCGACAACGCGATCATCGTTGATGTCGAAGCCACAACCGCGATCCGGCAGGCCGAGGTCCTGGCCGCAAAACGCATGATAGAACGCTCGCTCGATCGCTTCGATCTTTATCCCGCCCGCCTCCTCGGAGACAGCGCCTACGGCTCAGCCGAGATGCTCGGATGGCTCGTCTACGAGCATGGCATCGAGCCACATGTGACCGTGTTCGATAAGTCGACCCGTCAGGACGGCACCTTCTCACGCGACGACTTCACCTATGACCATGTCGGCGACGTCTATTCTTGCCCCGCCGGCAAGATGCTGACGACGACCGGCTCACGTGTGAATGACGGAGCGACATTACGCTACCGCGCGAGCAAGTATGACTGCCAAGCCTGCCGCCTAAAGCCCCGATGCTGTCCGAAGGAGCCGGCCCGGTACGTGCCGCGATCGATCTATGAAGGCGCCCGTGACATGGCGCGCCAGATCGCAGGCTCGTGGCAAGGCCGCACCGCGCGACGACTGCGCAAGAAAGTTGAAATGCTGTTCGCCCATCTCAAACGCATTCTCAAACTCGATCGGCTCAGACTAAGAGGACCAAACGGCGCGCGCGATGAGTTCCTGCTCGCAGCAACCGCCCAAAACCTCCGAAAGCTGGCGAAGCTGATACCAATGCCAAGCCCTCACCCAGCCTGAGACCACCAGCAGTTTGCAATCGAGGGCCTTCGAACGGCCAGGCTGATTCATCTCCAATTACTCACCGACTTCTTCAACAGAATCGGCCCGATGCGTCAGTGACTGCGGCGCAACGATATGTCCGAAGTTGGGGGTAAAGCAGACCGCGTCAGCTCCGCTCTGAAGCGTGCGCTACCGCAATGGATGGCACTTAGGATGGCACTTAGCGCGCCGCTTGTTGCGATCTCCTCACAAATCGAAATCTTCGATCGGCAGACCGAAATAGGCTTGGGCGATGCGAGTCGCGGCAAAATCCGGCTGATGCACGGGATTGTTTCGGAAGGTCGCAAAGTCGCGGAAGAAACGCTGCATCGGCTGGCCGTCTCGGATGCTCGCCGTACTAGAGGCGCGGAACAGATCGTATCCCGCTTCCCAGGCGATCCTCGATGCCTGATGCTGCATCCCCATCAGCAACATCGCTTCCTTGCCGGTGAACTGGCGGGTGCCGTCCATTCGCCCGCGAGCGTATTCGACATAGAGTTCGGCGCTGCGTAGCAGAACAGCCTCCGCGGCGTGAGTCATCGACAGGGCCAAACCGAAAATGCGCTGCCAGTCGTGATGCTGGTATTTGAAAATCGGCGTCGCAGAGAGCAGCGGTTTGGTCGTGCGGATATGCTTCTCAAACTCCTCGAGCGCCGCCCAGGCGGCACCGACCTGGGAGCAAGCGAGCTCGCCAGGGGCGAAGCCCATAAAAATTCCATTATACATCGGGTTCCCATGCACCCCTGCGCCCGGCATGTTGCCGGCGCCAGCGTCGCCAAAGATCGTTTCATCGACAAATTCTTCGGGTATGAACGCATCCTTGATGACGACGCTATTTGAACCGCTCCCTTTGAGGCCGAACATGTCATGCCAATCGTCCAGCATCTCGAACTGGTCGCGTGGCACCACGATACTGACCATCTTTCGCGTCGGCCCGCCAGGATGCGAGCCCTTGAGCGGCGCCATGCCCATGAAGTGCGTCGCGTAAGGCACGCCCGACGCGTACCGCCACTTTCCCCTGACGCGATAGCCTCCCGGCACGGCCACGCATTCAGCGTCGGGCGACGGGCCGCTGGGCGAGTAAGGCGCGATGAAATGGCCGTCAACGCCGTAAATTTTCGCTTGCGCCGCTTCGCCAAAATTAGTCCCGATCTGGAGCGCGTGGCCTGAAGCGAGGCAAAGGCACCAGCCAATCCCCGGATCGCCGCTGGCGATTTCAACTATGGTCTTGAAGAAGGTGCGGATACTGAATTCATAACCACCGAAGCGTCGCGGCTGGAGGCAGCGGTAAAATCCCGCCTTGACGAATTCCTTGTGCAAGGCTTCGGAATAGTAGCCGCGTCGCTCTGCCGCCTCGGCTTCCTCTCTTACCATCCGGCGCAGCGCTCGTGCTCGCGCAATCATCTGCTCGGGCTCAAGATTGGGTTCAGGTACCGGCACTTCCGTCGGGCTCAACGCGCTCATTGTTTTTCCTCCCTGATTTTATTTAAGTAAAATCTCCAACTCGTATTTTCTCCCCGATCTTTTGTATGATGGCCCGGTAGACCGACAAAACCAGTGACGCCGAGGCCATCACCTGCCCTATCGACTTTGAAGATGCCATTTGCTGAAGTGCATGAGTCCGAAACTGGTCCGAAACTGGCCCTGAACGTCGTTTGCTGCGAGACAGCAATACGTCTGAAGTTGAGGGCATAGCGGAAGTGTGAGCCTGCCGTTCGACATGACGCAGATGACCCTGAGCAGACCTCCGCACGGCTCGCCGATACAGCGGCAGCTAGTGCGTAAAGCCCGATTTCGTCTTTCCTTGCCGCGGAAAATCGGGCCTACGGCCCGGGTCCAGGCTCCACGCACATCATGGAATTAATCTTCTTGTCCCAGTCCGGGGTCAGCATTGGATATGTGCCACTGGCCAGGCGCAGTGTGTTGCCGCCATAGTCGTCGTCGGTGAAAAAGTCCCAGGTGCCGGACTGTACTTGGATCGAGGAGATAGCGTTTTGCCAGCCGCTTACCGACAGGCTCGGCTGATTTTCGCTTGCCGGCGCCGAGGTACCAGCGAAATCGGGTTCCGCGTAGATCATCAATTGGCAGGTACCTTGTGACGGCAGTGGCGGCGGTGGTGGTAACGTAGCCACCTGCGCCGGAGGCGGCCCGGCCTGAGGGCAGTACTGCACGCATTGCGGCTCGCCATCTCCGTCGGTGAAATCGACCATGCGCCAGTGCAGTTGGCAGCCGTCGGGCGTGTCGCCAGCACAGTACGGACCTGCGATCGAGACGTAGCCATCAGGATACCAATACGACGAGCCGATTAGGACCACGCCGAGAGCGCCGAACGGAACAAAGAGTCTCCTGCGCCCGCCCAGGTAAATGTATTTCTGGCCTTTAACGATCGGAAAGTATTTGTTGTTCACGGTCACAACCGGGAATTTCGGCTTCACGGCTGGCGCGTTGGGTCCCTGAGGCAGACGGTGCGCGGGCGTCGCGAGCGCCCCGTGGGGACCGTATGCGAGGCCGGTCGGGCTCAGTCTGACATTCGTTGGCCCCGTCCGGCCAGCTGGTACGGCGGCGCGCTGCGGCGGTGTCGGCCGCGATACGGCCCGTGGGGGAGGTGCCGGCTTTTTTGGCGGCTGTTGTGCCTGCACAACTGTGATGAACGCCAACGATCCCGCAGCCGTCAACGTGACCATCCGACGCATTGGCGTTGGTCGCTTCACTTCACGCTTTGCAGAATGCCGCCGCGTTCAAGATCCATTTAAAACATCAATCGTCGTCAGGTAGACGGTGAGCTCCCGCTCGCTATGCCTCGACGTATTCCGCAATGCTCGTGGGCGCAGGCACGGACACGCCGTCGGCCTTGAGGCCGTCAATATGGAACCGGATCGCTTCGCGGATTTCCTGTTCCACTTCGGAGATTGTGGCCCCGGTAGCAACGCAGCCGGACAGGTCCGGGACATAAGCGGAATAATTGCCGTCGGCCGTTTCGATCACTACTGCGTAACGCATCATTTTCGCTCCTTCAGTCGAGCCTGCTCGAACACGCTGTTTAGCGTGCCAGGGCGGCCATATCGTCGGACGGCGTCCCGGCATGCGCTCTTGTAGGGGTCGATTGCAAACGCGAATTAGCGCGCAGAGTCAGAGGCAACTTTTCGATTTGGGAGAACTGTTGCCAACGCAGGAATGTATGATCACATTCTATCCCTGGTATCCCCAAGCGGTCTTGCGAGCGGCCCCACGCACATGCCCAAGTTCCTCCGCATCGGAGTCCATCAGTCGAACGTTTCCGGATACACGTCAAAGGCATGGTTGGTTCGTCGGGTTGGCTCCACGGTTTTCCTGAAGTGGGGCGCCGTCGAGGTCCATGGCGTAGGAGATGGGCGAAAGATTTACTGGACGCTTCCGCCGCGGGCAAAAACAGTTCGTTGCGGCACGGTGCAGCGTGCCAAAGACTATGCAAAAACCGCAGTCGCGCGGCGACGCAGCCATCGCTATGAACCGCTGGCTGGAAATATTGCGATCCGGCGCCGACGCGCCAATGGTGGCGCCGACCTCGAACAGGCGCTCGCCACGATTTTGTTTGTCGATATCGTCCGGTCCACCGCAACAGCCGCGCGGCTGGGCAATTCGCGCTGGACACAGGTGATGAATCACTATTACGCCGCCGTCCGTAGAGAGCTGAAGAGTTTGCGCGGAAAAGAAGTCGTGACGACGGGGGACGGACTGCTCGCGACGTTCGACGCGCCGGCTTCCGGGGTGCGTTGCGCGACCGCGATCCGCGAGGCAGTGCGCACGCTGGGGCTGGAGATCAGGGTCGGGCTGCACGCAGGCGAATACAAAGTGGGCGGGGCTGACGTGGTCGGTCTCGCGTTTCACGTCGGCGCGCGCGTCGCCGCGAAAGCGCGTGCCGGTGAAGTCCTGGTTTCGAGCGCGGTCAAGGATCTGATGTCGCAGTCTGGAATCCGCTTTAAGGATCGCGGCGCTCACCGGCTCAAAGGCGTGCCCAAGCGGTGGCGCCTGTACCGGGTCGAACAGTAAAAGGTGTTCCGCAAAAGTGGACATCGGTTTTGCGATCATCGCCGCCGCCGCGACGGCTCGGACCTTCGTAACCCGAAGTTTTGTGATTATGGATTCCGGGCCCGCGGGCTTTCGCCCGCGTCCCGGAATGACGACGGCTATTTCGCCGCCTCCAGCCCCTCGACGATGACGCCTTCGACTTCGCCGGCGCCGCCGCGGCGGAAGGCGGCGGCTTTGTTGTATTCGTCCGAGGTGAAGCAGGCGACGCCCTGTTCGAAGGTCGGGAATTCGATCACGACAAAGCGTTCAAATTTCTGCGGACCCTCGATGACCTGGAAGCGGCCGCCGCGCGCCAAAGCCTTGCCGCCATATTTGGCGAGAATCGCCGGCACTTGGTCGGCGTATTTCTTGTACTCGGCGGGATCGTTGATCTTGGCGCGCGCTATCCAATAGGCTGGCATATTCGGAATCCTCCGTGGTTCATCGTCATCGTCATTCCGGGGCCGAGCGCGGCGAGGAACCCGGAATCCATAACCACCGACAGTGAGTATGGATTCCGGATTCGCCGCCATCCAAGTCGGCTGTTGCCGACTTGGACATTCACGTGTCGATCTCGGGTAGACCCGAGATCGACGGCGCTCCGGAATGACGACGTAGAGATATCACTCCGCCGCGCGGCGCGCGGCGACGATCTGGTCGGCGGTGCGGCCGGTCAGCTCGGCCATGTGGTCGAACTTGAAGGTGAAGGTGCCGGCGCCGGCGGTCGCCGAGCGGATTTCGACGATCAGATCGCCGATCTCCGCCTCCGGCATCTTGGCGCGCACCACGTCCCAGCCCTGCCAGCCTTCGCGGGTGTCGAAGCCGAGGATCTGGCCGCGGCGTCCGGACATCAGCGCATTGATCTTGGCGGTGGCCTCGCTGGGGCAGACGATTTCCACAAGGTGGATCGGCTCGAGCAGCACCGGCTGGCACTGCGGCAGACCTTCGACGATGCCGATGCGGCCGGCGGTGCGGAACGCCATGTCGGAGGAATCGACGGTGTGATAGGAGCCGTCGACGAGCGCGACGTGGAGATCGACCACCGGGAAACCGAGCGGGCCGTGCTTGAGCGCGTCGATGATGCCTTCCTCGACGGAAGGGATGTAATTGCGCGGCACCACGCCGCCGGTGATCTTGTCCTCGAAGGAAAAACCCGAGCCGCGCGGCATCGGCTTGATGTCGATGACGACGTCGCCGTACTGGCCGTGGCCGCCGGACTGCTTCTTGTGCCGGCCGCGCTGAACCACGCCCTTGCGGATGGTCTCGCGGTAGCCGACGCTCGGCTGGCGCCGCTCGACGGCGACGCCGAAGCGGTCGCTCAAGCGCTCGGTGACGACGCGCAGGTGCATTTCGCCCTGGCCCCACAGCACCACTTCGTGGGTCTCCGGATTGTGCACGATGGTGATCGACGGATCTTCCTCGGCGAGCTTGTGCAGCGCCTGGCCGAGCTTGACGTCATCCTTGCGTTCCTTGGCCGAGATGGCGATGGCGAGCACCGGCGGATAAGGCTCGATCCGCGCGACCGCGGGATGAGCCTGCTTGCCGGCGGTCAGCGTCTCGCCGGTCCTGGCTTTGTCGAGCTTGGCGAACGCGGCGGTCTCGCCGACCGCCGCCGGTCCGCGCTTCTCGCTGGTCTGGCCGACGAGCTTGAAGACGCCGGCGACGCGGCCGACCTCGTCGTCGCCGGACAATAGCGTGGTGCCGTCGCCGATCTGCCCGGCCAGTACGCGCGCGACCGACATCTTGCCGCCATGGGCGGTGTTCTGGGTCTTGAGCACGTAGGCGATGGCGTCGGCGCCCGGTTTCACGCCCAGCCGTTTCGCGGTCTCGACGATGCCCGGCAATTCATGGCGCAGCGCCTTGAGCAGCCGCAAAACGCCGTTGGCCCGGGCCGCGGTCCCCATCAGCACCGGGCACACCAGCCCCTCGCGCAATTCGCGGGTGAGGTCGTCGAACACCTTGTCGCGCGGCGGCTGAATATCTTCCAGGAGCTGCTCCATCAGCTCGTCGTCATGGTCGGCGAGCGTCTCCAGCATGGAGAAGCGCGCGGTCTTTTCGCGGTCGGCGGCGTCGCCTTCCAGCGCCACGACTTCGGAAGGAGCGTGCTCCTTGTAAACAAACGCGCGTTCCAGCGCGAGATCGACAAAGCCGGAGATGATGTCGCCGGAGAAGGTCGGAAGCTGGCGCAAGATCAGCTTGGTGCGCGAGGCGCCCTGCAGCAGATTGAGCACGTCATGGACGCCGGCATCGACCTTGTCGATCTTGTTGAGGAACAGGATGCGGGGAATTTTCCGGTCTTCGAGCTCGCGCAGAATAAGCTGCAGCTGCGCCACCTTCTTCTCATCCATTTCACACACGACCACCGCCGCGTCGATCGCCGGCAGCACCGCCCGCATGTCGTGGACGAACTCCACCGAGCCGGGGCAATCGAGGAAGGTGTAGGAGTCGCCCATGAAGTTGGTGGTGGCGACGGTAAGCTCGACGCTCATGCGGTGATGGCGGGCTTCCTTGCTGCCATCGCCGACGGTGTTGCCGGCTTCGATGGTGCCCTGGCGCTGGATCACGCCGGTGCGGGCGAGGATCGCCTCAAGCAGCGTGGTCTTGCCGCTCTGGAACGGTCCGACCAGCGCGACACAGCGGGGACCTGTTGCGCGGGTGTTGTTGCCGTTTGCTGCCATGGCCGCCTCCCGGGCGCTGATCCGTCGTTTCCCCCTCCCTCCCCTCCCCCGCTTGCGGGGCAGGATGGGGAGGGCGCAATCGTCTCAGGCGCCGGCGGGGCTGGTCAAGGGGCGCGACATTGCGCGCGCCCCTCCCGGGCGGCCGATCTTCAGAGGCCGCCGGCCTTTCATCGCGCCGGGTGCAGTTCCAGCGCGCCGATGCCGCCGGCAATATCGAGCCCCATCTGGCCCTGCACCGACAACGGCTGCAGCGCCACCGTGCGGTTCGATCCGCCGACCAGAACGTTGGCGCCGAGACCGGCGGCGACCGACACTTCCGCCGTCGCCCCGCCATAGGTGCCGGCAAGCATCCCGGCATAGCGGTTGGTGCCCGCAAACACCCCCCAGACGATGACGCCGCCGGTGGTGATGCCGATGTCGAGGCCGATCGTAGTCATCGTGCCGGTATAAGCTTCGTCCCGTTCGCCCGGCCGTCCCTTGAAAATGCAATTCACATTCTTCTGCGATCCGAGGACAAGACCAACGCTCGACGACAGCGAGCAGGTGAGCGTGCCGACCTGAATCTGCTGCGCATCCGCCGGGATCAAAGGCGTCGCCAGTGCAAAAGCGGTGACGGCCGCAGCGGCGAAAACAGTGCGAAACATGTGGTTCCCCCCTCAGCCCGCCCATGGGCCTGATAGAATTGTAGGCGAGAATGAGTGCGGCGTCTTGTCATTCCGGAACGCAACCGATCCCGGCGATCCGAGATCGGCGCCGTGGCCGCCTCAGCCGGAACGACGCGAGCGGCTACCGCAAATTGCCGCAGAAACGCTGGATGCGGGTGCAGGCTTCTTCCAGCGCGCTGGTAGCGGTGGCGTAGGAAATGCGGAACGCCGGCCCGACGCCGAACGGCGTGCCCTGCACCACCGCAACGCCTTCGGCCTCCAGCAGCTCGGTGACGAAATCCTCATCGGTCGCGAGCTTCTTGCCGGTGGGCGCGGTCTTGCCGATGGTGCCGGCGCAGGACGGATAGACGTAAAACGCGCCCTCGGGCTTCGGGCACTGGATGCCGTTGGCCTGGTTGAGCATCGAGACGCAGAGGTCGCGCCGCTCCTTGAAGATCTTGTTGTGCTTGGCGATGAAATCCTGCGGACCGTTGAGCCCTTCCACGGCGGCCCATTGCGCGACCGCGGTCGGGTTCGAGGTCGACTGCGACTGGATCATCGCCATCGCCTTGACCAGCGGCTCGGGACCGCCGGCATAGCCGATGCGCCAGCCGGTCATGCAATAGGCCTTGGACATGCCGTTCACCGTCAGCGTGCGCTCGTATAGCCGCGGTTCAAGCTGCGCCGGCGAGAAGAACTTGAAGTCGTCATAGACCAGATGCTCGTACATGTCGTCCGACATGACGTGCACGTGCGGGTGCCGCGCCAGCACATCGGTCACCGCCTTAAGTTCGGTACGCGTGTAAGCCGCGCCGGTGGGGTTCGACGGCGAGTTGAAGATGATCCATTTGGTCTTCGGCGTGATCGCCCGCTCCAGCGCCTCGGCCTTCATCTTGAAGCCCAATTCCATCGTGGTCACGACCTCGACCGGCTCGCCGCCGGCGAGCAGCACCATGTCGGGATAGCTCACCCAATACGGCGCCGGGATGATCACCTCGTCGCCCGGATTGATGGTGGCAATGAGCGCGTTGTACAGCACCTGCTTGCCGCCGGTGCCGACGATGATCTGCGACGGCTTGTAGGTAAGCTCGTTCTCGCGCTGAAACTTGCGGGCGATGGCGGCCTTGAGCTCTGGAATGCCGTCGACGGCGGTGTACTTTGACGCCTTGCCGTCGCGGATCGCCTTGATCGCCGCCTCTTTGATGTTCTCCGGCGTATCGAAATCCGGCTCGCCGGCGCCAAGGCCGATGACATCGCGGCCCGCCGCCTTGAGCGCGCGCGCCTTGTCCGTCACCGCGATGGTGGCCGACGGCTTGATGCGCGAAATCCGGTCAGCGAGAAAGGCCATGCTGGTCTCCAAAGTGCCCGCTCTTGAGCGCGTGCTTGGTAAAACGGCGATGGCGCACAGGCAAGGGTGCGCTCAGGTGATCCGGCTCAATTCTCCGTTAAGGCTCCGCTGGCCTAATGCAGGCGACTGCGATCCGAGCAGGGAGCCGCAATGGACCGGGTGCGCGAGGTATTGCGGAGCGGATCCTGGCTCACGCGCGAGCGCATCCGGCTCATCGCGGCCGCGGTCCTGATCGCTTCCGTCGCCGGCGTTCTCTATCTGGCGGTCACCGCGGACGGGCTCATCGACCGGCAAGGCCGGCCGCTGGGAACGGATTTCTCCAATGTCTACGCGGCCGGCACCTATGTGCTCGACGGCAACTCGGCGGCGCCTTTCGACCTCGCTTTGCAGCAGGCGCGCGAGCAGAAAATCTTCGGTGCCGCGACGCCGTTCTACGGCTGGCATTATCCGCCGCTATTTCTCTTTGTCGCCGCGGCGCTCGCCTTGATGCCCTACCCGGTCGCGCTCGCGGTTTGGCAGGCGGTGACGCTCGGGCTTTATCTGCTGGCGATCCGCGCGATCCTTCCTTTGTCATTCCGGGGCCCGCGAAGCGGGAGCCCGGAATCCATAACCCCAGAATCCGGGGACCTAGCCCCGAATTTTGCCCCTCGGACTCAGAGGTTATGGATTCCGGACAGCCGCTACGCGGCTTCCGGAATGACCAGCCTCTGGCTCCTGGTCGCGCTCGCGTTCCCGGCGGTGCTGATCAATGTCGGTCACGGTCAGAACGGCTTCCTCACCGCCGCTTTGCTCGGCGCCGCGCTGGTGCAGCTCGACCGCCGGCCGATCGTCGCCGGCATTTTGTTCGGCCTTCTGGCCTACAAACCGCAATTCGGACTGATGATTCCGATCGCGCTCCTCGCCGGCGGCCGCTGGCGCTGTTTTGCCGCCGCCGCAGCGGCCGTTGCGCTGCTCGCGCTCGCGACCACGATCGCCTTCGGTCCGCATGTGTGGCAGGCGTTTTTCGACTCGACCCGCTTCACCCGCGTCGTCGCGCTCGAACAGGGCAACACCGGCTGGTACAAGATTCAAAGCCTATTCGCCTGGGCGCGGATGTGGGGAGCAAGCGTCCCCGTGGCGTATGCGCTGCAAGGCGCGCTGGTCGTTGCGCTCGGCGCCGCCCTCATTTGGCTGTGGCGCGGCGCGGCGCCCTATCCGCTCAAAGCCGCCGCGCTTTGCCTCGCCGCCATGCTCGCCACGCCTTACACCTTCGACTACGACATGATGGCGCTGGCGCCGGCCATTGCTTTTCTCGTCGCTGACGGCCTCGCGCGCGGCTTCGGCCCCTGGGAAAAGACCGCGCTTGCCGGGCTCTGGCTGATGCCGCTCGTCGCCCGCACCATTGCACACGCGACACTCGTTCCACTCGGGGTTCCGGCGATGCTGGCGATATTCATTCTGTTGTTGCGCCGCAGCACAGTTGCGGTCATCTCGCCGGTGGCTTTTTCAAGCGCATTTCTTCTAAAATAGCCAACGGCCCTTGCGACAGACCGCGCGGCCACGACATCGCCGCGTTCACAGCGTACGGCCCCAGGATGATCCTGCCGCACGGGCAGCTGGGAACGGCCATGTTCACGCTCTATTCGATGCAGCGTTCGGGAAACAGCTACAAGGCGCGGCTCGCGCTGGCGCAGCTGCGGATTCCCTATCGGCTGATCGAAATCGATATCCTCAAGGGCGAGAGCCACACGCCGGAGTTCCTGACCAAGAATCCGAACGGCCAAGTGCCGCTTCTGGAAGTCGCTCCCGGGCGTTATCTCCCGGAGTCCAACGCCATCCTGTGGTACCTCGCCGGCGGCACGGCGCTGGCGCCCGAGGACAGCATCGAGCGCGCCGAAGCGCTGCAATGGATGTTCTTCGAGCAGCACAGTCTCGAGCCCAATCTCGGCGCCGCCTACTTCTGGCTGACGCTGGTCAAGGGCGGGCGCGAATTGCAGCGTCACGCCTTCGAAGACTGGATGGAGGAAGGCCATCGCGCGCTCGGCGTCATGGACAAGCACATCGCGCTGCACGACTTCTTTGTCGCCGACCGCTATACCGTCGCCGACATCGCGCTCTATGCCTACACCCACGTCGCGCACCTCTGCGATTTCGACCTGCAGCCGTTTCCCGCCGTGCGCGCATGGCTCGATCGCGTCATCGCTGTACCCGGCCACGTGACGATGGACTGGGAACCGGCGCCGGCCTTCGCCGAGTGACCCGGTCGTAGTGCCGGCGCGCCGGGCGTCGGGCGCCGGGCGCGCCGTTAACGTTTTATTAACCAAATCCCACCAAATCGCCTTGCTTCTTCAATGGCCTCGCCGCAATGCGGCCGAACCGGCGCCGGCATCGCCAGCGACCGTCAGACGATCATGATTCGCGAAAGACGACCGCCATGGCAGAGCTGACCGGCAAGCCCGGTTTCGCGCCGCCGCGAGCCGAAGAGACGCTCACAAAACGCCGCGCCATCGGGCTCGAACTGATTGCAACTGTGACACTCACGGTTTCGCTCGTGGTGGCGGCGACCGCCGTCTCGATGGGCAACAGGTCGTTGACCCGCGGCGATCTCATGGCGCGGCCCGCGGCCCACATGCCGCTTCCACAGCGCTAAGCGGAACCCGAACAGCATTCGACACGACATGCGACGCCGGGTTCACTAACCGATAGGATCGGTGACCTGGCCGCGTCGTGTAGTCACGCGACCGCGCAGCATGAATAACGAGCCGCAATCGATGAACGAACGGTCCTTATCGGTGCAGGCTCCAACGCAGGAGCGCGCCGCGATCAACCGGCTGCTGCTGTTTTTCGCTCTGGTCTATGTCGTCGAAGGCGTTGGACAGGTCGGCGGGCTGATCGCGCAGCCGCTCAGCTTTTATTTGAAACAAGCGCACGGCTGGACCGCGCTGCAAGTCACCGCTTATCTCACGATCTTCAATTTTCCCTGGATCATCAAACCGATTTACGGCGTGCTGTCGGATTTCGTGCCGCTGTTCGGCTATCGACGCAAAACCTATCTCATCGCCGCCAATATTGCCGCAGCCGCGGCGTTCCTGTGGGCGACCCAACTAACGGCGCCGAGCCAACTGGTATGGGCGCTGCAGATCACCGCCTATGCCATGGCGATCTCGAGCACCGTGTGCGGGGCGGTGCTGGTGGAGAACGGACAACGACTTGGGCAGAGCGGCAAATTCGTCAATCAGCAATGGCTGTGGTTCAACGTCGCCGCGATGGCCGCCGCGATCCTGGGCGGTCAATTGGCTCAGCGTCTGTCGCCGGGCTCGGCGCTGCACGTTGCCGCCGCCATCGTCGCCATAGCGCCGGCCGCGGTCCTGTTCGGCACCATCTTTCTGATCCCCGAGAAGAAGGCGCGCATCGATGTTGCGGCGCTGCGCGGCACCTTCGGCGGTTTGATGGCGGCATGCAAAAAACGCGAGCTGTGGATCGTCGGGATGTTTCTGTTTCTCTATTACTTCAGCCCCGGCTTGAGCACGCCGCTCTATTACACCATGACCGACAGCCTTAAATTCTCGCAGGGCTACATCGGTGTTCTCGGATCGATCGCATCGGCCGGCTGGATCGTCGGCGCGATCCTTTATCGGCGGCAATTCGGCCAAATGTCGTCCAAGCGCCTTCTCAACCTGAGCATCGCGCTCGGTACCGCGGCCACGGCGGCGTATCTGTTGCTGTATAACGAGGCTTCGGCGGCGATCTTGAGCTTCTGCAGCGGATTTGCCGCCATGCTCGCGACCGTGGCGACGGTGACGCTCGCCGCCGATTATTGTCCGCCGCGATCTGAGGGTTTCAGCTTTGCGGTGATGATGTCGCTCATCAACCTGGCGACCGCCTCCGCCGACATCATCGGATCGTTCCTGTTCGAGCATGTGTTCCACCGCAACCTCATGCCGCTCATTCTGTTGTCGGCAGCCTTTACGGCTTTGGCGTTCGTGCTCGTCGCGCTGTTGCATCTCGGCGATAAACTGCAGGGGCAACCGATCGGCTCGGTGCCGGCTGGCGGGCCTGAGGGCGGCCATATCGTGCGCGGTGTTATTAACGAGTGAGTGAGCGCGAGCGCGCCCAGCGCGGCATGACAGCGGGTTGATCGAGATCAAGACGACGGCTGCACCGACGGTCTTAGTGATGCACGCCCGCGGCAATGCTCGACATTCGTGCGTGTTGCGGGTGGCGGCGCGGATACGGGGGTACCGCGCCGCCTTTGCATGACGCTTTTGCGAACCATGCTCACTGATCGCCGCGAGATAAAGAGATTGACGGCGGCCCGGAAATTGCATGGAAATTGCCTAGTCTTGGGGCAAAAAATCGGTCGGTACCGCGTATCAGCATGTCGATCCTCGTCGGGCTCCACCACGCCACGCGTTACGATTATGACCGGCCGATCAGTCTCGGGCCGCAGATCGTGCGGCTGCGGCCGGGACCGCAGTGCCGCACCCGGATTCCAAGCTATTCGCTGACAGTGAAGCCGGCCCAGCACTTCGTGAACTGGCAGCAGGATCCGCACGGCAATTGGCTCGCGCGTTTCGTATTTCCGGAAAAGACCAGGGAATTTTCCGTAACGGTCGATCTCATCGCCGATATGGAAGTGATCAACCCGTTCGACTTCTTCATCGAGCCCTACGCCGAGACCTGGCCATTTGCATTTCCCCCCGAGCTGCATGAGGACCTCGCGGCCTTCATGGAACCGGAGCGCGCGGGCCCGCGGCTGAAAGAGCTGGTGCAATCGATTTCGCGCGAACCGCGCAACACCGTCGATTTTCTGGTCGAGCTCAATCAGCGCCTGCAACAGATGATCCGCTATCTGATCCGCATGGAGCCGGGTGTACAAACCCCGGAAGAAACGCTCGCCTCCGGTGCAGGCTCCTGCCGCGACTCGGCGTGGCTATTGGTACAGCTCCTGCGTCACATCGGCCTGCCGGCGCGCTTTGTGTCCGGCTATCTCATCCAGCTCAAGCCGGACATCAAGCCGCTCGAAGGCGCCGCCGGCGCGACACACGATTTCACCGACCTGCACGCCTGGACCGAAGTCTATCTGCCGGGCGCGGGCTGGGTCGGACTTGATCCGACGTCGGGACTGCTCTGCGGCGAAGGCCATCTGCCGGTCGCCGCCACGCCGCACTTCCACTCCGCCGCGCCGATCAGCGGGTTGGTCGAGCCCGCCGAGGTCCGCTTCGGATTCGATATGAGCGTCAAGCGGATCGCCGAGCAGCCACGCGTGACCGCGCCGTTCTCCGAAGCGGCCTGGACCGCGCTCGATGCGCTCGGCGACAAGGTCGACGCCGATCTTGTCGCGCACGACGTGCGTCTGACCATGGGCGGCGAGCCGACCTTCGTATCGGTCGACGATTATCAATCGGCGGAATGGAACACCGCCGCGGTCGGACCGATGAAGCGCGTGCGCGCGGACGAACTGATCCGGCGCCTGCGCCGGCGTTTCGCACCGGGCGGGCTGATGCATTACGGCCAGGGCAAGTGGTATCCCGGCGAGCCGCTGCCGCGCTGGGCCTTCTCGCTGTACTGGCGGCGCGACGGCGTACCGATCTGGCGCGACGAGAGCCTGATCGCGCGCGAGACGGCCGACCACAAACCGACCGCCGGCGATTCACAGCACCTTGCCGAGGGGATTGCCGCGCGGCTGGGAATCACGGCGGACTACGTACAGCCCGCTTACGAGGACCCGGCCGACCGGATGCTCAAGCAAGGTCTGATCCCGGAGAATATCGATCCGAACGATCCCAAGATCGACGATCCCCGCGAGCGCGCGCGCATTCTGAGCTTGTTCGACAGTCACCGCGGCGAGCCGGCCGGCTTCGTGCTGCCGGTGCAGCGCTGGACCGCGCAGGCCAAGCCCGGATGGCTGAGCGAGCTCTGGCAAACCCGCCGCGGCCGTTTGTTCCTGATCCCGGGAGACTCGCCGCTCGGTTTCCGGCTGCCGCTGCAATCGTTGCCCGAGTTGGCTGCCGTCGATTATCCGCACCTGGTACCGGCCGATCCGTTTGCCGAACGCACGCCCCTGCCCGATCCGCGCATTACGCATCCGATCAGAGTCCCGGCCGCGCAAACCACGACCGCCGAGGCGGCTTCACCGCCGCTCGCACCCGAGACAATGGTGATGCAGTCGCCAAGCGCGGCCGGCGCGGGGGTCGCGCCGGGCATGCCGGTGCGTACCGCTCTTGCGGTTGAAGTCCGCGACGGACGCTTGTGCGTGTTCATGCCGCCGGTTGAAACGCTCGCCGACTATCTCGAACTGCTCGCCGTGGTCGAGACGACCGCGGCCGAACTCGGCCTGCCGGTGCATGTCGAAGGCTATGAGCCGCCGCCCGATCCGCGGCTCAGCGTCATCAAAGTGACGCCCGACCCCGGCGTCATCGAGGTCAATATCCATCCGGCGGAATCGTGGCGCGAGGCCGTGGCGATCACGAGCGGCATTTACGAGGAGGCCCATCTCTCGCGGCTGGGCACCGACAAGTTCATGATCGACGGCCGGCATAGCGGAACCGGCGGCGGCAATCACGTCGTGCTCGGCGGCCGCAATGCCGCCGACAGCCCGTTCCTGCGCCGGCCCGACCTTCTGAAGAGCCTGGTGCTCTATTGGCAGCGGCGGCCTTCGCTCTCCTACTTTTTTTCCGGTCTGTTCATCGGACCGACCAGCCAGGCGCCGCGTATCGACGAAGCGCGCCAGGACATGCTCTACGAGCTCGAAATCGCGCTCGGCAACGTGCCGGCGCCGGACGGTTCGGCGACCAAACCGCCGCCATGGCTGGTGGACCGGCTGTTTCGCAACATTCTGGTTGACGTGACCGGCAACACCCACCGAACCGAAATCTGCATCGACAAATTGTTCTCGCCGGACGGCCCGACCGGCCGGCTCGGTCTCGTCGAATTCCGTTCGTTCGAAATGCCGCCGGACGCACGCATGAGTCTGGCTCAGCAATTGCTCTTGCGCGCGCTGATTGCCTGGTTCTGGCGCTCGCCGCTTGATGGCAAGCCGGTGCGCTGGGGAACGGCGCTGCATGACCGCTACATGCTCGAACATTTCGTCTGGAACGATTTCCTCGAAGTGTTGGAGGATCTGGAGCAGGCAGGTTATGTATTCGATCCGGCCTGGTTCGAAGCGCAGCGGCAATTCCGTTTTCCGATCTGCGGCGCCGTACAGCACGGCGGCGTGCGGCTCGAGCTCCGGCAGGCGATCGAGCCCTGGTACGTGCTCGGCGAGGAGGGCGTTGCCGGCCAAACCGTGCGGCTGGTCGATTCGTCGGTCGAGCGGCTGCAGATCAGAGTCGAGGGTTTAAACGAAGGCCGCCATGTCGTGACCTGCAACGGCGCCCGGGTACCGCTGACCTCCACCGGCCGCTCCGGCGAATTCGTCGCCGGCGTGCGCTTCAAAGCCTGGAGCCTTTCCTCGGGCCTGCATCCGACCGTCGACGTTCAGGCGCCGCTGACATTCGACATCGTCGACACCTGGAACCGGCGTTCGCTCGGCGGCTGCGTTTATCACGTCGCCCATCCGGGCGGACGCAATTACGAGACCTATCCGATCAACTCCTACGAGGCGGAAGCGCGCCGCCGCGCCCGGTTCCAGGAGCACGGCCATACCGGCGGACTGATCGACGTTCCGCCGCGCCAAGCTTCCCTCGAATATCCGACGACGCTCGATCTGCGGCGCAAGAACTAAAAAACATCGCATGGCAGCCCATCTCGACACCCGTGTCGAAACCGAGACCGCGGGCCTGGAACAGTTCATCGCCAGTTACCGGCCGCTTCCCGGCATTTTCGACGAGATGATGGATGGCGACGGCCGCGTCCGCGCGCACTGGCAGCCGTTCCTCGCCATGCTGGCGACGCTTGGCCCAGACGAGATCAATCGCCGTTTCGCCGCCGCCGACCGTTATCTGCGCGGCTCCGGAGTTTTTTATCGGGTCTATGAAGATGCCGCCGGCATTGAGCGCCCGTGGCCGCTCAGCCACGTGCCGCTGGTCATCGAGCCGTCCGAATGGAAAGATTTGGAAGCCGGGCTCATTCAGCGCGCCGACCTCCTCGAAGCGGTTCTCGCTGACGCCTATGGCCCGGCGCGGCTCAGCCGCGACGGCCGCCTGCCCGCCGCGCTGATCGCGGGCAATCCGGAGTTTTTGCGTCCGCTGGTCGGCGTTGCGGCGCCCGGCGGCGCGCATCTGCGCTTTTATGCTGTCGATGTCGGACGCGGCGCCGACGGCCGCTGGTGGGTTCTGGGCGACCGCGCCCAGGCGCCATCGGGCGCGGGCTACGCGATCGAAAATCGGCTGGCGCTGTCACGCGCCATTCCCGACCTTTATCGCACCACGCGGGTCGAGCGCCTGGCGCCTTTTTTTCAGGCCTTCCAGGCCGAGCTCTCGGCACTGAGCCGCCAGGACGACGCTCACATCTGCCTGCTGACGCCGGGACCGATGAGCGAGACCTATTTCGAACACGCCTATCTCGCCCGCTATCTCGGGCTCCTGTTGGTCGAGGGCGAGGATTTGAGCGTGCGCGACGACGGCGTCTTTGTCCGCACCGTTTCCGGCCTGCAGCGCACCGAGGTACTGCTGCGGCGGATCGATGCCGATTTCGCCGATCCGCTCGAGCTCAATGCCGCCTCTCGCCTCGGTGCACCGGGACTGCTGCAGGCCGTGCGCGACGACAAGATCGTCATCATCAATGCGCTCGGCGCCGGCCTGGTCGAGGCACGGGCGATGCTGGCGTTCCTGCCGGCGCTGGCGCCGATCGTGCTCGGCGCCGATCTCGCGATCCCGAACGTGGCGACCTGGTGGCTCGGCCGCACCGACATGCGCGAAGAGATGATCAAAAAGCTCGACCGCATGGTCATCGCCTCGGCTTTCGAGTCGCCGACTGATGGACGCAGCGCCCACGAGGTCCTGGGCGCCAAGCTCGATGACGCCGAGCGCGACGCGCTCATTCTTTCGATCCGTGATCGCGGCGTCGACTATGTGGCGCAGGAAGCGGTCACGCTGTCGAGCATGCCGGTGTGGCGCGACGGCCGCTTGCAGCCGCGGCCCTTCACTTTGCGGCTGTTCCTCGCCAAAGTCGGCGAGCGCTGGCAGGTCATGCCCGGCGGCTTCGTGCGCATCGCGGAGAATGCCGATGCGCACGCTGTGAGCCTGCAGCGCGGGGCAGCGACTGCCGACGCCTGGGTGCTCGCGCATGGCCCGGTCGGCGAGACGACATTGCTGCCGACGCCCGAGCACATCCAGGTCCAGCGCGCCACCGGCCTGCTCCCGAGCCGCGCTGCCGACAATCTGTTCTGGGTCGGGCGCTACGTCGAGCGCGCGGAGGCGACGCTGCGGCTCATCCGCGCCATGATCAATCGCATCGCCGACGCCGATGAGGCGGCGGCCCCGGTTATCGCCGGCATCGTTGCACTGCTCGAGGCCTGGAATGCCGTACCGGGGGAGTCCGGCGCAGCGCCGGCCGCATTCGCCGCGCGCGCGGCGCTCGGCCGCGAGGATCTCGCCGGATCCCTGCCGCCTCTCTCCCGCGCCGCACGATCGGCAGCCTCCGCCATTCGCGACCGCTTCTCTCCGGACGCCTGGCGGGCGATCAACGATCTGGCCACGATGATCGCCATGCCGCTCGTCATCGGTCCTGCCGAAAGCGCGATGATCGAGCGCGTCGAAGCGGCGCTGCGGATCATTTCCTCGCTCTCGGGCCTGGCGCAGGAGAACATGACGCAGCTTGCCGGCTGGCGCTTTCTCGAACTCGGCCGTCGCATCGAGCGCGCCATTCTCACCAGCCGGCTGGTGCGTTGTTTCGCGCAAGGAGGCAGCCCCGAGGGCGGCCTCGATATGCTCCTTGAGCTTGCCGACAGCCAGATCACCTACCGGCAGCGCTACGTGATGGTGGCGGCGCGCGCGCCGGTCATCGATCTCGTCGTGCTCGATCCCAACAATCCGCGTTCGGTGGAATTTCAGCTCGACCGCATCGAGGCGCACCTTTCCGCCTTGCCGGGACGCTACGCTGCCGGCCGGCTTTCGCCGGTGCAGCAGATCGCCGCCGCGATCGCGACCCGGCTGCGCACGGTCGACGCGACCGCCATCGACGAATCGTTGATCATCGACGTCGAGCAATCGCTGATGAAACTTTCCGATGCGATCACCGCGTCCTATCTCACCAACAACGAGCGCTCCGAATCCGTGCGGGAGGCGCTGGCGTGATCTACGATGTGCGGCAGACGACGACGTGTGCCTACGCATCGCCGGTCGCCCATGCGCGGCACGTACTGCGCCTGATGCCGATCCACCGCACCGGTCAGCGCGTCCACCTCGCCGCCTTGCAGATCGTGCCCGAGCCGCTGCACCGGCGCGAGGGCCAGGATTTTTTCGGCAACCGCCTGACCTGGATCGAAATCGAAGAGGCGCACAAAACGCTGACGGTGAAATTGGCGGCCCGCATTACCGTCGATCCCCCACCCTTCCCTCCCCCGCAAGCGGGGGAGGGTGGGGTGGAGGCAGCGCCGCTGGCGACGCCCCAATGGGAAGCGGTCCGCGACGAGGCATTTGCGACCAGCGACATTGGCCCGCTGTCGCCGGCGCATTTCCTGTTCCCCAGCCGCATGGTCTCGCTCGATCCGGAGATTCGCGACTACACGCGGGAGAGTTTTACCGCCGGCCGCCCCGTGCTCGATGCCGCCATCGAACTGAACAATCGCCTCAAGACCGACATCACCTATGAGATCGGGGCAACCACCGTCACCACCACGCCGCCGATGTCGTTCGCGCTGCGCCGCGGCGTCTGCCAGGATTTCGCGCATATCATGATTTCCGGGCTGCGCGGCATCGGATTGCCGGCGGCCTATGTCAGCGGCTATCTGCGCAGCGCGCCGCGCACCGATGCGACGCGCTTGCAGGGCGCCGACGCCATGCACGCGTGGGTGCTGGTCTGGTGCGGCAGCGAGGAAAGCGAAGGGCGGGGGTGGATCGGGCTCGACCCGACCAATGCGATGCTCGCGTCCGACGAACATGTCGTGCTGGCGATCGGGCGCGACTATACCGATGTGGCGCCGATGGACGGCGTCGTTTTCGGCTCGGGCGGACAGCGCATCGACGTTGCCGTCAGCGTACAGCCGGTGGCGAATTAGGTGATGTGCTCATAAATCGGGATGTCTGCTTAGCGCCAGAAAGTCGTCATAAGAGCCTACATCGCGGTACGTCCGCTAAGGGGCCAGGAACGGACTCTCGAGTCTCAGTGAGGAGCAGACAACTTCTGTCTTTTACCTCGTGTCCAAATCGCCCCCTCGGCAAAATAGATGAGAGATTAAGCTTCAGCGTCCCGGTTGGGCGGGCGCTGACGGTCGGCTTCATGGCGTTTTCGACAGAGAGGCACCGGCCGAAAGAACGTCAACGACCGGGGCCGAGGGGCCAACATGTGGAACGCGGACCACGTAACCCGTTGCGGCAGCACGGCCCGGTCCCGACTGTGCAATCCCGATGACTGGCAACCGGTCCCTAAACATAGTGGCTCGGTCCAGCCATGCCAGCGAATGCGGCTACGCGGCCACTTGCTTGGACGTGTCGCGCCGGAACCGATCGCAAAAAATCGAAACAGCATTTTCCGCGCATCAGCGGACACATTGCCTCAATCGATCGCCATAATCGCCGGCGCTTTATCCGCGGAAAGACACGCTTGCGCTACCACCTCTAACCTAGCGTCGTCTCCGAGGGGCATTCAGGCAGCTCTCGCTCTGGCTTTAACTCGGCCACCTGCAGAGGCCCGACCCAAACAAAGGACGCATCATGTCACACCGAACCATGACTGCAATTGCTGCTTCGCTTTTGTGCGCAGCTCCAATCTCATTGCATTGGTCACCGACACAGGCGCCACAGTTCTCAGTCGACGGTGCTCAAGCTCGAATAGGACGGCCCCTCACGCCGTTCAGTGTCGCAGGCGTCAACCGGAGAATGAACCGACGCGCATATTATGGCGGCGGTTACGGTGGTTATTACGGTGGCCATTATCGCCCGTACTATGGTTATGCCGCAGGCATCGGCGCAGCTGCCCTCGGCGCAGGTGCCCTCGCTGCAGCGGCCATCGGTACCGGCGCGGCATACAACAACTATTACGCCTCCTCTCCGTACAACAATTCTTACGGCCTCTATAACAACGCCGGTTACGGCAACGGCTACTATGACGACCACGGGCGCTATTGGAGCAGCTACTACAACCAAGACTATTGGAATGCCTTTCAGTGAGGTTACGGGCCGTATCGGACCTATTTACTGAGTGCTGCGGAGGAACATCAGTCGTCCCCGTGGACAAAACGCCCGAGCTGCGCGGGGTCAAGTGACGGCTCGGGAAGGGTCAAATGACGAAAGGCCGTGGCCGGTGGCCAGCCGACCGCGCAAGGCGAATTGCGAAAAGCCGTACCGGATCAGATACGGCTCGATGATGTCCTGTGCGGCGGCGCGCGGCTTCGAGCGCGCCGCCGCGACCATCTCGCGAAATTCAGTGGCTCAGGCGGAAGAGGCGGCTTATCGCTTGGGATTGCTTTGCCGGTTCGAACGCACGAGCAAATGATTATTCGCGGGGCTGCGGCACGTCCGCTTTGGGGCCATTAGCGTTGTTTTCGGCACTGTGGCCGGGCGTCTGCTTTGCGCCCAAAAGCCGACCTCCGATGAGTCTTGCTTGAGCAGTGAGACCAATGGACGGCGCATGATTCAAGCCTCCAAAACGGACCTTGCTTGCTGCGACACGGGCGCTGGCAGGCCGCGTGGGAAGCCATGAAAGAAGCCGACAGCGGCAACGCCACCGCCCGACTATCCTCCAGTGCTCGGCTCGGGTTACAACGACGGCGCCAATAAACTCGGGGGAGCGATGACGATGCGTGCCTATCAACTGCCCAAAGGCGGCGCCGGCATCGACGCCCTCGTCCAAGTCGATCGGCCGATGCCGAAGCCGCTCTACCGGCAGGTTCTGGTCAAGGTCGCCGCCTGTTCGCTCAATTATCGCGACCTCGGCATTGTGCGCGGCACCTATCGCATGCCGGTGGGTGAGAACGTCATTCCACTGTCCGATGGCGCCGGCGAAGTGGTCGAAGTCGGTCCCGGCGTGGCGCGCGTCAAGGCGGGTGACAAAGTGGCCGGAAGCTTCTTTCAGCGCTGGCCGGGCGGCGAGCCGAGCTCGCAGGTGCACGCCTCCGCGCTCGGCGGGCTCATCGACGGCATGCTCGCCGAATATGCCGTGCTGGAAGAGGACGGCGCCGTCAAAATCCCCGAGCACCTTTCGCTGGAGGAGGGCGCGACCTTGCCTTGCGCCGGCGTCACCGCCTGGAACGCCATCACGCACCACGCCAAACTGATCGCCGGCAACACGGTGCTGCTGCAGGGCACCGGCGGGGTCTCGATCTTCGGGCTGCAATTGGCGCACGCGATGGGCATCGCGGCGGTCGTCACCTCGTCGAGCGACCAGAAGCTTGCGCGCGCCAAGGCGCTCGGCGCAGCTCATGGAATCAACTACAGGACCACGCCGGAATGGGACAAGGCGGCGCGCGAATTCACCGGCGGACGCGGCGTCGACCAGGTGCTCGAGGTCGGCGGCGTGGCGACGCTCACGCGCTCATTCAACGCCATCTGCATGGGCGGCAAGGTCAGCATCATCGGCAGCGTGAGCGGCGGCGCGACCGAGCTTAATCCAAGCTTGATCTTCCTCCGACGCGCCAATGTGCAAGGCATTTCCGTCGGCTCGACCGAGATGTTCGAGGCGATGAACGCCGCCATTGCCGCGAACAAGATCAAGCCGGCGATCGATCGCGTATTCGGCTTCGGCGACGTCAAGGCCGCCTTCAATCACATGGCGGCCGGCGCGCATTTCGGCAAAATCGTTATCCGCGTCGCGTGAGGCCGAGGCGGTAGCGCTTGGCGGCCAAGCTCGGCCTGCTAATCTTTGAGAAGCCAGCTTCGGCGGCGCCGGAGTCCGCTTTACTCCCGAGCTCCAGACAAATCGCCGCACCTTACTAACCGACGCGAAGGGCCAAAACCGGAGGTGACGGCAAATCCCAGCCTGGTCTCTTGGCGGCCGCAACCGAAGGGGTAAACTGTCGCGCTGTATGGCGGAGGTGTACCTTGGCGACCGAGCGCGTTGAGCGTCGGCTTTCTGCCATCCTGGCCGCCGATGTGGCTGGGTATAGCCGCCTTATGGGTACAGACGAGGAGGGCACGCTGGCCCTGCTCAAGACGCATCGGCGCGACTTGATGGATCCCAAGATCAACGAGCACCGCGGACGCATCGTGAAAACTACCGGCGATGGAATCCTGGTGGAATTCGCGAGCGTGGTGGATGCGGTGCGTTGCGCCGTCGAGGTCCAGCGCGCGATGGCGGAGCGCAACGCCGAGGTGCCGCCGGACAGGCGTATCGAGTTCCGCGTGGGCATCAATGTCGGCGATATTATCATCGATAGCGGAGACATCTTCGGCGATGGCGTAAATATCGCAGCACGCTTGGAGGGTCTTGCCGAGCCCGGGGGCATCTGCGTGTCGGCCAGAGTCCAGGAGGATGTTCGCAGCAAGTTGGACGTGGTCTTTGCCGACGAGGGTGAACAACAACTCAAGAACATCGCCAAGCCGGTGCAGGTCTATCGGGTGCACGTCGACAGCAAAACGGCGGCGCCGCGGCCAGCTCTCGCCCTTCCCGAAAAACCGTCGATTGCGGTGTTGCCGTTCGACAATATGAGCGGCGACACCGACCAAGACCATCTGGTCGACGGCATCGTCGAGGCGATCACCGCTGCGCTGTCGCGCATCCGCTCCTTTTTCGTCATCGCGCGCAATTCGGCGTTCACCTATAAGGGCCGGGCGGCGAATGTGCGCGACATCGGCAGCGAATTAGGCGTCGCCTATGTGCTCGAAGGCAGCGTGCAGAAGGCTGGCAACCGCGTCCGCATCATCGTGCAGCTGATCGAAACGGAGGGCGGCGCCCACGTCTGGACCGGACGCCACGACGGTACCATTGACGATATCTTCGATCTTCAGGACCGCATCACCGAGCAGGTGGCGGGCGCCTTGCAGCCTTCCATTCGCCTCGCCGAAATCGAGCGTTCGCGGCGCAAGCGGCCGCAGGATTTGGGCGCCTACGACTATACCCTGCGCGCAATGCCGCATGTGTGGGCGCTGGAGAAGGAGGAGAGCGCCAGGGCGATCGAGCTGCTCGACAAGGCGGTCGCGATCGATCCCGAATATGCGCTCGCGCTGTCGCTCACCGGCTGGTGCCACGCTCAGCGCTCGGTTTACAACTGGGCGGACGACATCGCGCAGAGTCAGGCGCGGGCGCTGAGGCTCGCCGAGCGGGCCGCCGAGCTCAGCGGCGATGATCCGCTTATTCTCGCGGTGCTCGGCGCGGTTCACACCTTCGTGCGCAATCACGGAACGGCACGGGTGCTGCTCGAACGCGCGGTCGCCATCGATGCCAACGCGGCGTGGGCGTTGAGCCGGCTGGGGTGGCTCGACAACTATTCCGACCGGCCGGAACGTGCGATCGAGAAGTTCGAGCGCGCTCTGCGCCTGAGCCCCCTCGACCCGGCGAATTTCAACAATTACGTCGGCATCGGTTCCGCGCACGAAGTGGCGCGCGACTATGACAAGGCCGCCGCGTTTTACCGCCGCGGACTCGAGGAACGGCCGCACGCCGTGTGGATCTATCGCAACCTGGCGTCATCGTTGTCTGGCGCGGGCCGAATTGAGGAGGCCCAGGAGGCCTACGCGCAGATGCTGCGCGGCTATCCCGCCCTGACCGTGTCGAGGCTCAGGCAGGCGATGGTCTTTTCGCCGGCATTTCTCGATCGCATGGTCGATAATCTGAGAAAGCTGGGCTTGCCCGATTGAGGCAGATACCGACCCTTGCTCCGGGAGAAAACAAATGGCGCGCAAATTCCAGAACATCCTCGAGACGGTAGGAAATACGCCGGTGGTCAAGATCAACCGGTTGGCGCCGCCGAGCGTGAGCCTGTTCGTCAAGATCGAGGCCTTCAATCCCCTCGGCTCCGTCAAAGACCGCCTGGCGCTCGGCGTCATCGAGGCGGCGGAGCGCTCCGGACAGCTCAAGCCCGGGCAGACGGTGATCGAGGCGACCAGCGGCAACACCGGAATCGGCCTTGCCATGGTGTGCGCCCACAAAGGCTATCCGCTGGTGCTCACGATGGCGGAGACGTTCAGTGTCGAGCGGCGAAAGCTGATGCGGTTTCTCGGCGCCAAGGTGGTGCTTACGCCGGCGGCGCTCCGCGGCATGGGCATGGTGGTGAAGGCCGCCGAGCTGGCCCAGACCCATGGCTGGTTCCTGACCCGCCAATTTGAAAACGAAGCCAATGCCGACATGCATTCACGCACCACCGCGCGCGAAATCATCGCGGATTTCGCCGGCGAGCGACTTGATTACTGGGTGACCGGATATGGTACCGGCGGCACCCTCAAAGGCGTCGCGCGCGTCTTGGCCAAGGAGCGGCCCGAGACCAAAATCATCGTGTGCGAACCGCAGGACGCACAATTGCTCGGCAGCGGACTTGCGCAACAGCGCAACCCCGACGGTTCGGCGGCCGCCGCCCATCCGGCCTTCAAATCCCACCCGATGCAGGGCTGGACTCCCGATTTCATTCCCAAGCTCACCGCAGACGTCGTCGACATGCATGTCATCGACCGCATCGTCCCGATCGCCAATGCCGACGCGCTGCGCTGCAGCCGCGATTTGGCGCAGAAGGAAGGCATCTTTGTCGGCATCACCGCGGGCGGGACGTTCGCCGGGGCCTTGCGCGTCTGCGCCGAGGCGCCGGCAGGCGCGACCGTCTTGTGCATGCTGCCGGACACCGGCGAACGTTATCTGAGCACGCCGCTGTTTGCGGACATTCCAACCGACATGAATGAAGAGGAAATTGCAATTTCGCGCTCAACGCCGGCCGCGCAGATTAGCGCTTGAGCCAAATGGCAATCTGTCGCTCATGAAGGCGGACGTGTCGCGGGTCGCGGCAAAGAGCAGATAGGGCCAAACTCGGTCAACCAGGTCGCGAGTACTCTCGGCTGGTATCAGGCTTTAGATAAGCTGCGTTATTGCGCGACCACGCGCGTCGGCGGAAAGGCGACTTCGATCAGCGTGCCGGCGTTCGGCGCGCTCTTGATGGAAAAATGCGCGCGATTGGCCTCGGCCAAGGCCTTGGTCAGCGGCAGGCCCAGCCCGGTGCCTCCCGAGCCCCAGCTTCCCGACGTCGCAGTTTGACGGAACGGCTCAAGCGCCGCCTCGACGTCCTTCTCGCTCATGCCGACACCGGTGTCGCGCACCCGCAGCACCGCCTCGCCGGAATCGGCGAACGCGGTCGAGACGATCACCTGGCCGCCGGGGCCGGTGAACTTGATGGAATTCGACAGCAGATTGAGCACGATCTGGCGCAACGACCGCTCGTCGGCGACCACTTGGGGTATCCCGGGCGTGAGCGAGGTGCGAATGATAATGCGCGCCCGGCTCGCCTGCGGCTGCATGATGCCGACACATTGCTGCGTGAGCTCGTTGAGGCTGACATTGGCGAATGTCAGGTCGAGCTGGCCGGTTTCGATCTTGGAAAGATCGAGCAGGTCGTTCAACAGCGCGACCAGGTGGGTTTCGGCGGCCTGCATATCCTTGAGATATTCGCGATAGCGCTCGTTGCCGATCGGGCCGAAGCGCTCCGCCATGATCACTTCGGTGAATCCGGTAATGGCGTTGAGCGGCGTGCGAATTTCGTGACTGACTTTGCCGATGAAGTCGGCTTTCGCGGCGGCGGCTTTTTGCGCTTCCCGCGTGGCCCCGCGCAGCTCTTCCTCGCTCTGCTTGAAGGATTCAAGTTTGGCCGTGAGCTGGCGAACCTGGTTTTCGGCGGTCGCAAGCGCAAGCGTCGCGGCCTGCCGCCTTTCGTCGCCTTCGCCGGCGGTCACAATGAGCGCGAGCGCGGACGCTCCGCCCCAAGGAATCGTAAACAGGCGGCCTTCGACCTGGCGGCGGCGGCCGCCGCTGGTGATGAGGCACACCGATTGGGCGCCGCCGCTTTGGTCGGGCGCACCAGCCTCGGGCGCGGCGATCAACGCGTTGAGGCCGCCAGCCGCCGCCAGTGCATCGACACTTGGATAGCCGGTCAATTCGAGGAAATGCCGGTTGGCGTAGAGCAGCGAGTCGTGCTGGTAGTAGAGGTAGGAGTCGTGCCGGTAGACCAGCACTCCGGCTGGAATGCGGTCGAGCAGCGCCGATTCAAACACCGGCAGCCCTTGCGGTAGTGCTTCAGTTCCTTGGCGCTCAGCGCCCGGGATCTGCGGTAGCGCTTCGGCATCGGGTGGAGCAGGCGCGGTCTCGGCGAGTGCGGCTGGAGCTGTCTCTGCTTTCGCCGCGAGTCCACCGGCAATGCTCTCGGCGGCCGAAGCCTCACGCCCGCCCCGCAACCGCGCCGTCAGCTCTTGCGCCAGCTCGCGGAATGCCCTGCGCTCCACCGGACTGAGACTGGGCGCCTTCGGTTCCGGCGGCGCGCCCGGGCGAAATGGCACGACATTGGCGGCAGCCGGTACGGCACTCGCTGCCGGGCGCTCGATGCGCGGCGCAAGCTCGGTCGCAGCTTCGCCCGCAGTCGGTGAAGCGGCCGGCGTTTTTGTCTCGGCCTCGGCCGCCGGCACGGGCGCAGCCGAGGCATCGTGATCCTCTGCCGGAGCCTCAGGCTGAGCCATGAACCCGATCGGGCGCTCGCGGCGCACGCGCGCCAACTGATTGATGCGGGCGATGTCACGACAGACGCCGAAGCCGCGATAGCCGCGAAACTCCCGCTCGCGATCAAACACCGGAAGCCCCGACAGCTCGACCGGGAGCCGCTCGCCGCCCTCGTCGACCGGCCAGGAGACGGTGACGCCGCTCCAGGTTTCGTGAGTCGCAACCGCTCGCGCCACCTGGTTGTCCGGATCGAGCTTCAGCTCGGCCGCGATTTCGCTCCACAAGCGGCCGAACGCAGCGGTGGTGCGCGGTCCCATGAGTTCGGTGAATTCATCCGAGCCGACGACGAAGCGGCCGTCGGCATCCATTTGCCAGACGAAGCGCAACGGGTGGCGCCGCTCGGCAATGGGCTCGTCAGGCGCAGCGCCGCGGGCGGCTTGCGCCAGCGGCGGTGGCGCTTCGGCGCGAGCCTGCGGCAGCGTTGCGGCAATCGCGGGCTCGATTTTTGCCGGGGCGCTCCCAGCGGTTTGACCTGCGCTTGGCAGTGCCGCGAACGTGACCGCCAGCACGGTCGAGGCCTCGCAGCCGAGACGCTCAATCGTCACCGGACCATGCTCGGTTGCATCGCCGGCGCTGCCGGTCGTCAGTGCTTGATGGGCGATCCCGGCGATGCCGAGGCTGGACAGCGTGGCGGTGCCGGCAATCCGCGTCCGCGCCGCTTCGGTAAGGTAAAGCTGCGTGCCGTCCGGTGCGAAGATGGCGAGCCTTCGCTCGCCATCGGGGACCAGGCGGCTGACGCGCTCGCGGAGTGTCAGGTTTGGTCCGGCCGGCTCGGCCGCAGCGACAAGGATCGCAGGCGCGCCGTCGGCCGAACTCGTGCGTGAGCAGACACAAGTCAGCGCCCGGCCGAAGCTCGCCCCGAAACCGCGCAGGCGTTCAAGCCGCGCTTGCCCCGCCGACGACAGGGTCGCACTGAGCCGGGCAATCTCCGCGGCAGCGGGATGCTTGAGGTCGAACTGGCGCGCGGCGCACTCGCTGGTATTCGCAGCGCCGAAGATCGCGGCGCCGACCGCATTCGCCCAGAGAATTCGCGACCCGTCCGCGCTCCACAGCCACACGGGCAGCGCGCCGGTCGCGTGGTCGGCGAGTTGAGCCGCAAGTTGCGGATCGCACCACGGGGCGAACTCTGGCTCGACGATCGACATGCGGCGGGGCTCATTTGCTTAAGGAATCCTTAATAAAGCGGGCAGGCCGAGCCGTCCATGCCGAGCCCTCGACTCCCGTCGGCCAAGGAGGGATAACCTTAATCGCGGTAAGGGCCTGAGCCGGCGCGCAGTTCGGAGTGCAAGCCGACGGTAAATTCGCCTAGGATACGGCGGTCAGGGGGACGAGGAGTTGACGATGGCCAAGGAACCGTTTGAGCAATTCGCAATGCCCAATGAGGTCCGCGCTTTCGTCGAGCAAAGCGTGTCGCAGGCGCGGACTGCTTTCGACGGCATCGCCCAGGCCGCGAACCAAGCGGTGTCGCAGTGGCACGGCCAGGCCCAGGCGGCACGTGCCGGCGCCAGCGAAATCGCGCACAAGTCGATGGGCTATGTCGAGCAGAACATGGCGGCGACGTTCGATTTCGCGCAAAAGCTGATGCATGCCAAGGACCCGACCGAGGTCGTCCGGCTGCAGTCCGAATATCTGGCCCACCAGATGAAGATGCTGTCGACCCAGGCCCAGGATCTCGGCCAAAGTGCTGCCAAAATAGTCATGGATGCTGCCAAGCCTAAAAAGCCATGATACTTCCGCCCAGCGGCGGCCAATAAATTTCAATAGAATCAAATTGTTACGATATTTTGTGCGATGCAATAAAGTCTATTGCAATGCACCAAAATGACTGCTATATTGCCTAATGCAAGCCCGGGCCTGGAAAAGTGCTGCGTTCGGCTACGGGGTCAATGAAATGTGATGCCTCGCGCGATGGGCGGCGAGGCTTAGAGCGCTACCCGATCAACAGCCCAAAAAACACGATACAGCAAGGACGAGTGACATGGCGGAAGCCACCAGTGCAGCCCCCAAGGCCAAGACGACCAAGCCGATAACAGGCCCGTTCGAAATGCCGAAATTCGAAATGCCGAAATTCGACATCCCAAAGGTCGAGATGCCGGCCGCCTTTCGCGAATTCGCCGAACGCGGCGTCGCGCAGGCCAAGGATACCTACGAGAAGATGAAGGCCGCCGCCGAAGAGGCGACCGATGTGCTCGAGACCACCTACTCGACCGCCACCAAGGGCGCCTCTGACTACGGCCTCAAGGTGATCGAGGTGGCGCGTACCAACACCAATTCCGCATTCGATTTTGCCGGCGAGATCATGGCGGCGAAGACGCTGTCGGAAGTGGTCGAGCTCACCAGCGCGCATGCCCGCAAGCAGTTCGAAGCCCTGACCGAGCAGAGCAAGGAACTCGCCGCGCTTGCGCAGAAGGTTGCGACCGAGTCGAGCGAGCCGATCAAAAGCGGCATGAACAAAGCGTTCAGCAAGGTCAGCTGATTGCGCTTTCCGTTCGCGCTTTAGTCACCCCCATCGCGCTGCGATGGGGCAAAGCCCGGGCTGTGTGCCCGGGCTTTTGCTTGTCGTGTTGCCTGCCGTCGCCCGGCCTCGGCGCCGGCCTTGCCAAACCAAGGCGTTCCTCATAGCTTCCGCGCGCTTAGCCGGACGCGGGCCCGTGCAGCTGTAGCTCAGTTGGTTAGAGCGCCTGACTGTGGATCAGGAGGCCGGTGGTTCGAGTCCACCCAGCTGTACCAATTCATCCGTAGCAATCATCATCAGCAGCAATGCCCAGGTCGGCGCTTGGGTGCGCGTTTGCGCCGCTAGCGTTGCTTTGCGCAGCGCACTGCCGGCAATTCATGCCTACTTTACCTTAACGCGATGGGGCCGCCGGAAAGGCAGGCGACCTTAGCTATTCTCGCCTATCACGCTGGAGTGGGGGCTTGGCCATTTCAGTGAATGCAGTGGTTGGCGCGACAACATTGACCGTGCCTGAAGACGCGGCTCCGCCGGCGGATGTCAGTCCCGCCGCAGCCCTGCGCGGAGCACAACTCCGCGGCCCACCGCCGAAGCTGAGCCTCCAAATCTACAGCGACCTGGCCGCCGTCGAGTCCGAATGGCGCCGCTTCGAAGCCCGCGCCGATTGCACTGCATTCCAGACGTTCGATTGGCTCGCGACATGGCAGCGAAACGCCGGGCTCCGCGAAGGCGTCCGGCCGGCCATTGCCGTCGGCCGCTTCGGCGACGATGAAATCGCCTTCATAGTCCCGCTCTGCGTCGTGCCGGAACGTTCGGCAAAACGGCTTTGCTGGCTCGGCCAGGAGCTCTGCGACTACAACGCGCCGCTGCTCGCACGCGATTTCTCGCAGCGCATCACGCCTGATCGCTTCCTTGCAGCGTGGCGAGAGCTGCTGGAGCAAATCCAAACCGATCCGCTGCTGCGCCACGATTGGATCGACTTTGAGAAGATGCCGCAGGAAATCGGCGGCCAGATCAATCCGTTCACCTATCTCGCCGTCACGCCAAACGCCA
Organism: uncultured Alphaproteobacteria bacterium; assembly: GCA_963709825.1. Classification (GTDB taxonomy): domain Bacteria; phylum Pseudomonadota; class Alphaproteobacteria; order Rhizobiales; family Xanthobacteraceae; genus BOG-931. Next base: position 75,280 of record CAVPXZ010000027.1, read on the forward strand.
GCGGCGCGCATCTAACGCATCTGGGCGACAACTGGGAAACATTCTACACGACCAAGCGCTCTTCGGCGACGCGCCGGCGCGACCGGGCCAAGCGCCGGCATATGTCTGAATATGGCGAAATCCGCTTCATGACCGCCGCGGATGCGAACGACGCCCGGCGCACGCTCGAAACCTTGATGGACCAAAAAAGCCGATCATTGGCGCGCAGGGGCATTGCCGACATCTTCGCCCGCCCGGGATATCGCGAATTCTTTCTCGACCTCGCCGCGAATCCAAAAACCCGCCATCTGGTTCACATCAGCCGCGTAGAGGTCGGGACCACGAACGCGGCGACGAACCTCGGCATTGTCTTCGGCGATTGCTATTACCACGTGCTCGCAAGTTACGACCACAGCGCGATATCGCAGTACGGGCCGGGCGCGCTTCACCTGCGCGAACTCATGGCGCACGCGATCAGCCTGGGGCTGAAGCGCTTCGATTTCACCATCGGAGACGAGGCCTACAAGCTGGAATGGTCCGACACCCATCTTAAGCTATGCGACTACTGCGCGACCGTGACTTGGCGCGGCCTGCCGGCGTGCGCCTCTTCGACCGCGCGGCGGCGGATCAAACGTTTCATCAAACAGTCGCCGCTGCTATGGCGTCTGGTCTCCGAGGCCAGGTCCGCAATCGGCTCGCTGTCGTATTTGCATCCGGCTCGACCACGGGCGCGTGCGACCGCCGCCATGCCCGGCTCGCCAACGCGACCGGCTCTTGCCTGCGTCATGGGCGACATGGATTTGTTGCGGCCGCTGGTCCTGGCCGGCATTCCCTGTGCCGTCGTATCGCGGCCGGGCGCTCCCCCGCTCTATTCACGCTATGCCCAATCGCGCCTGGCGTGCGAAGATTATTCGGAAAACGTCGACACTCTCCTCGATGCGCTCGTCGGTTTCGGCAAGGCGCAGCCTGAACGTCCCGTCCTGTTCTACGAGGAAGACGGACAGATTCTGCTGGTTTCGCGGTTCCGCGAGCGGCTGGCGCAGGCGTTCCGCTTCGTCGTTCCCGAGGCGCGGCTGATCGAAGACGTCCTCGACAAGGCCCGCTTCCAAGTCCTGGCGGAGCGGCTGCGCTTGCCGGTACCGACGGGGCGCCGTTTCAATCCGTCCGCCCTCAAGCCCGCCGATCTCGGCCTTTGCTTCCCCGTGATCATCAAGCCGCTGACGCGGCTTGACTGTTGGAACCGCACTTTCGGATTGCGCAAGGCGCTTTGCGCCGAAAACGCCGACGCGTTAGCGAGCCTGTGGCCGCAATTGTGTGCCGCGGGCCTCGAACTGCTGGCGCAGGAATTCATCCCCGGCGCGGAAGCCAGGATCGAAAGCTATCACTGCTACGTCGACGAAGGCCGCAACGTTGCCGGAGAATTCACCGGACGGAAGATCCGTACCTACCCGGCGTGTCAGGGCCACACCACCGCGCTTGAGATCACCGACGCCGACGACGTGCGCCGGCAAGGCCGCGCCATTGTCGAGCAGATCGCCTTGACCGGCGTCGCCAAGCTCGACTTCAAGCGCGATCCGCTGGGCAACCTGCATCTCCTGGAAATCAATCCCCGGTTCAATCTGTGGCATCACCCGGGCGCCGTTGCCGGCGTGAACATTCCGGCGCTGGTTTACGCCGATCTCGTCGGATTGCCGCGGCCACGGGTCACGCGAGCGAAGGCGGGCGTCCGCTGGTGTCGCGTCTGGAGGGATTTCCCCGCCAGCCGCGCTGCCGGTGTGCCGCTGACGACCTGGCTGCCGTGGACGCTCGGCTGCGAAGCGAAGTCCACATTGTCATGGGACGATCCGGTGCCGTTTTGGGCCTCGACGCTGCATCGTCTGGTCGGCCGGCACCGCGACCCCGAGCCATCGCCGGTCTGGCGCGGGCGGGATCGGATCTTGTCGTGAAACGCGCGCGGCGCGCACCTCTGATTTCCTGAAGACGATAGTGCTCCGGCGGCTTCCGTAGAGTCGGACGCCGGTCTAGGCTTTTGATCAACAGGGATGGCGGCTTCAGCAGTCATGCGAATTGGCATTCGCCTCGCGATCTCCGGTCTGGTGCTGGCCTCGATCATCGTCAGCGCCGTCGGCGTGCATGTGCTGTGGTGGCGGACCGCGGAAGCGAACAGCCATGCGCTCGCGGCGACGATCAACGAGCAAATCGTTGCCGCGGTGGAAAAAGAACTCGACGCCATCACCACGCAAGCGCGCGCGGCGCACACCGCGATCCGCACCCTGTTTGTTCAAAACGTTCTCCAGACCCGCGAGGCGGACAAGCGCGAGTTCGTCTTTCTCTCGCAATTGCAGGCGCAGCCGAGCATCTCCTGGGTGGCGTTCGGCTGGCCGGACGATGCGTTTTTCGCCGCGCATAAGCTCGGCGATCTGGGCCTGGAAATGATGGAAATCGCGCCGGTCAAAGGCGTGGTCAAGCGGCGCGTCGACAAATATCAGGTGGTGGTCGGAGACATTCAGTTCGAAAAGCGCCGGTTCGAGGACACCGATTACCATGTCGTCGATCAGGAATGGTATCGGAAGGGCATCCAAAATGACGAGCCGGCCTGGTTCGAAGTCACGTCCTTTCCGGTGGGACTCCGGCCGTCGATCGCTTACGCCGGACCGGTCGACGTCTATCAGAAGCGCCAGGGCGTTCTGGCGGTCATCATCGAGAACACGCGGCTGGCGCAGTTTCTGTCGCAACTTTCCGTCGGCAAGACCGGCGCGGCGTTCATTCTGGGTCGCGGCGGCACCGTCATCGCCGCACCCGATGCGGACGCCGATGAAGTCAACATGCAGCGGTCGGATCAGCCGTTGCTGCCGATTGCCCAAGGCGCGCTCAAGCAAGCCGGCGGTTCGTTCGGCGGCGATGACAAGACCGCGCGCCGGATCCGTTTCGCCGCCGGCGACAACGCCTACGCCGTCAACTTGACGCCGCTCGCGTTCCCGGGCTGGACGCTGGCGACCGTCATTCCGGAGGCCGAGTTTCTCGGCCCGATCGAAACCACCATACGGCATCTGCTGATCGGGCTCGCGGTTCTCATTCTCGCCGCCGGAATCCTGTCCGCCTGGCTGGCGCGGCGGGTCATTGCCCGGCCGCTGATTACCGTCGTCGGCGAACTCAAACACGTCGAACGCTTCGAACTCGACCAGGTGCGGCGGCATCCCTCGCACGTGCTCGAACTGGAAAATCTGTCGAGCGCGATCGCCGACATGGCCGGCGGGCTCGCCGCCTTTCGCAAATACATTCCGGCAGATCTGGTGAAGATGCTGGTGCGCGAGGGTGTCGAACCGCGGCCCGGCGGCGCGATCCGCAACCTGACCGTCCTGTTCGCCGATATCGCCGGCTTCACCGGCCTGTCGGAGCGGTTGGGCGACCGCATCATCCCGCTGCTCTCCAGCTATCTCGACACCATGTCGCGCGTGGTCAGCTCGCACGACGGCACTATCGATAAATTCATCGGCGACGCGGTGATGGCGTTCTGGGGCGCACCGGCGGCGAACGCCGATCATGCCGTCGATGCCTGCCGCGCCGCGCTTGCCTGCCAGGATGCGTTGCGAGCCTCGGGACTGAACGACGATCACGGCCGGCCGCTGCGAGTACGGATCGGCATCAATTCCGGCGACATGCTGGTCGGCAATATCGGATCGGAATTTCGGCTCAATTACACGGTGATCGGCGACGCCGTGAATATCGCCAGCCGGCTGGAGGGCGCCAACAAAGAATACGGCACCGACATCATTATCGGAGAGGAAACACGCCGCCTTGCCGGCGATCGCATCCATGTCCGCGAGCTTGATCGGCTGATGGTCTACGGACGCGTCGGCGGACTTTCGATTTACGAGTTGCTCGGGGTTGCCGAACCGGGAACCAAGCCGCCGGATTGGGTCGCAGTCTACGAGTTCGGCCTTGCCGCCTATCGCGCGCGCGATTTCGCCGGCGCGGCGATTTTCTTCCAACGGCTTTTGGCTGAGCGAAGCTCGGATCAACCAGCACGCATCATGCTCGACCGGTGCCGCGAACTTCTGCAATCGCCGCCGGGCACAGACTGGGACGCGACCAACGCCATGAAGGTGAAGTAGCTGTTAGGAACGCTGTCGGCATCGCCCGTTGACGGGCGCAACGGCCTTGCACCGCGAGCAAATCCGGCCGATTGTTGTTTTGATCGGCGGATTGCCATCACACAATTGTGACGCGCCGCGCGTCAAACGCCGCAGTGTGCCGTGTGTAACCCCTACCTTCGGTTTTGCTATGAAGTCTGCGCGTCGCCGGATTCGCCCGCACCACCGCTGGCCCGGCTTGCAGCCTCGATGCCTTCGAACCGTAGTGTCCGAGACTCTCGAGAAAAGGATCGCCCCATGAATTCCAAAAGATTTGTCGCCGGCGCCACGATCGCCAGCTCGTTCGCCGCGGCTCTCGCCATGGTCGCAACGCCGGCCGGCGCCGGGCCGAAGCCGCCGCAACCCACCATGGAAAAATGCTTCGGCATTGCGCTTAAGGCCGACAATGATTGTGCCGCCGGCGCCGGCACCACCTGCGCCGGTACTGCCGCGGCGGATTATCAAGGCAATGCCTGGAAGTACGTTCCGAAGGGAACGTGCGCGACGATCAAGACGCCGAAAGGCGCCGGCTCGCTCGAACCGACCAAGTCGTGACGGGCGTGAGAGGTAGACGCCGTCTTGCGTGCGCCTCCCAGTCCGGCGTTGCACGTTGAAAGCTGACATGCCCATCGCCTCACGCCTGCCGGCGCGTGCCGGCGTCGGCTTCAAGCCGGAGCACTTCCGCGACATTCTCGCCGCACCGCAGCCGCTCGGATTCTTCGAGGTGCATGCGGAGAACTATATGGGCGCCGGCGGACCGCCGCACGCGCAGCTTGGCGCGCTTCGCGCACGATATGCGTTGTCGGTGCACGGCGTCGGCCTCTCGGTCGGCGCCATGCAACCGCTCGATCGCGACTATCTCGCACGGCTTAAAATCCTGTGCGATCGCTATCAGCCGGAAAGCTTCTCGGAGCACCTGGCCTGGTCATCGCATGAGGGCGTGTATTTCAACGATCTCCTGCCGCTGCCGTACACCTGGAAGACGTTGGACCGCGTCGTCGCGCACATCGACGAAGTGCAGACCGCGCTTGGGCGCACGATGCTGCTCGAAAATCCTTCCACGTATCTTCGCCTCACCGAAAGCGCGATTCCGGAAGTCGACTTCCTCGCCGAAATATCGCAGCGGACCGGCTGCGGGTTGCTGCTCGACGTCAACAATGTTTTCGTCTCGGCAAAGAACAACGATACCGCGCCATTGTCCTATCTGGATTCGTTTCCGCTCGATCGGGTGCGGGAAATCCACCTTAGCGGCCATCACCAGGAGGCCGATGAGGCGGGCGCGCCGCTCTTGATCGACGCTCACGCATCGCCGGTCGCGGACGCAGTCTGGGCGCTCTATGCCGATGTCATCGCGCGCGCCGGTCCGATACCGACTCTGATCGAATGGGACAATGACGTTCCCGACTGGTTGACGTTGCGCGGGGAGGCGCTGGCGGCGGAGCAAATTCTCGGCGCGGCGCGCCCCGCAGCGGCGAAATGAGAGCCGCCATGCCCGCGCCGTTTGAGGCTTCGTTTGCGCGGGCGCTGCTCGACCCCGAGCAACCCGTTCCTGGAGAAGTCATTTCTGACAATGGCGCGATGGCGGCGCGGCGCTTTGCCGTCCACCGCAACAACGTTGTGGCGGGCCTGGTGAAGGCGCTGCAGACGCGATTCCCCGCGGTCCGGAAGATCGTGGGTGAAGAGTTCTTCGCCGCGATGGCGCGCGTCTTCGTAATGCAGAAGCCGCCGCGCTCGCCGATACTGGCGATGTATGGCGATGAATTTGCTGCGTTCATCGCCGCGTTTGAGCCGGCGCGCGAGCTTGCCTATCTGCCAGACGTGGCGCGGCTCGAGGCGGCGCGTACCCGCGCTTATCACGCGGCCGATGCGGCGCCGATCGAGCGGAGCCAATTCGCGGCGCTCGATCCGGACACGGTCGGCGGCATTCGTGTCGCGCTGCATCCGTCGGCCGAGATCGTTCGCTCACCGCATCCGATCGTCGCGATATGGGCGATGAATTCCGGCGAGCAGGAGCTTGCACCGATTGACGATTGGCGCGCCGAGGACGCGCTTGTGGTCCGCCCCTATCTCGACGTGGTAGTCCGTGCACTGCCCCCGGGCGGCGCGGCATTCCTGCTCGCGCTCGCCGGCGGCCGGTCGCTTGGCGAAGCGGCTGGCGCCGCGCTCGCCGACGATCCGGAATTCGACCTCACCCGCAACCTGGCGGGGCTCATCGGCTCGGACCTCGTAACGGCCATCATCCTTCCCGAGGCGGAGACGCGCGAATTGCCGTGACCAATATTTCCCGTCAGCCGCCCGCAATCTCGCGCCGCACCAGCGCCGCGCCTTCGGCCATCGCCTTCATCTTGGCGAAAGCCACCGTCCGCGGCAGATATTTCATGCCGCAATCCGGCGCCACGACCACACGCTCGGCCAGCACATAGGCCAGCGCGCGGCGGATGCGGTCGGCAACGATCTGCGGGGTCTCGACTGTCATGTCGGCGAGATCGATGACGCCGAGGATGATAGTTTTCGACGGCAGCGCCTGCAAAACCTTGAGATCGAGTTTCGGCTGCGCCGCTTCGATCGATACCTGCTGCCCCTTGCAGCTCTCAAGCTCACGTAGGAACGAATAACCCGATGGTTTGTCGTGCACCAGCGCGGCGTAGCCGAAGCACAGATGCACCGCTACCGTGCCGGTCACGCCTTGCAGCGCGCGATCGAGCGCCTTGAGGCCGTAGCGGCGCGCATCGTCCGGATGCTGCTGCATCCACGGCTCGTCGATCTGCACGATATCGGCGCCGGCAGCAAACAGATCGGCGATCTCGGCATTGACGGCGGCGGCATAATCCATCGCCATCGCTTCGGCGTCGCCGTAGAAATCATCCTGTGCCTGCTTGCTCATGGTGAAGGGGCCCGGCACCGTCGCCTTGATCGTCCGCGCGGTATTGGCGCGCAAAACCGCAAGGTCTCGCACTTCGACCGGTCGCATGCGCCTGATGGGGCCGACAACCCGCGGCACCGGGATCGGGCTCCCGGTCCTGTTGAGCGTCGTGCCGGGATGGTCGGCGTCGATGCCGTCGAGCGCGGTGGCGAAGCGGTTGGAATAGCTTTCGCGCCGCTGTTCGCCGTCGGTGATGATGTCGAGCCCGGCGCGCTCCTGGTCGCGGATCGCAAGGATCGTGGCATCGTCCTGGGCCGCCAGCAGTTTGTCGTCGCCGACCAGCCAAAGACCGTCGGCGCGCGCCCGCGGCACCTGCTTCGACAGCTTGCCGCGGTCGATCAGCCATTCGGGTTGCGGATAAGAACCGACGAGCGAGGTCGGAAGGAGCATTGCGGCCTTTCATCCTCCCCCGCTCGGCGGGGGAGGACGAGTAAGCTACTTCGCCTTGGCGTAGGGATAAATCAGGTCGCCGGTCTTTTGATCTTCCGGCGTGAGTACCGTCTGATAGCTCATGCCGCGCCAGGTTTCCAGGTTCGCGTCATCGGTGAGGCCGTGATACTGCACCTGCAGCGAGGCACCCTTGGTCCATTCGCCGAACTCGCCGAATTTGACGGCGCCCATGATGGTCTTGAACTCGTGGCTGTGCATGTAGGCGGCGAGCTTTTCGTCGTTCAGGGTCTTGGCGCCCTCAACCGCGTCGCCGAGCAGCTGGAAATAGGCATAGCCCCAGCCGCCGAGATAATAGCCGAGCGGATCGACGCCCGCCGCCTTGGCGCGCTCCTGATAGGTCTTGAAGAACGCCGCCGCCGGCGCCATCAGCTTGGGCGACGGCACCCAGGTTTCGTAGTTCACGATACCGTTGAGCTTGGACTTGAGCTTGTCCTTGAACACGGTCGACTGCAGCCCGACCATGGCGCCGCCCAGCATCTTCGGCGTGAACTTCAGTTCGTTGGCCGACAGCACCAGGCCGACCGAGCTGAGCGGATAGGAGCACAGCACCACGAGGTCGGCGTTCGCGGCCGCTAGCGCCCGGATGATCGGCGAGAAGTCGGTGGTGCCCGGTGGAAAGGTCTTGTCGTAGATGATCTTGAAGCCGAAGGTCTTGGCGTTTTCGCGGGCGCCCTCGCAGGCGTTGCGCGAGAACTCGGCGTCCTCCGCCGCGAGCGCGACGGTTTCCGGTTTCGGCTTCTGCGCCGCCGCCGCCTGGAAGTAGCCTTCCGTAAACGCCTGGCTCGGCTTCGGGCCGGCGGAGATCATCGAGAAGTATCTCGAGTAGTGAAACTCCTTGTTGCCGTCGAGGGCGAACAGGCCGATCAGGATTTTTCCTCGTTGCATGACCACGGGCAGCGCCGGCGCCACCAGATTGGTGCCGTAGGGCCCGTTGAGCAGATCGACTTTGTCGATATCGAGGAGCTTGGTGTAGATGCCGGGAATGTTCGCCGGATTGGACTGGTCGTCGTAATTGATCAGCTCGACTTTGCGGCCGAGCAGACCGCCCTTGGCGTTGATTTCCTCTTCCCAGATCTTGGCGCCGAGCAGCGCCTGCTTGCCGTTGGGCGCCAGCGGGCCGGTAAGCGCCAGACTAAAGCCGATCTTGATCGGCTCGCCGCTCTGCGCGCAAGCGGGCGCCGGCGCCGCGGCAAGTGCGCCGGCAACCAGAGCCGCGCCGATCACGCCGGTGGCGTAACTCCGCTGTCTTGTTGATTGACCCATGGATGCCTCCCCAGTGTACTTGTTTGCCCTCACGCACGCTCGCGGATCGCCCAGCGTCGGGCAGACCGCGATCGCGCGCCACAATGCACCGCTTCGATGTTCATGAAAAGAGCGCGGGCCAAGCCCGCGCTCCCAATAACTGCCTTTGCAGCAGCTGACTACTGCGCTTTGTCGTAAGGATAAATGACGTTGCCGGTTTTTTGGTCTGCGGGCGTGAGCACGGTCTGGTAACTCATGCCGCGCCAGGTCTCCAGGTTCGCGGCATCGGTGATGTTGTGATACTGCACCTGCAACATGCCGGACTTGGTCCATTCGCCGTTCGGGCCAAACTTGATGTCGCCCATGATGGTCTTGAACTCATGGGTGCGCAGATACTCGGCGAGCTTGTCGTCGTTGACGCTTTTCGCGCCTTCAATGGCTTCGCCGAGCAGCTGAAAATCAGCATAGCCCCAACCACCGAGATAATAGCCGAGCGGATCGACGCCCGCCGCCTTGGCGCGCGCCTGATACTTGTCGAAGAACGCCTTGGCCGGGGCCATCAATTTCGGCGACGGCACCCAGGTCTCGTAATTCACGATGCCGTTAAGCTTGGACTTGAGCCGGTCCTTGAACACCGTCGCCTGCAGCCCGACCATGGCGCCGCCCAGCATCTTCGGCTTGAGACCGAGTTCGTTCGCGGACTGCACAATGCCGACCGAGCTCAACGGATAGGAACACACCACCACGAGGTCGGCATTAGCGGCCTGCAGCGCGCGGATGATCGGCGAGAAGTCGGTCGTACCCGGCGGGAAGGTCTTGTCGTAGATGATCTTGAAACCGTAGGTCTTGGCGTTCTCTCGCGCACCCTCACAGGCATTGCGCGCGAACTCGGCATCCTCCGACGTCAGCGCCAGCGTTTGCGGCTTCGGGGTTTGCGCCGCCGCCGTCTGGAAGAAGCCTTCGGTGAACGCTTCCCGCGGCTTCGGGCCGGTCGGCAGCATCGAGAAGTATTTCGGGTAGTGGAATTCGGCGTTTATATCGAGCGCGAAGAAGCCGATGAAAGTTTTGCCCTTTTGCATGACGACGGGCAGGGCCGGCGCATTGAGGTTGGTGCCGTAGGGCCCCATCACCACGTCGACTTTGTCGACGTCGAGGAGCTTGGTGTAGATGCCGGGCACATTGGCCGGACTGGACTGATCGTCGTAATTGATCAGTTCGACTTTGCGGCCGAGCAGACCACCCTTGGCGTTGATTTCCTCTTCCCAGATCTTGGCGCCGAGCAAGGCCTGCTTGCCGTTGGGCGCCAGCGGACCGGTGAGCGCTAGGCTAAAGCCGATCTTGATCGGTTCGCCGTTCTCTGCGGAAGTAGGCGCGGGTGCGGCGGCGAGTCCGACCGCGATGACAGCCGCGCCCATCGCGCCGGCCATACCGCGTCGTGTCACGCGATAACTCATGGGTTTTCCTCCTAAATGGATTTTTCTATACGCACATTCTGGCGGGCCGCGCGAGTTCGGGCCTGACGCGACAGTGCCGCGGACACAATGCCTCGCTTTGGCGCTCATGAAAAGAGAGTGACAAGGGGCCGTGGCAATCTGCCCGAGGCAAGGGCACCGGCCCACTGGAACTGAACGCGACGATACTACTTGCCGACTATGAGCGCCTCGACTACCTTAGCGTGCCAGAGGCAAGCGCAAGCTCAAATCCGGGAGCGCACCTCGCGTAGTAAAAAGGGGAAACGACCATGGCCTGGACCACTCCGACGCTCGTCGAAATCTGCATCGGCCTCGAGATCAACGGCTATCTCCCGGCCGAGTTCTGATCCGCAACTTCTATCGTCCGCGATCCCCGTGAATGGGGCGCCTGACCGCCATCGTGCTCGGTGCTGCGGGAGGTGGCGGTTATCCGCAATGGAACTGTCGGTGTCCCGCGTGTCAGCTCGCCTGGGCGGGCCACGCGCTGGTCAAGCCGCGCACACAGGCTAGCCTCGCCGTTTCGGGTGATGGCGAGCAGTGGGTTTTGCTCAACGCTACGCCGGACCTGCGCGCCCAGCTGCTGGCGACGCCCAAATTGCAGCCGCGCGCTGGCTTGCGCAGCAGCCCCATTGCAGCAGTCGTTTTAACCGGCGCCGAAGTGGACCAGATTGCGGGGCTATTGACGCTGCGCGAACGCCAGGGCTTCACCGTGTTTGGTACCGCCGAAACTATAGCGGCGCTGAGCGCCAATCCGATTTTCGGCGTCCTTGCCGCCGACCTGGTGACGCGTAAGGTCATCGAACTCGAGGCGCCGTTTGCTTTGCCCGGCGGTCTTCAGGCCGAGCTGTTTGCGGTTCCGGGCAAGGTCGCGCTCTATCTTGAGGGCGACGATCCGGCGCTCGACAGCGAAACCGGCGCTAATGTCGGCGTCGAGATTGTCTGCGGGGACAGCCGGCTTCTTTATATGCCCGGCGCCGCAGGCGTGACGCCGGCGCTGCGCGAACGCCTCGCCCGCGCCGACGCGGTGCTGTTCGACGCCACGCTGTTCCACGATGATGAAATGATCACGACCGGCACCGGCACCAAGTCCGGCCGGCGTATGGGTCACATGGCGCTCGCCGGCGAAGACGGAACACTCGCCACGCTGACCGGGCTTCGCGGCCGGCGGATTTTGACTCATATCAACAACACCAATCCGATCCTGATCGAGGATTTACCCGAACGGCGCGAGGTAGAGGCTGCGGGATTCGAGGTCGCCGAGGACGGAATGGAGATCGTGCTGTGAATCTGTTGAGTGCGGAGGAGTTGGAAGCCCGCTTGCGCGACATCGGCGCGCGCCGTTATCACCGGCTGCACCCATTCCACAAGCTCCTGCATGGCGGCGCGTGCAGCAAGGGTCAGGTGCAGGCCTGGGCGCTCAATCGCTACTACTATCAGGCGATGATCCCGGTAAAGGACGCGAGCCTGATCGCGCGCTGCGAGGATTCGGCGACCCGTCGCGAATGGCGCAGCCGTCTGGTCGATCACGATGGCGCGCATGCCGGTGAAGGCGGCATCGCGCGCTGGCTCAAGCTCACCGACGGTCTCGGCCTTGACCGCGACTACGTCGTGTCGCTGCGCGGGCTGCTGCCGGCAACGCGTTACGCGGTCGATGCCTACGTGCATTTCGTGCGCGAAAAATCTCTGCTTGAAGCGATCGCATCGTCGCTGACCGAATTGTTCTCGCCGCAGATCATTGGCGAGCGCATCGAAGGCATGCTCAAGAGCTATAACTTCGTCACCGCGGAGACGCTGGCGTATTTCTCGCAGCGCCCGCCGCAGGCCGAGCGCGACTCGCGCTTTGCGCTCGATTACGTCAAGCAGCACGCGCGCACGACAGCGGCGCAGCAGAGCGTTCTTGCCGCGCTCGAATTCAAATGCGACGTGCTGTGGGCGATGCTGGACGCGCTGTCTCACGCTTATGTCGAGCCGAGGCACGTACCGCCGGGCGCCTTTGTGCCGCAGGATCAGAAAGCGCCATGAACGAGACCGCGACCGCGATTGCCGCCGATGCGTGCCCGCGCCTGCCGCGGGGCGTGCGGCTGGTGCACAACGAGGCGCAGGGCGGATGGGTGCTGCTCGCGCCCGAGCGGGTGTTCAAGGCCGACGCCATCGCCGCCGAAGTCGTCAAACGCTGCACCGGCGAGGCGACGCTCGCCGCCATCGTCGACGATCTGGCCAAAACCTTCGCGGCGCCGCGCGACCGCGTCCTCGCCGACGTGACGGCGCTGCTGCGCGGGCTCGCCGACAAAAGGCTTTTGGAACTGTGACCGCAGGGCCGTGGGCCTCGGTCTTGTGCGGCGCGGCCGCATGTCATAGCTGGTAAACCAAGGCCCGGCCGGCGAGCCGGCAACAACGAAAGAGCAATAGCCATGGCGGGGGGAAACGGTGCCGTTCTCTATACCCCTCTTGGCCTTCTGGCCGAGCTCACGCACCGCTGTCCGCTTGGTTGTCCGTATTGCTCCAATCCGATCGCACTTGATCCGCGGTCAAGCGAGCTCGACACGGAAACCTGGGCGCGGGTGTTTACCGAGGCTGCGGCGCTCGGCGTGCTGCAGGTGCACCTGTCCGGCGGCGAGCCGGGCGCCCGGCGCGACCTCGTCGCCATCACGGCGGCGGCGCATTCCGCCAGTCTTTACACCAACCTCATCACCTCGGCGGTCGGCATCACGATCGAGACGTTGCGGAAGCTTGGCGAAACCGGCCTCGATCACGTGCAGATTTCGATCCAGGACAGCGAGCCGGTCAACGCCGACCATATCGCCGGCTACAAGGGCGGCTTTGCGCGCAAGCGCGCCTTCGCCGCCGAAGTCGTGGCGCTGAAAATCCCGCTGACCATCAACGCCGTCATGCATCGTGCCAACATCGACCGGGTCGAGAATATGGTGGCGCTCGCGCTTTCGCTCGGCGCCACCCGGGTCGAAATCGCGCACGCGCAATATTATGGCTGGGCGTTGAAGAACCGCGCCGCCCTGATGCCGACGGCCGAGCAGGTCAAGCGCGCGGCTGCCACCGTCGAGGAATTGCGGGCGCGCCATCACGGCGAGATCGTCATCGATGCCGTAGTGCCAGACTATTACGCGCGGCTGCCGAAGCCCTGCGTCGGCGGTTGGGGCCGGCGCTCGCTCAACGTGACGCCGGCGGGCAAAGTGCTGCCCTGCCACGCCGCCGAGTCGATACCGGACCTCGAATTCTGGAACGTGCGCGAGCACTCGCTCGCTGACATCTGGAAGAATTCGCCGGCCTTCAACGCCTTCCGCGGCACCGATTGGATGCAGGAGCCGTGCCGAAGCTGTGCGCGGCGCGAGATCGACTTTGGCGGTTGCCGCTGCCAGGCCTTTGCGCTCACCGGAGACGCGCGGGCCACCGACCCCGTGTGCCATCTCGCGCCCGGGCACGAGGCGGTTGCCGCGCTCGCGGCCATGCACGACGAGGGGTCCTACGACCACCGCCGGATGTGAGCCGGCTTGCCGGCATTGCCTTCGTCTCGCACTGTTGCCACGTTCTTGTCCTTTAGCTTTGCCGCGTCGCGGATTTCCGATTTCGCGTTCGCATGGCAACAGGCTAAGCTTGCCGGTCGCCAAGGGGCACTGGGCGCAAGCTCGCAAGCGCACAGGCTGACAACAGGGTGAGCATGACGGCACTTTCCGTCAACGGAAGAACCTACGAGGTCGACGTCGAGCCCGATACCCCTTTGCTGTGGGTGCTGCGCGACACGATCGGGCTTATCGGGACGAAGTATGGCTGCGGCATCGCCCAGTGCGGCGCCTGCACCGTCCATATCGATGGCGTCGCCACGCGCTCTTGCCAGGTGCCGATCGGCACGCTCGGCGCCGGAAAGGTCACGACGGTCGAAGCGCTGGCGGCGAACGGCAAGCTGCACCCGGTGCAGAAGGCCTGGGTCGAATTCGACGTGCCGCAATGCGGCTATTGTCAAAGCGGAATGATGATGGCGGTGGTGGCGCTGCTGGCGCAGAAGCCGAAGCCGACCGATGCCGATATCGATGCGGCGATTACCAATATCTGCCGCTGCGGCACCTATCAGCGCGTCCGCGCCGCGATCCATGCGGTGGCCAATGCCTGACCGTAAGGTGCGATGATGCGCGCGGTCAGAGCACTCCTGTTGCTGCTGACCTTGGCGAGCGCCCTAGCATTGCCCGCGGCCGCTCCGGCCGCCGAACAAGTCGATTTGTTGCTGGTGCTGGCGGCCGACGTATCGCGCAGCGTCGATAGCGGGAAGTTTCAGCTGCAACGCGAAGGCTATGCCGCCGCCATTTCGGATGCGCGGGTGCTCGATGCCATTCGGTCGGGCCGCACCGGGCGTATCGGATTGACCTTCGTCGAATGGTCGGGCGTGGGCTCGCAGCGGGTGGTGATCGACTGGACCACGGTCGGCGACGCGGAGTCGGCGAAGGGCTTTGGCGACCGCCTGCTGGAGGCGCCGCGATCGTTTGCGGATCGCACGTCGATCTCCGGCGCGATCGAATTCGCCATCGGCCAGCTCGCTCGCGCGCCCTATGAATCGACCCGCCGCACCATCGACGTCTCCGGTGACGGCACCAACAATGCCGGCCGCGACGTCAAGCTGGCGCGCGACGAAGCCCTTGCCCAGGGCATGACCATCAACGGCCTCGTCATCCTCAGCGAGACCCCGCTGGCGTGGAATCCCGACCACACCAACCCGCCGGGCGGCCTCGATAATTATTACCGCAATAACGTCATCGGCGGTCCCGGCGCATTTGTCCTGGTGGCGGAAAACTTCGACTCGTTCGGCCAAGCCATCGTCAAGAAGATGATCGCGGAGGTGGCGCAGGCACACGGGGAGCCGCTGCTCCGCACCTCCGCGCGTGGCGCGCCTCGGCCGCAACCATGACCGGACGCCTTCAGCTCCACAGCGCATGCCGCATGTTCGCGGGCCGCAGGCGGATTTTGCCTTTTTGCAGCAATCATTTGGGCCGGCCCGCAATGGTTGTGGCCACGAAAGCGACACAGATGCTAGGCATGTCTGCAGCCGTCAAACCACAAACCCCACCGGCTTAAGCAAACCTTCGGAAGCGCCTCCGTGACCGCTACTGGCTTGAAGCGTCTCGCGATTGCCGTTTCCGCCGTGGTCGCGGCGGTGTTTGTCGCGTTGATCGCGCTGACCATCCTCATTCCGGCGGCAACGGTGCGGGACGCGGTCGCCAGGGAAATTCACGCCGTCACCGGGCTCGACCCGGTGCTGCGCGGCGATGTTTCGGTGTCGTTGTTTCCGTCCGGCACGGTGCGTTTCCACAACGTGCTGCTTGGCGACGATCGTACCGGCGAGCCGGCCGTCGTGGCCGACGAATTGACCGCGCGCCTGCGATATTTTCCGCTCCTCGCCGGCCGTGTTGAAATCGCCGACGTGACGCTGGTGCGGCCGACGATCACCGTGACATTCCTGCCCGGCGGCCAGTCGAACTGGTCGGGTTTGATCCAGTCGCTGGCTCGCGCGCTCGAGCCCAATCCCGGCCGAACGGCTTCATTCTCCGAGATCGGCATCCACGACGGCGCGGTCGTCGTCCACCGACAAAAGGCCGGTAAGGATGTCACCGAACGCCTCGACGGCGTGGAATTTCAGCTTGCGTGGCCCTCGATCACGCGCAGCTTCGGCGCCAATGGCCGTTTCGTATGGCATGACGAACCGATCGAAGCGAGCCTCACGCTCGGCGATTTTCTGGCGGCGCTGACGGGCGAGCGGTCGGGCGTCAAGCTCCGGCTTTCCGGCGCGCCGGTGAAGGTCGCGTTCGACGGCGCCACCAGCGACCAGCCGACGTTTCAGGTCGCCGGTACGCTCAGCGTCGAGTCTCCCTCGCTGCGCGACGCGCTACGCTGGACCGATACCAACGAGTTGCCGTTCGGCGGCTTTGGGCGCTTCGCGCTGCGGGCGCAGAGCAGCATTGGCGGCGGCATGGTCTCGCTGTCGGGCGTTAACGTCGAGCTCGACGGCAATGCCGCCGAAGGCGTGATCACGCTCTCGACCGACCATCGCACCGTCCAGGGTACGCTCGCGGCCGATGCGCTCGATCTCACTCCTTATTTATCCGGGGTTCACCTGTTGGCCGCCAACGAACGCAGCTGGGATCAACTACCCATAGCGCTGGAAGGCCTCGCCGACTTCGATCTCGATCTGCGGCTCTCGGCGGCCAGCATTAAAATAGCGAACGCGCAATTGGGTCGAACGGCAATCGCCGCCAACATGCGCAACGGCAAGCTCGACGTCACGGTCGGGGAATCGCAGGCTTTCGGCGGCGTCGCCAGAGGTTCGCTCGGCGTCGCCAGCGCCGACGGCGGTGTCGCGGTGACCTCGCACCTGCAATTCGCCGACGTCGAGCTCGAAAGCTGTCTCGGCCAGGTATTCGGGGTTCGCAAGCTCGAAGGCCGCGGCAACCTGGCGCTCGATATCGAGGGATCGGGAGCCTCTGTTCTAGCGGTGACCAGCACGCTCAACGGCACCGCAAGTCTCACGGCCCATGACGGCGCGATTGCCGGTATCAATGTCGAGCAACTGCTGCGCCGGCTGGAGCGCCGGCCGCTGTCGGGCAACGGCGACTTCCGTACCGGCCGCACCCCATTCGACAAGTTCGCGCTCAACCTCAAGATCGAGCAGGGCGAGGTGTCGGTCAATGACGTGCATCTCGACGGTCCGGCCGTGCGGCTGACAGTTGGCGGCCAAGTCTCTGTTCCGACGCGCGATCTCGACCTCAAAGGGGTCGCTACGCTGGTTTCAAGCGCGACCGCCAACGAGTTCGACCTGCCGTTCGTCGTCCAGGGTCAATGGGATGATCCCATCATGCTGCCGGATGCGCAGAGCCTGATCCGCCGTTCCGGCGCGGCCGCGCCGTTGCTCGAAGCCATCAAGGCTCGCAACGCCGGCGCCGCCGTACGTTCGGTGATTGACAGACTGATGGCGGCTCCCGCGGTATCCAGCGCGCCGGCGCCGCCGCCGCCAGCAAAAAGTCCGGAGTAGGCTGGCCGGTCGCGCGATTGGCGGCCGTTACGCCCGTGCCGAGCCCCGGGCTCCAGTGAGCTTGGCAAGCAGCGACGCGGCGATGACGGCGATACCGACCACGCCGACCATGATGCTGCAGACCGCATTCATCTCCGGCTTCACCCCGAGGCGCACTTCCGAATAGATGCGGATCGGCAGCGTCGTCGCGCCCGGGCCGGTGGTGAAACTGGCGATGACCAGATCGTCGAGCGACAGCGCAAACGCCAGCATCCAGGCGGCGGCGATGGCCGGCAGGATCAGCGGCAAGGTCACCGACAGAAAGGTGCGCAGCGGCGGCGCGCCGAGATCCATCGCGGCCTCTTCGAGACTCATGTCAAAGTCGACGAGCCGCGATTGCACGATCACGGTGACGAAGCACATCGCCATGGTGGTATGGGCAATGGCTACCGTCCAAAAACCGCGGTCCACCGCAATGGCTACAAACAGCAGCAGCAACGACAGACCCGTGATCACCTCGGGCATGACCAGCGGCGCGTAAATCATGGCGGCGAACAGGAGCCGGCCGCGGAAGCGGCCGAAACGCACCAGCGCCAGTGCCGCGAGCGTTCCCAGAATGGTGGCCGCGGTCGCGGAAACGAGCGCGAGGCGGAGGCTGATCAAGGCCGAAATCGACCAACGGCGCGTCATCGAGGAGCTCCGCATACCAATGCGTCGACCAGCCGCCCCACACCGCGACCAGCCGCGACGCATTGAACGAATAGATCACCAATACGACGATGGGCAGATAGAGAAAAGTAATACCGACCACGATGGCGGCGAGATTGAAGGCGGAAACCTTGCGCATCTTACTCCCGCTCCACGGCCGGCATCGCCTGGTGCTGATAGATGACGATCGGCGTGACCAGGAGGCAGACAAGCACGACGGCAACCGCAGCCGCGGCCGGCCAATCCTTGTTGCCGAAGAATTCCACCCAGATCGTTTGCCCGATCATCGGCGACTGCGAGCCGCCTAGCAGATCCGGGATGACGAATTCGCCGACGATCGGAATGAAGCAGAGCAGCACGCCCGCGATCACGCCCGAGGATGACAACGGCAAGGTCACCAGCCAGAACGTCTTCCAGCGCGGGCAACCGAGATCGGCCGCCGCTTCGAGCAGCGACTCGTCCAGTTTCTCCAGGGTCGCGTAGAGCGGCAACACCATGAACGGCAGATAGGAATAGACGATGCCGATATAGACGGAGGTGTCGGTCGAGAGCCACGCCGGCGGCTCCTTGACGATCGAGAGCGCCATGAGCACGTCGTTGAGCGGCCCGTCGCGCTGCAGGATGTTCATCCAGGCATAGATGCGGATCAGAAGCGACGTCCAAAACGGCAGCACGGTGAGCAGCACGAGCACCGCTTGCCAGCGTCGCGGAGTGCGCGCGATCGCGTAGGCAATGGGGTAGCCGACAAGCAGCAGGATGAGCGTCGAGAATGCGGCAATCTCCACGCTCTTGAGGTAGGACAGAAGATAGAGCGGATCGGACCCAAGCAGGCCGTAACTATCGAGCGTCAGCCCGGCAAAAAAAGCGCTGAGGCCCTGCCAGCCAGCCGCCAGGTCGAGCACCGGCGTATAGGGTGGCTGCGCAATCGCCGTCTGCGACAGGCTGATCTTGAGCACGATCAGAAACGGCACGAGAAAGAAAACCAGCAGCCAGGCGTACGGAATCCGCACAATGAGCCGTCGCCAGAACGAGTGCTCCTGCTGCCACTGCATGGCGTTTTCGTTGTCCTGCCCGCTGACCAACGTTACCGCGTCAGCACGATCGCGGCCTCGGCCGGCCAGCTCAACCACACTTGCTCGTCGAACGCGACCGCGCTTTCGGCGAAGCGCCCGACATTGGCGACCGCCGCCTTGACCTGCACGCCGCCGCGGATGCGCAGCTTGTAGATCGAGATGTCGCCGAGATAGCCGATGTCGACAACCGTCCCGGCGACACAGTTGTCCAGGCCGGGCAAAGGCGGGTCGCAGGTGATGCGCACCTGCTCGGGCCGCACCGCGACCCAAACCATTGCGCCGGGCTCGGCGTCCGCCTTTGCGGCCACGCGCAGGCGGCCGGCTTCCGTGCCCTCGACGCTTCGACCATCGTCGCCGAGCCGACCCTCGAACAGGTTGACGTCGCCGATGAAGTCCGCGACCCACCGCGAGTTCGGCTGCTGGTAGATTTCGGCCGGCGGCGCCACTTGCATCAGCCGGCCGCGGTCCATCACGCCGATGCGGTTGGCAACGGTCATCGCCTCGCTCTGGTCATGGGTGACAATGATAAAGGTCAGCCCGAGGCTTCGCTGCAGCTCCATCAGCTCGAACTGGGTCTCACCGCGCAGCTTCTTGTCGAGCGCGGCCATCGGTTCGTCGAGCAACAGCACGCGCGGGCGCTTGACCAGCGAACGCGCCAGCGCCACGCGCTGCCGCTGGCCGCCGGATAGCTCATGCGGCTTGCGGCCGCCGAAGCCCTGCAGTTTCACTGCGGCGAGCATGTCGGCGACGCGCAGCGCGATCTCCCGCCGGGGCAGGCCTTCCTGCTTGAGGCCGAAGCCGATATTGGCCTCGACATTGAGGTGGGGAAAAAGGGCGTAGCTCTGAAACATCATATTGACGGGGCGCCGGTAGGGCGGCACCGACGCGAGATCGATCCCGTCGAGCAAAATGCGACCGGCGTTCGGCCGCTCGAAGCCCGCGATCAGGCGCAACAATGTCGTCTTGCCGCAGCCCGATGGTCCGAGCAGGGCAAAGAACTCGCCCTCATAAATATCGAGCGACAGATGATCGACGACCGCCGAGCCGTCGAAACGCTTGGTCAAAGCCTCGACGCGCAGCAGCGGACGCAGGTTCGGATCGGTCCACGGCGCAAAATCTCGTTTCGATCCGACGCTCTGCATTCCCACTATCGGCCGCGGCGGGCGGGAAAGTGTCCAGAGCGTTTGTAACGCAAATCAAAATAATCGACAAATGCCCCGGCGACGCCGTTCATCGCGGCTCAACAGCGGCGGACAGGCGGCGTCAGTTCACCACTACTTCGGTGAGTGATGCGGCGAGGTTGATATCTTCGACGCTATCGGCGGCGAGCTTGCGCGGCTCCGGGCCGTAATAGTCGCCCATCTGCACGGTCGGGCGCGGCAGCGCCATAATCGAAACCAGCCGGTCGTACAGCGCTTTCGCCGATACCGGCTTGATCAGATACTCGTTGACGCCAAGGCGCACGGCTTCGACCACGCGCCAGCGCTCGCCGTGACCGCTGAGCATGATGATCGGCACGTCCGGCATCGGGAACACGCCGGGCGAACGCACGATCCGCACCAGCTCGGCGCCGTTCAGCAGCGGCATCTCCCAGTCGAGGATCACGACATCGGGGCCCACGGTACGAATTGTGTCGAGCGCGGAGATGCCGTCGCCGGCCTCGTAGATGTCCTTGACGCCGCAATTGACCAGGAGATTGCGGATCATCTTGCGCATGTACTGGTTGTCATCGACCACCAGCACGCAAAGCCCGCCAATGATATCCGCAACGTTCTTTTTCGACAGCTTGGATGACATGACTCAATCGGCCAAAGCGATTTCACTTGTTGGGCGTAATGGGCATCAGATCACGGGCGCCTTGCGGCTTGGTAAAGGCGACCTCCGCATTCCGGAGCCCGCGCGGCAGGGGCAGCCGCCGCTGCCGCCGACGTGGTGAGTGTTCCGTTAATACCGCGCGAGCTGCCACCGGCGTTCACTCGAGATAGAAGACATCGCCGAAGCCGGGATCGGATTCCGGCTTGTAGCTGGACAACCGGCGTGGCTCGGGCCCGTAATAATCGCCCTTCCTCACCATCCGGCGCGGGCTACCGAGGATGGAGACGAAACGCGCGAGCAGGGCTTTCGTCGAGACCGGCTTGAGCAGAAATTCGTTGACGCCCAATCGCACCGCCTCCTCCACGCGCGTGCGCTCGCCATGGCCCGTGAGCATGATGATCGGCACGTCGGGCTGTGGGAATTCGTACGGCGAACGCACCCGCCGCACGAATTCCGGGCCGTTCGGGCTTGGCATCTCCCAGTCGAGAATGACGACGTCCGGCGTCATCGTGCAGATCGCTTCGAGGCCGCGACGGCCGTCGGCGGCCTCATAAATGGTCTTGACGCCGATCGCCTGCAGCTGAGAACGCGTCAGCTTGCGCATGGTGTGCTCGTCGTCGACAACGAGCACCTTCAGCAGCGCAAGCTGCTTTGCGATCTGCCGTATCACCGGTTCGATGTCCCCCATGCGCTTTCCGGGCCCTGAAAACGATGAAATTCGCCCCACTGTTTCACCATAACCTCGTTAAATCAGCTTCAAATGGATCGATAAAATCTGACGCAATCGAATTTCTTTGCGAACGCAACACGGCCCGCAAAAACCGGGCCGCCTTGTCGGTTGAGCGCGCCGCGCGTCGGAGCGTTTGCGCGACGTTTCAGGGCGCGCCGAGTTTTGGAGCTAGACCTCGTCGGCCTCTGGAGATCCGTCGCGATCCGATCTATTGGCCCGTCGCCGCGCGTCGGCAACGCGCAGGATCGTGTCCCTCGCCTCCGGATTGGCCTGCATGAACAATTCAAAATCGGTTCGCCGCAACATCAGAAACTGGCAATAGGTGAGCGCGGCCACATCGGCCTGTCGAGGCCGCCCCGACAGCAGAGCTAATTCGCCGAAGAACTCGCCGGCGCCGATGCGCACGCGGCGCTCCGGCAGAATCACCTCGACCGCGCCCGAGGCGATAAAATACACCGCGTCGCCGCGTTCGCCTTTGCGAATGATCTGTTCGAACGGGACCGCGAGGCGCGGCCGCAGCAGCCGGCACACGCTTTCAAGCTGAGCTTCATCGAGGGCAGCCAACAGGTCGAGCCGCTTCACCAGCAGGTGAGTATCGAGGCCGATATCAAACGGCGGGCGCTGCCGCGCCGCTGCCGTTCCCTGCGTGCTGCGTGTCAAATCATCGTAAATCTCGCGCGAGATGAGCCCTTCGTCGAACAGGCTCTGATATCGGGCCATTTCACGATGCAGCGTCGACTGGCGCAGAAATCGCACCTCCAGTTCCGCGAGATAATCGGGATATTGCCGACGGAGCGCATCAAGGGCGCTTTCGAGCGCCTGCTGCCGCCGCTCCACGATCTCGCGGGTCGCCGCGGCGATCGGCGCACCGAACAGCCGGGAGATTTGCTGGTCGTTGAAGCGGATCAAACGCTCGATGGCAAAACGCGTGACCAGCAGGATCTCGAGCCTCTCCGCAAGCCGATCGGCGAGTGGCCAGACGACGCCAAAGCGGCGGTAGAGAAAATAAGCCAGGCGGAAACCGAGCGGGTGCGCGAGCGTCGCGTCGCCGGCCTTCTCATAACCCGCGCGGCCATCGCTCCTCGCCGCTTCGGTCAGCGCGTCCGCGCTGCCGAGCAGGTTCTGGACGACCCCGGGCGAGACCACTCCGTCTCTGAGCATGTCGATGATCAACACCCGTTCCCGGTTGCCCAGCGCAACGAGCGCGATCGCCAGCCGATCCGCCTCCGTCAGGCCGGGCATCGCTGCGTCATCCGCCTCCGCCGCCTCGATCCTGGCTTGGTACGGCGCGATCACGCGCTCGACGGTCTCCGGCGAAAGTGCGTGCGTGCGGGCGATGTCCTGCGCGGCGTCCCGCGCCTCGACGTAAGACAATGCGAGAATATGGTCGCGCAGCAACTCGTCGCGCGCGGAAAGATGATCAAGCCCAAGGAAGCGGATGACGGCCCGCAACGTCGTCCCGTTGACAAAAAGCGTGAACAGAACGAGGCCGGTGGCAAGGACCGCAACAAAACGCTGGGTTTCGTGCGACAGCGCATCGTTTTCCGTAACCGCGAGCGCCAAGACCAGCGTCAACGCGCCGCGCAGACCGCCCCAGATGATCGCGAGCTTGTAAGCGGCGTTGATATGCTGGACGAGCCCAAGCCGCTCGAGCGGCGGCAACAGAACGAACAAGACGAACACTCTCGCCCCAAACGCCGCCGCGATCAGCACGGCCAAAAGAAACACGTCGCGCCATCCGATGTCGACCAGCAGCCGGGGCACCAGGATAGAGGCCAGCACGAAGATCAGCGACTGACCCCAAAACGCGAGCTGTTCCCACAGGTCGGTGAGGAACGACCAGTTCTGCGGCGCGATCCGCGATGGTCCGATGGCGCTCACCGTCAGGCCCGCCGCGAGCACGGCAACGACGCCGGAAACATGAACCAGGCGTTCAGCCGCGATGAACGACAGATAAGCAAACGCAAGCGTCAGTGTTGCCTGTGCAAGGCGGTCGCCGGACACATGATCGACGATCCAGAGCAACAGACGGCCGGCGAAATAGCCGAGGATGCCGCCGCCGACAAACAAGACCACGAACTCGCTGAGCCCCTCAAGGGCGCTCGGTTGGCGTCCGGCCTGGATGACTCCAAGCAACAAGATGAACAGGGCGATGGCGGCCGCGTCATTGAGGAGCGATTCGCCGGCCACCAGCCGGGTCAATCGCCGTGGCGCGCCGACGTCTCGAAATATGGCGATCACCGCCGCCGGGTCGGTGGTGGCGACAATGGAGCCGACCAAAAGGCAGACGACCATGGGAAAGTGCGCGAACGGCCACAGCGCCAAGCCGACCGCAGCGGCCGTGATCAGCGTCGCGACCACCGCCAGCAGCAATATCGCGGCGGCATCTTCGACGATGCGTTTGACGTCGGTGGCAATTCCGGCCTCGAATACCAATAGCGGCAGAAACACGTAGACGAAGATGACCGAATTGACCGGCAGATCGGCAAACATTTCGGCGGCGGCGTCGACGGAATGGGAAAGGTTCAATTGAACCGTAAGCTGCGGCAACGCACCGATCCCGATTCCGACCGCCGCGAGCACGGCGGTTTGCGGCAGCCGCAGGCGGGCGGCAAGCGGCTGGCTCAAGCCCACAACGATCAATAAGCCGGCAATGACCAGAAGCACGAGGGCGGTATCAAGCATGCGCCGCAATAACCTCGTTCACTTGCCCTGCTGCGCCATGAAGCGCTCAAGCGCGATCCGCTCCGCCGCGGAGAAACGCAAGCCGAGCTTGGAGCGGCGCCACAGTACATCATCGGCGGTTTGCGCCCATTCCGTCGTCATCAGATAGCGCACCTCGGCCGCGGTGAGATCGGCGCCCAGGCAGATGCCGAGATCGTCCAGCCGGGTTGCCGTCTTCAGCACGTTCGCCACGCGCGTGCCATAGGCGTCGACCAGCCGGCGTGCATGATCTTCGGCGAGAAACGGCCACCGCCGCAGCGTGCTGGCAACGAGCGCCGGCACGCCGTCATAGACGAAATCGCCGCCGGGCAACGGGCTCTTCGCAGTCCAGGGCTGCGACGGCGGAAAAAAATGCGACAGCCGCGCCAGCACATCCTCGGCGAGGCGCCGGAACGTCGTCAGCTTGCCGCCATAGACGGTGAGCAGCGGCGCCTCGCCGTGGCTTTTGTCGAGGATCAGCGCGTAGTCGCGTCCGATGTCCTGCGGCTTACGGGCGCCGTCGTCATAGAGCGCGCGCACGCCGGCGTAGGCCCACACCACGTCGGCGGCGACGATCGTGGCGCGGAAATAGGCGCTGATCACGCCGCAAAGGTAGTCGATTTCCTCACCGGTCGGCGCCACCGCTGCCGGATCGCCGACAAAGCTCTGATCGGTGGTGCCGATCAAAGTGAAATCGCGCTGGAAGGGAATCGCGAACACGACCCTGCCCTCGGCCGCCTGCAGGATATAAGCGCGGTCGTGGTCGTAGAGGCGCCGCACCACGATGTGGCTGCCTTTGTCGAGGCGGAGCCGCTGCGGCGATCCTTGCCGCAGCACGGTTTCAGTGACGGTTTCCACCCAGGCGCCGGCGGCGTTGACCAGCGCGCGGGCGGTCATCACGTCGCGCTCGCCGCGGGCGTTAAGGACGAGCCGCCAGGTGTCGCCGCGCTCGGCGCGCACGCAGCGGGCGCGGGTGCGGATCACGGCGCCGCGTTCGGCGGCATCGACCGCGTTGAGCACGACGAGACGCGCATCGTCGGCGAAGCAGTCGGAATATTCGTAGGCGTGATGGAAACTCCGCTTCAGCGGCTGGCCGGCCGGATCGGTGATGAGATCGAGCGCGCGCGTGCCCGGCAGGATCTCGCGGCGGCCGATCAGGTCGTAGACCAGGAGGCCGAGCCGCAGCATCATCGGCGAGCGCCCGGCGGCGCCATCGAGCGGCAGCACGAAGCGCAGCGGCCGAATGAGATGCGGCGCCATGCGCAACAGCACCTCGCGTTCGCCGAGCGCGGCCCGCACCAGCCGCAGCGCCCCGTGCTCCAGATAGCGCAAGCCGCCGTGGATCAGCTTCGAAGACGCCGACGAGGTTCCGGAGGCGAGATCGTTCTGCTCGATGAGCACGACCTTCAGCCCGCGGCCAGCGGCGTCGCGGGCGATGCCGGCGCCATTGATGCCCCCGCCGATGATGGCGAGATCGAAATCGGCCATGTAATCTATCCCCGACCGACGTTCCTTATCATCAAGACCATAGGTAACGCGCTATGGATTTCCGCGATCGTCATATCGTCATCACCGGCGGCGCCGGCGCGCTTGGCACTGCCCTGGTTGGGGCCCTGCTCGAAGCCGGTGCTGTTTGCCACGTGCCGTGCCGCGATGAAGCTGAGGCGCAGCGCTTCCGCCTGCGCGACCACAAGCACGTCTCGCTGACCGTCACCGGCAGCCTGACCGATGAGAATGCGGTCGGCCGGCTTTACGATGGCATCGCGCCGCTCTGGGCCTCGATCCACCTCGCCGGCGGTTTTGCCGCCGGGCCGCTGCGCGAAACCAGCGTCGCGACGATACGGCAGCAGATCGATATGAACCTCGTCAGCTGCCTGCTCTGCTGCCGCGCCGCGGTGAAATCCATGACCGGTAACGCGGGCGGCAAAGGCGGCCGCATCGTCAACGTCGCCGCACGGCCCGCGCTCGAATGGCGAAGCGGCGCCGGCATGGTGGCCTATACCGCGAGCAAAGCCGCCGTGGCCGCGCTCACTGCCGCGCTCGCCGAAGAAGTGGCCAAGGACGGCATTCTGGTCAATGCCGTGGCGCCTTCGATCATGGACACGCCGGCCAATCGGGCGGCCATGCCGAAAGCCAATTACGATTTGTGGCCGAAGGTCGAGGACGTATCCGCGACCATCCTGTTCCTCGCTTCGCCGGACAATCGCGTCACCCGCGGCGGCGTGGTGCCGGTGTACGGCAAGTCGTAAATGCTTTGTCTGCGCATGATCTTTTCCGAAAACCGGCATCCACTCTTCGGGATCATGCGCTAATAGCCCGGCCAAAGTCCCGGCGTCGCCAGCTCGACGAGATGGCCGTCGGGATCGCGGAAATAAACGCTCTCGCCGCCGCGCGGCCATTTGGTGCGGCCTTCGATGACGATCTCCGACTCCACCAGCCGCTCTTCCCAGGCCGCAAGCTCATCGGCGGCGATCGAGAACGCGATATGCACCGGCCCATGACCGTCATGCGGCGGAATGGTGCCGCCGGGCAGATGCACGGTTTCGAACGAGCGGCCGCGCAAGAACAACAGCAGCACGCCGCGGCCGCCGA
Source organism: uncultured Alphaproteobacteria bacterium (assembly GCA_963709825.1). Classification (GTDB taxonomy): domain Bacteria; phylum Pseudomonadota; class Alphaproteobacteria; order Rhizobiales; family Xanthobacteraceae; genus BOG-931. Next base: position 102,109 of record CAVPXZ010000027.1, read on the forward strand.
CGTCGTAGGCGCACAGCCGCTGATCGCGGTAAATGCTGTTGAGCCCGAGCACCTGTTCGTAGAACGGGCACGCGCGCTCGAATTCCTCGACATAGAGCGCGGTTTCAAGAATGCCGAGAAGGTTTGGCATCTGATTTTCCCGACGGCAATTTCAGTTCCCCTGCCCCTTGTGGGGAGGGGTTAGGGGTGCGGGTCGGGAGGTTTGGCGCTAACGTCAAAGCGCGCGCGTCGCCTCACGACCCCCCGCCCTGCCCTCCCCCACAAGGGGGGAGGGAAAGTTACCCCGAAATCGGGGCGATTTCCCGCACCGGGGAGCGTACCAGGCGGGTCACGCTGCTCGCGGCGACGACCGCGTGCTGCTGCGCATAGGCCTCGTGGTTCTGCTCGATGTAATCGAGATCGTAGAGGTAATTCACCATCAGACCGTGGGACTGCTGTAGCGCGCGCTCGGAGGTGTCGCCGAGCCAGTCGAGCCGTTCCAGCCGCGCGCCATTGCCGAGATGGAAGCGCGCGACCGAATCGACCGGCAGGCCGCGGCCATTGCGGGCGCGCAGATAGTACCAGGCGGCGGCGCGCAACAGCGGTTCGCGGATCCGCGCCAATACATCCGGCTCGCGCCACCAATTGGCGCGGTCGAGTGCGGCCAGCGCGTCGCGATCGTCTTCGTCCAGCACCAGCGAGGCTTCGTTGCCGCGCTCGCGCCTGAGCCATTCCGCGAAATTCGGCGCCGGCGACAGCGTCACGAAGGTACCGATGCGCGGCAGCGCGCGGGAGACTTCCTCCACCACCTGCTTGATCAGGAAATGGCCGAAGCTCACGCCGGCAAGACCGCGCTGGCAACTGGTGATCGAGTAGAACACCGCCGTGGTCGCCCGTTCCGGGTCGACCGCCTCGCGCTTGTCGGACAGGATCGGCGCGATCGCGCCCGGTATGTCGCGGGTCAGCGCCACCTCGACGAAGATCAGCGGTTCGTCGACCAGCGCCGGATGAAAGAAGGCATAGCAGCGGCGGTCGGGCAGATCGATGCGCCGCCGCAAATCTTCCCAGTCGCGAATCTGGTGCACGGCTTCGTAGTGGATGATTTTTTCCAGGATCGAAGCCGAGGTCGACCAGTCGATGCGGCGCAGCACCAGGAAGCCGCGGTTGAACCAGGACGAGAACAGGTGGACAAAATCGTTATCGACGATGGCGAGATCGTCGCGGTGGTCCATGGCGTCGAGCAGTTGCTCGCGCATGCGCACCAGCGCCGCGGTGCCGTTGGGCGCCAGATTGAGCCTTCGAAACAGCTCGAGCCGGCGCGGCTCGCTGGCGCGATTAAGCTCGGCCGCGGCGTCGGCTGACGGCTGCTCCCGCCAGGCGGCGATCGCGGCATCGATGCGCGCGCTGTCGTAGCCGAAGGTCCGCGCCAGCGTCTCGAAGAAGGCGATGCGCGGCCCGACCGTCAGCGCCGCATAATCTTCAAGAATCTCATTGGCGAGCGCCACGCCGGAGGCCTCGCCGCGGCCGGACAGCAGCGCCTCGCAGAGCTCGACCAGACCGTCGGACTCGCGCGTCGGCCCGCGGCGGTCGCGCCGGATCAATGCGCGGCTCCGGTCGGCGATGCTCTGCAGCATCTCGCTGAAGAACGAGGTGTTCACCGAAACCATCCGACCCACCCCTACGCCCGGCACCAAAACAATTAATGACGGTCCCCCGCGATAACAAGCTCGTCCGCGACCCTCCCCCGCATGCGGGGACGACGGGGCGGGGCCGTAGACAAACTGGCGCCCGTTTGTCAGGTAACGGCGCCGCGGCGCGGTCGCCGCGTTGTGTAAGGAGTTTTTCATGCCGGGTCCGTTGGCCGGTCTGCGCGTGCTGGAGCTTGCCCGTATCCTGGCAGGGCCGTGGGCGGGGCAAATTCTTGCCGATCTCGGCGCCGACGTGATCAAGGTCGAGCGCAAGGGGGCGGGCGACGATACCCGCGGCTGGGGCCCGCCTTTCGTCCCGGCCGCTGACGGCGGCCATCTCAGTGCCGCGTATTTTCACGGCACCAACCGCGGCAAGCGCTCGATCGAGGTCGATTTTGAAAGCGCAGAAGGCCGGCGCATCGTCAAGAAGCTCGCGGCCCGCTCCGACGTGCTGATCGAGAATTTCAAGGTCGGCGGCCTCGCCAAGTTCGGCCTCGACTACGCAAGCCTCGCGCCGGAAAACCCGCGGCTGATTTATTGCTCGGTAACCGGCTTCGGCCAGACCGGCCCCTATGCTTCGCGCCCCGGCTACGATCTCATGGCGCAGGGCATGGGCGGCTACATGGATCTGACCGGCACGCCCGACGGCGAGCCGATGCGCATCGGCGTGCCGGCGTCCGATCTGTTCACCGGCGTCTATTCGGCGGTCGGCATCCTCGCGGCGCTGGCGCGGCGGGAAAAAACTGGGCGCGGCGGCTATGTCGATACCGCGCTGGTCAATTCGACCGTCGGCACGCTCGCCAATCAGGCGCTCAACTATTTGGTCTCCGGCCAAGTGCCGCATCGCGCCGGCAACACGCATCCCAATATCGTCCCGTATCAGGTGTTTCCGGTCGCCGACGGCGAGATCATCATCGCTTCCGCGAGTGACAGCCAGTTCATCAAAGTGTGCGGCGTGCTGGGCGCCCCCGAAATCGCCAAGGAGCCGGCCTACCAGGACAACAAAGGCCGGCTCGCGCACCGCGCCGAGCTGGTCGAGCGCCTCTGCGCGCTGACCGCACGCATCCCGCGCGCCGAGCTGTTGCAGAAGCTCGAAGCCGTCGGCGTGCCCGCCGGCCCGATCAACGATCTCGCCCAGGTTTTTTCCGATCCGCAAGTCATCCATCGCGGCATGCAACTCGAGCTGCCGAGCGCCGCCGCGACGGGCGGCAAGATACCCGGCGTGCGCACCCCGATCATGATCGACGGCATGCCGATGGCCGCCGAACGCCCCTCGCCGCGGCTCGGCGAACACACCGCCGAGATTTTGCGCGAGATCGGGGAAGAGTGAGATTTTCATCCTGCCCCGCGAAGCGGGGAAGGCGGACCGCGCACTTGCGTGGTGGAAGGGGCGTCGGCCTAGAGGCTCGCTCCACTGCTGCACGCCCCCTCCACCACACTTCGTGTGGTCCCCCTCCCCCGCTTCGTTTCACTTCGCGGGGGCGGATATGCGTGCAGATCTCGCAGGCGACGGTCAACGATCCGGCAAAGTATTGCGCTGCGAAATGACAACGACGGCAGGGTTTACGTAATTTAAACGATGAAAGCCCGGCTGATCCCGCTGCTTAACTCGAAAAAAAGACCACCAGCAGATGATAGCCCTAAAGCGGGGCAACGCGGCTTCCATGCGTTATTTGATTGACTGCTTTGGAGACCCGCATGTCGCGTGGTTGGTCCTCCCGGCAGGTGCCATATGCCCGGTTTCCTGCCCGGTTTCCGGTTTTGCCGCAGCGATTGATCGAAGTCACGATCCAGGCAGGCCGGCAACGCCGCGTACCGAACCCACCCTCCCGCCGAACCCAAGAGCACCTGGTGTTACTGCAGGCCGCGGGCGTAGATCAGCTCCAAGGCCACTGGTTCGGCCGACCGAGCCCCGTCGCCGAACTCGATCTCTCCGCCCTTGAACGAAAGGGGCGGGCAGTGGCGGCCGCATAACGGAAAGCCGCGTTGCATCGACTTGCTGCGCAGGAAGCCCTTACCTAGGGGGAGCAGATGACCGGCGTGCATGAAAGACTGATCGACCGACTCGAAGATGAAAACCTGATCGACCAGCTCGAAGAAGTCATTGCGGGCAAGGATATCGGGCGTCGGGCGGCGATGTTGCGGCGCGTGACCGATCTGTTCGTGCTCGGGTCGGGCAAATTGTCCGACGAGCAAATAGCCCTGTTCGACGACGTCATGGGTCGCCTCGTCGAGGAAATCGAAATCGCCGCCCGCGCGGCCTTCGGTCATGTTCTGGCGAGGCTTCCCGACGCGCCACCTAACATCGTTCGCCGGCTGGCGCTGGACGACGCGATCGTCGTCGCCAGGCCGATTCTCTCGCACTCCGGGCGGGTGGACAATACGACGCTGGTCGAGGGCGCCAGAACCAAGAGCCAGGAGCACCTTCTTGCCATTTCGCGTCGCGACGCACTCGTTAAATCCGTGACCGACATCCTTGTCGAGCGGGGCAACCAGCAAGTGGTTTTGAGCACGGCGGCAAATCCCAGCGCGGCGTTCTCCGAATTCGGCTATTCCACGCTGGTTCGGCGTTCGTCAAGCGACGGCGACCTTGCAGCGTGCATCTGGTCGCGCCCGGAGATTCCCCGGCCGCATCTGCTGAAATTGTTCGCCGACGCCTCGGAAACCGTCAAGCGCGAACTGACGAAAAAGGACCCAGGTAAAGCCGGCCTCATTGTCGAAATCATCGCACAGGCAACCAACCAAATCCAAACGCGAACACGAGAGAGGTCCGCAAGTTACGGCGCTGCGCATGCCTATATTCGGTTGCTGCACGAAACGGGCAAACTGGGCGAGGCTCAGTTAGCCGAATTTGCAGGCTCGGCAAAGTTCGATGAGACAATCATCGCGCTGTCGATCATCTGCGATTTACCGGTCGGCCTGATCGAGCGTGCGTTCAGCGATGACCGGTCGGACCAGATCATCGTCCTGGCTAAGGCGACCGGTCTTTCGTGGGACACCGTCAAGGCCATCTTGCTGCTCCAAGCGCAGACAAAGACCGCCTCAACTCACAAGGTCGATCGGCACTTCGACACGTTTGTGCAGCTGAAGACGGAAACAGCAAAAAAGGCGATCAATTTTTATCGAATGCGCGAGCGCGCGCAGACTTCCCGGCTAAATTGACTGGATATCTTTTTACCATTGGAACGTGGTTCGCGTCATGCGCCGTTGTGGTTGCTTCGAAGGAAATTTGGGTTGTGTCTCAGGTCGAATTTCGCAGCAGCCGTTGTGCGGACGGAGTTTGCTTGATCGCGTCCGCCAACCACGCAACGGACCGCATTGCCGCCGCAAGCGCGGCCTCTTGCGACGCATAACTGGCGCCCGAATAATACTGGACCGGCGTCCACTCGCCTCGGTCTTCGACGTCGCGCCGGAACTCCTCAAAACCGTAGCTTCCGTCGGGACGTGAGAACAGGTCGACGCATCGGTCGTGTTCAAAATTCTCAATGCTGACGAAAACGAGCCACGATTTATCGGTCCGCTTAGACATTGGAGCTATTCCCGCGAGCTATTCCCGTGCGCCATTCGTCGGCACTATAGTGTCGGGCACCGAATCGGGAGAAGAAAGTCATGAAATATCTCGCTTTCGCTTTGGTCGGGTTGTTCTGGCTGATCAGCTCCGTTCCCGAAGCCGATGCCGTCGTTGCCTGCGCGGCGGGCTATTACTGGAGCGGCGGCCGCTGCGTGGCGGTGGTCAGGCGGCCGGCGGCCGCGGCCCCCCCGACACAGTGCTACATGCGCGCCGGCGTACGCGTCTGCCGCTGAGCCTATCGGCGTCGCCCAACGCGCAGGATGGATAGAGCGGAGCGAAACCCATCAACCGGAGCCGTAAAGACGATGGGTTTCGCAATGGGCTCAACCCATCCTACGGCTCTCTTGCGAAAAGTGGCGGGCAGAGTTCCCGGTCTTCGCGGTTGCTGTTTGCAATTGGTGCCGACACGCGCTTTGTCTGAGGACCCGAGCGTCATAACTTAGGGAATATGCGAGCGGCCATGGAACGGTGATGGAACGGCGGTAGCAATGCGGCGGCGCGAGTTTATCAAGGCGCTTGGTGCAACCGCGGCCGCCTGGCCTCTTGGAGCCCGCGCCCAAGCCCAACCCGCCGCGACTGTATCGCCCAATGGACCGGGTCAACCGGCCGCCCTCACGAAATCACAGTCGGACGCGCTCAATACCTACAACAGTGCGGTGGACGACTTTAAGTCGATCCTGAATCGGCGGCGCTCACAGATCAATTCGAATCAACGGCTGCCCAACCTGCCGGGACAGGCACTCTACCTTGCTCGTATCGCCATGATGAGTGCTTATAGAGACCTTACCGACGCGGTACCGTCCAAAATCGGACGACCCAACAAATTCGGAATTCCGCCGGCGTACTTCGATGCCGACAGTGAGCCGCTGATCGACGAGTACCGGAACCTCTTCGACTTCCTGGAGGCGCCGCCCGCCAACGCGCAAAACTCGGATACTCCATTCGAAGACGTTGTCGAGCTGGGATACGCTATTGCGCGGGCCAGGGGCCTTGATGCAACAACTGCCGAAGCGGCGGGCCGTATCAGCCTGGGGCTGTTTTTTGCCGAGACCAACGGCAAGCAAAACGCAGGAAATGCGCGCTCGAATACCTACAAGGGAAGTTTGCAAACAGGTCCATCGGAAGACCGAAATGGTCAAAGGAAATGGGCCGCGATCAAAGAGTCGATAAGAGCCATCGACCCTGCACTGAGCGCTCGCGATGAAATGGAAGAGGCAAGGATCGGCAATTTAGATCATCGGCTGAACCACTGGACCGCCGTGAGAGACGCCATTGCGGGCGCGCACGCCGAGCTTTTTCCGCAACTGGCGATGATCGCCAAAACTCTGCCGGATCCGATCGATCAAATGAAATTTTTCGAACTCATTCAGATTATCCCGAGCCCGACCCGGGCCGCTCTCAAGTCAGGCAGGTTGTTGGACTATAGAATTTCCGACCCGAGGATCCTGGGATATCTGCGAAACAACAGCATCTTCGCTTTTGGCCAAGCCGACCGCGCCAGGAAAACTGCAACTTTTCGCGAAATTCTCGATGCGATGTGGCTCTTCAATACCAAATTTGAACGAGCGCTGGCCACATTCAACGAGATCAGGAGGCGGCGACAAGCGCGCAGGACGGATTAGCGCAGCGTATTCCGCCACTCGGAATCGCAAAACGGCGGATTACGCCTTTCGGCTAATCCGCCTTACGAACTGCGCGGCGCCTCACCGCTTCGCCCTCGGCGACACCGCCAATCCGAGGAACACAAGGGCGGCCTGGTTGAGACGCAGGGTATCGGCGTCGTCCAGGCGGCCGATACGCGCGCCGAGCTTTGCCTTCGGCACGGTGGTGATCTTGTCCACCATCAGACGGCAGCGCACACCCAGTCCGTTGCGCGCGTTCGGCTCGACCGGAAGCCGGAACAGCGGGGCCTCGGTCGCGTCGGTGGTGAAGGCGCAGATGGTGATGGAATCGGTTCCGTCGAAGCGGTCGTCCTGAACGATCAAGACCGGGCGCGGCTTGCCCGCATAATCCTTGCCGCCGGCGACGGTATGAATGTCGCCACGTTTCATTCAACACGCTTCATTCATCGCCCCGATCCGATATCGCGTCGATGAACGCCTGATCCGCGCGCGCATGCGCGCTCGCGGCGACGGCGAGCGACTGGCGATGCGCCTGCGCGCGAAAGCCGCGCGCCCGCACGTCCGGCACCCAAATCTGGATCGGGCGCAGGCCCAAGGCGCGCAGCCGGTCGCGATGTTTCCGCACCTTGACGCGCGAGGGCTTGGGCTTGCGGGAGGGCTTTTTTCCGAAAGACTTGCGCTTCGGTGCCGAGGCCACGATCATCCTCCAATAGGTTACATGTAACCTATCATGAGGCGCCCGGGGCTGACCAGCAGCAAGTGGTTTCCGGTCTGGCCGTCGCCGTCCCAGACTTTACGGGTCATGCTCCAGGGCCATTCAATCCGGCCTGCGTTTAATGCAAAAAAGAACCCCGGGCCGCGTTCGCCCGGCCCGGGGCTTCAGCATCGCGATCGTCGGATTGCCGCGCCTTACAGCACGGTCGTGACCCCCTTTACTTCGAGGTAGTTGTTGAGCACGAACTCGCCCATCTCGCGGCCCCAGCCGGATTCCTTGTAGCCGCCGAACGGCAGCGAGGCGGGGCCACTTGCATTCGCCGGGCCGATATCGTTATATCTTGTTGAATATAACGTGAAGCAAACCCGAAAGCGACCATCCGGCCGTGAAAATACTCAGCAGTAGACTGACGACCTGCGGCATTGCGGCGGATGGCAGCAATATCGCGATCGAGTTTATCGATAGTGCAGGCGCGCCCGTCACCGTGGAACTGCCGTTCGATCAGGCGGAATCGGTGGTGATGACGTTGCCGGGCCTGTTAGTGCGCGCCTTGCGCCAGCACACCGGCGACGATGACGCGCGTTACGTCTTCGGTCTGCGGGAATGGTCGCTGGAGAGCGCCCAAGATCAAGCCTGCCTGATCGCCACGTTGAAGACCGCGGACGGCTTCGAGGTGTCGTTCGGCATTCCGCTCGAAGCCTGCCGCTCGCTGGGTTGGAGTTTGCAGCAGGGCGCCGATCAGGCGGTCGCAGCGAGCGAGGCGCACGAGGAAACACTCGCCCCCGGCGGCATCAAGCTCAATTGAGCCGGCGGAGCCGCAACGCCGGGCTCAATCCTTCTGCGTCTCGACGTGGAAGCGGTGCAGGACGCGGTGGAAAATCGGCGCCAGCACGAAGCCGGTGGCGATGACGATAATGAGACCGGACAGGATCGCGTACGACCCGGCAAAGACCTTGCCGGCCGTGGTCTTGAGTTCGCCCACGGGGCCCATGCCCGACAGGATCATCGCCGCATTGACGTAGGCGTCGACGAACGACATGCCCTCGAAACCGGCATAACCGGCAATCCCGATCGCCAGGCCGACCGCCGTCAGCACGATCCACAATCCGATCGCGATCGCCATGTGGGTGAGGAATTTCCAGCGCGAGGCGATCGGCTGGCGGCGCGTCTCAAATCCCGTAGCGCTGAAACCTTTGAACGGCATTTTCCATCTCAAAAGCGCCGAAAGCGCGGGCCGGGGCCGCGGCTGATCCCGGGCCGACTGACAACGCCGATGAAATCTTGAGCGTTCCGTTTGGCCGGGACAAGCGCCGCCCGCTATTTGCAGGCAAAGATCGTCGGAATGCCTTCCTGCCTGGCGATCCCCTTGCCGGTATGAACCGCCGTCAAGAACGAAAGCTCGCTGACGGTCTTGGACTGCTGGCGCGCCACCGTAATGGTGTGGCCAAGTGGATGGGCGGTTTGGCCATATTCGTCGCCAAACAAGACCAGCACATACTTCTGGCCGGCGGGAATCTCGGTTGGCGACGAGATGTATTTTACTTTCGGCACTGGGTTCGGCATAGGGAACGCCTTTTTCCACTGCCCGGCTGTTAGGGGGATATCCGAACTCCCCGTAGCTAAGCCGCAAAGCGGCGAAAGCTAGGATTTTGCAAAAGAAACTTTACCATGGCTGGCGAACGGTCCGTTTGGCGCAAGCGATGGTTGCCGCCCGGATCGTGCAGCATGGCTGAGCCTCGAGGGCCCGCCCGATGATGTTTACGATCGAGTTTTTCCGCATTCGGGAAAAGGATCAGGCGCGCGCCGTGCTCGATCGGCTCACCCACATCGCCGTCGATCTGGAAGGCGTAAAAGTGAAAGCGAAGTCGTTGTTCGAAACCTTGAACATGCCGCAGAACCCCGACGGCCTGCGGATTCTGGACCAGTCCGGCGACGAGGTTTTCTTCTGGACGCCGGGGACGGATGCGGCGAATGAGCAGTAACGGCGTGCCAACCCCGATCGCCGCAATCGTTGTCATCCGGTTGCGTGTTGTGCCGCGGCAGCGGACTGCCGGCCCGCCGCTTTGCCTGTCATCTGGCCCGCCGCCTTGAGCGCCGCCAGCAGCGCGCGTTCGAGCGCGGCCAGGTCGTAGGGCTTCTGCAGCACTTCGAAGCCCTCGCGCACCGCGTCCTGCGCGCTCGAACTATACCCGGTGGTCAACAGCACCACGATGCGCGGATAGCGCCCGCGCACGAGTTTCGCCAGTTCCAGACCGGTCAGGCCGCCGGGCATCAAGATGTCGGAGAACACCACGTTGATGTCGCCTTCGCGTTCGATAAGATCGAGGCCGTCCTGGGCGCTGGTCGCCACTTTGATGGCAAAGCCGAGATCGATGAAGTAGCCGCGGGCGACATCGACGACTTCCGCGTTGTCCTCGACCAACAGCACCGTGCCGGCCGGCAGCGCGGCGCCGACAGCAGCGGCGGGCTGGCGCGGCCGCGCCGGCAGTTCGAAGCTGCGCGGCAGGAACAGCGTGATCGCGGTGCCGCGGCGCACCGCGCTGGTAATGGTGGCGGCGCCGCCCGATTGCCTGGCGAAGCCGTAAACCTGGGAAAGCCCGAGCCCGGTGCCCTTGCCGATGTCTTTGGTGGTGAAGAACGGCTCGAACACCCGCGGCAGCACGTCCGGCGCAATGCCGTCCCCGGTGTCGGCGACGCGGACGGCGACAAATTCGCCGCTCAAGCCCTCTTCGCGCGCTTTCCCGCGCAACAGGATGGGCTTCGCCATGATGGTCAGCGTGCCGCCCGACGGCATGGCGTCGCGCGCGTTGAAGGCAAGATTGAGCAACGCCAGCTCAAGCTCGCTCGGGTCGACTTTCACCTGACAGGGGCGCCTGGGAACGAGCACGCGGATTTCGATATCGCCGCGCAGCGAGCGGCTCAGCATGTCCTTGAGTTCCGCCAGCCATTCGGCGAGATCGATCACGCTCGGCTGCAGCGTCTGCCGGCGCGAGAACGACAGCAGCTGCCGGGTCAGGCTTTCGCCGCGCGTGGTCGCATTGGCGATGGCGTCGAGCAGCCGCACCTGCTTCTCATCGCTCAATTCGCGGCGCAGCCGGTGCACGCTGCCGCTCACGATCATCAAGAGGTTGTTGAAATCGTGGGCGACGCCGCCGGTCAATTGTCCAATCGCTTCGAGCCGTTGCGCCTGGCGCAACGCGCCCTCCGCCGCCTCGCGGCGATCGGCCTCTTCGTAAAGCCGCCGGGTGCGGCGCAGTGCGATCCAGAGCACGGCGAGAATCAAAAGCGTGGCGGGCAGTCCGAACAGCAGGTCCATTTCCATGCTGGAGAGCCACTCGGACAGCATCGCCGCATCGCTGACGCCGGCCAGCGCGTAGACCGGAAAGCCCGGCAGCTTGCGAAAGCCGATGCGCCGGGGAACGCCGTCGATCTCGGAGTTGACCGTATAGAGGCCGTGATCGAGGCCGTGGCCAATGGCGGTGCGCAAGCCGCTGGCCGGCGTCAATCGCTGCAAACGATCGCTGGGCGCGGGATAGCGCGCGAGGTAGGCGCCGTCCGCGCGCACCAGCGCATAGAAACTGCCGGGGGTGCGCCCGATCAACGTGTAGAAGTCCTCGAAGTAATTCGGCCTCACGGCGACCGAGATGACGCCATTGAATGAGCCGTCGGGCGATTCCAGGCGGTGGGCGAGAGCGAAGAAGTCGGTGCCCATTCCCGGCAGGCGCGCCGAGCGCACGTCGCTGACAAAAGTCCCCAAATCGCGTTCCAGCTCAGCCTGGAAATAATCCCGATCGCTGAAGTTTGCGTCGAACGGCACCGCGCCGATCAAGCTGGTGGCAAGCGGCCGCCCGTCATGGCCGACCAGCAGAATGGCATGCAGTTGCGGCATTGTCGCGACAATGCTGACAAGACGCTCATGCAGCCGCGGCTCCTCGACGCGGATATCGACGTCGGTCTCGCCGCGGACGATTTCATTGACTTCGGCAAAGGTCCGGTCGACGGTCTGGAATACCTTGAGCGCCTGCTCCTGCATGACGTCGAGCGAACGGACAATGCGCTCGTCGGCAACCGCATGGATGTCGCGGTAACTGACCCAGGCGGCATAAGCAAACACCGCCGCCGGCAGCACCACCGCGGCGATCATCGTCAGTTGCAGCAAACGAATGGCCGAGTCCCGTGCATTGCTCATCGACTGCTACTTCCGGCGGTTGAGCTAGAACACGATCGGGAAGAGCGGCGGCCGGTTTTGCGACATGATCATGCTCCACCAAAAACCCGGAGCGCCAATCGAATCAAATCGTAAGCGATTGCGCTCCGGCCCGGCAGTTCAGCACCATCATTGTTCCATATTTCATGGCAGCCAACGAGCAGGAATTTTGCCGCGGCCAGTTGCAATTTCGTGACTGCGGGGACGGCCGCGAAGCCCGAAATTGGCCGCATTCATCGGCGCCGCCAACGTCTTGTTGCTGTCGACGATTAGCGGGGAACTTTCGCTGCAATTGAATCAACAGCGGCGCGCCCGATCCAAGCCGCACCGATTGCAGGAGCGGGTATTCGCGCAAGCTTACTCGGGCTTGAAGTTCATCGCGACGCCATTGATGCAATAGCGCAGATGCGTCGGCGGCAGTCCGTCCTCGAACACGTGGCCGAGATGACTGCCGCAGCGGCTGCAATGCACCTCGGTGCGTTCCATGCCGTAGCTGCTGTCGGTCGAGGTCTCGACCGAGCCGTCGACCGGATCGTTGAAGCTCGGCCATCCGGTGCCGCTCTCGAACTTCTTCTTCGAGGCAAACAGCGGCTGGCCGCAGCCGGCGCAATAAAATGTCCCGGCGCGTTTTTCGTAATTAAGCGCACAGCTGCCCGGCGCCTCGGTGCCGTGCGCGCGCATGACACGAAACTGTTCCGGCGTCAGGAGCTCGTGCCATTCCGCATCGGTGTGGGTCACGGGATATTGCTTGGTGTCCAGTTTGGTATCCATGACGTGCTGCCTGTTCGCTGCTGATGAAAAGATGGCAATGGATGAGATAATGATCGTGACGCCAAGGTGACAAGCGTCACCGATCAAAGGCAAAGCAAGTCACTGTGAGATTTGCGATATTGGCGGGCTGTTGCCGCCTTGCAACAGCCGCCCGGCAAGGAAACCGCTAGGCTCGGGGCGCTCGGGCGGGTTCCTATCGACGACGATGGGCCCCGCTTGGACTAATCTGTGTGGGTTAAGGGGCGTCCGCGGGCCAACCGCAAGAACGAGTCATTCCAAAAAACCCGGTTTCCCGCAGCCGCCCGAGGCAATGTCGGAGGCTGCAATGGCTAAGTTAATGCGCGCGGCGGCGAAAGCAGGCGCGGACGGTTTTTCATCAACGGAGCGGCGCGATACCGGTGGGCCCGGCCGGCGAAGCCGGCACTGGACCCTCCTGCCCGTCGGTTGCGCTTTGGTCGCCGCCCTGCTGCTCATGCCGATTGCTGCGCAAGCCGTCGAGTGCAGCAACGGCGGAGCCGGTCCGAATCCCGCAGGCAATGACGGCGGTGATCCTAACACCACGGTGTGCGGCAACGCGCCTACACTCGGCGGCACCAGCAACACGGCGATCGGTGCCAGCAACATTGTGGTCACCAATTTTGGCGTAGCGCTCGGCGTTAATAACACGGTGACCGGCGACAGCGCCGTGGCAATCGGGCGACAGGCTACCGCAAGCGGCGGCAGCGCCATTGCGATCGGTACGTTTACGAGTGCGACCGGCAACTCAAGCGTCGCGGTCGGTGGGACCGCGATCGGCCTGCAAAGCACCGCCACGGGAGACAATTCTCAAGCCTTTGGCAATAACTCGACTGCCGTTGGTTTTAACGCGGCCGCTGGCGGCACATTCGGCTCCGGTACCACCAATGCCGGAACAACTGCTATAGGCGAGAATGCGCAAGCCGGCGCGACCGCGACCAGCCAGACCAACGCTACCGCGGTCGGCTTCGATTCGTCGGCCAACGCCCGGGGCGCGACGGCAGCTGGACAGGGCGCCAGCGCTAACGCGATTGTAGCCGCCGCCTTCGGCCAGTTCAGCACCGCCACCGGCGCCAACAGCACCGCAATCGGCTCGAGCGCGAGCGCCGGCGGCACCAGCGGCAATGCCGGCACGACGGCGCTCGGCTTCGGCGCGCTCGCCGGCACCACGGCGGCTGGCCAGACCTACGCTACCGCGATCGGCACCAATGCGGCCGCGCAAGGCGCCAATGCCATTGCCATCGGCGGCAACAGCGCGACCGGCGCCGGCAACGCGGCGTTCGCCAGCGCTACAAACGCTATTGCCATCGGCAACGGCGCGCGGGCGACCAACACCGACGCCATCGCGCAAGGATCTGGCGCGCAAGCGACCGGTGTCAACGCGATCGCGATCGGGACCGGCGCGCTCGCCACCGGCTCGATCGCCATCGGCAACACCGCCTCGGCGTCGAGCGGCGGCGCGGCGTTCGGCGATTTCTCCAACACCACCTGTCCGACGTGTATCGCGAACGTTTCGTCGGCGACAGCCGTCGGCAATTCCGCCAGCGCAACGGTCGCCAACTCCGTCGCCGTCGGCCAAAGCGCCACGGCGGTAGCCGTCAATGGCACGGCGATCGGTGCGGGAGCGGTGGTGCAGTCCAGCGCGACCAACTCGGTCGCGATCGGGCAAGGCTCGGTGGCGACTACGCCAAACACGGTGTCGTTCGGCACGCCGAGCAATCCGCGTGTGCTCACCAACGTCGCGCCGGGCGTCAATCCGACCGATGCGGTCAACGTGGCGCAGCTCAACAGCGTCGCCAGCGGAATGTCGTCGCAAGTCGCCGGACTGCAGACGCAGATCAACCAAGCCAATGCCGGCGTCGCCATGGCGATGGCGATGGGCGGCGGCTTTTTGCCGGACAACAAGAGCTTCGCGGTTGCGGCCAACTACGGCACGTTCAGCGGCCAGAACGCGATGGGCCTTACCGGTCTCCTGCGCGCCAGCAACAATATCGTACTGTCCGGGTCCCTCGGCTTCACCCCGGTCAATAGCACGAACGAGTTCGGCGGCCGCGTCGGCGTTCAATACTCCTGGTAGTCGGAGCTCTGTCCACTTGGTACAACGACTGCGCTTTTATTTGCCGCGAACGGTGTTCGGGCGAATCGAGGCGGAGTATGCTGATGTGGTTTCTCCGACCCGGCATCGTTGCCGCCTGTCTGTTGCTCCTTCCGCTGCGCGCCGCCGCGCAGCAGCCGCAACCGCCCCAACAGCCGCGGCCCCAGCCAAGCGAGTGGACGAAACTGCCGCGCATGCAGCTCGAGCGGCAATTCGCCGGGCCGTTGCAGGACACGATTGTGCAGCGCTGGCGCGACCCCGTCGACGGCACGATTTGCTACATCTATCTGCCGATCACCGCAGCGCATTCAGCACCGACGCCGAACGGTTACGTCCAATACGGCGCCAACACCATCGGCTCCATCAGTTGCGTCGCGGCATCCGAGGCGGCGAATGCTGCCAAGCGCCCCGGTCGCTAAACATCGATAGTTCGGTTGACGGCGAGCGCGAGCGATCGTCCATCGACGCGTCACGGCAGCTTGTCGTAGCCTTCGCCAAAACCCTTCAGGCTCATGGGAAAGCCGATGCCTTCCTCGGGCGTCTGGAAAATGATGAAGGTCGAGGTCTGGCCGGTGCGCATTTGCTCGATCAGCTTGTCGTCCATGACCACTTCGGCGACGCAGCCGTTGGGCAGACAGCGTACGAAGCCGGCGCGGCCGACGTCGACGTTGTCGATCTTCAAGCCCAGCCCCGACGGCAGCAGCACGCCGAGCGGGGCGACGACGCGCATCAGCCGGCTCTTCTGGTCGGTGGTCTTGAGCACGATCACGGTCAGTCCGACATTGGGCCGGTCCTCCGCCGTCACGCTCTGCATCAGGGCGCATTGCTCGCTCTGCGCGCCCGGCGGCGTGTCGCAGCGGATTTGCCAGTCGCCATGGACCGAGCGCACCGCGCCCTGGGCCGCCGCCGCTCCGCCGCTGGCCGCGACGGCCGCCACCACAATGACGGTGGCGCCGAGCGCCGAGACCATTGGCCGCAGCATTTGCCCGACACTGAAAGTGGCCATCATCGTCTTCCCCTGACCAGCCGCCCCGCTGCTTAAGTGCCGCGCCGTCGGAGAGGTTGGCGCCGCGAATCACCGGCCTGCAGGCCGGTCGCCGCGCGCGCCTCCCGTACATGGTGAGCCCGCGGAGTCAAGATCGGACCAAGATCAAGCCATTGTGGCCGCGCGAAGGAAGCAAGCGGCCGCACAGCGCCCGCGCACGGCCGTCGAATGCATTGCGGTAGGCCCCGATTTATGGTTTGAGGGGCTGGGGTTCCCCCATCCCGCCGATGCTGCCGGGCACCAGACCGTGGTCTCTTGCCGAATCCCGTTCGTGGGAACCGGAAGAGGGGGCGGGGCGTAGGCGGCGTCATACTGTTGCGGTCTGCGCCGGGCATAGACGGCGCCGCTCGCAGACGGTCATGGTTGAGATCAGAAACGTCGAGATCAGAAACAGGGAGCCGAGAGACAGATGCCGGTGTTCTCACGCTTGACCGCATATGCGGTGACCGTTGGGATCGTGTTGGCCAGCGCGGGAGCGGCGCTTGCCGGCGTCGGGCAGCCGTCGCCTTGGCAGCTCGGCCTGCAGGATGCCGGCTCCCCGGTCATGGCCGACATTATCTGGTTTCATGATTTCCTGCTCTGGATCATCGGCGCCATATCGGTCTTTGTTCTGGCTTTGCTTGTCATTGTGATGGTGCGTTTCAATGCCCGCGCCAATCCGACCCCGTCGCGCACCACGCACAACGCCTTTCTCGAAGTTGCCTGGACGATCGTGCCGGTCATTATTCTGGTGGCGATCGCCGTTCCCTCGTTCCGGCTGTTGTTCCTGCAGCTCGACGAGCCGACGCCGGACCTCACGGTCAAGGCCACCGGCAAACAGTGGTACTGGAGCTACAACTATCCCGACAACGGCAATTTCGAGTTCGACTCGCTGATCGTCGAGGACAAGGATCTCAAGCCCGGCCAGCCGCGCCTGCTCACCGTCGACAGCGAAATGGTCGTGCCGGTGAACAAGGTCGTGCATGTGCTGGTGACCGGGGCCGACGTGATCCACTCCTTCGCCGTGCCGTCATTCGGCATCAAGATAGATGCCGTGCCGGGCCGTCTCAACGACACCTGGTTCAAGGCGACGGCCGAGGGTCGCTATCACGGCCAATGCTCCGAACTGTGCGGCAAGGACCATGCGTTCATGCCGATCACGGTGCGGGTCGTGAACGATGCCGAGTTCAACGCTTGGGTCGCGACCGAGAAAAAGAACGCCGGCCTGGACAAGGCGCCGACCAGCTTCGCGGCGGCCGCGCCCGCCGGTGCACCGACAAACCAAGACCGATAAGAACACTAACGCAGGGACCGACAAATGGACACGATGACACACGCGGCAGCCCACGGCGACGACAACGGCCATGCCATTCCGCACGGCTGGCGCCGCTATGTCTATTCGACGAACCACAAGGACATCGGCACGATGTACCTCGTGTTCGCGCTGATCGCCGGGGTGATCGGGGGCATCTTTTCGATCCTGATCCGCGCCGAGCTGATGTTTCCGGGCCTGCAGATTTTCCATGAGACGCACTACTTCGACGTCGTCGTCACTGCGCACGGGCTGATCATGATCTTCTTCATGGTCATGCCGGCGATGATCGGCGGCTTCGGGAACTGGATGGTGCCGCTGATGATCGGCGCCCCCGACATGGCGTTCCCGCGCATGAACAACATCTCGTTCTGGCTGTTGCCGGCCTCATTCGCGCTGTTCATCGCCTCGATGTTCTTCGAGGGCGAGCCGGGCGCCAACGGCGCCGGAACCGGCTGGACCATCTATGCGCCGTTGTCGACCTACGGCCATCCCGGACCGGCGATGGATTTCGTCATCCTGGCGCTGCATCTGGCCGGCGCCTCGTCGATCCTCGGCGCCATCAACTTCATCACCACGATCTTCAACATGCGCGCGCCCGGCATGACCATGCACAAAATGCCGCTGTTCGTCTGGTCGCAGCTGGTCACGGTATTTTTGCTGCTGCTGGCGCTGCCGGTGCTGGCCGGCGCCATCACCATGCTGCTCACCGACCGCAATTTCGGCACCACCTTCTTCGATCCGCACGGCGGCGGCGATCCGATCCTGTTCCAGCACCTGTTCTGGTTCTTCGGCCACCCGGAGGTCTACATCCTGATCCTGCCGGGCTTCGGCATGGTCAGCCAGATCGTGGCGACGTTCTCGCGCAAGCCGGTGTTCGGCTATCTGGGCATGGCCTACGCGATGGTGGCGATCGGCGGCATCGGCTTCGTCGTCTGGGCGCACCACATGTACACGGTCGGCATGTCCTCGACCGTGCAGGCCTATTTCATCGCCGCCACCATGGTGATCGCGGTGCCGACCGGGGTGAAGATCTTCTCCTGGATCGCAACGATGTGGGGCGGCTCGATCGAGTTCAAGACGCCGATGCTGTGGGCGATCGGCTTCATCTTCCTGTTCACCATCGGCGGCGTCACCGGCGTGGTGCTCGCCAATGCCGGCGTCGACCGCGTGCTGCAGGATACCTATTACGTGGTTGCCCACTTCCACTATGTGCTGTCGCTCGGCGCCGTGTTCGCCATCTTCGGCGGCTGGTACTACTGGTTCCCGAAGATGACCGGCTACATGTATTCCGAGTTCGTCGGCAAGCTGCACTTCTGGCTGACCTTCGTCGGCGTCAACCTGGTGTTCTTCCCGCAGCACTTCCTCGGTCTCGCCGGCATGCCGCGCCGCATCGCCGACTATCCCGACGCGTTCTCGGACTGGAATTTCATCTCCTCGATCGGCTCGTACATTTCGGGCCTCGGCGTGCTGGTGTTCCTGTTTGGCGTGGCGCAGGCCTTCGCCCGCAAGGTGCCGGCCGGCGCCAATCCCTGGGGCGCCGGCGCCACCACGCTGGAATGGACGCTGCCGTCGCCGCCGCCTTTCCACCAATATGAAACCCTGCCCTTGATCCGATGAGCGTAACGGCTTCGCGCGTCGAGCCCAGCATCGCGGGCGTCGGCGATTACCTTGAACTGATGAAGCCGCGGGTGATGTCGCTCGTGGTGTTCACGGCGTTCGTCGGCCTGCTGATCGCGCCCGGGCACCTGCATCCGGTGATCGGCCTCACCGCGCTGATCTGCATCGCGGTGGGCGCCGGTGCCGCGGGCGCGCTCAACATGTGGTACGATGCCGATATCGACGCGCGCATGGCACGCACGTCGGCACGGCCGATTCCGGCCGGACGGCTGGCACCGGGGGAAGCGCTTGCTTTCGGTCTGACGCTTGCCGCCTTCTCCGTGGCCGTGCTCGGTCTTCTGGTCAATGTCATCGCCGCGGTGCTGCTGGCCGTGACCATCGGCTTCTACGTGGTCGTCTATACGATGTGGCTCAAACGCTCGACGCCGCAGAACATCGTCATCGGCGGCGCTGCGGGCGCGCTGCCGCCGATGATCGGTTGGGCGGCGGCGACCGGCAGCCTCGCCATCGAGCCGATCGTGCTGTTTCTCATCATCTTCTTCTGGACGCCGCCGCACTTCTGGGCGCTGTCGCTCTACCGCGCCGATGATTACGCGCGCGCCGGTATACCGATGCTGCCGGTGGTCGCCGGCGAACGGGAAACGCGCCGCCAGATCCTGCTCTATACGCTCATCCTGGCGCCGCTCGGCACTGCGCCCTGGCTCCTTGGCTATGCCGGAACGCTCTACGGCGTCGTGGCCTTGGCGGGCGGTGCCGCCATGATTACCCTGGCGCTGCGGCTGCGCGGCGAAGCGCGCGGCCATGCGGCGAGCAAACAAATGTTCGGCTTCTCCATCCTCTATCTGTTCCTGTTGTTTGCCATGCTGCTGGTCGACCGGGTGTCGGCCGAGTTGTTCGGCCGTTTCGCCGCATGACGACGAGTGGGGTCATGACCGAGCAGGAACCGGACACCGGCATCAAGCTCACCGAGCAGCAACAACGGGCCCGCCGCGCGCGCTCGATTGCGATCGCGGTATCGCTTGGAGTGCTGGTGATCCTGTTCTACATCGTGACGCTGGTGAAGGGCCCGGGGGTCCTGGTTCGTCCGCTATGAACCCCGGATCGTGAAATGAGCACGCAGGAACCCGATATCCAGCCGTTACACCGCCGCGATGTTCTGGTCGCTTTCCTCTGCGGCGGCCTAGTCGCGGCGATGGTCGGGCTGTCGTTCGCGGCAGTGCCGTTCTATTCCTGGTTCTGCCGCACCACCGGGTACGGCGGCACCACGCAGGTCGCCAAGACGCTCCCCACCCAGGTTTCCGGCCGCATGGTGACGGTGCGCTTCGATTCCAACGTCGCGGCCGGGTTGCCGTGGCGATTTGAGCCCGAGCGCCGCACCGTCGACGTCAAGCTCGGCCAGGTGGTTACCGTCTACTACGCCGTCACCAACGAGGCTGCCCGCCTGACCGCCGGCCAGGCCGGCTACAATGTCAGCCCGTCGACCGTCGGCATCTACTTCGAAAAGATCAATTGCTTCTGCTTCACCGAGCAGACGATGAAGCCGGGCGAGAAGCGCGATATGGCGGTAGTGTTCTACGTCGATCCCAAGCTCGCCGAGGATGCCGAGCTGGACGGCGTCAAGACTATCACGCTCTCTTATACGTTCTATCCGGTGCACCCCCTCCCTGACCCTCCCCCGCGAGCGGGAGACGGGAGGGTGGGGGCGGAGGCGGCGGAGAGCACGGCTCCCGGAAAGTCCGGGCCTATTTGATTGAGGCAACCAGCGGCGCGCCGGCAATTTCGGTCGCGCCCAGGGGGAGATGACGACGATGGCTGATGCTGCACACGCCAAACCGCACCACGACTACCACCTGGTCAATCCCAGCCCGTGGCCGGCGGTCGGCGCAACCTCAGCCTTCATAACCGCCGTCGGACTGATCCTGTGGATGCACCATGTGGTCGCCTACGCCCCGATCATCCTCGGCGTCGGCGGGATCGGCGTCGCCTACACCATGATCGGCTGGTGGCGGGACGTCATCTTCGAAGCCGAAGTCGAGCACGACCATACCCGCGTGGTGCAGATCTCGCACCGTTACGGGATGATCCTGTTCATCGCCTCCGAGGTGATGTTCTTCGTTGCCTGGTTCTGGGCCTATTTCAACACCGCGCTGTTTCCGGCCGAACTGAAGGATGTGGCGCGGACCGCGTTTCTTGGCGGCGTGTGGCCGCCGAAGGACATCCACACCTTCGACCCCTGGCATCTGCCGCTGCTCAATACGCTGATCCTGCTCACCTCGGGCACGACGGTGACCTGGGCGCATCACGCGCTCCTGAACAACGATCGCAAGGGGCTCGTTTGGGGCCTCGTCTGCACCATCGCGCTCGGGCTCACCTTCACCTGCGTGCAGGCTTACGAATACGCCCACGCGGCGTTCCACTACTCCGGCAACATCTACGGCGCCACGTTCTTCATGGCGACGGGATTTCATGGCGCGCACGTCATCATCGGCACCATCTTCCTGATCGTCTGCCTGTTCCGTGCGCTGGCCGGCCAATTCAAGCCGGACCAGCATCTCGGCTTCGAATTCGCCGCCTGGTACTGGCACTTCGTCGACGTGGTGTGGCTGTTCCTGTTTGCCTGCATCTATGTGTGGGGCGCCGGCACGCCGCTGCCCGAATAGCGCATCTCGCGGCGCGCACTCGAGACAAGCGGCGAGCATCAGCCTGCTCCCTCCCCCCTTGTGGCGGAGGGTGGGGAGGGGGTCGGGAGGCGACGCAAGAACGTCGCCCGCCGGCATATCACCTCTCGACCCCCTCCCCACAAGGGAGAGGGGAACGCGCGGATTGCAGAGCATGACCGAGAAACCGATCGATACGCTTTCAGGATCGATCCTCGCCGGACTGTCGTGCGCCTGTCCGCGCTGCGGCAAGGGCAAGCTATTCCAGGGATTTTTGACGCTGCGGCCGCGCTGCGAGGTCTGCGGGCTGGACTACGGATTCGCCGATTCCGGCGACGGTCCCGCGGTCTTCATCATGTTCCTGGCCGGCTTTATTGTGGTCGGCGCCGCGCTGATCACCGAAGTTCTGTACCGGCCGCCGTTCTGGGTGCACGCGGTGTTGTGGCTGCCGCTCATTCTTATTGTCACGCTTGGGCCGCTGCGGCCGATGAAGGGGCTGATGATCGCGCTGCAGTACCACCACAAAGCCGCCGAAGGCCGCTTCGGCGGAGGCGAGCCTTGACGGGACCCAGGCCGGCGACCACCAAAAAACGACGGTCCTGGCTCGGCCTGCTTGTCCCGGCGCTGCTGACATTTGCCGCGCTGGTTGCGCTCGGCACCTGGCAGATCGAGCGCAAGGCCTGGAAGGAAGGCTTGATTGCCGCGCTGACCGAGCGGCTCGCCGCGCCGCCGACCGCGCTGCCGGCGCCGCGCACCTGGCCGCGCCTCGATCCGGCGACCGACGAGTACCGCAGGGTCAAATTCAGCGCCACTTTCGACCACGCCAAGGAAGCGCTGGTCTACGCCGCCGCCTCGGCGTTTCGTCCCGACGTATCGGGCCCCGGCTATTGGATTTTCACCCCGGCGCGGCTCGCCGACGGCGGCTTCGTGATGATCAATCGGGGCTTTGTGCCGGAGGCCCGCAAGGATGCGGCATCGCGGGCTGACGGCCAGATCGAGGGCCCGGTCGAGATCGTGGGCGTGATTCGCTGGCCGGATCCGCGCCATTGGTTCTCGCCGGCCGACGATGCCCCACATAATTTGTGGTTCAGCCGCGATCCGGCGGCGATCGCCGCCGCCAAAGGCGTGCACCCGGCCGCGCCATTTTATGTCGAGCAAGAATCTCCGGTGCCGCCGGGAGGATTGCCGCGTCCGGGGAAGCTCGTGGTGCAACTGCGCAACGAGCACCTGCAATACGCGGTGACCTGGTACGGTCTCGCGCTGGTTCTGGTCGTGGCGTTCGTCGCCTGGGCGCGCAGTTCCGTGCGCGCGCGATCACCCTAGGACGTTTGCCCAAAAAACGCGCAGGGCAATTTTGCTTCTTGGAGCAAGAGCGGACATCACAAAACCGAAGCCGCTACATCCGCTACAACGGACACCAGTGAGTCGGAAGTTCCGCTCGGAAGCTTCACCAAAAGTATTAGCGACCTCCCTGTAGCTTGTAACAGTTCGGGGTTCCACAATTGCTTTGGGGCGCGACATAACAGTAGGTGCCACCCGCCAAACGATAGCTGGCCTACGTGCGAGCGATCCTCAGCTAACAAGATTTTAGACAAGAAGCCGAAGCCTCGCATTTGCGCCTGCATCGGCGCCGTTTGAGCGGATACCACTGCAATTGACTTGCAATCAGCAAGCGCATGAGCAAGCGGTGACGAGAACTCCATCTTCGATGATTTCGATCGTTTTGGTATTCCTCGCCGTCTTCGGCGGCATGGCCATTGCCGCGCAGGACAGATACACGCTGAAACTGGGCAAACTCTCGTTTTCTGATTTCAGAGGGCACGAAAACTGGGAGAATGTCGCGGTCAGCCAGACCGAAACCATGTTGAAAGTGATCGTGGCGAATGACGTGATGATGAAGGCGTATCGGCGAGGGCTCCCCGCCAATGGCAAGCTTTTCCCCGAAGGGTCAAGGGTTGTGAAGATCGAGTGGAGCTTCAAAAAGAACCCGGTGTCCCCTTATTTCGTGCAGGTGCCGGACACCCTGAAAGCGGTCGCGACAATCGAGAAAGACAGAAAAAGATTCCCGGACACGCACGGATGGGCATGGGGCAATTTCAACTATGATGCCGCGTCTGACACGTTTACGCCCGAGGGGACCGACGCCAAATGCGGCTTTGCGTGCCATTCGGTAGTGGCGGCGCAAGATTACATGTTCACGGCGTACCCGAAGAGATAAACGGGGGAATGGACTGCTTCACGAACTCGCGCTAATTTTCGTTAGGCTGTCCCAGCTGGCGGCCTCTTTCATTTCAGAGAAACATTTGATGTCCGCTATTTTGTCGCTATCGAAGGTAAAGCGGACGAGGGCATACGGCTCAAAATCGACCTTCATGACCTATCGCGTTATTTCGCCGCTGCGCAGCGCTCGCGCGCTCAACGTGCTTTGCATTGGCTAAGATCAGGTCGTGCTGCCGGGATCGAGGCCGTATTTCTGGCACATCTTGCGGACGATCCCGACATCCTTGCCGCCGGCGATCAGGCCGACCACCGCCGACGTCATCTTGCCGCCGGAAATCACGCCTTCGACGATAAAGGCTTGCCAGCCGCTATAGGCCGCGTATGGGCTCTTGGCGTTGACCATCCCGCAGTAGTTGGTCGGGCCATCTTCGGTGTCGGCGATCTGCGGCCAACGGAATTGCGCCGAGTTGGGATTTAAAACCGACAGGCCCACGGCGTGACTGATGACCGCCTTTTCCTCTGGCAGAAGCTCGCGCGTACGGATGCCACTAGCGTCCTGCATGTGGCTTAACCCCAGGAGGTCTTGGGACGTTGAGTGCCCGCTACCGCTCGCACAGCCCGCGAGCGATAGTCCAGCGGCCAGCGTGGCCCACACCCCTATAACTCCGCAACGGCTCATCTGCAGCGATGTCCCATCCGCCCTGCGCCGCATCTTAGCCATTGCGGCCCTAAGCGAACATCCTTCGCAGCCGCTGAATAGTTCGCTTTGAGGGCACAGCGGAACATCGACAGGCCGAAAGCCGCAGCCCCCGCCTTCCTTGTGAAACGACCCGCACTTCTATAACTGTGGCATTGGTCCGGGACGGGCGGCCGATGGGCCTCCCGCAGCGAACATCCTGGAGATTCAATAGCTTAGTAGCGACCGGACCGATCCGGGCGCCAGGGAAGTTGTGAGTTGCGGCATAGCTCAACCAGGGGGGAGGCACCGGCGCTCGGCTTTGCCGACGTGATGCTGGCGGGCCTTGCCCGCGACGGCGGCCTCTATTTGCCCGAAACCTGGCCGCAGCTCGACCGCGAGACCATCCTTGGCTTTGCCGGACGGCCTTACGCCGAGGTTGCCGTCGAGGTGATCCGGCTGTTCACCGCCAATTCCATCCGCGAGGCCGACCTCGCCCGCATGGCGCGCGAGGCCTACGGGAATTTCCGCCATCCCGCCGTCGCGCCGCTCGCCCAGCTCGGCGTCAATACCTTCGCGCTGGAACTGTTCCACGGTCCGACGCTCGCCTTCAAGGATCTGGCGATGCAGCTGTTGGCCCGGCTGATGGATCATGTGCTGGCCGCGCGCGGCGAGCGCCGCACCGTCGTGGTTGCGACCTCCGGGGACACCGGCGGCGCCGCCGTCGAAGCTTTCCGCGACCGAAATCAGGTCGACTTGATCGTCCTGTTTCCGAAGGGCCGTATCTCCGACGTACAGCGGCGCATGATGACCACGGCGGCTGCCGCCAACATACACGCCATCGCCATCGATGGCACGTTCGACGACTGTCAGGCGATCGTGAAGGGCCTGTTCAATCATGCCGCCTTTCGCGATCGGGTCAGTCTCTCCGGCGTCAACTCGATCAATTGGGCGCGGATCGTGGCGCAGGCGGTCTATTACTTCACCGCCGCGGTGTCGCTCGGCGCGCCCCACCGCAAGGTCGCCTTCACCGTACCGACCGGCAATTTCGGCGACATCTATGCCGGCTATGTCGCGCAGCGCCTGGGCCTACCGATCGACCGGCTGGTGATCGCCACCAACGTCAACGACATCCTGGCCCGGACGCTGGCGACCGGAACTTACGAATTGCGCGACGTGGTGCCGACCACCTCGCCGTCGATGGACATCCAGGTGTCTTCGAATTTCGAGCGGTTGTTGTTCGATGCCTATCACCGCGACGCCGGCGCCGTGCGGGCGCTGATGGGCTCGCTCGCTCAATCGCGCCGGTTCACGCTGTCGGCGCCCGCATTGTCGCAAATTCGCGCGCTGTTCACGGCGGATCGCGCCGACGAGGAGGAAGTCGCCGCGACCATGCGTACGGTCAAGCGCGAGACCGGCAATTTCGTCGACCCGCACACCGCGGTCGGCATTGCGGTGGCCGAAAAGGAAACCCGCGATCCGACCGTGCCCATGGTGGTGCTGGCGACCGCGCATGCCGCCAAGTTCCCCGACGCGGTCGAGGCAGCCTGCGGGGTGCGGCCGGCTTTGCCGGAATGGCTTTCCGATCTCAATCAACGTCCGGAGCGCGTCACCGCGCTGCCGGTGGATCAATCAGCGGTCGAGCATTTCGTCCTGACGACGAGCCGGGCCGCACAGGAAGGAGCGGCAGCATGAGTGTTGAGGTGACCACCTTGAAATCCGGCATCAATGTATTGACCGATACGATGCCGCATCTCGAGAGCGCCTCGCTGGGTGTGTGGGTCAACGCCGGCAGCCGCGACGAGCGGCGCGACGAGCACGGCATCTCGCATTTCCTCGAGCATATGGCGTTCAAGGGCACGCGGCGGCGCACCGCGCGGCAGATCGCCGAGGAGATCGAGGCCGTGGGCGGCGATCTCAACGCGGCGACCAGCGCCGAGAGCACGGCCTATTACGCGCGCGTGCTCAAGGCCGACGTGCCGCTGGCGCTCGACGTCCTCGCCGACATCCTGTCTGAACCGGCCTTCGACCGCGAAGAGCTGGTGCGCGAGCAGAACGTCATCGTCCAGGAGATCGGCGCCGTCGCCGACACGCCCGACGATCTCGTGTTCGAACACCTGCAGAACATCGCCTTTCCCGACCAGCCGCTCGGCCGCTCCATCCTCGGCACCGCCAACACGGTGCGCTCGTTCGACGGCGGGAAATTGCGCGACTATCTGGCACGCAATTATCGCGCGCCGGACATCGTGATCGCCGCCGCCGGCGCCGTCGATCATGGGGCCGTGGTCGCCGAGGTAGAGAAACGTTTCGCGAGCTTTATTGGCCCCGCCAATGCGGCGGCAGAGCCGGCGCGTTTCGGCGGCGGCGCCCATGTCGAGAAGCGCGAACTCGAACAGGTGCACATTGCGCTTGCCCTGCCCGGCGTGTCGCAGAACGACCCCACGCTCTACAGCCTGCAAATGTTCAACAACGTTCTCGGCGGCGGCATGTCGTCCCGGCTGTTCCAGGAGGCGCGCGAGAAGCGCGGGCTGTGCTACTCGATCTATTCCTTCCATGCGTCCTATTCCGACGTCGGCATGTTCGGGCTTTATGCCGGGACCGACGCCGCCGATACTTCCGAGCTGATGCGGCTTGTTGTCGACGAGATCGCCGATACCGCGGCGACCATTTCCGAATCAGAGATCGCGCGCGCCAAAGCGCAAATGAAGGCCGGCCTGCTCATGGCGCTGGAGAGCTCCGGCGAGCGCATCGGGCAGCTGGCGCGGCAGATGATCGGGTGGGGTCGCCCGATCCCGCTCGACGAGCTGGTGGAAAAGGTCGAGGCGGTGACGGTCGAGAGCGCCCGCGCCGCCGGACAGGCGCTGATCGCTCGCGGCAAGCTGGCGATCGCCGTGCTGGGGCTTGGGTCCGGGCTTGAAAGTGCCGCGGCCATTGCCGAGACTCTGACGCGTCGGGCTGCGTGACGACAGACTGCATGACGACAGACTTGGGTACGGGTCCGCTCGTCGCCGCAGAAACGGGGAGCCAGCGTCTTACATTGTTCGATGCTGGATTCCCGCCAGCGCGGGAATGAGCGGAAAATGGTATTGTCGCTGAGCACGGGCGATGGCGTTTTTTCGCACCATCAACTTCGCCGAACCGCTGCCGTCGATCGCGGGCGACGGCGTGCTATTGCGCACGCCGCAGATGACGGATTACGCCGAGTGGGCGGCGCTGCGTGAACTAAGCCGCGATTTTCTCATCCCCTGGGAACCGACCTGGCCGGCCGACGACTTGAGCCGCACGGCCTTCCGTCGCCGGATCAGGCGCTATGCCGAAGATCTGCGCTCGGACCAGGGCTACGCCTTCCTCATCGTCCGCAATAGCGACAATACGCTGGTCGGCGGCTTGACGCTCGCCAACATCCGCCGCGGGGTCGCCCAGGCCGGCAGTCTCGGCTATTGGATGGGCCGGCCGTTCGTGCGTCACGGCTATATGACGGCTGCGGTCAGCGCGGTCATTTCGTTCGCCTTCGGCAGCTTGCGGCTGCACCGCCTGGAAGCGGCGTGTATCCCGACCAACAACGGCTCCATCCGGCTCCTGGAAAAGACCGGCTTTATCCGCGAAGGCTACGCGCGTGACTACCTCTGCATCAACGGTATCTGGCAGGACCATCTGCTCTACGGGCGGCTCAAGGATTCCAGGCCTTAACCACGCTGACGCTGGGCTCAAATGCCGCCTTGGGATGGACACGGTTCGCTTGATATAACAAGGGCATCGTGGGTAGTAGGCCGTTGGGGACGAGCGTCCGGGGAATGCCGGGGATCAATCATCGGATGCATGCACGCGGCCGCGCCGGGATTGCGGCCTCGCTGTGCTTTGCGCTTCTCGCCGGCGGATGCTCCAGCGGCGGCGGCTTCTTTGGCCCGCCGGGCGGCCCCCCGGCGGCCGATGCGGCATCGGGCCCGACCGGCGGCACAGGCGACCGGATCGCGAACTTCTTTTCCGGCTCGTCGGCCAAGGGGCCGCAGGCCGTCGCCAACGCCCAGGCCGACGTAAATTGCCCGCGTGTCGAAGTTCGCCAGGGCGCCTCAACGCTGACCATCGGCCCAACGGCAGACGCCAAAGCGGCGATGTCGGTCAAATACCAGGGCACATTCGTGCGCCAGGCGCGTGACTGCGCGGTCGTCGACGGCAACATGGTGATGAAGATCGGTATCGAGGGCCGGGTTATCGTCGGACCCGCGGGCGGTCCCGGTCAGGTCGACGTGCCATTGCGAATTGCCGTCGTGCAGGAAACGCCGGGAGGCACCAGGCCGATCACCACCAGGTTCATCCGCGTTCCGGTCGTCATCGGTCCCAGCGACGGCAATGTGATTTTCAGCCATGTTGAAGAGGGGTTGAGCTTCCCGTTGCCGACCCCGACAACTCTCCTCTACGACTACATCGCCTACATCGGTTTCGATCCGCTTTCCGCCCAGGCGCAGGACAACCAAAAGCTCAAGCCGAAACCGAAGCCAAGACCAAGGCCGAAGCCCCCGGCCAAACCGGCCGCCAGCGCCAATTGACGGCTACAGACCGCTCGCTCCCGCGCGCGTATTGTGGATAAACGCCGCGCCCCCCGCTTTGTCCCGCGGCCGGAGCCCGCCTTTAGAGCATGATCCGGAAAAGTGGAAGCCGGTTTTCCGAAAAGATCATGCTCAACCAAAAGTTAGGGCGCCAATCAATTCAATCTGAAGCGATTGCGCTTTAGTTGAATTTCTTTTTGACGTCCTCGATGCCGCGAGCGAGCAAATCCTCCGCCACCTTGCCCTTGGCGGCGACGGCGAGAATCTTCTCGGCGGCAGCGGCTGCGGTATCGGCGGCGGCGGCGCGGACGTCGGCCAGCGCCTGCGCCTCGGCCTGGGCGATCTTGGCTTCCGCCATCTTGGTCCGGCGTACGACGAAATCTTCCATTCTCGTCTTCGCTTCGACGGCGAGACGCTCGGCTTCAGCCTTGGCGCCGGCGATAATGGAGGCCGCCTCGACTTCGGCCTCGCGCCCTTTGCGCTCGAATTCGGCGAGCACCGCCTGCGCCTCTTCGCGCAGCCGCACCGCCTCGTCGAGCTCGGCCTTGATGCGCCCCTGACGCTTGTCGATGGCGTCGATCACCCGGCGATGCGCGCCGAGATAGACGAGCAGGCCGAGGAAGATGACGAAGGCGATGGCGACCCAGGCTTCGGCTTCGATCATGGCGGACCTTTAGTTCTTCGATACGTCGGCCAGCGCGGCGGCGACCTCGTGGTCGGCCGGGGCGGTTCCGATCAGGCGTTCGACAATCGCGGACGCAGTCTCCGCCGCGATGCTGCCGACGTTCGCCATGGCCGCAGTGCGCGTTGCCGCGATCGACCGCTCCGCCGCCGCGAGCTTGTCATGCAGCTGCGCCTCAAGCCGCTTGTTCGTTGCCTCGGCCTCGGCGGCCTGCCGCTCGCGGGTTTCGCTGGCGATTCCCTGCGCCCGCGCGCGCGCGTCGGCGAGCGACTTCTGGTAGGCGGCGCTGGCGGCGTCCGAGCGCTCCTTGAAACGCTGCGCCGCCGCCAGATCGTCGCCGATGCGCTTGCTGCGCTCGGCGAAAATCGCACCGATGCGCGGCAATGCGATCCGCGACATCAGCACATAAAGCAGGATGAAGGTCAGCGTCAGCCAGACGAGCTGCGAGGGAAAGTGCTGCGCCTGGAACGGCGGAAAGCCGCCGTGTCCTTCAGGAGCCTCGGTATGGGCGGTCGGCTCGGCCATCCGAACGTCAGAGCCCGAACAGCAGCAACAGTGCAATCAAGAGCGAGAAGATGCCGAGCGCCTCGGTGATGGCGAAGCCGAAAATCAGGTTGCCGAACTGGCCTTGCGCGGCCGAAGGATTGCGCAGCGCCGCGGCCAGATAGTTGCCGAAGATGATGCCCACGCCGACGCCGGCGCCGCCCATGCCGATGCAGGCAATGCCGGCACCAATGTACTTTGCGGCGGTTGGATCCATGAGAAAGCTCCTTTTCGGGGTTTTACAACAATCGTGCCGTCAGTGGCCCGGGTGTATCGCATCGTTGAGATAGATGCAGGTGAGAATGGCGAAGACGTAAGCCTGCAGAAACGCCACCAGAAACTCGAGCGCGGTGAGCATGATCACCAGAACGAGCGGCAGCGCCGCGCCGAACCAGCCGGCCACGCCGAAGCCGGCGAGCATGATGATGAAGCCGGCGAACACCTGCAGGGTGATGTGGCCGGCCAGCATGTTGGCGAACAGCCGCACGCTGTGCGACACCGGGCGGGACAGGAACGACAGCACCTCGATGACCACGATCGCCGGCAGGATGTAGATCGGCACGCCCTTGGGAACAAACAGCTTGAGAAAGCCCAGCCCGTTCCTCCAGAAGCCGTAGATCACGACGATGAAGAACACCAGCAGGGCCAGCGTCGCGGTGACGATCAGTTGGCTCGTCACCGTGAAGGAATAGGGAACGAGCCCGATCAGGTTGGCCACCAGGACGAACATGAACAGCGTGAACACGAAGGGAAAGAACTTCATCCCTTCCTGGCCAGCCGAGCTGCGCACCGTATTGGCAACGAACTCGTACGACATCTCCGCGATCGACTGCAGCCGCCCCGGCACTACGGCGCGCGGCGTCGTCGCGCCGATCAGCAGCGCCGAAACCAGGATCACGATAATGAACATGAACAGCGCGGAATTGGTGAAAGCGATATGATGGCCGCCAATCGAGAAAATCGGCACCAGGTCGTGAATTGAGAATTGATGGATCGGATCGATCGTCATTGTTCCATCGCCGTCAGGCGCGAAGAGCGCAACATCACTGTTTCCGGCTTCCGGTGCCGTCGCCCCGCGTCGGACCGGGGACGACTCCCGCGGAGCGCATCACATTGAGCACGCCAGCGACGAAGCCGAGCAAGAGAAAGACAATGAACCCCCAAGGCGAGATGCCGAGCAACCGGTCGATGAGCCAGCCGAGGCCGGCACCGACCAGCACGCCTCCAACGAGTTCGCTCGAGAGCCGGAAGCCCCTGGCGTAGCCCGATGCAGTCGCGGCCCGATCTCCACCAGGACCATCGGAAGGCGGCCCTGCACGCGCGCGTACCCGGCCAAGACCTTCGCCGAGACGCTGGAGTCTCGCGGAGAGGGCGGCTTCATCGGTGTGCGCCTTGTCGCGATCGCCGTTCTCGCGCGTGCCGTCGCTCATGCCTTCGACACTCGCGGCTTTGCGGCAATCGAGACAGGTCGCCCCCTAAAAGCCGCGCGGACCATACTGACTGGATTCCGCCAAGTCAAGAAACGCCCATCGATCCTAATGCATTGAAACAACGACGGATATGGACCGCTTGGGCGGCCCTTGCCGGCTCGATTGTGCAGCGCGAAGCGGTTGCCGCTACAATGGCCGCGGGGCGGCGGTTGCGTCCGTCGCAAACCGCCGCCACGGCTTAGGCATTTTCCGTCAGGCCAGGCTAGGAGATGACCATGATCAGTAAGGTCTTTGCCGTCGTCATCGCCGGCATCTGTTGGCTCGCGCCCGCCTCGGCCGACGATGCGACCCCCGACAACAACGAAGGCCGTTACACTTTCAGCAAAGTGGCGGAAGGATTTTTGCGGCTCGACCTGCAGACCGGTCAGGTTTCGGTGTGCAGCCAGCGCGCCGTCGGCTGGGCCTGCCAGGCGGTGCCGGAGGATCGCGCCGTCCTCGAGAACGAGATCGCGCGGCTGCGCAGCGAAAACGCGGCACTCAAAAAAGATATCCTCGCACGCGGCCTGCCGTTGCCGGCCGGCACGATGCCGGAACCGCCGGCGAAGCGCGACGGCGACCATACGCTGCGGCCGAAAGACGATTTCGACCGCGACATCGACCGCATGATGGCCCTCGTCGGCCGGGCGTGGCATCGGCTCGTCGAGGCGATCGCGCGGGCGCAACAGCAAGTCTTGAACAAAAGCTGAAGCGGCGCCGAAGTGCCCTTCGATTTGTCCCCCATTCACACCGCGCCCGTGGAGATGACTGCGGCCGCGGTGCTTGCGGTCGACACCTCGGGCGAAGGCTTCTTCGAGATCACGCACGAGGTCGTCGCCTTTCTGGAAAAAATCAAGGCCGGCGACGGCATGGTCTTGCTTTTTCTCCGGCACACTTCGGCCTCGCTGGTCATCCAGGAGAACGCCGACCCGGAGGTGCGCACCGATCTTGTCACCGCGCTTGGACGTATCGCGCCCGCGGACGCCGGTTGGGTGCACGACATCGAAGGACCCGACGACATGCCGGCCCATGTCAAATCCATGCTCAGCGGCGTCTGTCTGCATATTCCGGTGGTCGACGGCAAAATCGCGCTCGGGACCTGGCAGGGCATCTATGTCGCCGAGCATCGCCGACATGCGCACCGGCGCGAGGTGGTTTTGCAGTTTATCGGCGCGTGCGAACCGGGATGAGGCTTTCGCTGCGGCCCGGTGCCGTTCGGTCAAGATCGATCGTCAGCTATTTTAGTGCGTTGCAAGCCGATGTGGGCACAACCCCGAGGTGGCCACGCCCCGATCAAAGCTCGATCTTGCTGTAGATCGTCGTATTGATTCCGACCTTCTCGCTCGACACCGTCACCGCGGCCGTAAAGGTTTCGTCGCCGCGCAGCCTGCCGCTGGCGACCGCCGCGCGAATGACCCTCTCCATTTCCTGCTGCGTGGAGAAGCTCACTTTTTTGACGAACTGCCTGACCGCGGCGGCTATGGCCTCGTCGCTCATGGCGCACCTAATTTGGGCCGGCTCATCGATACAGGTTGAGAACGGCGGTGCGAGCCGAAAACCGGAAATTAGTTAACGTCACCGGCACGTCAAAAAAATTGCAGACAACAAGCTCCGCACCGGCAGCTTCGGGTCGGGCGTTATCGATGTCTTGCAGTTTTTCTTTCCAGGACTGTCGCCGCGGATTATTGCTCAACAAAAGCGGCGAGCGACGCTCGCGGGCGTCGGCAACGGCCAACGCGCGGAAAGACAGGAGGGGCACGTGGGTTATTTTTCGCAGGCGAAAACGGGGCGCGATGGCAACGGTCACGACAAGACCGGGAGCGAGGTCAGGCCGGGCGAGGCAGCGGCGGTCGGCAAAAATTCGACCGGCATGGTGTCGACGCTCGGTCCCGGCATGCTCATTACCGGCAATATCGTCTCCGAGGGCGCTACGCAGATTTTCGGGCGCGTGATCGGAGATATCCAGGCGGCGCAGATCCTCATCGGCGACGGCGCGCGGGTCGAGGGCAACGTCACCGCGCATGAGGTCGGCATTACCGGCGCATTCAAGGGCACCATCCGCGGCAATAACGTCAGGCTGAAGGGTGCCGCCAAGGTCGACGGCGAGGTCTTCAGCAAGTCGCTTACCGTGGAAGAGAACGTGCAGTTCGAGGGCATATCGCGGCGGCTCGAAAAGCCGGTCGAGTTGCGATCGCCCGCCCAGGCCGACGGCTTGAAGCCGGTGCTGGTCTCCGCGGCGGGCCCCGGTTCGATGTCCGAGACCGCTGCTTAAGGCATCGGGACACTTTTTCCAGAAGATTTACGCTCGCAATCAGACCTCGGCCATTAGAGCGCAATCGCTTCAGATTGAATCGATTGGCGCCCTAACTTTATGGTGGAGCATGATCTTTCCGGAAAACCGGCTTCCACTTTTCCGGATCATGCTCTAGCGCCCGTCGCGTGGCGCGGTGGCGTTGTCGCGGGAAGCAATAAGGCCGAGGCCGACGGCGCCGATCAGCCCGCCGACAATAATCCCGATTGGCATGAACGTGAAAAACACCAGCATGCCGGAATAACCTTCAAAGGAACTGGTGTGAAACACCTCGGTCCAGGCGAAACCGAGACCTACTCCGACAAGTCCGCCGATGATCGCTCCTAAAAACAGGCCGAGGCAACCTAGCGATGCGACTTTCATGATGTCCTCCGCGCCTGTTAGGCCGGGAATCACAGCAAACAAAATAAAACGGAGGCGGTCTGTGACGGCGGTCACGTGACGGCGGCAGTGGACCACGCCCGGCCATGGCAGTAACATGTCCCGCAAGGCGGTATTTCCATGCGTAACTCCAGTTTGACAACCGGGTCGCCCCGTTGAGTGAGGCACCGTCCCATCATCTTTTGATCGCCGACGATCATCCGCTGTTTCGCGGCGCGCTGCGCGAGGCGGTCACCGGACTGTTCGGCCATGCCGACGTCGCCGAGGCCGGCACGTTCGAGGAGGTCAGCGAACTCCTTGAACGCAACGGCGGCGACGTCGATTTGATCCTGCTCGATCTTTCCATGCCCGGCGTGCGCGGCTTTTCCGGCCTGATGTATTTGCGCGCCCAATTTCCGAGCCTGCCGATCGTGGTGGTCTCGGCCAACGACGATCCCGCCGTGATCCGCCGCTGTATGGAGTTTGGCGCCTCGGGGTTCATTCCCAAGACGCTCGGCATCGAGGCGCTGCGCGCGGCGATCGGGCGCGTGCTGCAAGGCGAGGTGTGGACGCCGCCCGATGTCGATCTGGCGCGGGAGTCCGACGCCGAAACCGCGGCCTTGATTGCGCGGCTGTCGACGCTGACGCCGCAGCAGGTCCGCGTCCTGATGATGCTGTCGGGCGGATTGCTCAACAAACAGATCGCCTACGAACTCGGCGTCTCGGAAGCCACCGTGAAGGCACACGTCTCCGCCATCCTGCAGAAGCTCGGGGTCGAAAGCCGCACCCAAGCGGTCATCGCCGCCGGCAAGATCGAAGCCGGCCAGTGGCCGCAGCTGCCGGCGCGCGAGGCGTGAATAGCCATTCCGGGGCGCGCGCAGGCCGGTAGCGTCGGCATCCATCGGCAGAGAGCAGCTAACGATTACCGTGCCGGTGAGATCGCCGGCTTTCTTCAACACATCGTCGATGCGGGACCAGTGCACGGCCAGCAACAGGGCGTCCGCTTCGGTCGAAGCCTCGGCCGGCGTGCCGGCCCGTGCGTTTTTGCCCGCCGCCGGTCCTCGGCGCCCCTCGCCTTGCTGGTCGACGCGCTGCGCTACCGTAGCTGAAACGCAGATACCTTGAATGCGTTGAGATTCACGACCGAGTTCCGACCGGCCGGTTGCCGGGGGGATTAGCCCTACTCCGCCGCCACGCGCTGCACCCGCCACTGGGTCATCAACGCGCGTAGCGACGCCGGCTTGACCGGCTTGTGCAGCACATGGACTCCGGCGGTGCGGGCCTCCTCGCGGACATGGGCGGAGCGATCGGCGGTGAGCAGGATCGCCGCGAGACCGCCGCCATGGCGGCGGCGCAGCTCGGCGATGGCGCCGATGCCGTTGCCGCCGTCGAGGTGGTAGTCGACCAAAAGCCCGTCCGGCTCCAGGCCGCTGCCCTCGATTGCCGCCAGCGCTTCGGCGAGATCCGCGGCCTTGAGAACGCTGCAGCCCCAACCGCCGAGCAGCGTCTGCATGCCGTCGAGAATGGCCCGCTCGTTGTCGATACACAGCACCACCGTGCCGGCGAGCTGACCGGCCGCGGCTCTGGGCGCGGTCTGCCGGATCGGCCCATCGACCGCGGCAATCGCCCGCGGCACTTCCAGGGAAAAGCGCGAGCCGCGGCCGACATTCGATTTCAGCGCCACTTCGCAGTCGAGCACGCGGGCGATGCGTTCGACGATCGACAGGCCCAAACCGACGCCGCGCGCGACCCGCGCGCCCTGGTCGAGACGGTGGAATTCCTTGAACACCGCACGGCGCTTGGCATGGGGAATGCCGATGCCGGTGTCATAGACGTCGATGCGCAGCTTTTTGCCGCGGCGCCGGCAACCGACCAGCACGCTGCCCTTGGGCGTGTATTTGATGGCGTTCGAGACGAGGTTCTGCAGCAGACGCCGCAGCAGACGCCGGTCGGAGCGCACCGCCAGCGCGCAGGGCATGAAAATCAGGTCGAGGCCTTTCTCGCGCGCCAGCGGCACGAATTCCACTTCCAGCCGCTGCAGCAACTCGTCGATGCGGAAGTCGGTCAGCTCGGCCTTCATCGCCCCGGTGTCGAGCCGCGAGATGTCGAGCAGGGCGGCGAAGATCTCTTCGACCGCCTCCAGCGAGGCGTCGATGTTCTGCACCAGATCGCCATCCTCGCCCGCACGCCGGCGCTCGATCAGGCTGGTCACGTAAAGCCGCGCGGCGTTGAGCGGCTGCAGGATGTCGTGACTTGCGGCGGCGATGAAGCGCGTCTTGGAGACGTTGGCGTCGTCGGCTTCGGCCTTGGCGCGCTCGAGCTCGCCGTTGAGCCGGGTCAACTCCCCGGTACGCTCGCGCACGCGGCGCTCCAATGTGGCGTTGGCGCGTTCCAGCGCTTCGGCCGCCTTCACGCTCGGCGTGATGTCGGTGAAGGTGGTGACCAGACCGCCATCGGGCATGCGGTCGGCGCGCACCTCGATCACCAGCCCGCGCTCGGCGAAGCGTTCGAGGAACGGCTCGGCTTCGCTCGTATATCGGGCGATATGTTCGGCGACCTGCGCGTCGAGGTCCTGACCTTCCGGCGAGCGTTGCCGGGCGATGTGGCGGAGGATCTCGTCAAGCGCGATGCCGATACGGGTGAGGCCGTGGGGCAGATCGAAGATTTCGCCGAACTGCCGGTTCCAGCAGACCAGCGCCAGGTCCTTGTCGAACACGGCGATCCCCTGCCGGACGTGGTCGAGCGCGGTCTGCAGGATTTCGCGATTGTAATGGATGGCGGCGTTCGCATCGTCGAGCAGCTTGAGCGCGGCTTTGGTCGAAACGGTGCGCTTGCGCAGGACGAGCGAGAGCACCAGCCGCGAGGACGCGGCGCCGATCGCCGAAGCCAGGAGATACTCGCCGTATTGCAGCAGCTGAAAGTCGGCTTCGGCCTGCGGCTCGAGGCTGATACGGCGCGAGGCGGCAAAGCTGGCGAAGGATTCGCGGGTGCGCTCCTCGCCGAGGTAGCGGGCGATGGTCGCGGTCAATTCCTCGATGGTGACCGAGGCGCGGCGCAATCGGAAGCTCGGCGCCATCGGCGCCAGCGACGAGGGCACGAATACATCCGCCTGCACGCGTTCGATCGCGGTCGGCCGGCGGCCGAGGGAGCAACCGATATAGAGCGCGATATTGGCGAGCAGGCTGAGCACGACGCCGTGGACCAGCGGCGCCAGATCGAGACCGAACAACGCCTGCGGCCGCAGCCAGGCGACGCCGAACGGTCCGTCGGTGAGGATGCGCGCGCCAACGATGCCGGCGTCCGAGATGCTCGGCAACAGTAGCGTATAGGCCCAGACCAGAATACCCGCGCTCATGCCGGCGATAGCGC
This sequence comes from uncultured Alphaproteobacteria bacterium, assembly GCA_963709825.1. GTDB lineage: Bacteria > Pseudomonadota > Alphaproteobacteria > Rhizobiales > Xanthobacteraceae > BOG-931. The sequence goes on from CAVPXZ010000027.1 coordinate 139,559, forward strand.
CGGTCGCGGTGCCGCGGCGCCACACCAGTCCTCCGAAGAAGGCCGGCGTCAGCTGCGCGATGGCGGCAAATGACAAAAGCCCGATCGAGGCGAGCTGCGCTTCGCCGGCCGAGCGATAATAGATGTAGGCGAGCAACAAAATGGCGAAGATCGCGATGCGGCGCACCATCAGAAGCTGCGCGCCGGCATCGCTCGGCGCGCCGGAGCGCACCGCGCGCCGCTTCAAAATGAGCGGTATCACGATGTCATTCGACACCATGATCGCGAGCGCGACCAATTCGACGATCACCATGGCGGTCGCCGCCGACAGGCCGCCGACAAAGGCGACCACCGCGAAGAATTGGGAATGAGCCTTGAGCGGCAGCGCCAGTACGAACATGTCGGCATCGGTGCCGCCGGCCGGAAACGTCAACAAGCCGGCCATGGCGATCGGCATCACGAACAGATTGATCAGCACGAGATAGGCGGGGAACAGCCAGGAGGCGCGGCGAATCTCGGCCTCGCTGTGGTTCTCGACGACGGCGACGTGGAACTGCCGCGGCAACAGCAGGATCGCAAACAGCGACAGCACCGTCATGGCGAGAAACCCGGCCGCCGGCGGCACCCGGGTCAGTGCCGCCGCCGTCTGCGGGTGTTGCGCCGCCGCGGCCAACAGCGTCAGCGGGCCGGGGAACATGACGAAGGTGACGAAGATACCGACGGCGAGAAAAGCGACCAGCTTGATGACGGATTCGGTGGCGATCGCCAGCATCAGCCCGTCCTGATGCTCGGTGGCGTCGATGTGGCGGGTGCCGAACAGCACCGCGAACGCCGCCATCAATAGCGCGACAAACAGCGCGATGTCGCCGACCAGCGGCTGCGCCGCGATGCTGCCGCCCGCGGCGGCGGCGAGAATGGTGCTGACCGACGACGACACGGCTTTGAGCTGCAGCGCGATGTAGGGGATCATGCCGACGATCGCGATCAGCGCCACCGTCGCCGCCACCGACTGACTCTTGCCGTAACGCGCCGCAATGAAATCGGCGATCGAGGTGATGTTCTGGCCCTTGGCGAGCCGAACGATGCGGATGATGAGCGGATAGCCAAGGCCGACCATCAGCACCGGCCCGATATAGATGGTGAGGAAATCGAAGCCGGTACGGGCGGCGACCCCGACCGAGCCGAAGAAGGTCCACGACGTGCAGTAGATGGCGAGCGAGAGCGGATAGATCAGAAGCCGCGCGCGGCTGCCGCGTGTGAACCCGTGCCGGCGGTCGCCGTAGCTCGCCACCACGAACAAAAAGCCGATATAGGCGAGCGCTATGACGACGATGACCCAGCCTTGCAGCATGGCGCTTCCTAAAGGTCGATTTGCGGCGCTCTTTCAGTTCCCGGCGCTCGAATTTTGACCCAAATCACCACAGTTTGGCGGAAGTGTCTATCGGGGGCATCGCCTTGTTCGTTCTCCTTTTAGGTTTAAGTCGAGCCCCGCGATGCGTCGCGCCGCAAACGACGGTCATTTGACGCGGCTGGCCGCAGCGGGCAATGATCGGCGCATCAATGTGGCCTGCCCTTCCTCCGCTGCGCGCGCTGATCGAGCCTGCTGAGACGTTACTGATCGCGGCCGCCGGCGGGCTTGCATTCACGCTGTTGGGGTTTCCTGCTGGCCTCGTCTCCGGATCGGTACTGGCGGTGGCCGCGGCGGCCCTGCTCGGGCGTCCGGTCAAGGTGCCGGGTGCGCTTGCCCGCGTCTGCTATGTGGTCGTCGGCATCCTGCTTGGCGCCGTGGTGACGCCGCAGACGCTCAAGGGATTTACCACTTGGCCGCTGAGCGTCGCGCTGCTCATGGTGGCCGCCGTCGTCATGATGTTTGCGACTGCGACTTATCTGCGGGTGATGCATCGCTGGGACCCGCTTTCGGCGCTGATGGGCGCAAGCCCGGGCTCGATGATCCAGGTGATCGCGCTCTCGACCGAGCTAGGCGCCAATCTGCGCGCGATCGCGATCGTGCAGACCATGCGCGTTCTGCTCCTGACCGTCGGCATACCGGGCGGGCTGGCGCTGTTCGGGCTGGTGGCGCCGGCCATTCCGGTCGCCCGCGGCCCGGCCGGCATCGCTTCGCTTCCGGAAATGTTGCTCGTCGTCGCGGTCGCGACCGCCGCCGCCTTCGCGATGGCGCGGCTGCGGTTTCCCGGCGGCTTTCTGTTCGGCGCCATGGCCGGATCGGGCGTCCTGCACGGCAGCGGCCTCGTTCAAGCCGTGCTGCCGTGGTGGATCGGCAGCGCTTCGGTCGTCGTGCTCGGCGCGGTCGTCGGCTCGCGCTTCGCCAATACGACCTGGCGCATGATCGTCGGCTATCTCGGCGCCGCCTTGGGCTCGTTTGCCGTGTCGCTCTCCATTGCGACGCTGTTCGTGCTGATCGTCATTCACTTTTTCCCGTTCCCGATCGCCAATGTCGCCGTCGCCTTCTCGCCCGGCGCGCAGGACACCATGATGGTGCTGGCGCTGGCGCTGCATCTCGACCCGGTCTATGTCGGCGCGCATCACGTCGCGCGTTTCCTCGTGGTCACTTTCACAGTAGCGATCGCCGCGCGCCGCATGGCGAAGGATGCGCCGCGTCATTCCGGGGCGCCGCGAAGCGGCGAGCCCGGAATCCATAATCACAAATAGCGAAGAAAAAGTTCGCTGCGCTCGGCCCCGGAATGACGGAAGCTGCTACTCTGCGGCGAGGGCGCGTTCCTTGAGCGGCAGCTCGAGCTTCTGCCACACATCGACCAGCGCCTCGGCCAAGGCGTCGATCAGGCCGTCGTCATGATACGGGCTCGGCGTGATGCGCAGCCGCTCCGAACCTTTCGGAACCGTCGGATAGTTGATCGGCTGAATGTAGATGCCGTGATCGGAGAGCAGCAAATCGCTTGCCTCTTTGCACCGCTCGGGATCGCCGACAAACACCGGCACGATGTGCGTCGGGCTGGTCATCACCGGCAGCGCCGCAGCGGTGAGTACGGCCTTGGTGCGCGCGGCGCGATCCTGATGGCGTTCGCGCTCCCATTGCGAGGTCTTCAAATGCCGGATCGCGGCGGTCGCCGCGGCGCAGACCGCCGGCGGCAGCGCGGTGGTGAAAATAAAGCCGGGCGCATAGGAGCGTACGGTGTCGATCAGCGCGCTTGAGCCGGCGATGTAGCCGCCGAGGCAGCCGAACGCCTTGGCGAGCGTGCCCTCGATCACGTCGATGCGGCTCGCGGCGCCGTCGCGTTCGCTGATGCCGCCGCCGCGCGGGCCGTACATGCCGACCGCATGCACTTCGTCGATATAGGTCATAGCGCCGTAGCGCTCGGCAAGGTCGCAAATGACATTCACCGGTGCGACATCGCCGTCCATAGAATACAGGCTCTCGAACACGATCAGCTTCGGCCGCTGCGGACCGGCCGCGGCAAGAAGCTGTTCGAGTTGCGCCATGTCGTTGTGGCGGAAAATCTGCTTCTCGCAATGCGCTTGGCGCACGCCTTCGATCATCGAGTTGTGATTCCAGGCGTCGGAGAGGATCAGGCAGTTCGGCATCTGCTTGGCGAGCGTGGAAATCCCGGTCTCGTTCGAAACGTAGCCGGAGGTGAAAACCAGCGCCGCTTCCTTGCGGTGCAAGTCGGCCAGCTCGCGCTCGAGTTCGACCAGCGGGTGATTGTTGCCGGCAATGTTGCGGGTGCCGCCGGCGCCGGTGCCCATCCGGGTCGCGGTCTCGACCATGGCGCCGATCACTTTGGGATGCTGGCCCATGCCGAGATAGTCGTTCGAGCACCAGATCACGACGTTGCGCGGGCCTTGCGGCGAGTGCCAGACCGCGTGCGGAAACCGGCCGGCGATCCGCTCGAGATCGGCAAACACCCGATAACGCCGCTCGCTCCGCAACCGGCCAAGCGCGTCGGCAAAAAAGGCGCTGTAATCCATGAGGTTCCCGCCTTCCGGGACGAACGAGGGAGTCAGTCGGGCTCTTATTAGAGTGGTTCCAGCCTGATTGTCGAGGCGCTTATGGGCGTAAAATCGTCGCGTCGTTTTGCGCTAGATCAAGCCGGTCATGGGCGGTGAACGCCGCATCACCCGGCTGCCCAGCCTTCCGCCGCGCGCGGGATACTGATGACAGCAGCGTCGGCCGATCATCTTCGGGACCGGCAATAAGCCTTGTTCGCTAGCGACAATAAAATTTTTCAATAATGCATCTTATCCATGGCTGGCCGAGGCAAAAACGACGCGGGCTTGCCGCCCGCGCCGAAGCCGCCTAAAGCGTCGGTTGCACCACGGCGCGTATCGCCGAGGAGATGAAAATGCGCCTCACTCTGCATACCGACTACGCTCTGCGCGTCCTGATTCAGGTCGGGCTCAACAACGGCGCGTTGACGACCATCAATGACATCGCCAAGACCTTCGATATCTCGAAGCATCACCTCATGAAGGTCGTGAACGATCTCGGTCAGCGGGGCTATCTCGATACGGTACGCGGCCGGAACGGCGGCATCCGGCTCAAGCGCAAGCCGCGCGACATCAATATCGGCCGCGTGGTGCGCGACACCGAAGACCGGCTCGACGTCATCGAATGCCTCAGTCACGCCGGCTATTGCCGCATCGAGCGAGCCTGCGTGCTGCGCGGCATCCTGCGCGACGCGACCGATGCGTTTCTCGCCGTTTTGGATGCGCACACGCTTGCGGACTTGATCAAGCCGCACAAGGCGCTGTCGCTGTTGATTTTCGACGGGCGTGTTCCCGCGCGCGCGGTCTAGGCGCCGGCGGCGCCGGGATTTGCATCGAAGCCGATCCGGCGCCCTGCCCTTGCGCGCTTCAAGAGCGGCGAACATCTATCAGGAATACGGCAAGGCGGGAGCAATTCCCGCCAGCACGGGGAGATTCATATGAAAATCGGCGTTTTAGGATCGGGCGACGTGGCCAAGGCGCTGGCCGGCGGTTTCATCAAGCATGGGCATCAAGTCATGCTCGGCACCCGCGACACCGGCAAGCTCAGGGACTTCGCCGCCCAGCACAAAGGAGCGCAGACCGGCAGCTTTGCCGATGCCGCCAAGTTCGGCGAACTCGTGGTGCTTGCGGTCAAGGGCACGGTGGCGCTTGACGTGCTCAGTGCCGCCGGAGCGCCGAACCTGACCGGCAAGCCGGTGATGGACGCCACCAACCCGATCGCGGCGGCGCCGCCGGTCAACGGCGTGCTGAAGTTTTTCACCAGCCTCGATCAATCGCTGATGGAGCGCCTGCAGGCCGCCTTCCCCGACGCGCATTTCGTCAAGGCCTTCAATTCCGTCGGCAATGCCGTGATGGTCAACCCGCAGTTCAAGGCCGGCAAACCGACCATGTTCATTTGCGGCAACGACGATAAGGCCAAAGCGGCCGTCGCCGGCATCTGCGACCAATTCGGCTGGGAAACGGCCGACATGGGCAAGGCCGAAGCCGCCCGCGCTATCGAGCCGTTGTGCATGCTGTGGTGCATTTTGGGCTTCACCAAAAACGAATGGACCCACGCGTTCAAGCTGCTGCATCAGGGATAAGCGAAAGTGGCGCCGGCCGATGCCGCTCCCGTCATTGTCGTCACCGGTGGCAATCGCGGCATCGGCTTTGAGATCTGCCGGCAACTGGCCGTGCGCGGTGCCCGCGTTGTACTGACCGCGCGCAACGCTAAGGCTGGCGCGGCGGCAGTCAAGAAACTCGGCGTCCAAAAACTCGCGGCTGAGTTTCAGCCGCTCGATGTCACCGATGCGGCCGGCATTGCCGCGCTGCGCGATTTCCTGAAGAATACCTACGGCCGGCTCGATGTGCTGATCAACAACGCCGGCATCATCGCCAAGGGTGACGCTCCGGCGCTGAAAGTCGATTTGGCGGCGGTCCGGGCGACGTTGGAAACCAACACGCTCGGGCCGCTGCATCTGGCGCAAATGCTGGCGCCGTTGCTCAAGCGCAGCCGATCCGCGCGCATCGTCAACATGTCGACCGGCATGGCCGCGCTGTCGGACAATTCGGGCGGCTATGGCGCCTACCGCATCTCGAAGACGGCGCTCAATGCCGTCACCGCGACCTTGGCGGCCGAACTCGCCGGCGCGGTCGCGGTCAATTCGGTCTGCCCGGGATGGGTCAAGACCGACATGGGCGGCCCGCATGCCGATCGCGACGTGGCCGAAGGCGCCGACACCGCGGTATGGCTGGCGCTCGACGCGCCGCAACAGCTCGCCGGCAAATTCCTGCGCGACCGCAAGGTCATTCCGTGGTGAGGCAAAGAAGCGTCGGCGCTTGAGCGCCCGGCGCACCGCCTTCACGTCGTGGAATTCATCCAGTTTGCAACACGTAGCAGCATGAAGGTCGGAGAGAGACGCGCGGAAACGGCCATGATTTTGTTGATGACACCGGTGATGACGACGGCGCGGCCATTCTTTAATCCACGATAGCCGAGGCGCGCGACATCGGCGGCCTGCATCGGGCGCACCGGCCCGCCGAACAACGTCGAGGCCGCTGTTTGCGCGCTTTGAGCGAACTCTGTCGCCGTCGCTCCCGGGCAAAGGGTCGTCACGGTGACGCCGGTGCCGCGCAGCTCATAGGCAATCGCCTGACCGAAGCTCAGCACATAAGCTTTGCTCGCATAATAGACGGCCATTTTCGGACCCGGCGACAAAGCCGCGGTCGAGGCTAGCAGCAGAATTCTGCCCCGCTTTCTCGCCACCATCGCGGGAAGCACCAGGCGCGCCAGCTCGGTCAAGGCGACGACGTTGACCTGCAGCATCGACGTGACCCTGCCCGGGTCCGCTTGATCGAACCGGCGGTTATCGCCGAGCCCTGCGTTGTTGATCAATATATCGATAACGATGCCGCGTGCCTCGATGTCCTGCATCAGGGCGGCGGCGGCGCCGGGCCTGCCGAGATCGGCGAGGATGATGGTGCTCTCAGCACCGGCGGCCTTGAGCTCGGCGGCGAGCGCCTGCATCGGCTCGCGTCGGCGGGCGACCAGCACAAGGTCGTGTCCGTCCTTCGCCGCTTCACGCGCGAGCGCGGCACCAATGCCGCTCGATGCGCCGGTCACCAGCGCGACGGGACGGCCGGATGGGGAGCGAGCAAGCTCAGCCATGGCGTTGCACCTTTCTCTCTTTGCGCGACGCGCCTATGACACGCGCGAGGCGCGGGCAGTTCTAAAAAGCTCCGACCGCATCAGTTGGCGTCGTCGTCGATTTGATCAAGATCAATGCCGCGGATCAGCGCGCCAGGCATGAGATCATTATGATCTCGACTATTACCATAGCATCAGTGGCGCTTGCCTTCCTGCTCGGCTTGGCGGTCATGGCTTCCTTAGGCGGAGGCGATCGCGGTCGGTTGAGCTGCATGCCGATCCGCCGTCGCCGCCGTTAAGCGCTTCGTTCTTTTGGATCAGCGCTTGGTCTCTGCGCAAGGGGTGGTGCGGTGTGCCCATCGGCGACGCCAAGTGTCCGCCGCGATCAATCACGATTTGCGCAACTACAATTTGTGTACGTGACGAGTTTGACCGCGGCCAACAAACGGATTTATCCGCCAAACCATTTTTCGGTCGGCATTTTCCGCAAATATTTTTTAATCTTCACCGGGTATTTTTCGACAAATTGTTACGCTCTAGAGCAACGGTCATGTCGCTGAGTCAGGCAGAATTCGGCGATATCACTTTTGTCGAGCGCCGGCCCGACGTTCGCATCATCGCCAGTCTCCCGGGACGATATTCGCTCTCAGACGTGCGCGGCCGGGGGCGGGTATTCGCGTGTCGAGCGATCTTTGTGTCTCCGAACGCGATTGCGCTCGCTGCTCCAGTCACCGGCAAAGTCGGGGAGCGGGTGACCGCCTACATCGACCATCTCGGAAAGCTTGAGGGCCCCATTGGCGGGCTGCTTAAGCAGGGGTTCGTAATGAACATCGCCGCCAGTGAAGATGAGCGGGGCAAGCTGGCGGCCAAGATTGCATGGCTGGAGAGTAACAAAAACCACGACGCGCCAGACCGCCGCGGTGACCAACGCACGGTGCCCGCCAATCCACACTCGGCGATGATCCTGCCGGACGGCAGCGTGGAGACCTGCTTTGTTCTCGATCTGTCGGTTTCTGGCGCCGCGATATCGGCCGATACGGTACCCGAGACCGGAACGGTTCTGGCAATTGGAAGCGTTGTAGGCCGGGTTTTGCGCCACTTTGACGGCGGATTTGCCATCCAATTCGTCGAGCGTCAGAGCCAAGACAACGTAGAAGCCATGTTGATTTCGCGTGATATTGAGACGCCCGCGCAGCCGAACGGCGCCAGAAATATCCGCTGAGATTGCCGAACACGCTGCGCTCATGATTGGGTGCGGTACCAATAATTAATCATTGGGCGCGGTACCAATAATTAATCGGTTTTGGCTAAAATCTCCAAAATGGCTCAATCATCCAGACAATGTCTGCCATGAGGGTTCTAAGCTCGCAGCAGGCTAGAGTGCTCGTGGTCGACGACCTTCCCGAGAATCGGATTTTATTGTGCCGCTACTTTGGTGTTCGCGGCTTTATGATGGTGCAGGCGGAAAGTGGTGCGGCAGCGCTGACCATGATTCAGCGCCAAAGCTTTGATGCTGTGTTGCTCGATATCCTGATGCCGGGGATGGACGGCATCGAGGTGTTGAAGAGAATTCGAGCCATCCATTCGCCATTGAACCTCCCGGTCATCATGGTGAGCGGCAAGTCGGCGCGGATGGACATCTCGCTGGCGATGGACCTAGGGGCCAACGATTACATCACCAAGCCGATCGATCTGGCCGCGGCCTTGGTCCGGGTTCGAGGTCATCTCGCCCCCAAACACGCCGCACACCCGTCGGTCCACTGAGCGCAGCAAACCGCTAAGTCAGGTCCAGGTCCGGACGCCTGCGCCGCCCGAATTCACACAGAATTAAGTTGCCGTCAGTAGTCTTATTGACTCGAAAATAGGAAATATCGCCCGAATTCGGACCGCCGGATATCGTTTCGACTTCGGCGGGCACTGCCGCGCCGGGGTATTTGGAGAGGGGAGTTTTCCGATGAAGCCGCTGTCATTGGCCAAGCACGGATTTATGGCCTTCTGGTATTCCTACGTTGGGACTCTGAATTCGATTTGGCCGTCGATTACCCTTCAGGGGAAGCGACTTGTAATATTCCCCAACGTCTATAAGCCGCTTGAGAACGAGTATGCCTGCAGTGAATATTGCCGAGAGGGCGACAGGGTGCTGGACCTCGGCTGCGGGAGTGGCGTCGGGACGGTATTCTGTGCCCCGAAAGCCCGGGAGGTGGTCGCCGTCGATATCAGCTTGGCCGCCCTCAGAAACACCGAGGAGAATTGCAGGATCCACGGATTGAAAAACGTCAAGGTAATGAAAAGTGACATGTTCTCAGGTGTCGAGGGAAAATTTGACCTCATCCTGGCGAACTCGCCGTATCTTGAAGATGAGTTCGAGGCCGAAGAGCAACAATTCGCGACCTCGGTGAAGTACATGCCTACTCTTTTCGCCCAAGTTGGCGATTATCTCGCGGAGGGCGGCCGGCTCCTCATCCAGTTTCCCTTGCGGTCTCGACCGCGAATCGAAAAACTTGCCGCGGACCACGGCCTGGAATTGATTACCATGCGTCCTTTGCCTCCGAAGCCGCTAACCCTCTCTCTGTTGAGCGCTGTTTATATGCAGGTCGGGTTCAAATCGACCTTGTATCTGTTGCAGCGGCAGTCAGCCCGATCGCTTGCCGCTAACGCTGGAACCGGCTCGGGAAGCGCCCCACTTGCCGCAGCGAGGGCCGCCATACCAGCGGTTGCTTGAGGCGTCAGATCCTGGTCGCTTCAAGCTTTACTGCCCCGAGCAACGTCCGAAACTGGATCGTACGTCGCGCTGGTCGCAAGCCCGGCTAATGGTCCCCTTGCCGCGAAAAGCGGAAGTCCGGTTCACAGCATTGAACGGCTGCCGCTATTGGCCTTTGCGGGTGGATGTAACCGCCCTGAGCATGATTCAAGCCCCGAAGCGAAACCTACAATCATGCCCTGCGAACCCAGCGAACTTGAAGGGGCGGTCCGGAAGCCAATACGTGCGTAGCGTTGCTTCCCACAGCCCGACGAGACATCAGGCCGCCTGGGTCAACAGCTCCATTGCCGGGTACGGCCGTCCCTCGTCGGCGAGCGCCTGCAGGGGAAGTTGAATGGTGAAGCGCGATCCCGCGCCCAATTTGCTCTCCACCGAAAGCTCGCCCCCCATCAAACGGCAATATCGATGCGCCAGCGGCAACCCGAGCCTGACGTCCTCGCCGTAATTGCTCGCCGTCTCGTTCTCGGCATTGAAGGTTTCGAACAAGCCGCTGATCCGATTCTCGGCGATGCCCAGTCCGCTATCTTCGACCCCGATCAGCAGAACATCGGCCTTTGCCGACGCCGAGAAAACGATACGTCCATTCTTGGTGTACTTCGCCGCATTGCTCAGCAGATTGTCGATGACGCGCCGCAGCTTCGCCGCATCAACAAGGACCTCTCGTCCGGCCGGCGGCTGCAGGCAAAACTCGTTGCCGTTCTCGATAATGGTCGAACGCCATTTCGCCGCCATACCGTCGAACAGTCCGCGAAGTTCGATGTTTTCCGGTTGCAGTTTCATTCTGCCGGCTTCGAGCTTCGACAGGTCGAGCAGATCATCGATCAGTTCAAGCAGCCTGTGGCCCGCGGCTTTGATCGCTTCCAGGTCCGTATACTTCTGGCCCGCCATCTCACCCAGACCGTCGATGAGAATCTCGCTGTACCCAATGATCGAATTGAGCGGATTTTTCAGCTCATGGCTCATCTTGGCGAGGAATTCGGATTTTGCCAGCATCGCACGCTGCGCCTGTTCGGTGGCTTCGCGAAGCTTGTGCTCGGTCGCGCGGCGCAACTGGACTTCCCGTTCCAGATCTGCCTGAGAGGTAACGATGTTGGCGTAGTACAGCGCCATCATCGAGACGTAGATGCTGGCGCAGAAGGTCGATACCAGGCCCAGCGCCACCAGCAGATCCAACGCGACCCTTTGGGGGAACCCGTACACGCAGTAGATGCCATAGAACACCGCTAGATTTGAAAAGATCAATACGCCGACGACAATTCGGGTCGCGCGTCCCGGCAGATAGAAGAAGGCCAGCAGCGGCACCGTGACCAGCCATGGCAGTATTGGCGAACTGACACCGCCGTACTGATAGCAACCCCAAAAGACGCAGAACATCAAATTCTCGATTGAAAGCAGCGACAGCGGCACATACCAGCCGGTAAGCCGCAAGACCAACGGAAACGGCCAGAAGGCGGTCACGGCAAGGAAGAATATCCACCACGAGGTATCGGCGCCGCCGTCGATGTACAGCATCGACAGCGAGATCGTATGACCGAGAAACGGGCCGAACAGATGACTGAAAAGAAACATCCGTATGTTGACCAGGTAGTCGGATGATTTCAATTTCGCCGGGATGAACCAGTCGACGAACGCGTTGATGCGCGCTCCGAGTGTTTTGAGAGAGATCCCCATCGTCGTCACCCGTTTTCGTGAAAGTTGTGATAGGTTTAAGCGGCGGCTGCCACTGCCGGGAGCTCAGCCGGCAGGCGGACGGTAAATACCGATCCTCGGCCGGGCTCGCTTTCGACGTCGATATCGCCGTTCAGCAGATTGGCCAGCCTGCGACTTACCGCGAGACCCAAGCCGGTTCCCCCATATGACCGCGATGTCACCGAGCTGGCATCATTGAAATCGGTGAAGAGACCGCCAATCGCTTCCGGCGGAATGCCGATTCCAGTGTCCTCGACCGACATGACGATCTGCTCTCCGAACGCCGTGGCGATCCGGCTCGCGCGTAGCGCGACCCTGCCGTTCTTCGTAAATTTCCCGGCGTTGCCCAGCAGGTTGATCAATATCTGACGCAATCTCGTTTCATCGGTTTCGATGACGCCGAGGTCGTTGGTCTTTTCGAAAATGAACTCATTGCCGTTGTGCGAAATCAGGTTACGGCAGGTTGAGGCGACCTCATCGAGGCACACCTCGAGAACAACCGGCCGCGACGACATCTCGATATTGTCCGACTCGATCTTTGGCATATGCAGGACGTCGGAAACCAGCGACAAAAGGTGACGTCCCGCATTGTTGATGGTTTTCAGATCCTCCTCGTCCGCGGAATTCGATTCCGGGTCGACGTCCTCCAAAAGGATTTCACTGTAGCCAATGATGGCATTGAGCGGCGTGCGAAGCTGGTGATTCATCTTGGCAAGAAAGACGGCTTTGGCTTCATTGGCCCGGTCCGCCTCGCGTTTGGCTTTCTCCAGCTTTGCCGCAGTCAGCAGACGCTTCTCGATTTCCTGGCGCAGCGCCGACTGCGCGGTCATAACGTACGCGTAGTAGATCGCCATCATCGAGGTGTAGAGCGTCGCGCACAGGACCGAGATCATTCCTACCGTGGAGAGATCGTTCAGCGGCACCCGCTCGGGAAACGAGCCATTCAGCAGGTACGCAACGCAGAAACCGGCGAGGCTTGCGGTGAAAATGCCGAGCACGAGAAACGGCCGATCGCCAAGGTAGAAAAACCCGATCAGGAGGGCCGCCAAACACCAGGGCAGGAACGGCGAACTTACGCCGCCGTAAAAAAAGGAACCAACCACGCTGATAAGGGTGAGATCGCAAAACGAGCACAGCGCGAGCCAGGTGAGAGTGCGGCTAAATTTAAGCCCGACCGGCAGCAGCCAAAACGCGCCACAAAGACCGCAGATCGTCCAAAAGACAACATCGTGCACTTGCAGGGCACGGTACAGATATCCCAGGATTGCGATCGCGCTGCAGGGGCCGAGCAGATGGCTGATGGTGAAAATTCGCGCCCGCCAGAGATTTGCGGTAATAACCTTGAGTTCGGCCGGTATGAACCAGTCGATGATCTTGAGCAGGCGTTCACTGAGCTTATTTAGCATCGCTCGTCCCCATTGAGGCGCGTCCGGGCTCGGTCATGCGGCCGCGGTGCGGCCGATTGCGCGGTCTTCTTGAATGCTGGCGCGATACCCTTCGTATTCGCCCTGCACGAGATCGACTGCGGCGCGGAGTCTTGAGGCCAGCTCCTTCACATTTTCGGCGGTGTGGTTGGGCATCATCTGCAGCCGGAAGCGGGCATTGCCTTTGGCCACCGCCGGATACTCGACCAGATTGGCAATCACCTCCAGCTCGGGCAACCGGCGGCTCGCCATCCGCGCCAGCGCCTCGTCACCGACGAGAACGGGAACGATCGCCGACGGGTCGCCGATGAATTCCAGGTTTACCGCGGTCAGCGCATCACGCATCTGCCCAATCCGCTTCAACAGAAGCCGACGCAGCTCCCGCCCGCGGTCCGATTGGACAATTTCGAATGCCTTTGTCACCGTGGCGGCCTGCACCGGCGAAAGCGCATTCGAGAATGTCGCCGAGCATCCGTAGAACTTCAGGTATTGCTTGACTGCCGGCGCGTTGCAGGAGACGAAACCCCCGTTCGACGCAAACGTTTTTGAGAAGCTCCCCATCACGATGTCGATCTGTCCGGTCATGCCTTGCATGCCGATGAAGCCGCGGCCGCCGTCGCCCATCGCACCCAAATCGTGCGCGACATCGACAAGCAGTGTCGCGTCGTACTCGCGACAAAGCTGCTGCAAGGCGCGCAGGTCCGGCGTGTCGGAATCCATCGAGAACAGGCTTTCCGTCACGACGAGAATGCCGTTTTCCGCATCCTTGGCGCGAATTCGGTTCAGATGCCGCCGAGCCGAATCCAGATTGAGATGACCATGCAGGTGAACATTGGTGGTCGCCGAGTGCGCGCCTTCCTGCAAGCAGGCGTGCGACAGGCCGTCCATCACGACATGATCGGTCGGCCGCACCAGCCCTTTGATCGCGCCGTACCCGGCGGCCCAGCCGGTCGGATAGAGGACGGTGTTTTCGAGACCGAGGAACTCGGAAATCGTTCGCTCCAGACGCAACGAATATTTGGTGTTTCCCGCCAAAGCCGATGAGCCGGCGCTGTGCACCCCGTATTCGTCGATGACCGCTTTGGCGGTCTCCTTGATCTCCGGATCGGACGCCAGGCCAAGATAATCCTGGGTGGCGAAGTTGAGCCCGGAGAATCGGACGCCGCTATCGTCCCTGGCTGCGCAGACGGCCAGCGGCGCTTGCTCGGTGGCTTTCGAATAGGGCCACAATCCGTGCTGCCGACGCGCGTGCTGCCATTCGTAGAAGCCGTTGACGCGACCGATCAGATCCTTGCCATGCAAATCGCGGAAATCCCGCATGCTGCCGGTAAGGGCCTTCACGGGATCAGAACCCATTTTGCCAGACATAATTCAACCCCCAGACGCTTTTACTTACCTTGTGCCGATCCACTCACGTTGACAGCGAGTTGACATCGGCATGCTCGGTCGCCCTGACATTCTTTCGCACCAGGCATGCATTGATCTTTCCGAGCAACCGAGCGAGGTCGACCGGCTTGGTGTCGAAGTCGATACATCCGACCTCGACGCTCTTGTCCCGGTCGGTCGCCAGCGCATGAGCAGTCAGCGCAATGATCGGGATATTCGTCGTTCTCGGATCAGCCTTGATGCGCCGCGTCGCCTCCCAGCCGTCCATGGCGCCGAGCGCCACATCCATGAGGATGACATCCGGCATTTCCGTAACTGACATGTCGACGCCGCTCTGACCGTCCACAGCGGCACACACCGAAAAACCTCGGCGTTCCAGGCGGCGAGTCAGCATGTCGCGATTTGGCAGGCTGTCTTCCACCAGCAATATCTTTATTGCCGGCGCAGTCGCCGGAATGTCGGCATTGTCAGTCATTTGCGTCCCCATGGCTTTTTGCTTGCACAATTCATACGGGGTACCACCTAAAACCGACCTAAACATCATGATGAAGATTGGGTTGCGCTCTTCTTAGTTAGCCAATGATCAATGATCCTGAACCCCAGGTCCGGATTGCGCGGGACCAATCGATTCTCGATTTGGCAGAGCTCGCTGTCCGCCGCGGTCGCATCACGATTGTGCCGGCCGGCGCGGCCGCGCCCAACCGCCGCGCGCTCGATACCCGAAAAGGCTTCCAGGTCGCGGCGAAGGAAGATAGCGGTTCAACTGCTGCGCCGCCGGCTTGCTCAGTCGAGCCTTGTCGCGTTTTGCGAAAGCTGCACGTCGGGGTAGCGTGGTCGCGGGGATAGCTAGGTTTTTAAATAAAAAATAACCAATACTAGTTTACCTCTAGAGAGCGTCTTGGCTGGAGTTCGAGATGAGTAAACTTGATCTGGCCTTCAACCTCCCGTCTGAGGTCGACCGCCACCAGCAAGACCACGACAAACCGCTATTCCGGCTGAATCTGCCCGCGTTGCGGGTAGCGCCTGCGAACGTGCATCCGTAAATCATGGCATTCGAACTGCGCTCGGGCATACCTTCGGACTCCAAGACGAGGGCCGCAACCGAAGCCTTGAGTCGCATCAAGTTCGAATTGGCCTCCGTCGAGGCGACAGCCCAGTCATTGGAAGGGTCGACCGGCGGCCTGGCGGTCGCGGTCCGAGAGACAAAGGCCGCCATCGATGAAGCGGCGACCTGGGCAAGGACGGCCGGAGCCACGAGCAACGGCTTTTCCTCCATGGCGCAAACGATCGCGGGCATCGCTTCGACGATCGAGCGCATTGCGCGTCAGACCCGTCTGCTGGCGTTGAACGCCGCTATCGAGGCCGAGCGGAGCGGAGAGGTCGGGCTTGGCTTTGCCGTCATTGCCAAGGAGGTAAAGCTGCTCTCCAGCCAGACCGCGGACGCGACGCAGCAAATCGCGTCGCGCATTTACGAGGTGCGACGGCAAACGAGCGAGATCGTCGATTGCATCGAAATGCTGATCGAGAAGATCGGCGAGGCGGCCGACCGGTCCAGTACCGTCTTGGACATGGCTTCGGACCAGAACAAAATAGCCGCCGGCGTCTCGGAAAAGATCAATCGGACGATTGGCGCGGCGGCGCTGATATCGGACGAATTTGCCGACGCGGTTGCGGCCGGCGAGGCGATTACTCCGCACAGCTGAACCGGGGGCCGGATTTCCTGCTAGCCGCCGTCGCCCATACTTTTGCTCCGTATCCAATTGCCGGGCAGGAACGCCACCGATCGGCTGCGTCAAGCGTAGATCCCCAACGATGCCACAAATTCAACGTCGCAATTCGACCCGGCACGTGAGGTGACCCGGCAGCGCACCTTGGCGTCGCCTTTTCGATTGAAGTGAAGCGTGAATTCATTTGCGGCGGAGGGACGGAATATCCTCAGTTTTGCACCGGACCGCGATATGTCCTGGACATAACATCGCGTCGGCGGCGCAGCAGCGCCGATATCCAACCAGGCGATATAACGGCCAGTACCAAAATCGCTCTCGGTCCGGGCGTGCTCCATGATATGCCCCGCGAAAAAAAGATTGCGCCAAGTCACATCCGACTTTTCCCATCCATTTTGAGCAAATGTTTTCAAAAAAGCTGGAAAGCAATAATTCAATTTCGATTCGATGTTTAATCAACAATGCCCGATTTGATGACGAGCCGGCGTGTCAATCCGCCATGCCAAGCGTCGCGCCGCCGTCAATCACGATTTGCGCGCCAGTGATCAATGCAGCCGCCGGCGAGGCTAGGAACAGCGCCAGCCCCTTGATATCGGCAGGTCGGCCGACGCGGTGCAACGGGGCGAATTTCTCGAATGGCGCGCGTACGGCCGGATCCTTGAGCCGCCCGCCGGAAATGTTGGTGACAAAAGGCCCGGGCGCGATGGCGTTGACCGTGATGTTGTAGCGCGCCAATTCGTGCGCCGCCTGACGCACGAGCTGCGCGGCGCCGGCTTTGGCCGCGACGTAGGGAGCGGCGACGTAGGTCTCCGTCCGGATCGCCGAGATCGAGGTTGTCACGATGATGCGCCCACCCGCGCGTTTCATGTGCCGCGCCGCCGCCTGCAGCGTGGCGAAGACGGCCGTGAGATCGATGGCGATGACCCGGTCCCAAAGCTCGTTCGGAAGGTTCTCGAGTGCGCGTTCCGGATTGCGCTCGCCATCGAGTTTGAGAAAGCCCGGCCCGCCGCCGATGCCGGCATTGGCGAACACGACATCGATGCGGCCGTAATGCCGCGCGGTCGCGTCAAACGTTTGCTCCAGCGCCGCGCGGTCGGTGACATCGACCATCTCGCCGCGGACGTTCAGGCCGGCAGTGCGGAAGCGCTGCACGACTTCATCGAGCGTCTTGCCGTTGGCATCCATGATGGTGACCCGGGCGCCGTTTTCGGCCATCACTTCAGTGTAAGCGAGCCCGAGGCCGCTCGCGCCGCCAGTCACCACCGTCGCCAACCCGCTGACATCGAACAATGCCGCCGCGCTCATCTCCGCTCTCCGCTTTGGGTCTCCCGGCCGATCATAGGCGAACGCCCCGCGCTTCGTCGCGGGCGCAAACAGCAAGGACGCCAGAAAAATTTCCGGTGCCGCTGCCGGTCAGGACTGAACCGGCGACCTGTGCGCTTGAAATCCGCCGGCAGACTTTATGGACGCCCTTCGATTATTTTGCTGACCTGCCAATCGTTCTTTCCGCTGGCGACGATATCGTCGACCTTCCAGCCGTCCTCGCGCAGCAGAATGTAGCGAAGCACGCTGCGCACGGTGTCCTGGTGCGACACGAAATCGGCAACCACAATCGCTCGCCTGCCGGTGTTGCTCTCGGTCTTGATTCGCAAGTCGTGCACGCTTGGATCGTTGCCGTTGGCGACCGGATCGAAATCCAGATCGGGCGCGTCACCATCCGGCGTACGCTTCAACATCGCGCCGATCGCCGCCCGCAGCCGCCGGGACAGGAACCGTTTGCGCGTCGCCTCCTCGAAGAAAATCGAGGCGTCGCCCTCGGGCCCCGCCGTCCGATAGATCTCGGCGACAAAATCGCTCGGATCGTCGTTCCGCCCGAAGGCGCAAGCCGGCAGCGCCAGGAAAAACAAAGACGCCAGCAATGGCCGGCGGTCCGTTACGTGATTGAGAGTGGGCATCGGCTGTTCTATGTCATGAGCGCGAGCAACGTGAACTCTACGGCAACGCCATGCGGCTGAAAATCACGGCCTCATTCCGCCGGTCCGCCGCCGCCCTTGGCGGCTTTTGGCTCGCGTTCTGCGGCACGCCGCCGGCCCCGATCGCTGCCGCGCAAAAGGCGCCACCGGCCACGAATTCGGCTGCCGCTCTTGTTGCCGAAGTGCGGCATTCGTTTACGCTGCACGGCAAGACCATACCGCCGGAGATTTTTCGTGATTTCGGCGACGGCGATCTGGCCAACTCAGGGACCATCTGGGTCACCGTCGATGCGGCCGCCGCTATCGACAGTAATCTTTATTTCGATCCGATCCGCGCCGACGGGCGATGGCGGTTTCAAAAAAAGCAACGGCTGACGACCGACATCCCGGAGGAGACCGCCTATCGCTTCTATGGATCGACCGCAAACGGCCTCCTTGTGGTGCTGGCGAGCTATAACGGCGGCGGCTCCGGCACTTTTTATACGCTGCACATTGTCGATGTGGCCGCAGGCGCGGGCTTCGATATCGACGGCAGGGGTTATCAGCGGATCAACCTGGACAAATATCCGCAGCGTCATCCTCGGAGACCGCTGGGCGGGCGAGCTGAAAGTTTCCGGGAATGCCGTGCGTGTCATCACGACACGCGATGGACCGGCGGACGACAGCGCGCGCCCTCCGTTCACCGTCATCGCGGAGAGGCCGTTGACGATCGTGCAGCCGCGCCGCACGCGCCTCCTCTACCGGAAAAATCGGCAACGGCACGCGTTCATTGCAATGAGTGGTGCTGCCGGTCAGGATTGAACTGACGACCTCTCCCTTACCAAGGGAGTGCTCTACCACTGAGCTACGGCAGCGCCGTCGGACGGCCGAATGCGGCGCGCGGCTAACGCAATGAAACGCGGCGGATGCTTGCCATAGGGGCTATGACCGCGCAAGGCGTGGGCTGGGTTAGCCGTCATTCCGGATCGGCGCGAAGCGACAAGTCCGGAATCCGTATTCGCTGACGGTGGTTATGGATTCAGGGCTCGCCACTTTGTGGCGCCCCGGAATGACGGAAGCTAAAGCTCCGAGGCGAGCTTATCCAGCCCCATGACATGGGCGAGGCTGCGGACTTCGTTCTTCTGCTGGTCGGAAAAGCTCATAATCAGCGGCACGGCCGCCGATTTCAGCCCCTCCACCGCCGCGCTGTCGGGATCGAGCGAGGCGACTTCCGCCGCGCCCGGCGCGGCGCGCCGATGGGCTTGGCGTTCTTTGGCGTAGGCGACATTACGCAACGCGACCTCGACCGCCGGCCACATGCGCTCCTGGTCGGGCGTCAGGTGCAGCCGCGCCTTGATGCTGGCGATCTGCGCATCGTTCAACATGTAGCCGGGTCGGTTGGCGTGGCGGGACGCGCTGTCCGCCGCCGACTGTTGCTCGCTCCGGAGCCGCCTTGCGGATGGAGCTGGGCGCGGCGGGGGCATTACTGCCGGCGCTGCAATCGCTGCCGGCACTGCCGCCTGCGCCGGCGCTTGCGGCACGGCCTGCGGTACAGGAGCCGGCGGCGGCACCATCGGATTGGGGCTTAAGAGGGCAAGCTGCGCGTCGCCAAGTACCAACACGCTCGCGGTGCCGGTCGGCAGGTCGCTTGCCGTGTCTGCGACCGCGGCGTCGGCTTTCGCCTCGGGGAAACGCAACGCGATATTCTGCGAAGGCAACAGCGCCGGACGGCGCAGCGTGGTGGCGTGCCAATCGCCGACCAGAAAACCAATGACGCCAGCGACCAGGAGCGAAAGCCAACGGCCGCGCTTTGACGCCCTTTCACGCCGCATCACCAACGCCCCTCGTCCCGCAACGAACGCCTCGCTTAATTCCTTTCAAATGAAGCTTAATTTATGACTAACGCGGGGATTTTTGCCGGCGGATCAACAGCCTCTATCGGGGCGATGGAACAACAAAGGCCCGGCATCGCTGCCGGGCCTTATGTAACTTGCACCACTTTTTGGCGGACAGTCAGGCCGCCTCTTCCTCGACCACGGTGTCCTCTTCCGCCTCGGGCTTGGGACCGCGATGCGGGCCCTTCGCGAGCGCGGCCTCGATCTCCTTGACCGCTTCGGTCTCGGTCAGCCGCTGCACGGCGGCGACTTCGCGCGACAGCCGATCGATGGCGGCCTCGTAAAGCTGACGCTCGGAATAGGACTGCTCCGGCTGCGATTCCGAACGGAACAGATCGCGGACCACCTCGGCGATGGCGACGATGTCGCCGGAATTGATCTTGGCCTCGTATTCCTGCGCCCGGCGCGACCACATGGTCCGCTTGATGCGCGCGCGACCCTTGAGCGTCTCCAGGGCGCGCTTGACCATCGGCGTTTCGGCAAGCTTGCGCATGCCGACGGAGGCGACCTTCGAAGTCGGCACCCGCAACGTCATCTTGTCCTTGACGAAGTTAATGACGAAAAGCTCGAGCCGTGCTCCCGCGACTTCCTGCTCCTCGATCGATACGATCTGGCCCACGCCATGGGCCGGATAGACGATAAATTCGCTGGTCTTGAAGCCTTGTCGCTGTGTCGTCTTCTTCGCGTTCATTCCCAAAGTTACTCCTTCCGCCTCCGGCTTGCGCCGCTGGGCGGGCTTCGCCACGCTGACCCTCCTCACTCGGGTTGGTCGCCGCGTGGACTGTGATGGCCTGCGGCTGGCGCCGGAGGATGATTTTCTTGTCTTCCGGCTCATGCCGGCCGAGCTCTTCTTCGAACGATGACGACGAGTTTTCTCTGCCACTGCTCTCGCGTGGGTCTCACGCCTCTTTTGACAATTCCTCGAAAATCCCCCGAAAAAATAAGCTCCCGACGAGAGGGAGCGGCATATCGGGGGTGTTCTTCATTTATGGATGACCTTATAGCACATTTTCGGCCAAAATCAAAGCTTTATGGCGTTGCAAAAGGGTCGCAGTACCGCAAACGGTTAAGAACGGCAACTAGCGGCCGTCTCAGTCGCCGGTTCCCGGGTTGGACGAAAAATACTGATCAAATTTGCCGGCGACGCCCTCAAATTCCTTGGCATCGGCGGGCGGCTCCTTCTTGGCCGTTATATTGGGCCAGACTTTCGCGAATTCAGCGTTGACGCTGAGCCATTTCTCGACCCCGGGCTCGGTATCAGGCTTGATCGCATCCACCGGGCATTCCGGCTCACACACCCCGCAATCGATGCATTCGTCGGGATGGATCACCAGCATATTTTCGCCCTCGTAGAAGCAGTCCACGGGGCAGACTTCGACGCAGTCCATGTATTTGCATTTGATGCAATTATCGTTGACGATATAGGTCATCTGCTCACTCTGAAGTCGGACTTTTGCGAGCATTGCTCCTAGCGCATGGCTCATGAGCGTGCAAGGCTGGCCGCGCGCGATTTGCCTTCTGCGACCGACGTCTCAAGTCAGAACTTCATATAGGATTTGGTCGGCGCCGGCGGGACCCCTGCGGTTGACAAATCCCTTCACCTTGAGCACCCGAACGTCGCGCTCCAGCGCGACCGTAATCACATCGCCGGTTCGCACCATACGGCCTGGCGCACGGATGCGCGCGCCGTTCACCCGGACATGGCCGCGGCTCGCAAGCGCCGCCGCGCATGTCGCGCGTCCGGACCAGGCGGGCATGCCAAAGCCAGCCGTCGATGCGCTGGCGATCGGGGCCCGCCGCGGGCTTTTTAGTTGAGTCGAGCATGATCTTTTCGGAAAATCGGCTGCCAACCTTCCGGATCATGCTCTAGCGGCGCTCCTTGGCCTCGGCCTCGAGCTGAGCCTTCAGCGCCGCGAGCTTGGCGAACGGCGAATTGGGATCGGGAGCCTTCTCGCGCCGCTCGTGCCGCGCCGCATGGGCCGGCGGCCGTTCGCGTTCGCGGCGCGGACGATCGAACCGCTGGTCCGGTCCGCGCCCGCGACGATGCCGCGAATGCCGATCCGGTTTGGCCGGCTCTGACGCGCTTGCCGCTTCGCCCAATGTTGCCTGTTCGGCTGATGGCGAAGGCACGGCGGCCTCCGCAGCGAGAGCCGGCGCCGCACTCTCTTGCGTCTGGGCGTGGGCGTACGCTGGCGCCGCGCCGGTTTTCTCGGGTCGCCTGCCAGTCCGGCGATGACGGTCGCGAGGACGACGCTGCCCCTCGGGCCGGCCCGGCCGCCACACCTCGATCAAGACCGGTTCGGCGAGGGCAACCACGACGTCCGCGGCCGGCTCGCTCACAGCTTCCACCGCATCGCCAGACGGCACCGCTTCCATCGCATCGCCTGGCGGCGCTGTCGGCGCGGATTGCGATTCGGCCGAAGAACCCTCGGCGATTAATTCGGGGCCCGCTTCGGTCGCGTCGCCTGCCGCGATCGAAACGTCAGCAGTCTCGGCCGGAGGCGCCTGGTCATCAGGAGACAGCGGAACCTCGGCCGATGGCTCCTCCGCAAGCGCGACCGGCTCGGTTGCCGAGGCGCCATCGATGCCGGCCGCGACCGGCTCTGGCGTTTCGGCCGCGGCGGCCGACGGTTCGATCGCTGGAGCGGGCTCGACCGGCTTGGCCGGCTTCGGCCGCTGCTCCATGCGGTAGCCGAGCGATCCCAGGATCGAGGCGAAATCCTCCCCCGAGGCGCCGATCAGGGACGTCATGGTGTTGACCACCACAAAACCGCCGCCGGTGATCGCGCCCTGCGGCTTCACACCGGCGGCGCCTTCGCGCCAGGCCAGCGCCGGCCGGATCAGATCCGCCAAGCGTTCGAGGATGTCGACCCGCACCGCCCGCTCGCCGCACACCCGATAACCGGCGACGCGATAAAGGCCGCCATCGACCTCCCGATTGATCGGGATCGACGTGCGGCCGCTGCCGGCAAGATGCAGCAGATCGTCCAGTCCCTTGTTCTGCTGGCCCTCATGCGCCAGCGCCCAGAGTTGCACCGCGAGGGTCCGCGGCGTCGGCTTGAGCAAAGGCGGCAGGTAGATGTGATAGGCGCCGAAGCGAACGCCGTATTTGCGCAAGCTCGCCCGCTCCGGCTGTTGCAATCCCTTGACCTCGTCGGCGACCCGCTGGCGATCGAGTACGCCCAGCGCCTCGACCAGCTGGAAAGCGACGCCGCGGGCGATGCCGGTGACGTCGGCCGCAGCTGAAAGTTCGAACAACGGGCCGAGCAGCTTTTCAATGTGGGATTTCAGCCACCGATCCAGCCGCGCCTCGACCGCCTCGCGCGGGGCGCCGGACAGATGCTCGTCGGCGATGACGCGCAGGCGCGGCCGCAAAACTTCTTCGCCGGCGACGAGTTTGCCAACGGCAGCCCCGGTCCAGCGGATGGTGCCGTCGGCGGCGAGCACGAATTGCTCGTCCGGCGCTTCGGCGAGCCGCGTGGCGCGGGTGGCGATCTCGCCGGCGAGCGCCTTCTGGGCGGCGTTCTGCAACGCCTTGGCCTCCGACCCGCCTGAAGAAGCGTCGGCGATGAAGATGAAGCCGTCGAGACGGCCGATGGCGTGACCCTCGACCACGACCTCGCCGGTTTTGCTCATCTCCGGCTCGAGCTGCGCATTCTCGCGCAGCCGGCGCATCAGCACGCTGGTGCGGCGATCGATGAAGCGTTCGCTGAGCCGCTCGTGCAAGGCGTCGGAAAGCTTGTCCTCGACGCCGCGGGTGACGTCTTGCCAGTGCTCGGGATCGGCGAGCCAATCCGGCCGATTGGCGGCGAAAGTCCAGGTCCTGATATGGGCAATGCGGTTCGAAAGCGTGTCGATATCGCCGTCGGTCCGGTCCGCCAGCGCCACCTGCTTGGCGAACCAGTCGGTCGGTATCGCCCCGTCGCGGACGAGAAAACCATAAAGACTGACCACCAGCTCTGCATGGGTCGCCGGCGCGATCTTGCGGTAGTCGGGGACCTGGCAGACCTCCCACAACCGCTCGACGTCGGCGCGCGTCCGGGTCATGGCGCGCACCTCGTCCTCGCGCGCTGCGTGGTCGAGCACCAGGATATCCTCGGCGACCGGCGCGCGCGTCATGGTGTTCTCGGTCGGCGCCACGGCAAGTGTCGCCTGCAAAGCGCCGATCGACGAGAAGTCGAGATCGGTGTTGCGCCACTGGACGATCTTGACCGGCTCGAAATTGTGCGACTCGAGCGCCTGCGCGAGCTCGGTCTCGAACGGCGGACAGCGTCCGGTGGTGCCGAAGGTGCCGTCGCGGGTCGCGCGCCCCGCCCGCCCGGCGATCTGGGCGAGTTCAGCGGGGCTCAATTTGCGGAACTGGTAGCCGTCGAATTTGCGGTCGGAGGCGAACGCGATGTGATCGACGTCAAGATTGAGACCCATGCCGATGGCGTCGGTCGCCACCAGATAGTCGACTTCGCCAGCCTGGTAGAGCGCGACTTGCGCGTTGCGGGTGCGCGGCGACAGCGAGCCGAGCACTACGGCGGCGCCGCCGCGCTGGCGGCGAACCAGCTCCGCGATCGCGTAAACCTCTTCGGCGGAGAACGCGACGATGGCCGAACGCCGCGGCAGCCGCGTCAGTTTCTTTTCGCCGGCGAAGCTCAATTGCGACAGCCGCGGGCGGCTCACAATGCTGACGCCGGGCAAAAGCCGTTCGATGATCGGCCGCATGGTAGCGGCGCCGAGGACCAGCGTCTCCTCGCGCCCGCGCCGGTGCAGGATGCGGTCGGTGAAGACGTGGCCGCGATCGAAGTCTGCCGCCAGCTGGATTTCGTCGACCGCGAGGAACGCCACATCGAGGTCGCGCGGCATGGCTTCAACGGTGGCGACCCAGAAGCGCGGGTTGGGCGGCTTGATCTTCTCCTCGCCGGTGACCAGGGCGACCGCTTCCGCCCCCACCCGTTCGACCGCGCGGTTGTAAACCTCGCGGGCCAAGAGCCGCAGCGGCAGCCCGATCAGCCCGGACGAGTGCGCCAGCATCCGTTCGATGGCGAGATGGGTCTTGCCGGTATTGGTCGGCCCCAGCACGGCGGTGACGCCGGCGCCGCGGGCGCGCAAATCACGGTTGGTGGCAGGCGAAAAGGAAATCGGCATCGAAAGCTCGGGCTGCCGCGCTGGCGCGGCGCAGCATCTGTATCACAACAACACGCGGGAAAGCCCTGTGCTTAAGGTGTGGAACGAGTCTGGAACGAATCGCGGCCGAATCGGCGACTCGCGCCGTGTTCGAATTCGTTCACGGCGACATATGGCCCCGCCGCAGTTACGCAATACCAGATCGGGTGTTCGAGAGGATTTGTGGCGCGTGTTTTCACTCGGAAAAGATTAATGCGCCTCCGCAGCGTGATTCCTCGGCGAGTCAAGAGCACTCCTCCTGTGGATAACGGGGACGCCGGCCGTCATGCCGTCCGACCCTGACGGATTGCCGGAGGGTGGCCTCGTTGGAGTTCGCCGGCAAGAGACGATCGACCTTACTGCGATTTTAGGTTGGCCGCCGCTCGCGGCGGCGTCGCGACCGAGACGAATTGGGTCGCCTGCACCACCCCCGGACCGATCGGCGTCGGCAACGAGAAGCGGAAAGGCACCAGCACCCGCGTGCCGGAGATCGGCGCCAGCCAGACCTCCGCATCGCGCAAGCCAGCAAGATATTTGATCGCGTAACGCTGCGGCAGGTAACCGGAGATCGGGGTGAAATAGACCGCGCAGACGACGACCGGTCCGTGGTAACCTTTTTCTGCCTTGACCGTTTCCATGCGCTTGAATTCGCTGCGCAGATCGTAACGCATGCGGCCGTCGAAGACGGCAACCTTGCGGCCGCAGGCCTGCGGCGAAACCGGATCACCGCTGCCATTGACAAGGGCGAACGCAGACGTCATCGGGTCAAGCACGTTGCGGCGATCCGCATCGCTCACGGGAATGCGGTCGGGGTGCGGCCCGACCGGAGGCTCGACGGTAAAGTCCTTCACGCTGCCGCCGGCGAACACCATGCGTACGTCGTCATTGACTTTTTTGTCGCTGATGATGGTCGCGGCATAGCTCGTGGGCAGCGGTTGCCCGCTGCTCACGATGCCGCGTGCGGCGCTGGTGCCGCGGCCGCCGACGAACAACCGAATGATGCCAGTCGTCCCGCCGCTCGCCGCCGCGGTGAACTCACTATCGGAGATATCGATGACCCAATTGCCTTGTCCGATCGGAATGCCGGCGAGGCTCGCGGTGTATTCGGCCTCAAGCCGTCCCTGCGCCGCAGCCGCGTGGGTCGCGTCAGCTGCCAAGGCGGCGATTATGACGCAAACCGCGGCGGCAAATGCGGCGCTTGCATTGCGAACAAGCCGTTTCGGCGGAATAAACACGGTGGCGACGCTTCCCTCGGAGCCGCGGTCAGGTCCGACCACGGCGCGCGGCCACGACGGACCCAAAAAACCCCGTTCCAGCCGGATCAAACGTTAACGGAAACAGTGCACCTTGTCTTGTCGGGGAATGCGTCGTTTCTGTGGTTTGGCGCGGCTTCACGCTTCGCCGAAGCCCCGGCCGGGGGATCCGGGACGCGCTTGACGCTTTCGGGCCCGCTCTCTATAGGTCCGCAACCTTTTCCCCCAATTATCGTCCGCCGCTTGGCGCCGGACGCGCGGTAGTCAAGAGGAATTGCAGCCATGTCGCGGCGTTGCGAACTGACCGGCAAGACGCGTCAGATCGGGCATCGGGTGAGCCACTCGAACCGCAAGACCAAACGGCGGTTTTTGCCGAACCTGCTCAATGTCACCCTGATGTCCGATTCTCTTGGACGCTCGGTGCGTCTGCGGATTTCGGCCAATGCGCTCAAGAGCGTCGATCATCGCGGCGGGCTCGACGCCTTCCTATTGAAGGCCAAAGACACCGAGCTGTCGCCGCGGGCGTTGGACCTCAAGCACCAGGTCGCCAAGAAGCGCGCCGCCGC
This sequence comes from uncultured Alphaproteobacteria bacterium, assembly GCA_963709825.1. Classification (GTDB taxonomy): domain Bacteria; phylum Pseudomonadota; class Alphaproteobacteria; order Rhizobiales; family Xanthobacteraceae; genus BOG-931. The sequence goes on from CAVPXZ010000027.1 coordinate 166,432, forward strand.
AGCCTAGAGCGCAATCGCTTCAGATTGAATCGATTGGCGCTCTAACTTTCTGGTGGAGCATGATCTTTTCGGAAAACCGGCTTCCACTTTTCCGGATCATGCTCTAGCCTTGGCATCCGCTAAGATTGCAGCCGCCGGCGGGGCCGCGCTGGACGCGGCGCGCGTTCTTCGGACGCATGCTCCTCGAATAGCTCGGCCAGTTTTTCGGTCATGACGCCGCCGAGTTCCTCGGCGTCGACAATGGTCACGGCGCGGCGGTAGTAGCGCGTGACGTCGTGACCGATGCCGATGGCGATGAGCTCGACCGGCGAGCGGGTCTCGATGTCCTCGATCACCCAGCGCAGGTGACGCTCGAGGTAATTGCCGGGATTGACCGACAGCGTCGAATCGTCGACCGGCGCGCCATCGGAAATCATCATCAGGATTTTCCGGCTCTCGGGGCGGCCGAGCAGCCGCTTGTGCGCCCAGTCGAGCGCTTCGCCGTCGATGTTCTCCTTGAGCAGGCCCTCGCGCATCATCAATCCGAGATTCTTGCGCGACCGCCGCCACGGCGCGTCCGCCGCTTTGTAGATGATGTGCCGCAGATCGTTGAGCCGCCCCGGATTGGCCGGCTTGCCCTGGGCGAGCCAGGCTTCGCGCGACTGCCCGCCCTTCCAGGCGCGTGTGGTGAAGCCCAAAATCTCCACCTTGACGCCGCAACGTTCCAGCGTCCGCGCCAGGATGTCGGCGCAGGTCGCCGCCACCGTGATCGGCCGCCCGCGCATCGAGCCGGAATTGTCGAGCAGCAGCGTCACCACGGTGTCGCGGAAATCGGTGTCCTTCTCGCGCTTGAACGACAGCGGATGCAGCGGATCGACGATGACGCGCGACAGCCGCGCCGGATCGAGCAGGCCTTCCTCGAGGTCGAATTCCCAGGCTCGGTTCTGCTGCGCAAGAAGCAGCCGCTGCAGCTTGTTGGCAAGCCGCGCCACCACGCCCTGGAGATGGGAAAGCTGCTTGTCGAGATAACCGCGCAGCCGTTCGAGCTCCTCCGGATCGCAGAGATTCTCGGCACCGACGGTCTCGTCGAATTTGGCGGTAAAGGGCCGATAATCCGGACCGCGCGGCTCGTTTCGATTGTGCCGCGGCCGCCACGGCTCGGCCGCGGTTTCCGAATCGCCCATCTCCGCATCGTCGGCCATGTCGGCGGCCGGCGCCTCGACCGCCTCCGATGCGCTGTCGGGCATTTCCTCGGCCGAGGCCTCGGCTTCTTCCAGGCTCATGCGCTCGGAGTCGGCGGAATCGGACGTTTCGCCGTCGCTGCCGGATTCGTCGCTGCGACTCTCCTGGTCGCCGTCTTCGCCCTCCTCCTCTTCGGAGTCGCTTGAGCGATCCTCGCCCATATCCAGCGAATCGAGCAGGTCGTGCACGACGTCGCCGAAGCGGCGCTGATCGGTGAGCACGCGTTCGAGACGATCGAGATTGCGGCCGGCGCGCTCCTCGATCTGCGGCCGCCACAGCTCGACGAGCTTACGCGCGGTCGCCGGCGGCATCTCGCCGGTGAGCCTTTCGCGCACGATCATGGCGACGGCGTCCTCGATCGGCGCATCCGCACGATCGGTGATCTCGTCATATTTGCCGCGATGAAAACGATCGTCGAGCATGGCGGCGAGATTCCTTGCCACCCCGCCCATGCGGCGCGATCCGATCGCTTCGACCCGGGCCTGCTCGACGGCTTCGAACACCGCGCGGGCCTGCTGGCCGCCGGGCACGAGCTTGCGATGCACCGACGGGTCGTGACAGGCGAGCCGCAGCGCGATCGAGTCGGCATGGCCGCGCACGATCGCCGCCTCACGCTCATTGAGCCGGCGTGGCGGCTCCGGCAGCCGCGCCTTACCGCCGGCGAGCCCCGGCCTTTCGGCGGCGAAGCTCACCTCGATGTCGCCCTTGCCGGCAATCGCCCGCAAGCAGACCCCGACCGCGCGCTTGAACGGCTCGGTGGGCGCTTCTTTCGCCGGAGTTTTGGGCTTGATGTTGGAGCTCATGAAACGTGCATTGCTCGTCGGAGTTCAGCGCGGCGGCGTCAAGCCGGCCCAAGCATAGACTTCGCGGGTCAGGGCATCCACCAGATCGGGCCGATCGATTCCGGCAAGATCCTTGCGCGCCTGGTAGCCGCCGGACATCAGGCAGAAACTCAACAGCTGATAGGATGGCCGAAAGTTTTTCAGTTCGTTCGGTTCGATGGTGACGACCTGGCCGGGAATGACCGGCGTGATTTCGTCGCGCTGATAGATCGCGTCAAACCCGGAAAGCCGCCACACCTGCTCGCGCCGCTCGGCGCGAAACAGAAAGCGGGCATAACTCGAGAAGATCACTGCGATCCCTCTGACCTTGGACGGAATATCGATGATGGCGCCGAGTTGCGCGATCGCGCGATCGCCGGCGAGCGTGACCAGGATCGGGCCGAGCCGGTGGCTCGCTTTGACGTTTCGCTCGGCCATTTCCTTGGAGCGGCGCACAAATTCCGGGCCGCTGGCGTCGATCCAGCTCAACCGGACCACCAAGTCGTCATGGAAGCAATCGCGCATCTGCTCCCACAAACCGAGATCGCGGCTCAATCGTTCGCGCAAAATCAGTTGCGAGACCGCGGAGACGTCAGCCGCGTCGAGAACCGCCTTCTCCTGCGCGGAGGCTTGGAGGGTGACATTCGAAGTCATGATCTCAGCCGTCATTCCGGGGCGCCACAAAGCGCCGAACCCGGAATCCATATTCGCAGTCCTCGCGGATCACTGTCAGCACCGGGGTTATGGACCCCGCTTTCGCAGGGATGACGTCAAGAGAGCGCCACGTTGACCGCGGATTCCGGCAATTCCTGCCCGAAGCAGCGCTGATAGAATTCCGCCACCAGCGGCCGCTCCAGCTCGTCGCATTTGTTGACGAAGGTGAGCCGGAACGCGAACCCGATATCGTTGAAGATTTCGGCATTCTCCGACCAGATGATCACCGTGCGCGGGCTCATCACCGTCGAGAGATCGCCATTCATGAATGCATTACGGGTGAGGTCGGCGACGCGCACCATCTTGGAGACGATGTCGCGGCCTTCGGATGAGCGGTAGTGCTTCGCCTTGGCGAGCACGATATCGACCTCGTTGTCGTGCGGCAGGTAGTTGAGCGTGGTGACGATCGACCAGCGGTCCATCTGGCCCTGGTTGATCTGCTGGGTGCCATGATAGAGGCCGGAGGTGTCGCCGAGGCCGACCGTATTGGCGGTGGCGAACAGGCGGAACGCCGGATGCGGCTTGATCACCTTGTTCTGGTCCAGCAGCGTCAACCGGCCGGACAATTCCAGAACGCGCTGGATCACGAACATCACGTCCGGGCGGCCGGCATCGTACTCGTCGAAGCACAGCGCCACCTTATTCTGCAGCGCCCAGGGCAGGATGCCGTCGCGGAATTCGGTGACCTGCATGCCGTCGCGGATCACGATCGCGTCCTTGCCGATGAGATCGACGCGGCTGATGTGGCTGTCGAGATTGACGCGCACGCACGGCCAGTTGAGCCGCGCCGCCACCTGCTCGATATGGGTCGACTTGCCGGTACCGTGATAGCCGGTGACTATGACCCGGCGGTTGCGGGCAAAGCCGGCGAGGATGGCGAGCGTGGTCGGCTTGTCGAAGCGATAGTCGGGATCGACCTCGGGAACATGCTCGTCGGGTTCGGAGTAAGCCGGCACTTCCAGGTCGCTGTCGATGCCGAACAACTGCCGGATCGAGACCTTCATGTCCGGCAAGCCGGATTCTGTTTCAGTGGCGAGACTCATTGCACCTCCGTGACCCCCGGGCGTCCGAGGCGCGATTTGCCCTCACCTGCGGTCGGACGTCGGCGAAACTTAGCAGAAGCCGACAAGGCGGCGAAAGCCGCTCGAAAAAATCAGCAAAAACCAGCCGACTTCAGGTAATTATAGGCTTGGATGATCTCCCGCAGCTGCTCTTCCGAACCGCGGTCGCCGCCATTGGCGTCGGGGTGATGCCGCTTTACCAACACCTTGAACCTGGCTTTGATATCGGCACGCTTGGCATCGCCTTCAAGCCCGAGCACGTCGAGCGCGCGGCGCTGGGCATTGAGGATCTTGCGGCCTTCGGCCGCGGGCCGCGACTGACCCTGGCGGCTCCCGCCGAGCCCGCCGAATAAATCGAAGGGATCGTCGGCCCACCCGGCGTCGCCAGGCCCGGCCGAGGCGCGACGGCCCTTGCGGCGGCGGCCGCCAACGCCGCCGCCGACCGAGCCCATTTTCCAGGTCGGGCGGTGGCCGGTGATGTCCTCCTTCTGGTATTTCGCGATCGCGTCGTCGCTCATGCCGGCGAAGAAATTGTAGGAATTGTTGTATTCGCGGACGTGATCGAGGCAGAATCGCCAATATTCGCTGGCGCGCAGCCGGCCCTTCGGCGCGCGATGCGTGGCCGGCGCGTCGCAGTCCGGCCACTGGCAAGCCGGCAGGTCGGTCTTGACCCGGCGGTCCTGCTCCGGCTTGACGCGGATTCGATCAAACAGCGGCGAGTTCGTTTTCATTATTGCAATTATGCGGGTGCGGCGATGGAACCTTCAAGACTTGACAGGCGGCATACGGCGTGTCGCGGACATTGACCTAAACGGCTCGGCTTCTACCTTTTATGAAACATGATCCTTGCCGAATCCGCCGGCGCCCCGGACCAATCCGGGGCTATATTCGCGAAATCATGCTCGAAGGCTGACCATGCGAACACACGACCTCATCACCGAAAAGTTGCGCAACGCTTTCGCACCCGAGAGCCTCCATGTCGAGGACGAATCGCATCGGCACGAAGGCCATGCCGGCCATCGGCCCGGCGGCGAGACTCATTTCCGACTCTATATCGTGTCGGAAGCCTTTCGCGGAAAGAGCCGGATCGAGCGCCACCGCATGATCAACGCGACGCTGGCGGGCGAGCTTGAAGGCGGCGTCCACGCGCTTGCAATTCACGCCACGGCGCCGGGGGAGAATCTTTAATCCGGATTCACGCCCCGCTCCCGCGCCGGGACTGCTAGCTCGCTTTCGCCGTGACTTTGCGGACGAGCGGCGTCACGCGCAACGCAGTGATGCGGTTGCGGGTCTTGCGCAGCACCTGGAATCGGAATCCATGAAAGGTGAAGCTCTGTCCCGGCTCCGGGATCGAGCGCGCCTCGTGGATGACGACGCCGGCGATGGTCGTGGCCTCGTCGTCCGGAATATTCCAATCCATCGCGCGGTTGAGATCGCGCACCGGCACGGCGCCGTCGACATTGACCGAGCCGTCGGGCAGCATGCGCACGCCGGGCACTGCAATGTCATGCTCGTCGGTGATGTCGCCGACGATCTCTTCGACGATGTCTTCGAGCGTGACCAGCCCTTCCAGCTCGCCGTATTCGTCGACAACGAGCGCCAAGGCGGTTTTGCGCGCGCGAAACGCCGAGAGCTGTTCATAGAGCGGCGTGGTGTCCGGCACGAACCATGGCGGTGTCGTCAGCGACACGATGTCGATCTTGGTGGCATCGCCGCCGGCCGCGTGCAACGCGCGGAGCAAATCCTTGGCGTGCAGCACGCCGAGAATGTTGTCGGGCGAGCCGCGCCACAGCGGCAGCCGCGTCACCGCGGCGGCAAGCACGGCATCGACGATATCCTGCGGCAATTCATCGGCGTCGAGCATCACCATCTTGGTGCGATGGATCATCACGTCTGAGACAACGAGCTCGCGCAGGTCGAGCAGGCCGCCCATCATGTCGCGATCGAGCTTTTCCACGACACCGGCGCGATGCATGAGGTCGACGGCGCCGCGTAACTCCTCGCGCGGCGACAGGATCGACTGGATTTTGCCGACCGGCATGCCGACGGCGTGCAGGATGAGCCGCACCAGCCATTCGACCGCCCGCAGAACCGGCGAGAACCAGCGCACCACCCGATCGACCGGTTGAGCCACGACGAGCGCCATGCGATCGGGCATGTTGAATGCGGCGGTCTTCGGCAGCACCTCGGCGACGACGAAGATCAGGACCGTCATTCCCAGTGTGGCGTAGATCATGCCGGGGTGACCGAACAGGGCCAGCAGCAAGTCCGCCGCCAGCGTCGTCGCGGCGATCGTGGTCAGATTGTTGGCAAACAGGATCGCGCCGAGCAGACGTTCGCGGGTGGCCAACAGCCGGTTGACGACGGTCGCATCCCGGTTGCCCTGTTTCTCCAGCCGCATCATGGCGGCGCGCGAGGAGGCGGTCAGCGCCGTCTCGCTGGCCGAGAAGAACGCCGACATCAGGAGGCAAACGACGACCGCCGCGATGCTCAACCAATCGTAAACGCTCATCGCCCCGCAAGCTTCTCGCTAAGGAACGCGCGCACTTGCCCTTGATCGACACCGGTTTCGACGAAAGCGGCACCGATCCCGCGCGCGAGAATGAATGTAAGCATTCCGCGCTTAACTTTCTTGTCTTGCGCAATCAAATCCATCAACCGGTCGACCGAAGGCCGCCCACCCGGAATATCGTTTGGCCCGGTCGGCAATCCGACTTCCGCCAGGTGGCGGATGGCGCGCTCGGCCTCGGCGGCGGGCATGAGTTGCTGTTGCGCCGAAAAGCCGAAAGCGAGCGCCATGCCGGCGGCAACCGCCTCGCCATGCAACAGCCGGTCGGAAAAGCCGCAGGCCGCTTCGAGCGCATGGCCGAAAGTATGGCCGAGATTGAGGAGCGCGCGCTCGCCGGTCTCGCGCTCGTCGCGCGCCACGATCGCGGCCTTGGCGCGGCAACTCATCGCGATGGCGTGCTCACGCGCAAAACTTCCAGAAGATTTGCCGCCGGCAAAGACGTCCCGCCAGTTCGCTTCCAGCCAGGAGAAGAAGGCGGCGTCGCCGAGCAGCCCGTATTTGACGACCTCGGCATAACCGGCGCGGAATTCGCGCGCCGGCAAGGTGTCGAGGACAGCGGTGTCGGCGAGCACCAGGATCGGCTGATGAAAAGCGCCGATGAGGTTCTTGCCGTGCACGGAATTGATCGCGGTCTTGCCGCCAACCGATGAATCGACCTGCGCCAACAGCGTGGTCGGAACTTGCACATAATCGAGCCCGCGCCGCACCGCCGAGGCGGCGAAGCCGGCGAGATCGCCAATGACGCCGCCGCCGAGCGCGATGACGAGGTCGCCGCGTTCGATGCGTGCCGCGATGATCGCCTCGCAGACCTGCTCGAACACGCGAAAGCTCTTCGAGCTTTCGCCCACGGGAACAATCACGCGGGTCGAGGCGACGCCGGCAGCGGCGAGCGCGGCTTCGACGGCGCCGAGATGGTAACGCGCGACGTTCTCGTCGGTGACGATGGCGGTCTTCGCGCGCGGGCGTAAGCCTTCGATGCGCGCACCGAGCGAGGCGACGAGCCCGCGCCCAATAACAATGTCGTAGCTGCGGGCTCCCAGCGCGACCTTGACGGTGGCCGGATCGGCGCGAAGCGGTGCCGTCATGCGCCGGCCTCTCCCGATGGCGATCCGGCTTCCTGCAGCAACGCAGCGAGCACCGTCATGATATCGGCCACGATCGCATCATGCGGCACTTCGCGCGAATGCACGGTAAGATCGGTTTGGGCATAGACCGGCTCGCGTTCCATCAGCAAAGTGCGCAGCGTTTCCGCCGGATCGGCGGTCTGCAACAGCGGTCGATCGTTCCTGCGTTTGTTGATCCGCCGCAGCAGCACGTCGAGCTCGGCCTTGAGCCAGATGGAGACGCCTTTGGCGCGGATCAAGTCGCGCGTACTCGGATTCATGAACGCACCGCCGCCGGTCGCCAGCACCTGCGGGCCGCCATCGAGCAAGCGGGCGATCACACGCGCCTCGCCGTTGCGGAAATCCGCCTCGCCGTGATGGGCAAATATGTCGGCGACGCTCATGCCGGCGGCCTTCTCGATCTCGGTGTCGGCGTCGACGAACGGGATGCCGAGGCGGCCGGCGAGCCGGCGGCCGATCGACGACTTGCCGACCCCCATCATGCCGACAAGCACGATCGAGCGGCGTCCGAGCCGGCCCAGAATGGCGGCCGGCAAGGCCGCCGTGTTGGCGTCGCTTTGTGACGCAATTTCAGTCATCTAGCCTTAAGCCTGCCATCGACCGCCCGGCGCAAGTGGCGGACGACTTGCCAGGGCGGGCCGCGCATGATCGTACTCGGTTCCGGTCGCCGGCACCAATGGATGAGCGCAAGCGCGATGCCGAGCCTGCTTCGGTTTCTCACTGTGATTGCCATAATCTGTGCGGTCATCTATGGCGGGCTCTATTCGCTCGCGCATTTCGTGCAGCCGAAACCAAGGGAGATCAGCGTTTCGATCCCGCCCGACAAATTCTTCAAAAACCGCTGAGGTTCCGGCCATGGTTCGCGGAATGGCCAGGAACACGGCGCGTGCGGCTAAACCTTTCGACCAGCGCTTCACTGCGCTTTTTCTCGACATGCTGGCGGCCGAGCGCGGCGCGGAGAAAAATACCCTCTCCGCTTATGGCCGCGACCTTGCCGATTTCACAGCTTTCCTCGCCGGCGCCGGATGCTCGGTCGCAACCGCCGCAACCGACGATCTGCGCGCCTATCTCGGCGAGTTGGCGAAAAGAGGCCTGCGGCCGACGACGGTCGCTCGGCGGCTTTCGGCGATCCGCCAGCTCTATCGCTTCCTCTACGCCGAGGGCCGGCGCAAAGACGACCCCGCCGCGGTGCTGGAAGGGCCAAAGCGCGGCCGCGCGCTGCCGAAAACGCTGACGCTCGCGGAAGTCGATCGGCTGTTGCGCGTGGCGGGACAGTCCGATGCGACGGCGCCGCTGCCGGCGCGCATGCGCGCTGCCCGTCTCGCCTGTCTGGTCGAGCTCCTGTACGCGACCGGGCTCCGCGTTTCCGAACTCGTCGCGCTGCCCGTTTCGGCCGCCCGCCGCGACGCTCGGGTCATTGTCGTGCGCGGCAAGGGCAACAAGGAACGTCTTGTGCCGCTCAACGATGCGGCCAAGCGCGCGATGGCGGACTACCTCTCGCTTGTGGCCGAAGCCCGCGGCGCTGATGGCGCCGACCCCCTCCCCACCCTCCCCCGCATGCGGGGGAGGGTGGGGAGGGGGTGGCTGTTTCCTTCGTTTGGCGACAGCGGCCATCTCACCCGCCAGCATTTTGCCCGCGAGCTCAAGGCGCTCGCGACCGCGGCCGGATTGCGCTCAACGCAGTTGAGCCCGCACGTCCTGCGCCATGCCTTCGCCAGCCATCTTCTGCACAATGGCGCAGACCTGCGCGTGGTGCAGACGCTGCTCGGCCATGCCGACATCTCGACCACGCAGATTTATACTCATGTGCTCGAAGAGCGCCTGAAAAGCCTCGTCCGCGATTTGCATCCGCTGGCTGACAAGGCCTAACCCGCCTATACTGAAGACAAGGATGGCGCGGAGATTTCGTACCGGATGATTTTTTAGGGCGACGGTGTCAAAAGCTCGGATTTGAAACCCAAATGAACAAACGCGACGCCATCAAAGTTCTACGGCAACATCAAAAAGATTTGCGCGCGCGGGGCATCATTCATGCCGCCCTGTTCGGTTCCATGGCTCGGGGCGAGGCTGGTCCCAGGAGCGATCTGGATATCTTGATCGAACTCGATCCCGAGCTGAAACTTGATATTTTCGCTTATGCAGGGCTTAAGCGATACGTCACTGGCCTGTTCAACGGTTCCGTCGACGTCGTAAACAAGGACGCGCTTAAGCCATTTGCGCCAACCAGTGTCGGCCGATGCCGTCTACGCGTTCTAATCCGCCGACCGAGGCCCTCACCGATATTCTGCATAACATCGAGCTTGCGTTCAATTTCACGCAAGACATGAGCTATGATAGCTTTTGTAAGGACCTGCGCACTGTTTACGCTGTGACCCGGTGCTTCGAAATCATTTCCGACGCCGCAAGACGATTGCCAAAAGAATTGAAGGCTCGTCATGCGAACATTCCCTGGCCAGACGTAGCCGGTGCGGGAAACATTTACCGGCACAGCTACAAAGATGTTCTGGAGCAAATTCTTTTGGCAGACGCTTGAGCATGCTTTGGAACCGTTGAAAGCCGTTGTCGAGGAGGAGCTCCAGCGTGTGGCTGGCGATTAGCGAGTCGCGTCACACCATTCTTCAGGACGGCATTCCTTGACTTGACCACACTCGGCGGGCGAGTTAGCCGGCACCGCGGCACCTGCCGTTCATCCTTTTCCTGCAAGTTCCTTAGGTGATGCGCTCTTATCTCGACTTCGAAAAACCGGTGGCCGAGCTTGAGGCCAAGATTGAGGAAATGCGCGGGCTCCAGGCCGGCGGCGATGGCATTGCCATCGGCGACGAGATCAACCGCATCGAAGGCAAGGCGGCGCAGGCGCTCAAGGAGCTCTATGCCGAGTTGACGCCGTGGCAGAAAACGCAGGTGGCGCGGCACCCGCAACGGCCGCATTGCCTCGATTTCATCGCCCAACTCATCGAAGACTACACCCCCCTGGCCGGCGATCGCAGTTACGGAGAGGATGCCGCGATCATCGGCGGCTTCGGCCGCTTCCGCGGCGAGAGTGTCTGCGTCCTCGGCCAGGAAAAAGGTTCCGATACCGACGGACGGCTGAAGCACAATTTCGGCATGGCGCGGCCGGAAGGCTACCGCAAGGCCGTGCGGCTGATGGACATGGCCGACCATTTCGAGATTCCGGTCATCGCGTTGATCGACACCGCCGGGGCCTATCCCGGTATCGGCGCCGAGGAGCGCGGACAGGCCGAGGCCATTGCGCGCTCGACCGACGCCTGTCTGCGCATTGGCGTGCCCAATATCGCGGCCGTCATCGGCGAAGGCGGCTCGGGCGGGGCGATCGCGGTCGCCACCGCCAACCGCGTGATCATGCTGGAACACGCCATCTACAGCGTGATTTCGCCGGAGGGCGCGGCCTCGATCCTCTGGCGCGATACCGCGAAGGCCCAGGAAGCTGCTTCCAGCCTGAAGATCACCGCTCAGGATCTGCTGCGCCTGGGCGTCATCGACGCCATCGTGCCGGAGCCGACCGGCGGCGCGCACCGCGATCCCGCCGCTAGCATTGCGGCGACCGGCGAGGCGATCGCCGACGCGTTAGCCGAACTGAGGGGGCTCGATCCGACGACCGTGGTGCGGCTGCGGCGCGAGAAATTCATGGCGATTGGCCGGACGCTGGGCTGATTTTGGCCCGCTCGGCGGCGGCAAATTTATTCGCCACATTCATGCCCGGATTCGACCTCGGATCAATGCGGCGGTCCCGCGTTACAGTCATAATGGATAAAGCGTTGGTTTTGCCGGTAAAATCTGCGGAAAATTTACGTTTCATTCAGCACCGGCGCGTGCATCTTTACCCTGGCGTCCCGTGCTGGCTTGCGAAAACGGCCTCGTAAGGATAACGATTGGTCAGTGACGGCCCGGGACCGTCGATTTAGTCGGGGAGTACCGAATTGATCCGCGCCAGGCTCCTGCGCGCGCTCGCGGCGTCGGCCGTACTGGCCGGTGCGTTAGCGCTTGCCGGCTGCTTCGGCGAGGACGGCTATCAGCTCCCCACCAAGGCGATGAAAGAGCTGTCGCCGCAGATGGTGGCGCTGCTCGAACAGAAGCAGATGCCAAAGGACTCGCCGATCCTCGTTCGTATCTTCAAGGAGGAATCGGAGCTCGAAGTCTGGAAGCAGGACACCACCGGCCATTTCCAGATTCTCAAGGTCTACCCGATTTGCCGCTGGTCGGGTGATCTCGGACCGAAGGTCCACGAGGGCGATCGTCAGGCCCCCGAGGGCTTCTACACCATTACGCCCGAACTGATGAATCCCAATTCCAATTACTACCTCGCGATTAACACGGGCTTCCCGAACGCCTTCGACAAGGCCAATGACCGCCACGGCGCCTTCCTGATGATCCACGGCGACTGCTCGTCGCGCGGCTGCTACGCCATGACCGACGAACAGATCGGCGAAATTTATTCGCTGGCGCGCGAATCTTTTCTCGGCGGCCAGCAGTCATTCCAGATCCAGGCCTATCCGTTCCGCATGACGCCGGCGAACATGGCGCGGCACCGCACCAATCCGAACATGGCGTTCTGGAAGATGATCAAGCAGGGCAACGATCATTTCGAGGCGACGCGTCTCGAGCCGAAGGTCGACGTCTGCGATCGCCGCTATGTGTTCGATGCGCAGCAGCCGCCGAGTTCCACCAAGCCGATCGTGTTCAATCCGACCAGCCGCTGCCCGGCCTTCGTCGTGAACCCGGAAGTCGCCGGGCCGGCGCTGGAGAAGGAGCACGCCGACGAACTTCAGTACGCCCAGTTGGCCAAGATCGTACCGATCGCGCCGATTCACAGCGGCCTCGACGGCGGCATGAACCAAGTCTTCCTGGCGCAAGTCGGCGGCAATCTGCCGCCGGCGCGGGTGCCGCCGCCGGGAACGTTGCCGTCACAGCCGCCGCCGATCGTGACCGTTGACAATGGCGGGACCGAGCCGACGCTGGCGACCAAGATATTCGGCGGGTTCTTCGGATCGAGGCCGGCCGCGGCGCAAACTCAAGTCGCCGTGACCGAAGCCGGCGGAGCCGAGTCGACAGGAACAGCGGCGCCCCTGAAGCCCAAACCGGCTCTGCGCACCGAGACCGCGGCGGTGAGCGCGAAGCCGAAACGCACCGAGCCGCCTAAGGCCGAAGCGGCAAAGCCCGCGCCGCAAGAAACGGCCGCGGCGAAGCCAAAGCCCGCCGTGCAGAAAGAGGCCAACGCGACCCCGCCGCCCGCGAGCAACGCCACGATCAACGGCGCGCAACCCGTGGTGCCGGCCGGCAACTTCGACAGCCGCTGGGGCGGGTTGCAGTAATCAGGGATCAGTAGTCAGTGCTCAGTAATCAGAGTGCCAGCGAGGCCATCTGATTACTGAGCACTGATATCTAATTCCTGTTAGACGTAACGCCCGTGGCAATGCTTGAACTTCTTGCCTGAGCCGCAGGGACAGGCCTCGTTGCGGCCGACTTTGCCCCAACTCGTCGGATCTTGCGGATTGCGCGCCGGCGCCGGGGCCGCCGCATTACGCGCCGCGGCGGGCATGGCGCCGCCGGCGGAGGGGCCGATGCCGTGGCGCGCCAGCGTTTCGGCGCCGGCGAGCGCCAGCGCCATCTCGTCTTCGCCGGTGGTCGGATCGATTTTATGCGCTTCCATCACCGGCAGCGGCACCGGGTGCTGTTGCTCCGGCGGCGGCGACGCCATGATCTCGACCCGCATCAGCTGTGCCGTCACCGCCTCGCGCAGGCTCTGGCTCATTGCCTCGAACAGGCTGAAGGCTTCCGCCTTGTACTCGTTAAGCGGGTCGCGCTGGCCGTAGCCGCGCAGCCCGATCACCTGGCGCAGATGATCGAGCATCACCAGGTGCTCGCGCCACAGATGGTCGAGGGTCTGCAGCAGGATCGACTTCTCGACGTAGCGGATGACGTCGGAACCCCATTGCCCGACCTTCGCCGCCATGTGCTCGTCGGCGCGGCGCTCGACGCGGGCGAAAATCTCCTCGTCGGCGATGCCTTCTTCCTTGGCCCATTCGTCGACCGGCAGATCGAGGCCGAGCACGCGCTTGAGCTCCTCCTTGAGGCCCGGCGTATCCCATTGCTCCGGATAGGCGTTCTCCGGGACATGCTTGGCGACGAGATCGTCGATCGAGTTGTGACGCATGTCGGCGACGATCTCCGCCGTGGCCTGGTCGTTCATCCATTCGACCCGCTGGTCGAAGATGACCTTGCGCTGATCGTTCATCACGTTGTCGAACTTCAGGATGTTCTTGCGGATATCGAAGTTGCGCGCCTCGACCTTCTGCTGCGCCTTTTCCAGCGCCTTGTTGATCCAGGGATGGACGATCGCCTCGTCTTCCTTCAAGCCCAGCTTGGTCAGCATGCCGTCGAGCTTATCGGTGCCGAAGATGCGCATCAGGTCGTCTTCGAGCGACAGGAAGAATTTGGAGTGGCCGGGATCGCCCTGGCGTCCGGAGCGGCCGCGCAATTGATTGTCGATGCGGCGGCTTTCGTGCCGCTCGGTGCCGAGCACGAACAGCCCGCCGGCGCCGAGCGCTTTCTCCTTCAGGCGCGCCACTTGCGTACGGATTTCCGCCGCGCGCGGCGACTTGTCGCGCGCGCTCCAGTCCTCGACGTCGGCCAATTCCTGGCGGATGCGCATGTCGGCGTTGCCGCCGAGCTGAATATCGGTGCCGCGGCCGGCCATGTTGGTGGCGATGGTGATGGCGCCGGGGACGCCGGCCTGGGCGATGATCATCGCCTCCTGCTCGTGATAACGGGCGTTGAGGATGGCGAATACCTTGGCCCTGGAGGCCCCTTCGTCGCCGGAATAAAGCGCGGCGAAGGCGTTGGGATCGGAGAAATCGTGTGCCTCCCAGCCCTTCTGGCGCAGCATCTCGGCGAGCTGCTCGGACTTCTCGATCGAGGTGGTGCCGACCAGCACCGGCTGACCGCGCAGCTTGCAGTCTTCGATCAGCGTGATGACCGCGCGGTATTTCTCCGCCGACGTGCGATAGACTTCATCGTCGTCGTCAAGACGGACCATCGGCATGTTGGTGGGAATTTCCAGAACCTCGAGATCGTAGATGTCCTGGAACTCGTCGGCCTCGGTGGTGGCCGTGCCGGTCATGCCGGCCAGCTTCTCATACATGCGGAAATAGTTCTGGAAGGTGATCGAGGCGAGCGTCTGGTTCTCCGGCTGGATCGGCTGTCGCTCCTTGGCCTCGAGCGCCTGGTGCAGCCCTTCCGAATAGCGCCGGCCCGGCATCATGCGGCCGGTGAACTCGTCGATGATGACGACCTCACCATTGCGCACGATGTAATCCTTGTCGCGCTGGAACAGTTTATGGGCGCGTAAGGCCTGATTGACGTGGTGCACGACCGAGACGTTCTCGACGTCGTAGAGCGAATCCGACTTGAGCAGGCCGGCGTCGCGCAGGCCCTGTTCCAAACGTTCCATGCCGAGCTCGGTCAGCGTGACGGTGCGCTGCTTCTCGTCGACCTCATAGTCGGCCTTGTCGAGCTTGGGAATGAAGGTGTCGATGGTGTTGTAGAAGTCGGAGCGGTCGTCGAGCGGGCCGGAAATGATCAACGGCGTGCGCGCCTCGTCGATCAGGATCGAATCGACCTCGTCGACGATGGCGTAGGTATGCCCGCGCTGCACCATGTCCTCGAGCCGGTACTTCATGTTGTCGCGCAGGTAGTCGAAGCCGAGCTCGTTATTGGTGCCGTAGGTCACGTCGCAGTCGTATTGCTTCTTGCGCTCCTCGTCGTCGAGGCCGTGCACGATCACGCCGACCTTGAGCCCGAGGAACTTGTAGATCTGCCCCATCCACTCGGCATCGCGCTTGGCGAGATAATCGTTGACGGTGACGACATGGACGCCGCGGCCGGCAAGCGCGTTGAGATAGACCGGAAGCGTGGCGACCAGCGTCTTGCCTTCGCCGGTCTTCATCTCGGAGATCTTGCCTTCGTGCAGCACCATGCCGCCGATCAGCTGGACGTCGAAGTGGCGCTGGCCGAGCGCGCGCTTGCCGGCCTCGCGCACGGTGGCGAACGCCGGCACCAGGACGTCGTCGAGCGTCGCGCCGTCCGCCAGTTGCTTCTTGAACGCATCGGTCCGCGCGCGAAGCGCCTCGTCGGAGAGCTGCTCCAGCTCCGGTTCCAGCGCATTGATGGCGTCGACGCGCGGCCGATAGGTGCGAATGCGTCTGTCGTTGGAGGAACCGAACAGCTTACGGGCGACCGCGCCGATCATCGCGTCATCTTCCTTCCCATTCGGGCCGCGCCAAAGCGTGTCCAACCAGCGGAAAATGCAGCGCTATTTAAGGCTTCTGCAAGGCGACAGGGGGCGCGCCGGGATACTGATCGAGACATAGGAGGGGGTAGGTTTCCTGTCAATGCAAGCGCCCACTTCACGGGCTCGTTAGACCGTGGGGCGATTCTGCCATTGCCAAGCGGAGACGATTCGGCGAGTGTCCGCGCCGGCAAGCTGCCCCATGAGAGGCGATTGCCGATTACCCAAGGACACCCAAAGGATCGCGTTCCATGGCCCTCACTCGCCTGTCCGTTCGACGCGCGCTCGGCATGCTCGCATTTGCTGCGTTCTTGTCGGCGACGATCAGCACGTCCTGGGCGCAGGATAGCGATCCGGTGGTCGCCCGCGTCAACGGCGTCGACATCCATAATAGCGACGTCGCCTTCGCCGAAGAGGAAGTCGGCGCCAACATTCCGAACATGCCGCCGCAACAGAAGCGCGACTATCTGATCAATTATCTCGTCGACCTGGTGGTGTTGTCGCAGGCCGCCGAACAGAAGAAGCTGGGCGATCGGCCGGACGTCAAGCATCGGCTCACGTTCGACCACAACAGGCTTTTGATGGAAGCGCTGCTGCAGGACGCCGGCAAAGCCGCCCTGTCGGACGAAGCCGAGCATCAAGTCTATGACGAGGCGGTCAAGCAGGTGAAGGGCGAGGAGGAGGTGCACGCGCGCCATATCCTGGTCCCCACGGAGGACGAGGCCAAGGCGATCCTCGCCCAACTCAAGGGCGGCGCCGATTTCGCCACGCTGGCCAAGGAAAAGTCGAAAGATCCGGGCGCGGCCGATGGCGGCGATCTCGGCTATTTCACCAAGGAGCAGATGGTCCCCGAATTCGCAGAGGTCGCCTTCAAGCTCGACAAGGGGCAGCTGTCCGACCCGGTGAAGACCCAATTCGGATGGCACATCATCAAGGTCGAAGACAAACGCACCAAACCGACGCCAACGTTCGATCAAGTCAAAGGCCAGATCGAAAATTATGTCGCCCACCGCGCGCAAGCGCAGATGGTGGAGAACTTGCGCAAGTCCGCGACCATCGAGCGGCTCGACAAGCCGGTGGCGGCAGACCCCTCGCTCAATCCCGCCGCGCCGGCGAAGAAGTGACGATCGCCGAGTAACTCCGAATCGTCATGCCCGCGCCTGTCGTCGCTTGTCGCGGGCATCCACGTCTTTACTTTAGGCCCAAGGCGAACCAAGACGTAGATGACCGGGACAAGCCCGGCCATGACGAATTGCCGGGCCAGCCTTGTCCACCTCCATCTCTCCTCTCGCCCCCGCGTCCTTTCCGGAAATGCCGCCGGTCGACGGCGTACGGCTGGCGAGTGCGGCCGCCGGCATCCGCTACCCCGGGCGGACCGACGTTCTGCTCGCTTTGTTCGACGCCGGTACCACGGTATCCGGCGTGTTTACGCGCTCGAAATGCCCGTCGGCCGCAGTCGACTGGTGCCGCGACCGGATCAAGGGGGGCGGGGGCGGCGCGCGGGCGCTCGTCGTCAATTCGGGCAACGCCAACGCCTTCACCGGCAAATCGGGACGGGCGGCAACCAAGCTCACGGCCGAGATCGCCGCCGAAGCCGCGGGGTGCGAGCCAGATGAGGTATTTCTGGCTTCAACCGGTGTCATCGGCGAACCGCTCGACGCGACGAAATTCGAAACTGTCTTGGATCGCCTCGCCGGCGACGCAAGCCCTGCCGGCTGGCAGGCGGCCGCCAAGGCCATCATGACCACCGATACTTTTCCGAAGGGCGCGGCCGCCATCGTCCGGCTGGGTTCGACCGCGGTGACCATCTGCGGCATCGCCAAAGGTGCCGGGATGATCGCGCCCGACATGGCGACGATGCTGTCCTTTGTTTTTACCGACGCGCCGATGGCGCCCGCGGTTCTCAAGACCCTGCTGCGACAGGGCGTCGAGGATACCTTCAATGCCGTCACCATCGACGGCGACACGTCGACCTCCGACACGCTGCTTGCCTTTGCCACCGGCGCTGCGGCTGCGCGCGGCGTCGCGAAAATAGCGCGGCTCTCCGATCCGCGGCTGCCGGCGTTTCGCCGGGGCTTCGATGCGGTGCTCGCCAATCTCGCCGAACAGG
This sequence comes from uncultured Alphaproteobacteria bacterium, assembly GCA_963709825.1. Lineage (GTDB taxonomy): Bacteria > Pseudomonadota > Alphaproteobacteria > Rhizobiales > Xanthobacteraceae > BOG-931. The sequence continues at coordinate 184,357 of CAVPXZ010000027.1, forward strand.
TGGCCCGCGACGGCGAAGGCGCTCGCAAACTCGTCGAGATCGTAGTCGACGGCGCGGTATCGAAGAAATCGGCGCGGCGCATCGCCCTGTCGATCGCCAATTCGCCGCTGGTCAAGACCGCGATCGCCGGCGAGGACGCCAATTGGGGCCGCGTGGTCATGGCGGTCGGCAAGGCTGGCGAGCCGGCCGATCGCGATCGGCTGGCGATCTGGTTTAACGGCATCCGCGTCGCCCATAAGGGCGCCCGCGATCCCGACTATGACGAGACGGCTGTCTCTGCCGCGATGCAGAAGCCGGAAATCACCCTGAAAGTCGCGCTCGGCCTCGGCAAAGGCCGCGACCGTGTGCTGACCTGCGATCTCACCAAGGAATACGTCGCCATCAACGGCGATTACCGCAGCTGAACGCTGGCGGATGGCCGCGACCGTCAAACACGTTCGCACGGCCGCGCTCGACGCAGCGTACGAGGAGAGCGGCACCCCGGGCGGCATCCCTGTCGTTCTGCTGCACGGCTGGCCTTACGATCCGCGTTGTTACGATGAAGTCATCCCGCCGCTCGCGGCTGCCGGCTGCCGCGTGCTGGTGCCTTATCTGCGCGGTTTCGGTGCAACACGATTTCTGTCCGCTGCGACGCCACGCTCGGGACAGCAGGCAGCGCTTGGCAACGATCTGCGCGAATTGATGGATGCCCTTTCCATCGGGCGCGCCATACTCGCCGGTTATGACTGGGGCGGACGGGCGGCATGCATCGTCGCGGCGCTGTGGCCGCAACGCGTGCGCGGCCTCGTCACCGGCAATGGCTACAATATCCAGGACATTCCGGCCGCGGTGAAACCGCAGGCGCCGGCTCAGGAACATCGCTTGTGGCACCAGTATTATTTTCACACCGAGCGCGGGCGCGCGGGACTGGATGCCAATCGCAACGCGCTCTGCCGCTTCATCTGGCAATTATGGTCGCCGCACTGGCGGTTCGACGAGGCGACATTCGAGCGCAGCGCGGCGTCGTTTGACAATCCCGATTTCGTCGCCGTGACCATACAGTCCTATCGCCATCGGTTCGGCTACGCGCCGGGCGATCCGGCACTGGAAGCCATCGAGCAGCGCCTTACCGGAAAGCCCAAGATCGCGGCGCCGAGCATCGTGCTCCAGGGCGAGGCCGACGGCATCCTGCCGCCGGAAAGCTCGGCACGGCACGAGGCGTTGTTTATCGGCCCCTATCAGCGCCGCGTGCTGGCGAAGATCGGTCACAATCCGCCGCAGGAGGCGCCGAAGGCCGTGGCGGATGCGATCATCGAATTGATCCGCACCACCGTTTAACCTGTCATTTACCGCTAACTCGATTCCAGCAATGTCATGAACCGCATTGAACCCACCTTTACCATGCGTTTCCTAAAGTGAGGACGGCCCGTGAGCGTCAAACTCGTGCTGGTTGCCGCCTGCGCCCTGATCGACCCCGATGGACGTGTGTTGCTTGCGCAGCGCCCGGAAGGTAAATCGATGGCGGGGCTTTGGGAGTTCCCCGGCGGCAAGGTTGAGGCTGGCGAACGGCCGGAATTGAGCCTGATCCGCGAGCTGAAGGAGGAACTGGGAATCGTCGTCAGGGAGGAGTGCCTCGCGCCGCTGACATTTGCGAGCCACCTTTATCCTGACTTTCACTTGCTGATGCCGCTCTATGTCTGCCGGCGCTGGGAAGGAATCGTCGAAGCGCGGGAGGCACAGAGGCTCAAATGGGTGCGGCCGCACGATTTGCGCGACTATCCGATGCCACCGGCCGACGAACCGCTGATCCCGCACCTGACCGCGCTGTTATGATGCCAACACCAGAAGGCAGCCATGTTCAAGTCTTCGACGCTTGCAATCCCCACATCGCTCCGCCGCTTCGTGCGCGACGAGAGTGCCGCCACCGCGATCGAGTACGCATTGATTGCATCCGGCGTCTCAATCGTCATCGCCGGAACGGTCGCCGCCTTGGGCTCCAGCGTGACCGGCATGTTCACCAGCGTCGCGACGGCGCTGAAATGAGAACTGCAGTCCTATCTTTCAGCCTTCTCGCCCGCTGATATTTCGCGGCTGCCAAGCGCATCGGCAAGCCGTGTTTGCGCCGAGCCCGGCTTGAGCGGTTGCTGCTGGCTAGGATGCGGCGCCCAGCCCGACAACCATACGATCTCGAAGGTCGCACGCACGCGGCCGTCGTCATCGGCAAAGCGCTCGCGATAGATCTCCGCCATCCGCATCAGCGTGGCGCGCTTGAGCGGCGCACGGCGCCGATCGATTAGCGCATTGGTCGCCGCCATGCGCCGCAGATCGTGCATCAGCGCGAAGACGGAGTCGTAGCGCACCGTGATGCGGTCGCTATCGGCAACCGGGAGCGCGAATCCGGCGCGCTGCAACAGGGCGCCGAGATCGCGCAAATCGGCGAACGGCGCGACATGGGGCGAGGCGCCGGCTTCGATCTCGCTTTCCGCCGCGGCGAACGATTGGCGCAGCTCGGTCAGCGTCTCGCCGCCGATCAACGCAGCAAGAAACAATCCGTCGGGCTTGAGCGCGCGGCGAATTTGCACGAGTACGCCGGGGAGATCGCTGGCGAACTGTAACGCCAGCGCCGAAACGACCAGATCGAATGCGGCGTCGCGAAATGGCAGCGCCTCCTCGTCGGCAAGGACAAACAGCGGCCCAGACGCCGCGTTGCTCGCCGGCAAGGCATCGGCGGCGATAATCGCGCCGACCGAACCGAGGCGGGGAAGTGCGGCGCGGACCGCCTCGCCCGGCGTGCCGAGATCGAGCGCAAGCTCGAAGCGGCGCAGTACCACGGAGAGCCGGTCGGCCAGCTCCTCGGCGACGCGATCAAGCAGAAACGTCGCTGGGCCCATCAGGACGGCACGCCGGCGATGGGTGCGGACGAGCCTGCGGTCGAAAATGAGCGGGCTCGCGGATTTCGGGCCTTCAGCCATGATCCCATTGTCTCACCGCCGAGGCCGGCTTTCCAACGCAAAGCCCCAAAGCCGCATGATCAAGTCGTTTGCCCGGCGGTAGCGTGGTGTTGCGGGGACGTGATTGGGGGAATTGGCGAGCATCGCCGCCACGACGCGGCTCAAACGCACCACCGAAACCGCGCGGGCCATATTGCGCGCGGCGCTCGATCTCGCCTTGCCGCGCTTATGCGCCGCCTGCCGCGAGCCGGTCGAAGGCCAGGGACTGTGTCCGGCCTGCTGGTCCAAGCTCTCCTTCATCAGCCGGCCCTATTGCGAGCGGCTCGGCATTCCTTTCGTCTACGATCCGGGCCCGGGCATCCTGTCCATGGAGGCGATCGCCGCTCCCCCGGCCTATCGGCGCGCCCGCGCCGCGGTGCGTTTCGACGAGGTCTCACGCGCGCTGGTGCATGCGCTCAAATATGGCGACCGGCTCGATCTCGCGCCGATGATGGGACGCTGGCTCAGCCAGGCCGGCCGCGAATTGCTGGCCGAAGCCGACGCCCTCGTCCCGGTGCCACTGCACTGGCGCCGGCGATGGGCGCGACGCTTCAACCAATCGGCGATGCTGGCCGGCGCCGTCTCAGCCGCAACCGGCGTGCCGATTGCAGCCGGCGCGCTCAAGCGCGTGAAGGCGACCACCCAGCAGGTCGGGCTCACCCGCTCCGAGCGCGCCGCCAATGTCCAGGGCGCGTTCCGCGTGCCGCCGGAAGGCAAGGCGTCGGTTGTGGGCCGGCGCCTCGTTCTGGTCGATGATGTGCTGACGTCTGGCGCCACGGTCGAAGGCTGTGCGCGGGCGCTGCTGCGCGCCGGCGCCGCCAATGTCGATGTGCTGGTGTTCGGTAGTGTCTCAGTTTGAATTTTCGATCATTTCTGCGGCGTATAGCGCCAGCCGATCACAGTACACCCCTTGTGCTGAGCTAGCGTCAGTTCAATGACATCCACGTCAGTTCCGCCACCGCATTGCTCGCAACCGAACTGAACTGCCAAGCCATGACGGCGGCTGCTTGGATTGGCGGAGTCCGCCGAGGTCTGCACTTTCGTTTCTGTAACCGCTCCAGAGACGGATATGACGACAACGGATAAGGCATCTTCGGCCCTATCGAAAAGCGTGACCCCGAGATGGTGAAGATTTTGACTGCCGCACCGCGGACATCTCAATTCTGATACAGAGCCAGCGTCTTCAATCTGGACGATTTTGTCGGAAATCATTTGTGGCATTGCATCCCTCTCTAGCTCTTTTTGTAAGGCCCGCGCTTCCCCGGCTTTGGCGCTGCGGCGTCCACCATTTCTGCAAGATCGGTTACCGACCAAAGCGTATCACTGAGGCTGGCGGCCATCGCAGGCGAAAGCCCCTTTAGACTCTTGTGCTGCTTCACGTAGTTATACCAGACCGCGTAGAGCGCGACCATGTGCATGTGGTTCTCGAATTTCTTTGAGAACGCATTCGTGAGCCGAGTAAACCGGCGCATTTGCATCCGCATCGTGAGGTTCTGGCGTTCTGCATAGCTGGTTGAAACGTGCTTGGGATCGGGATTGCCTTCGATCCGTTCCTTGCGAGCGCCGATGCATTCGGCGGGGCTGTAACGGCCTTTCATGGCCTCGGGCGCCGCGCCGAAAATCTTGACCAGCATGGCATAGTCAACGTCGCTGCCGAACGCGCCTTCAACGGCCTCTAGGTAAGCCTTGTGGCCGTCACTGGTGAGTTGAACACGATTGGCGAGGCGGGAGCGAAGGTCATCCATAAAGGCCATAGCGTACTCGCTATCGCGACCGCCAACGAGCCATGTAATGAGCAATTTTGTGTCGGCCTCGATTGCCGTCCACGTCCACGTGTCGCCCGCGCCGGCAACTGGGATTTTCATCTTGGCGACGTTCTTTTGCTTCGCCGCCGTGAACGACCAGATTTCGTCAACCTGTACGCGGCGAGCCTTCACGCCCCGGACCTTTTCGTCATGGAAGGTCGCGCAGGCTTTGCCAGCGTCTACGAGTAGCTTGGCGACCGTATTGATGCTGACATCGGCCACCCGCGAAATAGACCGCATGGACGACCCCTCGCAGAGCATGGAGAGGATTTGAACGCGCGTTTCGAGCGACAACCTATTCATGCCATTATAATAACATCGTTTATTTAGATAGCAAGCATTTTTTTCAGTTCTCCTTTATTGATTTGGGAAGGAATCGCGTGATAAATGGGGGTTAACCCCCATTTACAGCAGCGGGCCTTATCGGATGAAACTTAGTCCCGGTCAAGTTCGGGAGGTTCTAGGGCTTTCCCAAGACACCTATCGGCACTGGAAAGCGGCGCTGCCCCCACTGGCCAACCGCAATGGCTACCGGCCCTGCTTTACCCACGGCGATCTTTTCGCAATGGCGCTCGTCAAAGCATTGACGGATGAAGCTGGCGTCCAGGTCGGCGCGTTGCACGCGGTTGCGACTGGTCTGTTTGATCACTGCAGCAAGCATTCGTGGGCGGAGTTGGAGCGATCAACTTTGGTTCTCGAACTGGCGCGCGTTCAAGTCACTTTTGTTCCTGAACAGCAGTTACCGCAAATTGATGGGATCGGACTCGTAGTGCCCTGCCGGCGAATAGTTCTCGATCTTCGAGAACGCCTCCTCATGGACAAAGAGCCGGTTGATCAAGGAAACCTCCGTTTCGCACCGACTGTAGTTTCAGGCCAGGCGCGTGGGAGTCGCGCTTCATGACAACCCTGCAACGTCTTCGGGAAGAAATGGTCAAGATTGGTTATTCAACAATCGAAAGCCAATACGTTTTTCCTGATGTTTTTTCGGCATCCTCGCCTAGTCGTAGCGTGCCACTCGCCGCATTCACCCACTCGCCCCCATCTTATAGAAACGCTGCTCTCGCAGTCATTGAGGCGGTAAAGGATACAGCACGCGAGTTCTCAGGCGATTATCGGGCACTCGGTGCACCGCTCCTCTTTGTCATTGAGGGCCAGCAAGTAACGGTCTGGCAAATTCATTCTAAAGGGCGTCCGACCGTCTATCGACAGGTAACCGTAGAACAGATCGGCTCGCTGTTCTCTGAAAATCAGCGGGATTGGAATCCGAGAAGGATTCACAATGCCAAATCCTTCGGACTTCTGAATAAGTCATTTCAGTTGGATTTTGTCGATGTCGGATTGATGCCCGCAATCGAGGGTGAGGTTCACGGCAAGCTTGATCGGCTTCTGAATGAAACATTGGCTGAGACAATCCGTCTCAGGGTTGTTCGCCCCGGAGAACCGGTGGATGACCGCGTCGTATTTAGGACCGTCTTTCGGCTGCTTGCCGCAAAAGTTCTGCAAGACCGGGGTCACGAATTGGCCGGGCGCTGGAACCCGGATGACATCGATACAGTCCTGAAAGGCATCTCACGATACTACAAACTTTCAGCGCTGCCCGGCGAAACCGGTTCGTTCAAAGGTACAGTTTTCGAGTCAGCGTGGGTCCGTCTTATGGGCGGCATCAACTTCCGAAACATTTCTTCAGATGACTTGGCGTTTGTTTATGAGAACACGCTTGTTACAAAAGAAACACGAGAGCACTTTGGGACACACAGCACTCCAAGACCTGTGGCGGAGTATATCGTCAACCGTCTGGAGCTTTGGCGGAACGATCTTTCAAAACTAAAAGTCTATGAACCATTCGCAGGAGCTGGCGTCTTTATGGTTGCCGCGCTCCGTCAAATGCGCGATCTCCTGCCAATTGAGATGCCTGAGGTTGACCGGCACCGTTTCCTGGTGGATCGAATCACTGGAGATGAGATTGATCCATTTGCGACCGAAGTGGCCGCCCTATCACTTATTTTGGCCGACTACCCGAATGAGAACGGATGGGCAGTTTCGCAAATGGATTTGTTCAAGAAGTATGCGCTGCTTGAGCGGGCTAGAGGCGCAAAAGTTGTTCTGTGTAATCCCCCCTTCGAAGCATTTAGGCAAGACGAGCGGTCGCAGTATCCAGAGGCGTTCGCGCGCTCACCCTTTAAGCCGATTGCCGTTCTGGAGGCGGCTCTCGACGCGCGACCTCCCGCCATTGGATTTGTCCTGCCCGAACCCTTCATCGAAGGTCAGCAATATGAGTTGCAACGGCAGCGAGTTAGAGCGGTTGTACAAGGAAATCGAAGTAGTTGCGCTGCCGGATCGGATGTTCAAAGCATCGGTGATTCGATCGTCACTTCTCATTGCTCACGAACCAAGACCAGAGGGCGACGCAACTACGACCCTGCGATCGACAGTGGTCGCAGTTAGCGACAGGGAGCGATTTCTAAAAACGGGAGAGGCTACCGACACGCGCGTGAGAGTTCGCCGTCTCGGTAAATCGCCCGGGCATCTATGGGTCAAAGAGCTGGATGAAATCTGGGAATACATGTCGGGACTACCGTTGCTCGAAACCGTTGCGGAAGTTCACAAGGGCGTGGAGTGGCAGCGCGGTCAAGCAAATGCTGTAAGCAATAAAAAGAAAGATGGTTTTTGTCCCGGTATTCACGCTGCTAATGCCGTACACGCTTTTGTGCTTGATAGTCCCATTTATTTGGATTGTAGACCTGCATCTTTTGCGAAGCGCGCCGCAGCACACAAAAGACCGTGGCAGCAGCCTAAACTTCTGGCCAACGCCGCACGGATTAGCCGTGGACCTTGGTGTTTTGCTGCCGCCGCAGATCGCAATGGCTTGATGGCCTCTCAGCAACTATTTGGAATTTGGAGCAAAAATGGTTTCTCATTAAACACGCTCTGTGCGTTGCTCAACAGTCCAGTAGGCGTTGCCTATGTGGCCTGCCATTCGCCGCCAGATCGCATTCGCGTATCAGCCGTAAATGCCGTTCCATTGCCTTCTGAAATTCCACGCGAACTCGACGGGTTAGTAAAGCAGTACACGCGACTTATCGCTCAAGGTGAAGGTTTGTTTTCGGAAAGAACTGCCGAAAGAGCTGACAAGCTCCTCAATCAAATCGACGCATTACTCCTCAAGGCATACGATTTGCCTCCGAGACTTGAAAGGCAATTGCTAGAGTACTTCAGAGGCTCAGAACGGCCGACCGTACATGAGTGGGCGCACTGGTTTCCTATGGGTTTTTCTCCCTTCATCCCACTGCATGAATATCTGTCTGAAGATTACCGCAAAGCGAGGAAAGAAAATCTTCTCAGTGTTTTCGCGCCGCTTCCAGATAACGAGGCCGAAGCACTCCGGGAAGTCCTGGATTAGTTCCGGTGGACGGTTATTTGCTAGAAACGTCTGCCCTTTCAGCGCTGCTCGATCATCAGCATGAAAAACATGAGATGGTAAAATCCACTATCGCGGCGCTACCGTCGGAATCCCCGGTCTATGTTTCGTCGGTCGCGCTTGCCGAGTTAACGTTTGGTGTGAGGCTATATGAGGCGTGTAAAGGGACCCTGCCGAAGGCCGAAAGTGTACTTGCGGGGGCAAATAGCTATCCGAAGGTAGACGTCACCCGGCATACGAGCATCGAATATGCCGAACTCAAAACCAATATTGCAGTCAAATATTTGACCGTGCCCTTGAGTAAGGATGATCGAAAACGGTGGATCGAAAATTGGGTCGATAAGAATACTGGCCAGACCCTGCAAATCGACGAAAATGACCTATGGCAAAGTGCGCAAGCGCGCGAAAGAAATTTGGTGCTTGTAACTATAGATGGGCGCATCAAAAGAATTGCAGAGGCGGACCCGACTTTGCAACTGTTGGTTATTTGAGAGGGGATGACCTATTTCCAGCGCGCCGCCGCCGCCTTTTTAGCAATCTTCTTCCGCTCGTCAGCCGATAGGCTTTGGGCGCGTGCCTTTGATCCAGCTCGCCCGGACCGAGTGCGACCGGACTTTGGGGCGCTTTCCTCAACTTCTCCCGTTGCAATCCGCATGACATGGACCGCATTGCCGATCACGTCGGCTGGGCGCTTCTCGCCTTTGGGGCCCCTAGGCATTGGCTAGCGCCTCTCGCGCGGTGAAGCGGCGTAATACTTTGGTTTGAATGCTGTAGTCACTTAGCCGTTCGCCCGTGGCCTGAACCTCGAATATTCCCCTAAATTCTTGAAATTGGTGAGGTTCTTGATTGTAATCTTTGGCGATAGCTAATGCGACCCTGAATGGCTCGGTCTTTATTCGGTGGGCCTCAAGATCATCCCCATTCTGGAACCATACCTCTTGGAAAAGGTCCGCTCCGTTCTGCCGGCGACCTTTCGTCCAAGTGACGGGGACCGTTTCGATCAAGCGCCCGCGACAGCGCAGGTCGGCCTTCCAACTTCGGCGGCTGGTAAATGTCACGTCGAAGCCATCTACGAAATGGGGCATGTAGGCGACCCTTTTACACCGCCCGTAATATGCGCCCAATTAGGCTATTCGCCTAGACGGCTGAAATTCAAACTGAGACACTACTGGTGTTCGCCAGGGTTGCCGATCCGGTGTGAACGTCCATATAAGACAAGGGTTTGATAGAATTAACGCAGCCTTATGACTTCTGTCGAAATCTACACGCAGCAATACTGCCCCTATTGTCGTTGGGCGAAGGAGCTTCTGTCCCGCAAGGGCGTGGATTTTCGTGAAATCGACGTCACCGCGGATCGCCAGATGCGGCAACAGATGGTGGAACGCGCAAACGGACGCAGCACGGTGCCGCAGATTTTCATCGGCGCGACCCATGTCGGCGGCTGCGACGAGCTCTACGCGCTCGACGAGGCGGGCAAGCTCGATCCGCTGCTCGGGCAGGGCGAAGGCCAGCCGGCATGAACGCCGCGGCAAGTTCGGCCTTCAAGGTCGGCCTCGTTCAAATGCGCTCGGGTCTTGATCCGCAGGCCAATCTCGCGGCGGCGCTCGCCTTTGTCGAGGAGGCTGCGGGCGCCGGCGCGGACTATGTGCTGACGCCGGAAATGACCAACATCATGGAGGTCAAGCGCGAGCGGTTGTTTGCCACCATCGCCAATGAAGAACTCGATCCGACGCTGGCGGCGCTGCGCGAGGCGGCGCGCCGGCTTGCCATCTACGTCCACATCGGCTCGCTCGCGGTCAAGGCATCGCCCGACAAGGCGGCCAACCGCTCGTTCCTGATCGATCGCCGCGGCGACGTCGTCGCGCGCTACGACAAGATTCACATGTTCGACGTCGATCTGGCGAACGGCGAAAGCTATCGGGAATCGCGCAATTACCGCCCCGGCGATCTCGCCGTCGTGACCGACCTGCCGTGGGGCCGGCTCGGCGTCACCATCTGCTACGATCTGCGCTTTCCGGCGCTTTACCGTGCGCTCGCCGAGGCCGGCGCTTCGTTCTTTTCGATCCCGTCGGCTTTCACCCGGCAGACCGGCGAGGCGCACTGGCACGTGCTGATGCGGGCGCGCGCCATCGAGAACGGCTCGTTCGTGTTCGCCGCCGCGCAGGGCGGCAAGCACGAGAACGGGCGCGAGACTTTCGGCCATTCACTGGTCGTCGATCCGTGGGGCCGGATTCTCGCCGAGGGCGGCACCGAGCCGGGTGTGATTCTCGCCGACATCGATCCGGCGCAGATCAGCGCCGCACGTTCGCGGATTCCCTCGCTGCATCACGGCCGCCGCTTCGAGATGATCGAACCGATGGCCGAGCCGACGCATCTGCATGCGGTGCGAGGGCCGCTATGATCCGCTACGCGCTTAATTGCGAACACGGCCACACTTTCGAGAGCTGGTTCCAGAACTCGTCCGCCTACGACAAGCAGGCAAAGCGCGGTCTGGTCGCCTGCCCGGTCTGCGGGTCGGCGAAGGTGGAGAAAGCGATCATGGCGCCGCGGCTGGCGCGCGCCGAAGCCGCCGAGCCTTCGCTGCCCGCTTCCAATCCGGTTTCGCCCGCCGCACCGACGCCGATTCCACCGGCTGCGATGCCGCCAATCCCGCCCGCAAAAGCGCCGGTCGCCATCATGTCGCCGCCGGAACGCGAGCTGCTGAAAAAGCTCAAAGAACTGCGCGACCAGATCACCAAGAACGCCGATTACGTCGGCCCGCGTTTTCCCGAGCAGGCGCGCAAGATTCACTACGGCGAGATCGAGCACCGCTCGATCTACGGCGAAGCCTCGGCGGATGAAGCCAAGGAACTGCACGAAGAAGGCATCGAATTTCATCCGCTGCCGATTTTGCCCGACGAGTTTAATTGACTGGCGCGCAGACGCCGAAATGCGCTGTCACCTGCCGAGGAAATTCAGCGGAAAGAAAACCAGGTCGAGCGTCTTCCACCGCTTGTACTTTTCCGCCGGAAGCATGGTGTAGGGTTGGCATTTTTGTAGCGCATTGATTGCATTTTGCAGCAGTGCCTGCTCTTTCGGTGATGCGATCGGCTCGATCAATTGCGGCGGCAAAGCCAAGGTGCCGTCGCGGTTAAGGGAGACCCGCAGCGCGACACTGATCCTATCACCGACATTGACCCCGGCCGGCAGAGTCGAGCACCAACTGACTCGCTCACGGAACGGAGCCGTGAAGTCGTATGCGGCCTTGGCGGCGTCGATGGCCGGCGCGGCGAAACCGCCGCCGAGTTGCCCGCCAGCAAGCGCGAGTTCTGCGAACATCTCGGCGGTACTTGGTTGATCCGGCGTCTCCTCGGGGCGCGGCTGCGGCGGAGCGGGCGGCGGTTCGGAGGTCTGCGTCTGTGCGGTTTTAGGCTGAGCCGTCTCGGCATTCGCCATCTCCGGCCGCGCCATTTGAGGCTCTGCGGTCGCTTGGCGGACGTCACGCTGCGGGTCGGGACGCTGTTGCTGCGGCGGCAGCGGCGATGGTGCGGGTCGTTCGGGCGCCACTATCGGTGCAGCCGCGCTCGCACTGGCCGATTTGGTTGGAGCCTCGGAACCGGACGACCTCAAGTTCGAAGGGGTGCCTTCGAGCCGCGGAGCTTCGTCCGGCGGCACGACGTCGACCACCATGGCGTCCGGCGGAATCGACTCGGGCGGCATCGCCTCGAACGAGTTCGCGCCGACAAAGAGCAGGCCCAGCAGCAGGGCCCCCGCATGACCGACGACCGAAACCACCAACCCGGGGCGAATGAACCGCTTTAATTCGATCATGGAAGGTCGTGTCAAAACCGCCGCACCGTGCCGGCATCATACCGGCTACCCCAAAAGATTGTCGGTTTTATTGCCGGCCGCTCGCGGTCAGGACGGGATGACCAATTCAAGTGACAATGCCGACCCCCCGAATTTCGACACCTCTCTCCTAATACGCCCAAAGCAATAGCCCGACGCCGCAGACGACGAGCAACATACCCAGAGCCTCGCGCGCGCTGGTGCGCTGGCCGAACGCAATGCGAGCGATGAGCTGGGCAAACAGCACCTCGACCAACGCGAGCGTGCGCACGCTCGCGGCGGTGGCGAGCGCAAAGGCGAGAAACCAGAACTGCGAGGCGACCGCTCCGGCAAAGCCCGCCGACAGGGAAGGCTTCCAGGCGTGCAGGATCGCGAACAGCACCGATGGACTGCGCAGGCCGAGATAGAGCGACATCAGCACTGCCTGCATGGCAATGCCGATCGCAAGCGTGAACGTCGCGGCCATCACGTAGTTCGGCAGCTCGAGGCTGAGGATAGCGCCGCGAAAGCCGATCGCCGAGAGCGCGAACATGCCGCCGGAGGCCAATCCGGTGAGCGTCGGCTTGATGCCGCCAACCATTCCTCCCGGCTTGGTCGACATGATCACTACGCCCGCAGTGGCGACCAGGATCGCCGTCATCATCGGCCAGGTCACCGCATCGCCGAGAAAGACCAGACCGAAAACCGCGACCTGGATCGGCTCGGTTTTGATGTAGGCAATGGTGACGACGAACGAGCGCTCGCCCATCGCGGCAAGCATCAGCGCCGTGGCGGCGACTTGCGCGCCGGCGCCGAGTATCGCCCAGGGCCAGAACGACCATCCCGGCCTCGGCAATGGCGTTCCGCTGGCCAGCATCACGCCGGCAAGGAAAACCACCACGAAGGGAAAGCCGAACAGAAACCGGACATGGGTCGCGCCGACAGTGCCGAGGCTCTTGGTCAGCTCGCGCTGCATCGCGTTGCGTAGCGTCTGAGCGAAGGCGGCAATGACGGTGAAGACGGCCCACTGCCACGGTGCGAGCATTAAGCCGCTTTCTCCGCGACCACCATGTAGTTGACGTCCATGTCGTTCGAGAGCTGCCAGCGGTCGGCGAACAAGTTGTAGATCACGCCGGTGTCGTCGCTGATCTGCAAGCCGGCCTGCTCGATGGCGATCTCGAGTTCATCGGGGGTAACGAACTTGTCCCATTGATGGGTGCCGCGCGGCAGCCAGCGCAAGATGTACTCGGCGCCGACGATCGCCAGTGCAAAACTTTTTGCCGTGCGGTTGAGCGTGGCGACGAACAAAAGCCCGCCCGGCTTCACCATCGACGCGGCCAGCGCGATGAAGGCACCGACATCGGTGACGTGCTCGACCACTTCCATGGCGAGAACGACGTCAAAGGTTTCGCCGGCTTGCGCCAGCGCTTCGGCCGAGTTGTTGCGGTAGTCGATCGCAAGACCCGACTGCGCGGCGTGACGCCGCGCAACGGCGATATTGCGCTCCGCCGGGTCGGCACCGACGATGGAGGCGCCAAGCCGCGCCAGCGGCTCGCAGAGAATGCCGCCACCGCACCCGATATCGAGCACCCTCAGGCCGGCAAGGCTGTCGAACCGCGTCGGATCGCGGTCAAAATGCGCGGCGGCGCGGTCGCGGATGTAAGCGAGCCGGACCGGATTGAACCGGTGCAGCGCCGCCATCGGCCCATTCGGGTCCCACCATTGCCCGGCGACGCGCGAGAACCGCTCGACTTCGTCCGGGTCGATGGTGCTGGCCTCTGTTGGTTCTCGATCCATGCGTCGGCCTTAATGTCTTCCACGCCTGTTCTGAAGCAACGCGGGCGGCCGCCCACCCGCTCCACCGGGACGTGCGGCGACGGAATAGCACGTTGCGCTCGCGCCTGACCTGAAGGAGGATATCCGAATAAAAGAGAATTAAGCACTACGAGGACTGGGAGGAAAGCCATGCAACAGCTCTTGTACGGCCTTGCCGGATTAACCTTTGCGGTGTTCGGCATCGGTTCGGCCACCGCGCAGGATACCATCAAGATCGGCGTCATCATGCCGTATTCCGGCCAATTCGCCGACACTGCGGCGCAAATGGACAACGCCATCAAGCTCTACATGCAGCAGCACGGAGACACCGTCGCCGGCAAGAAGATCGAGCTGATCCGCAAAGATACCGGCGGCATCGCGCCCGACGTCGCCAAGCGGCTGGCGCAGGAGCTGATCGTGCGCGACCATGCCGACATTCTCGCCGGGTTCGTGCTCACGCCGAACGCGCTCGCCGCCGCCGACGTCTCGGCGGAAGCAAAGAAATTCATGGTGGTGATGAACGCGGCGACCTCGATCATCACCTTGAAGTCCCCGTACCTTGCCCGCACGTCGACGACCACGCCGCAACTCAATCAGACACTCGGCACGTGGGCGGCGAAGAACGGGATCAAGCGGATCTATACGATGGTCTCGGACTATGGTCCGGGCATCGACGCTGAAACCGCTTTCCAGACCGGCTTCAAGGAAGCCGGCGGCGAGATCGTCGGCTCGGTTCGTTTCCCGGTCGCCAACCCGGATTTCTCCGCGTTCGTGCAGCGCGCCAAGGACATGAACCCCGACGCGATCTACATCTGGATTCCCGGCGGCGCGCAGCCGGCCGCCATCGGCAAGGCCCTGGCCGAGCGCGGCATCGATGCGTCGAAAGTCAAAATCCTCGGCCAGGACGCGCTCGCCGGTGAAAGCGCGGTCAAGAGCATGGGCGAGGTGGCCGTCGGCATCATCACCTGCGGCGAATACGACTATAATCTCAATCTACCGCTCAATCATGAGTTCGTGAAAGCCTATAACGCCGATTTCAAGCGCAATCCGGACTTCTTCTCCATCGGCGGCTACGACGGCATGCACCTCATCTACGAGACGCTGAAAAAGACCGGCGGCAATACCAACGGCGACGCGCTGATCGCGGCCGCCAAGGGCATGAAGTGGATAAGCCCGCGCGGCCCGATCACCATCGATCCGGAAACGCGCGACATCATCCAGACCGTCTACATTCGCCGCGTCAAGAAAGTCGGCGACCAAATGGTCAATGTCGAATTCGACAAGGTCGAGAATGTCAAGGACCCGGTCAAGGAGCGTATGAAGAAGTAGTGCGCCTGACTTGAAACAAAAAATACCGCCGAAACCGGCACGACAAAACGCCGCGGATTTCCCGGTTCGCGGCGCTTTTCTTTGTCGAGCAGGTCGGGCAAGCTGAACCAAACATCCAATAAGATGGGAGGATCAAATGCAGCGCTTTTTGCTCGCCGGCCTGTGCGTTTTGGCGGCAAGCTGGTCGGTGACTGCGGGCCATGCGCAAGGCACCGTAAAAATCGGCCTCATCATGCCGTATTCGGGCCAGTTCGCCGATGCGGCAACACAGATGGACGACGGGATCAAGCTTTATTTGAAGCAGCACGCCGACAAGCTCGGCGGCAAGAACGTCGAGATCATCCGCAAAGATGTCGGCGGCATCAACCCATCGGTCGCCAAGCGCTTGGCGCAAGAATTGGTGACCCGCGACAACGTCGATATTCTAGCCGGATTCGTTCTGACGCCGAACGCGCTTGCCGCCGCCGACGTCTCCGCCGAGGCCAAGAAATTCATGGTGGTCATGAACGCCGCCACCTCGATCATCACCACCAAGTCGCCTTACATGGCGCGCACCTCATTGACCGTGCCGCAGCTGGTGCAGACGCTCGGCAGCTGGGCGGCGAAGCGCGGCTTGAAAAACGCCTACACCATGGTGACCGACTACGGCCCCGGCATCGACGCTGAAGGCGCGTTTCAGAAGGGCTTCAAGAGCGCGGGCGGCGAGATCGCCGGATCGGTACGGATGGCGGTGCAGGCCCCCGACTTCACCGCCTATGTGCAACGCGCCAAGGATCTCAATCCGCACGGCATCTTTGTCATGATTCCCGGCGGCGCGCAGCCGGCCGCCTTCGGCAAGGCATTGGCCGAAGTGGGCGTCGATCCGAAAAAGACCGAGATTTTAGGACAATTGGAGATCGCCGACGAGCGTGCGCTCGCCAGCATGGGCGACATCGCCGAGGGCATCATCACCAGCGGCCACTACGACTACAACCATCCGTCGAAGCTGAACGAGGAATTCGTGAAAGCCTACAATGCCGACTTCAAGCGCAATCCAGACTTTTTCTCGATCGGCGGCTATGACGGCATGCACCTGATCGACATCGCGTTGAAGAAATCCGGCGGCAAGACCGACGGCGAAGCGCTGATCGATGCCGCCAAGGGTGCCAGCTGGGAAAGCCCGCGCGGACCTATTTCGATTGATCCGGACACCCGCGACGTCGTCCAGACCGTCTACATTCGCAAGGTGGAGAAAGTCGGGGGCAAACTCGTCAATGTGGAGATCGCGTCGGTCGCCAACGTCAAAGATCCGGTGAAGGCCGCGATGACGCACTGACGCAGCCGATCAGGCTGTTTTGTGTCGGCGGCGGCAACGGAAAAAGCAGCCCACACCGGCTTAAGCCCTGCCAGGCGCCGCGATGAGCTTTTCGCGGCGCTTTTCTTTGCCGGCACGGTAAGGCATTCTCGACATCAAATAAGCTGGAGGAAGCAATGCTACGTCTTTTGCTCGGGGCCATCGTCGCCGTTGTCACCACCCTGTCGGCGACTATTGGCCATGCCGAGGACACGCTGAAAATCGGAATCATCAACCCGTATTCCGGCCAATTCGCCGACACCGCTATTCAGATGGACAACGCCATCAAACTTTACGTGAAGCAGCACGGCGACATGGTTGCCGGCAAAAAGCTCGAATTCATCCGCAAGGATGTCGGCGGCGTTGCACCCGATATTGCCAAGCGGCTGGCGCAGGAACTGATCGTGCGCGATCACGCCGACATCCTCGCCGGCTTCGCGCTGACACCAAACGCCCTCGCTGCTGCCGACGTGTCCGCAGAAGCCAAGAAATTCATGGTGGTCATGAACGCGGCGACCTCGATCATCACCACCAAGTCGCCCTATATCGCGCGGACATCGGTGACGACCCCGCAACTCAACCAAACGCTCGGCACCTGGGCCGCCAAGAACGGGATCAAGACCGTGTATACGATGGTCTCCGACTACGGCCCGGGAATCGATGCCGAAACTGCCTTCCATCTGGGCTTCAAGGAGGCGGGCGGCGAGATCGCCGGCTCGGTTCGCTTCCCGGTCGCCAATCCGGATTTCTCCGCCTTTGTCCAGCGCGCGCTCGATACCAAACCGGATGCGATTTACATCTGGATTCCCGGCGGCGCGCAGCCCGCCGCGGTCGGCAAGGCGCTCGCGGAGCGTGGCGTCGATACCTCCAAGACCAAAGTGCTCGGTCAGGATGCGCTCGCCTTCGAAAGCGCGCTCAAAAGCATGGGCGACGCGGCGCTCGGCATCATTACGGTCGCGGACTACGACTACAACCATAACTCGCCGCTCAATCATGAGTTCGTGAAGGCCTACAATGAAGAATTTCATCGCAATCCGGACATCTATTCGATCGGCGGCTATGACGGCATGCACTTGATCTATGAGGCATTGAAGAAGACCGGCGGCAAAGCCGACGGCGATTCGCTGATCGCGGCGGCCAAGGGCATGAGCTGGCAGAGCCCGCGCGGACCGATCAGCATCGATCCGGAAACCCGCGACATCATCCAGACGGTCTATTTTCGCCGCGTCGAGAAGGTCGACGGTCAACTCGTCAATGTCGAGTTCGACAAAGCCGAGAACGTCAAGGATCCGGTGAAGGCGCGCATGAAGCACTGATGCGGCAATAGAAGCTGCCGGAGGCTCGCTCGATCAAATGAGGCTCCGGCAAACGCCCCGTGACACGCGCCGCGAACGGTTTGGCTCGCGGCGCTTTTCTTTGTCGGTGGCTTAGGGCATTCTCGCAGCAACTAATAAATTGGGAGGATACCATGAAGCGCATTTTGCTCGCCGTCATCGGCGCTTTGGCGTCAGGCCTTTTGCCGGCCGCCGGCCATGCCCAGGACACGGTCAAGATCGGCGTCATCATGCCCTATTCGGGCCAGTTTGCTGACCCGGCGACCCAATCCGACGACGGCATCAAGCTCTATCTCAAACAGCACGGCGACAAGCTCGGCGGCAAAAACGTCGAGATCATCCGCAAGGACGTCGGCGGCATCAATCCGCCGGTTGCCAAGCGCCTGGCACAGGAATTGGTGACCCGCGACAACGTCGATATCCTGACCGGCTTTCAGCTGACGCCGAACGCGCTTGCCGCCGCCGACGTCTCCGCCGAGGCCAAGAAGTTCATGGTGGTCATGAACGCCGCCACCGCGATCATCACCACCAAATCGCCCTACATGGCTCGCGTCTCGTTCACCATCCCGCAGCTCAACCAGACGCTCGCCACCTGGGCCCAACAACTCGGGCTGAAGAGCGCCTACATCATGGTCACCGACTACGGCCCGGGCATCGATGCGGAAGCCGCGTTTCAGAAGGGCTTTAAGGAGGCGGGCGGGGACATCATTGGATCGGTGCGCATGGCGGTGCAGAGC
This sequence comes from uncultured Alphaproteobacteria bacterium, assembly GCA_963709825.1. Classification (GTDB taxonomy): domain Bacteria; phylum Pseudomonadota; class Alphaproteobacteria; order Rhizobiales; family Xanthobacteraceae; genus BOG-931. The sequence continues at coordinate 202,904 of CAVPXZ010000027.1, forward strand.
CCGGATTTCTCCGCCTATGTGCAGCGCGCCAAGGATCTCAATCCGCAGGGCATCTTCATCATGATTCCGGGCGGCGCCCAGCCGGTCGCCTTCGGCAAGGCGCTGGCGGAACGCGGCATCGACCCGCGGAAGATCAAAATCCTGGGCCAGGCGGAAATCACCGACGATCATGCGCTCGCCAGCATGGGCGACATCGCCGTCGGCATCATCACCGCAGGTCACTACGACTACAGTCACAAATCGAAGCTGAACGAGGAGTTCGTGCAGGCCTACAAAGCCGACTTCCATCGCAACCCCGATTTTTTCTCGGTCGGCGGTTACGACGGCATGCGCCTGATTGACGCGGCGCTGCAAAGGTCCGGCGGCAAGACCGATGGCGAGTCGCTCATCGGCGCCGCCAAAGGCATGAGCTGGGACAGCCCACGCGGCCCGATCAGCATCGATCCGGAAACGCGCGACATCGTCCAGACCGTCTACATCCGCGAGGTCAAGATGGTGGACGGTCAGCTGGTCAATGTGGAAATCGCTGCAATCCCGAAGGTCAAGGATCCGTTCAAGGCGGCGATGAAGCAGTAAATGGCGGACCTTCGGTCGGGACCGAGCATGGTGGGCCTCAAGCAAGGGCCTGAAATGATCCGGCCGGCCGCACGGTGGGCAGGAAATGACTCGGGAAATGACCTTGGGAAATGACTTTGGGAAATGACTTGGCCGCCCGCGGCGTAGTCCGTTAGGTTGTCGGTGCATTCATCGGGGCCATCCGGCCATGCTCCCTCCCGTATTTGGCGTTCTGTTCGACGGCCTTGCTTACGGCATGCTGCTGTTCCTGCTGTCGGTCGGACAGTCGGTGACGCTCGGCATGATGAATTTCATCAACCTGGCGCACTGCAGCTTCGCCATGCTTGGCGGCTATGTCACCGTAGCCTTGATGAGCCGTTATGGCTGGCCGTTTTTCGCCACCCTGCCTTGCGCCTTCGTCGTCGCCGCGGTGGTCAGCGTCGTCTTTGAGCGAACCTTCTTTCGCCGCGTCTATCGGGCGGGCGAGCTCGATCAGGTGCTGCTGACCATCGGCTTTGTTTTCATTTCGGTGGCGGTGGCGGCCTACATCTTCGGCACCGACCAGCAACCGCTGCAGATGCCGTCCTATTTGCGCAGTTCGCTCACCTTCCTGGGGCTTCGCTTCGCCGTGTACCGGCTGATCCTGATCGGGCTCGCGGCGCTGATCACCTTGGCGCTGGTGCTCGGCATCGAATACACCCGGTTCGGCGCCCGCATCCGCGCCGCCGTCGACAACGAACGCATGGCGCGCGGTCTCGGCATCGACGTCGATCGCACTTTCGCAATTACCTTTGCACTCGGCAGCGGACTGGCCGGCCTCGGCGGCGCGCTCGCCATCGAGATCATCGGGCTCGATCCGTCGTTCGCGCTGACCTATCTGATCTACGTCCTGATCGTCGTATCGGTCGGCGGGCTGGGCTCGATTTCAGGCTCCTTTGTCGCTGCCATTGTCTTGGGCATCAGCGACGTCGCTGGAAAATATTATGTTCCCCAGCTGGGCGCGTTTCTCATTTATCTGGTCATGATCACGCTGTTGATGTGGCGCCCGCTCGGCCTGCTCGGGAGGCGCTGAACGATGGCGCTGACCGAAAAGGTGACCAGTCCGCAGCTTTATCTTCGCGCGCAGACGCGCTGGCGCCCGATCGAGATTGCATTCTGGCTGGCGACGCTTTTGCCTTACGTGCTGTTTCCAAATTATCTGTCGCTGGCGAGCCAGATCGCCATCTCCGCCTTGTTCGCGCTGTCGCTCGATTTGATTCTCGGCTATGCCGGCATCGTCTCGCTGGGGCACGCCGCGTTCTTCGGGGTCGGCGCTTACGCGGCTGGCCTTGCTTCGAAATATGGCTGGGGCGAGCCTTTGACCGGGCTGATGCTCGCGGCATTGGCCGCCGGGATCGTCGGCTATGCGACGAGTTTCGTCATCTGCCGGTTTCGCCATCTCGCCCTGATCATGCTCACCACCGGCTTCGGCCTGTTGCTGGCGGAGCTCGCCAACACCCTCGGCTGGCTGACCGGCGGCATGGACGGTCTGCAGGGCATCCATACCTGGAAACTTCTCGGCTATTTCGGCTTCGATCTCTACGGCTATACCGCCTACAGCTACGCGCTGGCCGCGCTGTTTGTGCTGTTCCTGTTCGCGCGGCGGCTGATCCATTCGCCGTTCGGCCTGTCGCTGCGCGGCATTCGCGAAAACTTCGTCCGCATGCCCGCGATCGGCGCACCGAGCCAATCCCATATGCGCACCATCTACACCATCGCGGCAGCGATCGCCGGCATTGCCGGCGCGCTGCTGGCGCAAACGACGGAAACGGTGTCGCTCGATTCGCTCGGCTTCGAACGCTCCGCCGAAGTCGTGGTGATGCTGGTGCTCGGCGGCGCCGGCAGGCTCTATGGCGGGCTGGTCGGAGCGGCCGTCTTCATGATCGCGCGCGATCAGTTCTCCGGCATCCAGCCGCAATACTGGTATTTCTGGATCGGCATCCTGCTGGTCGCGGTGGTGATGTTCCTCCCCAACGGCATCCTCGGCGGACTGGCCAAGCTCGCGTCGCGCTGGAGCAAATCGTGAGCCCGCCGGCGCTCGCGACCCGCGGCCTGGCCAAGAGCTTCGGCTCGCTGGTGGTCGCCAGCGACATCGAAATCGAATTGCCGAGAGGCGTGCGCTACGCGCTGATCGGCCCCAACGGCGCCGGCAAGACGACGCTGATCAATCTCATCACCGGGATGCTGCGGCCGGACGCCGGCAGCATCGTGCTCGACGATACCGACATCACGGCATTGCCGCCCGAACAGCGCGTGCGGCGCGGGTTGGTTCGCACCTATCAGATCAATTCGCTGTTTCCGCATCTCACCGCGCTCGAATCGGTGACGCTGGCGGTGTGTGAGCGAACCCGCGCCGCCAGCGTATGGTGGCGGCAACTCCCGGCCTATGGCCCCGAGATCGACGAAGCGTTCGACATCCTCTCCGCGCTGAACCTCGCCGCGGTCTGTCAGCGCCCGACGCGCGAACTGGCCTACGGCCAGCAGCGCCTGCTCGAGATCGCGCTGGCGCTAGCGACCCGCCCCAAGGTGTTGCTGCTCGATGAGCCGGCGGCCGGCGTGCCGCGCGAGGAAAGCAAAGAATTGTTCGCCGCCATCGCCGGCCTGTCGCGCGACATAACCGTGTTGTTCATCGAGCACGACATGGAGCTGGTGTTTCGCTTCGCCACGCGCGTCATCGTCATGGTCGGCGGGCGCGTTCTGGTCGAGGGCCCGCCGCAGGAGATCGCATCCGACCCGCGGGTCCGCGCCGTCTATCTCGGCAAGGCGCTTGATAAGGCGTCCGGCAGAGGTCTGGAGGCGCTGCGCTATGACTGAGCCGCTGCTTGCGCTCTGCGACGTGCGCGCCGGGTACGGCTCCGCCGTCGTGCTCGATGGGGTGTCGTTCGCGCTGCCGGAGCGCGGCAGTCTCGCGGTGCTGGGCCGGAACGGTGTCGGCAAATCGACGCTGCTGCTCACCATCATGGGCTACACCCAGGTTCGCCGCGGCCGCCTGATCTGGCGCGGCGCCGATATCACCCAGCAGCCGCCGCATCGCCGGGCGCTGGCCGGGATCGGCTGGGTGGCGCAGGAACGCGAGATTTTTTCCTCGCTGACCGTCGAGGAGAACCTGACCGTCGCCGCCCGCGCCGGACGCTGGGATCTGGCGGCCGTGTACGACCTGTTTCCCCGTCTCGCCGAACGCCGGCGCAATTTCGGCAATCACCTGTCCGGCGGCGAGCAACAAATGCTGGCGATTGCGCGCGCGCTAATGACCAATCCGGCTTTGCTTCTGCTCGACGAGCCGCTCGAAGGGCTGGCGCCGATCGTGGTCGAGGAACTCGCCGGCGCGATAAGGCGCATGACCAGCGAAGGCTCCAACGCCTTCATCCTGGTGGAGCAGCACGCCGAGATCGCGCTGTCGCTGACACAGGACGCTCTGGTCATCGAGCGCGGCCGCATCGTCCATGCCGGCGCCTCGGCGCAATTGCTCGCCGACCATGCCGCGCTTGACCGGCTCATCGGATTGCGGCTGGCGGAAGCGTAAAGGATTTTTCTTCCCGGCTCCGTTTCACTTTGCCGGGGAAGACAAGACCGACGGCAGCGTGATCGCGTTTGCTTCGGCGATCAGTTGAAGCTCCTCCCAGAGCTTCGGCGGGATCGGGATACCGGACTTACGGCGCGCGATTTCGGTCCGTCCGGCGCGCTCGCCCGGCAGCAGGATTTCGTCAAAGCCGGCTTGACGCGGCAGCGTCTTGAGGATCGCTGCGAGCGCATCGGCGTCGCCGGAAAACTCTGCGAGCGGCCGGAACGCGTCGATATCGACGGCGAGGATGGCGCTGTTCTGCGTCATCCGCCGGCGCTTTTCCGGCCCGAGCGCAGGCGCCTGGATCGGCGCCGCGGCGAGCACGCTCGCCAGCATCTCGAACATCAAGGCCAACCCCGATCCCTTGGGGCCGCCGAGCGGGAGCAGGATCTCAGCCAGCCGCGGATCCGTGGTCGGCTCGCCCGCTCCGGTCAGCACCGTGCCCGGCGGCAGTTCGGCGCCGGTAGTGCGCGCCTGCAAAATCTTGCCGTTCGAAATCGTGCTCGTCGCCATGTCGAGGACGATCGGACCTTGGCCGCTCGGCACTGCGATCGCGATCGGACTTGTTCCCATACTGGCGACGCGCGCCCCGTGATAGGCCATGAATGCCGGGCCTGCTCCCAGGATAACGGCCGCGCAACCGCGCGCCGCCATCCATTGCGCGTAACGTCCGATCGCGCCGGTATGCGTCGTCCGGCGCACCAGGCCGAAGCAAACTCCCGCCGTCCGTGCGCGCTGGGTGGCAAGCTCGATCGCCTGCATCATCGCCACCGGGCCGAAACCATGGCCGCTATCGAGCATGAACGTCGCCGCGCGATCGTGCACCAGCTGCGGCCGTGCCTGCGGATCGATTTCGCCGCGCTCGATCATCCTGAGATAGAACGGCAGCCGCGAGACACCGTGCCCGTCGACGCCGCGCAAATTGGCCCAGGTCAATCCGTCGGCGACGATGCCGGCGTCCGCCGCGCTCGCGCCCTTGGCGACGAGTGCATCGCAGATGAAGCGTGAAAGCTCCTCATGGCCGACGACGATGCGGCTGCGGCCCACGCCCGTCTCCGTCTACTTTGCCGCCGGCAAATAGGCGTCGAGCCAGCCGCGCAGCACGCTCCAGACTCGCGCGGAGTTCTCGTTGAACAGGAAGTGATCAAGGCCACTGAACAAATGCAGCTCGGTCGGCTGGCCGGCGCGTTTGAACATCTCGATCGATTGCTCGGTCGGCGTCACCGAATCGTTGGCGGCGTGGATCAGCATCAGCGGACGCGGCGCGATATTGCCGACCACCTCCTCGGCGCGGAAATCGAACATGCTCTGCGCGGTCTCGGCCGGGAACATCTCGACCGAATTGCGCGCCAGCATTTCCACATTCTGTTTGTCCAGGTTCTGCCGGACGTGCGCCGGGATCGGCACGATCTGGTCGCGCGGCACCATCAGCGATTTGCCGGTGCGGGCGCGGACGGCGCGGCCTTCCGCCAGCATTCCGGTGAACTTCGCCCAGGCTTCCGCGGTTGGGTGCTGGCCGCGGAATTTGCGCTCGCCATGGCCCCAGCCGCCATTGGAGATGACCGCGGCGATGCGCGGATTGGTGCCGCCGGCATAGACCGCCACTGCGCCGCCGAAACTCGAACCGATGACGCCGATACGGTCGGGATCGACAGCCGGGTGGCGGGCGAGAAAGGCGAGCGCGTTGCCGAGGTCTTCGACCTGTTCGAGACAGATGACCCGGCCGAATTCGCCTTCACTCTTGCCGCAGCCGCGCATGTCGAAGCGCAGCGTGGCGTAGCCGAACTCGCTCAATACACGCGTCGGCTGGATGACGCCGGCTGAATCGCAATTGCCGCCGAAGCCGTGCAGCACCAGGAACGCCGCGCGCCGCTCCGCGGGGCGCAAGCCCTCCGGGGTGCCGAGGACGCCATGCAGGCGCAAATCCGCTGACGGAATACCGACGACATCCTCGTTCATGGCAGGGCTTGTCTTAAAGAGATGACGCGATCTGGAGCTACCTACTGTCGCAGTTCAGTGGTTGCCGCAAGCCTTATCGCCGGCTGGAAGAAAATCTGTCCGCTTCGGTGCCGCTGCGCGGCAACGTGTTTTCCAGAATTCTTCTCAGGCCATGCAACGCCGGAAAACCCCGGCCAGCCGCGGCGAGGAAATCGGGCTGAAGGCGGCATCGCATCCGACCGGCACCTTTACGCGCGGCGCCGGCGAAATCGGCAATCCGAGCTCATGCGTCTCGATGGCAGGTTCTGTGAGCGGCAGGCGATCGCCCTTCAGGGTCCGGTTCACCGACAGCGCTGGGCTTGTACCGATCCATCCCGCCGCCGGGTTCGGGAATGAGGGGAATGAAATGACGCTTGCCGTTAGCAATGCCATCGCCACGGCGGCGGAGCGAGCAAATAGGAGCATGCGCATCGGATCGTCTCCGAATCCATCCACAGATCCCCCATGTCCCGAAAACGCGAAGCCAATCGGCCACGCGCGATAAGGAACGCGCGCGACCGCCGGCGGTTCCAAAACCGCGGAAGCTCGGCGCGTTATGATGGCGGTGCTTCACACGTGCGTGAGGGGGCCCCGGCAAGACGCTTTAGACGCGCTTAAGGCCGATCAAGGCCGGAACAAAAAGCATGGTCGCGGCTTGTCGTGGGGACCGGCCATCCTTTCCCCCCTCCCCCCGTGCTTGGCTGGTCTTCTTGGGCGCAACCGATGGACCGATCGGTTGCGCCCTAATTTTTTCGGGGGCATGCCGTCATCCCAGCTTCCATGGCTTAGTGAAACAGTTTTGGTCGGTCAAAAACGAAGATGGCCGGGACAAGCCCGGCCATGAAGCGACGCAGAGATGCCTGACAGAATTACGCGGTCGCCTGACGCTCGCGCTGACGTGCCTTGCGCCCGAAGAACAACGCCTGGCTCGCCACCGCCGAGACCACCGCAAGCTGGAACGGCTTGGCGATCAGAAACGCCGGTTCCGGCCGCTGGCCGGTGAGAAATCGCTCGGGATAGGCGGTGATGAAGATCACCGGCACCTCGAAGGCACCCAGAAGCTCATTGACCGCGTCCAGACCCGAGCTGCCATCGGCGAGCTGGATGTCCGCCAGGATGAGCCCAGGCTGCTTGCGCTTGGCGAGCGCGATGGCCTCGGCGTGGGTGCGGGCGACGCCGATCACCCTGTGGCCGAGGCTCTCCACCAGTGCCTCGATGTCCATGGCGATGAAAGTCTCGTCCTCGATGATGAGGACATCGGTTGCGATCTCGGCGGCGAGCTCGCGACCGGATTGCTCGACCAAACCGCGCAGGGCGGGGAGATCGCAATCGAGAATCCGCGCCGCCTCTTCCTCCGAAAAACCTTCGAGCGCGACCAGCAGGAACGCCTGGCGCGGCCGCGGGGTGATCTGCGTAATGTGTTGTTCCGGAAGGAGATTCGGCTCCACAGCATCGGCTTTGCCGTTCACCGCGACGGAGTTCCAGATTTTGGTGAACAGGCGGTAGATGGCGACCCGCTGGCTGGGGCCAGAGTCGAGGATTTTCGGGCTGGCGATCAGCAATTCCAGGGTGGCGGCGACATAGCTGTCACCGGACGCCTGATTGCCCGTCAGCGCGCGGGCGTACCGGCGCAGAAACGGCAGATGCTGGAGTACAGCTTCCGAAGTCGACAAAGGACCCTCCCCTTCCAGATGCCCAACGCTATTGGCTAAAACGTCGCCACGCAAACAAGGTTCCAAAATAGTTCCCTCGGTCGGAACCAACGGCAGAACCGCGCGTTAGCTTCGCGTCGGTTGGGGGGAGCGATGCCAGGTCGGTGCCGGAAGTCAGGAGCGGAATGGGGGATGAGGGATAATGAACAAGGGTAAGACAGCCAACGTTGAAACGCCGGCACCGGATGCGGACCAGCCGGAAGCCCGGGATGCAATGGGTAGAATAGTCACGCAACGCAAAAGCGAAGTGCGCCTCGGACGGGAAGTTCAGGCGCGCATAGGGCAGCAACTCCGGGCGATGTACGACGATGTCGTCAAGGAGGGGGTGCCGCAACATATCGCCGATCTGGTTCGGCGGCTCAGCGACCACGATGACGGTGCGGCATGAAGCTCGACCCCGCCATACGCGATCAAGTCCTTTCCACCGTGCCGAGCCTGCGCGCGTTCGCCATCTCGCTGTGCGGCCATGTCGACCGCGCCGACGACCTGGTGCAGGAAACGTTGCTGCGCGCTCTGGCCCATATCAATTCCTTTGAGCCCGGCACCAACATGCCGGCATGGCTGTTCACCATTCTGCGCAATCTGTTCCGCTCCGAATACCGCAAGCGGCGGCGGGAAGTGGAAGATGCCGACGGCCGTTACGCCGACACGCTCAAAACCCATCCCGAGCAGACCGGGCGGGTCGAGTTCGGCGAGTTCCGCGCCGCGCTGGCCAAACTGCCGTCGGATCAGCGCGAGGCGCTGATCCTGGTGGGCGCCTCCGGTTTTTCCTACGAAGAGGCGGCTGCGATCTGCGGCTGCGCGGTCGGCACCATCAAGAGCCGCGTCAACCGCGCGCGCACGCGCCTGGCCGACCTTCTCGCGATCGACAGCATCGACGATTTCGGCCCCGACCGGGCCACGCGCGCGGTCCTTGCCGGCGGCGGCGGCCGGAGCTGAGCTACAACAATTCGCCGAAGCGTCATTCCGGGGCGCGCCCTAAAGGCGCGAGCCCGGAATGACAAGGCGAAAACCCTAGAACATCGTGTTGGAATTGGCCGATTGTTCCGGGATCTCCTGCCGGACGTCCCAGTGCTCGACGACCTTGCCATTCTCAAGCTTGAAAATGTCGATGATGGCGTTGCCGCGGCTGCCGGGGGTCGGCACGTTGTGCACGTGCAGGATGACATAGTCGCCGTCGGCGAACACGCGTTTGATGTCGCTGTGATAGTTGGGGAACTTGTCGCGCAGGAAGGCGAGAAAGGCCTTTAGACCCTCCGGCCCGTCGGCGGCTCTGGGATTATGCTGGACGTAGCGCGGGCCGAGGAATTTTGCCGCGGCCTCGAAATTCTTCTGGTTGATCGCAAGGTCATAGAATTCCACCACCGCCTTCTTGTTTTCGTCCATCTGCTTTTGGTCGGCGGCGTGAGCGGCCGGGGCGAACGCGATCACTGTAACGGCAACGAGCAGGCGAAGCATGGCGATCTCCCTGTCTTTGGACCCATCCTAACCGCTACATGTGCGACGGCAAGTAGAGCGCGAGGATCGGGAACGCGATCAGAATAACGAGGCGGATGAGGTCGGTGACGATGAACGGCAGCACGCCGATGAAGATCGTCGAAAACGTCACGTCCTGGACCACGCTTTTGATCACGAACACGTTCATGCCGACCGGCGGGTGAATGAGCCCAAGCTCGACCGTCATGACGATGATGACGCCGAACCAGATCGGATCGAAGCCCAGCTGGGTGATGATCGGGAAGATGATCGGGATGGTCAGGATGATCATGGCGAGCGAGTCCATGAGGCAGCCGAGCACCAGATACATCAGCATGATCAGCGCCAGCACGCCGTAACGGCCGAGGCCGAGCCCGGTGAGGAGGGCGGTTACCTTCTGCGGCGTTTGCGTCACGGTGAGGAAATAGCCGAACAGCAACGCGCCGATCAGCACCGTGAGCACCGCGGCGGCGGTGCGCACCGCTTGCAGCAGCGAGCGGCGGATTTCCAGCCGGTTCAGCTTGCCGCGCGCCACTCCGATCAGGAGCGCGCCGACCGCGCCCATGCCGCCGGCCTCGGTCGGCGTGAACAGGCCGCCATAGAGCCCGCCAATGACGAACACGAACAGGAGCAGCATTGCCCAGATGTCGCGCAATCCGGCGAGCCGCTCCTTCCAGGAGTGGCGCGGCCCCGAGGGCAGGAAATCCGGCCGCAGCCGCCCGATGATCACAATGGTGAGTATGTCCATCGAGGCGGCCAGCAATCCCGGAATGATGCCGGCGATGAACAGCTTGCCGATGTCCTGCTCGGTAATGATGCCGTAGACCGCAAGCACGGTCGACGGCGGCAGCATGGCGCCGAGGGTGCCGCCGGCGGCGATGACGCCGGTAGCGAACGATTGCGGATAACCATAGCGGCGCATCTCCGGATAGGCGACGGTGGCGAAGGTAGCGGCGGTGGCGACCGAGGAGCCCGAGATCGCGGCAAAACCGGCGCAGGCCGCGATGGTCGCGATGCCAAGCCCGCCTTTTAAATGCCCGGCGAACGCATTGGCGGCACGGAACAATTCGCGGCTCATGCCGGAATTGGACACGAACGCGCCCATGAGCAGAAACATCGGAATGACGCCGAAGGTGTAATCGGTCACCGTGCGCATCGAGGTATGACCGACGATCTTCAGCGCCGGCTGGCCGCCGACGAGATAGGCGAAGCCGCTCACGCCGACGAGGCCCATGGCCATGCCGACCGGCACGCGCATCAGCATCAGCCCGAACAGGACCAGAAAACCCAGGACGGCGACGAGGTCGGTGCTCAAATAAACCTCATAGCGTTGCGCCTCATTCCACCGGCTTGATCTGGTAGCGGCCGCCCATGAGCTCCGGATGGAAGATCAGCCGATAGGTGCGCACGGCGATCAGCAGCACCGCCGCCGCGTCACCAAGCCACGCCACCAGGAAGAACGGCCAGACCGGCAGACGCAGATCGAAAGTCGACACGTTTTCGGCGTAAGTGCTCGTGACCTTGTCGAACAAAGTGTAGGTCTGCACCGTCACCACAAACAGCAGCACCAGCGTCGCGAACACGTCGATGAAGCGCTGCATCCGCTCGCCGACATTGGCGTAAAGCAGATCGACGGTGATGTGGGTGCCGCGGTAGGACGTCGCCGCGATGCCCCAGAAGATCAGAATGCCGAGCAAGAGGCGGCCGAAATCGTAGCTGTCGGGAATCTGCACCGCGAACAGGTAGCGCAGCAGTACCGAGACGAAGATGTCGAGGGCGACGATGCCGGCGAAGAATGCGGCGATAAGCTCGATGCCGTTGATGAAGCGATCCATGGCGTTGGGCGCGCGTCCCGCCTGCGGCGCGGCGGGTCCGGCAGCAGAAGTGTCGGCGTTCGACATGTCGTATCGTCAGAAGCCGGCGTCGTAGCGCGTCAGAGACGCTTGCAGCTCTCTCCAGATCGCATCGGGATCGCCGCCCGCCTTTTTCACGGCCGCAGCCCACTTCTGTTTGAGTGGCTCAGCCGACTTCTTCCACTCCACAAGCTGCTCGTCGGTGATCTTGTAGACCTCGTGGTCCGGCTCGGCTTTGATTTTCTCCAGGCCGCCGTGCTCGAAGTCGACCCACGGATCGGCGAATCGGCCGGCCCACTCGCTCGTGCAGTGATCGTCGATCACTTTCTTCTGCGAAGCGGACATGGCGGCATAAGTTGCCGGATTGATCAACCACTGGAACATAACCGAGCCTATCGGGGCATCCATGTCGTACTTCGTCACCTTGTCGATGCCGAACAGGAGCATCGAGCCCCAGGGGAAGGTGCCGGCATCGGCAACACCCTTGGCGAGAACGTCGCGAAGTTCCGGCGCGCTGGCTTGCACATTGGTGCCGCCGAGGAGCGTCACCCAGCTGGCGATGGTGCCTTGCGCCGGCCTGATCTTCATTCCCCGAATGTCGGCCGGCACCACGATTTTTTTATTGGCCGAATGCCACGTCACCGGATCGAGCACGAAGGAAAAGCAATAATGCACATCCTTCATCTCGCTCGCCGCGTATTTGCGGTACCAGGCGTCGATGGCGCGATTGCCGCCCTTCGCGTTGCCGACGATGAACGGCAGCTCGCCGGCTGCGATGATCGGGAAGCGCCCCGGTTGATAGCCGGGATTGACGTAGACGACGTCGGCGATGCCGTCGCGCGCCATGTCGTAGTGGTCGAACGCCTTACCCAGTTGCTGTGCAGGAAAGATTTTGTAGGTGATGGTTCCGTTCGAGGCTTTCTGAATATCGTCGCCCCAGTCCTGGATCGCCTTTTGCAACGGATGCGACGGCGGCACCCAGTGCGAGATTTTCAGATCGACGGTCTTGTCCTGCGCGCACGCGGCGCCGATGCTAAGGCTCAGCGCGGCGAGCACGCCGGGTACCAGGTGACGAATGCCGCGCATCAATGCCTCCCCATTGCCGAACGCTAAACTCGCCCCGACGGCATTCTACGTCGAATTTCAGTATCCGGAATTATACTTGGCAAGTTCCGCCTTGAGGTCCTTCAGCGCGGCGTCCGGATCGCTGCCGGTCTTTTTCACCGCCTTGGCCCAGTTCTGCTCCACCGGCACGGCCGCGGCCTTCCATTCGTCAAGCTGCGCGTCGGTGATCGGATAGACTTCCTGGCCGGGCTCGGCCTTGAGCTTGGCGATGCCGTCATGCTCGAAATCCGCCCACGGCGCCGCGACCCGCTCCGCCCATTGCGTGTTGCAATGGTCGTCGATCACCTTCTGCTGCGCCGGCGACATCTGCGCGTAGGTCGACTTGTTCATCACCCAGACGAAGCTCGTGGTGTAGAGCGCCGCTTCCATATGATACTTGGTCACCTTGTCGATGCCGAACAGCACGATCGAGCCCCAGGGAAACGTGACCGCGTCGGCAACGCCTTTCTCCAGAACGTCGCGCACCTCGGGTGCCGACGCCTGCACGTTGGTGCCGCCGAGTTCGGTCACCAGCGACGCCATGGTGGCGTGCGCCGGCCGGATCTTCATGCCCTTGATGTCGGCCGGGACGACGATCTTCTTGGTGCGCGAATGGAACGTGCCGGGGTCGTGGGCGAACGCGAAGCAGAACTTGACGTCCTTCATCTCCTTAGCGGCGTATTTGCGATACCACGCATCGAGCGCTTCGGAACCGCCCTTGGCGTTGGCCAGCATGAACGGCAAATTGCCGGCGTCGAAGATGGGGAAGCGGCCGGGCTGATACCCGGGACTGACATAAGTCACGTCGGCGATGCCGTCGCGCGCCATATCGTAATGATCAAATGCCTTACCGAGCTGCTGCGCCGGATAGACCTTGTATTTGATGGTGCCGCCGGAATCCTTCTCGATCGAAGCGCCCCAATCCTCCATCGCCTTCTGCAGCGGATGCGACGGCGGCACCCAGTGCGAGAGCTTGAGCTCGAAGGTCCTGTCCTCGGCCGATGCGGCGCCGATCCCGAATGCGAGGCCGAGCATCGCCAGTGCACAAAGCTTAAGCGGGCGCGTCCGGCGCATGGTGTCCTCCCTGGGTGATTAGTTACATTTTTAACCTTTCCATCTAACCGCAAAAGCGGCCGCCTGTATAGGCAGCGGGCGCCGACGCACATTCATTAAAATTGCTCACAAACGGCGTAACATTTCCTGCACGCTATTTTCGAACATCTACGCAACAACCTCTACGTATTAACGCGATGGCAGCGGCGACCAGGCTATCGCGTCCCTGAAACACAAAAGAGCCGGGCAGCGCGCACTCAGCGCGCGAGACCCGCGCCTTCAGGGACGTCAAAATGTTCGGAAAGATTGCGGCGCGCAGCGCCGGGCTACTGGTTTTGTTGCCGCTCGTTTTCGGCGGTCCGGTGAGCGCCTTCGCCCAATATCAGGTGAGCGCGATTGACCCGGCGGAGCCGGTGATTCAAACGTCCCCAGCCGAACCATTCGGTCTCGACGCTGCGCCGGTTATGAGCGGCGAACTTTTGACCAAATGGAATGCTGTTGTCGCCGCTATCCGCGCCGAGAACGAGGTTCTGGCGGGTTGCCGCGACGCCGCGCAACTCTGCCCAGCCGCGGCGCAAAAGTTCCTCGCCGTTGTCGCCGACGGCCGCGCCCGCATCGGCCGCGCTCGCATCGGGGTGATCAACCGCGCCATCAACCTCGCGATCGAGCCGATGAGCGATCTGGCTCAGTGGGGCGTGCTCGACCGCTGGAGCGCTCCGCTCGCGACGCTGACGACCGGGCGCGGCGACTGCGAAGACTACGCGATCGCGAAATATGTCGCGCTCACCGCGGCCGGCGTCAGCGAGGACGATGTAAAGCTCGTGATCGTGCGCAATCTCGCCGCCGGCGAAGATCACGCCGTGGTCGCCGTCCGCCTCGACGACAAGTGGATGGTGCTCGACAATCGCCGGCTGACGCTGCTGGAGGATGTCGAAATGACGCGGGTGCTGCCGCTGTTCGTGCTCGGCCACGACGGCGTCAAGCAATTCGCGCCAACCGCGATCGCGGACGCGCCCGCGACGACGGCACCCGGCGAAATCGCCGCGGCTGCACCTGGCTCCCTCGAGTTCTAAGTTTCGCCGCGGTATGGCCCCTGCGGATCGGCGAGCGCCTGCAGGCGGAGCGCGGCGGCGTGCGCGAAGCGCAGCATCACGGTCTTCCGCCGTGCCGGCACCAGCCGATGCTCGGGCGCCTCGTACACGATCGACGCACCGAAGGCGTCCGCCACGATCAGCCCGGCATCGGCGGGAAAGATCTCGCACGGAACATCGAGGATGGTGGCGAAGAACAGCCGGTCGCAGTGCAAGCGGTAATCCATCCACTTCTGGTCGGCGCGGAAATCGGCAACCGACGATTTGATTTCCACGATCAGGATTTCACCGTCGCCGCCCAGCGCGACCAGATCGGCGCGGCGACCCGAAGGCAGCGGCAATTCGCTGACCACCGAATAGCCGAGTGCATGCAGGAAGCGCGCAGTGCCGCGCGCGATGGCAAACGCGGTCGGCGATTGTCGTCCATCGACCGGCGGCGACGCCGGCAGCAGGTTGACGCCCATCGTCAAGATTCCAGGAAGCGGCAGGTTCGGCGACGGCCCACCTTCGAGCTTACGCATGTCACGCACTCCGACAGCGCAACCGACACTTTAGCGTCGTCCCCGCGAATGCGGGGACCGATATCCACAGGTCGAGCGGACATTGCTCGGGCTGTGGTTATGGATTCCCGCTTGCGCGGGAATGACCTCGGTAAACGCGTCATTCTGCCGCGCCGGCGCGCTCCGGAAAAGCCCCCGCCAACGGCGCGCGCGAGGCCGCAATCACGCCGCGCTCGGTAATCAGGCCGGTGACCAGCCGCGCCGGAGTGACGTCGAAGGCGTAATTGGCCATCGGGGTGCCCGCCGGCGCGATGCGCACGGTCTCGATGCGGCCGTCGGCGGTGCGCCCGGTCATGGTCGCGACCTCGTCGGCGCTGCGTTGTTCGATGGGTATCTCGGTAACGCCGTCGGCCAGGGTGAAATCGATGGTCGGCGACGGCAGCGCCACGTAGAACGGCACGTTGTTGTCGCGCGCCGCGAGCGCCTTCAGGTAAGTGCCGATCTTATTGCAAACGTCGCCATTGGCGGTGACCCGATCGGTGCCAACAATGACCAGGTCGACAAGGCCGTGCTGCATCAGATGGCCGCCGGTGTTGTCGGCGATCAATGTGTGCGGCACGCCGTGCTGGCCGAGCTCCCAGGCGGTGAGCGAGGCGCCCTGATTGCGCGGCCGCGTTTCGTCGGCGAAAACGTGAATGGGGATACCGCTATCGTGCGCCAGGTAGATCGGCGCCGTGGCCGTGCCGACGTCGACCGCCGCCAGCCAGCCGGCATTGCAATGGGTCAGCACGTTCACCCGCTCGCCCGGTTTCTTGCGCGCGGCCACGGCCTCGATCAGCGGCAGACCATTGCGGGCAATACCGGTGTTGATGGCGATATCCTCCTCGCAGATCTCGGCCGCGCGCCGGTAGGCGGCAGCGGTGCGCTCCGAGCGCGGCCGGTTGCGCACTATGGCCAGCATCTCGTCGAGCGCCCATTTGAGATTGATCGCCGTCGGACGCGTGGCCAGGAGCGTGGCATAGGCGCGCTCGATCAATTCATCGGAGGCGTCTTTGCGCAGCGCGAGACACATGCCATAGGCGGCGGTCGCTCCGATCAGCGGCGCGCCGCGGATCACCATGGCGCGGATTGCGTGGGCCGCTTCCGCGAGCGTCGTCAGGCGCGCGGTCACCAGGCGATGCGGCAACGCGGTCTGATCGATTACGCCGACCGACCAGCCGTCCGACTCGAGCCAGATGCTGCGCATGGACTTGCCGTCGACCTTCATGGGCGGCCTTTTGTTTGAGCGCGATCTTTCTTATGGCGCACGGCTTGCCCGCGCAACGCCCTTGCCGCAATGTCGCGTGCAATCCGCTGGAGGCGCCGATGGCCGCGATCGATTACGAAGCAGAGTACAATTTGCGCGCCCGCGTGCCGGAGCACCCCGAGATTTTCGCGCGATGGGCGCGCGAGGCCGAAGATTATCGCGCCGAGACCCTCAAGCACGGCCGTGCCGAACTCGGCCTCTCCTATGGCGATACGCCGCGGCAATTCATCGATCTCTTCCTGCCCGAAGCGGGCGATACAGCGCCGCTGGCCGTGTTCATCCATGGCGGCTACTGGCGTTCGTTCGACCCGTCCTCGTACAGCCACATGGCCCGCGGCTTGAACGAGCGCGGCGTTGCGGTTGCAGTCGTCGGCTACGATCTCTGTCCGATCGTCACGGTCGCCGACATCGTCGAGCAAATCCGGCGCGCCTGTATTTTCCTGTGGCAGCGGTTCAGCCGGCGCATGCTGGTGTCCGGCCATTCCGCCGGCGGGCATCTCGCCTCAGCCATGGTCGCGACCGACTGGCATGCGCTCTATCCGAAGGCGCCGGCCGATCTCGTGCCCGCCGGCTACGCGATTTCCGGCGTTTTCGATCTCGCACCCCTGCTCAACGTCAGCACCAACCAGGACTTGCGGCTCGACGCCGAAGCGGCCCGCCGTGTTTCGCCGCTGTTCTGGCCGGTCGTGCCCGGACGCGTGCTCGATGCCGTCGTCGGCGATCTCGAAACCAGCGAGTTCAAACGCCAGAGCCGGGCCATAGCGCAAGCCTGGGAGCAGGCAAAAGCGGAAACCCGCTATGCGGAATTCCCCGGCAACCACTTCACCGTCATCGACGCGCTTGCCGAACCGGCGAGCGCGATGGTGGCGCGCATGGCGGATTTGGCGCAACGGGTCAACGCGTAGTCCGCTGGAACGCCGATGCCGGAAGTTGCGCGCACAGCGACGCCGCAAAGATGAACGCGAACCCGATGCCGTCGGCGACAGTCAGCCGCTCACCGAGAATGAGCATGGTGGAAACGACGCCGATCACCGGTATGCCGACGATGCCAAGCGTCGCGGTCAAAGCGGGTACCCGCCGGACGATCGCGAACCACATGGCGTAGGCGACCGCGTTACCAAACACGCCGGTGAAAGCCACCGCGAGCAACGCATCGGCGTGGGCGGCGCCAAGGTCGAGCTTGCCTTCGAAAATGAACATGCATGCCGTGATGACGAAGAACGCGATGGTGATTTGCCAACTCGCAAGGCCGATCGGATCGGCCTGAATCCGCGCCCATTTCAGATAGACGGTGCCGGCAGCCCAGCTCGCGCCGGAACCCATCGCCAATAACAGGCCCAACGGTATTCCGGTCGTCGCCAGCGGACCGATCAGAACCGCGAGTCCGACCGTGCAAAGCAGGATCGCGATCGCCTGCACCCGGCTCGGGCGTTCGCGCAGAACCACCCAGGCCAACACCAGCGTCCAGATCGGCATCGTGTAAGTCAGGATTGTGACGCGCGACGTCGCGGCCGCGATCTGCGCGAAAGCACTGAACAGGCTGAAGCCGACGACATTGAGAATGGAGGCGACCACGACGTGCAGCCACGCTTTCGCGGTGGGAATTCGCAAGCTCCGCCGTCCGACCAGACAGATCGCCAACAGCGTGAGCGCGCCGATGCCGGCCGTCGAGGTGCGCATGCTGAGCGGCGGGATTTCGTTCAACGCGATCTTCATCAGCGGCCAAGTGATGCCCCAGATGAGACAGAGCACGGCCAGCATCAGCCGTGCCTGGACGTCGCCGGCAGCTTTCGGTGCGAGCTTCGCTTCGCTGTGCTCGCTCACCGTCCCGGGGCTTTCGGTCCGGCCGCCAGGTACCAGTCGGCAATTTGCGCGCCGGTCCAGAACAGAACGTCGCCGTTTTTGCGAATCACCTCGAATACCCGGCGCAGATATTTCAGCCGGTGCGGCGCACCCATGATGTACGGGTGCACCGAGAGCGCCATCACGCGCGCGGATCGGGCTGCATCCGCGTAAATCTGCTCGAACTGGTCGAGCGCGCGATCGCGGTATTCGCTGGCCGAATGGTGCTGGATGAGCATCATGGCGACGTCATTGCATTCCTGCGTGTACGGCACGTTGAGAATCGGTCTCCCCCGCGTCTTGAGCCAGACCGGCTGATCGTCGAGCACCCAGTCGGCGACGTAATCGTAGCCCTCCTCGACCAGGAGGTCTGGCGTTTCCCAGGTCTCGGTGAGGCCGGGGCCGAGCCAGCCGCGCGGCGGCTTCCCGGTCGCCTTCGCGATGACCTCGCGGACTTTGCGGATATCGCCACGCTCGTCGATCACCTTCTGCATGTTGCGCTGCGTAAGGCCGTGGCCAAGGAACTCCCACTCGCGTTCCACCGCCGCGCGCACGATCGCCGGATAAGCCGCCAGCGCCGAGCCGTTGATCGCCAGCACCGCCGGGATCGCGAATTCGTCGAATATTTCGACGAACCGCCAGAAGCCGACCCGGTTGCCGTATTCGTGCCAGGCCCAGTTCGGCACGTCGGGCATCGGCGAGCCGCCCGCAGGCGGCGTCAGCACGGTGCGCGGCATCGGCTGCGTGGCATCCCATTCCTCGACATTGACGATGACCCACACCGCCATGCGCGCCCCACCGGGCAGCTTGAGCGGCGGCCGTTCGCTGATCGCCGAATAGGCAAGCCGGTCGGTCGGCAGCATCCGCCGCTTCGACAGCTTTTTTGGGCGCGCGGATTTTCCCGGCCGCGTGGTCATGCCTCATTCCTGCCGGTCGCGGCGATGGCCGTCAACATTCCGTGAGTGGGCAGCGCCCGCCGATTGTTTATCGGCCGAGCGCATTCTCGGCCGGCAGACGAAAACGAGTAACGACAGTGCCGAGCACGGTGAGGGCCACGGCGCAAATGCACAACGGCACGAAGGCGGTCCACGGCTTGCCGGTTGCGTCCCACAGCGCGCCGCAGATGGTTGGGATGATGATCGCGCAGGTGTAGCTGACGGTGAACATGCCGGCGGCGGTACGCGGCACGTCGCCCGGCCGGCTTAAGAACGCAGGCAGCGCCAGGATCGCGGTCATCGTGACCGCCGCGGCGATGCCAAGCACGGCGGTGGCCGCGACAATCGCGATCGAAGAATGGATGAAAATGATCACAAGAAAGGCAGCCAGCATGATCGGGCCGAAAACCAGGAACGGCCATGCCCGCATGTGCAGGCGATTAGCCGTGAGCACCAGCACGGCAAGGGCAACAATCTGCGATCCGTTGAGCCAGCCCAGCGCCGAACCGAGCAGCTCCGGCTTTCCGAGCGTCACCAGATAGTCGCCTAGAAAAGCGCTGGTCACGAAATAGGGACTGTTGTTGCTCGCGAAGGTGAAGCCGAGCAGCCAGACCACCGGATCCTTCCAGTCCGGCCACCATAGCCGGTTGGTCGCAGCCGCCGCATCATGGCCACCGCGCGTCTTTGGGCTCGACAGGAAAAACACCGGCGCCATGAGAAGCGCCGGGACCGCCCACAGTACCACATCGAGCCGCCAGGAACCGCCGATGGCCGGCAAGACATAGGCGATGGTGAAAACCGCCGGAAAGGTCGCGCCCATGAGCATGCCGGCGGAATAGGCGATGGTGCCGAATGCGATGCGCTTCGGCAGCCAGTCGCGCACCAGCGTCGGCATTCCCGGTTGCATGATGGCGACGCCGAACCCGGACACGATCGCGGCCGCGTAAAGCGTCCAGGTGTCGACCGCAGCGGCGCGCGCGCCGCCTGCGATCGCCGCAATCGCCATGCCGAGTGCCACCGCGAGCGTCGCACCGATCCGTGCAATCAGCAGCGATCCCGGCACGGCGGCAACAGCAAAGACCGCGAGCGGCAGCCCGACCAACAGACCGACCTGCGTCTCCGACATGTGCAACTCTTCGTGCACCAGAGGAATCACCGGCGGCATCACCAAAAGCGTCATGCGCATGGCGACGCCGGCGATGAACAGGAGAGCAAGCGGCCTTGCGAGGCCGGCGGCCTGATGGCCGTCCTGGCTTGGATAGACAGACATGAATGGAAATCCCGGCGTGGCCGGCACCGTGCATCAGCAAACGCTACGGTGCAAGAAAGGGCACGTCGGGCCTCGCTTGCGCCAATTGTATGCCGACGCGGTATCTCGGCTTGCAGCTTCGCTTGCGGCCTCGTCGGAACAAAGATAGAACATCGCCGGGAGAGGACCGAGATGCCGGACCTGGCCGCGGCGCAGCGCGCGCTTCGTATCACATTCGGGTTCGAGGACTTCCGGCCCGGTCAAGCCGAAATCGTCGCCGCTATTCTCGACGGCAGCGATGTGCTGGCCGTGATGCCGACCGGCAGCGGCAAGTCGCTGTGCTACCAGCTTCCCGCGTTATTGCACGGCGGCCTCACCGTCGTCGTGTCGCCGTTGATCGCGCTGATGCGCAATCAGGTGGCGCAACTGCGCAGCTATGGCGTCGCCGCAGCGAGCCTCAACTCCGCTAATGACCCCGACGAAAATCGCGCGGCTCTCGAACGGATCGCACGCGGCGAATTGCGCCTCGTCTATGTCGCACCGGAACGACTGGTCAAGCCCGAAACGCTCGATGTCTTCAAGCGCGCCAAGGTCGCGCAGCTTGCCGTCGACGAGGCGCACTGCATCTCGCAATGGGGCCACGATTTCCGTCCCGAATACGCGGCGCTCGGCGCGGTACAGGCGGCGCTCGGCGGCGTGCAGACGGTCGCTTTCACCGCCACCGCCGACGCGGCAACGCGTGCGGACATTCTGGCAAAGCTTTTCCGCCGCCCTCCCGCCGTGTTCGTGCACGGCTTCGATCGGCCCAATCTGCGGCTAGCGATGCGGGCGAAGTCCGGCGGCCGCAAGCAGGTGGCGGATTTCGTCAAAGCCCACCACGGACAAAGCGGCATCGTCTATTGCGCTTCGCGGCGCAAGACCGACGAGCTCGCCGAATACCTCCGCGAGATCGGTACGAATGCGTTGCCCTATCACGCCGGCATGGAGGCGGCAGCGCGCTCGCGCAATCAGGATATCTTCCTGCAGGACGACGGCGTCGTCATGGTCGCGACCGTGGCGTTCGGTATGGGCATCGACAAACCGGATGTGCGCTTTGTCCTCCACGCCGACATGCCGTCCAATATCGAGAGCTATTACCAGGAGATCGGCCGCGCCGGCCGCGACGGGCTGCCGGCCGATACCTTGACGCTTTACGGCATGGGCGACATCCGCCTGCGCCGCCTGCAGATCGACGAGAGCGATACTGCCGACGAGCAGAAACGCGTCGACCGGCAGCGGCTCAATGCGCTGGTCTCGCTGTGTGAATTGCCGCGCTGCCGGCGGCAGACCCTGCTCGCCTATTTCGGCGAGACGGCGCAGCCCTGCGGCAACTGCGATTTCTGCTGCGACGGCGCCGAAGTGATCGACGGCACCATCGCGGCGCAGAAGGCGCTGTCGGCCATTGTCCGCACCGGACAGCGCTTCGGCACCGAGCACATGACCAACGTGCTGCTCGGCGAGACCACCGAGGCGATCGAGAAATTCGGTCACGATCGCCTGCCGACCTTCGGCGTCGGCAAGGAATACGACAAACAGGAATGGCGCTCGATCTTCCGCCAGCTGCACGGCGCCGGCATCATCGCGCTCGATATTACCGGCCACGGCTCCTGGACGGTGACCGACGCCGGCCGGCTTGTGCTCAAGGGCTCCGCCAAAATGGAGCTCCGGACCGACACGCTCAAACCCGCCACGCGCAGGGCCGCCCGCGCCACCGATAATGCCACCGCGCTCGCTGACGGCGCACCCGGCGACACTGCGTTGTTCGAGGCGCTGCGGCGGCGGCGCTTGGAGCTTGCCAAGGCGCAGCGTGTTGCCGCCTATGTCGTGTTCGCGGATAAGACGCTGATCGACATGGTCCGGCGAAAGCCTGCGACGATTGCCGAGATGAGCGCCGTGCACGGCGTCGGCGAGGCCAAGCTTCGGCAGTACGGCGAGACCTTCCTCGGAGCGATCCGCGAGCACGCGGCGCGCCATGGCTCGTGAACCGCTGATCACCGCGAAAGATGCTGAAAAACATCGAGTTCGCCGTGTTGCACCGCACCGCACGGTATGTTAGCAACGCGGCGATTTTCGCGGGGCGCGGGGGCATTCCCGCTGCCTCCAAATCCGAAGTCCCGCCGGAATCCCAAAGGCTTGTGCCGGACGTTCGCTCCGGTTGCCGGCCTTGCGGAAAACTCAAAAGCAACCCGAGCCGCACGCGGTGGAAAGCGCGCGAGCTTAGAGAACACACTTGGCAGGCGAAGAACCCATCGTATCCGGCATGGCAGGCCGCTACGCGACCGCGCTGTTCGACCTTGCGCGCGAGACCAACGCCATCGACGCGGTCAAAGCCGACCTTGAAAGCTTCGACGCGCTTGTTGCCGAAAGCTCCGACCTTGCGCGCCTGGTGCGCAGCCCGGTGTTTTCGGCCGACGAACAGCTGCAGGCGCTGTCCGCGGTGCTCGACCGCGCCGGAATCGGCGGGCTGGCGGCACGTTTCCTTAAACTGGTGACGACCAATCGCCGGCTGTTCGCGGTGCGCGACATGGTCAGGGGATACCGCGAACTCGTCGCGCAGCACAAAGGCGAAGCCACGGCCGAGATCACCGTGGCCGAACCGCTCAAGGACGATCATATTGCCGCACTGCGCAGCGCGCTCAAGGCGGTCAGCGGCAAGGACGTCGATCTTAACGTCAAAGTCGATCCCGCGATCATTGGCGGGCTCGTGGTCAAGCTCGGCAGCCGCATGGTCGACACCTCGCTGCGCACCAAACTCAATGCGATCAAGAACGCGATGAAAGAGGCCCGCTAATGGATATCCGCGCCGCGGAAATCTCCGCCATTCTCAAGGAGCAGATCAAGAATTTCGGCCAGGAGGCCGAAGTTTCGGAAGTCGGCCAGGTGCTGTCGGTCGGCGACGGCATCGCCCGCGTCTACGGCCTCGACAACGTGCAAGCCGGCGAGATGGTCGAGTTCGAGAGCGGCGTCAAAGGCATGGCGCTTAATCTTGAAATCGACAATGTCGGCATCGTGATCTTCGGCACCGACCGCGAGATCAAGGAAGGCCAGACGGTCAAGCGCACCCGCGCCATCGTCGAGGTTCCAGTCGGCAAGGCTCTGCTCGGCCGTGTCGTCGACGCGCTCGGCGAGCCGATCGACGGCAAGGGGCCGATCAAGGCCGAGGCGAGATCGCGCGTCGACGTGAAAGCGCCCGGCATCATTCCGCGCAAGTCGGTGCACGAGCCGATGGCGACCGGCCTGAAGGCGATCGATGCGCTGATCCCGATCGGACGCGGCCAGCGCGAGCTGATCATCGGCGACCGCCAGACCGGCAAGACCGCGATCGCGCTCGATACGATCCTGAACCAGAAGCCGCTCAATGCCTCCGGCGACGAGAAGATCAAGCTTTATTGCGTCTATGTCGCGGTCGGGCAGAAACGCTCGACGGTGGCGCAGTTCGTCAAGGTGCTGGAGGAAAACGGCGCGCTCGACTATTCGATCGTGGTCGCGGCGACCGCTTCCGATCCGGCGCCGATGCAGTTTTTGGCGCCGTTTGCCGGCTGTGCCATGGGCGAGTATTTCCGCGACCACGGCATGCACGCGGTTATCATCTACGACGATCTCTCCAAGCAGGCCGTCGCCTATCGGCAGATGTCGCTTTTGCTGCGCCGGCCGCCCGGACGCGAGGCCTATCCCGGCGACGTGTTCTACCTGCACTCCCGGCTCCTGGAGCGCGCGGCGAAGATGAACGACGAGCACGGGGCCGGCTCGCTCACCGCGCTGCCGGTGATCGAAACCCAGGCCAACGACGTGTCGGCCTATATCCCGACCAACGTCATCTCCATCACCGACGGTCAGATCTTCCTCGAAACCGACTTGTTCTATCAGGGCATTCGCCCGGCGGTGAACGTCGGCCTTTCGGTGTCGCGCGTCGGCTCCTCGGCGCAGACCAAGGCGATGAAGAAGGTCGCTGGCCGCATCAAAGGCGAGCTGGCGCAATACCGCGAGATGGCGGCGTTCGCGCAATTCGGCTCCGATCTCGACGCCACGACGCAGCGTCTGCTCAATCGCGGCTCGCGGCTCACCGAACTGCTCAAGCAGCCGCAATTCTCGCCGCTGAAGATGGAAGAGCAAGTCTGCGTCATCTATGCCGGCGTCAACGGCTATCTCGACCCGCTGCCGGTCGATCGCGTGCGCGCCTTCGAGGATGGCTTGCTTGGCGCGCTGCGCCAGCAGCACCCGGAGATCCTCGGCGCGATTCGTGACTCGCGCGACCTCGATGACGCCACCGCAGGCAAGCTCAAGGCGGCGGTCGAAGGCTACGCCAAGACGTTCGCGTAATGATCGAGGCGTGAAGCTTAAGCGATGCCCTCCCTCAAAGACCTGCGCAACCGCATTGCCGCGACCAAGGCAACGCAGAAGATCACCAAGGCCATGCAGATGGTCGCGGCCTCGAAGCTGCGCCGCGCGCAGGCGGCCGCCGAGGCGGCGCGGCCCTACGCCACGCAGATGGACAAGGTGCTCGGCAACATCGCCGCGTCGGTTGCCGGCAGCGATACCGCGCCGCGGCTCTTGCGCGGCACCGGCGGCGACAACGTGCATCTGCTTGTGGTCTGCACCGCCGAACGCGGCCTGTGCGGGCCGTTCAACACCGCCATCGTGCGGCTGGCGCGCGAGCGCGCCGGCGCGCTCATACGCGAAGGCAAGGAAGTCAAGTTCTTCTGCGTCGGCCGCAAGGGCTACGATCAGCTGCGCCGGCTCTACGCGAGCCAGATTGTCGAGATGGTCGATCTGCGCGCGGCCCGCACGCTCGGCTTCGGCCACGCCGAGATGATCGCCGAGAAGATCATCGCCCGCTTCAATAATTTTGAATTCGACGTCTGTACGCTGTTCTTCTCGCGGTTCCGCTCGGTGATCGCGCAAGTACCGACCGCGCAGCCGATCATTCCGCCGGTATTCGACGCCCCCACCCTTCCCTCCCCCGCAAGCGCGGGAGGGTCAGGGTGGGCGGGCGGCGCAGCCTACGAGTTCGAGCCGGAAGCCGAAGACATCCTGCACGACCTCTTGCCGCGCAACGTTGCCGTGCAGATTTTCCGCGCACTCCTGGAAAACTCGGCTTCGTTCTACGGCGCGCAGATGTCGGCGATGGACAACGCCACCCGCAATGCCGGCGAAATGATCCGCAAGCAGACGCTCACCTACAACCGCACCCGCCAGGCGATGATCACCAAGGAGCTGATCGAGATCATCTCCGGCGCCGAGGCGCTGTGATCTAATTTGTGAAGAGGACTATGATGGCCAACACAGTCGGACATATCACCCAAGTCATCGGCGCCGTCGTCGACGTGCACTTCGATGATCATTTGCCGGCGATCCTCAACGCGCTGGAGACCACGAACCAGGGCAATCGCCTGGTGCTCGAGGTCGCCCAACATCTCGGCGAATCGACCGTCCGTACCATCGCCATGGATACCAGCGAAGGGTTGGTGCGCGGCCAGAAGGTGACCGACACCGGCCAGCCGATCACGGTGCCGGTCGGCGACGGCACGCTCGGTCGCATCATCAACGTCATCGGCGCTCCGGTCGATGAGGCCGGCCCAGTGCCGCATAAGGAGACGCGCCCGATCCATCAGGAGGCGCCGTCCTACACCGACCAGTCGACCGAGGCGGCCATCCTGGTTACCGGCATCAAGGTTGTCGACTTGCTGGCGCCTTATGCCAAGGGCGGCAAGATCGGCCTGTTCGGCGGCGCCGGCGTCGGCAAGACCGTGATCATCATGGAATTGATCAATAACATCGCCAAGGCGCACGGCGGCTATTCGGTCTTCGCCGGCGTCGGCGAACGCACGCGCGAGGGCAACGATCTTTATCACGAGATGATCGAGTTGGGCGTCAACAAGGACCCGCACAAGGGTTCGGTCGAAGGATCGAAGTGCGCGCTGGTGTACGGCCAGATGAATGAGCCGCCCGGCGCGCGTGCCCGTGTCGGTCTGTCGGGACTGACGGTCGCCGAATATTTCCGCGACCAGGGCCAGGACGTGCTGTTCTTCGTCGACAACATCTTCCGGTTTACCCAGGCGGGTTCGGAAATGTCGGCTCTGCTGGGCCGCATTCCCTCGGCGGTGGGCTACCAGCCGACACTCGCGACCGACATGGGCGCCCTGCAGGAGCGCATCACCACGACCACCAAAGGCTCGATCACATCAGTGCAGGCGATCTACGTGCCGGCCGACGATCTCACCGATCCGGCACCGGCGACCTCGTTCGCGCATCTCGACGCCACCACGGTGCTGTCGCGCTCGATCGCTGAGAAGGGCATCTATCCGGCCGTCGATCCGCTGGATTCGACCTCGCGCATGCTGTCGGCGACAGTCGTCGGCGAGGAACATTACCAGGTCGCCCGCCGGGTGCAGCAAATCCTCCAGCGCTACAAAGCGCTGCAGGACATCATCGCCATCCTCGGCATGGACGAGTTGTCGGAAGAGGACAAGATGACGGTGTCGCGGGCGCGGAAGATCGAACGCTTCCTGTCGCAACCATTCCACGTCGCCGAAGTGTTCACCGGCTCGCCTGGCGTGTTCGTTGAGCTCGCCGACACTATCCGGGGGTTCCAGGGCCTGTGCGAAGGCAAATACGATCACCTGCCCGAGGCCGCCTTCTACATGGTCGGCACCATCGAGCAGGCCGTCGAGAAGGGCAAGAAACTCGCCGAGGCGGCGTAGCAAAGAGAGCCAATAGCGAAAGAGCGAGTGGCGAAAAGGGATGAAGAATAGACCAATGTCTCCATTCGCCGTTCGCCGTTCGCCATTCGCGCTGTAGGGAAAAATGGCCGACGCACTACATTTCGAATTCGTCTCGCCGGAAAGCGTGCTGTTCTCCGGCGACGTCGATCAGGTCGATCTGCCCAGCGCCGAAGGCGACATGGGCATTCTCGCCGACCATGCGCCGTTGGTGACAGTGCTGCGGCCGGGTATTGTGACCGTCTATCGCGGCGGCACGCGCGAGCCGATCGTCGTTACCGGCGGCTTTGCCGAGGTCGGCCCCGCGGGCCTGACGGTGCTTGCTGACCGGGCGGTTGCGCGCGCGGATTTCGACACCGCGACATTGGCCGCTGAAATCAAGGATACCGAAGAAGACGTCGCCGACGCGACCGACGAAGCCCAGCGCGACAAGCTCACGCGCCATCTCGAGCAGTTGAAGGCCTTGCAGGCCGCGCTCGGAGCAGCGGCGTCGGCGGAGCACTAGCTAGCCACAACGCCTAGGCAAATTTCTTGAATTCCGCGACCACGCGCTCGTAGGTCTTGCGCTTGAACGGCACGACCAGGTCGGGAAGGTTTTCCAGCTTCTCCCAGCGCCACTCGACAAATTCCGGCAGGTCCCCGCCCGGCGGATGCGCGACGTCGATCTCGCTCTCGTCGCCGGTAAAGCGCAGCGCGAACCACTTCTGCGTCTGGCCGCGGTATTTGCCGTTCCAGGCGTGGCCGGCGATCTTCGGCGGAATATCGTAGTTGAGCCACTCGGCGATTTCGCCCAGGCGTTCAACCGAACGGATGCTGGTCTCCTCGCGCAGTTCGCGCAAAGCGGCCGGCCACGGATCCTCGCCGGCATCGATGCCACCTTGCGGCATCTGCCAGACATGCGTTGCGTCGACGTGCTCGGGGCCGCCGATGCGGCGGCCGATGAAAGCACGGCCGGCGCGATTGAGCACCGTGAGGCCGGCGCAGGGGCGGTACGGGAGTTGTTCGAAGGAGGTCATTGGCGGGTGGCGAGTGGCGAATAACGAGTAACGAGCAGGCCCTAATCTATTCGCTATTTCGCTATTCGCCACCTCGCTATTCGCCGGCTTTCTGTTTCGTGTTGGCGGCCACCGCCGTGATCGGAACCAGCAGCAGGCCGCGGCTTTCCGCCGCCTTCGCCCATTTGCCGATATGTTCGATCGATACCGGCAGTGCCGACGATATACCGACGGCGAAGCTGCGCTCGCGCGCCGCCATTTCCAGGCGGCCGAGCGCGTGGTCGATTTCGGCAGGTGTAGCAACGGAGTCGAGAATCACATCCGCTTTGGCGAACAGCACATTATTGGCGCCGGCGATTCGGCCGGCCACGCTTCTTGCGTTCGAGCCATCATCGACAAAAATCAGCCCGCGCTTGGCGGTTTCGTGCAGGATCGGAGCAAACGCCGGCTCGGAGGCCGTGAACCGCGCCCCCATCGCGCCCTCGATGCCGACATAGCCTTGGAAACGGCTCATCACCGAGTAGAGCCGGTCGAGGTTTTGTTCGGGCGTGAGCGAAGTCAGGAGGGTCTGCGGGCCGGGATCGTTGTCCGGATAGCCGAACGGCTCCATCGGCACCTGTAGCAGGATCTCATGACCCTCGCCGCGGGCGCGCGCGACCAGGCGCTCGACATCGCCGCCGTAAGGCATGAAGGCGAGCGTCACCGCCGCCGGCAACTTGGTGAGGGCGTCGGTCGTCAGGCTGGTGCTCACACCGAGACCGCTGACGATGAGCGCGATGCGCGGCGCGTCGGGCTTGCCGGGAAGCGGCTTTACCGGCCGGGCAAAGGCTTCCGCCGGCCGCACGCCGTCCGCTGCGATCTTCGGAATTGGACCGCGCGGCGTCATCTCGACGAACTTCTGATTGGCAGCAGAACCGTCGGCTGGGCGGGCGCCATTCCCGGAATCCGGGATCACCACCTCCTGCCGGGCGCCGGTCTTGCCGTCGATGATGGTGACGGTTTTGGTGTTTCCCGACCCGGTCAGGCCCGGCGGTTGCGATCCCGGCGCAGCGCCGGGAACCGGACCTTCATAGCGGCCGGGCCCCTGCGCCGCGGCGGCGGTTGCTGGTGCGGCCGTCGCGTCGGACTTCTTCGCGGCGGTCGCCGCGTTCGGGCCGATCGGTACGGCGACACTCGATTCGCCGCCAAAAGGATCATCACCGACGATGGCCCATATGATGAACACGCCGAAGAAGGCCGCCAGCGCGGCCGCGATCACATGCGGCACCGCGATTGGAAACCTGCGCCGGCGCTTCGCCTGCTGCTGGCCAAGCGGCGCGCTCAGGTCATCGGCCGTCATCGTCCAGTCCCTGGGGCCAATCCTCCGGGCGGTCCCCGCAAGTCATACCCGGCGAATCATTCGGCGAAGTGTATCACGCCCGGGAGATAGGCGGCCGGAACCCGCAACTCTTGTCGCCCGTGTCGGTGGTTTTTCGGCTCGGACAGCCCCCCAGAACGCAAAAAAACGGGGCGGCTCGTCGCCGCCCCGTTCTGGGATCAGGAAAGAGCCGCTCAGTTGGGAACGGCGGCCTTCGCATTCGGCGGGAACGCGGCGTCGGAGATCGCGCCGCGTAACAGATCGAGCGCCTCCTTAAGCGCGTGATCGTCCTTCTCATCCGGCGGCACATAGGACTGCGAGCCGGACTCTTCAGCCCCCTCCGCCTTCAGGTGACCGCGCAACGACGCCTCGCCTTTGGTGTCGGTCCGCGACTTCAGGTCGTCCGGGACGTCCTGGAGCACCTCGATGTCGGGGGTGATGCCCTTGGCCTGGATCGAGCGGCCGGAGGGCGTGTAGTAGCGGGCCGTGGTCAGCCGCAGGGCGCCATTGCCGGCGCCGAGCGGGATGATGGTCTGCACCGAGCCCTTGCCGAACGAGCGCGTACCGACCAGCGTTGCACGCTTGTGGTCCTGCAGCGCGCCGGCGACGATTTCCGACGCCGATGCCGAGCCGCCGTTGACCAGCACGATGACCGGCTTGCCTTTGGTCAGATCGCCTGGCCGGGCATTGAAGCGCTGCGTCTCCTCGGCGTTGCGGCCGCGGGTGGAGACGATCTCACCCTTCTCCAGGAAGGCATCCGACACCGAAATGGCCTGATCGAGCAGGCCGCCCGGATTGTTGCGCAGGTCGACCACGAAACCTTTGACCTTGTCGGCGCCGATCTGTTGAGTGAGGTCGGCGATCGCCTTCTTCAGACCGTCGGT
Source organism: uncultured Alphaproteobacteria bacterium (assembly GCA_963709825.1). GTDB lineage: Bacteria > Pseudomonadota > Alphaproteobacteria > Rhizobiales > Xanthobacteraceae > BOG-931. The sequence continues at coordinate 233,152 of CAVPXZ010000027.1, forward strand.
CGTCTGCTCGTTGAATTGGGTGATGCGGATATAGCCGACATCGTCGCCCTCGGTATGCGAGCGCACCGATTTCACCCGGATCACGTCGCGCACGATGGACACATCGATCGGCTTGTCCTGTCCCTTGCGCATGATGGTGAGCTTGATCTTGGTGTTCACCGGGCCGCGCATCTTCTCGACCGCCTGATTGAGGGTCAGGCCCTGCACCTGCTCGTCGTCGAGCTTGGTGATGACGTCGTTGGCCATGACGCCGGCCTTGGCCGCCGGCGTATCGTCGATCGGCGCAACCACCTTCACCAGTCCGTCTTCCATGGTGACCTCGATGCCGAGGCCGCCGAATTCGCCGCGCGTCTGCACCTGCATGTCGCGGAAGCTCTTCGGATCCATGTAGCTCGAATGCGGATCGAGTCCGGCCAGCATGCCGTTGATCGCCGATTCGACGAGCTTGCTGTCATCGGGCTTTTCGACGTAATCGGCGCGCACGCGCTCGAACACGTCGCCGAACAGATTGAGCTGCCGGTAGGTGTCCGATGCCGCCGCTTTGGCGCTCGATCCGACGAGTGCGATGTGTGGCTGCGTCGCCAGCAGTGTGAGTCCCGCCCCTGCGACCGCGCCAAGGATAATGAGGGAAGTTTTGCGCATCATCCGCGAACCTTTTCACCTTCGTTTGCCGCCCACCACGGGCTAGGATCAATAGGAGTGCCGTCTTTGCGGAACTCCACATAGAGTACAGGTTGCTTGGACTTGGTCGCTACAGCCGCGGATACCTGCGATCCGCCGCCCATCACCGCTACGGGTTCACCAGTCAGTACGAACTGACCGAGATCGACGGAAATCCGGTCCATCCCCGCTAACAATACATGATACCCGCCGCCGGCATTCAGGATCAAGAGTTGCCCATAGCTGCGAAACGTTCCGGCGTAAACAACCCAACCGTCGCATGGCGAGGTAATTTGTGCCCCGGCATGGGTGGCGATGGATAGCCCTTTCTGGGTTCCACCGACACCGTTGGACGCGCCAAATTCGCGGATTTTCACGCCATTTACCGGCAAACGCAGATGGCCGCGGGTGGCCGCAAAGACGACCGCGGGAACCAGGCGGCCCGGGTCCTTGAGCGCGGCGAGGTCAGGCCGGGTGGCGTCGTCCTCGATCGCGTGAGCGTCGGAGCGCACCGCGCGGGTGGCGGAATCAAGGCCCGATTCGAGCTTGGCGATGAGATCCTTGAGACTGTCGACCTGGCGTGCGAGGTCGGCGGCACGCTGGCGTTCGGCGTCAAGCGCCTGCTCGGTGGCCTCCTGCTTCTTCTGCCGCTCGTCGATCAAAAGGTTCATACGCAGTTGCTCGCGCCCGAGCAGATCGAGATCGCGCGCCAGACGCTCCCGTTCATCGACGATATCCTTGCGCACGCGCACCAGATCGGCGAGGTCGCCGACGATCGCGTTGGCTTGTGCACGCATATCCGGGACGATGGCGCCCAGCATGATGGCGGTGCGCACGGCTTGCAGCGCATCTTCGGGCTGGACCAGAAGCGCGGGCGGCGGCTGGCGCCCAACCCGCTGCAGCACAGCAAGAATCTCGGCAATCGCGGCGCGCCGCTCGTCGAGCGATTTGTGAAACAACTTTTCCTGGTCGTCGAGCGGCTTCAGGCGAGTTTGCGTCGCCTCGATGCTCGCCTCGACATCGCGCACCCGCGCCGCGCTGTCGATGAGCTGCTGATTGAGCGCGCGCCGGTCGTCGCCAAGCGCGTCAATCTCGCGCTCGAGCTTCGCCTGGCTTTCCGCCGATTCACGCTCCCTCGCGCGCGCGGCTTCGAGTTCCTGGTCGCGTTGTTTGAGGGTTTCGGCATCGGCCTTCGGCGGCACGCTCGGCGCAGATGCAGCGGGCGGCGATGGAACCTGGACGGCGGGCGCCTGGACCACGCTTGCCGGGGCTTCGGTCGATGGAGTTTGCGCGCGTGCGGCCAAGTCGGCGCCGAGCGGCAGAGCAAACGCCAAAGCCGAACCGAGCACAAGGCGCGGATCGGTGCGGCTCGATCGGCGGAGAATCATGGTGTCCAAGGGTAGATGCCAACCTCAGGAACGCAAGACAAAGCAGTCACGGATGCGACCAGATTAAGACCCAAGCCGGTTCAGACCGTCACAAATCGGTGAGGCAACATTAAGAGCAGTTAAAGCGGGAGAGGATTGGTTAATTCAGCTCCGATGATAGGGGTGGCCGGCGAGGATGGTGCCGGCGCGATAGAGCTGTTCGAGCAGCATGATGCGGACGAGCTGGTGCGGCCAGGTCGCGGCTCCAAAAGCAAGCCTGACCTTGGCGCGATCGAGGAGGCTGGAGGCGAGGCCGTCGGCGCCGCCGATGATAAAGCACGCCGCGGCGCGGTCTTCTGCGCGCCACTCGCGCAGCAGCGCCGCGAGTGCCGGGCTGTCGAGGCTCACGCCCCGCTGGTCGAGAACGACGACAATGGCGCCGTCGGGAATGGCGTTGGCGAGCGCGATCAATTCCTCGACGCGCCGCCGCTCGGCGTCGTGCGCACGACTTTCGCGAATTTCGGTGACTTCGACGTCGCGCAGGCCCAGCGGGCGTCCGGCCGTTTCCGCGCGCTGGCGATACCACGCCGCGAGCTCACGCTCAGGCCCTTGTTTGAGACGGCCGATAGCGGCGACGAGAAGGCGCATGGCGTGACACGCGGCGGCGGAGAAGGCGAAGACACAAGGCGTACCCTGGCCCGTTTTCCGAGCCCACACAGATCGCCCTCAATCCCGCGTGCGAGCGCGGTTAGTACGGCATGATCACTTCGGAAAACCGGACTTTCCCGATCATGCCCTAGCTCGCGCGCTGCGCCGGCCGGCTTGCCAACCACATCTTCTCGAGATTGTAGAAGGCCCGAACTTCGGGGCGGAAGACGTGAACGATCACATCGCTCGCGTCGATCAGCACCCAGTCGCAATGCGGAACGCCTTCGACCCTGGCGGCGACGCCTGCTTTGTGCAGATCCTCGACGATCCTGTCGGCAACCGAACCGACATGGCGCTGCGACCGGCCGGAAGAAACGACCAGGTAGTCGCCAATCGAAGATTTATCCCGCAGATCGATGGTGAGGGTGTCCTCCGCCTTCATATCGTCGAGGCGAGTGAGGACCAAACGAAGGATCTCCTCGGCGTCAGGACGCATTCTGGAGACCGGTTCGGGCGCGCGACGTTCGGCCCGAAGAGTTACAGGTGTGGACAGGGGTCCTTATCCTTTCGCTCCATTTTTCGCCCCGGCCATCGAGTCCGGAGCAACACTAAGATAGGCATGCTGGGTTAACAGTTTCAACTGCCTTGCAGTCACACTGTTGCAACAGTCTCGCATTCAACCGTCCTCGCATTCACCCGTCGTGCAACGCCCGCGCCGCCCGCAGTGCCGTAGACGACAGCGGGGATTTGAGGCCATGCAAGTAAATCCACGCCGGCGGCGTTCGTTCCGGCAGCGTCTTTGCCGCCAATTCCGGAATCCGCGCATGCCCCAGCGCCTGACCGGCAACACCGGCCGAGGCGTAAAGGCTCGGACCTAGCCGGTCGATGACCGCGATCGGCACCAGCTTTGTGATATCGCGCCAGCGCTGCCAGCGATGAAAGCTGCGCAGATTGTCGGCGCCCATGATCCAGACGAAGCGGACATGCGGACAACGACGGACCAGATAGGCAACGGTCTCGTAGGTGTAACGGGTGCCAATTTCCGCCTCGAGATCGGTGACGTCGATGCGCGGATGGTGCGCCAGGGTTTGCGCGGCGACCACCCGTTCCTCGAGCGGCGCCAGCCCACGCGTATCTTTGAGCGGATTGCCGGGCGTAACCAGCCACCAGACGCGATCGAGGCCGATCCGCTTCATGGCCAAGAGACACGCCGCGCGGTGCGCCGCGTGCGGTGGATCAAACGTGCCGCCGAACAGCCCGATGCGCATGCCGGGCGCGTGCGGCGGAAGGACAAGACGCGGCTTGGGAACAGGTTGGGCGTCGATCGGACGCGGAAGCGGGTACTCGCAATTCATGGCCGTCAGAAACTATCCCCTCCCCACGCGCCGTCCGCCAACCGCCATTCGCGACAAGTCGCGGCCGAGGGGACGAAAAATTATGGCCGCGTCTGTCCGCTGCCGCGGATGCGGTATTTGAAGCTCGTCAGTTGCTCGACGCCAACGGGGCCGCGTGCATGCAGCTTGCCGGTAGCGATGCCGATTTCCCCGCCGAAGCCGAATTCGCCGCCATCGGCAAACTGCGTCGAAGCGTTGTGCAGAACGATCGCCGAATCAACCTCGCGCAGGAATTTCTCCCCCGCCGCACGGTTTTCGGTCACGATCGCGTCGGTGTGATGCGAGCCATAGCGTTCGATGTGGGCGATTGCTCCATCGACGCCGTCGACCACGCCCGCGGTCAAAATCGCATCGAGATATTCCGTGCTCCAATCGGCTTCGCTGGCCGGCTTTACGCGGCGGTCGACCGCCTGCACCGCCGCATCGCCGCGGATCTCGCAGCCGGCGTCGATCAGCATGCCGACGAGCGGCTTGAGCAGCTTCGCAGCTCCCGCCCGATCGACCAGCAAGGTTTCGGCCGCTCCGCACACGCCGGTGCGGCGCATTTTGGCATTGAGCACGATTGCCTTTGCCATCTTGAGCTTGGCCGCGCCGTCGACATAAACATGGCAGACGCCCTCGAGATGCGCGAACACCGGAACGCGCGCGTCCGCCTGTACGCGCCCGACCAGGCTCTTGCCGCCGCGCGGCACGATCACGTCGATCGTACCCTCAAGTCCGGCGAGCATCATGCCGACGGCGGCGCGCTCCCGCGTCGGCACCAGTGAGATAGCCGCAGCCGGCAGCTCGGCTTCGACCAGCCCTTCGACCAGGGCCGCGTGGATGGCGCGCGTCGAGCGAAAGCTTTCGGAGCCGCCACGCAGGATCACGGCATTGCCGGCCTTCAAGCACAGCGCGGCCGCGTCGCCGGTGACATTGGGACGGCTCTCATAGATGACGCCGACGACGCCAAGCGGCACCCTGACCCGCTCGATGCGCATCCCGTTGGGACGACGCCACGACGCTAAAATGATGCCGACCGGATCCTTCAGTTTGCGGATTACTTCGAGCCCGGCGGCCATGGCCTCGATCCGCTGGGCATCAAGCGTCAGCCGGTCGACGAACGCGGCCGTTGCGCCCGCGGACTTCGCCTCGGCAAGGTCTTCCGCATTGGCGGCAAGGATCGCCGATCGCGCCGCCCGGATGGAAGCCGCCATGCGCGCCAGCGCACGGTTCTTGCGCGATGCCGGCGCAAGCGCCAGCGCACGCGCGGCTTCGCGCGCTTGCCGGCCGATGCCGCGCATCGTCGCATCGAGCGTCCCGGAGCTCCCTAGTGCCGTGAGCGGAGCGTTCATGGCCTTGATCCGTCTTGCATTCACGGTTTCCTACCATGTTCAGCGGGAGCGGGCGAGGCGCCCGCGGCGCCGAAGGTTGTCCACAGCGGTCCACAGCGTTTCGTGTTCCGGTCACAGAAACGGCGGAACCTGCGCAACGCCGACAGCGTTTCGCCCCTGGATTGCACCAAGGAGAGGGTCATGAGTCTGCCGATCGATCGTCTGTCCAGCCGGTTGCCGCGACGCTTCCCGGTTGGCGCCAAGTATGTGGTCGAAGGATACGGTGGCGATAATGGGAAGTTGCGCGTCATTGCGCGCTATGTGGTCCTGCCAGGCGGGCAGCGCATCAATGTTCCGTCCGATCTTTCCCGCCCGGCGTCGCCGCGCGCCCTTCCTTTCCGGCGGAACTCAAGTTCCAAACAATCCCCCGCCAAGGGCCGCGCCGCGAGTGGTGGCAAAAGATTTGCGGTGCGGCGGGGAACCGCCTAGCGGCACTGACGTTGATTGTGTAGCGCCGGGCGAAGCCCCCCAGCCCCTCACCCTCAATCACCCGGCGTTGAACCCCGGCCGCGTCAAGCGGCCGGGGTTCTCTCTTTTGGCGGGCGGCACGTTAAGAACTGAGATCACTCCGGGCCTACGACCAGATCGTCGCGATGAACCATCTCCGCGCGACCATCGAAGCCGAGTATCGAGGCGATGTCGGCCGATGAGCGGCCCCTGATTTTCTGCGCATCCTCGACGTCATAGGCGCACAGGCCGCGCGCGACTTCGGCACCGTTGGGACCGCGGATGACCACCGCATCGCCGCGCGCGAAGCCGCCGTCGATGGTGACGACGCCGGCCGGCAGCAGGCTCTTGCCACGCCGCAGCGCAGCGACTGCGCCGGCGTCGATCACCAGCGTGCCCTTGGGCTCGAGCGTGCCCGCGATCCATTTCTTGCGCGCCGTCACTGGATTTGCCGCAGTCAGAAACCATGTGCTGCGCGCGCCCCCGGCGATGGCCCGCAATGGATGATCGAGACGGCCGGAGGCGATGATCATGTGCGTGCCGGCATTGGTGGCGATCCTCGCCGCTTCGATCTTGGTCTGCATGCCGCCGCGCGAGAGTTCCGATCCGGCGGCACCGGCCATCGCCTCGATTTCTGGCGTAATGCGCTCAACGCGCGGTATGTGTCGCGCCGCGGCGTTGGTGCCGGGCGGGGCGTCGTAGAGCCCGTCGATATCCGACAGCAGCACCAGGAGATCCGCGCTCACCATGGTCGCCACCCGGGCGGCCAACCGGTCGTTGTCGCCGTAGCGGATTTCGTTGGTTGCAACGGTGTCGTTCTCGTTGATGACCGGCACCGCGCGCCATTGCAGCAAGGTGTCGATGGTGGAGCGCGCGTTGAGATAGCGGCGGCGCTCTTCGGTATCGCCGAGTGTCACCAGCACCTGGCCGGCAATGATGCCATGCCGCGACAGCGCCTCGGTCCAGGTCCTTGCCAGCGCGATCTGGCCTACTGCCGCGGCCGCCTGGCTGTCCTCGAGATTGAGCGAACCTGGCGCGAGCTTGAGCACGGCGCGGCCGAGCGCAATGGCGCCGGAGGAGACAACCAGGACGTCGCGTTTGTCGCGATGGATATCGGCCAGATCCGCCGCCAGCGAGGCCAGCCAGGATTCGTTGAGCCGGCCGGCCCGCGCGTCGACGAGGAGCGAGGAGCCGACCTTCACGACGACGCGGCGGAAGTCGGCAAGCGCAGGCGTTTTCATGGCAGAGCGGGCTTAAAGGCCGGACAACTATCGTTACAACTCGGCTTCATGCTGAAGTTGCGCCTTGTTCTCAAGGCAATAATAGCCCGACAAGCGGCTGACCAGCTTGCGCCGCTTCCACTCGTTGAGGATCCGGCTCACGTTCTCGCGCGCGATGCCGGCCATGGCGGCAATGTCGCTCTGCCCGATTTTCTGGCGAATGACGATGCGGCCTGAGCCGACGTCCTGGCCAAAATTTTCCGCGAGTTCGAGCAACGTCGAAGCGACGCGGCCTTTGAGCGGCAGGAAACTTCCGGCCGCGACCACCACGTCGGTCTCACGCAAACGCGTCGCAAGAATCGTCACCAGCGATTTGTAGACGTCGGGATGTTTCTGCGCAAAAGCGTCGAATGCGGGGCGGCTGAGAAAGCTCAGCGACGCCGGCCGCACTGCCACGACCGAGGCCGAACGGGGACGTCCGTCGATGATCGAAAGCTCGCCGACAATCGCACCGGGACCGAGGAAGGCAAGGATCCGTTCGGTGCCGGAACGCGATACCATCGCCACTTTGAGCAGGCCCTCGTCAATCCGATAGCAGCCGTCACCCGGGTCGCCGGACAAGAAAAGAACCTCGTCGGCGGCGAGCCGCACCGGCTTCGCACCGGTAAACAGGTCGGTCGCGAGACGTCCAGGCAGCCCCGACAACAGGCTCGGGCCCGGACGAGTAGTTTCCGGCATGCAGCGTCACCCCCGTGGCTTGCTTGCGCCGGAGAACACCATGCGGCAGAATTGGTGATAATAAAAGCCCGCCCGGACGCTAGGTCCGGGCGGGGCAGTCGACCCTGCTCAGGGTTACGGGGTGTTTGGGGACCGATACACCCCTTGCTGGCCGCCGCCGGCCCGTTGGGGGGAGGGTCGGGGGGACGCGCGGGCCTGCGCGGCGAACCAAGCCATTTGTTGCCCCATGCCTACCGGCCCCGGCCCAAGGGCGAAGTGACCGCGATCACAGAAAACACCCTTTTATTTAAGCCTCTGATTCAAAACGATTTTATTCCAGGAATTTCGCAGGCGACGTCCGCAGCGACCGGCGGTCGTGGAAACGGTTCGCAGCAGTTCAAGCGCGCGGCGCGCGCACTTTGATGCCGGCACGCTTCTCGATCGGTTGGATTACCGCCGTGACGTCCGCTTCCGGCCCGATTTCATCGCATGTCAGTTGCAGGAGCTGGGCCACGGTCGCGATCACGTCGGTCGGCACGCCAAGCGCTTCGCGCTCGGCCAGAAAGAGTTTGACGTCCTTCAGCAGCAGCCCGGCGGTAAATCCGAGATCGAACGTGCCAGGCAAAACGGCTCTGGCGAATTTGTCCTCGGTCATTGTGTTGCGTCCGGTGCCGGCGTTGATCACGTCGAGCATCAGGCGCGGATCAAGGCCTGCTTTCATTCCCACCACCATCGCTTCCGAGGTCGCCGCCATCGCGGTCGCCGAGAGCACGTTATTGACGAGCTTCATCGTCTGCCCGGCGCCAGAGCGCTCGCCGAGGAAGAAAACTTTGCCGAACACCGCCAACAGCGGTTCAACCGCTTCGATCTCGGCGCGCGGACCAGACGCCATGACGGCAAGGGTGCCTTTTTCGGCGCCGGTGACTCCGCCGCTGACCGGACTGTCGATCTGCACGATGCCGCGCCTGGCCAGGAGCTGAAAAACGCGTTGCGCCATGACCGCGCCGGTGGTCGATAGATCGACGAAGCGGCGGACACGTTTGCCTTCGATCACGCCGTTCGGACCCGTGGCGACGGCAAGTACGATGTCGGGAGTCGGCAGACTAGCCATGACGGTCTCGGCGGCATCGGCGACTTCCGCCGGCGAGCGCGCCGCGATCGCCCCAAGGGCCGCCAGATTGCCGATCGCTTCCTGGCGGGTGTCGTAGACAATGACACGGTGCCCGGCCTCAAGAAGCCGGCGAGCCATGTGCGCGCCCATATTGCCGAGACCGATGAAGCCGACGTCCATGGTCATTCTCTCCTAATAAGATCGCGGCAGGCCGAGCACGTGCTCGGCGATATATGACAGAATGAGATTGGTGGAAATCGGCGCCACCGTGTAGAGCCGCGTTTCGCGGAACTTGCGCTCGATGTCGAATTCTTCGGCGAAGCCGAAGCCGCCATGGGTCTGAACACACATGTCGGCTGCCGCCCAGGATGCTTCGGCGGCAAGATGCTTGGCCATGTTGGCTTCGGCGCCGCAGTCCTTGCCGCTCTCGTAGAGCGCCGCCGCTTCGCGCACCATCAATTCGGCGGCGCGCATGCCGACATAGGCGCGCGCGATCGGGAATTGGACGCCCTGGTTCTGGCCGATCGGCCGCCCGAATACCACGCGTTCGCGCGCATAGGAGGTGGCCTTGTCGATGAACCACTTGGCATCGCCGATACACTCGGCAGCGATCAGAATACGCTCGGCATTCATGCCGGAGAGGATGTAGCGAAAGCCCTCGCCCTCCGCGCCGATCAGATTGTCAGCCGGCACCCGCACATTCTCGAAAAAAATCTCGGTGGTGGCGTGGTTCATCATGGTGCGGATCGGCCTGACGGTCAGGCCCTTACCCTTCACCTCGCGCATGTCGAGGAGAAATACCGAGAGGCCCGCGGTGCGCGATTTCGCGTGTTCCCGCAGCGTCGTGCGCGCCAACAGCAGCATCAGATCGGAATGCTCGGCTCGCGAGGTCCAGATTTTCTGGCCGTTGATGACGTAAGCGTCGCCCTCGCGCATCGCCGTGGTGCGCAGACTGAGCGTGTCGGTGCCGGAGGTCGGCTCGGTGACCCCAAAGGCCTGGAGCCGTAGATCACCGCGCGCGATGGCGGGCAGATACCGCGCCTTCTGTTCGGCGCTGCCGTGCCGAAGCAGCGTTCCCATGGTGTACATCTGCGCGTGACAGCCGGCGCCGTTGCAGCCCGACGCCTGGATTTCCTCCATGATGGCGGCGGCGGCAGTCATGGAAAGTCCGCTGCCGCCGTATTCTTCGGGGATGAGCGCGGCAAGAAAGCCGGCCTTGGTCAACGCAGCGACAAACTCTTCGGGATACGCGCGTTCGCGGTCGAGGCGGCGCCAATATTCACCGGGGAAATTCGCACACAGCGCGCCGACCGAAGCGCGGATCGGCGCCAGATCGGCGCTTTCGTTCACGGCCTGACCTCGGCGCGGCCGTGATTGATGGCGATCACGTCGCGTTCGACCACGCGCGCCCGAAAGCTCACCACCGCGCCGTCGCGCCACATCTCGGTGCGGATAGTCTCGCCGGGAAAGACCGGCGCTGAAAACCGGCCGGAGAACGAAACGAGCCGCGCCGGATCGTAATTGCACAGGGTTTTCAGTACGGCATGGCCGGAAACGCCGAACGTGCCGAGCCCATGCAGGATGGGGCGCGGAAAACCCGCAGCCTTGGCCGCGGCCGGCTCGGCATGCAACGGGTTATAGTCGCCGCTCAGGCGGTAGATCAGCGCCATCTCCGGGCGCGTGCTGAGGTCGCAGACGGCGTCGGGAGCGCGCGTTGGAAGGGAATGCGGTGCCGGGGTCTGCCGCGGCGGCCCGCCGAAACCGCCATCGCCGCGGCAAAAGATCGTCTGCGTGACGGTCGCGACCAATTCCCCGGTGGCTTTGTCGGCGATCTCGCGCTCAGTGAACAAAAGCGCGCCCTTGCCGGCACCCTTGTCGATCACCTCGACGATCCGCGTTCGCCCGATCAGCACGCCGCGGCCAGCGAGCGGACGCCGCAGCGTGAAGCCCTGCTCGCCATTGACCACCATGATCCAGTCGATGCCGGTGTGCGGGTTGCGCACCAGCGAACCGGTATGGCCGAGCACGGTGGTCATGGTCGGCAGGACCTTGAGGTTCTTCTCGTAGACGAAGGCGAGCTCATCCTCATTCATCGGATCGTGGCCGAGACCGACGCCGAGCGCATAGAGCATGCAGTCCTTCGGCTCGTAGGCCTGCTCGGCTGCCTCGATGTCCAGCGCCATCAGCTTGTCGTAGACGATGGTCATCGCTCACACCGGGTCCCAGGAGAAGACTTCGGGCGATCGTTCGAGCGGCGTGAACGACGTGGCGAACGCCGCCTTGAGCTGCTCGGCGAGCCGTTGCGGTGTCCAGCCGTCGGAGCGATGCAAGGTGCGGATCGGCCGGTTCTGGTTGAACAGGTAGATTTCGTTGTTGCGGGCCGAAAGAATCTGGCCGGTGATGCCGGCGGCCTGGTCGGAGGCGAGATAGACGACGAGCGGCGCGACTTTTTCCGGCGTCACCTGACTGGCGCGGGCGACGCGCGCCTTTTCGTCCTCGGTTTCGGCCGGGATCGACTGCACCATGCGCGTCCAGGCGAACGGCGAGACGCAATTCGAGCGCACATTGAAGCGCGCCAAATCGAGCGCGATGCCGCGCGACAGACCGACGATGCCAAGCTTGGCCGCCATATAATTCGCCTGGCCGAAATTGCCGATCAGTCCCGAGGTCGACGTCATATGCACGTAACTGCCGGAATTCTGCTCGCGGAACGGCGTCGCGCAGGCGCGGCTCATGATGAAGCTGCCGTTGAGGTGCACGTTGATCACGTCCGACCAGTCGGACCAGCTCATGCGATGAAAAATGCGATCGCGCAGGATGCCGGCATTGTTGACGAGGATGTCGACGCGGCCGAAGGCTTCGAGCGCCGCCTTCACGATTTTGTCGCCGTTGGCCGGGTCGCTGATCGACAGCGTCGAGGCGATCGCGTCGCCGCCGGCCTTTTTGATCTCGTCCACGACCAAATGCGCCGGCGTTGCATCGGTACCTTCGCCTTCGAGGCTCGCACCAATGTCGCAGACGACGACACGGGCGCCCTCTTGCGCCATCAGGAGCGCGATGCCGCGGCCGATGCCGCGCCCCGCACCAGTGACGATAGCGACCTTGCCCTCGACAATTCCCGGCATTGATCCCCCCGCTATCCCCACACGTCTTCAGCGACCTCGACGATCATTCTAAGCTTGGCCCATTGTTCTTCCTCGGCGAGGATATTGCCTTCTTCGGTCGAGGCGAAGCCGCATTGCGGCGACAGGCAGAGCTGGTCGAGATCGGTGAACTTCGCCGCCTCCTCGATGCGGCGCTTGATCGCGTCCTTGCTTTCGAGCGCACCGGTCTTGGTCGTCACCAGCCCGAGCACCGCGATGCGCCCCTTTTGCAGCCGTTTGAGCGGCTCGAAGCCGCCGGCGCGGGCGTCGTCGTATTCCATGAAGTAGCCGTGCACCTTGATCTTGTCGAACAGCACTTCCTGCATGGCGTCGTAACCGCCGGCACCCATGAAGGTCGATTTGTAGTTGCCGCGGCACAGATGCATGGTGACCGTCATGTCGGCGGGGATATCCGACATCGCCGTGTTGATCAGCTCGCCATAGACCTCGCCAAGATAGTCCGGATCGTCGCCGCGATCCTTGATCTGCTGGCGATATTTTGGATCGCAAAGCATGGCGATGAACACTTCGTCGAGCTGCAGGTAGCGGCACCCGGCATCGGCAAAAGCGCGCACCGCTTTTTTGTACGCCTGGCCGAGATCGTCGAAGAATTTATCGAGCGTCGGATAGATCGTCTTGTCGATCGGGGTCGGATAGGGCCGGCCGTATAGCGCCGACGGCGCCGGAATGGTCATTTTCGGCGTCCGCTGCGTGTGCGCCTTGAGGAATTTGAAATGCTCGAGCATCGGATGGCCTGAAAAGCCGAGCTTCCCGGTGACGCGCACGCCCTCATTGCGGGTGGTCACGGCGGCGAAAGCGATCCCGGTGTCCATCACGTGGCGCTCGACGCCGTCGAGCCCCCACAGGAAGTCGAGATGCCACCACGAGCGGCGGAACTCGCCGTCGCTGATGGATTGCAGGCCGACCGCTTCCTGCTTTTTGATGATGTCCTCGATTTCGCGGTCTTCCACCACCTTCAGCGCGGCGGCAGTGATCTCGCCCTTGGCGCGGCGCTCGCGCGCCTCCTTCAAGGCTGCGGGCCGCAGCAGGCTGCCGACGTGATCGGCGCGGAATGGAGGCTTGGTTCGTTGCATCATCGACCCCACACTTCATCGGCGATCTCGACGACCATCCGGAGCTTCGCCCATTGCTCGTCCTCGGACAGGACGTTGCCCTCTTCCGTCGAAGCAAAGCCGCATTGCGGCGACAGACAAAGCTGATCGAGCGGTACGTATTTCGCCGCCTGCTCGATGCGGCGCTTGATCTCGTCGCGGCTTTCCAGCAGGCCGGACTTGCTGGTGACGAGCCCGAGCACGACGGTCTTGTTCTTCGGCACGAAGCGCAACGGCTCGAAACCGCCGGCGCGATCGCTGTCGTACTCCATAAAGTAGCCGTTGACGTTGATCGCGTTAAAAAGAAGCTCGGCGACCGGCTCGTAACCGCCGCTGGCGACGAAACTCGAGCGGAAATTACCCCGGCACAGATGCATGGTGATGGTCATGTCGGCGGGGATGTCGGAGATCGCCGCATTGATCATGCCGGCATACACGGCCGGCAGCGCCATCGGATCTTCGCCCCGTGCAGTGACGTGCTCGCGCAATGACGGATCGCACAGATAGGCCAGGTTGACCTCGTCGAGCTGCAGGTAGCGGCAGCCGGCATCGGCGAAGGCGCGTACCACCTTCCGGTACGACTGGCCGAGGTCGCGGTAAAAGTCGTCCATAGCCGGATAGATTTCTTCCGGCACCGCATCGCGCCCGTAGCGGAAATGCAGCGACGACGGCGACGGAATCGTCATCTTCGGCATCGCCTTCGCCTGCGCTTGCAGAAAATTAAAATGCTCGATCATTGGATGCGGCCTATAGCCGCCGAGCTTGCCGATGACGCGCAGCAGGGTCGGCGGCGGCTGCGGACCGCTCACGTTGAATTTGATCTTGCGCTCGCCGACATAGGATTCGACGCCGTCGAGCCGTTCGAGAAAGTCATAGCTCCATGAGGTGCGGCGATACTCGCCATCGGTCACGGACTTCAGGCCGACCGCTTCCTGTTTGCGGATCACGCCTTCGATCTCGCTGTCCTCCACCGCTCTGAGCGCCTCGGCGCTGATTTCGCCGCGCGCGCGCTGCTCGCGCGCTTCCTTTAGCGGAGCCGTGCGCAGCAAGCTGCCGACGTGGTCGGCACGGAACGGCGGCTTATTTCGCTGCATCGATTAACCCCACACTTCGTCGGCGATTTCGACAACCATACGCAGCTTCGCCCATTGCTCGTCCTCGGACAGCACGTTGCCTTCCTCGGTCGAGGCGAAGCCGCATTGCGGCGACAGGCAAAGCTGATCGAGCGCGACGTATTTGGTCGCCTCGTCGATCCGCCGCTTGATGTCGTCCTTGTTTTCCAGCTTGCCGGTTTTCGAGGTGACCAGGCCGAGCACGAGCTGCTTGTTGCCCCTGGGGAAAAATCGCAGCGGCTCGAAGCCGCCGGCGCGCTCGTTGTCGTATTCGAGGAAATAACCGTCGAGGTTGGTATTGCCGAGCAGCTGTTCGGCGACGAAGTCATAACCGCCCGAAGCGATGAAGGTCGAGCGGAAATTGCCGCGGCATGAATGCATGGTGATGCTCATGTCCGGCGGCTTGCCTTCGAGCGCGGCATTGGTAAGACGCGCATAGCGCTTGGGCAGCGAGTCCGGATCGTCGCCGCGCTCCTTGGAGTGGGCGCGCTCGCTCGGATCGCACGACATCGCCCAGGCGGTGTCGTCGAGCTGCAGGTAGCGGCAGCCGGCGTCATAAAAGGCGCGGATCGCGTCACGATAGGCCTTGGCGAGATCATCGAAGAACGAATCGAGATCCGGGTAAACCTCTCGGCTGATCGCGATGCGGCCCTGGCGGAAATGGAACGTCGACGGCGCCGGGATGGTCATTTTCGGCATGACACCTGTGTGAGCCTTGAGAAACTTGAAGTGCTCCAGCATCGGGTGGCCGGAGAAACCGAGCTTGTCCGTGACCTTGAGCGCGTGTGCCTTGGTCTGCACGCCGTGAAACTGAATGCCGTGGTCGGCGACGTAGAACAGCACGCCATCGAGGCCGCGGAAGAAGTCGAAATGCCACCAGGAGCGGCGAAACTCGCCGTCGGTCGCAAGCTTGAGCCCGATCTCCTCCTGCTTCCTGATCGCTTTGTCGATCTCGCGGTCTTCGACCGCGTGCAATGCCTCGGCGGTGATTTCATTGCGCTCATGCTTGGCGCGCGCTTCTTTAAGCGCGGGCGGACGCAACAGGCTGCCGACATGGTCGGCGCGGAATGGCGGCGCGGTCCGTTGCATCGGTTTCCTCCTCATCGGGCGTGCTTCTGATTTTGAGTGGGAAGCTATCGCGGCTGGCTAGCGGATTTAGCAAGCGGCGCGATCAGCTGTAAATCCCATTGCGCCCGGGGTGATCCGCACAGAAACTCATGGCTCACCCGCGCACCACGCAAGGGGGAGGAAACGCGATGAATCCGCTGCTGCGGCTTTATGAGGACGTTCTAGCGAACGGAGCCGAAGTCTCGCTACCGGCGCTGCCGCGCCTGACCTTCGTGGTGCACGGCTCGGTGGCGATCGGGGATCGCACGTTGCACGACGACGAAGGCTTGGGCAGCGAAGGCGCTGTGCGCCTCAAATCCGGCGGCAGAGGCGCCACGGTCTGGCGCTGGGAATTTGAGGCGGGCAATGTCGAAGCCGCTGCCCGCGTTGCCGGGGCCTCCCTCATCTCACGTGAAAAGCTCGCCGCGCGGCTCGAAACCTTGCCGAAAGGAACCCTGCTTCTGCGCGGCGACAGCGTCGCGTTCCCGCCGGGCGGCTGCGCCTATCTGCACCGGCATCAGGGCCCGGGTATCCGCTGCCTGATCGAGGGCGGCATCCGCATCGACACAAGCGGCCACTCGACCTCCTACGGGCCCGGCGGCGCCTGGTACGAGAGCGGGCCGGCGCCGGTGTTCGCGCAAGCTGCGGACCGGCCCACGCGCTTCATCCGCGTCATGCTGCTGCCGCAGGCGTATCTCGGAAAAAGCTCGGTCGAGTATCTCAACGAGGAAGACAAAGCAAAACCGAAGACGCAGACCTACAAGATCTACGCCGACATGCCGATAGGGTTCGGGAATGCTTCGATTTGAGAATGCTTGTGTGGTGCCGCGGAAGGGATTCGAACCCCTGACCCCCGCATTACGAATGCGGTGCTCTACCAGCTGAGCTACCGCGGCGCGCCAACGGAATGGCGTCCTAGTAATACCTGAAAAGTGTAAACGCAAGCCGCAGCACTGTCATGCTGAAGCGCCCGCGCACGGCGCGGGCCTCGAAGGACGCGGTCGAGGCACCCGGGCCGTCGCCGTTCGAGGTTCGCTTTCGCTCGCACCTCAGGGTGACGCAACATTGGTCAACGGTGGCTGCCAGTTTCCGCCTCGGCCCGCAGCTTGAAGCGCTGGATTTTCCCGGTCGCGGTTTTCGGCAGCTCGCTGCGGAATTCAAGCCAGCGCGGATATTTAAACGGCGCAAGCTTGGCGCGGCAATAATCCTGCAGTGCCCGGGCAAATTCGTCGCCGGCCTTTTCCGGCGACTTGAGCACCACGAAGGCCTTCGGCTTGATCAGCGCCTCGACGTCCGGCCAGCCGACGACGGCGGCTTCGAGCACATCGGGATGGCTTTGCAGCACCGCCTCGACTTCGAATGGCGATACGTACATGCCCGAGACCTTGAGCATGTCGTCGCGGCGCCCGCAGTAAACGAAGTAGCCGTCCGCGTCTTCGACGTATTTGTCACCCGAGCGCGTCCACTCGCCGAGAAAAGTCGCGCGCGATTGCTCGCGATTGTTCCAGTACATGATCGCACTGGTCGGCCCGCGCACCTGCAGCTCGCCCATATCGCCGCGGGTTTTGACGACCCCGCCGTCATCGTCGACCAGGCGAACGTCATAGCCGGGCACCGGTTTGCCGGTGGTGCCGTATTTCACCTCGCCGGCGCGGTTGGAGAGGAAGATGTGCAGCATCTCGGTCGAGCCGAGCCCGTCGAGAATGTCGGCGCCGTAGCGCTCGCTCCAGCGGCGGCCGACATCGGCCGGCAGCGCCTCGCCGGCGGAGACGCAACGCCGCATCCGGGTCTCCGCGCGCGGTGGCGCGTCCGGACTGGCGAGAAAGCCGGCGTAAAAAGTCGGCACGGCATAGAACACGGTGACGCCGTGTTTTTTGAGAATCTCGGCCACCAGGTCCGGCGTCGGCCGCTGCGGCAGCAGCACCGTCGTCGCGCCCGCCGACATCGGAAAGGTGAGTGCATTGCCGAGGCCATAGGCGAAGAACAGCTTGGCCACCGAATAGCAGACGTCGTTCTCGGTAATGCCGAGAAACGGTTTTCCATAAAGTTCGTCGGTGAACTTCAAGTCGGCGTGGGTGTGCACCGCGGCTTTGGGCTTGCCGGTCGAGCCGGAGGTGTAGAGCCAGAAGCAGATATCGTCGCGCACCGTCGCCGCGGTCACCGGTTCGGGTCTGGCGGCGGCGAGCATTTCCTCCAAGCGCGGATGACCGTGGCCGTTGTCTCCCGAGACAACGACGTGCGCGAGCTCCGGGCACGCTCCGATGATGTCGGCGAATTTGGCGAAAAGCTCTTCGGAAACGACCAAGAGCCGCGCGCGACTGTCCTCCAGCATGAAGCGATAGTCGGCCTCGGTCAGAAGCGTGTTGACCGGCACCGGCACCACGCCGGCCTTGATCGCGCCGAGAAATGCAGTCGGCCAGTCGATGCTGTCGAGCAGACAGATGAGAATGCGTTCTTCGCGCCGGATGCCGAGCGAGCGCAGCGCATGACCAAAGCTTTCGACGCGGCGAGCGAGTTCGCCGTAGGTAAAACTGCCGCGCGCATCGATATAGGCAAGCTTACCGGCGCGACCGGCATCAAGATTGCGCGCCAGGATATTAGCCGCGAAATTATAGTCGCGCGGTATCGCGTCGACGGACGCGTGCGGCGTCAAGCTCGGCCGAGCGACATTCATCGCGGCGTTTCCTCGATTGGGGCTGCGGTGTTGCCCACGGCATGCCCACCACAACGCATTATGCCGATGCAGGAATTCGGCCGCAACCACGCCGGCCATGCGGCTGGCAATACGCCTGAATTAGGCTATGACAAGCGCCGCAAGTCCAATGCCGGAGTCCCCGTCATGATTTCAAGCCGCGACCGCATTCTCACCACCCATGTCGGCAGCCTGCCGCGCAGCGAAGCGTTGAGCGAGCTGCTGGTCCGGCGCGAGGCGGGCGAAAGCTACGACCAGGCGAAACTTGAGGCCGAGATGGACACGGCGGTGCGCCACGTGGTCGCCAAACAGAAGCAAGCCGGCATCGACAGCGGCAATGACGGCGAGCAGCAGCGCGTCGGCTTTCAGACCTATGTGCCGCAGCGGATGTCTGGTTTCGGCGGCCAATCCAAGCGCCGGCGCGGCCGCGAGTTCGAGGAGTTTCCCGAGCTGGTGCAATATCTCACACGCCGGTTCCCGAACGTGAGCCGGCAGCAGAACGCGCCGGAAGCCCAGGGCGAGTTGCACTATCACGACACCTCGGCGATCGAGCGCGAGATCGCGCGCTTTGTGCGTATCGCCGGCGAGGGCAAGCCGCTTGCGGAAATATTCATGACCGCGCCTTCGCCCGGCATCATCGCCTCGACCATGCTCAACGCCTATTACGACAGCAACGAAGCCTATCTTGCGGCGCTCGCGCGCGAGATGAGCAACGAGTACATGGCGATTCACAAGGCCGGCCTCGTCCTGCAAATCGACGCGCCCGATCTCGCCATGGATCGCACCATGTTCTACCGCGATGGCTCCGATGCCGACTTCGTCAAGGCCTGCGAGCTGCACGTCGCCATGATCAACAAAGGCATTGAGGGCATCCCGCGCGATCGGGTGCGGCTGCATATTTGTTACGGCAACTGGGAAGGCCCGCACATCCACGACATCGCATTGGAGAAAATCCTGCCTGCGCTTTACCAGGCCAAGGTCGGGGCGCTATCGATCGAGTTTTCCAATCCGCGCCACGCCCACGAATATCCGGCGCTCACGCGCGTGCCATTCCCCAAGGACATGATCCTCATCCCCGGCGTGGTCGATTCCACGAGCAACTTCGTCGAGCATCCGGAAGTGGTGGCGCGAAGGATCGAGGAGGCGGTCGCAGTGATCGGCGATCGCGAGCGCATCATCGCCTCGACCGATTGCGGCTTCGGTACCTTCACCCGGCGCGAATGGGTCATCGAGCCGGTGGTGTGGCTCAAGCTCAAATCGATCCGCGACGGCGCCGACATCGCCTCGGCGCGGCTGTGGGGACGGAAAAGCGCTGCCTGACCCCCGTCATTGCGAGGAGCCAGCGGCTCCGGCCCAAAGTGGCCGGCCCGGTGACAGGCTCAGCGACGAAGCAATCCAGACTTGATAGCACAACTGGATTGCTTCGCCTCGCTCGCAATGACGATCTTCATCTAATCAGATACGGAGCATTGCCGTGATCGATCTCTACACCTGGACTACGCCCAATGGCCGCAAGGCTTCCATTGCGCTCGAAGAGATGGAGCTGCCCTACACCGCCCACCCGATCGACATCGGCAAGGACGAGCAGTTCCGGCCGGAATTCCTCAAGATCAGCCCCAACAACCGCATCCCGGCCATCGTCGACCGCGACAACGGCGTGAGCCTGATGGAATCCGGCGCGATCCTCATCTATCTCGCCGACAAGACCGGCAAGCTGATGCCGAAGACCGGCGAACAGCGTTACCGTGTCATCGAATGGCTGATATGGCAGATGGGCGGACCGGGCCCGATGTTCGGCCAAGTGCATCACTTCGTGAAATACAACAAGGGCAAGGCGCCCTACGCCGAAGAACGCTATGTCAAGGAAGCGCACCGGCTCTACGGCGTGCTCGACCGCCGACTCGCCGCCCACGAATACGTCGCCGATGACTATTCGATCGCCGATATTGCCATCTGGCCGTGGGTCTCTCGTTACGAATGGCAGACGGTCGATCTGAACGCCTATCCGAATGTGAAGCGCTGGTACGTTGCCATCGCCAACCGGCCGGCGGTGCGCCGCGGCTACAAGGTGCCGAAGGACGTCGGCGAAATCCCGCTGCCGTGAGACAGCGGACGCGCTTATAATCCTCGCTAGCTGGGGAAGGGGACACGCCATGGATGACATCAGTCGCGAGCCGACGGCAATCCGCGCCGAGGACATCAACCCGCGTTACAATTGGGGCCGGCACCTGCCGGTGCTCGGCACCATGGGCGTCGATTTCGAGGAGCGCGTCGATTACCGGCGCATGCACCGCTACCGGCTCGCCCGCGCCCAGGCCGCGCTCGAAGCTTCCGACCTCGGCGCGCTCCTTTTGTTCGACGACAACAACGTCCGCTACGTCACCTCGACCAAGATCGGCGAATGGGCGCGCGACAAGCTCTCGCGCTGGGCGCTACTGCCGCGCGGCGGCGATCCGATCCTCTGGGACTTCGGTTCGGCGGCGGTGCATCACCGGCTCTATTCGCCCTGGCTCAAGCCGGAGAACTGCAAGGCCGGGCTGGTCGGCTTGCGCGGCACCGTCGATCCGGCGTTCGGCCTGATGAAACACCACGCCGAGGAAATGGCCTCGATCCTCAAAGCCGCCGGCGTCGCCAAGATGCCGATCGGCGTCGACATCATCGAGCCGCCGATGATGTTCGAGCTGCAGAAAGCCGGATTGAAGGTCAAGGACGGCCAGCAGGTGATGCTGGAAGCACGCGAGGTGAAATCGGCCGACGAGATCGCGCTCCTTAACCGCGCCGCGGCGATGGTCGACGGCGCCTATCAGCTGATCGACGAAAAGCTCAAACCGGGCGTGCGCGAGAACGACATCGTCGCCCTGGTCAATGAGTTCCTCTATCGCCATGGCTCCGACGACGTCGAGGCGATCAACGCCATTTCCGGCGAGCGCTGCAATCCGCATCCGCACAATTTCACCGACCGCATGGTGCGACCCGGCGACCAGGTATTCTTCGACATCCTGCAAAGCTTCATGGGCTACCGCACCTGCTATTACCGCACCTTCAATGTCGGCCGCGCCACGCCGTCGCAGCGCGACGCCTACAAAAAGTGCCGGGAGTGGCTCGACCTGGCGATCGACCTGATCAAGCCCGGCGTGACCACCGACGAGGTGTGCAGCGTGTGGCCGAAGGCGCAGGACTTCGGCTTCCCCGACGAGCTATCGGCGTTCGGCCTGCAATTCGGCCACGGCCTGGGCTTGAACCTGCACGAGCGGCCGATCATCAGCCGCGTGGTCTCGATGGACCACCCAACCGTGATCAAGGAAGGCATGGTGTTCGCGCTCGAGACCTATTGCCCGGCGACCGACGGCTACTCCGCCGCGCGCATCGAGGAAGAGGTCGTGGTCACCGACAAGGGCCACACCGTCATCTCGCTGTTCCCTGCCGAGGAGCTGCCGATCGCGGCGCGGTATTGAGATTCGGCCAAATTTTGCGGGCGTTGGCCAATGGCGGCCGGATGATCCCGACCGCCGTTTCGCCATAGTTAGCGAACACAGATCGGATAGCATTGTATTTTCAAAGCGTTGAGCCACCAGCACATTTCGCCGATTTTGGCATTTGTGCGGCGCACAAAAACGCTGGATTTTTTGCGCGCGGCCCATTAGCTAAGCCCCTTCAAACCAAAACGAGGGGACCTTTTAGCCATGAAGATGATGGTAGCCGCGTGCCTGCTTCTGGGTGTTTGGACCACGAGCGCCGGCGCGATCGATCTCGCTGAACTGGCGCCATGCCGCCCGGCCGCCCAGGTTCTTTGCGATCACACCGGCGGCATGACCATGGACAACCTGCTCCGTTGTGGCGCGACGCTCGCCGCGCATAGCTGGCGTATCGGCAACACCTGCCGCGCAGTGCTCAAGAAATACGGGCAACTGTGAACGGTTAAGGCCGCCAACAGCAATGTTGCATGCATCCTTGCCCCGGCCTTGAGCCGGGGCTTTTTATTTTCGGGCGCGGCGCCTGGGCGGGATGAACGCGATCCTGAAACCTGCTAATTCCTCTGCCCAGCGACGATCATAATGCACCAGACCAAAAGCAGAGAACGCCAAGAGGATCCCATGTACGCCAATCTCGAACTCTTCATCGACGGCCAGTGGCTCAATGGCGACGGCCGTGCCGGCGAGGACGTGATCAATCCGGCGACGGAAAAGCCGCTGGCGCGCCTGCCGCATGCTAGCGCCGCCGATCTCGATCGCGCGCTCGAAGCCGCCAGGAAGGGCTTTGCAGTGTGGCGTGCGACTTCGGCCTATGAACGCGCCCGGATCATGCGCAAGGCCGCCGATCTGATGCGCGAGCGCTTTGATGCGATCAGCAAGATCCTGGTGCAGGAGGAAGGCAAGGCCTACCCGGAGGCGCGCGCCGAGGTGCGCACGTCGGCCGACATCATCGAATGGTACGCCGAAGAAGGCCGCCGCGCCTATGGTCGCATCGTCCCGGGACCCGGCAAGGGGTTGCGTCAGATCGTGGTGCAGGAGCCGGTCGGCGTCGTCGCCGCGTTCACGCCGTGGAACTTTCCCGCGCTGACGCCGGCCCGCAAGATCGGCGGCGCGCTCGCCGCCGGCTGCTCGCTGATCCTCAAGGCATCCGAGGAAACGCCCGGCGCCTGCGTCGAGATGGTGCGCTGCTTTGCCGATGCCGGCCTGCCGGCTGGCGTTCTCAACCTCGTCTTCGGGGTGCCGGCAACCATCTCCGAGCACCTCATCGCCAAGGACGATGTGCGCAAAATCTCGTTCACCGGCTCGATTCCGGTCGGCAAGCATCTGGCCGCGCTCGCCGCCAAGGGAATGAAGCGCACCACCATGGAGCTCGGCGGCCATTCGCCGGTGGTGGTGTTCGCCGACGCCGATCCGGAGAAATCCGCCGACATGATCGCTGCCTACAAATACCGCAACGCCGGTCAGGTCTGCATCTCGCCGACCCGCTTCTATGTGCAGGAGCCGGTCTACGGCCGGTTCCTTGCGCGCTTTACCGAATACGCCAAATCGCTCAAGCTCGGCGACGGCCTGGAAAAGGGCGTCGGCATGGGACCGCTGGCCAATGCGCGGCGCATCGACGCCATGGAAGGCTTCGTCAAGGACGCCAAGGATCGCGGCGGCAAGGTCGTCAGCGGCGGCCAGCGCCGCGGCAATCAAGGCTACTTCTACGAGCCGACGGTGCTGACCGATCTGCCCGACGACTGCAAGATCATGACCCAGGAGCCGTTTGGTCCGCTGGCGCCGGTGGTCACCTTCAAGACCTTCGATGAAGTCGTCGAGCGCGCCAATTCGTTGCCCTACGGGCTCGCCGCCTATGCCTTTACCGGCTCGGCCCAGACCGCAAACCTGATCGGCGACGCGCTGCAGTCGGGCATGGTCGGGGTGAATTCGATCAATGTTTCGACGCCCGAGACGCCGTTCGGAGGCGTCAAGGAATCGGGCTATGGCAGCGAAGGCGGGCTCGAAGGCCTGCAGGCCTATCTGAATACCAAGTTCATCTCGCAGGCCTGACGCCGGACGCACGGTCCAGCTTCGCCTTTCCCCTCGGGGGAAAGGCGAAGTGGAATATTTCGCCGGAATTTCAGCTCAACCGTGGTCCATAAGCCCGAAATGCGGGCCGAGCTGGCGCCGCACGCGGACCATCGCGGCACGAGCGGCGAACGCATCGACGGCGACGCGCGCGAGCGGCGTGAGCTGCGAGGGACGTGCGATGACGTCTTTCACCACAGCAAAAACATTGGCGCGGCCATCCGGGCGCATACCGATGAGCGCCGCCGGAGGAACCGTCCGGTGGGCAGGATCAACGACGACCCGCACGGCAGCAAAGGCGAGCTTGTGCTCGGCGGCGACCCGCGCCGCCACGTGGGATTCCATATCGACCGCGGCCGCCCCGGTCGTCCGGTACAGCTCGCGCTTTTCTGCGGGCTCGGCAACCGGCGAATCGACCCCGAGGATGGGCGCGTGGACGGCGCCGTCAATCATGCCAAGGAGCTTGCGCGACCAGCCTGCGTCCGTCGCTCGTACGGTTTGCAATTCGCGGACGGAGGAAGCGACCACCCAGTCGCCGGCGCGCAGGTGCGAGGCGAGCCCCCCGGCGACCCCGAAGCTGATCATGCCGCGGTAGCCTTGCCTGACCGCCTTGTCGGCGACCGTCTCCAACTCGCCCTCGGCGGTGCGGCAAACGACGTGGACTCCGGGGCCAGCCGCAATACGCGCCTCGAAGGCCAAGCCGACGAATGCGATGACCAGTGGGCGGTGTTCTTCGATGGCAATATCGGCGACACGTATGGTGTCGTCAGTGCCACTTACCAGTCCCTCTACGAAAGTTCCGCCGGCAAAATCCAATTGGGATGCCATCAGAAGCCTTTGCCCCCGCGTGTGAAGTTTACCCTCAATCACGCCCCCTTAGCGCGTGCCCTCACAAACGTCCCTCGGCTTCGTTCCGGCGATTCACCGAGTTCGCGTGAAACTTTAGCATAATCAATTACCATTGCTATTGCTATTACGAAGCTCATACGACTCGCCCGCAATTTATTTGCCCATTGGGCCATGAAAATGCTCAGTTCTTTGCCGTCGCCTGAGCGGATCGCCATGGACAGTACGGCACACACACTCGTCACCGGGGCCACGGGACTGGTCGGCTCGGCTGTGGCCGGAAGCCTGGTTGCCGAAGGATACCGCGTACGGGCACTGGTCCGGCCCGGCAGCCCCCGCTCTCATCTCGACGGGCTCGATCTCGAATTCGTCGGCGGCGACATCCGTGACGCCGAATCCGTACGCCGGGCCATGGCCGGCATCCGCTACGTGTTTCACGTGGCGGCGGATTACCGGTTGTGGGCGCGCGACCCGGGCGAGATCCTTGCCACCAATGTGGATGGTACGCGCATCGTGATGCAGGAGGCTAAACGCGCCGGTGTCGAGCGCATCGTCTATACCAGCAGCGTTGCCACCCTCGCCTTGCGCGCCGACGGCACTCCGGCGGACGAAACCGTTCCGCTTTCGACCGAGGAGGGAATCGGCGCCTACAAGAGCAGCAAGATCGCCGCCGAGCGGCTGGTCGAAGCGATGATCGCGCACGACGCCTTGCCTGCGGTCATTGTCAATCCGTCGACGCCGATCGGGCCCCGCGATGTCAAGCCGACGCCGACCGGCCGCATCATCGTCGAGGCGGCGCGCGGGCGCATCCCGGGTTTTCTGGATACCGGTCTTAATCTCATCCACGTCGATGACGTAGCCGCCGGACACTTGGCGGCGCTCAAACGCGGGACGATCGGAGAGCGATATATTCTCGGCGGCGAAAACGTGCTCCTGGCCGATATGCTCGCCGACATCGCACGCCTGGTCGGCCGTCGTCCGCCGCGGTGGCGTTTTCCGCGTGCCGTGGTCGTGCCGGTCGCCTACGCCGCGGAGGCGACCGCCCGGCTTACCGGACGTGCACCGTTTACGACCTTGGATGGAATCCGCATGGCCGAACACCGCATGTTCTTCACCGCGGCCAAAGCGGAGCGCGATCTCGGCATTCGCCCGCGGCCCTATCGGGAGGCGCTTGAAGACGCGATCCGCTGGTTCGGCGCGGCCGGATATCTTGATGGCAAGCGGAAGCGCTAGACCGCGTCCGCGTAACCGCCCAGTGCGTAGCCCGATTGACGTGCTGCCGCGATGCAATCGGCGTGGCACAGCGCGGCAAATTCTTCGACGTAACGGTAACCCGGCGCCGCACCGACAAACTCACTCGTCGTTCCCGGATGCAGGTAGATTTCGACCAGGCCGGCGGGCAGCCGGCCAAGGATCGCGGCAAGGCGCGGCGGCGTCATCGCGCCCGACCACGCCAAGCCGAACACCGCGTCGGCGGTCGTCAGTCCGGCGCGGCGCACGCGCCGGCGCAGCCAAGTCGCCCAAGGCGCCACGATCCGGCCGGCCTGACGCTGCGTGCGCGGATCGATCTCGGCGACAATTCGCCAGGGCTCGACCGGGATGCGCAGTGCCCGCATGCCGTACTGCCGTCCGATATTGACGATCGAAGCGGCAACGACCGGATTGAGGTGGAAATGCCGGTGGGCATTGACGTGGTCAAGTGGCAGCCCGGTCGCTCGATAGGCTTCGAACTGCGCGGTGATTTCCTGTGCGATTTGCCGCCGCAGGGAGAAATCGACGGCCACTCGCGCGCTGTAGCGTCCGAGGTCGTTGCGAAAGCGTCCACTTCGGTCGACGAGGCCCGGAACGTGCGCGGGGTCAGTGACCGGATCGCCGTCGACCAGGACGATGTGAAGCCCGACGCGCAGGCTCGGCAACCGCCGCGCGCGTTCGATGGCATCGGCCGCCGCCGGACCGCCGACCATGAGGCTCGCCGCGCTGAGAATGCCGCGCAGATGAGCTTCCTCGATGGCGGCGTTGACGGGTTCGCTCAGCCCGAAATCGTCCGCCGTGATGACCAGGTGAGTCAGTACGCCAACTCCCGCCGCTGTTCGTCAAACCGCAACCTGCGACACCCGCATTATGCCGAGGTCGCCGCCTTATGGCTCATCGCCATAGAGCGTTGCCAGCGTGCTCTTAACCATCAGAGCGACCGGTACGGCAAGGATCACGCCGGGAATGCCAAGCACTATGCCGCCGGCCAGGAAACAAAAGATGATCAGCACCGGATGCACATGTGCCGCGCGTCCCAGCACGACCGGACCAACGATCTGATCGATCGACAGGCGTAGCACGGTCGCGTAGAGCGCATATTCGGCGATGTTGACGACACCGGTCGCCGTGCGCAGCGACACTAATCCGGCGAGGATTGCCGCCGAGGTCGAACCGATCACCGGCACGGTCTCGAGTAGACCGGTGAGCAACGCCAGGAACACGGCGTGCTTGATGCCGAGAATAACACCCAGGCCAATGTAGGCTGCAACTGTCGCATAGGCCACGACGCCCAGCACGCCGATGAAATACCGCATCAGCACCGGGTCCAGTCGCGCCCAGATGCGCGCGACCAGCGGGCGGCGATGCGGCGGCACGATCCAGAACAGCCCGCGCGCTACCTGCCGGCCGCTCGCCAGGAAGTAGAACAGAAGCACGATCGTCAGGAATGCACCCATGACGGCGGCCAGACTGTAGCCGGTGACCAGCGTGATCTGGTCCGTCTGCCCGAACCAATCCCGCATCCGCTCCAGCACGCCTTGAACGATCTCATGCGCGTTCAGCGACGATCCGAACAGGGGAACGGGCTGGTCACCGATCGCCTGGTAAGCGAAGTTTTCCAGCATTCCCTGCAAATCGGCGACGATCGCCCGGGCCTCGACCATGAGGCGCTGCGCGGCGAAGACAATGACCAGCGCCGAGATGCCGAACAGAACCAGAAACAGCGCCACCGCGAACAACAACCGCGGCCATCGCATCCGCTTGGCGGCCCAATCCAGGAACGGCGTGCAAATATAGGCGATGATGGCGGCGAGCACGAACGGCAGCAAAATCAATTTGATGAAATACAAAAAAATCGTAAGGACGACGGCCCCGATCATGATCGCCCGCGTCTCGCCCGAGTTGAGGGGCCCGGCGGCGCGCGCTCGTTCGGAGGGGCGCGCCTCTTCGCCTTTGGTCCTGACGGCTTTCATGAACAGATCCGGCCTTTCCAACTCACCCGGCCGCCGAAACGGCGGCGCACGCTGTCGAGGGCCATCAGCGCGTCCGCCCTATAGCCGAACGGAGGATGAAAGCGTACCAGAAAGGAATGCGTAAATAGAATGCGGCCGCGGCAGCAACAGGCCGGCGGCCGCCCGGCGGTAGCTTATTTCGCCGGCACCACCAGTGAAAAGCGCTCGTCGGCGGCGAGGCATTCGGCTTCGGGAAAGCCCAGTTCCTTGCGTACCATGTTGGTGCCGAGCACCAGCGAGACCATTTTGTAGTAAGCATGGCGGCGGCTCATGCCTTCGCGGCCCATGCCGCAATCGGACGAGATCACCAGCCGCTCAGGCGGAATGTATTTGAGCGCGGCGCGGATCTGCGCCGCCACCTCGTCGGGGCTCTCCACCTGCAGCGTGTGATGGTCGATGACGCCGATGGCGATCTTTGTGCCGGTAATGGTCTTGCCGATCGCTTCCAGGTCGATGCCTCCGGAACTGGAGGATTCGAAGGTGATCACGTCGGCGTCGACCCTGTTGTAGGTTTCCAGCGACGGCTTGTAGCTCTGCACCTTCGCGAACATGCGTTGCTGAGACGGATTGCCCCAGCAGGAATGCGCCCACACCTCGGTCTTGGCGCGCAATCCTTTCACCGTGCGATTGAACACCTCGACCATCAGGTCCGGGGTGATCACCTTGTCCTGGATGCCGCGCGCGGCTGCCAGATGGATTTGCGGCTCCTCGATCTGAATCACCGGACAACCGGCGTCGGCGAGCTCGTTGTATTCTTGGTTGAAGGCATCGGCGATGGCGAGCATGCGCTCGGGCAGGCTCTTGTAGTAGGTGTCCTGCGAAGCGAAGGCGACGATCTCCGCCGACACCGCGCCAAACTTGACCGGCCGCGTCGTCAGCCGCTGCGCCGTCTTCCACAGCGTCGTGTATTGCAGGTCACCGCGCCCGACCGGACCGATGATCTTCGGCATCACCCGCGATTCCAGATAATCGTGCAGGATATGACCGCGCGGAAACCAGAGGCCGCCGCGCCCGGCCGGGGTCGGCCGCGGATCGCCCCGCTCGTAGCCGGTCATGTGATGCGGCGGGTAGCTGGTCCAGCTCTGGCCGCCGACGTCGTCGTCGAAGCGGCAGTCGCCGTCAGTCACGATGTCGAGGCCGGCAAGCTCCTGTTCGCGCAGATAGCAGCACAGCGTATCGACATATTGCTCGCGGTAGCGGCGGCTGACCATCGCGTCGAGGAACATGCGGGTGCCGAGATTCTCGGTGTACCAGCTCGGCCGTGGCAGCGAGCCGGTAATCGTCGTCGGCAGCATGATGTCTTTGGTACCGCGAAACATGTTCAACGCCTCCCGAAATTTCTCTAAAAGCCTCGGCGGCTCGCCGACTGTTTATGATCGACGGCCCCGTTAAGCAACAAAAAGGCTTTGCTGCAAGAGCGCAAAGCCCACTTCGAAAAAAATCAGATCAAGTTGGGCTATCGCCCCGGTGGGCGATAGCCGCTGGACGCACTTAGCGCCACTTGGCGCCGCAGCCGGCAGACCGCCTAATCACGCTTCGATCAATACCTTGAGCGCCCGCGTTGCGGCCGCGCGCCCAAAGGTGTCATAGGCGTCGAGGATTTGCGCAAGCTTGAACCGGTGCGTGATCAGGCGCTTGGGATCGACCTTGCCCGATAGCACGGTCTTCAAGAGCATCGGCGTGGTCACGGTATCCACGAGCCGCGTCCTGATCGTGATGTTGTGCGACCACAACCGCTCAAGATGGAGATCCACCTTCACCCCGTGCACGCCGATATTGGCGATCGTGCCGCCCGGCGCAACGATGTCTTCGCAGAGCACGAAGGTCGTGGGAATGCCGACCGCCTCGATCGCGGCATCGACCCCGCGCCCGCTGGTCATCTTCATGACCTTCTCCGCCGCCATGCCGTCGCCGGAGTTGACCGCTGCGGTGGCGCCGAAGCGTTTGGCGATCTCGAGCCTGTTGTCGTCGAGGTCGATCATGATGATCTCGGCCGGGGAATAGAATTGGGCGGTCAGCAGGGCGGCCAGACCGATAGGCCCGGCGCCGACGATGGCAATCGTGTCACCGGGCTGGACTTTGCCGTTGAGGACGCCGCACTCGAATCCGGTCGGCAGAATGTCGCTCAACATCACCAGCGCATCCTCGTCGGCGCCTTTGGGCACGCGATAGAGGCTGGTATCGGCATGCGGAATGCGCACATATTCCGCCTGCGTGCCGTCGATTTCGTTCCCCAAAATCCAGCCGCCGGTGGTGCAGTGCGAGTACATGCCCCGGCGGCAATACTCGCATTTGCCGCAGGCCGAGATGCACGAGATCAGGACGCGATCACCCCGGCGGAAGGCGGTGACGGCGGCGCCGACCTCTTCCACCACGCCGACCCCTTCATGGCCGAGGATGCGCCCAGGTTGGCAGGTTGCGACGTCGCCCTTGAGAATGTGCAGGTCGGTTCCGCAGATCGTCGTCTTCGCGATCTTCACGATGGCGTCGGACGGAGCGGCGATTTTCGGCAGCGGACGATCTTCGAGCGCCTTCTTGCCCGGTCCCTGATAGACCAGCGCCTTCATGACAGTTCTTGCGCTCGCCTTGCGGATCGGAACTTCGTGCTGGGCTTCGAGAGCTTTGATGGCCATCATGGTTCTCCTCTCCGTGGCCTCGTGCCGAGACCACAAGCAAGAAACGGATTACAACAGCCCCCGTTCCACCCGTGCTAGTCGGTAACATCTCGCGGCTGCGGTCCGCTTGATGTCGATCAATGTCGACCCGTGTTTGGAAAATTTATTTCACTTTGCGCGTTTTTGCCCACTTTGATTTAGCGCATGGGCAAGGGTCTTTGCGCCGAAGGCCCGCGTTGATCCAGGGCAGGACGCAAATCGCACCGCGCTGTCCTGTCCTGTCGAATTCGCAAAATGGGACAACCCGACTAGCGGGGTCATCCTGCCTGCACGGCGTCGTAAATTTCCTCTTCCTGGGCGACATGAATTCGCACCAGAACCTCGATCGATTCGATGGCGCGCTGCGCGTCGCGGATCAGATAACGATCGGTCTTTTGCGAAGACATGTCTTCGACGACGCGCGCAAGCAGACGAGCCAAGTGCAGGATTTCGCGGTGGGCGCGGCTCATGGCTGAGAGACCATGACGATCGCTCAGGATGTGGGCGAGCGTCGGATAAACCTTGCCCTCGTCGTCGCGCTCGTGCGTCACCACTTGCTGCTGGACGATTGCATTGGCCTCATCGATGAGTTTCGTCGCGCTTTCGGGCGTCGCGTCATCAAGCGCATCGGCGATGCCGCGCAGCCTGTCCAGGCTGCGGTCAAGCGTGAGGTGGTCGCGGTGCAATTCGAGGCCGGTGGCGGCTGGAAGCGTGCGTGAGCGGCGCTTGTGAACGGGAGTCAATGCACGGAGCGCATTGAGTATCACAGCGACGTCGATCAGTTCCTGAAGCAAAGCTGCCGGCACCGGAGCGATCCAGCCAAGCATGGCCGCGAGCATGGCGATGCCAGACAAGCCCATACCCGCGACGATGCTCTCCATGGCAATGCGGCGTGCGCGCCGCGCGATCACGAGGGCTTCGGCGACCCGATCCAGCCGATCGGCAAGGATCACCACGTCTGCGGCCTCCGAGGAAGCGCTGGCGCCCCGCGCCCCCATGGCAATGCCGACATCGGCGGCGGCAAGAGCCGGAGCGTCATTGATGCCGTCACCGACCATGGCGGTCGGATAAAGCCGCTGTTCGGCACGCACGGCATCGACTTTGTCGGACGGCACGCGGTCGGCGAGCACCAGGTCAAGGTCGAGTGCCGCACCGATAGTCTGCGCGGCCGCGGCATGATCGCCGGTCACCATGACGATGCGGGCGACGCCGGCCGCGTGCAACATGCGAATGGCATGCGGCGTTTCGGTCCGTAGTTCGTCGGCGAGCACCAATGCGCCGATGGGCCGTCCGTCGACCGCGATAAACACGGCAAGGGCCGACCGCCACGACGCCCGCCGGATGACCCGCTGCGCCCACTCCTCCGGCTCGCGATGTGCGTAGATCAGGTCGCGCGAACCGGCGCTGACCTGCATGCCGTCGATGACGCCATGAACGCCCGACCCCATCGTTTCCCGCAAATCGCGCGGCATGGGCAAGCGCAGCCCGCGATCGAGCGCCGCCTGTACGATGGCACCCGCGAGCACATGGTGCGATGCTTGCTCCAGTGCAGCGCCGAACTGAAGCACGCGGTCGGCTTGTTCGCCGGGCGCGACCTCGATCGAAAGAAGGCGCGCCCCACCCACGGTCAACG
The DNA here is from genome assembly GCA_963709825.1 of uncultured Alphaproteobacteria bacterium. Taxonomy (GTDB): domain Bacteria; phylum Pseudomonadota; class Alphaproteobacteria; order Rhizobiales; family Xanthobacteraceae; genus BOG-931. Next base: position 265,191 of record CAVPXZ010000027.1, read on the forward strand.
TGCCGGTCTTGTCAAACAAAACCGTGTGGATGCGCGCCAAGGCCTCAAGGGGTGCTCCGCCCTTGACCAGGATGCCGCGCCGCGCCGCCTGGGCGACGCCGGCGATGAATGCGACCGGCGCGGCCAGGATGAGTGGACATGGCGTTGCCGCGACAAACACGGCGAGGCTGCGGACAAGATCGCCCGAAATCATCCATGCCACTGCGGCCACCACAATCGTCACCGGAAGAAGGATCGCGGCGTAGCGGTCCGCAAGCCGCACGAACGGCGCCTTTGCAGTCTGTGCCGCTGTGACAAGGCGCAGAATGCCGGCATAGGCGCTGTCGCCGGCCATGGAGGAAGCGACCATTTCGAATGCTTCACCGGCATTCAGCGTGCCGCTGAAAACAAACTCGCCCCGGGCCTTGGCCGCCGCGATCGGCTCGCCGGTCAAGGCCGACTCGTCGATCGCCGCCGATGTCGAGCCGATGACGCCATCGACCGGTATCACCTCGCCGCCTTTGACCAGGATCGTGTCGCCTACGGCGACCTCGGCTACCGGCACCTCCGCGATCCCGCCGTCGATCCGGCGGTGCGCAATGCGCGGCGCGCGATCGACCAGCGAGCGTAGGTTGTGCTCGGCACGCGCCACTGCGAAATCTTCGAGCACGTTGCCGCCGGAATACATGAGCGCTATCACGGCGCCGGCGAGCGGCTGGCGGAGCGCCAGCGCTCCGATCATCGACAACAACGCGATGGCATCCACGCCTACGCGTCCGCCGATGACGTCACGCACGATCGAATAGGCCAGACCCGCGATGACCGGGACCGTTGCCAAAACCCAGCATAGATCGGCAATCGGAGCGTAGCCGGCAACGCGCGCGACTGCGCCAAGCGCCAGTCCGGCAATAGCGACGACAACAAGAGAACGCCGCAACAGCCGATCCATGTTGATCGCTTTGGTCATTGGCATGAAGGATGGCAAAAATCGCCAGATACTTCTTGCGCAAAATCAAAGACGAAAGGCTCAGCGGCGACGAATGGATCGATCGACCCAGGCGTGTTCGGTTTGACTTGCATCAACTCGGTCGCTGCCCGAATGGGCTTTATTTGTTTTCCGGCGTCTTTGCACCGGACGGGAACCGCCGAGGGCAGACTATGGACCTCAAGGAAGCGATCTATACGCGCCGTTCGGTGCGCGAATTCACGACCGAGGCGGTCAGCGAAAGTATTATTTGCGACCTTGTCGATGCGGCCATTCAAGCGCCGAGTGCGGTCAATCAGCAGCCCTGCTCGTTCTGCGTCGTTCGCGACAAAGGCGTGCTGGCGACGATATCGCGGGAAGCAAAAGCGCACGTGGTGAGAACGACCCCGGTCGGTCTCATGTCGCATCACTTCAGCGAGATACTGAACGACCCGAATTTCGACATTTTCTATCAGGCGCCGGCGCTCATTCTGATTTCCACTGTGGCGGACATTCCCTGGGCGGTGGAAGACTGCGCGCTGGCGGCGGAAAACCTCATGCTGGCGGCCCGCGCCGCCAAGCTCGGAACCTGCTGGATCGGATTTGCGCAGGGCTGGCTGGGGACGCCTGAGGGCAAGGCGCTGCTGAAGCTTCCGGCCACCTACAAGCCGGTTGCTCCGATCATTGTCGGGCATCCGAAATCGGCGCCACCTCCGGTGCCGAGAAAAGAGCCGGAAATCCGCTTTATCGGCTGATAACCTCGATACCGTGGATCGTCTTAATCGGCGCTGCCGCCGGGCCATCGCGATGAAGCAACTACCGCTCGCCAAAGTCTACCAATTGCTGGAACCCGGGCCCGTGGTGCTGTTGGCGACCGCCCGTCGCGGCCGCGCCAACGTCATGACCATGTCCTGGCACATGATGATCGAGTTCGAGCCGCCGCGGCTTGCCTGCGTCGTCAGCAACGCCAATTACAGCTTCGCCGCGCTTCGCGCCACCGGGGAATGCGTGATCGCCATTCCGGCGCGGAAACTGGCGGCGAAAGTGGTGAAGGTCGGGAATTCGTCGGGCCGCGATGTCGACAAATTTACCGCATTCGGTCTGACCCAAATGCCGGCCGCGCGCATCGCGCCGCCGCTGATCGCCGAGTGCTTTGCCAATCTGGAATGCAAAGTGACCGACCGGCGCTTGGTCAACACATACAATCTGTTCATTCTTGAAGTGCTCAAGGCCTGGATCGATCCGGTGCAGAAAAATCCGAAGACCATCCACCATCGCGGCTATGGCACGTTCGTCGTCGACGGCGCGACGATCAAGCTGAAATCGCGGATGCGGTAGTTATCAGAGCGGATCGGCAAGCGGCTCGCCGGACGCTTCGTACCAACACAGGATGCCGTCCCAAATTTCCTGCGCCGTCTCGGCAAACCAAAACAACTCCCGGTCCTCAGGATCGATAACTCCCTCGTCAACAAGATAGTCGAAATCCACAGCGCGCCGCCAGAAACGCTCACCGACCAGCACGACGGGTATTGGCTTGATCTTGCGGGTCTGAATAAGCGTCAAAACCTCGAACAGTTCGTCGAGCGTGCCATAGCCGCCGGGAAAGGCGACCAGCGCCCTCGCCCGCAACAGGAGGTGCAGCTTGCGCAGGGCAAAGTAATGAAAGCGAAAGCACAGATCGGGGCTGACGTAGGGATTCGGGTATTGCTCGTGAGGCAAATCGATGTTCAATCCGACCGACTTGGCGCCGACGTCGGACGCGCCGCGATTGGCAGCCTCCATCAGTCCGGGCCCGCCTCCAGTCATGACCGTGACGCGCGGCAGCCGCGCGTCACGCGCGGCATCGCCGACCAGCCGGCCGAATCCCCGCGCAACATCATAGTAATGGCTTTTGGCGAGGATGCGTTCAGCCGCGGCCAGCCGCAGCCTTACCTCCGGGTTATCGGGTGCAGCCCGTACCGCAGCGCGCAGCGCCTCGACGTTGCGACGCGCCGCGGCCGGCTCGCAGATACGGGTGCTGCCGTAAACGACGATGGTACGGTCGACATGCTCCTCGGCAAGCACCGTATCGGCTTTGAGATATTCAAGTTGCAGTCGCGGGCCGCGACTGTCGGGCCGCCTGATGAAATCGGCGTCGTCTTCGGCGAGGCGATAAGTTGGGCTCTCGCGAATCGCCAGGAGCGCCTCCGGCGCGCCGGGATCTTCTTCGGCGGGCTTCGGCCGATGCCACGGCAGCGGCTCGCGCCGCTGATGCGGATGGGCCGGTGGCGGCACACCGGTTCTTTGATTTGAATTCAAGTTCGTGTTCCTTGCCTCGGGAAACAACGCACCGTTACTTCTACGCCGCCTGCACCTCTACGTCGCCTGCGCAGCGGCCGACCGGAAGCGCAGAATGGCGAGCGTGAAGAACAAGCCGGCGACAACCGCCACGAACAGGAATTCCGGCCAGACCACGTCGATGCCGGCGCCGCGATAGAGAATCGACTGCGCGAAGGACACGAAATGCGTCGACGGCGAGGCCTGCATCGTCGTCGCCAGCCACGGCGGCATGCTTTCCAGCGGCGTGTTGCTGCCGGACAGCATGTTCATCGGCAGGAACACCAGCATGAAGAGCAGGCCGAGCTGCGGCATGGTGCGCGCAACGGTGCCGAGAAATATGCCGATCGCGCCAGCGAAGAACAGATAGATCATGACTTCGAGCATGAACAGCGGGATCGAGCCGATGATCGGCACGCCAAGCAGCGTGCGGACGACGAGATAAAGCGACAGACCGGCGGCGACCGTGATGACCAGGCCGTTGGCCCAGACCTTGGACATCGCGATCTCGAACGGCGTCAGCGGCATCACCAGGAGGTGATCCATGGTGCCGTGCTCGCGTTCGCGCACGATCGCGGCGCCGGCGAGAATGATGCCGAGCATGGTGATGTTGTTGATGATGCCCATGACGCTGGTGAACCACGACGTCATGATATTGGGGTTGAACATGACGCGCACGTTGATATTGACGCGAGGCAGCGGCGTGCCTTCGGCATGCGAGAGGAAGTTCTGAATTTCGCTCATGATGATCTGTTGGGCATAGTCCGAACCGAGACCCGCCTGCACCATCGCGGTGGCATCGACGTTGAGCTGAATTTCCGGATCGCGGCCGCCGAGGACGTAGCGTTCGAAATTCGGCGGAATGTCGAGAACGAAGGTGTATCGCCCGGCATTCATCAACGGGACGATATCGGCCTCGGCGATGGGCCGCGGCGTCTGGAAATACGGCGGCAGAAACGCATGCACGATCCGGCGCGACAGTTCCGAATGGTCCTCGTCGACGAAGGCGATCGAGGCATTATGCAATTCCTGCGAGTTGCTTTCCGCCTGCGCGATGACGGCGAGCGAGAATGCATAGACGACAAGCGCGACCAGCACCCAATCGCGGAAGAAGCTGCGCAATTCCTTGGTGCCCAGCCAGAAGATGTTGGCGATCATTTGCATCGGGCGCCCCTAGCGTTCCTGTTTGCGCAGCAGGACAAGGCTTAAGCTCGTCAATACCGGAATGAAGATGAGGAGCGCCACGATATCCGGGACAAGGTCGGCGAGGCCCAACCCTTTGGTAAAGGTGCCGACGCTGATCGGCACGAAATAGCTCATCGGGAACGCGCGTCCCATGAGCTGGGCAGTCCCGGAGAGCGAAGAAACCGGCGTCAGCATGCCGGAGAACTGCGTCGCCGGCAGCACGGTCAGAATGACGGTGCCGAACAGCGCGGCGATCTGCGTATTGGCGAACGCCGAGATCAGCATGCCGTACCCGGTGGTCACCGTGACGTAGATCAAAGCGCCCAAGACCAGCGCGAAAAGGCTTCCTTTCAGCGGCACCTGAAAGATGAACAGCGCCATCAGGAACATGAGAGTGAAATTCACCATGGCAAGGCCGATGAACGGGATCTGCTTGCCGAGCAGAAATTCGATCCGCGTCACCGGCGTAACGTAAAGGTTGCTGATCGAGCCGAGTTCTTTTTCACGCACGATCGCCAGCGCCATGAGGATGGCGGGCAACAGCGCCAGCAGGAGCGACATGGTGGTTGGCACCATCGCATAGACGCTTTCGAAATTCTGGTTGTACTTGAACCGCAGCTCAATGCGGGCGGGCAGCCGCGCCTCCGGCAGCGTCGTTTTCACGGCCGGATCGGTCAGATAGAGCTGGTGCATGGCCTCCAGATACCCGCGGATGGTTTCGGCTCGGAACGGCATGGCGCCGTCGACCCAGGCGCCGACCCAAACCGGGCGTCGCGCCTCAAGGTCGCGGCCGAAGCCGGGCGGGATTTCGATGCCGGCCTTGATGGCTCCGCTCTGAAGCCGTTTCTCGAGATCGGCATAATTGACGAGCGGCGCCTTCTCGACGAAATAAGTCGAACCGCGCAACTCCTCGAGATAGGCGCGGCTTTCGTGGCTCTGGTCGTGATCGAGCACCGCGAAGGTGAGATTATTGACATCGGTCGAAATTCCGAAGCCGAACACCAGCATCAGCAGCGCCGTGCCGAACAAGGCGAAAGTCAGTCGAATGGGGTCGCGGAGAAGCTCGATCGTTTCGCGGATCGTATAAGCCAACAGACGTTGCAGGCTGAACGCACGCCGCCGTGGCGGCACTTGCGGCCCGGGAACGGGCGGCGCAGCTGTTGCCTCCGCTTCCGCCGCCACCGCCTCCGCCGTCGCTTCCAGGTAGCTGATAAAGGCATCCTCCAGCGAGGCCACGCCGCGTGCCTTGCACAGATTGCCCGGCGTATCGGTCGCGAGCACGCGACCGGAATCCATCAGCGAAATTCGGTCGCAGCGCTCGGCCTCGTTCATGAAATGCGTCGAGACGAATATCGTGACACCCTGATTGCGCGAAAGATCGATCAGCAGCTCCCAGAATCGATCGCGCGCCAAAGGGTCGACGCCGGAGGTCGGCTCGTCGAGAATGAGCATCTCCGGCTCGTGCACGATGGCAACAGCCAATGAAAGCCGCTGCCGAATACCGAGCGGCAGCTCGGAGGTTTGCTGGTCGAGATAGTCGCCCAGCTCGAATTGTCCGATGAGCTCGGCTAGGCGAGCGCTCGCCTTTTTGGGCGGCAGATGGAACAGCCGCGCATGCAGATCGAGGTTCTGCCGAACCGTGAGCTCGGTATAGAGCGAAAATGACTGCGACATATATCCGACGCGCCGACGCGCATTGATGTCGCTGGCGTCGAGCGGCTTGCCGAACAGCAGTGCCTCGCCTTCGCTCGGCGCTAGCAATCCGGTCAGCATCTTCATGGTCGTAGTCTTGCCGCAGCCATTCGAGCCAACGAAGCCGAAAATCTCGCCGCGATCGATGGTGAAGCTGACGCGGTCGACGGCGGTAAAATCGCCGAAGCGGCGGGTAAGGTCGCGCGCGGCGATCACCGGCTCGGCATCGGCGAACCGGCGCGGCGGCACTTCAAGCCGCTTGTGTCCATCGCGGATTTCCTCGGGCAGCAGCAGCGCGACGAATGCGTCCTCGACCGATTGCGCCTTGGTCAGCGCCTTCAGTTCCATCGGCGCGCCGGCCGCGAGGATTTTTCCGTCGTTCATGGCGATGAGCGAATCGAACCGCTCGGCCTCCTCCATGTAGGCGGTCGCGATGACCACGCTCATCCCCGGGCGGCGCCGGCGAATACGATCGATAAGCTCCCAGAACTGGCGCCGCGATAGCGGATCGACGCCGGTCGTGGGCTCGTCGAGGATCAGGAGATCCGGATCATGGATGAGCGAGCAGCACAGGCCGAGTTTCTGCCGCATGCCGCCCGACAATTTCTTGGCTGGACGATCGGCGAATGGCGCCAGCCCGGTGCTGCGCAGAAGATCGGCAATGCGCCATTCCCGTTCGGAGCGGGATTGGCCGAACAGGCGGGCGAAGAATTCGATGTTCTCGCGAACGCTGAGGTCGGGATAAAGATTCTTTCCCAGTCCTTGCGGCATGTAGGCGATGCGCGCGCACACGGCGGTTCGATGTTGAACGTCCGCCATGTCTCCGCCAAGCACCAAAACGCGACCGGATTGCACCTGCCGCGCACCGGCAATCATACTGAGCAGCGTCGACTTGCCGACGCCGTCCGGGCCGATCAGTCCGACCATGCCGCCACCGGGAAGCGCGACGGTGACATCATCGAGCGCGACCGCGCGCTTGTAACGCTGCGTCACGTTTTGCAGCAGCGCAACCGGCGCCGCGGGCTCGTTCATCGCGCGGCGGTTTCTTGCAGCGCGGCCGGCCACTTCGCGTCGGGGTTGGTCAACACGTAAGCGACCCCAGGCAATCCGCTGCGCACGATCTCGGATTTTCCGCGCAGCCGCTCCGGATCGATCCGGACCCGGATGCGGAACATCAGCTTGTCGCGCTCGATCTGAGTTTCGACGATCTTCGGCGTGAACTGAGCCTGCGAGGCGATAAACGACACCTTGGCGGGAATGGCAATGTTCGGATAGGCATCGACCACGATACGAGCGTCGGCGCCGAATCTCACCTTTCCCGCCGCTTCGGTGGGCAAATAAATGTCCATGTACACGTACGAAGTATCGAGCATCGCAAAGACATGGCCGCCGGCGGGAAGCACCTCGCCGATATTGGCAATGCGATACTGGATCCGTCCGTCACGCGGCGCGACCAGCGTGTTGTCGGCAATCTGCACATTGTAGAGTTCCACGTCGTGAGTGGCGGCGTCGAGCGCATGCTCGAATTCGATCACCCGCAGCGTTGCCGCATTGAGCGCGGCGTCGGCGCCATCCAGCTGCTGTTGCCGCTGGTCCAGGACTTCCTTGGTCTGGAACCCTTTTTGCACCAGAGCGATGGCGCGGTCGAGTTCCTGCCGCGCAAGCAGAACCTGGGTTTTCTGCTGCGTTACATTGGCGTTTGCTTCGTCGACGGCACGGTGCGCTTGCCTGACCTGGGCTTCCGATTTCTTCAGCGAAGCGGCAAGGTCTTGCGTGTCCATGCGGGCGACAACCTGGCCGGCTTTGACGAGGTCGCCTTCATCGGCCAGCATCTCGGAGATGCGACCGGCGTATTTGGTATCGATATTGATCTCGTCCGCTTCGAGCCGGCCGTTGCCGTAAGCGATGCCGGGCGGCAGTGGCGGATGAAGCCGCTGCCACCAGTAATGGGCGCCACCGGCGCCGCCGCCCAAAACGGCGAGCGCAAGCGCAACCCGAAGCCACCACCGGCGGCTGGACGTTCGCTTAGTCGCCGGAACCACGGCCGGCAGGCCGGCGCCGGACTGCGCCGGAACCAGACTATGCACGTTCGCAGGCCCCGGTTCGTTAAGGGCCATCACCTCCGGACGTGTCGCATCGTCGGTTCTGTCATTCTGGTTCATTGCGCATTCCACAGTTGATTCAATCCCGCCTTCGGCAAGCAGGCGATACTCACGATTTATCCCGGTCTATGATTGATCGCGACATTACTCGGGGACCGTGCCAGCAAAAATTCCGGGTTTGGCCCTAAGGGATATTACGGGTGCGGCGGCGCCGGAAGGGGCACTCAGTCGGGCGTTTCCCGATAGAGCCAGGCGCCGACGCCAACCACAATCAGCGTGAACAGCACCATCGGCCAAAGTTCCGGCAGGATTTCACTCATGCCGTTGCCTTGAGCAACACTCCGCGGACGATGCGAATGGCGTGGGTGGTCGGAAAAAGCTCGCCGACCCATTGCGCCCACAGCGGCATGCCGCTGAACGGCGTAAAAAAACCAGACATCAAGAACGCCGGCAGCAGCGCGAATTGCGCCATCTGCTGCGCCTGCATCTGGTTGGTCGCGACCGTCGAGAAGGTCAGACCAAGCGCGAGATTGCTGGCGATGAAAAGGCCGAGCGCAACCAGCAGCAAGCCGAGCGAACCGCGAACCGGCAAGCCGAACACCAGGCCCGAGACCACGAGAATCAGCAGAACCTGGACGTAGCCGATCAGGATATAGGGCGCGAATTCGCCGCGATCGAGATCGGCTTTGGTCCGCTCGATCGTTGCCCGGGCCTCGGCCAGATTGGCCTGCGCTTGCTCGATTTCGGTGGGCTTTCCGGCCGCTTGAAGGTTGGCAAGCTGCTCCTGCGCCTGGCGCAGCTGCCGGGCGGCCTGGTCATCGGCCGCGCGGTCCGGCGTATCGTCCTGCTGAAACAGCAGCGTACCGGCGGCAACCTGATCGCCGCGCGCAACGTCGACCTCGGTGAGAAGGCCGGGCTGGGTGGGACCGACCTTGACGAAATCCGCCTCGGCATAGCCCTGCCACCGCGTCGGCGGCGGCGGACGATGCCGGTACCAGAACACGCCGGCGCCGATCGCCGCAGCGACCGCCAGTCCGATGCCGATCAGGAGCTGTCGACGCACGCCGAAAATCTTTTGCAACGCAACGATAATGTTGCATTATACCAAACCGTTGGCACTATCAACCCGAGGTGCTGTGTGCATGACGCTCCAGTCGCTCGAACCTGCCGAGTTCAAGCGGGGTCCCGGCGGGCGGCCGACGCGCCAGGAAGCCGAACGCCGCCACGCCGTGTTGCTGCAGACCGCAGCTCGCCTGTTCCTTGAGCGTGGACTGGATGCGGTTTCGATCGACGAGATCGCCAAGCAGGCGGCGGTTGCCAAACGATTCATCTACGCGCGCTATCGCGACAAGTCCGAGCTCTTCGTCGCCGCCATCGAGCATTGCTTTGCTGATCGCCTGGAAATGCTGCACGCGTTCGAACCGCCGCGCCGGCGCGTAGAAATCGGCCTAGTCGCGTTTGGACGAAAGCTGCTCGAGATTGCGCTGCAGCCGGACGCGGTTGCCTTGCAGCGATTGTTCATTGCCGCTGCGCCGCGATTTCCTGATCTTGGCAAGCTCTTCATCGCGCGCAATCGCCACCGCAGCATCGGCGAAATCGAACGCGTTCTGACCTACTACGCCGACAACGGCGAAATCGAGCTGCCCTACCCGCAACTGATTGCCGAGCAATTCTTCATTTCGGTCGCCGGCATCCCGCAGCGTGGCGCGCTGCTGGGTTATCGCGAAACACCCCGGGCGCAGGAGCGCCGCCTCCGCGCCGCCGTCCGTTTGTTCCTCGATGGCTGCCGAGCGCGGTGAGATACTCGCGGATGATGCGGTTCTTGTCGCCCTCGAACTGAGGACGATCTAGGAGGCGCGCTGTTGCCAGGCGTCGCCGACTTTAACGTAGGAGCGCTTGACGGCGGCCCAGGCGATGCGGTGCGCGGCCTCTTCCTGGCGAATGTCGCCGGCGTGGGCGGCATAAGCGTGATTGAACGCCTCGTGATAAATATCCTGAGCGTGGGCGGGAAGATGGCATTTGAACGGAAGCCGGCAGATCGGCATTCGTTGCATACGGCATTGGCCATCCCTCCTTTTTAGCGCCGCACGAGCGACCGATGGTTACACTTGATACAAATCAAAGCGGGTACCCCCGCGCCGTCTAACATAGTTCATAGCAAGCTCGTGGGCCGCCGCAGGGGGAACGCTAATGCATCAGGACATACCTGGCACCACCATTTTCGACGGGACCGAGGCGCGGAAAGGCTTGGCGCTGAACCGCATGTGCTTCTCATTCAACAGCGCGGACAATCGCGCGGCATTCGTCAAGGACGAAGACGCCTATTGCCAAAAATTCGGCCTCAATGACGAGCAGCGGGCCGCGGTCAAAAGCCGCGACGTGCTGAAGATGATCGAGGCCGGCGGTAACGTCTACTACCTCGCCAAGCTTGCCGGCATCTTCGGCCTCAACGTGCAGGATATCGGCGCGCAGCAGACCGGCATGACCGTCGAGGCCTTCAAATCCAAACTTCTGTTAGCGGGGGCATGATCATGGCGCAAATCATCGGCGGCATCGGGACAACGCACGTTCCCGCGATTGGCAAGGCGATCGCGGACAAGAAGTACGACGATCCCTATTGGAAGCCGTTCTTCAAAGGCTTCGACTACGTGCACTATTGGCTGGCACGAGCCAAGCCCGACCTCGCGGTGGTGTTCTACAACGATCACGGGCTCAATTTCTTCCTCGACAAGCTGCCGACCTTCGCGATCGGCGCCGCGGACGAGTATCGCAGCGAGGATGAGGGTTGGGGCATTCCGGTGTCGCGGCCGATCCCGGGCGACGCGGCGCTGTCCTGGCACCTGATCAATGCCCTCGTCGTTGACGAATTCGACGTGACGATGTGCCAGGAGATGCTGATCGATCACGCCGTGACAATTCCGATGGCGCTGATCTGGCCGGGCCCCATATGGCCGGTCAAGATCGTACCGATCGAGATCAATACCGTGCAGCACCCGCTGCCGACGCTGGCGCGTTGTTTCAAGCTTGGCCGCTCGATCGGCCGGGCGCTGGAAACCTATGAGCGCAATCTACGCGTGGTCGTCGTCGGTACCGGCGGGCTGTCGCATCAGCTCGACGGCACCCGCGCGGGTTTTATCAACAAGCCATTCGACGAGCTTTGCCTCGATAAGATCGTCGGCGAGCCCGAAGCGCTGACGCGCTATTCGATCCACGAATGGGTCAAGCAATCCGGATCGCAGGGTGTCGAATTCCTCAACTGGATGGCGATGCGAGGCGCGCTGACGGGACGCGTGAGCGAGCTTAACCGCAATTATCACATCCCGATTTCAAATACCGCGGCGGCGACGGTTGTCTACGACAATCAAAGGCAGGCCGAGCGCAAGGCCGCGTGAGGAATACCGGTCATCATCGTTTTCGAATAAACTCCGGATCGCGTCCAACGCGATCCGGAGTTGTTTTGTCAACGCCCGATGACAGAAGTGCGACGGCCAGACATCGGCATGCCCTTTGATTAGTGCAGTGTTCGGCGTATCGAGGGTTTGACGCGTTTTTAGCGATTAAGATGCCAACCCGTACCCCTAAGACTGAGATGGACCAACCGTCCTCCGTCGCGCCCGATGCCGACGCCCCGCAACCCGCGGACCAGCGCGCGGCCAAACGCGCGGCCGAGCAGGCAGCGCCGGAAATATCCGAGCTCGCCTTCGTTCCGCTCTCCGAGCTTATGCAACGGCTGCATTCTGCTGATACCGGCCTCGGCGCAGCCGAAGCCGCCACGCTGCTCGATACTGTCGGTCCTAACCGGATCGACACGGCCAAGCAAAAGCGTCTCGTCGTCGCCTTTCTTCAACGTCTCGGCAATCCGTTAGTCCTCATTCTGCTTTTTGCCGCGATTGTATCGGCGCTCACCGGCGATGTTGCGAGCTTCGTGGTCATAGCCGCCATCGTTGTTATGTCGGTGATCCTCGACGTGACGCAGGAGCGGCAAGCCCAAAACGCGGCCAAGCGCCTACGCCAGCGGGTTTCGCTCTCAGTCACGGTTTTGCGTGATGGACGACCACGCGATGCTCCCGCGGCAGAGATCGTTCCCGGCGATGTCGTTCTTCTCGCGGCGGGCGATCTGGTCCCCGCCAATTCGCGCCTGATCGAAGCCCGCGACCTTTACGTCGATGAAGCGCTTCTCACCGGCGAGGCCTATCCTGCCGAGAAGGAAGTCACGCTGCCCGCGGGTGAACTCGCGGCCGAGACCACACTCCCGCGTAATCTGGTGTTCATGGGAAGTTCGGTCGTAAGCGGGACCGCCAAGGCGCTGGTGCTCGCGACCGGGCGCAAAGCCCAGCTTGGCTCGATCGCCAGCGCCTTGCAAAAGCCGCCGCCGCCAACCGCATTTGCGGTCGGCATTCAAAAATTCAGCCTGATGATCGTGCAGGCGACGGTCTTTCTTGTGCTGTTCGTGCTGCTCATCAACCTCCTATTCCATCGACCGCTCCTTGAGTCTTTCCTGTTCGCCGTGGCGCTTGCCGTTGGACTGACGCCCGAGCTCTTGCCGATGATCGTCTCGGTGACGCTATCGCATGGCGCACTGCGCATGGCGCGCAAGCAGGTCATCGTCAAACGCCTGTCTGCCATTGACGATCTCGGCAGCATGGACGTTCTGTGCAGCGACAAAACCGGAACGCTGACCGAAGCTCATATCAAGCTGGTCCGCGAAGTCGACCTTGGCGGGCAGGGCAGCGACACCGTGATGCGGATGGCGCAGATCAACGCCGCTTGCGAGACCGGGCTCAAGAGTCCCTTGGACGAGGCGATCCTGGCAGCCGGCAACATCGACGTTTCGGCTTGGCGCAAGATTGACGAAGTGCCGTTCGATTTTGAGCGGCGACGGGTTTCCGTCCTGGTCGAAGAGGAAGGCCGGCGTCGCATCGTCGTCAAGGGCGCGCCGGAAGACGTGCTCAGCCTCGCCGCCCGTTATGAGCGGCAGGGATCGGCGCCGCTTCCGCTTGACGCCGCAGCGCGCGAAACCGCGGAGGCGACGTTCAAAGCGTTGAGCGCAGAGGGTTACCGTATCCTGGGGGTCGCCTGGCGTGACGTCGAACCGGACCGCCAGCATGCCCATGTCGCCGACGAAACGAATTTGATCTTCGCCGGCTTTCTCGCCTTCCTCGATCCGCCGAAGGCGGGAGTCCATGATGCGCTCCGCGCCCTCGACCAGCTGGGTGTCTCCCTCAAGGTCGTGACCGGCGACAATGAGCTGGTGACCCGGCACGTCTGCGGCGAACTCGGTATCGCCATCACCGGCGTGCTGACCGGGGCGGAGCTCGCGCATCTGACAGACGCGGCTCTGTTGGCCAGGCTCGACGACACCAACGTGTTTTGCCGGGTTACGCCGCCGCAGAAGTCCCGCATCATCAGCGCCTTGCGGCGCAAGGGCCATGTCGTCGGCTATCTCGGCGACGGCATCAATGACGCACCGTCGCTCCACGCCGCCGATGTCGGCTTCTCCGTCGACACAGCCGTCGATGTCGCCAAGGAGGCGGCCGCCATGATCCTGTTGCGCAAGGATCTCGGCGTGCTTGCCGAGGGTGTGCGCGAAGGCCGCCGGACCTTCGCCAATATTCTCAAATATATGATGATGGGAACAAGCTCGAATTTCGGCAACATGTTCTCCATGGCGGGCGGCGTTCTGTTCCTGCCCTTCCTGCCGATGCTGCCGATCCAGATTCTTCTGAACAACCTGCTTTATGACCTGTCGGAGACAACGATCCCGCTCGACCGGGTGAGCGAGGCGATGGTGGCGCAGCCGCGGCAATGGAATTTCGACATCGTTCGCAAGTTCATGCTTCTGTTCGGGCCGCTGAGTTCGGTGTTCGACTTCGTTACCTACGGGCTATTGCTCTCGGTCTTCCGGGCGGACCAAGCGCTGTTTCATACCGCGTGGTTCGTCGAATCCCTGTCGACGCAGATCCTGGTGATTTTCATCATCCGTACCGCGCGTCCGATGCGGGACCGGCCGCATCCGGCGCTGGTGGCAAGTACGCTTTTCGCGTTCGCTTTGGCCGTTGCGCTCCCCTATTCGCCGCTTGCGCACTGGCTGGGCTTCGTTCCGGTGCCGGCCACCGTGATGGGCGCGCTGGCGCTGGTGACCCTTACCTATCTTGTCGCCGTTCACTGGCTAAAGCGCTGGTTCTTTTCGCGTTATCAGTTGGGCTAGCGGCGGCGGGCGCGGCGTACGCGATCGGGAGTTGAGCTTGAGGACATACTCGGCGATCGCAACCGCCCAGTAACCGCGAACGGCGGAACTTTGATCCAAATCAAAGTGGCCGTTCCTGCCGCGCTCCAAGCTGAATTATGCAGTGGGAGCCTATCGACACCGCGCCGTCCGATCGCGAGCTTGAGCTGGCCGTCATCGACCGGGAAGGCCCCCACGCGCTCGCATTCGCTTGTCGTCGCGTCGACGACGGATGGATCAATGCGAGGAGCAAACAGCGCATCGACGTGCGGCCTACGCACTGGCGGGAGTGGGATAAAAAGTCCTAGAGCTTCAGTTTCTTGACCTTGGACGCATCCATCAGCGCCGCAAGCTTGGCTTCTTCCTCGGCCAACAGGCGGCGGAGCATCTGGGACTTCGCCTCGTCGGTTTCGGTGGCGAGCAGCTTGTGATAGTGCTCGATGTTCAAGCGAGCTACGGCCTTATCCATGATGCGCCATTGCTCCACACCCGCAATCGACTGTCCAAAAGTGAACAGTCGATATAAAAGCCTAGCAAATCATCATCTACGCGGAAAGAGCGGCGAAAGTCCGACTCATTTCCATCATATTCTCACAGCATTTGCCACGAAAGCGTTGGCTCATTGGATGGCACGCGATGGCTGAGCGGCTAACAGCGATATGCGCCGTCATCGTCCTGCTATGCGGGCTGTCGACAAGTTTCGCGGAGGATGGCGAGCCACACGCGCTCGCGCGGCAAGGTCGCGCGCTGGCCGAAAGGATGTGCTCGCATTGTCATGCCGTCGGCGACAGCGGATCGTCTCCGCACAGCGCCGCCCCCGCCTTCCGCACGCTCAACCGCCGAGTCGATCTCGATTCCTTCACGAATCGGTTGCGCGAAGGCCTGATCAGCGGCCATCCCGATATGCCGATGTTTCGCTTCACTCGCGAAGACGCCCGCGCGCTGACCGCGTACCTGCGGTCAATCCAGGCGCCGTAGCGGGCGACTGAGGTTGATCTAGGTCAAGCTTCTGAGCGAGGAAATGTTCTAGTGGATGCGCATGAGTTTACAGCGAAGGCGCGGTGCCATGATCAAGTCAGTCCCCGACAAAGCCGAAGTTGCGGTGGAATATCCGGACAAGCTTTACATCGGAACCTTCGAGCAGACCGCGCGCTTCGACGCGCATCTCGATGAAGCCGGAATTTCGCTCAGCCTGCACCGTCCCGGCCCGGCCGACACTCGTAAGACGGTTCGGATGCACTTCCATTACGCGCTGTTTGCCGAGATCCTGCGCGATCTGGCGAAGACTGCGGCTTCGCTGCCCTCAGACGATGTCGCACACCGGGAGAGGCTGCGGGATGCGGCCAAGGCCCTCTATCTCGCGCTCGGCGGCGATGCACGCGGAATTGCCGATAAGGACGATATCGCTGACATGACGCCGGACGAAGAAGTGCGGCTCCTGCACATCATGGAATAGCATCACCGCGGCGCGGGCTGGTCGTTGGCGACAGAAGGGGTGACCACGTCGGCGGCTTCCCGCGTCAGCTCCGCCCGCATGCCTCGCGGATTCTGTCGACCAGCGCATTGCCGAGCAATGGCTTCTCGACAATGGGAACCTTTGCCGTCGCCGCGCGCGCGCTCAACGCCCGATTGGGATGGCTGATAAGAAGTATCGAAGGTGTCATGACCTTTTGGTCGCGCAGTTTTGCGATCAGCTCCATACCACTCATGCCCGGCATTCTCTGATCAACGACGAAGCAGTCGCAGGCGCTGAAATCATCAGCCTGGAAAAGTTCGGCGGCGCTGCCATAGGCCCGCACCACAAATCCTTCGAGTTCCAGCGAGAATTTCAGCGAGCTGCAAACCGCCGGATCGTCGTCAACGATAAAAACGACCGGAGTCTGCGCCGTCGCTTCGGATCGCTTCGTCGCTGCCGATTCCACAACCTCAACCTCGCGCGTTCTGCGTCTTTAGTTTTCGCAAAATGGACGAAGCTCCGGGCTGGCGCATTGATGTGGCTCAATTTTCGGCAGCCCGGCTTCTTCAGAGGTTTCTGATTTTTTGCGCGAGCCGCTTTCGAAAATCGGCGCCCAGCCCGACGTGTGGACCTGTGAATGCAGGCAGTGTGGCGTGATGCTCGCCGCGGCCTCGCAACGGCGCAAGGCGCTTCCTTACTCAGATCCCACAATCCCCGCGATCAGCGCCATCCGCACGAGATCGGACAAGCTTCCCGCCTGCATCTTGTTCATCAGATTCGCCCGGTAAATCTCCACGGTGCGGGGGCTGATGCCGAGGTCGAAGGCGATCTGCTTGTTAGCCCGGCCCGCTACCAGCCCGCCAAGCACGTCGCGCTCGCGGTTGGAGAGAGCCGCCAGCTTGCCTTCGATTTCCGTTCGTTCCACATGGCGTTTCGTCTCCCCGTCCTGCCGCGTTAGCGCCGACCGCACGCTCGCCAGCAGCACTTCGTCGTCAAACGGCTTTTCCAGGAAATCGACCGCGCCGACCTTCATCGCCTCGACCGCCAGCGGGACGTCACCGTGGCCGGTGATGACGATCACCGGGACCTGGATCTTGAGTTCCTTCAATCGCCGCAGCAGATCGAGCCCGCTTAAGCCAGGCATTCTCACGTCGGTGATCACACAGGTTAGGCGCATGCCCGGAAGCGCATCGAGGAAGGCCGCGGCCGACGCGTAGCTCTCCACTTCGATGTCGGCGGTACCCAAGAGGAAAGCGAGCAATTCGCGAAGCGCGTCATCGTCGTCGATAACGTGCACTCTTCCTTTTTCAGACGGCATCGCCGACCTCATCCTTGGTCACGGCGGGCAAAGTGAAGGCGAACACCGTTCCGCCTCCGGGATTGGGCCGCGGCGCGATGGAACCGCCATGCGCCTCGACGATCGTGCGCGAGATCGACAGACCGACGCCCATCCCCTGACGCTTGGTGGTGATGAAAGGCTGGAACAGCTGCGCCGTTATTTCCGGCGCAATCCCGGTGCCGGTATCGGCGACAGTGATCTCGACCATGTTATCCGGCACCGCCGCGGTTGCGACGACCAACTCGCGTTTCTCGGTGTCCTCCATCGCCTCGATGGCGTTACGCATCAGGTTGAGCAAAACCTGTTGAACCTGCACTTTGTCGGCAAGCACGAAGTCGGTGCGCGGGTCGAACTCAAAGCGCACGCGTACGCCCCGATCCTTGGCGCCGACGAGCGCGAGCGCGCTCGCTTCCTCCACCAGCTTCTTCACGTCCTCCAACCGCCGTTCACTCTCGCCGCGCGCGACGAAGTCGCGCAATCGGCGAATCACCTGGCCCGCCCGTAGCGCCTGCTCTGCCGCCTTCTCCATGGCCTCGCGCAAAATCGTGGCACGCTCGTCGGTGCTGCTTTCCAGCAGCCGGCGCGATCCCTTCATGTAGTTGGCGATTGCCGACAGCGGCTGGTTGAGCTCGTGGGCGAGCGCCGACGCCATCTCCCCCATGGCGGTCAAACGCGAGACGTGAACAAGCTCGGCCTGCAATTCATGCAGCCGTGCTTCGGTCTTCTGACTTTCCGTAAGGTCGCGGACGAAACCGGTGAAGAAGCGTTGATTGCCCGATTTCATCTCGCCGACGTTGAGCTCAAGCGGAAACGTCGAGCCGTCCTTTCGTTCGCCGACGACCACCCGGCCGATACCGATGATGCGCCGCTCCCCCGTCTTCAGATAGCGGTTGAGATAGCCGTCATGAGCATCCCGATAGGGCGGCGGCATCAGCGTCTTGACGTTTTTTCCCAGGACTTCCAAGGCGGTGTGGCCGAACAGCCGTTCCGCCGCGGCGCTGAAGGAATGGATGGCGCCGCGTTCATCGATGACGATCATGGCGTCGGGGATGGTGTCGAGAATCGATTTCATGTGGGCTTCGCGGGCGATGGCGTCGCCGGCGCTTGCCGCCCCCGCAAGCCGCGAGCGGCGCAGCAGCTCGCCGCGCCATGACGTGCCGACGCCGACGAACGCGAATATGATGGCGTTGACCACGTCCCCGCCGACAACCGTGCGAAAGTCGGCGACGAAAAACAGTCCGAGCGCCAGTCCGAGAATGGTGGCGAGAAGCCCGGGACCCCAGCCGCCGATCGCCGACGCGATCAGAATCGCCGGCATGAAAAAGATGTAGGAGGCGCTACCAACAAGGATCGATTCCAGACCGAGACGCAGAATTGCCGCCACTGCAATGGCCAGGATCGCAACGCCGTACGGCATCAGCGCCGCGCGCGAAGCCCAAAGCTGCGATCCGGGCTTAGGTGCGCTTTCAGCCCCGTAGGATCGCGAATGAGGCAAGGCTTCTGTCATCAAAAATACCGATGATTGCCGGCTATTTTTCGCCTTTTGGGATCGCTGGAGGCTCGCAGGTCCCAATGGCCCTAGGGGATACTCCTTAGGGGTCTTATCTGAATTTTTCGCCTGCCGCCCGAGGGTTACCAATACCTCCCGACGCTCCCGGAGGTAAAGGGCCATGCTTACTCAGACCGCAATCCGCACCGACTCATTCCGCCGCTTTGTGCCCCCCGCGCGTAGCTCCGCGCCTGCAGCAATCCAGCCTCTCGACGGCGCGAGTGAGCGCGAACCGCTCGCCCATTCCATGCAGCTCATGGGCGCTACCATGTCGTATCCGCGCAACGCCGAGATCTTCGGCGAGAACGAACCCGCCGACTACGTCTACAAGGTCATCAGCGGCAGCGTGCGCACTTACAAGATACTGAGCGACGGCCGCCGTCAGATCGGCGGATTTTATCTGCCCGGAGACATTTTCGGGCTCCAGTTCGCCGAAGAGCACACCTTTTCGGCTGAGGCCGTCACCGATACGAAGGTTCTGGTCGTCAAGCGCACGGCGCTGACCGCGCTGGCCGGCCGCGACGCTGCGATCGGCCGCGAGCTGTTCGCCCACACCGGCCGCGAACTGCGGCGGGTACAGGACCGTATTCTGCTGCTGGTCAAGAGCGCGCAGGAGCGGGTCGCCGGCTTCCTTCTGGAAATGGCCGAGCGCGCCTCGGCCGGCAACATCGTCGAACTGCCGATGTCGCGGCAGGACATCGCCGATTATCTCGGCCTGACCATCGAGACTGTGTCGCGAACGTTGACCTGTCTGGAAAGCGCCGCGACCATCGAGGTCCCGACATCCCGGCGTATCGTGTTGCGCAACCGCTCCGCGCTCAACCGCCTCAACGGCTGAGCAGCCCCGGGGCGAAGCGGCACTACCGTACTATCGAGGCAGGAGGGGAACGATCATGCAAGTCCGTGATGTGATGACGCGGAACGTCATTTCCGTAACAGCTGACGAGACGGTGCTCGAAGCCGCCGGGACCATGCTGCAGAACCGGATCAGCGGTCTGCCGGTGGTCGACGCGGACGGCAATCTCATCGGCATGGTGACGGAGGGCGATTTTCTGCGGCGCGGTGAGATCGGTACCGAGCGGCGGCGGCCGAAATGGCTCGAATTCCTGGTCGGCCCGGGGCGCCTTGCCGAGGAATACGTGCACGCCTCCGGCCGGAAGGTCGAGGCGGTTATGACCGTCAATCCCGTGACCGTTACTGAATACGATTCGTTAGAGACGGTGGTGGAGCTGATGGAACGCCGTCGCATCAAGCGGCTCCCGGTCCTGTGCGACGGCAAAGTGGTGGGCATCGTCAGCCGCGCTAACCTCATGCATGCGCTGGTCAGCCTGGCGCGCAACGCGCAAGCGCCTACCGGCGACGATTCAGCCGCGCGCGACCGGGTCCTGGCGGCGTTCGGGAAACAGCCGTGGGCGCCCCAGATCAACGTCGTGGTCAAGAATGGCGTGGCGGAATTGTGGGGCACGATCATGGATGAGCGCGAACGTCGCGCTTGCGTCGTCACCGCTGAAAACGTCGCAGGCGTCAATGAGGTGCACGACCACCTGGTTTGGGTCGAGCCGATGTCGGGTATGGCATTCCCGTCGGCCGAGGACGAAGCTAAGCTACGAACGGAAGTCTCCGCGCCGAACGCTTTTCACTGAACGCCGCTCATTCGAAGTAAATCTTCCGCCGGTTGACCAGATGGGATTATCATGCCTCCGACAAGCTCAACGAGCGGCCAAGGTCGCTTCCGCACTGTTCTGGCGGCAATTGTCGCGTTCTCTGCCTTGTTGCCACAGACCGCAAAAAGCCAAGAGCCGCTGTCGCCGCCGGCGCAGCGAGGACTCGTGATCGTGCGGACAAATTGTTCGCGCTGCCATTCGATCGACAAGATCAGCCCAAGCCCACTCAAGGTGGCGCCGCCGTTCCGCACCCTGCACGAGCGCTACCCGGTCGAAAGCCTGCAAGAATCGCTCGCCGAAGGCATCGTCACCGGCCATCCCTCCATGCCGGAATTTCGGCTCGACCCCGGTCAGGTCGCCGATGTGATCGCGTATTTGAAAACGCTGGAGCGCTAAAAGCCATCGCGCCCGTCTGCCCGCGAGTGCCCTCCGGCTCGTCCGGCACCCCCCTTCGCTTCGTGACCGGCTCCCCGCGTCCGTGGGAGTGAACGGTATCGATTCGTGAGTGGCGTAGCAGCGGCTCACGACATTTCAAACCTCGCCGCATCCTTGATCTGCATCAACACCGGCAGCCGGCGCGCGTGCTTTTTTCCAGCGGTCCGTTTTGGCCGTCCGGCTCATCGGAACTCGCTCTCGGAGTGACCCATGGCGCAATCGCCCGCACAAACAGCGAAATACATGAGCTTCGGTGAAGGCGGCACGGCCGCCGCTTTTGCGTTTCTTGCGCTTTTTTCGATTGTGATCGCGGCGAAGGCCTATACGCCGGAATATGCTTTTCACGCCTACCTGTTCGCCGCCGGCAGCGTGGCCGCGGTGTTTGCCATTTTCAACCGGTACTTCGAGCGCGGCCCGGAATCAGCCCCGCTGACGATCGACGGCAAGCCGAACTACAACATGGGACCGGTCAAGCTGGCGACGCTCCTGGCGGTGTTCTGGGGCATCGCCGGATTCACGGTCGGCTTATGGATCGCGCTTGAGCTCGCCTTTCCGGCGTTCAATTTCGACATCTCGTACATCTCGTTTGGGCGGCTGCGTCCGCTGCACACGTCTGCCGTCATCTTTGCCTTCGGCGGCAACATCTTGATCGCGACGTCCATGTACGTCGTCCAGCGCACCTGCCGTGCCCGCATGGTGGGCGATATCGCGCCGTGGTTTGTAGTGCTCGGCTACAATTTCTTCATCATCATTGCCGGCACCGGCTATCTCCTCGGCATCACCCAATCCAAGGAATATGCCGAGCCGGAATGGTATGCCGATCTGTGGCTCACCATCGTGTGGGTCGTCTATCTGCTCGTTTATCTCGGCACCCTGATGCGGCGCACCGAGCCGCACATCTATGTCGCCAACTGGTTCTATCTCGCCTTCATTCTCACCATCGCCGTGCTTCACCTCGGCAACAACGCCGCGGTTCCGGTGTCGATGTTCTCGCCCAAGTCCTACATCGTCTGGTCCGGCGTGCAGGACGCCATGGTGCAGTGGTGGTACGGCCATAACGCCGTCGGCTTCTTCCTCACCGCCGGCTTCCTCGGCATCATGTACTATTTCATCCCTAAGCGCGCCGAGCGGCCGATCTACAGCTATCGGCTTTCGATCATTCACTTCTGGGCGCTGATCTTTCTCTACATCTGGGCGGGCCCGCACCACCTGCACTATACGGCGCTGCCGGATTGGACGCAGACGCTCGGCATGACGTTCTCCATCATGCTGTGGATGCCGTCCTGGGGCGGCATGATCAACGGCCTGATGACGCTGTCCGGCGCCTGGGACAAGCTGCGCACCGATCCCGTGCTGCGCATGATGGTGCTCTCCGTGGCCTTTTACGGCATGTCGACCTTCGAAGGGCCGGTCATGTCGGTGAAGTCGGTGAACTCGCTGTCGCACTATACCGACTGGACGATCGGCCACGTCCATTCCGGCGCGCTCGGCTGGGTCGGTTTCGTCTCCTTCGGCGCGATCTATTGTCTGGTGCCGTGGCTGTGGAATCGCCCGCTCTATTCGCTGCGGCTGGTCGGCTGGCATTTCTGGATCGCGACCATCGGTATCGTCGTCTACATCACCTCGATGTGGGTGGCGGGAATCCTCCAGGGGCTGATGTGGCGTGCCTACACCAGCCTCGGCTTCCTAGAATACTCGTTCATCGAGACCGTCGAAGCGATGCATCCGTTCTATGTGATCCGCGCGATCGGCGGCGCCTTGTTCCTGGTCGGCGCGCTGATCATGGCCTTCAACGTGTGGCGGACGATCTATTCGCCTGAACAGCTCGCTCCGGCCCTCAGCATGGCCCCGGCCGAGTAGGAGGACCGCCCATGACCACTTACACATCGCTATGGCAGAGACACTGGATCCTCGAGCGCAATTCGATCTTGCTCCTGCTCGGCATATTGATCGTGATCGCGATCGGCGGCCTGGTGGAGGTCGTGCCGCTGTTCTACTTGCGCAGCACGATCGAGACCGCGCCGGGCATGCGGCCATACACGCCGCTTGAGCTCGCCGGCCGCAACATCTACGTGCGCGAGGGCTGTTATCTGTGCCACTCGCAAATGATCCGCGCGCTTCGCGACGAAGTCGAGCGCTACGGCCACTACTCGCTCGCCGCCGAAAGCGAGTACGACCATCCGTTCCAGTGGGGCTCCAAGCGCAACGGTCCGGATCTGGCGCGGGTCGGCGGCAAGTATTCCGACGACTGGCATCGTGACCATCTGAAGAACCCGCGTTCGGTGGTCCCCGCCTCCATCATGCCGGCCTATCCCTGGCTGTTCACGACCGACCTCGATTTTTCTCACATCGCCGAGGATATGAAGGTGCAGGCGTTGCTTGGCGTGCCCTATTCGGACGACATGATCGCCAACGCGCTGGCCGATGTGCGCACCCAGGCGACCACCGACGCGCCGGACACGGCCGCCCTGGCGAAGCGGTATCCCAAGGCGCAGGCGCGGGATTTCGCCGCCAATCCGGGCCACGTCACCGAGGCCGACGCCCTGATCGCATACCTGCAGATGCTCGGCACATTGGTCGACTTCAAGCTCTACGACGACAAAGCCAACATCCGCTGAGGAGAGAACCGTGTCGCCGACCTACCAGTTTTTTGCACAGTTCGCCCAGACCTGGGGGCTCATCTACTTCTTCGTGCTGTTCCTCGTAGTGCTCGCCTACGCGCTTTGGCCTTCGCGTCAGAAGCAGTTCGACGAGTCGGCGCGCCTGCCGCTGCGGGAGGACTGAGCGATGGCCGATGCAAAGAAATCCGCTCACGACCCCGCGGCCAAGGTCGGCACCACCGGCCACGAATGGGACGGCATCCAGGAGCTGAATACCCCGCTACCGCGCTGGTGGCTGTGGCTGTTCTACGCGACGATCGTCTGGGCGGTCGGCTACTGGATCGTCTATCCGGCATGGCCGCTGGTCTCCTCCTACACCAACGGCGTGTTCAACTGGCACACCCGCAGCGCCGTTGCGGCCCAGCTCGCCGAACTCCAGGAAGAGCGCGGCGCCATGATGACGCGGCTCACCTCGGCTTCTTTGCAACAGATCGAGACGACACCCGAATTACTTGATTTCGCCCGCGCGCTCGGACGCCGCGCTTTTGCTGACAATTGCGCGCCGTGCCACGGCGCCGGCGGCGGCGGCGCCAGAGGCTATCCCAATCTCGATGACAACAAATGGCTCTGGGGCGGCACGCTCGCCGACATCGCGCAGACCATCCGGCACGGCGCACGCGCGGGAGACGACGAAGGCCATCAGGGCTCGATGCCGGCGTTTGGTCGCGACGGCCTGCTCAAGCCCGACGAGATCTCCGCGGTTGCCGATTACGTGCGCTCGCTGTCTGGACTTAAGACCGAACCCAAGGCCGATTTGGCGCGCGGCGCCAAAATCTTCGCCGACAATTGCGCGGTCTGTCACGGCCCCGAAGCCAAGGGCAATCGCGAAGTCGGCGCGCCCAATCTCACCGACAATATCTGGCTGTACGCACCGGACAAGAAAACGATCATGGAGGGAATTTTCAACGGCCGCGGCGGCATGATGCCGGCGTGGGGCGGCAAGCTCGATGATGCGACCATCAAGGCGCTTGCAGTTTACGTACACACATTCGGCGGGGGAGAGTGACGGATGTGCCCCGGCTCTGACATCGCGTTGGCCGTTTCGCCTTCCGCCGCGCCGCAGCCGGGGCAGCACTCGCTGACCGAGCTTGCCGACGAAGCCGCGCGCACGTCGCTCATTCCCGAACCGGATTCGTCGGACGACGAGCCGCTCTATGCTGCGCGCAAAACCGTCTATCCGCAGCACGTGACCGGCACGTACCGCCGCGTGAAATGGGCGGTGCTGTTCGTCACGCTCGGCATCTATTATCTGCTGCCGTTCGTGCGTTGGGATCGTGGACCCAACGCCCCGAGCCAGGCGGTGCTGATCGATTTCCCGGGCCGGCGCTTCTACTTCTTTTTCATCGAAATCTGGCCGCAGGAATTCTACTACATCACCGGCCTGCTCATCATCGCGGCGATGACGCTGTTCCTGATGAACGCGGTCGCCGGACGGGTGTGGTGCGGTTACCTCTGTCCGCAAACCGTGTGGACCGATCTGTTCCAATCCATCGAACGCTGGGCTCAAGGCGATCGCCGCGAGCATCTGCAGCTCGACCGTGAACCATGGACGGCCGATCGAATCTGGCGCACCGGGGTCAAGCATTTCCTTTGGCTGATGGTGGCGTGGTGGACCGG
Organism: uncultured Alphaproteobacteria bacterium; assembly: GCA_963709825.1. GTDB lineage: Bacteria > Pseudomonadota > Alphaproteobacteria > Rhizobiales > Xanthobacteraceae > BOG-931. Next base: position 290,375 of record CAVPXZ010000027.1, read on the forward strand.
CGGCGCGTGGGTGCTTTATTTCGGCGACGCCTTTAAGACGGTCCACGACCTGGCGACATTTGAGGCGCCGCTGATCGCCTATGTGTTCATCGGGCTCTTGACGTTTACCACCTATACGCTTGCCGGATGGATGCGCGAGCAGGTCTGCGTCTACATGTGCCCGTGGCCACGCATCCAGGCGGCCCTGACCGACGAATACGCGCTCAACGTCACCTACCGCTACGACCGCGGCGAACCGCGCGCGTCACTGAAAAAGGCCGCGGTCCTGCACGAACACGGTCAAGCCGCCGGCGACTGCATCGACTGTCTGCAATGCGTGCATGTCTGCCCGACCGGCGTCGATATTCGCGGCGGTCCCAATCTCGGCTGCATCCAATGCGGCCTGTGCATTGACGCCTGCGACGCGGTGATGGAAAAGATCGGCCGCCCGACCCGCCTGATCGCCTACGATACCGACATCAACATCAAGCGCCGGCAGCAGGAGCAGGCGCCGTTCTATCGCATCGTGCGCACGCGCACGGTGCTCTACGCCGTGATCATCGTTGTGGTCGGTGCCGTCATGGCCTACGCGCTAGCAACGCGGACCAACGACGCCGTCAGCGTCATCCATGATCGCAATCCCCTGTTCGTGCGCCTCGCCGACGGCTCGTTGCGCAACGCCTTCACTGTCAGGATTCTCAACAAGAGCCTCGACTCGGTTAACTTCGTGCTCAAGGTTACCGGGCTGTCCGACGCCAACGTCGAGGTGATCGGCAGCTCGACCTACTCGGGGCCAAATCCCAGGGTCGAAGTCGGCCCCGATCAGTCACGCGAATTGCGGGTCTTGGTCACAGCTCACGAGCAGATCGCACCGGGCGCTTCGATCCCGATCACTTTCAGTATCGTGCCGGAGGCCGGCGGATCAGGGGCCAGCGCCCATGATCATTTCTTAGGACCGTGAGGCGGCATGTCGAACGATCTTTTCAGCAGCGACAATGGGAATGCGGCTCCCTTTCCACCGCTCGCCACGAAGACGGCAAACACGGGGCGTGCCGGGCAACCGCGCGAATTGACCGGCTGGATGGTGCTCTACCTGATCGTCGCCTTTTTCGCCGTCGTTATTGGCGTCAATGCATTCATGGCGCACGAAGCGCTGTCTACTTTTGGCGGGGTTGAGACGGATAGTTCCTATAAGGCCGGCCAAATGTTCGAGCGCGACGTCGCCATGGCCAAAGCGCAGGACGCCCAGCATTGGCGGGTCGACGCCAAAGTGACGGCCACAGCAGACGGCGGCGCACTCCTCGATATCGTCGCGCGCGACGCATCGGGCGTGCCGCTCACCGGCATGACGGCAACCGCCCTGTTCGCCCGCCCGCCCGACCAGCGCCTCGATCGCACGGTCGCGGTCACTGAGGACGGAGCCGGCCATTTTCGCGGCAACGCCGACATCACCGCCGGCCAGTGGGACCTCATCATCGAACTCACGCGCCAGGGCAACCGGCTGTTCCGATCCAAGAACCGCATCGTGATCCGGTGAGTGCCGGCGATGGCCGAAACTCTTGATCTTTCCATGTTCGTTGAACGGGGTGACGCCGGCGCCGCGCGCATGACGCTGGCGGTTGACGGCGTCGCCTGCGCCGGCTGCATCCGCAAGATCGAAGGCGGATTGACCAAATTGCCGGGCGTGATTGATGCGCGGCTCAACTTCACCCAGCGCCGGCTTGCCGTCGATTGGCGTGATGACGAAATCGACGCCGCGTCGATCATCCGGACAGTGGAGGGCATGGGCTATCAGGCTCATCCGTTCGCGCCCGGGCGCGTCGATGCCGAGGAGAGCGCGCAGGCCAAGTGGCTGTTGAAGTGCCTTGCCGTCGCCGGCTTTGCCGCGATGAACGTGATGTTGCTGTCGGTTTCGGTGTGGGCGGGCAACGTCTCCGACATGACGCAGGAAACGCGCGACCTGTTCCATTGGCTCTCCGCCCTGATCGCGCTGCCGGCGGCCGCGTATGCCGGGCAGCCGTTTTTTCAAAGCGCGTGGCGGGCACTGCGGGCGCGACAGCTGAACATGGATGTGCCGATTTCGCTCGGCGTGGCCTTGGCGCTCGGCCTATCACTGTACGAAACGGCAACCCACGCCGGGCATGCGTATTTTGATTCCGCCATCATGCTGCTGTTCTTCCTGTTGTGCGGCCGTTACCTCGATCTGGCAATGCGGCGCAAGACGCGGCTGTTTGCCGGCAACCTCGCCAGCCTGAAGGCGGATTTCGCGCACCGGGTCGACACAAGCGGCGAACTTGTCCAGGTGCCGGCGGCCGCTTTGCGGCCGGGCGACCGCGTGCTGGTGCGGCCCGGCGAACGCGTTCCCGCCGACGGCACGGTGCTTGGCGGCACCTCCGACATTGATGAAAGCCTGGTGACGGGCGAGACCTTGCCCCGCGCCATCGTCGCTGGAACGACAATTTACGCCGGCAGCATCAACATTTCCGGCGCTCTGACCATGCGGGTCGCTGCGGCGGGTGCCGGCACACTGGTCGACGAAGTGGAGCAGCTTCTCGAGAAGGCGATCACCGCAAAATCGAAAACCGTACGGCTCGCCGACCGCGCTTCAAGGCTCTATGCTCCGGTCGTGCACGCGACGGCGGCGCTCACCGCCATCGGCTGGCTTGCCGCCGGAGCCTCCGTGCACGATGCCATCGTCATCGCCATTGCCGTGCTCATCATCACCTGCCCGTGCGCGATCGCACTCGCCATTCCCGCCGTGCAGGTGGTCGCAGCGGGTTCATTGTTTCGCGGCGGCGTTATCCTCAATGGCGGCGACGCGATCGAGCGGCTCGCCGAGGCGGACACGGTCATTTTCGACAAGACCGGGACGCTGACCCTGCCCGACCCGCGGGTGGACGAAACCGCCGATATCGACCCCGTGCTGCTCGAACGCGCGGCGCGGCTGGCGCTGTCGAGCCGCCATCCGCTCGCCGCCGCGCTGGCACGAAAGGCGCGCGAGCGCAGTCCCTATCCCGGCGCCGTCGAGGAGCCAGGGCAAGGCGTTCGCGCGCTCATCGACGGCGCCGAGGCGCGGCTTGGCAACGCCAAATTCTGCGGGCTTGCCGTAAACGACCAGGCGAGCGCATTGCGCGACGGTGATGCATCCTTCATCACGTTCGCCCACGCCGGCAATAGCGCGACCATCGCCATCCGGCAGAGCTTACGACCAGACGCCGTGGCGGTGACAAGCGCGCTACGCGAACGCGGCCTCCGCCTCATGGTGCTGTCAGGCGATCGCGCAGCAGCGGTCGCGCCGGTAGCGGCCGCGCTCGGCATCGACGATTGGCGCGCAGGCCTGACCCCGATGGAGAAAATCGGGGTCATCGAACGTTTGCGATCGCAAGGACAGCGCGTTCTCATGGTCGGCGACGGCTTGAACGACGCGCCGGCGCTGGCCGCCGCCCACGTGTCGCTCTCGCCGATTGCCGCCGCGCACCTCACCCAGGCGCATGCCGACGCGGTGTTCCTCGGCGAGCATCTCGAGCCGGTGCTGCGCGCCGTCGTCGTGGCGCGGCGGGCGCGGGCCTTGATGAAACAGAATCTCGCGCTTGCCGCGATCTACAACGCGCTTGCCGTGCCGCTGGCGATAGCCGGCCTGGTCACGCCGCTGATTGCGGCTGTCGCCATGTCGGGCTCCTCGCTTCTGGTCACCCTCAATGCGCTGCGCGCGCGCCTCGTCGCGCCGGAAATGATCCGGGGCCGTAACTGGAGCGAGAGCGAACTGCATTCAGTGCCAGCCCCATCTCTGGCGGCATCGCACGCGCCTGGACTAGCGCGGCAAGAGAGCCTGCCGCGCGATCAGCAGCCGCAACTTTCAGAAGGCATCCGCGCGTGAACGTCCTGATCTATCTCGTTCCGATGGCCTTGCTGCTCGGCCTCACCGGACTCGTCGCGTTTATCTGGTCGCTCAAGAGCGGCCAGTACGACGACCTCGACGGCGCCGCCGTCCGGATCCTGCCCGACGACGATATCGAGGGTTAGAGCGGCAGCGTGACGATCAGGCTGGACGGCTCTTGCGGATCCGACGCGATCTGAAAGCCGAGTTCCCGGCACATGTCGATCATAGTTATATTCTCTTGCAGCACTTGTCCCTGGATGCAGCGCAGGCCTTCGCCGCGGGCATATTCGATGATCAATTGCATGAGCATCCAGCCGAGGCCCCGTCCCTTGAGATCGGAACGAACCAGAATGGCGTATTCTCCGGTCTCGTAATTGGCGTCCGCGTGCACGCGAACCACGCCAAGCATGTCTCCGGTCGACTCCTCGATGGCGATAAAGGCCATGGCGCGCGCGTAATCGATCTGGGTAAACCGGGCAATGAAGGCGTGGCTGAAATCCTTCACCGGCGCAAAGAAGCGCAGTCGCAAGTCGCCCGGCGTCACCGCGGCGAAGAACGGCGGATAGAGCGGCTCGTCTTCCGGCCGGACCGGACGGACGAGAAGCGCGGTTCCGTCCCGTAGTTGCAGGCGTCTTTCCAATTCCGTCGGATAAGGCCGGATCGCGAATTGGGGGTTGCCGAAGGCTCCAGGACGGAGTTTTTCGACCGGGGCGATCGACACCCGCGCGTCCACGGCGATGACGCCGGTCTCGTCGGCAAGAACGGGATTGAGATCGATTTCGCGGATCTCGGGAAAGTCCGCGACTAGCTGCGCCAGCTTGACCAGGAGAAGCTCGACGGCGCGTTCGTCGGCGGCAGGCACGTTGCGGTAAGCCTTGAGGATGCGGGACACGCGAGTGCGCCCGATCAGATTGCGGGCGAGCTCGAGGTCGAGCGGCGGCAGCGCCAATGCCTTGTCGCTGATCACTTCGACCGCGGTACCGCCTTGGCCGAAGACGATCACCGGACCGAACGTAGCATCATCGGCGACGCCGACGATCAGTTCGCGCGCCTTGGGGCGCACGATCATCGGGAACACGGCAACGCCGGTGATGCGGGCGTCGGGCTTCGCCATCCGTGCCCTCTTGAGAATCTCCGCCGCGGCCTCGCGCACGGCCCGCTCGGTGGCGAGATTGAGTCTCACCCCGCCGACCTCCGATTTGTGCACGATGTCGGGGGATTGAATCTTGAGGACGACGGGGACGCCTTCGGCCAGGTTCGGCCTGGCAGCCGCGACCGCCTCTTCGGGATCGCGCGCCAGCACCGCCGGGCTGATCGGAATTTCATAAGCCGAAAAAACCCCCGACAGCTCCACCGGGTCGAGCCAGGTTCGATTGTCGCGCAGCACGCCGTCGATGATCGGCCGCACCGCGGCAACGTCCGGCGTGAAGTGCTGCGGCAGATTCGGCGGCGTCGCCATCAGCAAGTCGCGCGATTCCCGGTACTGTGCCAGATGCGTAAAGCCGTAGATCGCGGTTGTCTCGGTCGCGTAGTTGGGAATGTTGGCAGCCTCGAACGCATGCGCAACCAAATCGCCTTCACCGACCCACATCGCGAATACCGGCTTGGCCGGCGTGCGTTTTTTGCGATGCCGCTCGGTCACGGCAATGACCGATTTCGCCGCATCGGCGGCTGAAGCCAGCGCCGTCGGCACGTTCATGACCAGGACGGCGTCGTTTTCGTTGTCGTCAAGCAGGTGCTCGAGGGCGGCGGCGTAGCGCGCGTCATCGGCATCACCGGCAATGTCGACGGGATTGGCGCGCGACCAGATCGGCGGCAAAGACGCATCGAGCTTCTGCATCGTCGCCTGCGAAATGGCGGCGAGCTCCCCGCCAAAATCCACCAGCCGATCCACTGCGAGGACGCCGACGCCACCGCCGTTGGTCAGTATCGCCAGCCGTTTGCCGGAAAGTGCCGTCAAACGGCTCAGCGTTTCGGCGGCGGCAAACAATTCGTCGAGATCAATGACCCGCAAAAGACCCGCCCGATGGAACGCTGCGTCATAAACCGCATCCGATCCGGCAAGCGCACCGGTATGCGTCAGCGCCGCCTTCGCGCCCTGTGCGTGACGTCCGGATTTGATCACCAATACCGGCTTGGCGCGGGCAGCGGCCCGCGCCGCCGACATGAACTTGCGCGCATCCCGGATCAATTCAATGTACAGAACGATGGCGCGCGTTCCGCGATCCATAGCAAAGAAATCGAGCAGGTCGGCGAAATCGACATCGATGCTGTCACCGATCGAGACGATCGCGGAAAATCCGATGCCACGGACCGACGCCCATTGCACCAGTCCCGCGGCAATGGCGCCGGACTGCGAGATCAGCGCGAGGTCGCCGGCCGGCGGCGACGCGGCGGCAAAGCTGGCATTGAGGTTTGCGCGCGGCACCAGTACGCCGAGACAATTGGGGCCAACGAGGCGCATTCCCGCCGCGCGGGCGTTGTTCTCGCAAAGCTCGGCGAGCGAACCGGGCCCGTGACCCAGCCCAGCGGTGATGATGATGCCGGCGGCGGTGCCTTTCGCCGCCGCCTCAGCCACGACGGATGGAACGGCCGCAGGCGGCACCGCGATGGCTGCGACGTCGGGCACATCTGGAAGCGCATCATAGGATTTGAACGCAGGAATGCCGTCAATCTCGGCGTAGTGGGGATTGACGAGATGAATCGTGCCGGCGAAACCGGCACGGCGCAGATTTGCGAGCACGGCCCCGCCCGGCGATGTTCGGCGGCGAGAAGCGCCGACGACGGCGATCGATCGTGGCGAGAACAACTTGTCGAGACGGTAAGTTGACATGGGGTGGCCGATCTCACGAGGCGCCGCTGCTCCTCGGTGTTATATGGGCAATGCGGTCGATTTCTTCTCCTTCCGGCGAGGATCGACCGGCTTTCTTGAACGAAGATGCTTTATAAATTGCATTTTCGCCGTCCGGCCTTGACCTCGCTCAAACCTATCGCCCCGGGCAAAGCCGGTTCTTTTCATTTGATCCAAGTCATTTGATCCAGGTCAAAGCTGGTCGGGGCCGGCGACGCCATAATGACAATAAAATACAAGGAGCGAGTCATGCCGACCATTGACGCACTTATCATTGCCGCGATTGTCCTCGCCTTCATCGTCTTCGGAGCGGTGTTGGCATGGGCAGACTACCAGACTAGGCGGCCTAGTAGACACCGTGTCGCGGAAGTTGCCAAAAAAGCCGGAGTGACGCTGGCAACTCAGCCACAGATGGCGCAACGCAGGGAACTGAGCACCGCGACGACGCACTGAGTGCGGCGAGTTCGCGTCCATTCAGAATCAAAACAGCAGAACAATCGGAAAGTCGATGAACAAACCTGTGTTGACGCAGTTGCCGCACGCGTTTAAGCGCATCCGCCTGGAACTGGCGCGCTCGAAAGCGTTCCCGGCCGGGTCGGTGAACCACGGCTACGAGTTCGTGGCGCCGCTCGATGCCGACGGCCACATCGACCCGGTGCTCTGGCATAAATATCGCGATCATTGCCGTGTGCGCCAATTCTGGGGCGAGGAGGAGGAAGTCGGCCGTCTCCTCCACAGACCCGGCGGGCCCGAGCATGCGCGCTGGGTGTTCGATTACGCTGGCAAGGCGGAATACAACGACGAGTCCGGCTATCGGTTCGGCGCCCATGCTTTTCGACCCGGCGAATATGTTTCGATCGCCGATGAAGCGGGCGAGTTGCATACATTTAGCGTGGCTTCGGTGACCGCAGCGACGTGATCGCGCCCGAGTCCCAGGTTTATTTGTGCCGATGATGCGCGGCGTGCTGGTAATGCAGCCGCAACAGGTCGATGCCATAGTCGTTGCCGTTCGGCGTACGCACGATGGTATGGACATGGAATTTCGCCGGCTCAGCATTCGTTAGAAACACGCCGGCATGGTGGTCGAATTCGATGAAGATCACCGGGCTCTGAATCCGATAGTAAAACGCGCTCTCCTCTTCGAACCCGCCGATCCAGCAGAACTGCGTATCGGCGAGATGGCGCTCGACGTCGGTAAGGCGCGCGGCCAGGGAGCCGGGCGGCAGCGGCGCGACATAGGCAGCGACAAGATCCATGAGATCGCGCCGCTGCAGCGCCGATAACTCGGACCCGCGCAAGCCTTCATAAGGCACAATCCGATTGTCCTGATAGGCGCCGCCGAGATGCAGATTGTCGGCGAAATGCCGGCGGCCGGCCGGCAGATCGCCGCCCATCATCGAATGGGCGACGATGGCCCGGTGCCGTTGTTGCGGCGACAACGATCGCATCAACGCGAGGCCGCCGCGCTCCTCATCTTCGAACAGACGCGTGCCGGCAAACGGCCCGGTATCGGCATAGTTCGGCTCGGCGCCAAAAAAACACGGCGTGAGCACCATTTGCCGGCCGATGACGAAACAGTTGAGGCTGAGATGATGCCCGAACAGCTGCCATCCCCAGGGTTCCGATTCGGACGGCGTGCCGAACAGACAAAAAATGTAAGCCCACTCTCCCAACACCTCCGGTCCGCCGACCAGATCGCCGAGAAAGCGGTTGAGGCGCATCACGTCGCGCGCGACATCGTAGCCTTTGCCGCTCAAGCTGGCGCGCAACACTGCCATCACCGCCGCTTGTATGGGCGTCTCCACCTCATCCAGCCGCAAGCCGTGATGCTCGACGTACAGTTCAGTATTTTGCCAATGCCGCCACAGATCAGAATCGACCGGAAGGCACATTGCGCTGCGCTGAGCGGGCGACAGACGCTGCAGCAAATCGCTGACGGCCGCGACCATGGCCGGCGTCGGCGCGTCTTCCGGCTGGAGCGAAAACAGGCGCGGCTGAACGTGTCCGTCCGCAGTCATTCCCTTAAACGGCGCCGACGCCAGCGCTGCCCAGGTTCCGAATAATTCCTGGGCGCGCGGAGACTGCAGACGCGCTTGCGCATGCGCCCGCGGCGTCGGACCGGCAATGTTGCTCTTGCCCGGCGCGGGCACGAACGGGCGATAATCGGGGCGGCTCATGTGGCAGGGCGAAGGGTGGCGGAGAGGAATAACGACAGAATATCGGCCAAGGTGCCGATATTACAAGCTCTCCCGACTCGCTATTTCCCGAACCTACAGGCGCGCCTTGTGGGAGCGGTCGAACGCTCCGCTCTTGTAGCCGTTCTTGCGCCATAGAAAGGCTGGCGGGCAACATCGATTAGAAGTGTGCACAGAGCGATCACAAGCCATTCATCGAGCAGCGTTCGGCGGCCTACCCGAAGCGAGCCCAACACAATGCCGCCGAGCGCACCGCAACCATGTGTCGTGTCCTGTCAGCCGTAAGCGATGCCCGGGTTGCTTTGCCCAACCTCTATAATGTAACCGTCAGGATCGCGAATGTAGCAGCGCGTCTCGCCGTATTTGGGCTTCGGCTCGGTGATAAAGACGGCTCCTCGACTTCGCCATAGTTCATAGCATGCATGAATATCGGCAACGCGGATATTCATGAAGCTGCTGACTGCGTCGGGGTCGGGAGGGACGCTGAGCGTGACCGTTGGTTTATCGGGTGTCGGACCGCCCCCGAAATAGACGATGAGCCACGTGTTCGCGATCTGGATGAAGCCCGGCGCGCCCTTGCTGTCGCCTCTGCTTACGATGTGGCCTCCGAAGACCTTTTCGTAAAATCGAAGCGATCGCTCGACGTCGGCGACAGTGATAAAGTGCGCGATGGTGATCCCATCCTGCGGCGGCATTTGATAGGTTTTCCGCCCGACTTGCACTTCGGCCATGAACAACTCCTATTTGGACTCGGGGGGTACAAAGTTAAGAGGCGCGTGGAATAATCCGGCATTCGGTAGCAAACTCAACTTTGCTGCCCATGATTTGGACACCAAGGTCGAAAATTTGCTCAGAGCGGCCGCGGCCTAGGTCGTAGCGCCACTTACTTTAGGCGAGCCGCCGCGCTGCCGGCAGGGCGGCTTCGTTTTCGTTTCGTAGTAGAAGCCAAAACATAAGTCCGTGCGTGATCAGAAAGAGCGGCACGATAAACGTTGGGAGAAAGTAGGCAGCGCCCAATTGACCGGCTTGCACGCCTAAGTGAATGCCTTCGTAATTGGCATGGAGGATATCGGCGCTGCCCCAAAGATTGAATGCCCAGGCCGCGACGGTGCCGAGCCTGCTGGGCAGTAAGGCCAGCGTCAACAAAGCGAGCGCCGCCGCGACGATATCGCCATAGGCGGCGCCCTCGGCGAAAGTCGCCGGCAAATCGGGGGACACGACGCCGGGGACCAGGAACGCCAAGCCGACGAAGCGGAAAGAATGAAACATGAGCAGCGGCCGCAAGGCTTCGTTGCGGCCTCGGCCACGCAGTTCCGGCAAGATCAGGCTACCGGTGACTACGCCCCAAGCAACGAAACTGAAGACGATGCTGACAAAAAAGCAGAGTTGCGCCCGCATGACCGATCCTCCGGATGCTTTCACATGTCGTACCGTCTAGCCGTAGGTCACGCCCGGGTTGCTTTGCCCGACTTCTATGATGTAGCCATCGGGATCGCGAATGTAGCAGCGCGTCTCGCCGTATTTGGGCTTTGGCTCGGTGATGAACTCGGCCCCCCGGCTTTTCCATAGTTCATAGCAGGCTTGAATATCGGCAACGCGGATATTCATGAAGCTGCTGACTTTGTCGGGATCTGGGGGGACGCGGAGCGTCACCGTTGGCTTGTCGGGCGTCGGACCGCCGCCGGGGTTGACGATGAGCCACGTGTTCGCGATCTGGAGGTATCCCGGCGCGCCGCTCTTGTCGCCTCTGCTGTCAATGCGGCCCCCGAAGACCGTTTCGTAAAATCGAAGCGATCGCTCGACATCGGCGACGGTGAGAAAGTGCGCGACGGTAATCCCGTCCCGCGGCGGCATCTGATAGGTTTTCTGCCCGACTTGTACTTCGCTCATGGACAACTCCTATTTGGACTCGGGGGATAAAGTTGAGAGGCGCGTGGACTGATCTACCGATCGGTCAGACTGAATGTTTGGCCAGGAACGCGAGAACGAGACTCGCGATCTCGTCGTTCTTCTCGTCCAGGGCGAAATGGCCGGCGTCGAGCATATAGATTTCGGCATCCGGGACATCACGCTTGAACGCCTTTCCCCCGGGCGCAATGAACGAGGGATCATTACCTCCCCAGACCACCAAAGTCGGTGGCTTGTGCTGGCGCAACCACGCTTGCCACGCCGGATACGAAGCGACGTTTGTCCGGTAGTCGTAGAGCAGACTGGCCTGGATCTCGCGTTGGCCGGGTCTCGACAGGTGCGCGTACTCGTCGGTCCAGGTATCCGGATTATAACGTTCGGGACGCGAGGTGCCCAGGGTGTGACGCTGTTCGGTCGCTGAGAACGACACGAACGCATCGAACACTTCTGGGTGCGCTTTCGGATCGCCCCAATATTGCGCGATGCCGGCCCATTTGGCACCCAAGCCTTCCTTGTAGGCATTGGCATTCTGGATGATAAGCGCCCGCGGCGGCTCCGGATGCTCCGCCATGATGCGAAAGCCGACCGGGCCGCCATAGTCATGAAGAAAGAACGTGTATTTGTTGATTTCGAGTTGCTCAAGAAGACCGTTGATCGTCTTGGCCAAATTATCAAAGGTGTACGTATACGACGATGGCGGCGGGGCGGCACTCTGACCGAATCCCGGAAAATCCGGTGCTACCAGGTGATAGCGTGTTGCGAGCAAGGGGATGAGCGCATCGAACTCGCGCGACGAAGAGGGAAAACCATGCAGCAGCACGATCGTCGGCGCGTCCTTCGGACCGGCCTCGCGATAGAAAACTCCGACACCATCAACCGTCTTGCGTTGATACGTAGTTGTCGCGGACGTCGAGTCTAGCAAAGTCGGCTCCTCAGGATGACCCACTACTAACGCCGCCGCAGCTGTTAGAGAAGTTCCAATTATCATAATTTCGCTCGTGTCGGCCGGCTTCTGCGAGGTGGAGGCCGCTTTAGGGGCGGCTGGGGTGGAGGCTGGGGCAGACGCCGATGGTGGTAGCGGTGCTCGGCACGTCCGAGCCGACTAAGTAATGTTGGCGCCATGCCATTTCGCGGTGCGCTTTGCGAGGGACCTTTTTCTTTCTGCAAAGCGTGTGAGTTATCCCACTTATGCACTGCCATGTAGAGTGAGCTGTTTTATACAGATTTAGAAAAGCATTCGGTTCAAGGACATAAGTGCTGGGCGCATTCCAGCCCCCCAGCCCCCGAGGCGCCCGTCTGTGTACGTATATGCAGGCGTACAAGGACCCAACCTATGGCCACGGGCGGGGTCTTTGGTTATTGCTATCCGACCCGAACTTTGTTTCAGCCTACAGGTTATCTGTTGTTGGTCCACTCTCAGGAGGAATTGATGAGCAAGTTTGCTATTGCCTTGGCGGCCTTTGTTTCGCTCGGCCTCGCCGTCCCTGCCTTTGCGCAGGAAAGGAAGGAAACGCAGATGCCAGCCGAGAAAATGGAAGGCAAGCACGATAATAAGATGGTCGTCCATCATCATCATCACCACCACCATCATCACACGATGGTCAAACCGGAGCCGAAACCGCAATAGCGATTATCAGTCCGACGGCATGGCCGGTTGTTGATAGCGAGGGGCGAGCATCGCAGCAGCCTGCACCTCGCCGCTTCTCGCCACCATGAATGATCGAGGAGCGACGCCGAGTGCTTCACAGTCCGGGAGGCCGCAGCGCGCCGTGCGCGCTCGTCGTCGAAATAGTAGTAGCCGAGCGCGATCATGATCGATCTCATTCGTCCTCATTACGTCAATAAGCTACGAGCCGCGCAACAGCATCTAGCGCACGTGCAACAGTTAGGCCCGCTTGAGCAACGAGAATTCCTCCGCGAGGCCGAACGTGAGGTCGCCTTGGCTCAGAAAAAACTAGACGACTATGATGCGGGTGTGTCTGCGAGTCAGGAGTCGCGCTGACCCATTTTGGAAAACAAAAGCCGCCGAGGAATTGCCCCAGCGGCTTAGAAGCTTGAATTTTAGACTTCGGGATCAGGCGGCTGCGATGCCAGCAGCGTTCTTCTGTCCTGCTGGAACCGAAGGCTCAGTCATCCGTGTCTCCACGCACTGCGGGACCCCTCACGTTCGGCATAAGCCTGTTCGCGAGCATCCATTGTCGGCATGGCGTCTTTGTGCTGATTTGTATCGGCACCGGTCGAAATTCGACATTTAGCCGCCGGGTGCCACTATGACTATCCAGGAAACCGCAGCGGCCATTCGGCACGTGGTCCACACCGAACTGGAAGCTTGTGCTGAAGCCATCAATCACAATGATAAGGAAGCATCGTTA